>MEDJ01000025.1:90288-155252 GCA_001724025.1 Acidobacteria bacterium SCN 69-37 | reverse complement strand
TCGTCGGCTGGGCCATCAGTGCCGTCAACAACCGCCATCTCACCATCAAGGCGCTCGAGATGGCGGTGAAGCGGCGGTGCCCAGGTCTCGGCTTGCTCCACCACTCCGATCAGGGCTCAACCTACGCCAGTGAGGACTACCAAGACGTCCTGACCGCGTACGGCATCACCTGCAGCATGAGTCGTCGCGGCAACTGCTACGACAACGCCGTCGTCGAAGCGTTCTTCTCGACGGTCAAGAGCGAGATCGGCGAGCGGTTCGCCAGTCACGGCGACGCGAAGATGGAGTTGTTCGACTACATCGAAGTGTTCTATAACCAGCGTCGGCGGCACTCGGCCGCCGGCCGCATGAGTCCGGCCGCGTACGAGCGGCGGCTGACTCAAGCCGCGTAGCTAAACCGTCCACCGGATCGGATCAAGCGCACGCCGCGGACCTGCTGCAACAGACGCTCGATGAGGAGAAGGCCGCGGATCACATCCTGACGGGCCTGGCGGAAAGCGGACTCAATCGTGCCGCGGCCGACGCCGGCATGGGCGCCGGCGCGTGACCAGGACCAGCGACGCGGCCAGTCCCTACTGGACGACATCGGCGTCGCTCCCGCGTTTCGGTCGTCTCGAACGGAACGACACGGCCGACGTGGTCGTGATCGGGGGCGGCATCACGGGACTGACGGCGGCGTACCTCCTGGCCATCGCCGGCCGGCGTGTCGTGGTGATCGAACGGCGACGCTGCGCCGACGCCGACAGCGGGCACACGACCGCGCACGTGACGATGGTGACCGACAGGCGGCTGAGCGATCTCGCCGCGCATCTTGGACGCGATCGGGCGCGCGCGGTGTGGGAAGCCGGGCTCGCCGCGACGACGCGGATCGAGCACATCGTTCACGAATGCGAGATCGATGCGGGATTCGCGCGGTGTGACGGATACCTGCACGCGTCGGCCGATCCGGACGCCGTCCCCGACACGTCGGCGTTCGAGGCCGACGCGGGCTGGCCCGAGATTTCGGCTTCGACGCGGAATCCGTGGAGGTCGTCCCTTTCGTGCAGCAGCCTGGCGTGCGGTTTGGCGGGCAGGCCCGACTGCACCCGCGGCGGTACCTGGCCGGGCTGGCCGAGGCGATTTCCCTGCTGGGCGGACGCATCTACGAAGACTCGGACGTCCGCGAGTTTCACGACGATCCCCGGGTCGTCGGGGCCAACGGCGCCGTCGTCTCGTGCGGAGATGTCGTCATCGCCACGCACACGCCGCTCGCGGGACTGGGCGGTTCGGCGGGCACGGCGCTGCTGCAGACACGTCTCGCGGCGTACACGACGTATGCCGTGGCAGGGCACGTGGCGCCAGGCACGGTGCCCGACGCGCTGTGGTGGGACACGGCCGATCCGTACCACTACCTGCGCATCGATCGACGCCGCGACGCCGATGTCGTCATTCTCGGGGGCGAGGATCACAAGACCGGCCAGCAGGCGGATCCGGAGGCCTGTCATCGCCGGCTCGAGCAGCAACTAATCGGGTTGTGTCCCGACGTGCAGATCGCGCACCGCTGGTCGGGGCAGGTCATCGAAACGCCCGACGGCCTGCCGTATATCGGGCGCACGGCCGAGCACGAGTACACAGCGACGGGATACGGCGGCAATGGCCTGACCTTCGGCACGCTCGCGGGAATGATGATCGCCGATATCATCGCCGGCCGCGGCCACACCTGGGCCGGTCTGTTCGAGATCGATCGAGCGGTGCCGGCTGCCGGCGTATGGAGCTACGTGAAGGAGAACGCCGACTATCCGTATTACCTGGTTCGCGATCGTCTGTCGGGCGCTGCTGAATCCGTACGTGACCTGGCGGTCGGCGACGGGCGCGTCATCGAACGGAGCGGCACGAAGGTGGCGGCGTTCCGCGACGATGCGGGACGGATCGTGCTGCGTTCCGCCGTGTGCACGCACCTCGGCTGCGTCGTGCGGTGGAATGCCGCAGCACGCACGTGGGATTGCCCGTGTCATGGGTCACGTTTCACGCCGGACGGGGACGTGCTGGCCGGACCCGCCGTGACGCCGCTGCCGCCAGTCGACTAGCGGCGTCACGGCGGTGCCCGCCCACGCCCCGTGGAAGGTGAGACGCATGGCTTGGATCCGGGCGCGTGGACTGACCCTGGTGCTCCTGACGATGTTCGCCCTGTCGCTTGCGGGCCAGGTGGGTGCGGGCCACGTGGCCTATAACGCCGATCGGGCCGAGGTCGGGCTCGAACCCGCCGGACTCCAGCGCTACTTGCGCACCGGTCATCTGTGGGAGGCCGTGTTCGAGAATTGGGAGAGCGAATTCCTGCAGATGGCTGTCTTCGTTCTGCTGACGACCGTGCTCGTGCAGCAGGGATCGCCCGAGTCCCGGCGGCCGCAGCGATCGAACTCGTCGACGCGGATCCGCGCGACTTCGCTGACGCACCCGGCGTGCCCTGGCCCGTGCGCCGCGGCGGTTGGATGCTGCGGGTATACGAGTCGTCGCTCGGCCCTGACGTTCATCCTGTTGTTCGTCGGTGCCTTCGCCGGTCACGCAGCCGGCGGCCATGCCGCGGCGGTCGAGGAAGCTCTCGCACATGGCACGACACCGCCGCGCCTCGCCGTCTCCCTGACCTCCTCGCGCTTCTGGTTCGAGTCGCTCCAGAACTGGCAGAGCGAGTTCCTGGCGATCGCGTCGATGGTCTGGCTTGCCGTGTATCTGCGCCAGCGCCGGTCGCCCGAGTCCAAGCCCGTACACGCGCCGTGCGCCGAGACCGGTCGTTAGCGCGTTTTCGGGTTGTACGTAGTACCGCGTCGTGGTACTTCTCCGGTCAGGAGGGACCATGGCACCGGACTCGATGGACTTGCGGAGTCGCGTCTTGGCGGACCGGGTGAGCGGCCGAGCGTCGAAGGACGTCGCCGCGACGTACCGGGGCAGCCGGTCGTGGGTGGATCGCATCGACCAGCGGCCTCGAGCGGGCGAGGACGCGCCCCGGAAGCAGACGAAGTTTCGGGGCCGGCGCTTGGCGGGCCAGGAAGACCGGCTGCGCGCGCTCGTCGCGGCGCAGCCCGACCGGGAGATTCGTGCGGCGATCGGCGTGGCGGTGGCGCTCAGCACACTCTGGCCCGAACTCGACCGGCTGAACCTGTCGGTTAAGAAAAACCGTACACGCCACTGAACGCGATCGGCCAGACGTGGTCGCGCGGCGCGAGACGTGGCGGGGCGCGAGGCTCACGCGTCCGGCTCATGCGTTCGTCTTTCTGGCCGAACCCGGCGTGGCGACCGATCTGATCCGGCGTGGCAGGGCTGCGCACCGATGGCCTCATCGCCCCGGCCGTGCTGGTCGGGCCGATCGACGCCGACAGCTTTCGCGCCTATGTTGAGCAAGTCCTCGTGCCCACGCTCCGCCCCGGCGATCGCGTCGTGCTCGACAACCTCAACGTCCACCGGGATGCCGCCAGTGCCGCGGCGATCGCTCGCGCGGGAGGCACTGTGCACTTCCTCCCGCCCGACAGCCCCGACCTCAATCCGATCGAGCTCGCGTTCGCGAAGCTCAAGGCGTTTCTGCGCGCCCCCCGCCCCCGATCCTTCGACGACATCTGCGCGCGCGTCGCCGACGCGTTGCGGCTCTATTCCTCGGCTGAATGTGCGGCTTATCTCCGCCACTGCGGCTACGCGTCGCTATGAAGAACCCGAAAACGCGCTAGGAGGTGGCCGGAGAAGCCAGCAACTTCTTCGTGCACGCCGGGACGGGGGGCGGCAGTCGTCGGACGCGCGTATGATGCGGCCATGCCGCAGGAACAGAACGCGAGACTCGACGCGGTACGGGCCGCCTGTCTCGAGGCCGCGCAACAGGCCTATGAGGACGCGGGGATCCAGGGATTGTGTGCGGAGGGGCGCTGGGAGGCGGCGCTGTCCGCCATGCGGCACGTGGACCTCACGTCGGCTGTGGGCGCAGCGTCGAGCGGTCCGGGCGCGGTTGCGGCATTCGATTGCTCACGACGCGCGCACGAGGGCGACGCGGCAGATCACGTCACGCCCCGGAATGTTCGTCCCCTGATGCGGATTCCGTGAAGGGGCCCTCTGACGAAAAGCGTCGCGGCACGGTCATCAGCACGAGGACCATCAACACCGCAACCCCGGCCATGCCCACGAACAGGTGTTGCGTGGCCAGCGAGATCGTGGCGCGCAGGTAGGCGTCGGCTTTGGGACCGGCCTGGCCGGCGTGCAGCACGCCAATCACGTCGTCGACGTGCGCGGGCAACTGGCCGGCCAGCGACAGGGGCGCGTCGGCGAGCCGGCCGGCAATCGTGGCGTTGAAGATCGCGCCGAAGACCGCCACGCCGAGGCTCTGCCCGAGGTAGCGGGAGAACATGTTGGCGCTGGTGACCACGCCGCGCTGTCCCCAGCCGACCACCGACTGCACCCCGACGAGCAGCGGCGTCGACAACAGGCCGAATCCGGCCCCCAGCAGCACCTGGTTCAGCACCACGGCCCAGACGGGCTGCGGTTCGGGAATCTGCGTGAAGGTGACCGATGCCAGGGCGATGACCAGTGCGCCGCCCAGGGCGGTATCGCGGAACCCGATGCGCATGTAGAGCCGGCCAGAAAGCGTCGAGGCCGTCGGCCAGCCCAGGCTCATGCTGGCCAGCACGAACCCCGCGGCAATGGCGCCCAGGCCCTGCACCGACTGGGAGAACGTGGGCAGGTACGCGTCGGGCGACATCATCGCGATGCCGAGGCCCGCTGTGGCCAGGTTCGATCCGGCCAGCACGCGCCGGCGCCACAGCCAGCCGGGAATCACCGGTTCGGCCGCATGGCGTTCGACCCGCGCGAGCACGACCAGGCACAGCGCCGCCAGCGCAAAGACGATCACGCTGGGGCGGGACATCCACGGCCAGGCCTGTCCGCCCTGGAGGAGGCCGAAGATCAACAGGCCAACGGCGACGAGGACCAGGATCGATCCGGCATAGTCGATACGTGGCTGTCGTCGCTCGAACGACTCGTGCAGGAAGATCCCGATCAGCGTCATCGAGAGCGCGCCGATCGGCAGGTTGATCAGGAAGATCCAGCGCCACGATACGTACTCGGCCAGCGCCCCGCCGAGCAGCGGCCCGGCGATGGCCGCGATGCCCCACACGCTCGACAGCCAGCCCTGGATGGCCGCGCGCTCGCGGACGGGGTAGAGATCGCCGGCCAGCGTGGCCACCGTCGCCATGATGGCGCCCGCGCCGATGCCCTGGAGGCCGCGGCACGCGATGAGCGACGTCATGTCCCAGGCACACGAACAGGCGACGGAACCCGCGAGGAAGATGGTCGTCCCCGCCGTCAACACCGGCTTGCGCCCGAACAGGTCGGACAGCTTGCCGTAGATGGGAATGGTGACGGTCTGCGCGAGCAGGTAGATCGAGAAGACCCAGCTGAACAACCGGAAACCGCCGAGGTCGCCGACGATCTGCGGGATGGCCGTCGAAACGATGGTGGTGTCCATCGCCGCCAGGCCCATCGTGCACATCAGCGCGGCAAGGATCGGCGTACGCGACCTGGTGCGGGACTCGGCGCCGGCCACAATCGGCGGATCGGACATCTCGTGAGCATTCCCGGAGCGCCCCGTCGTCGTCAACGTGCGGGCGCGCGGTCGACGTCATATCGCGTCGAAGGTTTATGATCCGAAGCGCCGCGGCGTTCGTCCGCCTGGCCGACAGGAGGTTCCCATGTCCGAGCCATCGCATTCCTCGCAGTCGCCCCGTCGTCCGCACACGCAGGTGACGGCCGCGCCATACCTCGAACTCGATCTGGTGCGCGAAGTGGAGCAGTTGCAGCGCGAACCCGAGTGGGAGCGCGGCCAGAACGCCAGGACGCTCGTGAAATACGACGACCTGCGCGTCGTCCTGACCGTGCTGAAGGCGCACGCACGCATTCCGGATCACCAGACCGAGGGACGGATCGCGATCCAGACGATCCGCGGTCACATCACGGTCCGCGCCAGCGGCCGCACGTTCAGCCTTCCGACTGGCGGTCTGCTCGCGCTCGATCGCGGTGTGCGGCACGACGTCGAGGCGGTCGACGACAGCGCGTTCCTGCTCACGATCGCGTGGCCGGACAAGGCCGTCTGACGCGTCGTCCGTGGCCACGTGGCGTGCCTGTCACGTGGCGGCGGACATGACCGTGACAACTCACGAGGGCGTCTGCGGCACACTCGACCTGCCGATCGTCCCGCACGGGCGATCGGCGAGTGCGCCGGTTCACAGACCCGAATCGGGAGGTGGCGCGTCCGCGATCTGAGGCCCCGGATCCCACGCCCACCCGGCGCGTGCGCGAACGGGGGCCGAGGAGACCGACAGCCATGCCGTCCGAACACACATCGACCGTCAGCCACGACGCCATCGAACTGGGCGCCCATCTCGACGTCCGGAAGATGCCCGCCCACTGGCTGATGGCGCGGCTCGGCAAGCGCGTGCTGCGTCCCGGTGGTCTCGAGACCACGCACTGGTTGCTCGACCGCGCCGCAATCACGTCGACCGATGACGTGATCGAGGTGGCGCCCGGGCTGGGGCGGACGGCGGCCGTGATCCTGTCGCGTGGCCCGCACAGCTACGTCGGGATCGAACGCGACGCGAGTGCCGCGCACCTGGCCGAACGCGCGCTGGCCGGTGCCGGTCGCGCCGCGGGCGCCACACGCATCGTGCACGCCAACGCCTCGACCGTGCCGCTACCCGACGGATCGGCCTCGCTGCTCGTCGGCGAAGCGATGCTCAGCATGCAGACGACCACGACGAAGCAGGCCATCATGCACGAGGCGCACCGGCTCCTGCGCGCAGGCGGGCGCTACGTGATTCACGAGCTGGCCATCACGCCAGAGACGATCGATCCGGCGCTGGCCGCGCGGATCCAGGCCGACATGTCATCGACCATTCACGTGGGCGTGCGCATCGGGACGGTCCGTGAATGGCGGAGCTGGCTGGAGCAGGCCGGGTTCACGGTCGAACAGACGACGACCGCGCCGATGCACCTGCTGGAACCGGGCCGCCTGGTGCGTGACGAAGGGGCCGTGGGTGCTACGCGGTTTCTGTGCAACGTCCTGCGCACACGCGGTGCGACGAGCCGGCTGCGCGCCGTCCGCGGCGTCTTCCGCCAGTACCGCGATCACCTCTGTGCCGTGGGGTTCATCGCGCGTCGCACGGATTCGACGCCGACGGCCGACGCCGGGTGATCGATCGACGAGCGTCACTGCCGAAGCGTCGCGGCAATGCCCTCGCGGTACGTGGTCGCGGCCAGGCCGAGCGCCCGCTCGGCTTTCGTGCTGTCGAATACGTAGTCGCGCTCGAACTGATACAGCATCTCGCCGCTCTCTCGGATCACGGGCATGGCGAGCCCCAACAGCCGCAGCAGCCAGCGCGGCGCGACCTGGAGGCGATACGGCCGGCCCGCGAGCTCACAGGCCAGGCGCACGAAGTCTTCGCCGGTTACCGGCTCCCGGCTCGTCAGCGCATGCCACACCTGGCCGTACGCGTCGGGGCGATTGCCGAGGCGCGCCAGCGATTCGGCGACGTCGAGCGTGTACGAGAACGTGTGAATCGCACGCGCGTTGGCCAGCCACTGTGGCGTGCGTCCGGCCGCAAGGCGCGCGAAGACGGTGGCGGTGGCAACGCTGAGCGCGGCGCCCGGACCGTAGAAATCGGCCGCGCGCACGATCATCCCGCGGACCTCGCCGGCGGCGATCGCGTCGGTCAGCATGGACGCGATCTGCGCGCGCACCTCGCCCTTGCCGCTGCACGGGTTGTACGGCGTGGACTCGGTCATCGAGCCATCGACCCGGCCGTACGCGTAGACGTTGTCGAGAAAGACCAGCGCGCAGTCGTGCCGGGCACACGCGTCGATGGCGTGCCGCATCACCCGCGGCCACTGCTCGCGCCAGAGACGCGTCTCGTAGGGCAGGCCCGCCAGGAGGTAGGCGACAGTGGCGCCCTGCACGGCGTCCGCCGTCGCCGAACCATCGAGCAGATTTGCCACCACGAGTTCATCGTGGTCGTTGACGCGCGTCGGCGTCCGGCTGACCAGCCGGACGCCGGTCGTGAATGTCGGCAGCCGCCCGGCCAGTGCCCGTCCGATCACGCCGCCTGCGCCGAGGATGACCTGCATGCCCGGATGCTATCAGTCTCGTGCAACGGTCGCCGGATAGAATCGTGAGGATCATGCCGCTCATGACCCGCGACGACGTACGCGCGCTGCTGGGACGTCATCAGGACGCGCTCAATCGTCACGATGTCACGGCCCTCGCCGGGATGTACGCCGACGACGCGGTCCTCGTCAGCCCGATGTTCCAGACCGTGCGCGGCCGCCGGGCGATCGCCGAGTCGTTCGTCCGGCTGTTCGAGGTCTTTCCGGATTACACGCTGACCGTGAAGGACGCGCTGTTCCTGGCCGAGGGCGACAGGGCCGCGCAGTTCAGCACCGTGACGGGGACGCACCGCGTCGAACTCTACGGGCTGCCGCCGACGGGGCAGACGATCGAATATCACGCCGCCCGGCTCTACACGGTCGTCGATGGCCTGATCGCGGCCGAACAGCGCATCTACGACTTTGCCGGCGTGCTGGAGCGGCTCGAGAAGACACGCGTCGATCGCGAACTGGCGCTGGCGTCGGTGGTCCAGCAGACGCTCATGGCGCGCACGTCGTCATCCGGATCCTTCTTCGAGATCGTGGGCGCGTCGCTGCCGTGTCGTGCGATCGGCGGGGACTTCCTCGAGTACAGGGGGCTGTCGTCCGGCGCGTTCGGCCTGGCCATCGGGGACGTGTCGGGCAAGGGGCCGGCGGCCGCGCTCGTGGCGGCCATGCTCCAGGGCATGTTCGCGATGGTCGACGAGATCCCTGCGGCCCCAGGGGCGATGGTCGCGCGACTCAATCGTGCGCTGTGCCGACGCGGGATCGCCCCGCGGTATGCGACGTTCTTCTACGGCATCCTCGAGCCGGACGGGCGATTCACCTATTCCAGTGCCGGCCATCCTCCACCGCTCGTCGTGCGCGGCGACCGCGTGGAACTGCTGACGACCGGCGGCCCGATTCTCGGCGTGTTCGAGTCGGCGGCCTATCCGTCGGACAGTCTGGTCCTGGCTCCCGGTGATGTCATCGTGTACTACAGCGACGGCGTCACCGACGCGGAGACGTTCGAGGGGGAGGATTTCGGCATGGCTCGGCTCGTCGAGGCGGTACGGCGGCAGCACGGCGCACGGCCTCGTGCATGCGTCGACGGTCTGCTGGCGACCGTCCGTGCGTTCGTCGGCACGGCCTCGTCGGTCGATGACGCCACGATCGCCGTGCTGCGGTACGACTGAGCCGGCTGCCCGTGCGTCGGCGGCGTCCTCATCGTCCCTGGAACGCCCGCGTCACCGGTCCGCACGGCGGTTACACTGGACGCGCGCGTTCCCGTCGTCCACGCTCGTCTCTGTTGCCACGTGCGACGTGCGCGCCCGACACGCCATGGCGATTCCGTCTCCGCTGAAGCACGATCTCGTTCCGCACACGGTGATCCGGCTCCTGGCCGCCGGCGCGACCGATCACGTCGTGAAACTGCTGCAGAAGCAGCATCCGGCCGATATTGCCCGCATCCTGCAGCGGATCCCCGATCGTCATCGTCGGCCGACCTTCGACCTGCTCGTGGGGCACAACCGGACGCTGGCGATGCAGGCTCTGGCCGAACTCGCGCCAACGCTGGGCGCCTCGCTGCTCGAGGATCGCGCGGCCGACGAGGTGGCGCGTCTGCTCGAGACGCTGCCGGCCGACGACGCCGCCCCGATCCTCGAGCGTCTGCCCGACGACCTCTCGACGCGC
The DNA here is from genome assembly GCA_001724025.1 of Acidobacteria bacterium SCN 69-37. Classification (GTDB taxonomy): domain Bacteria; phylum Acidobacteriota; class Vicinamibacteria; order Vicinamibacterales; family SCN-69-37; genus SCN-69-37. The sequence continues at coordinate 145,433 of MEDJ01000025.1, read as the reverse complement.
GCGCGCGACGCCATGAGCCGCCGCGGCGGGGCCGACCGTCTCCTGCAGCAGGGCGATCGGACGGCCGGGCGCATCATGAATCCCGACGTCTTCGCCCTGCCGGAGACGACCACGGCCGGCGATGCCGTGGCGGCACTCCAGCGGAGCGCGGGCCAGCAGGCCGAGATGGTGTTCTATCTCTACGTGACGGACCGCGACGGGCATCTCGTCGGCGTGACGTCGCTGCGCCGGCTGCTGGTCGTGCCGCCGGACACGCCGATCCACCGCATCATGACCAGCGATGTCGTCCGAATCGGCGAGGACGAAGATCAGCAGGAGGCCGCGCGGCTCGTGGCGTCCTACAACCTGCTTGCCGTGCCCGTGGTCGACGGCCACAACAAGCTGGTGGGATCGATCACGGTCGACGACGTCATCGACGTCATGGACGACAGGACGACGAAGGACATCCAGAAACTGGGCGGCCTCGAGGCACTCGACGAGCCGTATACGCAGACGCCCTTCGGCACCCTCGTCAAGAAGCGAGCGCGCTGGCTGATCGTCCTGTTCATCGGCGAGATGCTGACCGCCACCGCGATGGCGTACTACGAAGAGGAAATCGCGAGCGCGGTGGTGCTCGCGCTGTTCGTGCCGCTGATCATCTCGTCGGGCGGCAACAGCGGATCGCAGGCGGCGTCGCTGATGATCCGGGCGCTGGCGGTGGGCGAACTGACCCTCCGCGACTGGTGGCGTGTGATGCATCGCGAAGTCCTCTCGGGGCTCGCGCTCGGCAGCATCCTCGGCGCCATCGGATTCGCGCGGGTGGCCGTCTGGGGACGCGTGTTCGGCGCGTACGGCGAGCACTCGCTGCTCGTGGCGCTGACCGTGGGGTTCTCGCTCGTGGGCGTGGTGCTGTGGGGCACGGTGAGCGGGTCGATGCTGCCGTTCATCATGAAGCGCCTCGGCGCCGATCCGGCCACGTCGTCGGCGCCGTTCGTCGCCACGCTCGTGGACGTCACGGGCCTCGTCATCTATTTCACCGTGGCCGCGCTGCTTCTGCAGGGCACGCTGCTGTAGCCGGGGTGGTGGGCTTGCCGCATCAGTTCGTTGCGTGATAAATAATACAGCAATGAATGATTGGGACCCCTCGATGTCGACACGTGTCCTGTTCACGCCGCACGCAGCCGGCGATCTCGCGCTGCCCAACCGTCTCGTCCTGTCGCCCATGACGCGTTCGCGCGCGCTCCCGGGCGGTCTCGCCAACCCGCTCGCCGCCACGTATTACGCGCAGCGCGCGTCGGCCGGCCTGTTGATCAGTGAGGGGACCCAGGTCAGTCCGCAGGGTGTCGGCTACATCCGCACGCCCGGTATCCATTCGGCCGCGCAGGCGGCGGCGTGGGCCGTGGTCACGGAGGCCGTCCACGCGGCCGGCGGGCGCATCGTCGCGCAGCTCTGGCACGTGGGGCGCATCTCGCACCCCGATTTCCACGACGGCGCGCTGCCCGTGGCGCCGTCGGCCATCGCGGGTGTCGGGGAGGTCTTCACCCCGGAAGGCCGCAAGGCGCTCGTGACGCCGCGGGCGCTCGAGACCCACGAGATGGCCGGGATCGTCGAGCAGTTCCGGGAGGCAGCGACCCAGGCGAAGGCCGCGGGATTCGACGGGGTCGAACTGCACGGAGCCAATGGCTACCTGCTCGATCAATTCCTGCGCGACGGATCGAACGTCCGGACCGACGCGTACGGCGGCGCGATCGAGAATCGGGCGCGCCTGCCGCTCGAGGTGGTCGATGCGGTGATTGGTGTCTGGGGCGCGGGCCGTGTCGGCTACAAGATCTCGCCGACGGCATCCATCTTCGGGATGGAGGACAGCGACCCGGCCGCGACGTTCGGGTATCTGGCCGACGAACTCTCGCGGCGCGGGATCGCGTACCTCCACGTGGCCGAGGCCGTTGCCGGTCCGCGGCTGGCGCCGGGGCCCCGCATCGCGCCCGGCCTGCGGTCACGATTCGGCGGCGCCCTGATCGTCAACGGCGGGTACGATTTCGCCTCGGGCGAGGCGGCGGTGGCGAGCGGCGAGGCGGACTTCATCGCCTACGGCGTGCCGTTCCTCGCCAACCCGGACCTGCCCGAGCGTTTCCGCCGCGGCGCGTCGCTGAACGAGCCGGATCCGAACACGTTCTACGCGGGTGAGGAGAAGGGCTACACGGACTATCCCGCACTCGGCGACGCGTCCGCGTGACGTCACTGTCCTGATCCTGACGAGGCGAGCCATGGTCCCGAACAACGCGTCGATGAACCTGACGACGCTGCTGCACACGGCGGGCGTGGCGCAGGCGGGCGTGGAGGCGAAGCTGGCAGCCGTGGGTCTGTCACTGGCCAAGCTTGCCGCGCTTCAGGCGCTGATCGACGCCGGTGACGCGCTGCCGCTCAATCAGCTGGCCGATCGCCTGTCGTGTGTGCGATCGAACATCACGCAGCTCGTCGATCGCCTCGAGGCCGACGGGCTGGTCCGGCGCCGCACGGACCCGCACGACCGCCGCCTGCGTCTCGCCGTCCTGACGCCGGCGGGCCGGCGCGCGTGTGACGAGGGCACGCGCGTCAAGGCCTCGGCCGAACGCGACCTTCTTTGTTCCCTCAGCCGCCAGGAGGCCGAGCAGTTGCGCACGCTGCTCGGCAAGCTGGCCGGATCGACGGCATGACCATCCGCCACTGCCTGACGCTCGATCTCAAGGACGACCCGGGCCTGGAGCGGTTTCCAGTTCGGTGTAGACCCTGAGCGGCCGGTCTTGTCCGAATGGAGCGCACGGGCTTCAGCCCGTGCGGCCGCGCCAGGGGCTGAAGCCCCTGGCCTCCATCTACGAAGAAACGAGAACCGCTCTAGCCGAGCCAGACGCGGGCGTTGCGGAACAGCCGCATCCACGCGCCATCCTCGCCCCAGGCGGGCGGCTCCCAGGAATTCTGCACGGTGCGGAACACCCGTTCGGGGTGCGGCATCGTGATCGTCACGCGGCCGTCGTCGGAACAGATGGCGGCGATGGCGGCCACCGAGCCGTTCGGGTTGGCCGGGTAGGTCGTCGCCTGGCGTCCGCGCGTATCGACATATCTGAGTGCCACGCCAGAGTGCGCCTCGAGTGCCGCATGCGTGGCATCGTCCGCGAACTCCGCCTGTCCTTCACCGTGAGCTACGACGATGGGGATCTGTGAGCCCTCCATGCCTGCCAGCAGGATCGAAGGACTGCGTTCGACGCGGACGAGCGCCACGCGCGCTTCGTACTGCTCGGACAGGTTCCGGACGAACCGCGGCCAGTGCGCGGTGCCCGGCACGATCTCGCGCAGGTTCGACAGCATCTGGCAGCCGTTGCAGATGCCGAGCGTGAACGTCCCGGGCCGTGCGAAGAACATGGCGAACTGATCGCGGGCCCGCGTGTTGAACAGGATGGTCTTGGCCCAGCCCTCGCCGGCCCCGAGCACATCGCCGTAGGAGAAGCCGCCGCACGCGGCCAGACCGTGGAACGCGGCGAGATCGACGCGGCCCGCCAGGATGTCGCTCATGTGGACATCGAAGGCGTCGAAGCCGGCGCGTTCGAAGGCGGCGGCCATCTCGTACTGGCCGTTGACGCCCTGTTCGCGCAGGATGGCCACGTGCGGTCGCGCGCTCGTGGCGATGAACGGCGCCGCGACATCGTCGCGTGTGGCGAACGTGAGCGACGCCGACAGGCCGGGATCCGCGTCGTCGAGCAGCGCGTCGTACTCCTCGCGCGCGCAGTCGGGGTTGTCGCGCAGGCCCTGCATCGTGGCGCTGAGTTCCGCCCAGGTCCGGTGGAGATCGACGCGTGACGCACGGTAGATTTCGACGTCGTCGGCCGCCACGTGGATCGTGTGGCCCGGAACGGCACGGCCGATCCGGTGCGTGCAGGCGTCGAGACCCGCGGCCGTGAGGCGTGCCAGGACCGTCGGCAGCGCGGCGCGGCGGACCTGGACGACCGCGCCCAGCTCTTCGTTGAAGAGCGCGGCCAGCGTGTCGGAGCCGAGCGTGCCGATGTCGATGGCCAGGCCGCAGTGGCCCGCAAAGGCCATCTCGCACAGCGTGGTGAACAGGCCCCCATCCGACCGATCGTGATAGGCGACGAGGGACCCGTCCGCGAGGCACTGCTGGATTGCCTCGAAGAAGGCCGCCAGCCGCGTCGGGTCGTCGACGTCCGGAACCTCGTGTCCGATGGTGTTCCAGGCCAGCGCCAGCGCGGATCCGCCGAGACGGTTGCGGCCCGCGCCGAGATCGATGAGCAGCAACTCGGCGTCATCGTCCGGGTGGATCTGCGGGGTGACGCACGCGCGCACGTCGACCACCGGTGCAAAGGCCGAGACGATCAGCGACAGCGGAGCCGTGACCGATCGATCGCGATCGCCGTCGTGCCACTGCGTGTGCATCGACATCGAGTCTTTGCCCACCGGGATGACCAGGCCGAGCGCGGGGCAGAGCTCCATGCCGACGGCGCGCACGGTCTCGAACAGCGCCTGGTCTTCGCCGGGCTGTCCGGCGGCCGCCATCCAGTTGGCCGAGAGCTTGACGTGGCTCAGCGTCGCGATGCGGCAGCTGGCAATGTTCGTGATGGCCTCGGCCACCGCCATGCGTCCCGAGGCCGGGGCGTCGACGAGCGCCAGCGGCGTCCGCTCGCCCATGGCCATCGCCTCGCCCATGTAATCGTCGTAGCTCGTGAGCGTGACACCCGCGTCGGCGACGGGCACCTGCCAGGGGCCCACCATCTGATCGCGGTGGACGAGCCCGGTCACGCTGCGGTCGCCGATCGTGACGAGGAAGCCCTTGCCCGCCACGGCCGGCATGCGCAGCACCCGATCGGCGGCCTCGGCGATCGATCGAGTGGGCAGGGCCGCCGGCGGGCGCGTGGTCTGGATGCGGGTGAACTGGCGGTGCATGCGCGGCGGTTTGCCGAACAGCACCGAGAGCGGCAGATCGACGGGCGCCGTGCCCGTGTGCGGATCGTCGACGTGCAGGTGCGCGGCGGCGCGCGCCTCGCCGACGACGGCGAACGGGCAGCGCTCACGCGCGCAGAGGGCGCGGAACGTCTCGAGATCGGCCGGGGCGATGGCCAGCACGTAGCGCTCCTGCGCCTCGTTGCACCAGATCTCGAGTGGCGACAGCGAGGTGTCGGCGCTCGGGATCGCCCGCAGATCGATCTGCGCGCCGCGGCCGCCGTCCTTGACGAGCTCGGGCAGCGCGTTCGAGAGTCCGCCGGCACCCACGTCGTGGATGAAGCGGATCGGGTTGCGATCGCCCAACTGCCAGCAGCGGTCGATCACCTCCTGGCATCGGTGCTCCATCTCGGCGTTGTCGCGCTGCACGGACGCGAAGTCCAGGTCGGCGTCGCTCGCGCCTGACGTCATCGACGATGCGGCGCCGCCGCCGAGGCCGATCAGCATCGCCGGGCCGCCGAGCACGACGAGCAGGGCGCCGTCCGGCATGTCGCGCTTGTGGACGTCGCCCTCGCGGATGTTGCCGAGGCCGCCGGCGAGCATGATCGGCTTGTGATAGCCGCGGACGCGATCGCCGTCGGCCTGTTCGAGCGTGCGGAAGTAGCCGCAGATCGCGGGACGGCCGAACTCGTTGTTGAACGCCGCGGCGCCGATTGGACCGTCGAGCATGATCTGCAGGGCCGACACGATGCGATCGGGACGACCCGCGTGCTGCTCCCAGGGTTGCTCGAGGCCGGGCACCCGCAGGTGCGACACGCTGAAACCGACGAGGCCGGCCTTTGGCCGGGCCCCGCACCCGACAGCGCCCTCGTCGCGGATCTCGCCGCCCGATCCGGTCGACGCCCCGGGATACGGCGCGATGGCCGTCGGATGGTTGTGGGTCTCGACCTTCGCCAGGATGTGGACCGGCTCGCGGTGGGCCGTGAACCGGCCGGTGATCGGGTCGGGGAAGAATCGCGAGGCCTCGTGGCCGCGAATCACGGCCGCGTTGTCCGCGTATGCGCTGAGGACGTCGGTGACGTCGCCCTGTTCGTACGTGTGGCGAATCATGCCGAAGAGGCTCGTCGGCTGATCGGTGCCGTCGACCGTCCACGTGGCGTTGAAGATCTTGTGGCGGCAGTGTTCGCTGTTGGCCTGCGCGAACATCATCAGTTCCACGTCGGTCGGATTGCGGCCGAGGGCCGCGAACGCGGTGCAGAGATACTCGATCTCGTCAGGCGCCAGTGCGAAGCCCTGCTCGACGTTGGCCCGCTCGAGCGCGGCGCGGCCGCCGCCGAGTACGTCGATCGTGACCAGGGGGCGCGGCGGTTCGTGTGAGAACAGGCGTGCCGCCTCGTCGAGGTGCGGCAGCACGGTCTCGACCATGCGGTCGTGCAGCACGGCGGCGAGACGGGTCCGGGTGTCGGCCGGCAGCGGACGTCCGGCGTCGACGTAGTACACGATACCGCGCTCGATGCGCCGGATCGTCGTCAGGCCCGCGTTGTGCGCGATGTCGGTCGCCTTGCTCGACCAGGGCGAGACGGTGCCGGGCCGCGGGACGACCAGGAACAGGTCGCCCTGCTCGCGGACCTCGGCCCGGCGTGGCCCGTACGTCAGCAGGCGCGTCAGCACGTCGTGGCTGGCGGGATCGAGGGCCGACGTGGTGTCGACGAAGTGGATGAACCGCGCGTCGACCCGCACGGTGGCCGGTTCGACGGCACGCAGGCGGGTGCGCAGGCGCTGGAGGCGGAACGACGAGAGCGCCGCGGCGCCCGGGAGTGTGATCATGCGGATATCGGTCACGGCGCGGGAGTGGCAGACGCGCGCGGCGGCTGCGCGCGCATACCGTCCAGTCTACCGCATCCATCGCTTGACACCCGTTCGAGCGCGGCGGGAGAATGCCCTCCGTTTCCGTCGAAAAGATGTCCTGCGAGGTCCGATCATGCGCGCGCTTCCCGTTGTGTCCCTCCTCTCTGCTGCCGTGCTCGTGGGCGGTGTGTCGTTGTCGGCCGCCCAGCAGGGGAACACGGCCAAGCCGCGGCCCGAGGACACCGAGGTCTGGGAGCCGGTGCCGCCGGTCGTGACGCCGGGCGAGAACGGCGCGGCCCCGTCGGATGCCATCGTGCTGTTCGACGGCCGGTCGCTCGATGCGTGGGTCAACTCACGCGACAAGACGCCGGCCGGCTGGACTGTGGCCGACGGCGTGCTGACCGTCAACAAGCCTGTCGGCAACATCGAGACGACGCGCACATTCCGGAACTACCAACTGCACCTCGAGTGGCGCATCCCGACGGCCATCACGGGTGAGGGCCAGGCGCGCGGGAACAGCGGCGTCTTCCTGGCCTCGACGGGCGAGGGCGATGCGGGCTACGAGGTCCAGGTGCTCGACTCGTACAACAACAAGACCTACGTCAACGGTCAGGCCGGCAGCGTCTACAAGCAGCACATCCCGCTGGCTAACCCGACGCGCAAGCCCGGCGAGTGGCAGACGTACGACATCGTCTGGAACGCGCCGGTGTGGAATGCGGACGGCAGCCTGAAGACGCCGGCCTACGTGACGGTGATGCACAACGGCGTGCTCGTCCAGAATCACGTCGAGCTGAAGGGCGAGACCGTCTACATCGGGCAGCCGAACTACGACCGCCGCTACGATCGGGCCCCGATCAAGCTGCAGTCGCACGGCGACCCGAGCCCGGCGATCAGCTTCCGCAATATCTGGGTGCGGGAACTGCCGTAGGCCGCGCCCGACGGACAGAGACCGCCGATCCCGGGCGTCGGACGGGCACGGGGCCCGCCACGTGGGCCGGAATCTCCAACCGAGCCGTCGGGGCCAGGCCCGGCACGCACACTGACGTGCAGGGGCCGACCCTGTCGGCCCCTGACAGGACTTCGATGCGCACATCTTTCTATCGACGCAACCGCCTGTTCGAAATCGGTGACGCTCCGAGGCCCGAACCCGGGCCGGACGAGGCGCTGCTCCGTGTGCGCCGCGTGGGCATCTGCGGCAGCGACCTGCACATCTTCCAGGGACACCTCGATCATCGCGTCCCCGTCAACGGCACGATCGGGCACGAGGTCTTCGCGGAGGTCGTCGAGGCGCCGGCCGCGAGCCGCTTCGCCCGTGGCGATCGCGTCGTTGTCGAGCCGGTCCGGTTCTGCGGCACCTGTCGCGCGTGCCGCATGGGCGCGACCTATCTCTGCTATCACCTGAAAGTGCTCGGCGTCGACGACACCGGCGGCATGCAGGACTACTGGGCCGTGCCTGTCGATCGCCTGCTGCCCGTGCCCGACACGCTCGCCGACAATGAAGCCGCGCTCATCGAGCCGATGGCCGTGGCCACGCACGACGTGGGACGCGCCCAGGTGAAGCGCGGGGACACCGTGCTCGTGTTCGGTGGCGGGCCCATCGGCACGTTGATCGCGCTCGTGGCCCGCCAGCGCGGCGCCGACGTCCGCGTCGTCGAAATCAATCCGTGGCGGGTGGCGTTCCTGCAGCAGCTCGGTTTCACCACGATCGGGCCCGGGGAGGATCCGGTGGCCGTCGTGCGCGCGTGGACGGACGGCAACGGTGTGGACGTCGTGTTCGAGGTGAGCGGCAGTCCCGCGGTCGTACGGATTGTCACCGAGGTCGTGCGCGTGTGGGGCACGGTGAGCATCATCGCCATTCACGCCGAGCCGACACCGGTGAACCTGTACCCGATGTTCGCGCGCGAGTTGACGATGCTGGGGAGCCGGCTCTACACGCGGGCCGCCTGGGTGGAAGCGATCGAGCTGCTGGCGTCTGGCGCGATCGACGCGTCGCCGCTCGTCAGCCGGCTGATTCCGCTCGAGCAGCTCCAGCAGGGGATGGAGGACGCGCTCGGCGGCAGTCCGGTGATGAAGATCCTCGTCGATCTCACGGCCTGACAGGAGGACACGACACGTGGATCTGTCCGGCCGTCTCGCACTCGTCACCGGGGGGAATCGCGGCATCGGCCGCGCGATCGCGATCGCGCTGGCCGACGCCGGCGTCGACGTGGCCTTGACGTATCGCGTGCGCGAAGCCGAGGCCCGGCAGACGCAGGCCGATGTCGAGGCGCGTGGTCGTCGCAGCCTGTGCGTGCAGGCCGACGTGTCGCGCGGGGATGACGTCGCGATCCTCGTCAAGCACGTCGAGGCGGCGCTCGGGCCAATCGACATCCTCGTCAACAATGCGGGCGCCATCCGCCCGCTCGCACTCGACGCGATCACCGAGCGCGATTGGGACGAGATGCACACGGTCAACCTCAAGTCGGCGTTCCTCGTCACGCAGGCCGTCGTGCCCGGCATGCGCGCCCGTCGCTGGGGGCGGATCATCAATCTGTCGTCGGTGGCCGCGCAGCTCGGCGGTGTGGTGGGGCCGCACTATGCCGCGGCCAAGGCCGGCCTCTTCGGGCTCACACACGCCTACGCGGCCCTCCTGGCGAAGGAGGGCGTGACGGCCAATGCCATCGCGCCGGCGCTGATCGCCACGGAGATGGTGACGAGCAACCCGCGCGCAACGCCGGCCCTGATTCCCGTGGGGCGGTTCGGGGCCGTCGAGGAAGTGGCTGACGTGGCCGTGACGATCGCGCGCAACGGCTATCTCACCGGGCAGACGTTCAACGTCAACGGCGGCTGGTACATGAGCTGATCCGGTGACCTTCGGCCGCGATCCTCGTCCCCCGGCGTGGACGCCCCACACGCCGCGATCGCCTTCTGCCACACGGCCCGCCCCGATTCAGGCCACGCACAGCTGGTCTCTGCCTTGCACAGTCCGGCCGCCAATGCCCAGGACGGCGTCGCCAGCGCCCGCGCGGGGAGACACGAATGCGGATGAGAGACGCGCGCGCAGCGCTGCTGTGCGCGGGATGGCTCGTGTGTGGACTGATCGCGACGGGCTGCTCCAGCAGCCCGACCGAGCCGACGGCCGAGCTGACCACGGAAACCTTCACCGGGACGCTGACGCCACGCGGCCTGGCATTCCACACCTTCACGGTCAACTACGCGCAGGCGTACAGCGATGCGAGCGTGACTGTCGCCAGCCTGAAGGCCGCGTCCGATGGCGGCGAGCACGCCATCACGGTCGGTGTCGGATTCGGTGTCATCAGCGTGGGGACCTGCACCCGGGTGGCCGCGCTGACCAACCCGACGGCGGCCTACAATACCGAGCTGCCGACCAACGGCAGTCCGTTTCTGGCCGGGCCGTACTGCATCGCGATTTTCGACAATCCGGACGCGCCGACGGTGACCGAACCGCTGGCCTACACGCTCGTTGTGAAGCACTATTAGAGAGCCTGCTAGGCGCAGGCCCCAGGCCCCGCCGCTGTCGGTTCCGGCGGCCGGGCATCTGCTACGGAGAGTCTCGATGCGTTCACGTGTTCGTCGTCTGATCCGCGCGCTGGTCGTCCCCGCGACGCTGACCGCGCTCGTCGCCGTGGCTGCGTGCGGCGGCTACAGTCCGCTCAAGCCGTCGGAATTCGGCATCCAGGCCACGGACCTGGTCACCGGCAGCGGCACGCAGCTGCAGGTGGGCCGCGGGGCGATCGTCAACTACACCCTGTGGCTGTACGACGAGACGAAGCCCGAGGGCAAGGGGACGCAGGTGCAGTCCTACGACAACTTTTCGTTCGCGTTCGGGTACGGCCAGGTCATCAGCGGCTGGGAAATCGGGCTGGACGGGATGAAAGTGGGCGGCAAGCGGCGACTTGTGATTCCGCCCGACTACGCCTACGGCGCGTCCGGGTCGGGGAATATTCCGGGGAACGCGACGCTGGTCTTCGATATCGACCTGGTCGGCGTCTACTGAGTGAGCGGGGCGTGGGCCCCGCCCCGATCCGGGTCTCACGTGGGTTCAGGGCCGGCGTCGTCGACACGGCGGCCCGTCGACGACGGTGTCGATCAGATGGCGGAGGAGAGCATCATGTCACTGCGACTGGGAGATATCGCCCCGAACTTCACGGCCGAGACCACCGAAGGCACCCTCACGTTCCACGAGTGGAAGGGAGCGAGCTGGGCGGTGCTCTTCTCGCACCCGCGTGACTTCACGCCCGTGTGCACGACGGAGCTGGGCGCCGTCGCCAACCTCAAGCCGGAGTTCACGAAGCGGAATACGAAGGTGATCGGGCTGTCGGTCGATCCGGTCGACTCGCACGGTCGCTGGGCGCAGGACATCCGCGACGTGACGGGCGCGACGATCAACTATCCGTTGATTGCGGATCCGGAGCGGAAGATTGCCGCGCTCTACGACATGATTCACCCGAACGTCAGCGACACGGCCACCGTGCGGTCGGTGTTCATCGTCGGACCGGACAACAAGATCAAGCTGACACTGACGTACCCCGCCTCGACAGGCCGCAACTTCCAGGAGATCCTGCGCGTGCTCGATTCGCTGCAGCTCACGGCCAAGCATCAGGTGGCGACGCCGGCCGACTGGACCGCCGGGCAGGACGTCATCATCGTCCCGTCGGTTTCAGACGAAGACGCGAAGACACGCTTCCCGGGGTTCGTCACGAAGAAGCCGTACCTCCGCCTGACATCGCAGCCTGAGTTCGATCGATCGTAGGCAGGCCGCGGGCGGCGGATCTTCGGAGCCCTGGGGCTTCAGCCCCAGGGAGCGTCCCCCGAGGCTGAAGCCTCGGGGCTCCGGGCATCAGTGGTCCGTCGGTAAACGTAGGGGGCGACGCATGCGTCGCCCCTGCAGGGCTATGATGCGTCCATCCCGACGCCTATGGCCGCATCTCGCACCGCCAGCTCCAAGAAGCCCACCATCGCGATCGTCGCCGCGCAGGCCGGCGTCGCGGTCAGCACCGTTTCCCGTTTTCTCAACGGGCACTACGTCAGTCCCGAAGTCCGCGCCCGGCTGGCGACAGTCATCGAGACGCTCGGGTACAGCCGATCGTGGACGGCGCGGAATCTCAGTCTCGGCCGACGCGGCAGTATCGGCGTGGTCGTCGATTCGATCGAGGATCCCTGGTTCACGCAGGTCCTGCTCGGCATCGAGGAGGAACTAGCGTCGCGCGATTCGAGCCTGCAGCTGGCGAGCCTCGAGCTGCTCGGCCGGTACGATCCGGCCCGGGTCTTCGAGTGGATTCGCGACCGCCGGGTGGACGGGATGATCCTGGCGAAGACGCAGCGGCGCGACCGCGCGATCCTGCACGAGGCCGCGGTGGTGCGCCTCCCGGTCGTGGCCGTGGCACCTGACGAGCGGCTCGCGGACGTCCAGGTCCTGCACTGCAACAACTTCGAGGCCGGCGTGACCGTGGCCGAGCACCTGGCCGACCTGGGCCACACGCGGGTTGCGTTTGCCGCCGGCCCGCCGCACTCGATTGATTCCCGGCACCGGCTGCGCGGCGTCCGCGAGGGACTCGCCCGGCGCCGCCTGCGGCTCGACCCGGCGCTGGTCTACTCGTGCGGCGGCTGGGCGCTCGAGGCCGGGACGACGTTCGCGCAGGCGCTGCTCGGGCGTCCGCTGCCGATGACCGCCATCGTGTTCGCCAATGACGCACTGGCCCTCGGGTTCCTGCGCGTGGCGCACGAGCGTGGCGTGCGCGTGCCGCAGGACGTGTCGGTCGTCGGCTTCGACGGCCTGCCGCTCGGCGCGATCTCCTGGCCGTCGCTCACGACCGTCGCACAGCCGATTCGCGACATGGGCCGCGTGGCCTGCCGCCGGCTGTTCGAGGCCATCGCGCAACCCGGGTCGGTGGAGCAGATCCAGTTCCGGATGACGCTGGTGCCGCGCGAGAGCAGCGGGCCGGCTCCGGTCGCCGCCGATCGGCCGCGGATCCAGCCGGTCGTCAGATCGGGGATCGCCGCCGCCGGCGAGTAGGCGCGCCGCGGTCAGATCCGATACAATCGGCCACTCGAAAGCCTTTGTGTTTATCGGGGTGGAAACGGTTCCGCGGCCGAGCGGAACAGCCCGCCCCCTGTCGGGAAAGTGAGGGGTGCGTGAAGCGAATCGGAATGGGCATCGTTGGCGCCGGATTCATCGGGCCGCAACACATCAACGCCGTCCGTCGACTGGGCTTCGTCGACATCGTCGCCGTGGCCGACATGAACGAGGCCCTCGCGCGCGAGAAGGCGGACCAGCTGAGCGTGCCGAAGGCGTACGGCAACTACGAGGAGATGCTCAAGGACCCCGACGTCCACGTGGTTCACAACGCGACGCCGAACTTCCTGCACTATCCCGTCAACGCCGCCATCATCGCCGCGGGCAAGCACGTCGTTTCCGACAAGCCGCTGGCGCTCACCGCCGACCAGGCCCGCCAGCTGCGTGACCAGGCGGCGAAGGCCGGCGTGTTCAACGGTGTGACGTTCTCGTACCGCGGCAACCCGCTCGTGCAGCAGGCGCGCGTCGCGATTGCCAAGGGCCGCATCGGCAAGCCGAACTTCGTCTACGGGCACTACATCCAGGACTGGCTGCTGCGCGACACGGACTACTCGTGGCGCCTCGAACCCGACAAGGGCGGCGAGTCGTCGGCGCTGGGGGACATCGGATCGCACTGGTGCGACCTGGTACAGCACGTGACCGGCCTCCGGATCACGCACGTGCTCGGAGACATCACGACCGTCGTGCCGCAGCGCAAGAAGCCGCGTGGCCGCCGCGAGGCGTTCGCCGCGGCGTCGGCCAACGAGGAGTTCGATCTCATCGACATCACGGTCGAGGATCTGGCCTCGGTGCTCATCCGCTTCGACAACGGGGCCAAGGGTGTCTTCACGGCCGGGCAGGTCTGCTCGGGACACAAGAACGACCTGATGTTCGAGGTCTGCGGATCGGAAGCCTCGATCAAGTGGCAGCAGGAGCAGCAGAACGAGCTGTGGATCGGCCACCGCGACAAGCCGAGCGAAATCCTCGTGAAGGATCCGGGCCTGCTCGATCCCGAGGTGCGGCACTACGCGCACCTGCCGGGCGGTCATCAGGAAGCGTGGGCGGATGCGTTCAGCAACATCATGGGCGATATCTACCGCACCATCCAGGCGGGCAAGAGCCCGAAGGAGCCGACGCCGCCGGCCTTCGCGACGTTCGAGGACGGCTATCGCGCCAACGCCGTCGTCGACGCGATCCTGAAGAGCGCGCGTGCCGGCAGCGTCTGGACGAAGGTGGAATACTGATGGCAACCAAGGCATTCGACCCGAAGTACATGAAAGTGGGCGTGCTCACGGCCGCCCTGCAGGAACTCACGCCGCGCGAGGTCCGCGATCCCGATCCGGACCGCGCCATCGAGGAGTGGCTCGACTTCGCGAAGGAGGTCGGCGCCAGCTACGTGCAGATCTCGTCCGCGCTGCACCCGAGCGAGAGCGACGTGCCCGCCGAGGCGATGCTCGATCCGGTGGCCAACACGCTCGACCTGCGGCTGCCGTTCGACAAGGTGCGCGCCACGCGCGTGCGCGCGGCCCTCGACGCCACGGGCATCGGCGTCTCGGACCTCGGCTACTTCGACAACCTGCTCCATCACGACCCGGCGATCCGGAAGAAGAAGATCGACTTCATGCTGCGCGTGTTCGATGCCGCCGCGCTGCTCGGCGTCGATGCGGTGTGTGGCTTCGTCGGCCGGAACATCGAGCGATCGATGGATCAGAACCTCGTCGATTTCGAGAACTGGTTCATCCCGCTCCTGAAGGAAGCCAAGGCGCGCGGCATCACCTACCGCGTCGAGCAGTGCCCGATGCCGGGCTGGAACACGACGGACCTGTTTCACAACAACATCGCGTACGCCCCGGGCCCGTGGATTGCCCTCCACCGCATCTGCGAGAAGCACGGTGTGGGCGACAACTTCCGCATCCACTACGATCCGTCGCACGCGATCCTGATGGGGCAGGACACGCGCTCGATCTTCCAGTATCTGAAGGATCAGGGCTACGGCTTCCTCATCGGCGGGTTCCACGTGAAGGGGCAGGTCATCGACCCCGTCGGCGTGTCGGCGTGGGGCTACGGCGGCCAGACGATCGAGCGTGGCGACTGGAAGGACGGCGAACCGTCGCCCAACCCGGCCGATCAGGCCAATGCCTGGAAGAAGCAGGTCGTCCTGTGTGAACACGAACTGCCGGGCACGGCGAAGCACGACCCGCTGGCCTACCTGCAGAACCGCACGGTCGACTGGCTCGATCATCAGCTCGCCGCGCGCGAACTGCTCTCGCTCGACGTGGCCAACACGCACCTGGTGGTCGAGCACGAGTACCCGAAGGCGCGCATCCAGGACAAGGCGCGGCTCACGCCGATCCTGCAGGGATCGATCGCGTTCGTGCGGGCGATCGATCAGGCCGCGGCGAACATGTATGCGCTCCAGCACGAGGTGCTGGCCGCGCAGGGCATTCCGGCCCAGGGCATCGGCCGGCAGGCGTACCGGTCCTAGCGACCGTTTTCACGAGGAGTCGATCATTCCTGTCCTCGGCATCGACATCGGGACGAGCGGCTCGCGCGCGCTCGTGGTCGATGACGCCGGCACCATCGTGGCGTCGTCGACGAAACCTCACGTGCCCTTTGCGTCACCGGGGCCGGCCTGGGCCGAACAGGACCCGGCCGACTGGTGGCAGGCGGCGGTTGGCGCCACGACAGCGGCGCTGGCCGCCAGTGGCCTGAAGGCCGCCGACATCCAGGCAATTGGCCTGTCCGGCCAGATGCACGGGGCCGTGCTGCTCGACGCGCACGGCCAGGTGCTGCGGCCGTCGATCATCTGGTGCGATCAGCGCACGGCCGAGGAGTGCCGCTGGCTCGATCGCACGGTCGGGCCGTCGCGGCTGCTCGAGCTGACGTCGAACCCGGCGCTCACGAACTTCACGTTGACCAAGCTGCTGTGGGTGCGCACGCACGAGCCGGAGATCTGGGCGCGCGTGCGGCACGTCCTGCTGCCGAAGGACTACGTGCGGTTCAAGCTGAGCGGCGCGCACGCGATTGACGTAGCCGACGCGTCGGGCACGCTGATGCTCGACGTCGCGAAGCGGCAGTGGTCGGACGAGATGCTCGCGGCCTGTGACATCGATCGCGCGATCCTGCCGGAGGTCTTCGAGTCGCCGGCCGTCAGCGCGACGCTCTCGGCCGAGGCGGCAGCAACGCTCGGCCTCGTGGCCGGTACGCCGATCGTGGCCGGCGCGGGGGATCAGGCAGCCGGCGCGGTCGGCATGGGCATCACGGCGCCGGGCACGGTGTCGGTCACCATCGGTACGTCGGGTGTGGTGTTCGCGGCCACGGAACGACCGGCGCTCGATCGCAAGGGGCGGATCCACACGTTCTGCCACGCGATTCCCGGACGCTGGCACGTGATGGGCGTCACCCAGGCGGCGGGACTGTCGCTGCGCTGGCTTCGCGATCAGTGGGGCGTCGGTCACGACGATGCGGCGTACGAGCAGATGACGAAGGAGGCTGCCGCGGTGCCGGCGGGAGCCGATGGCGTGATCTGGGCGCCGTACCTGATGGGCGAGCGCACACCGCACACCGATCCGGACGTGCGCGCCGCGCTGCTCGGCCTGGCGGCCAGCCACACGCGCGGCCACGTCACGCGCGCGGTGCTCGAGGGCGTGGCGTTCAGCCTGCGCGACAGCTTCGGCATTTTCGACGAGTTGCAGGTCCCGGTGACGCGCGTGCGTGTCGGCGGGGGCGGCGCGCGGTCGTCGCTCTGGCGCGGTATCCAGGCGGCCGTCTATCAGCACGCGGTCGAGACCGTCGTGGCCGAGGAAGGTGCCGCGTACGGTGCGGCGCTGCTCGCCGGCGTGGGCGCCGGTATCTGGCCGACGGTCGATGCCGCCTGCGACGCGGTGGTCCGCACGAAGGACGTGACCGCACCCGATGCGGCGGCCGTGCCGGTGCTCGATCGTCGATACGCCGAGTTCCAACGTGTCTATCCTGCGCTCCGGTCCGTGTACCAGGGCGCCTCTTCCCAGTCCTGAGAGGTTTCCATGTCGGATTCGTATACCCCACGTCCCGAACACAAGTTCTCCTTTGGTCTCTGGACCGTTGCCAACCGCGGACGCGATCCGTTCGGGACCGAAGTGCGCCCGGTGCTCGATCCCGTGGACGCCGCGGCCATGCTCGGCGACGTGGGGGCCTGGGGTGTGAACCTGCACGACAACGATCTCGTGCCGATCGACGCCACGCCGAGCGAGCGCGACACGATCGTTCGCAACTTCAAGAAGGCCTGCGAGCAGCACGGCCTCGTCGTCCCGATGGCGACCGTGTCGCTGTTCACCGATCCGGTGTTCAAGGACGGTGCGTTCACGGCCAACGATCCGGCCGTGCGCGCCTATGCCGTGCAGAAGACGATGCGCGCGATGGATCTCGGCGCCGAACTCGGCGCGAAGACCTTCGTGCTGTGGGGCGGTCGCGAGGGCACGGAGACCGACGCCTGCCGTCGTGCCGACGATGCGGTGAAGCGGCTGCGCAGCGCGATCGACTTCCTGTGCGAGTACTCGATCGACAGGAAGTACGGCTACCGGTTCGCGCTCGAGGCGAAGCCGAATGAGCCGCGCGGCGACATCTACATGGCCACGACGGGCAACTACCTCGGCCTGATCCCGACCCTGGCGCATCCCGAGCTGGTGGGTGTCAACCCCGAGGTGGCACACGAGACCATGGCGGGCCTGAACTTCACGCACGCGGTGGCGCAGGCCTGGGAGGCCGGCAAGCTGTTCCACATCGACCTGAACGATCAGGTCATCGGCCGGTACGATCAGGACTTCCGCTTCGGCGCGGCCAACCCGAAGAACGCCTTCTTCCTCGTCAAGTTCCTCGAGGACGTCGGCTACGACGGCCCGCGCCACTTCGACGCGCATGCGTACCGCACCGAGGACTACGAGGGCGTCAAGGACTTCGCACGCGGCTGCATGCGCACGTACCTGATCCTCAAGGAAAAGGCGAAGCGGTGGAACGCGGACAAGGAGATCCAGGCGATCGTCCAGGCCGCGCACGAGTCCGTCGATCCCGCACCGGCCGTGGGCACCTACTCGGCCGCGCAGCGCGACACCGTGCTCAACGCGTCGCTCGATCGCACCAAGATCGCCGCGCGCGGCCTCGCGTACGAGAAGCTCGACCAGCTGACGATCGAAGTGCTGCTGGGAGTCAGATAAGGCTGGGAGGCGACAGGCGGGGAGGAGGCCGGAAGGCCTCCTCCCCGCCTGTCGCTTCCCGCCTTGCCTTGCTTCCCGCCTTCCCGCCTCCTCCCCGCCTGCAGCCTCTCAGCCTTCTATAATCAGTAACCATGCCCAGCGAACAGCAGATTCGCGATGCGGTCGATCGATTTCTGGCGCAGGTGCGGCAGGATATCGATGCGCGGCTCGAGAGCCTGGCGGCTGAACTGCTGCAGTTCGCGCGCGAGGATCAGGCTACGGGACTCGTGCCGGTCGAGCGGGCGGCCATCGAGGTGGCCCGTGCCGTGGGACGCGGGGGCGTGCATGCGCGGCACGACCTGATCTCGCGCGTCATCGCGGCCGTGCGCCGGCTCGACGAGGCCACCACCCTGCGCGGGGTGCTCGACGCGCTGGCGGAGGGGGCCGCGGCCGAGGCCGCGCGATCCGTCGTGCTGCTCGTCGATGGTGAGTGGCTGCGCAGCTACAGGCACCACGGGTACGACGCGGCCTCGGTGCCCGGGGATCTCCGGATCGACGCCTCGCCACTCCTGGCCAGTGTGGTCGAGACGAAGTGCACCGCACCGCTCGAACCGCCGACGCCGCGCACCGAACGATCGCGGCCGGCGTTCCTGCGCGTGCTGCCCGGTCGCGTGGGTCTGGCCATGCCACTCGTGCTCGCGCAGCAGACGGTGGCGATCGTCTTCGCCGAGGGCGCCGCACGTCAGCCACACGAGCCCGGCGAGCCTGTCTGGACCGAGCAGGTGGAGGTGCTGGTGCGGCACGCCTCGGCGCGGCTCGAGAACGTCACCTCTCTGCGGACGGTCGAGGTGCTGTCGAGCCCCTCGTGAGTGGAGGACGCCGATGACATCGTTCCTGCGCATATCGGCGGTGGTCACGGTGATCGCGGCCGGGTACCTGTCGTGGTCCTCGCGATCCGGTGAGCCGGATCTATCGTCCGTACCGGAGGCGTCGGCCGCCGCGACTCGGGCCTGGGCGGAGAGCGACCTGTGGCTTGCGCCGGCCCGCGATCCCGATCCGGCATCGCCCATAGGGCTGGCCGTGACCTGGCTCGCCGCGGGACAGGCCGCCGACGCGCTGGCAACGTTCGAGGCCGCACGCGTGCCGCCGGTCGTGGCGCCGTATGTCGCGCTGCACCGCGGTCGGGCGGCGCTGGCCCTCGACCGCGCCGAAGACGCCGCGGCAATCGCACGAGAGGTCGCCGACGCCTCGGGCTCCGGCTACCTCGGTGAGTCGGCCCTGTTCCTGCTGGCCGAGGCGCTCGAGGCCCGACAGGCGTGGGGCGAGGCCGTCGAGACGTGGACGCGGCTCGACACACTGCAGGCGGGTTCGTCGTCGGCGGTCCAGCTCCGCCTCGCGAAGGCGGCCGAGAAGGGGGGCGATTTGCGCCGGGCCCTCGAGGTCTACGACAGGCTGTACTACGAACGCCCGGCCTCGGCCGAGGCGCGCGAGGCCGAAACCGCGTTCACCCGGTTGCCTGTCACGCGCGGCGATCAGAGTGTCGAGCGCGAACTGGCCCGCGCCGCCCGCCTGTACGACGCGCGCCGCCTGAGCGATGCGTTTCGCGCCTACGAGGCGATCCGCGGCCGGGGCACCGGCGCCGATCGGCGACTGGTTGAGTTCCGGCTGGCGCTGTGCGACGTGCGCCTCGGGCGGTATCAGCGCGGCCTGACCGCGCTCACCGCGTACCTGGCGCAGGCGCCCGCCGCCGATCGTCCCGAAGCCGGCTACTACGTGCTGACGGCCCTGCGGGGGCTGAAGCGTGCCGACTATCCCGCGCGCGTCGCGCGCTTCGTGCGCGACCACGCCACGCACCCGCTCGCCGAGACGGCGTTGAACGACCTGGCCACGCACTACATCCTGGCCGACGAGGACGTACAGGCCGCCCGCGTGTTCACCGAGATGGTCGCGAAATTCCCGACGGGCGCGTCTGCGGACCGCGCGTCGTGGCGGGCCGGGTGGTGGGCATACCGCGCCGATGACTATCGCGAGACCATCCGCCTGTTCGAGCCGGCGGTCACCGCGATGCCGCGCTCCGATTACCGGCCCTCGTGGCTGTACTGGACGGCTCGGGCGTACGAGGCGCTCGGCCAGCGCGACACCGCTCGGCTCTGGTATCTGCGGACCGTGGCGGACTATCGCAACTCCTACTATGGCCGTCAGGCCAGTCAGGCATACCAGGCGCTGACAGGCACACCGCCGCCGGCCGAGGCCGTGGCCGGCGAGCGGAATCCGGCGCGCGCGATCGCTGTCGGTCCGCCGCCGTCCAACGCCGCACTCGTCAGGGCGCTGCTCGATGCCGGCCTCTGGGACGATGCCGTGGCAGAGTTGCGGCGCGCGCAGGCAGCTGGCAGTTCGAGTCCGGTCATCGAGGCAACGGTCGCCTACGCGCTCAATCGCAAGGGCGACCTCCGGCCGGGCATCACCGCCATGCGACGCGCCTATCCTCAGTTTATGGCAGATGGGGGAGAGGCACTGCCCGAACGTCTCCTGAAGGTGATTTTCCCCGTCGCCCACGGCGACACCATCAGGCGCCACGCCGAGTCGCGCGATCTCGATCGATACCTGGTCACGGCACTCGTGGCGCAGGAGTCGACCTTTCAGGCCGACGTCGTGTCGTCGGCCAATGCCGTCGGTCTGATGCAGCTGCTGCCGTCGACAGGGCGTCAGTATGCGCGGAAGATCGGTGTCGCCGGTTTCACGCCGGCGGCGCTCGTCGATCCGGAGACCAACGTGCGGCTCGGGACCGCGTATCTCTCGGAACTGCTCGGTCGCTACGGCCAGGATCGGGCCTCGGCCCTGGCGGCGTACAACGCCGGCGAGAACCGTGTCGATCGCTGGCGTGCCGAGCGGCCAGGCCTGCCGCGCGACGAGTTCATCGACGACATTCCGTTCCCGGAGACGCAGAACTACGTGAAGCGCATCATCGGCACGACCGAGGACTACAGGCTGCTGTACGGATCGCGGGCAGACGCGCGATGAGCGGCACGACGGACACGCCAGCGCGTGCGCGCACGTCGCGCAAGGCCGCGCAGTTCACCGAGTCGGTCATCCGTGAGATGACGCGTCTGGCGCTGGCGCACGACGCCGTCAACCTCTCCCAGGGATTCCCGGATTTCCCCGCACCGCCGCACTTGAAGGCGGCCGCGGCCGACGCCATCGATGGCGACGTCAACCAGTACGCCATCACGTGGGGCGCCAGGGATCTGCGCGACGCGATTGCCGCTGACTGGGCCACACGCGTCGGCGTGCCCATCGATCCCGATCGGCAGGTCACGGTCTGCTGCGGCTCGACCGAAGCGATGATCGCCACGTTGCTCGCCATCGTCGATCCGGGCGACGAGGTGATTGTCTTCGAGCCGTTCTACGAGAACTACGGCCCCGACGCGATCCTCTCCGGCGCCACACCGCGGTTCGTGCGACTCCATCCGCCTGTGACGGCCGGTGCCGCCTGGACATTCGATCCGGACGAGCTGCGGGCGGCCTTCTCGCGTCGGACGCGGGCCATCATCATCAACACGCCGAACAATCCCACCGGCAAGGTCTTCACGCGGGCCGAACTCGAGATGATTGCCGGGCTCGCCCGCGAGTGGGACGTGACGGTCGTGACCGACGAGATCTACGACCACATCGTGTACGACGACGCGGTGCACGTGCCGATGGCGTCACTCGAGGGGATGGCCGATCGGACGGTCACGATCAACAGCGTGTCGAAGACGTTCAGCGTCACGGGCTGGCGCGTGGGCTGGGCCGTGGCGCCGGTGGAGATTGCCGGGGCCATCCGCAAGGTGCACGATTTCCTGACCGTCGGGGCGGCGGCGCCGCTCCAGGCCGCGGCCGCTCGCGCGCTCAGCGGGCCGTCGTCGTACTACACGGACTTGGCGGCGGCCTACGCGCGTCGGCGCGATCGGTTGATGGACGTGCTGACGACGGCCGGGTTCGCGTGCCATCGCCCGCAGGGGGCGTACTACATCATGACGGACATCACCGGACTCGGATGGGACGACGATGTGGCGTTCGTCAGGCACCTGGTGACGGAGGTTGGCGTGGCGGCGGTGCCGGGGAGCAGCTTCTTCAGTGACCCCGCGCACGGCCGGCGGCACGTGCGCTTCTGCTTCTGCAAGAAAGACGAAACACTCGCCGCAGCCGCTGAGCGGCTACGGCGTTTCCAGAAATAACGAGGGGCCGGCGGATCGTCCGTCCGGCCCCTCTCACTGCGCCGCCTTGTAGCCTTCCTAGAACCTTAGCCCGACCGAGAACCGGAACGTGCGTGGCGTCGTGTAGGCGGCCCGGCCGATGGGTTTGCCGAACTGATCGCCCTTGCGCCAGTGCACACCCTCGATGGGCGTCTCGGTGAACGGGTTGAACTCTTGGAGCGTCGGCGTGTCGACCGCGCTCAGGACCGTCGTGTTGATCGTGCTCGTCGCGAGCACGTTGAAGGCCTGGAACTGGTTGAACACGTTCTGCAACTGGAACTGCGCGAACAGCTCGGGCGCGCTGACGCTGGCGCTCGCGCCCAGGCGACGGCTCAGGTTGAGCGAGAGATCCGTTCGCTTCTGGCCCTCGGTCCGGAACGCATCGCGCGACGTGAAGTAATAGGTCTGCGGACCAGGCGGTACCGCGTAGCCCGGATCGTCGACGTAGGGAGCGGTCTCGACGGACCCGACCGCGCCATACGGCGTGCCCGATTCGAGGATCTGTACCAGGCCGACGTTGACCGTGGCAAACCGTTCCGTCCACGGCAGCGTGTACGTCGCCCAGATGCGGGCCCGATGCCGCTGATCGGCCTCGAGGTCGCCTTCCGGTGCGAACCAGCGCATGTCGAAGTACTCCGGGTATTCCATCGTGCTGCTGGTCACCGGGCCGGAGCCGGTGGTCTCGCCGTTGATGTTGCCCCAGGTTCTTGACAGGGTGTAGCTGATGCCCGAGTGCAGCCGCGTGCTGGCGCGATAGGACGCCTGCGCGCTGAGGCCGCGGTATTGCCGCTTCAGGTTGTTCGTGTTCTCGATCAGGGCCACGTCGAACCGCTGGCCGTACTCGTCTTCCACCTGGCCGGTGGTCATGTCCCGGCGCGAGGTGTAGAAGTTGCCGAACTTGCGGTCGATGAAGTCCAGCCGGACGGCCGCGCGGCGTCCGAGCTGGTGGCTGACGCCGACGACCACTTCGTCCGCGTACGGCGACTTCAGCGAGCCGCCAATCTTCGTGGCCAGACCCGGGATGTCAGCCGCGAACAGGGTCGCCCCGCCACTCGCGTCGTACCAGTCGAACACCTGCCGGATTGCGACGTCGGTCGGCACGTACGGCGCGCCGCCCGTGTTGATCGGGGCGCCCTGGTAGAGGTAGCCCAGGATGGCCGGCGTGCCGGCGGCCGACCCGGATCCAGCGATCGAATTGTTGAGGCCCGCACCGTAGCGGCCGTAGCTCGCGTTGACCGACGTCACGCCCGAACCCGTCGGATCCCAGACCACGCCGAGGCGCGGCGCCAGGATGCTGTCGTCGGCTACGAGGGAGCCCGATGCATCACGCCCCGCGTTCTTGTCGTAGCGCAGGCCGAGGTTGAACGTGACGTGCCGGTTGAGCGTCCACGTGTCGTTCACGAACACCGCGTGCGACACGAAGTTCGTGCCCTTGCTGGATTCGAGAATTGGCCAGTTGATGATCCACGTGCTTGCGCCGGGACGGATGACCGGATAGACGGTGCCGTCGTCGATGACCGACCCGGTGGTCCAGATGTGCCAGTCGGAGGCCGACTGATGGTTGTCGGACAGCAGCTTGTCGTTGAAGCGGTCGTACCCGAACACCATCTGGTGAGAGCCGGCGTTCGTGGTCGTGAGGAAGTAGTTGCCCTTCAGCACGAACGCGTCGTTGCTGCGCACCTCATCCGTGCAGACGCCGCAGAACGTCGGCGACCACCAGCGCGCGCCGGTCGTCTGGTCCATGAGCGTGGTGCCGCGAATCAGGTCGCGATCGCGGCCGCCCGAACCCTCGAACGTGAAGGAGCGCGCCGAATACTGTCCTTCGAGGTAGAAATTCGGCCGGAGCGAGCCCGTGTAGTGCACGGCCAGCAGGGTCTGCGGCGTGCGCCGATCGACGAGCGACGCGAGATCCATGACGGTGCCCGCCGCGTAATTGGTCTGCTCGAGGGCCCCACGCGTATAGGCCACCTGCAGCCGGTGATCCGAGGTGATCGCCTGCGTGCCCTTGAATTCGAAGCGCTTTTCGTTCGAACCGAGCTCGTATGGGATATCCGTATACGCCGTCTCACGGCTGACGTTGGAATCCTCGAGCCGGCCGGCCAGGAAGAACCACGTCCGATCACGCACGATGGGACCGCCGATCGTGTACTCGTACGTCGGAATGACCTGATCCACCTTCGATTCCCCGTACGGGCTCACACGGCGCCAGTTGTCGTTGCGGAACGAGGTGCGGAACGAGCCGCTGAAGGTGTTGCCACCGGACTTCGTGATGGCGTTGACGACGCCGCCGGTGAAGCGACCGTACTCGGCCGACACGCCGGATGTCGCGACCGTTGTTTCCTGAATCGCGTCCTCGATGAAAAGATCGTACGGCGTGCCGCGGATGTTGTCCTGAATCCGGACGCCGTTGAGCATGAACAGGTTCTCGAACGACATTGCGCCGGCAATCGAGATGTTGTTATTGGGGCCCGACTCGTGCACGGTCGGCGCCATCACGACGGCGGAACGCAGCGTGCGGCTCGAGGGCAGCTGCGAGAGCACCAGTTGGTTGAAGTTCGAGGCGCTCTGGACCGTATTCGTGAAGGCCGTCGTGTCGCCCTGCACGGTGATGTCTTCGCTCAGGGCCGCCGGCTGCAGCGTGATGTTCACATGAATCGTCGCCGTCGCCGCCACCTGCCGCGTCTGGGCCACCGGCGCGAAGCCGGGACTCTCGATTAGCACGGTGTAGAGGCCGGGTGGCAGCAGCGGGATGACGAAGTCGCCATTGGGCGCGGTCGTCGTCGTCCGCGTGCCCTGGAGGGCCGGTGACGTGACGATGACGGTGGCGCCGCCGATCGAACGGTCCTGCGAGTCGGTCACCCGGCCGCTGATCGTGCCGGTCGGAATCTGCGCCGCCACTGTTGCCGGGACGAGCGTCAGAAGGAGAAGAGCGAATCGAACGAGTTGAGCCACAGACGGGAGGTGTTGGGTCATACGGTGAGTCCGCGAGGAGCCATACTGAATCGAAGAAACTAGCAAGTTCGGTGCCTCTGCTGATGTCGACCGCGTGTCGATCATGGCGTGGGCGCACGCCGACGTTCGAGAATCGGCGCCCGGACGCCCAGCGTGAATGGCAGAATCGTAATGTCGCTGCCAGTCTTGTGTCCGGGCGCACGGCTCGATGGCCGCGTAGAATGACCCAGTGGGAAGCATGTTCCCGCCGGAGCCCTCGCCTGCGTGAAGCCAGAGCCCCTTCGTTCCCTTGGGCCAATCGTCATGGCCGTCGCTGTCTGGGCCGCTGCCGGCCTCGTCACCCTCGCGGGTGACGACACCAGTCAGCGACTCATCGTCCCGGCGTCGCCCGTGTGGCTGATTGCCGGTGGAGTGGTCGGTCTTGCCTTGCCGGCCTGTCGCCAGGCCCCTCCTGTGTGCACGTGGCCAGCGCTGCTGACAATCCTGCCGTGGCTCCCGATACCATTGCCGGCCATCTGCCTGCTCTGGACCGGCCCGCTGGCTTGGGTGCCCGTTGGCGTCACGATCGTCTCGGCGCTGGCGGCCGGCCGGCGTGCGTCGACTGCCGCTGCAGCGCCACGGACGATCCGTGTGCGCACGTCAGCGGTGACTGCCGGCCTGGCGACGTTCGTGGCCGGCGGGCTCGTCCTGCATGCGGTCGGTGCGCGGCTGCCGGGGGGCGATGAGCCGCACTACCTCATTATCACCCAAAGTCTCCTTCAGGACGGAGATCTTCGGATCGCGAACAATCACGCCAGTCGTGACTACGCCGCCTACTGGGGAGGGGACCTCGATCCCCATGTCATTCAACGCGGCCGCGATGGCGAACTCTATTCGATTCACGCCCCGGGCGTGGCCGTGCTGGTGGCGCCGCTGTTCGCGTGGTTTGGGCTTGCCGGGGCCCAGTGGACCCTCATCGGTCTGGCGGCCATTGGCGGCGCGCTCGTCTGGCTGGCCGGATGGAAGGCCAGCGGACGCCTGTCGGCTGCCTGGTTTGCCTGGGCCGCTGTCTCGGGCAGCGTCACGATGCTCGTGCAGAGCGTCATGATCTTCCCCGATGGTCCCGGCGCCGTCATCGTCGCCGCGGCCGCTGTCCTGTGGCTGCGCCTCGAACCCGGTCGCCAGGTTCCGGTGGCTGCAACGATGTTCGTGTCCGGCCTGCTGGCGATTCTGCCGTTTTTCCACACGCGCTTCGTCGTGCTCTCGATCGGCCTGGGCATCGCCATTGCCGTCCGTCTGTGGATGGCTGCCGAGCCTCGCAATCGGATCGCAGGCCTGGCGCGCTTTTTCGCCCTGCCGGCTGTAGGCGCCGCTGCATGGTTCGGCTATTTCTACGTGCTGTATGGCACCGTGAACCCGGCGATTCCCTACGGCGCCATCAGTGACAGTCGTCTGGTGTTCGCGCCCGGCGGCTTGCTCGGCCTGCTGGTCGATCAGCAGTTCGGTCTGTTCAGCTACGCACCCGTGCTGGCGCTGGTCCTGGTCGGCTGGGGGATCGCGGATCGTCGCGCATCGGGGCCCACGCGTACCTGGCCGCTGGCCATCGTGGCAATCGCCTATCTGGTGGCGGTCTGTACTTACTGGATGTGGTGGGCTGGCGGACCGGCAACACCCGCGCGCCTGGCCACGAGCATCCTGCCGCTCCTGGCCGCGCCGCTCGCGCTCGTCTGGCGCGACAGCGGCGTCGCCGGCCGGACCGTGGCCGCGACGCTGCTGGCCACGTCCCTCGCCATCAGCCTGATCGTGCTCGGTACCGCGAACGGCGATCTGGCCTGGTCGGTGCGCGACGGCCAGGCGGCTTGGCTGTGGGCCGCTGGTCCGGTGGTCGATCTGCCACGGGCCTGGCCAAGTTTCTTCTGGCGGCTGATCGGCGGTGACGTGCGCAGCGAACTGCCGTTTGCCGCGCACGTGGCCGCGTGGGGAGCCGTCGCCGCACTCGGTGGCGCGGCCGGCCTGGCGGCCGTGCGGGCGTCGCGCGGTCGGCGCCCGGGCGTGGTCGCGGCGTGGGGCCTGCTGTTCGGTGCCATGGCCGCGGCGCAGATCGGCTGGTGGTTGAACGGGACGTCCGGGCTCCGTCCCGCGCCGTCACAGATGGCCCTGCTGCGCGCGTCCGTCGACGGCCGCCGCGTCTACGCGGTTGCACCGTGGCGGGTCGCGCGCGTCCAGGACGATCCCGTCCCGGTGCAGATCACGATCCCGAGGATCGATCTGCCCATGGACCAGCACGCGGCCTGGGCGGAGGTGCGCAACATCCCGGCCGGGACGTACGACATGACGTTCTCCGCACCGCGTCCGACGGAAGGCACCCTGACCACGTACACCGTCCTCGATCGAGAACCGTTCGCGACCGTCGTGCTGCCGCGACGTTCACGCCACACGTGGACGATGGACCTGCCGGTGGCCACGACGGCGATGCACGTCGAGGCGGATACGACGCTGGCTGGTGCCGATGGGACGTTGCGCTTGACGCCGCGGAGCCTGGCGCCCGGCCCATTCCTGCCGGCTGCCGCGCGTCTGCGCCTGGCCGGTCTCGACGTGCTGGTGCTGGATGGCGAACCGTTCGTCGAGGGCCGCGCGATGTGGGTGCGCGGGGCCGGATCTGTCGCCCTGGCGTTGACGACGGCGGATCCGGCAGGGAAGACGAGCGTGTTGCACCTGGCCAACGGGCCCGGCCCGAACCGGGTCGTGGTCACGATCGACGGATCGGTCAGGCATCTCGATCTCGGGGCGTCCGAGACGATCGACGTGCCCGTGCCCGTCA
This sequence comes from Acidobacteria bacterium SCN 69-37, assembly GCA_001724025.1. GTDB lineage: Bacteria > Acidobacteriota > Vicinamibacteria > Vicinamibacterales > SCN-69-37 > SCN-69-37. The sequence goes on along the minus strand of MEDJ01000025.1, from coordinate 117,464 downwards.
GCCCTGCGGCCGCCGTCCGCGTGCACGTCGAAAGTCCGGCAGGCTTCAAGCCGTCCGATGACGGCGTCAGTCGCGACGCCCGCTACCTCGGCGTCTGGCTGACGTTCGGCGACGCCTCTCGTGACGATGCGCCGCGCGTCGTCGCCGGGGAGGAGAGCCGGGGCGATCAGTAGCGCAGGGCGGCGCCGAACCAGAGGCCGTTGAACTTCAGGTCGCCGAGGTCATCCTCGATCTTCACGAACGTGTTCGTGCGTCGCCAGCCGACCTGGACGCCGACGTTGTTGGTGACGTTGAACGTCCCGTTCAGGTCCCACTCCAGCCACTTGCCCTGGTACTTCGGATCGATGTCTTCCGGCACCTTCAATCCACTCAGCTCGAAATTGATGGCGAGGGCCGGCAGGGGATAGGCGCGGGCGACGACCCCGATGGCCGGCAGCGGCGCCTGTACGGTCGTGAACTCGTCGAAGCGCGGGGAGATGGCCGGGCTGTTCGTGGCCAGGCGCGCTTCCATCCGCGTGAGCCGCACGTCAGCGAGCACACCGACGAAGCCCCGCGATCGGTAGAAAATGTCGTACTCGTACCCGAAGCGCCACACTTTCCAGTCGAACGACGACTCGACCGGCACGCCGATCGGATACGCGATGCCGTTGAAGACGATCGTCCGGGTGAAGCTCGTATCGGCCTCGTACCGCATCGGCGTGTACTGGATCCGGAACTTCGCCTTCTTCGTGGGACGCAGCACGATCCGGAGATCGCGGAAGCGCGTCTTCGTGTAGTTCAGGTCTTCGGCGAAATCAATCGTGCTGCCGATCAACCCGAACTGCTCGCTCGAGATCTGCCCGAGGAGATCCGGATTCCAGAGCGTGCCCGCGACCTCGATCCAGTATTTTTCGCCGATGGCGTCGCCGCCGACCAGGTCCTGCGCCCCGGCCTGTGCGGGCAGGAGCATGGCTGCCGAAAGGAGCGCACCGCCGACGATGCGGCGCCATGAAGTCTGCCCGGTGAAAAGTGCCATGAATGACTGCCTCCAGACGTCCCGCACCGCGCGGCGACCGTCGTCGCTCTGGCTTATCGGCGCCGGGCGCGCTCTCGGATACTGTCCCCGTCCGGATTTCTTCCAGGACGAAGGGACCGGGTCAGGGTGCGTCGGTGGGACGGACGGGATCCTCGGGCAGGGCGTTCGGGCGCCAGCCGCGGCGCAGAACGGTGACGGTCACCGAGTGGCGGCCGAACGCCAGCGCTTCGTGACAGCTCCACATGTACAGGTCGAGCTGGCGGCCCTGCACGGCCGGGCCCGTGTCGAGCACGGTGTAGACGCCGTTGTGCCGTTCGGGGGCACCGTCCACGCGGATGATCGATCCCAGCGGCAGGATCGAGGGATCGGCCGCCGCGACACCCGAGCGGGCCGCTGTGCCCGAGGCCGTGGTCAGGCCCTTGCAGTAGGCTGTGGCCGTGAAGCGGATGCGGGCTCCGGCTGCGGCCGACACCTGCGCCCCGGGCACGCTGCGCGAATCGATGACCGTGGCCTGGTAGAGGAGGACGAACGCCAGGCCCGCGACCAGCGTGACGAAGAGCTTCCGCCACAGCGATCGGGAAAGCACCATCAGGTGATGGCGTCCGCGAACGCCTGAGCGGCGCGAGGGTGGTTCGGGATCTCCAACCGACACGGTGCCCCAAGCGTACCGCGCGGGTCGGGGCCCAAGGCAAGCGAAAACGGCCGGGGCGCTGTGTCGATCTGGTCAGAAGTGCGCGAAACCGTGCGGCAGGGGACGCCGGCCGGACCCGGTCTCGAGCCAGGCACCGTGCCCGCGTTCGAAGACGCCGACGCGCGTCACGGTCACGTCGCCCGATCGGCGCACGGCCGCGAGAAAGCGCGATCGGCGTCGTGCGGGCACGACGAACGCGAGTTCGTAGTCTTCGCCGCCGCCGATCGCGATCTCGAGCGCCGATCGGCCGCCGATCCGCCCGGCCACCCGCGACACGCCGCGCGCGATCGGCACCGCGGCCTCGTCGAGCACCACGCCCACGCCGGCCTCGGCCGCGAGTGTCGCCGCCGCGTCCGCGAGGCCGTCGGACAGGTCCATTGCCGCTGTCGCCGCACTCGTGCGGGCCACGATGCGCCCCAGGCGAAGCCGCGGCTCGGGCCGTTCGTGCCACACGAGGCACTCGCGTTCGTCGGCGTCCATCGCGTCGCGAGGGATGCCGGCCGCGAGCAGGGCCAGGCCGGCGGCCGAACGTCCCGGCGCACCCGTCACATACAACTCGTCGCCGGCGCGCGCGCCGGTCCGGCGCAGGACGCGCCGCGGCCGTACGCTGCCGATGGCCGTCACGTCGATCAGGAGCGGCCCCGGCGATCGCGCGATGTTGCCGCCGACGAGCGGTGTGCGCGTGGCCGCCGACAGCGTCGCATAGCCGTCGATCAGCGCATCGAACTCGGCGATCGGGAGTGTCGCCGGCAGGCCCAGGCTGAGCAATGACGCGCGCGGCGTCGCCCCCATGGCCGCCAGGTCGCTCAGGTTCACGGCCAGCGCCTTGTGCCCGATCGCGGCGGCTGGCGTCCAGGCGCGCCTGAAGTGCACGTCCTCGACCAGGCTGTCGGTCGTGACCACGATCTGCATGCCGCGTTCGGGCTCGAGCACGGCGGCGTCGTCACCGATGCCGAGCCGGATGTGCGGCGGATCGGGCGCCAGGCGGCTGCGCAGGCGCGCGATGAGCGCACGCTCACCGAGAGAGGCAACGGTTTCGGCCATCTGAATCAGGCGGGCTGGAAGGGGAAAGGTCCCCGCTTTGCCGTGTGGGGAGGTCGCATGAACCTGCTAGTGCAGGTGGAGCCACTCTGTAAATCGCGCTTCAGGCTTCCTCACCACGGAGGCATGCACACCACGCGATGTCGCGGCTCACTTGGGAGTAGAACATCGGCTCAAGCGACACTCCGAAACCATCACGCACAAAGCAGGGAGTCGGAACAGCCCTGATCGTAGCTGACGCCCGACGGCGAGACAAGAGGGACGCGCCGCGCGCTATTCGTTGACGGCGAGTCGTACGCGGGCGTCGTCGAGCACGGCGTCGACGAGGCGTTCGATGGCCTCGGCACGCGCGTGCAGCCGACCTTCGACACCACGCGAGTCGGCGCGCGTGCGGTAGAGTTCGTCGGTGATGTTGAGGGCGGCGATGACCGCGATGCGCAGCGGATCGGCGCTGGCCAGTTCGCGCGCGGCATTACGCATCTTCTCGTCGAGGAACCCGGCGAGCTCCGCGATGTACTGGGCATCGAGCTCGCTGCGGACCGCGTAGCGCTGGCCGTGAATCTCGACGTGCACCACCCTGGACATGAGCCCCCTCAGAGGTTGAGCTTGTCGATCTGCGCGATCATGTCGCTGACGCGATCGCGAATGAGGTCACGCTCCTCGCGCAGCGATCCGAGTTCGGCCGACAGCGTACCGAACTCGGCGAGCCGGGTACGGCTGGTCTCGATCTCGGCCTGCAGCGCCGCGATTTCGTCGGTGGCCTTCGCGCGATCGGCGCGCAGGCCGTCGATGACGCCGACCAGTTGCCGGACTTTTTCCTCCAGGCGATCGATCGGCAGGACTTCGGTGCTCGTACCCGTTCGTGACATCGTCAGACTCCAGCGGTCCCACCTCACGTGGGACGAATCCTGATGGGAAGAGACGCTTACCGGCCGCGCAGGACCGCGTGGTGCGCCTGCACCAGCGCGTCGACGATGGTCTCGACCGCCTGCTGCACCTCGGCGTCGGTCAGCGTACGATCGGCGTGCCTGAAGGTGAGCCGGATCGACAAACTGACCTGGCCGGAAGGGACACCCTTGCCCTGATACCGATCGAACTCGCGAACGGCCACGAGTGTGGCGGGCGCGCTGGAGCGGATCGTGCCACGAACCTCGGCGGCTGGCAAGCGTTCGTCGACGAGAATCGACAGATCGCGAACCGCCGCGGGAAATCGCGGCAGCGGGCGAATCTCGCGCGCACCGCTCACGGCCGCGCGGCTGATCACGTCGAGGTCGAGTTCGCCCGCATACACGGGCACATCGACGTCGCGCGTCTCGGCCAGGCGTCCGATCCAGCCGGCACGTTGCGCCCCGACGAGCACCGCGGCACGTTCGCCGCGCGCCAGCCATGTCAGGTCGTCAGCCGCGGCCGCCGTGATCGGGGCGCCGAGTGCCTCGGCCACGAGTTCAGCCGCGCCCTTCGTATCGGTGAACGCGACGGCGCCGGCATCGCCGCTCCAGTGCGATCCGCGCGACCCGCTCAGCACCCAGCCCACGGCCGTCCGCTCGCCGCGTGTGGACGAAAAGGTCGATCCGACCTCGAAGAGCCGGACGTCGGTGGCCTGACGGTTGCGGTTATAGACGAGCGAGTCGTAGAGGCTGGCCACGATGGACGGCCGAAGGACCGCGAACTTCTCCGAGAGCGGATTGGTGATCGTCACCGCGTCGTCGGCCAGGAACGGCGCGGCGGCCGCGGCGTCGATGAAGGTGAACGTCACCGCTTCCTGGATGCCCGCGCCGCAGAGGGTCCGCCGCACGAGCCGGCCGCGCGAGACGCCCGGAGCCGAGGCGCGCGGGATCGAGGCCAGCGCAGGGAAGTGGGCCGGCACCCGATCGAGTCCCCAGTGCCGTCCGACTTCCTCGATCAGATCGATTTCCCGAAGGATGTCGACGCGGAACGACGGTACCGTCACGCGCCAGCCATCGTCGGTCGGCGCGACATCGAAGCCGAGGCGGGTGAGCGTCCGGGGGATGGTCGCGTCCGGTACGGCGGTGCCGAGGACCGTGGTCAGGCGCGCGCGGCGCAGCGTGAGCACACGGGCGTCCGCGCCGCGGGGATAGACGTCCGAGAGGCCACCCACGACCGTCCCGGCCCCGAGATCGGCCAGCAGCGCCAGCGCACGACGCAGGGCCGCGACAGGCGCATTGATGTCGGCACCGCGCTCGAAGCGCGCCGACGCTTCGGTCTTCAGGCCCAGGCGGCGTCCTGTGGCACGCACGGTCCCGGGCTGGAACCAGGCGCTTTCGAAGGCGACGCGGGTCGTCGCGTCGGTGACCTCCGATGAAGCTCCACCCATCACGCCGGCCACGGCCACGGCGCGATCGCGATCCGCGATGACGAGCATCGTCTCGTCGAGCGTGCGCGCGATGCCGTCGAGGGTCGTCAGCGGCTCTCCGGCGCGCGCGCGACGCACGCGCAGTTCGGGACCCGCCAGGCGCGCCACGTCGAATGCGTGCATCGGCTGGCCCATCTCGAGCATCACGTAGTTGGTGATGTCGACGATGATGTTGATGGGGCGGACGCCGGCCGACGCCAGCCGGTCGCGCAGCCACTCGGGCGAAGGGCCGACGCACACGTCGGCCACGGCCAGCGCGTAGCGGCCACACCCATTGTCGGCAATCGACACGCGGACCGGCGCTGCGCCACTGGGTGTGGCGGCCAATCGCAGCGGGCGCAGATCCACGTCGAACGCGGCCGAGGCCTCGCGCGCCAGGCCGTAGACCGACAGGGCATCGGGGCGATTGGCCGTGACGTCGAAATCGACGACGTCGTCATCGATCCCGTCGACGGCAAAGCCACACGCGGCCAGCCGATCGGCAACCGGCGACGGGCCGTCGGGCAGATCGACGAACTCGCGCATCCAGGCGACAGGAAGCTTCATGGCGCGAGCTGCTCCAGGAACCGCAGGTCGTTCTCGTAGAACATCCGGATGTCGTCCACGCCGTACAGGCGCAGGGCGAGCCGCTCGATGCCGACGCCAAAGGCGAAGCCCGTGTACTTGCCGGCGTCATAGCCGACGGCCTCGAACACGGCCGGGTGCACCATGCCGCAGCCGAGTACCTCGATCCAGCCCGTCTGCTTGCAGAGACCGCAGCCGCGACCGCCGCAGCCCTGGCACTCGACGTCGAGTTCGGCCGACGGTTCGGTGTACGGGAAGAAGCTCGGGCGCAGCCGCGTCTTGACGCTGGCCTCGAAGAACGCATTCGCGAAGGCCTGGAGCGTGCCCTTCAGGTCGCCCAGGCTGATGCCCTCGTCGACGACGAGACCTTCGACCTGCGTGAACATCGGCGTGTGTGTGGCGTCGAAGTTGTCGCGCCTGTAGACGCGGCCCGGGGCGATCAGGCGCACGGGCGGCGGAAATGCCTCCATGTAGCGGATCTGCATGCCCGACGTGTGCGTCCGCAGCAGGCTCGCGCGGCGTCCCTGCTCGTCGGCCGGCATGGGCGTCGCCAGGTACAGCGTGTCCTGCATGTCGCGCGCCGGGTGATCGCCCGGCATGTTGAGCGCTTCGAAGTTGTGCCAGTCGTCCTCGAGTTCCGGTCCCTCGATGATCTGGTAGCCCATGCCGGCGAAGATGTCCTCGATGCGCTCGCGGACCTGCGTCAACGGGTGGCGCCTGCCGAACGCAGGCACGCGGCCGGGCAACGTGATGTCCACGCCGGGCGCGACGTCCTCGACGATCGCGGCCGATTCGCGTTCGGCGAGCCGGGCCTCGATGTCGGTCTTGAGTGCGTTGACGGCCGCTCCGCGCGCGCGGCGCTCGTCGGGCGCCACGGTCCCGAGCGCCTTCAGCAGCGCGGTGAGGAGTCCCGCCTTGCGGCCGAGGAAGCGATCGCGGATGGCTTTCAGATCGGCCGTGGTGCGCGCGCCGGCCAGCGCAGCATCGAACTCGGAACGGAGGGCGGGGAGATCGGGAAGCATGAGGAGAGCAGGTTAGAAGTAAGAAGTTCGAACTTTGAAGTTCAAACTTCAAACTTCCCGGCACTTCTGACTTCTAACTTTTAACTTCTCACTTCGCAGCGCCGCTACGCAGTGGCGGCGCTGCGCGCCCCCTGGGCCTTGCCGGCGAGGGCGGCAAACGCGTCGGGGTGGTTGACGGCGAGGTCGGCGAGGTTCCGCCGGTCGACGTCGATGCCGGCCGCGCGCAGACCGTTGATCAGCTGCCCGTAGGTCAGGCCGTTGGTCCGGGCGGCGGCGTTGATGCGGACGATCCACAGGCGCCGGAAATCGCGCTTCTTGCGGCGACGGCCGCTGTACGCGTAGTTCAGGGCCTTGTCGACCGCTTCCTGGGCGGCCTGGTAGAGCTTGCTCTTGGTGGCGTAGAACCCCTTCGCGCGCTTCAGCAGCTTGTGGCGCTTGGCGCGACGGACGGTTCCTCTTTTGACGCGGGGCATGGGATCCTCTCGGAAAGTTAGAAGTTAGAACTTCGAAGTCAGAAGTTTCGGACACTCAGAAGTTCGAACGTCGAAGTTCGAACGTCGAACTTCCCGGAACTTCTCACTTCCGACTTCTCACTTCTGAATTGCCGTCCTAGTCGTACGGCAGCATGCGCTTCAGCTTCGGGGCGTCGGCGCTGGCGACGACTTCACTGCCGCGCATCTGGCGCTTGCGGCGCGTCGGCTTGCTCGTGAGGATGTGGCGCTTGAACGCCTGCGACCGCACGAACTTGCCGGTACCGGTCTTCTTGAAGCGCTTCGCGGCGCCACGGTGACTCTTCAACTTGGGCATGATGTCCTCGACAACGATCTTGACTGCCTAACGGGCTTACGACTCGGGCACCAGCGGTTCCGCCGGCGCAGCCGCAGCGGCAGCCACCACACGCGGTTTGACGCCCGGACGCGGCGCCAGAATCGTGTGCAGCTGATTGCCTTCCTTCTGCGGCATCGTTTCGCTGATGGCGATCTCCGAGAGTTCACTCACCAGGCGTTCCAGAATCCGGTGACCGATCTCCGGGTGCGCGTTCTCGCGGCCCCGGAAGAAGATGGTCGCCTTGACCTTGTCCCCATCAGCCAGGAAGCGCTCGATGTGCTTCTTCTTGAACTGATAGTCGTGTTCGTCGACCTTCGGCCGGAACTTGATCTCCTTCACCAGAATGACCTTCTGGTGCTTCTTCGCCGACCGCGCGCGCTTCTGCTGTTCGTACTGGAACTTGCCGAAGTCCATGATCCGGCACACGGGCGGGACGGCGGTCGGCGAAATCTCGACGAGGTCGAGTCCCTTGCTGCGTGCCAGTTGCAGGGCCTGCGGCGGCGGCATGATGCCGAGCTGCGTACCAGTTTCATCGATGACGCGGATTTCGCGCACGCGGATCCGTTCGTTGATCCGGGTGCGGTCATCCCGTCGTGGGCCGCGATCGTAAGCGATAACTACCTCCTCCAGACGTGACGAGGGCCGTCAGCGGCCACGCGTCGCCACTTCCGTTCGAGCCGATGTGATGAACGCGTCGACCGACCGGGCCCCGAGATCACCGCCCGTGCGACTGCGCACGGCGACGGTCGCCTCGGCTGCTTCACGATCCCCTACGACCAGCATGTAGGGCACCTTCTGCAGCTGGGCCTCCCGGATTTTATAACCAATCTTCTCCAGCCGCGCGTCGAGCTCCACGCGGAAGCCGGCCGCCGTCAATTGCGCGACCACTCCCCGGCAGTACTCGACGTGCCTGTCGGCAATCGGCAGCACCACGGCCTGGACCGGCGCGAGCCACAGCGGGAAGGCCCCGGCGTAGTGCTCGATCAGCAGGGCGATGAACCGCTCGAAGCTGCCGAAGATGGCCCGGTGGATGACCACGGGCCTGTGGGGCGCATTGTCCGGACCGATGTACGTCAGATCGAACCGCGCCGGCATCTGGTAATCGAGCTGGATCGTGGCGCACTGCCACGTCCGGCCGATGGCGTCGGTCACGTCGAAGTCGATCTTCGGCCCGTAGAACGCCCCGTCGCCCTCGTTGATCGTGTAGGCCAGACCGGCCGACTCGATCGCCCGCTTCAATTCTGCCTCGGCGTGATCCCACGTGGCCCGCTCGCCGAGGAACTCCTCCGGCCGGGTCGAGAGCTTCACCGAGAACGTCAGGCCGAGATCGCCGTACACGCGCGCGATCAGGCCGAGCAGCCGCTTGACCTCTTCGCCGATCTGCGACTCCATCACGAAGCAGTGCGCATCGTCCTGCGAGAACTGCCGGACGCGCGTGAGCCCGCCGAGCACGCCCGACGCCTCGTTGCGGTGCAGGGGCGTCTGCTCGTGCAGCCGCAGTGGCAGGTCGCGATAGCTGCGCGTCTCGCTGCCGAACACCAGCATGTGCCCCGGGCAGTTCATGGCCTTGACGCCCATCTCGACGTCTTCGGCCTGTACGAGGAACATGTTCTCGCGGTAGTGGCCCCAGTGCCCCGAGGTTTCCCAGAGCGCCTTGTTGAAGATGAGCGGGGTCTTGACTTCCGTGTACCCGGCCGGGAAGAGCACGGACCGCATGTAGTCGGCGAGCTGGTGATAGAGCGTCGTGCCCTTGCCGAGCCAGAACGCCGCCCCCGGCGCCCACGGGTGGAACATGAACAACCCGAGGTCCTTGCCCAGCCGGCGGTGATCGCGCTTCTTCGCTTCCTCGATCCGGTGCAGGTGCTGCTTCAGGTCGTCGTCCTTGAAGAACGCCGTCCCGTAGATGCGCTGCATCGGCTGGTTCCGCGCGTCGCCCTTCCAGTACGCGTTCGACGTGGACACGAGCTTGAACGCCCGCAGGCGGCCGGTCGACGGCACGTGCGGCCCGACGCAGAAGTCGACGAACGTTTCGCGATCCTTGATCGTGTAGCAGGAGACCTCGGCCTGACCCGCGGTCTTCTCCTCGATCAACTGCACCTTCAACGGCTCGCCGCGCTCGCGGAAGAAGGCGATGGCCTCGTCGCGCGGCCACATCTGCCGCTCGTAGGGCAGATCGGCCGCCGCCAGTTCCTTCATCCTGGCCTCGATGCGCTCGAGATCCTCGGGCACGAACGGGCGCGGCACGACGAAGTCGTAGAAGAACCCTTCGTCAGTGGCCGGGCCGATGCCGCACTGGACGCCGGGATAGAGATGCGTAACCGCCGCGGCCAGCAGGTGGGCGGTCGAGTGTCGATAGAGCGCCAGCGCCTCCGGACCCTCGGGCGTGAGGACGCGGAGCCGCGCGTCGACCTCGAGCGGGGCCGTGAGATCGACAAGCCGATCGCCCACGGACGCCGCCAGCGCGCGCCTGGCCAGACCCGAGGGCAGGTGCGCCTGAACGAACGCCTGCACCGACGTGCCCTGAGGCACCTCGTGTGCGGATCCGTCCGGCAGGGTGATGGTGATGTCGCTCATGAAGACTGGAGGATGCCGTCCACCTACGCGGAAACCACTCACAACGCTCGTTCGCTTCGGTGGACCACCTCGCGACTGCACCCCCTGCGCGGCCTGCCAACCGAAGCCGCGAGCGAAGCGAGCGTGTGGCGAAGGTTGGTAGGCACGGGCGGACTCGAACCGCCGACCTCCTGCATGTCAAGCAGGCGCTCTAACCAGCTGAGCTACGCGCCTATGGGCGTCTGTCCCGTGGCCCTGGCCGCCTCGGGGCGTTCCAGAGAACGGTCAAGTATAGCAGAGATTTCCTAACGGGGAAGCGCCTTCAGGACCTCGATCGCCTTCGCCAGCGTGGCGTCGGCCTCCGGCGGGTCTTGATCGAACGGCACGACGGGAACGTCGACGAACGTGTCTGGACGCAGCCCCCGTTCGTGGATGGGCGTGCCGTCCGTCCGGACGTAGCGCGCGGTCGTGAGCATCAGGCCGTGACCCTCGGGCAGGCGTACGAGCGTCTGCACGCCGGCGAGGCCGGCCGTGGGCAGGCCGACGAGGCTGGCCCGATCGTTGTCGGCCAGCGCGGCCGCGAAGACCTCGGCGGCCTGGCCCGTGCCGTTCGAGACCAGCAGCACCGTCGGCATCGTCAGCGCGCCATCGCCCGTGGCGGCCGGTGTCGTGGTCGGGGCCGCGTGTTTCGCCGCCAGCGTGGCGAGCGTACCCGACGCCACGAACAGCCGGGCCGCCTCGATGCCGGCCTCCGGCGTGCCGTCCGCGACGTCGCGCAGGTCGATGAGGACGCCCGGCGCGGCTGCGGTCCCCAGGTCGTGCACGGCCGCTGCGATCTGCGCGGTCGCTCCAGCCTCGAAGCTCGTCACGCGCACGTACGCTTCGCCGCCAGGCAGCCGTCGTCCCGTGGCCCGGACCGTGCCGGGCGCTTCGCGCGTGATCGACATTGCCCGAGGCTCGGCCATGTTCGTGCGGATGACCAGCAGATCGACCGCGGAGCCGGCCCGGCCCGCCAGCATGCGCGTGGCCGTGTGGACCGACATGTCGCGCGTCGGCACACCGTCGATGTCGCGGAGGAAGTCGCCGCTGCGCAGCCCGGCCCGTGCGGCGGGCGAATCGTCGCGCAACCCGACGACCTTGATGTAGAACTGCTTGCTGACCGTGATGCCCGGGGTGGCGGCGGGCAGTGGCGTGCCGGCATCGAGAGCCCGCACCTCGTCCGGCGGCAGATATGCCGACGCGGCGTCGAGATGATCGGTGAGCCCGCGCATCGCCCCGTCCATCACCTTCTCGATGTCGGGTGTCTCGACATACGCGCCGAGCGTCAGTCGCACCACGTCACGCAGCACCGGCAGATCGTCGAAGCCCTGCTGTCCCGTGACCGGCCGTGCCGCCCCGAGCATGCCACCGACGAGCACGAGGATGACGAGCGGCGTCGAGGTGACGACGGCCAGCAGGCGGGTGCGAGGTGACATGACGTTCATTATCAGCGAATGGCAGGCGGAAGGCTACAAAGGAGGCGGCGGGCTGCACGGCGGCGGGCCGCTCTCGTAGCCGCGTGGCCTTCTCGCCTCGCCAGCCCGTGGCCCCACCGTCCGTGTAGCGTTGTCGCCTCGGAGTCCTGTAGCCTTCGATCGATGCGCATCCTCGGGGTTGATGCCGGCCGGCGGCGGATTGGACTCGCGGTGTCGGATGTCTCGGGCACGCTGGCGCGCCCCTGGCTGACGCTCGACGCCGGGCCGACGCCTGCGGCATCGGCCGATCGGATCGCGGTTCGGCTCGACAGCGAACGTCGCGCCACGCTCGATGACTTCGTCGTCGAGGTCGTGGTCGTCGGCCTGCCACGTCGCCTCAACGGGGACGCGAACCAGGCGACGGCCGATGCGCAGGCCCTGGCTGCCGCGCTCGTCGATCGCATGGGACTGCCTGTCCATCTGCAGGACGAACGGTTGACGAGCCACGAGGCCGACGCGCTGCTCGCCCGCCGCGAGCCGGACTGGCGCGCGCGCAAGAAGCAGCTCGACGCCACGGCAGCGGCGCTGATCCTGCAGGATTGGCTCGACGGCCAGGCCGCGCCACGCCCGCCTTCGCAAGAGAATCACGAATGATCCGGAGACTGCTCGCGGGGATGGTGCTGCTCGCCCTGGTGGCCGCTGGCGCGGTCTGGTGGATCTTCGTGCGTGTCGGCACGCCCTACCGGGGATTCACCGGCGGGGAGGTGTTCGTCGAGCTGCCGGCTGGCACCAGTGTGTCGGGCATGGCCGATCGCCTGGCCGCGGCCGGCATCGTTCCGGACGCGTTGACGTTCCGCCTGGCCGCCCGCCTGTCTGGTCAGGAGCGTCGTCTACAGGCCGGCGAGTATCGCTTTGCCGATGCCGCGACGCCGACCGAGGTCGTGGCCCGGCTCGCGCGTGGCGATGTCTTCGTGTTGCCGATCACCTTTCGCGAAGGGCTCACGATCCCCGAGATGGCCGGCGTGTTCGAGGCCGCCGGGCTCGGGCCGGCCGAATCGTTTCGCACGGCGGCCGGTCGCGTCGACCTGATTCGCGATCTGGATCCGGCGGCCGACGATCTCGAGGGCTACCTGTTCCCGAGCACCTACACGGTGTCGCGCCGGACGACCGCCGACGAACTGGTCGCGGCCATGGTGAGCCAGTTCCGCCGCGTGTACGCCGACCTGCGCGGCCGAGCCGACACCAGCAGCCTGAGCCTGCGCGAGATTGTCACCCTGGCATCCGTCGTCGAACGCGAGACGGCCGCGCCCGACGAGCGGCCGATGGTGGCGGCCGTCTTCCTCAACCGTCTGCGGCGCGGGATGCCGCTGCAGACCGATCCGACGGTGATCTACGCGATGATGCGTCTCGGTCGCTGGACGGGCAACATCCGGCGCAGCGATCTCCAGATGGAGCATCCGTACAACACCTATCGCAATCCCGGCCTGCCGCCGGGGCCCATTGCCGCGCCTGGCCGGTCGGCACTCGAGGCCGTGCTCGATCCCGCCAATGTGCCGTACCTCTACTTCGTCAGTCGCAACGACGGCACGCACGTCTTTTCCTCGACGCTCACCGAGCACAATCGCGCGGTCAACGAATGGCAGCGGCGACGACGGTGATTACCCGCCCCACTTCAGCTTCTCGCGCAGCATGTCGAAGTGCGTGCGCGAGGACGTGTGGATCAGGCGCAGCCGCCGAGGCGACCGCTCGACGGCAACCACGGCACCGGCCTCGCACGGCAGGTTGTCCTGGCCATCGACGGTGACGAGCAGGTCGGGGGATCGCTCGCTGGCCGGGAACAACTCGATGCGACTCGTCGCCGGCAGCACGACAGGGCGATTGGTGAGCGTGTGCGGGGCGATGGGCGTCAGCACGAGCGCGTCGATCGACGGGTGCAGGATCGGGCCGCCTGCCGACAAGTTGTAGGCCGTCGAACCCGTCGCCGTGGCCACGATCAGGCCGTCGGCCTTCACGTGACAGACGAACTGGCCGTCCACCTGCACTTCGACCTCGATCATGCGCGACAGCGCTCCGCGCGTCACGACCACTTCGTTGAGGGCCAGGTGCGGGCCGGTGATGGCTGTGGTCGGGCTGGCGACGCGGGCGTCGAGCATCAGCCGCGAGTCTTCCCAGGTCCGCCCCTCGATCAATGCATCGAGCGCCTGCGTCATTTCGGCCCGGCCGATATCGGTGAGGAAGCCGAGACGCCCGAGGTTCACGCCGATGAGCGGAACGTCGGCATCGGCATGGACCACGGCGCGCGCCGCGTCGAGCAGCGTGCCATCCCCGCCGAACGCGATCACGACATCGACGTCGGACGCCAGCCTGACGCGATCGACCACCGGCCAGCGTCCGCCGAGCGCGGCCGCCTCGGCGCCCGTGCGTTCGATGACCGGCGTACAGCCGCGCGCCTCGAGCCACGCCGCCGCTTCCTGCATCGTCGTCAGGGCGTCGGGCAGTGACGGGCGCGCCACCAGAGCGGCGCGTCGCACGATCAGGCGATCAGTCATGGTGGGCGAGCAGCATGAGGAACTCCCTGTTGCCTTCCGCGCCGGTGATGGGCGACGGTTCGACGGCCAGCGCCGTCAATCCTACCCGACGTGCCGCATCCGCCACGGCCTCGACGACGCGCGCGTGGATGGCCGGATCGCGCACGATCCCGCCCGGCCCCACGTCCTCGCGACCGGCTTCGAACTGCGGCTTGACGAGCACCACCGCCCGCCCGCCGGGCACGAGCAGGGGCGGGAGCACCGGGAGGAGGTGCGTCAGCGAGATGAACGACGCGTCGATGGTGATGACGTCGAAGCGTCGCGCATCGACCGGCAGCTGCTCGGGCGTGAGGTAGCGGGCGTTGATGCCTTCCAGGCAGACGACGCGCGCGTCGGTACGGAGACGCCAGTCGAGCTGGCCCGACCCGACGTCGAGCGCGACGACGCGCGTGGCTCCGCGCGCCAGCAGAACGTCGGTGAATCCGCCGGTCGAGGCGCCGATGTCGAGCGCCATGATCCCGCGCACGTCGAGGCCGAACGCGGTCAGCGCGTGATCGAGCTTCAGCCCGCCGCGCGAGACCCACGGGTGATCCGGCTGTCGCAGCACGACGACGGCATCGTCAGCGACGGCGGTGCCGGCCTTGGTCGACGGCCGGCCGTCGACGGTGACGTGTCCCGCGAGAATCAGCGCACGTGCGCGCTCGCGTGTCGGGGCCAGCCCACGCGTGACGAGCAGCAGATCGAGCCGCGTCTTCGCCATCAGGCGCGGCGCGTGAGGCTCCAGGCCGCGATGTCCTGCAGCGGTCCGCCCAGCCCGGCGCGATCGAGGACGGACGTGGCGCGCGCGAGGCAGTCGGCGGCCATGCGTCGCGAGGTCTCGAGGCCGTAGAGCGCGGGAAACGTCGGCTTGCCGGCCGCGGCGTCCTTGCCGGCCGTCTTGCCGAGGTCGGCGGCCGATCCCTCGACGTCGAGGATGTCGTCGACGATCTGGAACGCGAGGCCGAGATCGGTAGCGTACTGATCGATGGCGTCGATTTCGGCAGCCGTGCCGCCGACGATGATGGCGCCGAGGGTCGAGGCCGCACGGATAAGCGCGCCGGTCTTGCGCGCGTGCATGTCCGTGAGGGCCGCGGCGTCGAGCGTGGCCGTGCCGGCCCGGCCGACGGCCGCGAGATCGATCGCCTGTCCCCCGACCATGCCGCGCGAGCCTGCCGCGTCGGCGAGCACGCGGACGGCGTGCAGCCGGCGATCAGCCGGGGCGACCGGCGCCCCGGCATCGACGGCCGGTGACGGGGCCGAGGCAAGCACGGTGAACGCGTCGGTCAGCAGGCCGTCGCCGGCGAGAATCGCGAGTCCCTCGCCATGGACGATGTGCGTGGTCGGACGCCCGCGACGCAGCGCGTCATCGTCCATCGCCGGCAGGTCGTCGTGGACCAGCGAGTAGGTGTGAATCATCTCGACGGCGCAGGCGGCCGGCAGCGCCAGTGCGCGCGCGTCGGCCGCGGACAGGCCGTGGCGCTGGCCGACGGTTTCGGCCGTGGTCAACGTGAGACAGGGACGCAGGCGCTTGCCCGGGCCGAGCAGGGCGTAGCGCAGCGGATCGGCAATCGCAGAGGGCGGCGCCAAGCGATCGAGCACGCGCGTCAGGCTCTGCTCGACCAGCGCGCGCAGCGTGGCGAGGTGCGTATCGAGCGGGACCGTCGCCGTCATCGGTCCCCGTCCGCGTCGGCCAGGTGCGACGCATCGCGCACGTCGCCGCGCTCGGTCAGTTGCTCGATCCGGCGCTCGGCCGATCCGATCTGGTCGTGGCAATAGCGCGAGAGCGCCACGCCGCGTTCGAACAGGGCTAGTGATGCGTCGAGCTGCAGGTCGCCGGCTTCGAGCTTCGTCACGATCTGCTCGAGTTCGGCAATGGCCGATTCGAAATCCTTGATGGTGTCCGACATGCGAGTTCTGTCCCGGGAGGGCGATGGTCTCCGCTACGTCCGTTGATCGGCCGTCGTGTTCTCGACGCGGCACGCCAGTTCGCCGTCGGCAAGCGTGACGCGCACGCGATCGCCCGTCTGGACGGTCGCGGCCGATCGAATGATATCGTCGCGCGTCGCATTCCAGCAGACGGCGTACCCGCGGCCGAGGACCGAGAGCGGACTGAGCGCATCGAGCCGCGCCGCCAGCGCACCCGTGCGCGCGGCCGCCTCGAGACGCCGACGCGTGATGGCCGCGTCGAGCCTGGCGCGCGCCGTGGCCAGTCTCGTGGCCAGGGCCGCGGCAACGCGGCGCACGTCGCGCGCTTCGAGCCGGCGGCGCAGTCGATCGTATCGCTGGCCGTCGGCTGTCAGGCGCGCCGCGATCGCGCGATCGAGCCGCCTGTGCACCTGGTGGATGTCGCGGTCGCGCAGCATCAGGACCGTGGGCCAGCGGCGCAGTCGCGCCTGCCACTGCTGGAGACGTTGCGCGCGGCGCGCCAGGGCCAGGGCCAGGGCCGCGCGCAGACGGCGATCGGCGCGATCGATCCGCGAGACGAAGTTGTCCGCGCGATCGACGACGATCTCGGCCGCGTTCGACGGTGTCGCCGCGCGGACGTCGGCCACGAAATCGGCGATCGTGAAGTCCACCTCGTGACCGACGGCGGAAATGACGGGCATCGGCATCGCGGCGATCGCGCGGGCCAGGCGTTCGTCGTTGAACGCCCACAGATCCTCGGCCGATCCGCCACCGCGCCCGACGATGACGACGTCGATGTCCGGGACCCGTGCGATGGCGCGCAGCGCCCGGATCACGTCGTCGGCCGCGCCCTCACCCTGCACGCGCGCGGCGCGGACCAGGATCCGCGCGGTCGGATGGCGCGTGACGAGCACGCGCACGATGTCGCGCACGGCCGCGCCGTCGAGCGACGTGACCACGCCAATCCGCCGCGGCAGCGTGGGCAGCGGCCGCTTCCGTGTCTGATCGAACAGGCCCTCGGCCTGCAGTTGCCGCTTCAACGCCTCGAACGCGGCCTGGCGCGCTCCGACCCCGTGCGGGTCGAGCGCGTCGCAGATCAGCTGGTATTCGCCCTTCGCATCGTAGACGCCCAGGCGCCCGCGCGCGACGACGCGCAGGCCGTCCTCGGGACGGAATCTGAGCGTCCGCACCGTCGTGCGGAACATCACGGCGCGCAGCTGGGCGCGCTCGTCCTTCAGCGTGAAGTAGAGGTGACCCGAACTCCACTGGCGGCAGTTCGAGATCTCGCCTTCGACCGCCACGGCGGAGAATTCGCCCTCGAGCGTGCCGCGAATGGCCGCGGTCAGGTCGCTGACGGTCCACGGGGCGTCCGGCGCCGGTGGCTCGTCGTCGAAGGGCAACGCGAACAGGTCGGACATGGTCAGCGCGGGAGCGCGGGCGCCGCCACCAGGGCTTCGATGTCGTCAGCCGACAGACCGATGCGATCGATCGAGATCGCGCGTCCGGTGGTCTCGTCGGCCTCCACGATGACGGCATTCAAGCGCGGGTTCTCGCGCGCCGTTTCGAACCGCTGCGGCATGCCGGTGAGGAAGCGCTGGATGATCGGATGGCGCTCGACGCCGATCACCGAGTCGTGCGGGCCCGTCATGCCGACGTCGGTGATATAGGCCGTTCCCTGCGGCAGGACGCGCGCGTCGGCCGTCGGCACGTGCGTGTGCGTGCCGACCACCGCGGCGACGCGGCCGTCGAGGTGCCAGCCCATCGCCACCTTCTCCGACGTGGCCTCGGCGTGGAAGTCCACGAAGATGAGGCGCGCCTGGTCGCGCACGGCCTCGATGTCGATGAGAATGCCGGCAAACGGATCGTCGATCTGGTGCATGAAGACGCGGCCCATCGCGTTGATGACGGCCACCGGCACGCCGTTGCCGGCCGTGGCCACGACGCGCCCGCCGCCCGGCGCACCCGCAGGGAAGTTGCACGGCCGGAGCAACCGCGGCTGCCGCTCGATGTAGGGATAGATCTCCTTCTTGTCCCAACTGTGGTTGCCGCCCGTGATCACGTGGACGCCATACGAGAACAGGTCCTCGGCCAGATCCGGGGTGATGCCGAAGCCGGCCGCGCAGTTTTCGCCGTTGGCCACGACGAGATCGATCCGGTGCTGGTCCACCAGGGCCGGCAGAGCCCGGCGAACGAGCTCGCGCCCGGGTTTGCCGACAATGTCACCAATGAAGAGGATGCGGGTCATGCAGGTTCCACGGGAATCCGGAGGATCCGGCCGCGTCGGTCGTCGAGGCGCGGCAGGGTGATGCGCAGTTCGCCCCTGGCCGAGGTCGCGCGTGCGCGCGTGGCGTCGAACGCCCCATCGAGTCGGACCGCCCGGGCAAACCGGCCGTAGCTGCGTTCGGCCAGATGATAGCGCGCGGCATCCGGCGTCGTCGTCAACTTGGCCCCGACGATCAGCAGGGTGTGGCGGCCGACGGCCACCCGCAGCGACTCGGCGGGCACACCAGGCACGTCGACAACGACTTCGAGGCCTCCCGGCGTCTCGATGACGTCCACAGGCGGCCGGCAGTCAGCGCTGACGTCGGCGGCACCAGGCACGTCGCGATCGATTTCCGCCAGCAGTTGCCGGGCGTCTTCGGCCAGATCGAACGAGTCTCGAGGTGCAGAGCTCACCTCGACATCATATGGCGGCTGCACCGTGGCCGGACGCACCTGTGCTGTTGTTCCCCGAGGCTGAAGCCTCGGGGCTCCGGATGTTCTGCGAGACGTGTGCCACGCATGTCTCGGCGCTAATGCCCGAGGCTTCAGCCTCGGGGCTCCGGATGTTCTGTGAGTGACGGGCGATGGGCGGTTGGAGCCCGTCCATCAGGCGATCGGAGCCCTGAGGCTTCAGCCTCAGGGAGGCACGTCTGCGCGCTGTGCTTATTAATGTGAGCGCATTGGTGTCAATTATCATGCTTGACTTGTAGTCAAGATAAATCTATACTTCTCTTTGTTTCCGGGCGATGGCGCACGGGGGTGCGACGGTCGCCCGACTTGAAAGAAGGAGGAGAGAGCCATGGCATTGACCCGTTGGAGTCCCGTTTCCGGTCTCGCCGCCCTGGAGATCGATCGACTGAATCGCATGTTCGAGTCGGCCTGGCAGGGCGAGCCGTTCTCGCAGGGGGCCTGGGTGCCGCCCGTCGACATCGTGGAGACCGCCAGCAAGGATGTGGTCGTGAAGGCCGATCTCCCCGACATGAAGCGCGAGGACATCAAGGTGACGTTCGAGAACAACGTCCTCAGCATCGAGGGCGAGCGGAAGTTCGAGAAGGCGAACGAATCCGAGACGTACCATCGCGTGGAGCGCGGGTACGGCACGTTCAGGCGGAGTTTCTCGCTGCCGGCCAGCGTCGACGCGTCGAAGGTCCAGGCCGACTACAGGGACGGCGTCCTGACAGTGACGCTCCCGAGACGCGAGGAAAGTCGCCCGCGGCAGATTGCGATTGGCGGATAGGCGGCGGGCGGCTCGGCTGCGGGCTGCACGGGACGACGCGCGGATGCGGAAGAGAACACGGCCGGGCAGGGGAACCTGTCCGGCCGTTCGTGTGTATGGTCCCTGGGTCTGAAGACCCAGGGCTCCGTTTGGTTCGTGTCCGTATCCGTTCGGCGCCGCCGCCCGCCGCCGCGCCGTCGTGCGGCCGGGTCGTCGTGCTATCCCCGCCAGTCCCCGATTGCCTGCTCGAACGCGTCAGCCGCGCGCAGGAGCGTGGCTTCGTCCCAGGCCTTGCCCGTCAGTTGCAGGCCGATGGGCAGCCGGTCGCGCGTGAGGCCGCACGGCACGCTGATGGCCGGCAGCCCGGCCAGCGGCGCACTCACCGTGAAGATGTCCGCCAGGTACATCTGGATCGGATCCGCGTTCAACGCGCCGAGCGGGAACGCGGCCGTCGGCGTCGTCGGCATGGCGACGACGTCGACGGTGGCGAACGCCTGATCGAAATCCCGTCGAATCAGCGTCCGGACCTGCTGGGCCTTCACGTAATAGGCGTCGTAATAGCCGGCGCTCAGGACGTAGGTCCCCAACATGATGCGACGCTTCACTTCCGCGCCGAAACCCGCATCGCGCGTGCGGTCGTACATGTCGCCGAGCGTCCTGGCGTCGGGGATCCGCAACCCGTAGCGGACGCCGTCGTAGCGCGCCAGGTTCGAACTCGCCTCTGCCGTGGCCACGAGGTAGTACACGGGGATCGCGACGCGACTGTGGGGGAGATCGATGTCGTGGAGCGTTGCGCCCTGCGCCACGAGCGCGGCGAGGCTTCGCTCGAACGCGGCCGTGACCTCGGCGTCCACGCCCTCGCGCAGCCACGTCCGCGGCACGCCAATCCGCAGCCCGCTGATGTCGCCCGTCAGCGCGGCCTCGTAGTCGGGGACCTCGACAGCCGCGGCGGTGCTGTCGTGCGGATCGGGCCCGCTGATCGCCTGGAGACACAACGCCGCGTCGGCCACCGTGTGTGCGAACGGCCCGATTTGATCGAGCGACGACGCGTAGGCGATGAGGCCGTAGCGCGAGACGCGGCCGTACGTCGGCTTGAGTCCGACCACACCGCAGAACGCGGCCGGCTGACGGATCGATCCGCCGGTGTCCGAGCCGAGCGCGAGCGGCGTCATATCGGCGGCCACGGCGACGGCCGATCCGCCGCTCGAACCGCCCGGCGCCCGTTCGGGATCCCAGGGATTGCGCGACGGACCGAACGCACTGTTTTCCGTCGATGATCCCATCGAGAACTCGTCGCAGATCGTCTTGCCGATGATGACCGCGCCGGCCGCCTCGAGCTTCTCGACGACCGTGGCGTCGTACGGCGGCACGTAGTCCGCCAGCATCTTCGATCCCGCGGTCGTCGTCATGCCGGCGACGGTGATGTTGTCCTTCAGCGCGACAGGCACGCCGTGCAGCGGCCCCTGCGGGCCCGTGGCGCGGTCGAGCGCGCGTGCGCGGTTCAGGGCGCGCTCGGCGTCGACGAGATGGAACGCGTGCAGGTCCGGGTTCGTCGCGGCAATTCGCGCGAGAGCCGCCTCGCAGGCGGCCTCGGCGGTGGTCGTGCCCTGCTGGATGGCGTGGCGCAGTCCGCGCGCTGTCGTCTCGGGAGCGCCCATCGGTCAGAGTACCTTCGGGACCTTGAAGAGACCGGCGCGCGGCGACGCCCCCGGCGCCCCGGTCAGCACGCGGTCGCGATCGAGCGACGGCTGGACGTCATCGTGGCGCCACACAGGCGTGCCCGTCCCGAAGTGCGACGTCGGCGGTACGCCGGTCGTGTCGATCTGCTGCACGGCTTCGGCGTAGCGCAGGATGTCGGTCAACTGCTTCGTGAAGAGGGTGGTTTCTTCCGGGGTCAGTTCGAGGCGCGCGAGCGCGGCCACCCGGGCGACATCGATGTCGTCGTGCGTACCTGCCATGCGGATCGGATGCTAGCATGGTCGCTTCTGTTTCCTGCCCGCATGGACGTCTATCTCGTGCCCGCCGGCGCTTCCACCTATGCGCTCTATTGTGAGATGGCCGCGCCGGTGGTCAGCGGCGGCAACGAACACGCCGCCTCGTGGATCGAGCGGATGAAGGGGCGGTTCCGCCGGGCGGTCGATGAAGGCGAGGCGTCGCTCAACGGCCACGATCCCGCGCCCGAGCGCGGGCGGCTGCGCCGACTCGTCACCAGGAAACTGGCGGAAGCGGTCGCCGAGCAGCGGTTGCTGTGGCACCTGCGACAGGCGACCGATGCCCGGCTGCTGTATCCGGACACGTTGACGGCCGACGGGGCGATATCCCTGGCGCGCGCAGAGTTCGCCGCCGACTACGGCCGGCATCGGCGCTGGATGATCGTCGATGCCCTCCTGACCGCGATCACAGGCCCCCTGTTGTTCCTCGTGCCCGGTCCCAACCTCGTGTCGTGGTATTTCACCTTCCGCGCCATCGGCCACTTCTTTTCCATGCGTGGCGCCAGGCGCGCCCTGGCCGGCGTGACCTGGACCGCTGAACCGACGCCGCACCTGACGGCCGTGGCCGACGCCCTGTCGATGAGCGACTCGAGCGAGCGCGAGACCCGGATCGACGAGGCCGGGCAGGCCCTGGGGCTCACGCGCCTCGCCTCGTTCGTCCTGCGCGTGGCCGGCCGGACGGCGCGGACGTAACGCCCACGCGGGCTCGCCAGCCGCACCGGCGACAGACGTTCGGGGGCCCGGATCCCGGGTTATACTCGCGGCCGCAGTGACACTCGCTGACCTGGCAGAACGATTGGGTTGTCGTCTGGACGGTGACGGGACCCTCGAAATCACCGGGGTCGCGGCCCTCGACGATGCAGGACCGGGCGACGTCACGTTCCTGGCCAACTCGAAGTATGCGGCGCGGCTGCCGGGCACCCGCGCCACGGCGGTGATCGCCGACGACAGCACGACCGGCGCCCCGTGCGCCGTGCTGCGGACGGTCCAGCCGTACCTGGCCTGGGCGGAGGCCGTCTCCGTGCTCTCGCCCGTGCGCCGGCCGTCACCGGGCATCAGTCCGCTGGCGTCCATCGATCCCACGGCCACGCTGGGACCCGACGTTCACGTCGGGCCCTTTGCGGTCGTCGGCGCTGGTGCGACGATTGGCGCCCGTGTCGTCATCGAACCGCAGGTCGTCATCGGCGCCGGCGTCTCGGTGGGCGCGGACACGATCCTGCGCGCGCACGTCTCGCTGCGCGAAGGCGTGGAGGTCGGCGCGCGCGTCATTCTCCATGACGGTGTCGTCGTAGGGACCGACGGGTTCGGATTCGCACGCCGGCCGGACGGGACGCACCAGAAGATTCCGCAGAACGGCCGCGTGGTCATCGAGGACGACGTCGAGATCGGGGCGCAGTCGGCCGTCGATCGTCCGGCGGTGGGCGAGACCCGCATTGCCTGCGGCACGAAGATCGACAACCTCGTCCAGGTCGCCCACGGCGTGCACATCGGCCGCAACGTGCTGCTGGCCGCGCAGGTGGGCATCGCCGGCAGCACGGTGCTCGACGACGACGTGATCATGGCGGGTCAGTCGGGATCGACGGGGCACGTGCACCTCGGGCGCGGGGCCCGCGTCGGGGCGAAGTCGGCGGTTACGAAGGACGTACCGGCCGGCGGTCACGTGGCGGGCATTCCAGCCGTGGATCTCGGCGACTGGCGCGAGATTGTCGTGCTCGGCCGCCGACTGCCCGGGATCCGTCGCGACCTGGCCGATCTCGAGGGCCGGCTCGCGGCCGTGGAACAGCGGCTGAAGTGACATAATCGCGGACATGTTTCGCCTGCCCTGGGCCCGAGCGCTCATGGTCGTGGCGGTCGCCTTGGTGTGCACCAGCGCGACCGGTATCGACACGATCGTCCGTCCGCCGAAGTTCGACTACCGGATGACCACGCTCGACAATGGTCTCCAGGTCGTCCTGCTCGAAGATCACTCCACACCCGTCGTCCACGTGGCGGTCTGGTACCACGTCGGCTCCAAGGACGAGAAGCCGGGACGCACCGGGTTCGCGCACCTGTTCGAGCACCTGATGTTCAAGGGGTCGAAGAACGTGCGGCCCGATCAGCACCCGTCGTGGATCACCAGCATCGGCGGCGAAGCCAACGCGCAGACCGACGAGGACACGACGCTCTACTGGCAGACCGTGCCCGCGCACCACCTGCCGCTCGTCCTGTGGCTCGAGGCCGACCGCATGGCGTCGCTCGACGTGAGCGAGGACAAGTTCGTCACCGAACGCGAGGTCGTGAAGGAAGAGCGGCGGATGCGCTTCGAGAACCAGCCGTTCGGACGTCTCCCGGAAGTCATCTTCGACAACGCCTTCACCACGCACCCGTACCGGCACCAGACGATCGGCAGCATGGAGGACCTCGAGGCGGCGTCGATTGCCGACGTCCGGGCGTTTCACGACACGTACTACGTGCCGAACAACGCCACGCTCGTGATCGTCGGCGACTTCGACAGTGACGAGGCGCTCGGCCTGGTGCAGCGGTACCTGGGCCGTGTGCCGCGCGGCAAGCCCGTGCCGCGCGACATCGCGGCCGAGCCGGCGCACACGGCCGAGAAGGTCGTGACGGTCAGCGAATCCTGGCCGCTGCCGGCCGTCGTGCTCTCGCATCACATCACGTACGACGGGCACCCGGACGCGTATCCGCTGCACATCCTGGCCAAGGTGCTGTCCGATGGCGACAGTTCGCGCCTGTACCGGTCGCTCGTCTACGAACAGCAGATCGCGCTGGCCGCGTTCGGCGAGGCCAAGCTGATCGAGCACCCGAACCTGTTCTATCTGGTGGCCGTCGTCAATCCCGGCCGACAGCCGGCCGAGGCGATGAATGCCCTCGTGCAGCAGGTGGAACGGGTGAAGGCCGAGGGGATCACCGAGGCGGAGTTGAATCGCGCGAAGCGGCAGTTCGCCCGTGACTACATCCTGGGACGCGAGACCGTGCGGCAGAAGGCGCTGCACCTCGGCCACGCGGCTGTGATCCACAACGACATCACGACGGCCGACGGCGAGTTCGATCTGTTCCAGAACGTCACCCTCGAAGACGTGCAGCGGGTGGCGCGAACCTATTTCACCGAGGCGTCGCGGATGCGACTCACGATTCTGCCGCGGGGCGCGGCGCAGGGGCCCGGGGGACTGCCGCGATGATCGCACACCTGATGACGCGCGCGGTCGGATCCCTGGCGGTCGTGTTCCTGGCCGTCGGCTGTGCCTTCGGCCAGTCCTGGCCTTCCGAGGGCCCGCCGCCGCCGCTCGCCGTCCGTCCGCTCGATTTCCCGGCGTACCAGCTCCGCACGCTGCCCAACGGCCTGCAGGTGGTCGTCGTGCCGCACCACGAGCAGCCCTCGGTCAGCTTCCGCATGATCGTCAAGGCCGGCGCCCTGCAGGAGCCGGGCGATCGGCCCGGTGTGGCCAGCTTCGTGGCGGCCCTGCTCAATCAGGGAACCACCACGCGCACGGCGAGCCAGATTGCCGACACCATCGACTCGGCCGGCGGCCTGCTCGGCGTCGGATCGGGTAACGAGATGACGTTCGTGCAGGGGGCCGTCATCAAGGATCAGACCGACCTCGCGCTCGCGGTGATGGCCGACATCGTGCGCAACCCGGCGTTCTCCGAACAGGAGATCGCGCTGCAGAAGCAGCAGGCGCTGTCGTCGCTGCAGGTCGGGCTCGACGATCCGGACTTCCTCGCCGACACGGCGTTCACGCGCCTCGTCTTCGGCGCCCACCCGTACGGGCGGCCCGGGCAGGGGACGCCCGAGGCGATCAACAGGCTCACGCGCGAGGACCTGGTGGCCTTCCACCGGACGTGGTTCGTACCGAACAACGCGCTCGTCGCGGTGGTCGGGGACCTGAGTGCCGACGAGTTGTTCGCGGCCGTCCAGCGGGCGTTCGGCGACTGGGAGCGGCGCGATGTGCCGACGGTGGCCGTGCCGACCGCGCCGCCCGTGACGCACCGGGTCGTGGTCATCGATCGGCCGGGATCGGCCCAGACGGAAATTCGCGTCGGCCACCTGTCGATCGAGCGCACGCACGCCGACTACATTCCGTTCGATCTCGCCATCCGGATTCTCGGCGGCGAGGGTGCGAACCGGCTCTTCGGGGTGCTGCGATCCGATCGCGGCCTGACGTACGGCGCGTCGGCGGATCTGAACACGTATCGCACGGCCGGCGTCGTCGTGGCCGAAACCGACACGCGGACCGCGGCGACGGGGGAGTCACTGCGCCTGATGGTCGACGAGTTCGCGCGCCTGCAGCGCGAGGCCGTGCACCCGGCCGAACTGCGTGGCGCGCAGGACTTCATGGCTGGCAACTTCCCGCTCTCGATCGAGACGTCGTCATCGCTGGCCGAGCAGGTGCTCGTCCGGCTCTTCTACGGCCAGGATCCGTCGGAGATCGAGACCTACGTCGATCGCGTCCAGCAGGTGACGCCCGCCGACATCCAGCGCGTCGCGCGCCAGCTGCTGAAGCCGAATCAATTGACGATCGTGCTGGTGGGTGATGCGGCCACGTTCGTGAACCAGTTGCGGGCCGTCGGGTTCACCGACTACGACAGGATTCCGGTGTCGGAGATCGACCTCGGATCGCCGACCCTGCGGCGGTGAGTGCAGCGACCCACGCCGGGCCGCTGCGGGTGATGCTCTCCTGCGGCGAGGCCTCGGGAGACCTGTATGCGGCCGCGCTCGCGCGCGAACTGCGCGCGTGCGCGCCGGGGACCGAGATCTTCGGGTTCGGCGGCGCGCGGCTCGCCGCGGCCGGCGGCGAGCTCATCGGCGACTATGCGCGGTTCGCGGTCACCGGGCTGAGTGAGGCGTTGTCGGTCGTGCCGCGATCGCTCCGGATGATCGGGCGCCTGGGGGCCGCGGCGGCGACGCGCCGGCCCGATGTCTTCGTCGCGATCGATTTCCCTGACTTCAATTTTCGGCTCCTGCCGAAGATTCATGCGCTCGGCATCCCGATCGTCTATTACATCAGCCCGCAGATCTGGGCGTGGCGCGCCGGCCGGATTGACGTGCTGCGCCGCTATGTAACGAAGATGCTGGTGATCTTTCCGTTCGAGCCGGCGATCTACGAGCGCGCGCGGGTGCCCGTCGAGTTCGTCGGGCACCCGCTCGTCGATCTCGCCCGTCCGTCCGAGCCACGCGAGGCGTGGCTCAGACGGATCGGGCTCGACCCCGCGCGTCCCGTCGTGGCTCTGCTGCCCGGCAGCCGGCCGAACGAGGTCGGCCGGCTGGCGCCGGTGCTGGCCGACACCGTCCCGCTCGTCGCCGCGCGCGTGCCTGGCGTCCAGTTCGTCGTCGCGCGCGCACCCGCGCTCGACGACGGGATGTTCGCGCGGCTGGTGGGACGGCCCGACGTGCGCATCGTGGCGGGTGAGACCGACGCGGTGCTGGCCGCGGCCGACGCGGTCGTGACCGCGTCGGGCACGGCCACGGTACAGACGGCGCTGCACGGACCGCCCATGGTCATCGTCTATCGGCTGTCGGGACTCGACTACACGATGGGCCGGCTGTTCGTGAAGCTGCCGCACTACGGCATGGTCAACCTCATCGCCGGCCGCGAGGTCGTGCCCGAGCTGATCCAGGACGCGTGTACCCCGGCGCGCATCGCGGACGAGGTGGTGCCGCTGCTCGTCGACGAGGCGCGGGCGGCCCGGGTGCG
>MEDJ01000025.1:0-90260 GCA_001724025.1 Acidobacteria bacterium SCN 69-37 | reverse complement strand
CCTCGCGCCGGGCCGCCGAGGCGGTGATCGCCGCCGCGCGTCGCGCGGCGGCGTCCGCGTAAGCGCCGGGGACGCCGCAGGGCGCTCGCCTTTCCCGCCTTTTCCCTGGGGCTGAAGCCCCAGGGCTCCGCCAGTCGCCCCCGCGCCGCCCCGCGTCGGATCTCCGGCCATGCAGCGGTCGGAGCCCCGAGGCTGAAGTCCCAGGGCTCCGCCAGTCGCCCCGGTGCCCGCCCCGCGCCGGGTCCTCCGACCATCGAGCGGTCGGAGCCCCGAGGCTGAAGCCCCAGGGCTCCGCCAGTCGCCCCCCGTGCCGTCCCGCGTCGGGCCTCCGGCCCTCCAGCAGTCGGAGCCCCGAGGCTTCAGCCTCGGGGGGCAACCATCACCGTCCCGAGTGTCGGGGGCGGTCTCCTGCGTCCGTCCCGCAATCGCGCGCGTCCGTGCGTGTCTCGCGCGTCGAACTCCGATCATCCCGGTCGCAAATGTCCGGATCTTGTCCGTCGCCTATACTGTTGGCGCATCGTGCGCTCGAGGGGGGACCGGAAACGTACGATGCGCCGACGACGGCCGCGAGCCCGCCGGCGGGGAACCGGTCCCGGATCGCAACGCTGCACACATGTCACTGAACACTTTCGCCACGCGCCAGACGCTGACGGTGGGAGACGCCACCGCCGACTACTACAGCCTGCCCGCCCTCGAGAAGGCCGGGTTCCCGGGTGTCGCCCACCTGCCGTTCTCGCTGAAGATCCTGCTCGAGAACCTGCTGCGTCGCGAAGACAACGCCTTCGTGCGCGCCGACGACATCAAGGCACTCGCCACGTGGACGCCGGGCGCGACCGGAGAGAAGGAAATCTCCTTCATGCCCGCGCGCGTGCTGCTGCAGGACTTCACCGGCGTGCCGTGTGTCGTCGACCTGGCGGCCATGCGTGATGGCGTCGTCGCGCTCGGCGGCGATCCGGAGCGCGTCAACCCGCTGCAGCCGGTCGAGCTCGTCATCGATCACTCGGTGCAGGTCGATCACTTCGGCCGCCAGGACGCGATGCAGCTCAACGCGCAGCTCGAGTACCAGCGCAATCGCGAGCGCTACGTTTTCCTGCGCTGGGGCCAGACGGCCTTCCGCAACTTCCGGGTCGTGCCGCCCGAGACGGGCATCGTGCACCAGGTCAACATCGAGCATCTGGCGCGCGTCGTCTGCCGCGAGACGATCGACGGTCGCAGCGTCGTGTATCCCGACACGCTGTTCGGCACCGACTCGCACACGACCATGGTCAACGGTCTCGGCGTGGTCGGCTGGGGGGTGGGCGGTATCGAGGCCGAGGCCGCGATGCTCGGCCAGCCGAGCTCCATGCTGATTCCGCCGGTCGTGGGTTACCGTCTCACCGGCGAACTGCCGGAGGGCACCACGGCGACCGACCTGGTGCTGACCATCACCGAGGCCCTGCGCAGGAAGGGCGTCGTGGGCGCGTTCGTCGAGTTCTTCGGTCCGGGCCTGCGGCACCTCACGATTGCCGACCGCGTCACGCTCGGTAACATGTGCCCGGAGTACGGCGCCACCGTCGCGATCTTCCCGATCGACGAGATGACGCTCGAGTACCTGCGGTTCACCGGACGCGAGGAAACCCAGGTGGCTCTGGTCGAGGAGTACGCGAAGGCGCAGGGCCTGTTCCGTACCGATGCGACGCCCGACGCGCAGTACACCGATACGCTCACGCTCGACCTGGGTACTGTCGTGCCGAGCCTGGCCGGTCCGCGTCGTCCGCAGGATCGCGTGACGCTCGCATCGGCCAAGACGTCGTTTGCCAGCGCGTTGCCCGAACTGCAGAAGGGGCTCAAGACGCCGGCCGGCGGTGGGGCGGCCGTGGCCGTCGCCACGCAGCTCGAGCACGGCTCCGTGGTGATTGCCGCCATCACGAGCTGCACGAACACGTCGAACCCCAGCGTGATGGTCGGAGCCGGCCTGCTGGCCCGCAAGGCCGTGGAGCGCGGCCTGACCCGCAAGCCGTGGGTGAAGACGAGCCTCGCGCCCGGTTCGAAGGTCGTGACCGAGTACCTCAACAAGGCCGGCCTGACCCCGTTCCTCGACGCGCTCGGCTTCAACCTGGTCGGCTACGGCTGCACGACCTGCATCGGCAACAGCGGTCCCCTGCCCGACGAGATCGCCGCCGAGGTGCGCGAGCGCTCGCTCGTCGTCGCGTCGGTCCTGTCGGGCAACCGCAACTTCGAGGGACGCATCCAGCAGGATGTCCGCGCCAACTACCTGGCGTCGCCGCCGCTCGTCGTGGCGTACTCGCTGGTCGGGTCCATGAACGTGGACCTGACGACCGAGCCGCTCGGCACGGACACGGATGGCCAGCCGGTGTACTTGAAGGACATCTGGCCGACGCAGCAGGAAATCCAGACGACGATGCTCTCGGCACTGTCGGCCGACATGTTCCGCGAGCAGTACGCCAGCGTGTTCGACGGCGACGTCCTCTGGCAGAACCTGCCCGTCCCGACAGGCGATCGCTTTGCCTGGGAAGCCGATTCCACCTACATCCGGCGGCCGCCGTTCCTCGAGAACCTGTCGAGCGAACCGGCACCGGCCACCGAGATCGCCGGGGCGCGGGTGCTCGCGCTGCTCGGCGACAGCATCACCACCGACCACATCTCGCCGGCCGGTGCGATCAAGGCCGATACGCCTGCGGGCCGGTACCTGATCGAGCAGGGCGTGCAGCCGCGCGACTTCAACTCGTACGGGTCGCGTCGCGGCAATCACGAGGTCATGATGCGCGGGACGTTCGCCAACGTCCGGCTGCGCAACCAGATCGCCCCCGGCACCGAGGGCGGCTGGACGACGTACCTGCCGACGGGGGAGGTCACGTCGATTTATGACGCGTCGATGCAGTACCAGGCAGCCGGGATTCCGCTCGTGATCGTGGCGGGCAAGGAGTACGGCTCGGGATCGTCGCGCGACTGGGCGGCCAAGGGCACGCTGCTGCTCGGCGTGAAGGCGGTCATCGCCGAGAGCTTCGAGCGCATCCATCGCAGCAATCTGGTGAACATGGGCGTGCTCCCGCTGCAGTTCGCGGCCGGCCAGTCCGCTGGTTCGCTGGGCCTGACGGGCCACGAGGTGTTCGACCTCGAGGGCTCGGGCGCCGGCCTCACGTCGCGCGGCCAGGTCACCGTGCGCGCCCGCCGCGAGGATGGGACCGCGGTGACGTTCGAAGCGACGGTCCGCGTCGACACGCCCGAGGAACTGACGGCATACCGCCACGGCGGCATCCTGCCGTACGTGCTGAGGAGGCTGGCGAGAAGGTAGAAGCCAGAGGACAGACACCAGAAGTGCTGGAAAGTCAGATTTCCGTCCGGACTCCTGGCTTCTGGCTTCGGACTTCTGGCTTGATCATGTATTCCGTCCCCCTATCGTCCGCCGTCGCTCTGTCGGGTGAGCACGCGTGAAGACGCTGACAGCGCTGGTTTCCGCGTATGTGAGGAGCCGGCGGCGGCGCAGCAACCTCAATACGCTCGGCGGGCTCCTCGGGTTGCTCGTCGTGATGATCGTCGTCTACAGCGCCGCGTTCCACTGGCTGATGGCCTACGAGGGCCAGCAGCACAGCTGGCTCACGGGGTTCTACTGGACGATGGTGTCGATGTCGACGCTCGGCTTCGGCGACATCACGTTCAGCTCCGATGCGGGCCGGATGTTCTCGGTGCTGGTGCTCACGACCGGCACCATCTACCTGCTGATCCTGCTGCCGTTCACGTTCATCCAGTTCTTCTACGCCCCCTGGCTCGAGGCGCGCGACGAGGCCCGGGCGCCGCGCGCGCTGCCCGAAGACATTGCCGGGCACGTTCTGCTGACGAGCTACGGAGCCATCGAGACAGCGCTCATTCATCGGCTGACGCAGTTCGGTACCGGCTACTGCGTCATCGTGCCCGAGTCGGCCGAGGCGATCGCGCTCTTCGACAAGGGCGTCCGCGTGATGGTGGGCACGCACGACGATCCGGCCACCTACCAGCGCGCCCGGCTGGAGCGCGCGGCCATGCTCGTGACGCTCGGGGCCGACACGGCGAGCACCAACGTGGCCATGACGGCGCGCGAGGTGTCGGCCGACGTGCCGATCGTGGCGCGGGCGCACGTGCCGGCGGCCGTCGACATCCTCAAGCTGGCCGGCTGCGACCTGGTGTTGCAGCTCGACGACCTGCTCGGCCGCATGATGGCGCGGCGCGTGTTCGCGCGCACGGGGCGGACGCACTTCATCGGTGAGATCGACGGACTGTGCATCGCGGAAGCCGCGGCGGTCGGCACGCCGCTCGTCGGGCACACGCTGCGCGACCTGCGGCTGCGCGAGCGGTTCAACGTGACGGTCGGCGGCGTGTGGGAGCGCGGCCACTACACGCTTGGCGGTCCGGACACCGAGGTGTCGGCCGACGCCGTGCTGCTGCTGGCGGGGACGCGCGAACAGCTCGAAGCCTACGATCGCGAGTTCGGCCGCGAGGGTGCGACGGAGGTCTCGGCCGTGATCATCGGCGGGGGCCGCGTCGGGCGCGCCGTGGCGCGTGCGCTCCGGGAACAGGGCGTGGAACACCGCGTTATCGAGAAATTCGCCGCGCGTGTGCCGGCCGGCGACAGCCGGACCGTCGTCGGTGACGCCGCGGACTTCGATGTGCTCGAGCGCGCCGGAATCGAGCGCGCCTCGGCCGTCATCGTGACGACGCACGAGGACGATATGAACGTCTACCTGACGTTGTATTGCCGCCGCCTGCGTCCCGACGTCCTGATCCTCAGCCGGGCCACGCTCGAGCGCAACTCGGTGACGCTGCACCGCGCCGGCGCGGACGTCGTCCTCTCGTACAGCGCGATGGGCGCCAATGCCATCGTCAACCGGTTGCGCGACAGCAGCCTGCTGCTCGTGGCCGAGGGCCTCGACGTGGCCACGGTCCCCGTCCCGGCCTCGCTCGTCGGCAAGACGTTGCAGCAGAGCCGGATCCGCCTCGATACGGGGATCAGTGTGCTGGCCATCCGCCAGGATGGGGTAATGCAGATCAATCCCGACGTCGACGTGCCCATCCCCGCGGCTGCCGAACTGGTCCTGCTCGGCGACCGCGAGGCCGAAGCGCGCTTCTTCCAGAAGTACCGGTAGGGCAGGCGCGTTCCCTGACGACCGGCCCCGGCATTCCGGCCTACAATCGCGGGATGGCACTTGCTCCCGCGTTGTTGTTGTCGATGCCGCAGATGCTCGATCCGAACTTCGCCCGGACGGTGGTCCTGCTCTGTGAGCACGGCGACGAGGGAGCGTTCGGTCTGGTCGTGAACCGCCCGGCCGAAACCACGGCGGCCGAGGCGGTGCAGCTGGATCCCGCGCTGGTGGAACCGAACGGACTCCCGCTGCGGATCGGCGGGCCTGTCGAGCCGCAGCGCGGGTGGATTCTGACGGCCGTACCGACCGAGGAAGCCGACACCCGGGCCATCGGCGCGGGCCTGTATCTGTCGGCGTCGCCGTACGCCCTGCGCGAGGTGCTGCAGACGCACCCGGCGCCACCGCACACGGCCGTGCTGGCCGGCTACGCCGGCTGGGGCCCCGGTCAGCTCGACGCGGAACTGGCCGAGTCCGCCTGGCTGATCATGCCCGTGGAACTCGACATCGTCTTTGAATTGCCGTCCGAGACCGCCTGGGAAACCGCCATCCGTCGCCTCGGTGCCGACCCCAGCCTGCTCCAGGCGGGCCATGGGGTGCACTGAAAGGCAAGTTAGAAGTGAGAAGTCAGAAGTAAGAAGTTGGAAGTGAAGAGTTGGGATCGTTTCGAACTTCGAAGTTCGAACTTCGACGTTCTCTAAGATTCTGACTTCTCACTTCTGACTTCTCACTTCAACGCAATACTTCCACCAGATACGCCATCGCCGCTGGGTGATTGGTGCGGCTCAGGGCGCGGACGGCTTCGACGCGGACGACTTGGTCGCGCGACGTGCGCGCGAGATTGACCAGCGTCGGCACGCCGGTATCGGCGGGCCGACGCGCGATCCCGCGGATGATCTGGCGCTTCACCACGTCGCTCGACTCGGCGGCAAGTCGCGTTGTGAGCTGGTCGATGGGCGCACCGTCAGGCGCCTGGATCGCGTATCCCGATGCGGCCGCGGCGCGGACGTGCTCATCCCGATCGGTGCTGGCCAGTCGCCACAACGTCGAAAGCGCCTCCGGTTGCGGGGACTGCGCGATGGCCGTCGCGACTGTGCGTCGCAGCGCTTCGTCGCCGGAGGTCTCCATGAGCGCCGCAAGCCGCGATAGCCCACGGGCGCCGCGTGCGCGCGCCGTCCACGTTGCTGCCGCCGTGCGCAGGGCCTCGTCCGTTGCGGGCGCCGCGAGATGACGATCGAGCAGCGCGTCCGCCTCGCCAGCCGCGTGCTGGGCGATGGCTCCGACAGCGGCCGATGTCAGGCGTCGCTGCGCGTCGGGCGAGAGGGTGGATGACGCGCGCAACGTGTCGAGGAAGCGCAAGCTGTCTGCCGGCGCGATGCCGTCGAGCTGAATCAGCCGCCGGCCGCCGCCATCGATGGGGCAGTCGTCGCTGACCGCGCGCAGTCGCTCGGCGGCGCCATCGACGACGCGTATCCAGATCGAGAGCCCGGTGCCGGCTTCGAGCGCGGCGACGCGCGGCGCGGATGGTGCCGCGATGGGCGCGCGCTCGCGCGGTCCCTCCTCGAGCATCGCCATGCGCGTCGTGGCGATGCCGTCCGACCACGTGCCGCATCGGTCGCCGAGTCCCGGCATCATCGGCACGCGCCACCCCACCCAGACAGGATCGGTGGTCGTGCCCCCGACATCGGCTATCGCCTGTTCGATCGTTCCTGCTGTCCGGGTTTCGACCCGCGCGTTCGTGATGTCGGCCTGCTGTGCGGCTGCTGCGCCGAGCGACACCACGAGCATGCCCGCGACCAGACTGGTGCGTGTCATTGCGTCCTCACTGTGGTGATGGGGGCTCCCTGGGGCTGAAGCCCCAGGGCTCCGACTTTGGCCGTAGCCTCGCGGCCCTGTAGTGTAGCCCCTGTAGCTCGTGGCCTCGTAGCCTTCCAGTCTTCTCCCAGCCTGTAGCCTCCCCGCCTATCTGATCACTTCCATCAGATAATCCGCCGCGGCCTTGGACCGTGGTGCCATTTCGGAGAGGTGGCGGACGATGCGCGTCTTGAGCTGGACGTTGGACTCGGTCTTCGCGAGCGAGATCAGGGCGTCCGCGTTCTGCTGGCCGGCGAGCGTGCTGACGATCGCCTCGCGCGTCGGCACGTCGTTCACGCTGCCGTAGAGCGACACGAGCGCCTGCGTGGCGCGCGGATTGTTGCGGACGTTCAACGTGTGGATCATGCGTGTGCGCGCCTGGGGATCGCGTTCGCCGCGGAGCATCGTCATCACCTGATCGACGGCGCCGTTGTCCATCATGACGCTCACGATGTGCCGGCGAAGTTCGGCGTCGGTCTCGCGCTGATACATCGCTATCAGGTCCTGGGTAGCCGTGGTGGCCAGCGGCGACGTGTTCGCGGCTCCCTCGCGCTGACGCACGCGGTAGGCGTCGATGATCGTGCGGCGGACGGTCGAATCCGACGTGGCCTCGTACAGGTCGCGCAGCACTGCACCGGTGGTCTGGGCGTCACGCCGCGAGACGAGCAGACGGACGGCTTCGAGTTGCAGATCCGGGCTCCCGGCGCCCCCGGCGTAGCCCAGCAGGATCTCGCGCGCGCGGGCGTCCGGCCCGAGCGCCAGCACGTAGAGCGCGCGGCGCTTGACGTTGAGGGAGTTGGCGCCGTTCAGCACCGCCTCGAGCAGCGGCACGGCCTGTTCGGATCGCTGCAGCCCCTGGATCGCCAGCAGCTTGATCTCGTCGTCGTCGAGCTGGGCCGGATCGAGCCGCTGGCCGGTCTGCTTGCGCACCTCGGCCTCGAGCACCTTCGCGTCGCTGACGTAGCGGCTCTGCGCATGTTCCTTCTGCAGCTGTGCAATGGTGCTCAGCGCGGCGTCGGTCCGTGCGAGCTTGAATTCGCTGAACGCCTTCCAGTAGAGCGCGGCGTCGGCCCGCGGACCCTTGTCGGCCACGACGCGATCGAACGCCGTGATCGCGCGCTCGTACTGGCGCTGCTGGAGCGCGTCGAGCCCGCCGTTGTAGGCGTCGCTGCGCAGGCGGAGGTCGAATGCCTGCCTGCGCGCCGCGTCGACCTGCGCGCGCACGGTCGACATCTGCTGCGCGAGGCCGGCCGAGGCCTGCGCCCTGGCCGATTCGAGGCTCAGGCGGACCTGATCGTCGAGCCCGGAGGTCAGGCCGGCGAGATCGGCCTGCATGCGATCCAGCTCGAGCGTCAGATTGACGTCGAGGTCCGTCAGCGGCGCCAGATCGACGTCGAAGGGCGCGACAGGTACGGGCCTGGTGACGTCCGGCGGCCACGGCGCCTGTGGGGGCTGCGGCACGGCTGTCGGCCCGACCGGGGCGACGGGCACGGCCGATGGGACCGGTGACGCGGCGGGCGCGGGCAGCGGTGACGGCGCGGGCAGCGGCCGCGGGGCCCCGGACGCCGGCGGAACGGCCTGGGCGGCGCAGAGCGCGGGAGACACAACGAGCAGGGCGAGCATGACGAGGGTGCGGGTCATAAGGCTCCTTCGGTGAACGGAGCGCCTTCCTGGCGATCCTGGATGTCGGCGGCCACGGCGCGCACTTTGAAGAGCAGGTCGTCCTGTTCGATGCGGCCGCGCAGGGCACGGAGGTCGTTCGGCGTTGCGGCGGCGCCCGATCGCGCCACCTCGATCAGCACGGGCTCCAGTTCATCGAGCACCGCGACGAGTTGCGAGGCGCCCGTGTCGCGCGCGGTCTCGCGGTAGAGCCGGCCCGACGCGACCAGGTCGTCGGCCGTGGTGCGCACCGCGTCGAACGCATCCGGTTCGGTGACCGGCGCGTTCATCAGCTCGACGAACACCATCTCGGTCTGCACCAGGTGCGCATCGAGAGCGGCCAGCAGCACGTGCTCGCGCGGGTCGCCGGCCGCGGGCGCGACAACCGCCATCTCCTCCGGCGTGACGGGCGCCGGTCGGTTCGTCCACCACCAGCCCAGGCCGCCGGCAACGAGCAGCGTCGCGGTCCACGCGAGGATGGATGGCCAGCGGCGGGGCGACGTGCGCGTGGTGATGGTCGGGGCGATGCGCGCCCAGAGGCGGTCCTCGAAGTCGGGCCCGGGATCGGGCGTCTCGGCGCGACCCGTCAGCTCGAGGGTGCGCGTCAGCGTCTCGAACGTGTCCCGACACGCGGGGCAGTCGTCGAGGTGCGTCGACAGCCGCGCGTGCGCGTCGGGGGGCAGTTCCCGGTAGAAGAACAGCACCAGGTCGTCGTCCGATGCGTGGGATGTGGGAGTGTCAGTCATCTGTCTGTCCGTCCACGAAGATCCGCAGTGCTGCGCGCATCTTGCGCACGGCCCGGAACACGGCGTGTTTGGCCGCGCTGGTGTTCATGTCGAGCGCGGTGGCGATGTCGTTGATCGAGCAATCGTGAAAATGGCGCATCACGAAGGCGGCCCGTTCGCGCGCGGACAGCTCGGCCATCGTGTCGTCGATCCGCTGCTGGATCTGGGCCGACGCCACCACGGCGGTCTGCGAGGGCCAGGCCCCGCCTGCCGCCCGCTGATCGAGCCGATCGGGCGCTTCCATCACCTCGAACGGTCGTCGGCGACGGACCAGGTCGATGGCGCAGTTGGCGCCAATCCGGTGCAGCCAGGTCCCCACGCTCGAGCGGGCTTCGAACCGGTCCAGTTGCCGGAATGCCTTGATGAAGGTCTCCTGGACCACGTCTTCGGCATCCTCGGCCCGTCCGGTGATGCGGTAGGCCAGTTGATAGAGGGCCCGGCCGTGCCGGTCCACGAGTTCGCGGAAGCCGTCATCTTCTCCGGCCATGGCCCTGGCCATGGCTGCCGCGTCGTCGGGCTGCATCTGGGGGATTAGACGTCGAGGCGGCGGAGTGGTTAGCTGGCGGCGGGCTGCCGGCTGCGGGCGGCGGGTGACGCCTCGTCTGTTATCCTGCCCGGGATGTTCAAGCGACAGACGACCGGGTCCGTGGTGTGCGCCTCGTGTGGCTATCTGGTCGGGGTGAACGACGCGACCTGCTACAACTGCGGTCGCCGCAACCCGGGCCTGTGGGGATTTGCCCCGGCGCTGCGCAGTCTCGGGAAGGATCTGGGCTTCGTCCCGTTCGTCATCGGCACCTGCGTCGTCGTGTATGCGTTGAGCCTGCTGGCGTCGGGCGCAGCCGTCATGTCCGGCGGGCTGTTTTCGTTCCTCTCGCCGTCGGTCATCAGTCTCCTGATGTTCGGGGCGAGCGGCCGCCTGCCCGTGTTCGACCTGGGCAGCTGGTGGACGCTGCTGAGCGCGTCGTGGCTGCACGGCAGCCTGCTGCACATCCTCTTCAACATGTTGTGGATTCGCCAGCTGGCCCCGGCGGTGGGGGAGTTGTACGGCCCCGGGCGGATGGTCATCATCTACACGGTGGCCGGCGTCACCGGGTTCCTGCTCAGCTCGGTGGCGGGCCTGACGATGGGCTGGCTGCCGATTCGCGTGTTGCAGGGGGCCACGATGACGGTGGGCGCCTCGGCCGCGATCTTCGGGCTGCTGGGCGCGGCCATCTACTACGGCCGCCGCACGGGGTCGTCGGCTGTCGGCAGCCAGGCGTGGAACTACGCGGTACCGCTGTTCATCTTCGGGTTCATCATCCCGGGCATCGACAACTACGCGCACGCCGGCGGCTTCCTCGGCGGATACCTGATGGGCATGTGGCTCGATCCGCTCAAGCCCGAGCGCGCCAATCACATGCTGGCGGCCGTCGTCTGCCTCGCCGTGTCGCTGCTGGCGATTGGCTACTCGGTGATCGATTACTTCGTGCGGCTGCGGCACCTGATTTAATCGAGGGCTGTACCCTCGCGCCATTCGCCGCCGGCGGAGACGCGTTCGGCGCGGCGTGGCTGATTGTAGAATCGCTGGATGCCTGTGCTGACAGTGGAAGGAGTGGGCGCGTTCGACGTGCCCCTGGGGAAGCGGCTCGTGCTCGCGTTGGGAGAAGACGCGGGCGTCGATCAACTGCACGCGTGCGGTGGACGTGCGCGCTGCACGACCTGTCGCGTCGAATTCGTCGCGGGGGAGCCGGCGCAGCAGACGCGGGCCGAGGCTGCGGTACTGGCGTCCAAGGGACTCTCGGGGGTCCGGCTCTCGTGCCAGATCCTCTGCGATCACGACATGACCGTCCGTGCGATCAGCCGGCTCGAGGGCAGCGGACGCGCCGACGTCGGGGGCAAGCCGGAACCGTTCATCGAGCCGCCGGCCGAGTACTGATCCCGTGATCGATCCGGCGCTGCTCGTGCGCGCATACCGGGAGGGCATCTTCCCGATGGCGCTCGACGACGGCGAGATCGGGTGGTTCTCGCCGGACCCGCGCGGCATCCTGCCGCTGGAGACGTTCCATGTGCCCGCGCGGCTGGCGCGCGTGGTCCGGTCCGGGCGGTTCGACGTCCGGATCGACACCGCGTTCGAGGCAGTCATGCGGGCCTGCGCCGAGCGGCGCGACGATGGGACGTGGATCAGCGAGCCGATTGTCGCGAGCTACGTCGCACTGCACCGCCGCGGGCTGGCGCACGCGGTCGAGGCGTGGCGCGACGGGCAACTCGTCGGGGGGCTCTACGGTGTGGCGATTGGCGGCGCGTTCTTCGGCGAATCGATGTTCCACCGCGAGACTGACGCGTCGAAGGTGGCGCTCGTCGCGCTCGTGACCCGCCTGCGGGCGCGCGGCTTCACGCTGCTGGACACGCAGTGGACCACCTCGCACCTCGAACAGTTCGGGGCGAGGGAGATCCCGCGGGCGGAGTACCTGCGTCGCCTCGAACTCGCCGTCGGTCTCGAGGTGACATTCGTATAGCCGCTGCCCGCTGCCCGCTGCCCGCCGCCTGCTGCCAGCCGCCATGTGCATTGCGCCTTCGGAGCCCCGAGGCTTCAGCCTCGAGGGACGCTCCTGGGACAGAAGCCCCAGGGATCCGATCGTCCCGCGTCGCGTCGCCCGCAGCCCGCCGCCTGCTGCCCGCGGCCCGCCGTCGATCTCTAATGCACGGTATACGGTTCGCTGAGGGTGAACGGCGCGATGGTCGCGTCGAACGTGTCTCCGGATCGCGTCACCATCTGGTAGGTGCCCTGCATGAGGCCGAACGACGTGGTGAGCGGGCATCCGCTGGTATACGTGAACGACTCGTTGGGCGCGAGGACAGGCTGTTCCCCGACGACACCGGCCCCCTTCACCTCTTCCACCCGGCCGTCGGCATCGGTGATGATCCAGTGGCGCGAGAGCAGCTGCACCGTCTCGGAGCCGCTGTTCGTGATGGTGATGGTGTACAGGAAGAACCACTGGTTCTCCTCGACGCGCGAGCGCGCCGGTGAGAACTCCGCGACCACGGACACGCGGACACCCCGGGTGGTGGCTTCGGACGTGAACATGGCGCCATGATGAACGATTCCCGGCCACCCGGGCAACCGCCGATTGCGGCAGGGCTCTGTGCCGCGTGCCGGCGGGGCCGGCTCGTTCCGACCGACCGCGGCAGCACATTCCTCCGGTGCGACGCCTCCCGGGACGACCCCGCCTGGCCCCGTTACCCGCGGCTGCCCGTGCTCACCTGTCCGCACCACGACCCGCGATAAGCTGTCGACCGCACGACACCGCCGCGGGAGGCTGCCGCCATGACCGAATCGCTCATCGCCCTGGCCACGCTCACGATCCTCGAGATCGTGCTCGGCGTCGACAACGTGATCTTCATCTCCATCCTGTCCGGCAAGCTCCCGCCCGATCAGCAGAAGCGCGCGCGGCGCGTCGGGCTTCTGGCCGCGATGTTCATGCGCCTGGCTCTGCTGTCGGCCATCGTCTGGATCGCGCGCCTGACCACGCCGCTGTTCGAGCTGTTCGGCCGTGGGTTCTCGGGGCGCGATCTGATCCTGCTCGGCGGCGGCGTGTTCCTGCTGGCCAAGGCCACCTACGAGATTCACGAGAAGCTCGAGGGCCCCGCGCCGGGGACGGTGCGCACGGCGGCCACGTTCGCGAGCGTGATCGGGCAGGTGATGTTGCTCGATCTCGTGT
This sequence comes from Acidobacteria bacterium SCN 69-37, assembly GCA_001724025.1. GTDB lineage: Bacteria > Acidobacteriota > Vicinamibacteria > Vicinamibacterales > SCN-69-37 > SCN-69-37. The sequence goes on along the minus strand of MEDJ01000025.1, from coordinate 77,150 downwards.
TCTCGCTCGACTCGGTGATCACGGCCATCGGCATGGCCAACGATCTCTGGGTGATGATGACCGCTGTCGTCCTGGCCGTGCTGGTGATGCTCGTGGCCGCCGAGCCGATCAGCACCGTCGTGGAGGAGCACCCGACGCTGAAGATCCTGGCGCTGTCGTTCCTGCTGCTCATCGGCGTCTCGCTGGTGGCCGACGGTCTCGGCCAGCACATCTCGAAGGGCTACATCTACTTCGCGATGGGCTTCTCGGTGATGGTCGAGGTGATCAACCTGCGCGTCCGTCGCCACACGCGCGCACCCGTGGGGCTGCACAGGAAATTCGATCGGTGAGTGGGTGTCCCCCGAGGCTGAAGCCTCGGGGCTCCGAAAATCGCCGCCCGCCGCCCGCCGCCGCGCCACCGTGCCGCCGCGCCGCCGCGCCACCGTGCCGCCGTGCCGCCGTGCCGCCCGCCGCCGCGCCGCCGGCCGCCGCCGTGCCGCCCGCCGCCCGCCGCCGCGCCGCCCGCCTAGAGCGCGACGCGGTGCCGGCCCGAGTGCAGGTAGTTCATCGTCTGCACCGTGACGAGCACGGTGAAGTCCACCTTGGTCTGGTCTTCGGGTTCCTTCAGGCGCAGGTTCAGTTGATCGGCGCGTTCGATCATGTCCGCGAGCACCCGATCGATCGTGTACTGGTAGGCCCCCGTCCACTCGGCCACGAGCCGACGGACGTCCTTGCGCACGGCCTGCATGAAGCGGGACGCCTTCTTCTGCGCGCGGTCCCCTTCGGCGTCGGAGAACAACCGCCGCAGGTCGCGGTCGTAGAAGTTCGGGTACGCCAGGCCGTAGTGCTCGCGCTTCTTCGCGTAGTGCCGACGCAGCGTGGTACGCAGCCGATCGATCGGCTCGACCTGGCGGGCCGATCGCACCGTGGGCCGGACCCCGGCCAGGCCGCGCATCAGCTCTTCCATGTATTCGAGTTTGCGCAGGGCGGGCCAGTCCGCATACCGCGAGCGCCAGTCGCTGTCAGGCGTGAGCCACACGGCGAACGTCTCGGCAAAATCCTCGTCGGGGTGGCTCTGCGAGTACCACGAGTCGAGGTGCAGCACGAAACTCTTGGAGTACGGACGCGGCAGGTAGAAGTCCGGGTAGGGTTCCGACGGTTTGCCGAAGAGCTTGACGCGCTTGCGTCGTCGCCGCAGATCGTAGGCATTGTCGATGGCGTGCCCGGCCTCGTGCCGCAGGATCTTCAGGCACCAGTCGACGTCGCCACCCTCCACCTCGAGCATCTGCGCCTTCTCGAGCCGCATCAGCCGCGGGTGCGCCAGGTAGAACGGGATGGCGATGCCCGGCACGCCGTCGGGCGTGAACCATTCGGCCGACAGCCAGAAGTGCGGCTCGAAGCCCAGGCCGCGCGAGGCGAGTTCCTCGCGCAGCGTGGCGATCCGCGGCTCGAGCCAGCTGCCGGCAATCGTCAGGCCCAGTTGGTTGAACCGCAGATCGAGCAGCGCCTCGTCGGACAGGTCGACCCAGTCCTCGGGCGACGGGGCGCGGGGAGGGGCGGGGTCGGGCGGCGTGGGGACGTCGGGGACGGTCACGGCACTGGACGCGGAAGCCCGTCCAGCATAGCGGAGTTTCGCCAGTCCGCAGCGCGGCAGTCGGAGCCCTGGGGGCTTCAGCCCCAGGGGCCTGTTTCCCCGAGGCTGAAGCCTCGGGGCTCCGGATGTCGCCCGCTGCCGCGCCGCCCGCTGCCCGTCGCCGTGTCACCGCGTCGCCGCCGTGCCGCCCGCCGCCGTGCCGCCGGAAGCCCCCGAGCTCCGAGAAGAGAGCCGTCTCCCAGCCTTCCCGCCTCCTTCCAGCCTGCAGCCTCCCAGCCTCCCATGTATCCTTGAAGGGATTTGCGCATGCACCCGCCACTATCATCAGCACGGGCCGAGCGACAGGGACGGACCTCGCGTCCAGCGCCCCCGCCGGCCGCTCCCGGGAACAAGCGACGGATCCGGTGGTCGGCCGCCTGGCAGGAGGCGCGGTCCCTGATCTGGGCGCGCCGCGGCCGGCTCGCGCTCGGCCTGGTCCTCATGCTGGTGAGCCGGCTGGCCGGGATGGTGCTGCCGGCCATGTCGAAGTTCTTCATCGACGAGGTGATCCAGAAGGGGCGAATGGAACTGCTCGGCACGCTGGCCTTGATTGCCGGCGCCGCCACGATCGTGCAGGCCTTCACCTCCTTCGGCCTGTCGCAAGTGCTCGGCGTGGCCGCGCAGAAGGCCATCACCGACATGCGTCGCCGCATCGAGGCGCACGTCATGCGGCTGCCGGTCCGGTACTTCGACAACACGCAGACCGGCGTACTGATCGCGCGCGTGATGAACGATCCCGAGGGGATCCGCAACCTGGTCGGGACCGGGCTGGTGCAGTTGCTCGGCGGCCTGGTCACGGCGCTCATCGCGCTCGTGGCACTGCTCTACATCAACTGGCACCTGACCCTGGTCACGTTGTGCATCCTCGGCGCGTTCGCCGGGGCGATGGGCTACGCGTTCCGCACGCTGCGGCCGCTGTTCCGCGAGCGCGGCCGGATCCTGGCTGACCTGACGGGCCGCCTGTCGCAGTCGCTGGGCGGCGTGCGCGTCATCAAGACCTACACCGCCGAGCGCCGCGAGGATCTCGTGTTCACGAAGGGCGCCCACACGCTCTTCCGCAACATCGCGAAGTCGATGACCGGGGTCTCGGGCACGACCGCCTTCTCGGGACTGGTCATCGGGGCGATCGGCATCGTGATGATCGTGATGGGGGGACGCGCGATCGAGGCGGGCACGATGACGCTGGGCGATCTGTTCGCCTACATTCTCTTCACGGGCCTGATGGCCGCGCCCATCGTGGAGATTGCCTCGATCGGCACGCAGATCAGCGAGGCCTTCGCCGGGCTCGACCGGATCCGCGAGGTGCTCGACACTACGCGCGAGGATGCCGACGCCGACACGCGCCTGCCGATCGACGATCTGCGCGGCGAGGTGGCGTTCGAGGGCGTCTGGTTCGAGTACCAGGAAGGCGTGCCGGTCCTCCGGGACATCACGTTCACCGCGCCGGCCGGCACCACCACCGCGCTCGTCGGTTCGTCCGGCTCCGGCAAGAGCACACTGATCAGCCTGGTCATGGCGTTCAACCAGCCGACAGCCGGTGTCGTGCGCGTCGACGGCCGCGACCTGTCGACCCTGCGGCTCGATGACTACCGTCGTCACCTCGGCGTGGTGCTCCAGGACAACTTCCTGTTCGATGGCACCGTCGCCGACAATATCCGCTACGGCCGGCCCCACGCCACGCGTGAGGACGTCGAGCGCGTGGCGCGCATCGCGCACGCCCACGGCTTCATCACGGACTTCGAGCAGGGCTACGACACGATCGTCGGCGAGCGCGGCGTTCGCCTGTCGGGCGGCCAGCGCCAGCGCGTGGCCATCGCACGCGCCATCCTGGCGGACCCGCGGATCCTGCTGCTCGACGAGGCCACCTCGAGCCTCGACAGCGAGAGCGAGGCCCAGATCCAGGACGGTCTCCGCCGCTTGCGCCACGGCCGGACGACGTTCGTGATTGCGCACCGGTTATCGACGATCAGGAGCGCCGGGCAGATCCTGGTACTCGAGAACGGCGCGATCGTGGAACGCGGGACACACGCCGAACTGATTGCGCTGGGCGGACGCTACCGCCAGCTGCACGATCGGCAGCACCACGTCGAGTACGAACGGTTCATCAACCCGGGCGAGGACTTCACGCCGGAGCCGGCGCCCGTGGCGGCGTCGACGGCCGCGGGGGCGTCGCGGGGCGAGGGAGCATAGCAGAGTCGCATGGCACAGTTCATCTACACGATGAAGGGCCTCGGGAAGGTGTATCCGCCGGACCAGGTCGTCTTCAAGGACATCTATCTCTCGTTCTATTACGGCGCCAAGATCGGCGTCATCGGATCGAACGGATCGGGCAAGTCGACGCTGCTCAAGATCATGGCCGGGCTCGATCCCGACTACCTGGGCGACGCCATCCTCTCGCAGGGCTATTCGGTCGGCTACCTGCCGCAGGAGCCGACGCTCGATCCGTCGAAGACCGTGCTCGGCAACGTCGAAGAGGGCGTTGCGGCCACGAAGGCGCTGCTGACGCGGTTCGACGAGATCAACGAGAAGTTCGCGGAAGATCTGTCGCCCGAGGAAATGGAAAAGATCCTCGAGGAACAGGCCAAGGTGCAGGACGCGATCGACGCGGCCGGGGCGTGGGATCTGGATTCCAAGCTCGAGCACGCAATGGACGCGCTGCGGCTGCCGCCGCCGGACGCCGACGTGACGACGCTCTCGGGCGGCGAGCGCCGGCGCGTGGCACTCTGCCGGCTGCTCCTGCAGTCGCCCGACCTGCTCCTGCTCGACGAGCCGACCAACCACCTCGACGCCGAATCGGTGGCCTGGCTCGAACACTTCCTCCACGAGTACAAGGGCAGCGTCGTCGCCATCACGCACGATCGGTACTTCCTCGACAACGTGGCCGGGTGGATCCTCGAACTCGATCGCACGCGGGCGTATCCGTGGGAAGGGAACTACTCGTCGTGGCTCGAGCAGAAGCAGGCGCGGCTCGTGCAAGAGGAGAAGTCCGAGAGCCGGCGCCAGCGCACGCTGCAGCGCGAACTCGACTGGATCCGCATGTCGCCGCGCGCCCGGCAGGCCAAGGGCAAGGCGCGCCTGAACGCGTACGAGCAACTGCTGGCCGAGGACACGGCCGAGAAGATCGAGCGCGTCGAGATCTACATTCCGCCAGGCCCGCGCCTCGGCAACGTCGTCGTCGAGGCCTCGAACCTGAAGAAGGGGTACGGCGACGTGCTGCTGATCGACGACCTCACCTTCACGCTGCCGCCCGGCGGCATCGTCGGCGTCATCGGACCGAACGGCGCGGGCAAGACCACGCTGTTCCGCATGCTCGTGGGCCAGGAACCGCCCGACAGCGGCACGTTGCGGATTGGGGAGACGGTGGCGATCGGCTACGTCGATCAGTCGCGCGACGCGCTTGGCGCCGATCGGACGGTCTACGACGAGATTACGGGGGGAGACGACGAGATCCAGCTCGGCAAACGCGCGGTCAACGCGCGGGCGTATGTCTCGTGGTTCAACTTCAAGGGCAAGGATCAGCAGCGCAAGGTCGGCACGCTGTCGGGCGGGGAGCGCAACCGCGTGCACCTCGCGAAGCTGCTGCAGAAGGGCTGCAACCTGCTGCTGCTCGACGAGCCGACCAACGACCTGGACGTCGACACGCTGCGGGCGCTCGAGGAGGCGCTGCTCGAGTTCGCCGGCTGCGCCGTGGTGATTTCGCACGACCGCTGGTTCCTCGATCGGATCGCGACCCACATCCTCGCGTTCGAGGGCGACAGTCACGTGGAGTGGTTCGCCGGTAATTTCGAGGACTACGAGGCGGACAAGAAGCGCCGTCTCGGGGCCGGTGCGGATCAGCCGCACCGGATCAAGTATCGGAAGCTGACGCGGTAGGGACAGGCGGCACGGCCGCGCGGCTGCGGGCCGCGCGGATGGCCTCGTGCTGCCCGCCGTCCGCCGCCGTGCCGCCTGTTATGTGGATCTATCCGCCGGAGTTTCTCGAGGCGCTTGCCGGGCTGGGGCTCGCGCCGACCGCATCGACGCCGCCGTCGGTCGTGCGCGACGCGCTGAACGATCTCTACCGCTACGAGTTGCGCGCCGCCCGCGACCGCCTGCGCGCCGGCGGGATGGAGAAGTCCCAGTACCTCGACCTGGTCGTCACGCTGCGGAAGAAATACTGGCTGCTCTCGCTGCAGCCCGGGGCGTGGGAGAAGATTTGCGGTGGAAGTTAGAAGTGCGAAGTTAGAAGTAAGAAGTGCGGGAAAGTTAGAAGTAGGAAGTCAGAACTTCGAAGTTCTAAGTTCAAACTTCAAACTTTTGTGAATTCTGACTTCTAACTTCGCAATTCCAACTTGCTTCTACCCAAGTCTCTCCGGATCCCACCGCAGGCCTGTCGTCAGGATCCGCTGGATGAGTTTCGGGTAGGTCAGGCCCAGCATGTCGGCCGATCGGGCGAAGTCTTCGCCGTCGGCGATCTGCGGGTTGGGGTTGGCCTCGAGTACGTGCGGGACGCCGGCGGCGTCGAGGCGGAAGTCGATGCGGGCGTAGCCGCTCAGCTCGAGCACGCGGTACACGCGCTTCGAGATGTGCTGCACCTTGTCCGCAATCTCGTCCGACGCGTCGGTCGCGCCGGTCATCACGCCGACCTTCTCCTGGTAGGTCGGACTCCACTTCGCGCGCGCGGTCGCGATCCGGTGCCATCCCTCCGGCAGGTTCTCCCAGGTCATCTCCCACACTGGCAGCACCTCGAGGCGGCTGTTGCCGATCACCCCGCAGTAGAGCTCCTGCCCGTCGACGTATTCCTCGACGATGGCGTCGGTGCCGATCGAGTCGTGGATGAACTGCACGCGCTCGGCGAGCTTCGTCTCGTCGTGGACCACAGACGCCTGCGAGATGCCCGTCGACGCCTCCTGCGTGAGCGACTTGACGATCAGCGGGAAGGACAGGCGCTTGATCATGCGCGGCTTGCGGCCGCGCCGCACCAGCATGAAGCCCGGAACGGTGATGCGGTGGTACTGCAGCAGCTTCTTCGACAGCGCCTTGTCGCGCGCCAGGAACATGCCGCGCGGATTACACCCCGTATACGGCAGGCGCAGCAGTTCCAGGTAACTGACGACGTTCTGATCGAAGGTGCCGATCTCGTGGAAGGCTTCGAGCAGGTTGAAGGCGATGTGCGGCTTGAAGTCGTCGCGCGCCTGCTTGATGACGGAGAGATCGTCGTGCACGCCGAGCGGGTACACGTCGTGCTTCAGCCGCCGCAGCGTCCGGAGGACGTCGTACTCCGTCCGCCACATCGCGGTCTTCGGATCGTGACCGCTGATGTCGTCGGGCGGCACCATGTAGTGGTGCATGAGCACGAGCACGCGTAATTTCCGCATGGACGCGCAGCATGATATCAGGCACCCTCGTCGTCTCGTACGAGTGAGGGGCGATCGATCGGGGACGGACCGGACAGCCGTCGATCGAGGAACGGATCGACGGACGGCACGTAGCGGTCGCGATCGCGCGCGCGGCCCGGCAGGATTTCGCGGAAGTACCACGCCATGCCGCGATCGGCCTGCCAGTCGCGCGGATAGCCGAGCGACACCTCGTCGTAGCGCACGCCGTGACGCCACAGCGTGGTGCGCATGTGCAGGTGACCCGAGATCACCGCACGCGCACGATAGCGTTCGCCCCAGTCTTCCGTGCGCGTCGTGCCGCTCCAGAGCGAGAAGCGCGGCACGCGCGGCGGCCGCGCGAGGTCGTAGCGCAGCGGCCAGTGATTGATGAGGATCGTCCGTGTGCCCGCGGGCAGCGCATCGAGCCGCGCCTGGGTGCGATCGCAGCGATCCCGGCACCACGCCTCGCGCGACGGCCACGGGGCGAACGGCAGCATCAACTCGTCACCCGAGATCACGCCGCTCTCGCGTGCCCAGCCGAGCGCATCGGCGCGACTGATGTGCGCGGGCCGGAAGCTGTAGTCGAACAGCAGGAACATCGGCACGATGACCGTGTCGGGATCGAGCGGCCAGGGCGCGTACGGATCGTCGGGTGTCAGCGCGCCGAACTCGCGACAGATGGCGACGAGTTCGTCGTAGCGTGCCTGACCGCGTGTGCGCGTCGGATCGTCCGGCGGGCACCACAGATCGTGATTGCCCGGCGTCCAGATCACGCGCGCGAATCGATCGGTGAGGATCTCCAGGGCCAGGCGCAGGTGCTCGGGACGCTCGCCGATGTCGCCGGCCACGATCAGCCAGTCGTCGCCGTGCGGCGGCACATCCGACAGCGCGTCGCGATTGGCCCGGTGCGCCAGGTGCAGATCGCTGGTGGCGAGCAACTTCATGGAAGGCAGGGAGCCTGCAGCCCGGAAGGCGGCTGGGAGGTCGGAAGGCCGAGAACCCATTTCATGGCCACCACTCGTCCGGGAATGGGGCGTGGTGTACGACGGGCCGCACGCCGTCGGGCGTCGAAGCGGCCACGGCCACGTAGTGCGCGGGCGCGACCGGGCGCAGTTCGAACGTCCAGCCCGCGTCCGCACCCGCGAAGGTGCCGGTGAACGCGGCCGTCGGGGCCGGGCACAGACGGAAGCGCACGTCGGGCAGGTGAACGGAGATGCCGAGCCCGACAGCCTTCAGGTACGACTCCTTCAGCGTCCAGTACTGAAGGAAGCGATCGCACCAGTCGGCGCCCTGCGCGTCGACGTCCGCGGCTTCGTCCGGCGCGCAGCAGCGCGGGACGAGCGCGCGATCGAGCGGGACGCGCAGGCGGTGTTCGACGTCCACGCCCACGGGTCCCAGGCGCGAGACGGCGCAGACGACCAGGCCGGCGCTGTGCGCCAGATTGAAGGACAGCGGGGCGTCGTCGCGATCGATGTCGGGACGGCCGCGGGGGCCCTCGCGCCATGGCCAGTCGCCGGGTCCGACGCCCAGGGCGCGCGCCACCACCGATCGCGCCAGGACGCGGCCGATCAGGAACATCTCGCGATCGGCATCGTGACGAAAGCGTGCGTACCGCTGGCGCTCGGACGGGTGCAGCAGGCCGAGGGCCCGCGCCAGGGCGTCAGCGCCGCGCGCGTGCAGGTCGTCGATCGTGGTGTGCCAGACGTCCACGACGCGTGTCTCGTCGAGTGACGTCGGCGTGACCATTGCGATAGTATGGCGCCGCCCGGCGCCGGCCGCCAATGGCCGGGGCTTCACGCCGGTTCACCACACATTCCCATGTCCATTGTCTGTTTGTTTCCAGGTCAGGGGTCGCAGTCCGTCGGCATGGGCGGCGATCTCTTCGTGCGGTATGCCGACTGGACGGCCGAGGCCGACCAGGTTCTCGGGTATTCGATTCGCGAGCTGTGCCTCGAGGATCCGCGCGGCGAGCTCGGTCTCACGCAGTTCACGCAGCCCGCGCTGTTCGTGGTCAACGCCCTGATGTGGCGCGCGCGCGTCGACGAGGGCCGGCCGGCCCCGGCGTTCGTGGCCGGTCACAGTCTCGGCGAATACAACGCCCTGCTGGCGGCTGGCGTGTTCGACTTCGTCACCGGTCTGACGCTGGTCAGGGAGCGCGGGGCCCTGATGGGCCGCGTGAGCGGCGGCGGGATGGCGGCCGTCATCGGGCTCGCGCCCGATCGGATTGCGGCGATCCTCGAGGCGAGCGAGGCCGGCCGGCGGCTCGACGTGGCCAACTTCAACGCGTTCGACCAGACGGTCATTGCCGGGCCCGTCGCCGACATCGAGGCCGTCAAGGCCGACTTCGAAGCCGCGGGGGTTCGCGCGTTCACCCTGCTGAAGGTCAGCGCCCCCTTCCATTCGCGCTACATGCACGCGGCCATGGAGGAATTCGGCCGGCACCTCGATGGCGTCACCTTTGCCGCGCCTGCGATCCCGGTCATCGCCAACGTCACCGCCGCGCCGTATCCGGCCGACGATGTGCGCGGCACGCTGGCGAAGCAGATTGGCAGCTCCGTACGCTGGCTCGATTCGATGGTGGGCCTGCTCGATCAGGGCGTGATCACCTTCGAGGAAGTCGGCCCCGGCAACGTACTTACGAAATTGATCACGCGGATCAAGAAGAGCCGGTAGAGGCTGGAAGGCGGCAGGCTGGGAGGAGACTGGAAGGCGACGAGGCGGGGACGTCCTCGTCGGAGCCCCGAGGCTTCAGCCTCGGGGGAAGGCTACGAGGCTACAAGGCCACGTGGGCGTCGGTGCGTGTAGAAAGGGCGAGGGCGTGTAGGAAGGTTGCAGCGGTTTGCCGGACTTCCCGGGAGAAACGTCAGAAAGCGCCGGTACGCGGCTGGCACGGTCCGTGCTATTGACGAGGCAACGACTTCGCGGCGCATCAGCGTCGCCTCGACCTCGTGACCTGCCCGCCGCGGTTCCATCCCGCACGGCGTGTCAGGTTCGAGTCGGCAGGAGTGCGGAATGCCGGGGCCCGGGAGGGGGTCACGGTGTTCCGCCTCCGGTCGCATTTCCCTCCAGAGCGCAGGGGGCTTGCCCCGGCTGACGTCGCCCAACCCCCACGTTCTCGAAGAAATCTCTATAAATCGACGTTCCTGTGAAGACGCGTGGCTACCCGCGGCGGATAATCGCCCGCGCGCGCGTCCGCGCCCGGCGATGAATCGACGACGGGACGCGACAGTCGCCGGCCTGGCGGCAGGCCGCGATGGCCAGGCGCAGTTCGTCGACCAGGCTCGCACATCCGGGGCACCCGGCCACGTGTGCCGCCACGGCGCGCACCCGCGCGGCCGGCAAGTCGCCGTCGATCCACGCCAGGACGTCGTCGAGCCGGTCGTCGCAGGGAGCCGGTGTCGTACGGGTGCGGCGGTGCGTGCCCATCATCGTCCTCGTCCTCGCATGCCGTCCGTGCCGGCCAGTTCCCGCCGCAGCGCCAGCCGCGCACGCGACAGTCTCGCTTTCACGTTGTCTTCGGACAGGCCGAGCGTCTGGGCCGTCTCGCGCGTGGACAGCCCCTCCATGTCGCGCAGGAAGACCACGGCGCGGAACGCCGGCGGCAGCGTCGACAGCGCGCGAGCCAGTCGGCTCCGCAGGCGCCGCTGGCTCGTCACGGCCTCCGGCCCCGGATGCGGCGACGGGACGTCGATGGCGGTGCGCGAGGCCGATCCATCGCGTCCCGGATCATCGAGGGAGACGACCTGCGCCGGGGCGCCGGCGCGCTTCCGGCGCGACATCAGGCACACGTTGCGCACCGTGCGGTAGAGCCACGGCCGGAAGGCTTCGACGTCGCGGATCTGTCCCAGGTGTTTGTAGGTGCGCACGAGCGCTTCCTGCATTGCGTCCTCGGCGTCCTCGGGATGGCCGCAGACGGCCATGCTGAATCGCCACGTCAGTTCCTGCGCATCGATCAGCAGCCGCTCGAGCGCGTCCTCGTCGCCCGCTGCCGCCCGACGGACGACGTCGATCATGGCTGTCGTCTGTTCGTCGACGGACTCCGCAGGACGCCTGGCCACCAGCAGAGTCTGTCACCTTTTGCGGCGTCCCGGCATCTCTGTGGGCAATGGCTCGCGTGACGCTGCCGTCGTTCCTGATCCTGATGCTGCTTGCCGTGCCCGCGGCCGCGCAGGTGCCGTTGACCCTGGCCGATGCCGTGGCGCAGGCGCGCCGGCAGCACCCGGACGTGCTGGCCGCCGACGCCAGGGTGACGCGCGCGACGGCCGGCGTGCGCGAGGCCCGCGCGGCGCGGCTCCCGCGCCTCGACGTCGTCGAGGGATGGCAGCGCGGCGACATGCCGGTGTTCGCCTTCAGCTCGCGCCTGTCGCAGCGGCGACTTTCGGCCGACGACTTCGACATCGGCCGGCTCAACGATCCGCTATCCGTTGACATCTTCCGGACGTCGGTCGTCATCGAGCAGCCGGTGATCGATGTGGGCGTGCGCGCGGCCGTGCGGACCGCGACGCTCGATCGCGAGATGGCGGTCGTCGAGCGCGAGCAGGTGCAGCGCGACATGACGTTGGCGACTATCGAGGCGTACGGGCAGGTGTTGCGACTCGAGGCGCTGACAACAGCGGCATCTTCCGCCGTCGAGGCGGCGCGCGAAGACCTGGCCCACGCCACGGCCACGCGTGACGCGGGACGTGCGACCGACGCCGACGTGTTGATGGCGACTGTCCAGGAAGCTGCCGCACGTGACGAGGCGATCGACATCGCGGCGCAACTGGCCGTGACGCGCGCGCGGCTCAATTTCCTGATGGGTGAACCGCTCGATGCGGTTCATGCGCTGGCTCCGATCGCGGTGGTGGCGGATGTCGACGAGCTGGAGGCGGCCAATGAGGCGGACGCCCTGTCCAGGCGAGCCGACGTGCGGCTCGCCTGGACCGCCGAGCGCCTGGCGCACGCCGGCGTCGCCGCCGCGCGGGCCGCGTTCGTGCCGCAGGTCGTCGCGCGCGCCGCGGTGGAGGCCAACGGCGCCTCGTTCGGCTCGCGCGCGCGTGGCTGGGTGGTGACTACCGAGGTGCGCTGGAACGTGTTCCGCGGTTTCGGCGACCGCGCGCGCCTGGCGCAGGCGCGCGCTGTCGCCGATGAACGCCGCCTCGCCCGCGCGGCGGCGACCGACCGCGCGCGGCTCGACATCCGCGCGGCCCGCACGGCGGTGTCCGCCGCGCGGGCGCGTGTCGATCTCTCGCACGCGGCCGTGTCGGCCGCGCGCGAGAGCCAGCGCATCGTCCGCGATCGCTACGACAACGGCCTGGCCACGGGCACGGATCTGCTGCGGGCGTCGCAGGCCGTGGCCGACGCGGACGCGCGCGCGATCGCGGCGGCCAGTGACGCCGCGATCGCCCACGCCCGTCTGCAGGCCGCGCTGGGCGTGCTGTGAGCCCGCGACATGACGCGGCGTCCCGTCCTCGTCCCGAGTACCCGTCCATGACCAAGACTCTTGTCCGTTCGTCTCTCCTCGTGGTCGTTGCCGTTGTCACGGCCGCGTGCGGCACGGTCCCGGCCGTGCCGCACGCCGATGGATCCGCGCCCGTGGCCGTTACGGTGGCCCCCGTCGTGCGCGTCTCGCGTCCGGCCGTCATCGAGGCCGGCGGCACGTTGCACGGGCAGCGCGCCGTGGTGGTGGCTTCGCGCGTGATGGGCCCTGTCGTGGCCGTGCCGGTGATGGCCGGCGATCGCGTGCGCGCGGGTCAGGTACTGGTGCAGATCGATGATGCCGCCGCGGCCGCCGACGTGCGGTCGGCGGCCGCGGCGCGCGTGGCGGCCGATCGTCAGTACGCGCGCGCGCAGGCCGAGGCGAGCGCGGCGGCCTCGGCCGCCACGCTCGCCCGTGCCACGCACGCACGCATTGCCGCCCTGGCCGCGCGCCGATCCGCCACCGCGCAGGAACTCGACGCCGCCTTGGCCGCGCTGGACGCGGCCGAGGCGCAGGTCGCGGCCGCGGACGCCGGTGTGGCCGCGGCCGACGCGGCACGGACGCGCGCGGTGGCCGGCGGCGACGGCGCACGCGCGGTCGCCGCCTGGGCGCGCGTCACGGCGCCATTCGCCGGACTGGTCACCGAGACGTTCGTCGAGCCGGGCGCGATGGCCGCGCCCGGCTCGGCGCTTGTGCGCGTGGAGGACACGGCCGCGTTCGAGGTCGACGTACGGCTCGACGAGTCGCGCGCGCACTGGGCGCGGCCCGGCGACACGGTCACCGTGCTCGTCGATGCCGCGGGCGGCATCGACGAGCGGCAGGGACGCATCACCGAGGTGGGCCGCGCCGCGGGCGTCGATACGCGCGCGGTCACGGTCACCGTCACGCTCGAGACGGCCGACGGCCTGCGCTCCGGCATGTTCGCGCGGGTCCGGCTGCCCGGACCCGCGCGTGAGGCGATCGTCGTGCCGCCCTCGGCCGTCGTGCGTCGCGGGCAGTTGACGAGCGTCTTCGTGGTCGAGGGAACGACGGCGCGCATGCGGCTCGTGCGCGTGGCCGCGGCTGACGCGACAGGCATCGAGATCGTGGCCGGGCTTGCCGAGGGTGAACAGATCGTCGTGTCGCCCGCGGCCACGCTGCGCGATGGCGGCGACGTGCACGTCTCCGCGCAGGAGGCGACAGGCGAGGCGCCGATCGTACGGGGAGATCGGTCATGAGTCACCGTGTCGGTGTTGCCGGCCGGCTCGCGGCCGCGTTCGTCAACTCGCGCCTCACGCCGCTGTTCATCGTGGCGTCCGTCGCACTCGGCGGACTCGCCATTGCGATCCTGCCGCGCGAGGAAGAGCCCCAGATCGTCGTCCCGATGGTCGACGTCGTGGCGGCGATGCCCGGGGCGTCGGCTGCCGAAGTCGAGCAGCGGCTCACCCGGCCGATCGAGAAGCTGCTCTGGGAAATCCCCGGCGTCGAATATCTGTACTCGACGTCCAGTCCCGGCCACGCGCTCATCATCGTCCGCTTCCTCGTGGGAGAGGATGAGACGGCCGCACTCGTCCGGCTCAATCACAAGCTCGCGTCGCACGCAGCCGAACTGCCGCCCGGCGCGCAACTGCCAACGGTCCGCGCGCGGTCGATTGACGACGTGCCGGTGATGGCGGTGACGATCAGCGGCGATCGCTACGACGACCACGACCTGCGGCTCGTGGCCGGACAACTCGGCGACGCGCTGAAAGACGTCCCGAACGTCTCCGAGGTCACGCTCATCGGCGGCCGCGGCCGTCGTGTCCAGGTCGATCTCGATCCGGTCAGGCTCGGCACGTATGGACTGGATCCGCTCGTCGTGCGCGAAGCGGTGGCCGCGGCCAACGTGCAGGTCGACGTCGCGGGGCTCGTCACCGACGGCGTCGGGCAGGCCCTCCGTGTCGGACGCCTGGTCACCTCCGCCGACGACCTGCGCACGCTGGTCGTGGCGTCACACCAGGGACGCCCGATCCTGCTCGGCGACATCGCGACGGTGACCGACGGCGCTGCGTCGATCGAGAGCGTCGTGGTGGCGCACGACCGCGAACGGGCGCGGCCGGCCGTCACGCTGGCCATTGCCAAGCGGCAGGGCGTCAACGCCATCTCGCTCGCGCACGCGATCGAGGCCAGGCTCGACGTCCTCCGCGGCGTCGTCGTGCCCGCGGACGTCGACGTCGAGATCACGCGCAACTACGGCGAGACGGCCGCCGAGAAGTCGAACGAGCTCCTGTTCCACATGCTGGTGGCGATCGTCTCCGTCTCGATCCTGATCTGGCGCGCGCTTGGCCGTCGCGAGGCGGTCGTGGTGCTGATCGCGATCCCGGTGACGCTGGCGCTGACGCTGTTCACGTTCTACCTCTACGGCTACACGCTCAACCGCATCACGCTGTTCGCGCTCATCTTCTCGATCGGCATCCTGGTCGACGACGCGATCGTGGTGGTCGAGAACGTGGTGCGTCACGTCCGGATGCACGGGGGCGGGCAGAGCCGCATCGTCGCGCTGGCCGTCCGTGCGGTCGACGAGGTGGGCAATCCCACGATCCTGGCCACGCTGGCCGTGATCGCCGCGATCCTGCCGATGGCGTTCGTCGGCGGCCTCATGGGGCCCTACATGCGGCCCATCCCCGTGGGGGCGTCGGCCGCGATGCTGTTCTCGCTGATCGTCGCCTTCATCGTCACGCCGTGGGCGGCCGTGCGGTTGCTGACGACGGTGGGGGCGGGACACGTCGAGCACGAGGGCTCGTTCACGCGTCTCTATCGACGCATCATGCGGCGGCTGCTCGAAGAGCGGCGCGCGCGTGTCGCGTTCCTCGGCGGCGTCCTCGTGCTGCTGGTAGCGGCCGTGGCGTTCGTCCCGCTGCGGCTCGTGCAGGTAAAGATGCTGCCGTTCGACAACAAGAGCGAATTCCAGGTGCTCGTCGACATGCCCGAAGGGACGCCGCTCGAGACCACCGCGCGCGTAGCCGATGTGCTCGCGCGCGAGACGCTGGCCGAGCCGGCCGTGCGTGACGTGCAGACCTACGCGGGCACGTCGGCGCCCTACAACTTCAATGGGCTCGTCCGGCACTACTTCCTGCGGACTGGCCCACACCTGGCCGATCTCCAGGTGAACCTCGTTGGCAAGGGGGAGCGACGCGAGCAGAGCCACGACATTGCCAGGCACGTGCGCGAACGGCTGCAGCCGCTGGCCGCCTCGCTCGGTGCCACGATTCAGGTCGCGGAAGTTCCGCCAGGGCCGCCCGTGCTCCAGACGCTCGTGGCCGAGGTGTACGGTCCGGACATCGATCGCCGCCTCGCGATTGCCGGGGCTGTCAGGCAGGCGATGGCGGAGACCGACGGGGTGGTCGACGTCGACTGGTATGTCGAGGATCCGCAGCCGCGCGTCGTGCTCGACGTGGACGCGGAGCGCGCTGCCGCGGCCGGGGTCCCTGTCGCGTCCGTATTGTCCGTAGTACGGATGGCCGTCGAAGGCGATACGGCTGGGCTGCTGCACGATCCGGCCGCGCGCGAGGCTGTGCCCGTCGTGCTGCAACTGCCGCGTCCGGCGCTGGGCGATCTGGCCGGGGTGACGAGCCTGCGCGTCGGGCCGTCGGGCGTGGCCTTGGGCGACATGACGCGCGCGCGCCGGGACGTCGTCGAGCGGAGCATTTATCACAAGAATCTCCAGCCCGTGACCTACGTGACCGCCGACGTGGCCGGCGTGGTCGAGAGCCCGGTGTATGCGATTGCCGGCATCAACGAGCGGCTCGCGGCGATCGTGTTGCCCGAAGGCTACGCGTTCGAGATCTTCAACGCCGTGCAGCCGACGGACACGTCGAAGTACGCGATGAAGTGGGACGGCGAGTGGCACATCACGATCGAGGTCTTCCGCGATCTCGGCATCGCGTTCGCGCTCGTGCTGGTGCTCATCTACATCCTGGTGGTCGGCTGGTTCCAGTCGTTCATCACGCCGGTTGCGATCATGGTGGCCATTCCGTTTTCGCTCGTCGGCATCCTGCCCGCGCACGCGGCCATGGGCGCCTTCTTCACGGCCACGTCGATGATCGGTTTCATTGCCGGTGCCGGGATCGTGGTGCGAAACTCGATCATCCTCGTGGATTTCATCGAGCTCCGCCTGCGCGAGGGCCAGTGTCTCGAGGACGCGGTCGTCGACGCGGGCGCCGTGCGGTTCCGCCCGATGGCGTTGACGGCGGCCGCGGTCATCGTGGGCGCCGGCGTGATCCTGTTCGATCCGATCTTCCAGGGGCTCGCGATTTCGCTGATGGCGGGCGAGGTGGCCTCGCTGCTGCTGTCGCGCATGACCGTCCCCGTTCTTTATTACGTGATGCACCGCCAGGCACATCGGGAACGTGTCTGAGGCCAGGGAACCGTCCGTCGGAGCTTGGGAACCGTCCGCCGGTGCCCCGAGGCTTCAGCCTTTGGGAACCGTCCGTCGGAGCCCAGAGGCTTCGGCCTTTGGAAACCGTCCGTCGGAGCCCCGAGGCTTCAGCCTCGGGGAACACATAAAGGAGTCCGCAGATGACCATCGATCGCACCCTTCGTCTCATTGCCGGCCTGTTCGTGCTGGTGACCGTTGCCCTGGGCATGTTCGTGCACCCGGCATGGTTGTGGGCCACCGCCTTCGTCGGCCTGAACCTGTTCCAGTCCGCGTTCACGAACTGGTGTCCAATGATGGCCGTATTGCGCAAGGCCGGTCTGCGGGAGGGTGCGGCGTGCGACGGCAGGTAGTTCGAGTCGCGGGAAGGTGACGCGCGTACGACGCGCGGCGCGCGCGCCGTGTGTCGTGGCGGATCAGGCGCGTCGCACGACGAGCAGGGACTGATCGTCCTGCTGGGCGCCGAACGCGCGTGCGCGGTCGAAGACGCGCGTGGCGATGACGTCCGGCGTCTCGAGGTGCGCGTCGGCGATCACTGTCGTCACCGCATCGAGGCCGAGGTCGCGATCTTTCCGGTCGAACACCTCGAAGAGCCCGTCGGTGATGATCACCAGCGTGTCGGCGGGGCCGGGCGCGATCGTCGAGGTGGCAAACGTCCAGTCGGGCATCACGCCGAGCGGGATGTTGTCGGTGGACACGGTCGCGATGTCGCGGCTGTCGGCGCGTGTGTGCAGCAGCGGCGGGTGGCCGGCGATGAGCACGTCCACGCGGCCGTCGCCATGGCCGCGCAGCGCGCCCATCGTGACGAACGTGCCGGCCTTCACCTGCGAGCAGAGCAGCGCGTTCAGGCGTGCGGCGAGCATCTGGAGTGAGATCTGTTCGTCGACGGCCATGCGCACGGCGCTCTTCACCATGCCCATCACCAGGCCTGATGACACGCCGTGGCCGGACACGTCCGCCACGTACGCCAGCCAGCCGTCATCGCGCAGCGCGATCAGGTCGACGAGGTCGCCGCCCACCTGACCGCTCGGTGTGGACACACCGTGGAACGTGTAGGCGCCAATCGTGGTGTCGATGCGCGGCACCAGCGTCCGGTGCATCTCGGTGGCCAGTCCCAGTTCGGTGCGCATCGCGATCTGCTGCTTCGCGTCGCGTTCGATGAAGACGATGAACGCGGTATAGCCCGAGAGGACCGTGATGAGCGCGGCCAGGCTGTCGGCGTGCAGGCGCGCGTCCTGCGACAGGCCGGTGAGAAACGCGAACGGTGGGGCCAGCGCCGGGCCGCGCAGGAACCAGGCGCCAGCGATCTGCACGGCCACGGTGGTCACCAGCCAGCGATAGCCGCGCGCGAGCGACAGCAGCACGGTGGCGGCGGTGACGCCGGAAATCAGGGCGCTGTACACCGCGTGCGAGAACGGCTGTTCGTCCATGGCCGTGATGTCGGACAGGAAGCCCATCGTCGAGAACGTCAGCGTCACGGCGATAAGCACGCGCGTCAGAGCCGGCGTCGACATCTGCGCCCAGACAGGCTGTCGCTTCGACGAGCGTGGCATGCGGCAAGCGTATCAGGAGGCCGCCGCGAGCTGCCGTGCCGCCCGCCGCCGCGCCGCCGATCGTCGGAGCCCAGGGGCTTCAGCCCCAGGGATTGGGGACCGGGTTCCCGTTGTCCCCCCGAGGCTGAAGCCTCGGGGCTCCGGCTGCCCGCCGCTGCGTCGCCGATCCTCGGAGCCCTGGGGCTTCAGCCCCAGGGGGCAAGCGATCGTGTTCCGTTGTCTCCCCGAGGCTGAAGCCTCGGGGCTCCGGGCTGCCTGCCGCCGTGCCGCCGATCGTCGGAGCCCTGGGGCTTCAGCCCCAGGGGGTCAAGCGATCGTGCTCCGTTGTCTCCCCGAGGCTGAAGCCTCGGGGCTCCGTGCCGCCTGCCGCCGTGCTGCCCGCGGCCATCGCCCTCCGCCCGCTGCCCGCCGCCGCGCGTCAATTGCTCCCCGTCGTCGTCCGGGTATACGCTGACGCCACTCAAGGAGTAGGTGCCCGTGTCGCTGCGTCCTCCCGCGTTGTGTCTCCTGGCACTGCTGTGGTCCGTCGTGCCTGCGCTCGCGCAGGCGCCGGCCGCGTCGTCGGCCGCGCGCGATGTCGATGTCGATCTGATGACGTCGCGGGTCGCCTTTCAGGCCGATGGTCGGCGCGAGGCGGCATACACCGTGAGGCTTCGCGTGCACACGGCCGCGGGTGTCGAGCAGGCAGGCACGGTGACGATCCCGTTCCGTCAGGGGGCCGGAACGTTGACGGTCGACCACGTTCGCGTCCGCAAGCCCGACGGCCGTGAGGTCGAGACCCCGACCACCGCGTTCTTCGATCAGCCATCGCCGGTCACGCAGTCCGCGCCCATCTATTCCGACGTGTACTTCAGGCACATCAACGTCCAGGCCCTCCAGCCGGGCGACACGCTCGAGTATGCGTGGGCCGTGACCGAGGCGAGTCTGGTGCCCGGCTATTTCGAAATGACCGAGGTGATGGCAGGCGAGGCGTTCGAGGGACGCCGCCTCATCGAGGTGTCGTGGCCGTCGGACGTGCATCCCACGGTGAAGAGCGGATCGTACATCCCCGAGATCGCGACCGCTGCCGGACGGACGACGTATCGGTGGGACGTGACCGTCGAGGCAACATCGCTGGACGACGACCGCGACAATCTCGTGCGGATCTCGTCGTTCACCGACTGGAGCGAGGTCGGGCGCGTGGTGCGCGACCTCTGGCGCGATCGGGCCGACGTCACGCCGGCGATTCGCGCGAAGGCGCTCGAACTGACGGCCGACCTGCCATCGAACGACGCGAAGGCACGCGCGCTGTATCGGTACGTCTCGACGAGTATCAGATATGTTGCCGTAGCGATCGGCGTGGGCCGCATCCAGCCCAATCCGGCGGAGACCGTGCTGTCGAACGGCTTCGGGGACTGCAAGGACAAGCACGTGCTGCTCGAGGCCCTGCTGCGGGCCGTGGGCATCGAGGCCACGCCCGTGCTGATCGATCCGGATGGGGACGTCGACCGCGATCTGCCTTCGTTCGGCCAGTTCTCACACGTCATCACGTTGATCGCGCAGGGGCTGGGGGCGCCCGTGTGGCTCGACGCGACGATTGCGGTGGCGCCGTTCGATTTCCTCGTGGCGGGCGAGCGTGACGTCGCGGGCCTCACGCTGCCGGCGTCAGGAACGCCGACCCTGACGACGACCCCGGCCGATGCGCGCGTGGCCAGCGTGTGGCGTACCGAAACCACCGGGCGCATCGACGAGGACGGGCGGTTGCAGGCGACCGTGACGGAGGAAGTGACAGGCGACATCGAGGTGTTCCTGCGGTTCGCATTCAGATCGGCCGGGCGTCAGCAATGGGAGTCCCTTGTCCGCGCCCTGCCTCTCGGCAAGAGGCAGGGCGCGACGATTGCCGATCTCGTGGTCACGCCGCCGGACGAGACGGCGACGCCGTTCCGTCTCGCGTATCGCTACACGGTGGACGGCTTCGTCGACTGGTCGCGGGGCACGCTGTTGCCGCCGCTGCCCATGGAGATCCCGGAGATCCCCCCCGATGACGCGGACGATCCGATCGACACGGGCGGAATCGGCTCGACGGTGATGGTGACCCGCCTCGAGCTTCCCGAGCGCATCGAGATCCTCGACGGCGCAGACGCGGACGTGGACCTGGCGCGACCGTTCGGGCGCTACCGGTTCCGCTGGTCGATGAACGGGCGTGCGTTCGAGGCCGAACGGGAACTGTCGTCCACGCTCGGCGAGATTCCCGTCGATCAGCTGGCCGACTATCGGACGTTCATCGCCGACGTGCGCGGGACGTCGGCGTCGGTGCGCGTTCGTCGCCTGAACCCCTGGGCCTGGAGCGATGCGCTGACGATCGACTGGTACGAGCGCGCGAGTCCGTCGACGACCAGGGGCCTGGGGGAGGCCGCGGCCACGGCGCGACAGGGCGACTACCAGCAGGCGATGGCCACCGTGCAGCGCGTGCTCGACGACGAGCCCGAGAGCGACGCCGCGTGGCAGATGCTCGCGTGGATGCAGATGTCGAGTGGCGCCAGCGCGCGCGCCCTCGACACGCTGCAGCGTCGCGCGCCACGGGCGACTGGCCCCTCGCTGCTCAAGTACTACGCATCGCGATTGCTGGCGGCCGGTCGGCGCGAGCAGGCGGCAGCGGTGCTGCGGTCGGGCGCCGATCGGTTCCCGGCCGATGGCGAGATCGCGCTCTATCTCGCAGAAACGCTCGTGGCGATCCAGCGCGGCGCCGAGGCCGTGCCGCTCCTTGCGCCCCTGGCGGATCGACAGCGCGACAGCGCGCGCTATCACCTCGCGCTCGCGCGTGCGCAGTTTGCCGCGCGGGATCGGGCCGCGGCCGTCGCGGCCTTCCTCCGCTCGGCTGAACTCGACGACGGAGCGGGACACCTCAATCTCGTGGCCTGGGAACTGACCGAGCGCGGCCTTGCGCTCGATGATGCCGTGCGGCTGGCCGAACGCGCGATCCGCACGACGAGCGCGCAGGTGGCGGATTTGACGGTCGAGACCGTCGACGCATCCGGGCTGCGCACGGTGGCGTCGCTGCCGAGGCAGTGGGACACGCTTGGCCGGGCGCATCACAAGCGGGGCGATCTGGCAACGGCCCTGCGCTATCTCGAGGCCGCCTGGCAGGTCTCCCAGGATCCGGTCATCGCGCGGCACCTGCTCGCCGTGCATGCGCAGTCGGGGAACAGGGAGGCATCCGCGCGGTATGCCGACTACGCCGATGCGCGGGATGGGGCCGCCGCAGCGCGGTACGCCAACAGGCCGGAACTCGCGTGGCGCGTGGAGGCCATGACGACCGCGCGCGACGTGCTCACCCGCGCGTGGACCATCGATCTGGCTGGCGATCTCGACGTCACGACTCCCATCGACGCGCTCCTGCTGGTCGATCGCGACGGACGTGTGCGCGACGTGCGACTTTTCGGGCCCACCGTCGGATCTGACTCGGCGGTTCGCGAGGCGCTGCGCGCGATCGCCGTGCCCTGGACGCCGCCGGACGAACGGGCGACGCAGATGCTGCGTCGCGGAACCGTGAGGTGTGCGCAGGGCGCGTGTGTCCTGCAGGTGCGGAGCACGAACGAGGCCGCGGTGGGACTTCCGGAATGATCACGACAGGACAGCGTCGACTCATCGTGGCGTCACTCGTGTGGCTGGTCGTCGTGCCGTCCGTCGTGGCGGCGCAGACGCCATCTGCCGGCGCCGCGATCGCCGGCCGGGTCGTCGACGCCTATCCCGGCGCAACGCCCCAGCCCGACGCGGTACTTTACAGACGCATGGATGGTCCGCCCGTGCCAACGGCCGGGCGCGTGCCTGTCCGGCCCGATCGGACCTTCGTCATCGAGCACCTCGTCGCGGGGCTGTACGAGCTGTATGCGAACTTCAGCAGCCGCCGGCAGATGGTGACCGTCGGCGCGGCGGACGTGACCGGCATCGAGCTCGTGGTGAGTGGCCAGGGGCGTGTCATTGCCGCGGGGCGGATGGATGACGGGAGTGCGATGCCACCCGGGGGCGGTGCGCTCGTGCACATCGCGCTGCGTCTCGCCGCATCCGCGCCGCTCGAGAGTCGAGAGGGATTCACGGTGCCGCCCGGCGAATACTGGCTGCTCGTGGTGCCGCCGGCCGGCACGTTCGTCAAGTCGATGATGGCCGGGGACGTGGATCTGCGACGCATGCCGCTCCGCATCGAGCCGGGCGCCAGGCCTCTCGGCGTCGACGTTGTCCTCACGCGCGGGAAGCGTACTGGAGCACACTCGTGCCAGGTGCGTATCGCCTGACGGTCGAGGGACTCGAGCCGGGCTTCTCGGTGCGGTCCTTGAGGGCCGGCTCCGTCGACCTGCTCGAGCAGCCGTTCGTCGTTCCCGTCGATCGCCCCGCGGAACGCATCGAGCTGGAGCTTGATTACGCAGAGCCCGAGTAGCCTCGCAGCCTTCCCGCCTTCCCGCCTCCTCCCAGCCTGCCGCCTCCCAGCCTCCCCGCGCTACCATTCGTCGCACATGCGCGAGCGACGCAAGGTCATCCTGATTCATGGCAACGGCGGGTGCACGGCCGGCGACTACTGGCTGCCGTGGGTCGAGCGTGAGCTGGCTGGTGACGGGCTGACGGTCATCAATCGGACGTTTCCCGACAACGTGAAGGCGCGGGCGTCGTTCTGGCTGCCGTTTCTCGAGGAACTCGGCGCTGACGCGCAGACGGTGCTGATTGGCCACTCCTCGGGCGCGCTGGCCGCGATGCGCTACGCGGAGACGCATCGGCTGCTCGGATCGGTGCTCGTCGGCGTGTGTCACACGGATCTCGGTGATGGCTTCGAGGCCGCGAGCGGCTATTTCGCGACGCCCTGGCGGTGGGACACGATTCGCGCGAACCAGTCGTGGATGGCGGTGCTGCACTCGACCGACGACCCGCACATTCCCGTGGCCGAGGCGCGATTCGTGGCCGCGCGACTGCGGTGCAGTTACTTCGAGTTCACCGACCGCGGCCACTTCGTCGATGCCACGCTGCCCGAAGTTCCCGCGTTCGTGCGCCGCCGGATGTAATACCCTCTACCCATCCAAGGAGCACCTGGCCATGTCTGCGCTGCTGATCGTCCTGCTCGTTCTCGTTGTCGTCGTGATGGGGGGTGTCGGCATCTACAACGCGCTCGTCGGGCTCCGGAACCGGGCCGCTGGCGCGTGGGCGGACATTGCCGTGCAGCTCAAGCGTCGGCACGATCTCGTCGGCAACCTGGTGGAGACCGTCAAGGGGTACGCCACCCACGAGCGGCAGACGCTCGAGCAGGTGATTGACGCGCGCAACCGCGCGGCCGGCACGACGGGTAGCGGCGGCCCGCGCGAGGCCGGGCCGGCGGAGAACGCGCTGTCAACCACGCTGCGATCGCTGTTCGCGCTGGCCGAAGCGTATCCAGATCTCAAGGCGAACCAGAATTTCCAGGACCTGCAGCGCGCACTCGAGTCGCTCGAGACCGACATCCAGAACGCGCGTCGCTACTACAACGCGGTCGTGCGCGACTACAACACGAAGATCCAGTCGGTGCCGAGCGTCTTCATCGCCCGGCCATTCGGGTTCGCCGAACGTGACTTTTTCGAACTGACCGATCCGGCCGAGGCGCAGGTGCCGCAAGTGCGGTTCTAGTGTCAGGACACAGGAGCGGGACGCTCATGCCGAGCCGTGCGTGCGCGCTGCTCATCGTCGTGGTCGCGTGGCTGGCCGCCGCGCCCTCGGCCCGCGCGCAGGACCGCGGGGGCTACATCATCCGGGCCTTCGACACCGTGCTGACGGTCGAGGCCAACTCGGACCTCGTGGTCGACGAGCGCATCGAGGTCGTCTTCAGCGAGCCGCGTCACGGCATCTATCGCACGATTCCGGTCCGCTACAGCGATCCGCGCGGCTTTGCGTACTCGCTCGGCCTGCGTCTGGCCGGTGTCACCGATGACGAGGGCCGACGTCAGACGACGGACGTGTCGCACGAGGGGCGGTACGTCAAGATCCGGATCGGCGATCCGGACCGCACGGTGGCCGGTGCGGTCGTCTACGTGATCCGCTATCGCGTGCGCGACGCACTCGGGGCGTTTGCCGAGCACGACGAGATCTACTGGAACGCAACCGGTCATGAATGGAACGCGCCGATCGAGCGGTCGACCGTCACGGTGCGGCTGCCGGCCGAGGTGCCGGCTGACGTCGTCCGCGCGGCTGGGTACACGGGCGCGTTCGGGAGCCGCGACGACGACGTCGCCATCGCGTACCCGTCGCCGGGCGTGATCCGTTTCGAGACGGGACGATCGCTCGGACCGCTCGAGGGACTGACCGTGGCCGTCGGGTTTCCGCAGGGCCTGGTCACGTTTCCGTCCGTGTGGACGCGCGCCGGCCGGCTGGCGGCCGACAACTGGATCGTACTCGCGCCCTTCGGCTGGCTGGTTGTGCTGTGGGAGCGCTACCGGCGCCGCGGCCGCGATCCGGAGGGTGACGCCCCCGTCACGGTGGCCTACGAGCCGCCGCCGGGGCTCTCGCCCGGCGTGATCGGGACGCTCGTCGACGAGCGTGTCGACCTGGTGGACATGACGGCGACGGTCGTCGATCTCGCGGTCCGGCGCTATCTCACCATCCGGACCGAGGAGCGCACCCGCCTGCTCGGGCTCCTGTCGCAGGACGAGACCATCTTCGTACGCGAATCGGACGCGGGCGGGCAGGGCGTGCTCCAGCCGCACGAGCAGGCGTTGCTGCGGGCGTTGTTCGCCCGCGGCAACGAGGTGACCGCGTCGGATCTCAAGAACCGCTTCTACCAGCACCTGCCCGGGCTGCGTCGCGAGTTCGACGCGCGGCTGGTGGAGAAGGGATTGGTGGACGCCTCGCCGAGCGCGGTTCGTGGTCGGTGGATGGGGCTCGGGTATGTGGCGGGCGTGGCCACCGGGCTGGTGGGGCTGGCCTGGATGGGGTATCGCGACGTGCCGCCGCCCGCGTTTCCGCTCGTGCCGATCGTGGCCGGTGCGTTGTCGTTGATCGTGTTCCTGGCGTTCGCGCGCGCGATGCCGCGGCGGACGAAGAAGGGCGTCGACGCGCGCCGCTGGGCGATCGGGTTCCAGGAGTACGTGCGCCGCGTCGAGGGCGACCGGCTCGAGCGGGCCGTGCGCGACCCGCGCGGCACGTTCGAGGCGTTGCTGCCGTACGCCATGGCGCTTGGCGTGGCCGACGCGTGGGCGAAACAGTTCGACGGCATCTACACGAGCCAGGGGCCCGTGTGGTACTCGTCCACGCACACCGGCGCGCACGCCTTCTCGACCTCGTCGTTCGAGCGGAGCCTGTCGAGTGCGATGTCGTCGACCGGGCAGCACATGGCGTCCTCGCCGCGGTCGTCGAGCGGATCGGGCGGCGGGGGATCGTCGGGTGGCGGCGGTGGAGGCGGCGGCGGAGGATCGTGGTGAGGGCGGTGCGGCCCTTCTCAGCCTCCCAGCCTTCCCGGACCTACTCCAGCCCCAGATCGTTCTTGATGTCCTTGAGCAATACGAGCAGGTGATACGGGTCGGTCGGGGCGGGGACGAATCCGTAGCGTTCGTAGAACGTTCGCGCCCGATCGTCCTTCGCGTGTACGGCGAGGGCGCGAAGTCCGGCGATCTCAGCAGCCTGCAAGGTGCGGAGGACCGCGTCCTTGAGCAGTGCGGCACCGACACCATGGCCCTGCCAGTCGGTCGAAACTGCCAGGCGCGCCAGCACCATGAGCGGAATGGGGTGCCTGGCGAGGCCCTTGCCGATGCGCGCGGGGGCCGCGGCATGTTCCGCCGAGCCGAAGGCGAGCGTGTAGTAGCCGACGATATCGTTCGCGACGAGCCCGACGTACGTCTGCGATGCGCCGGCCTGCTGGTTCTGCAGCGCGTATCGTTGCAGAAAGCGATTCAGCGGGTCCTTGCCGCAGTCGAAGCCGTCAACCGCGTGGGTGCGGGTCAGCTTCTCGATCCGCCGCTCGCTCATTTCGTTGGCGGATCGAAGAAGCCCGGTCGACGAAGGAGCTCAGCCAGGCGGGGGTTCGAGCGCGGGTCGGCGTCGAGCAGAGCCTGGAACTCGGCCCACTGATCGGGACCGAGCAGGAAGCGGGTCCGATCCGGAAGTGTTTCGGCCGCGCGGTCCAGCGCGCTTTCGAGCACGAAGTCGCTGACCGACCGGTTCGACGCGGCCGCCGCCGTCTGGAGCGTCCGTTTCGCGTCCGGCGTCAGCCGGAGATCCAGTTTCTCGCTCCGTGTAGCCGTTGTCATCTCCGCCTCCCAACCCCCGGCCTTCCCAGCTCTCAGGCTTTCAAGCTACCACGGTCCGCCAGACATTGTCATGACAGCGATGGCGCGCAGAAGACAGGGCCCGACGTGCCGATACCGGCTATTCGGGAATCAAGCCGAAGCCGTAGCGGTCGAGGGCTGCGGTCAGGTCCTCCCGGTGACGAGGCGCGGACACGGCGCCTTGCCGATCTGCAGTGATCGCGTGTGCCGCCCGATCGAACAGCGCGCACGCACACTGTTCCGGATCGTGGCGAAGCCGGTAGTACAGACCGTCGGCCTGGACGGGATGCTCCCAGAGCGCCCGCGACCAGCGCTGCGCAACGACGAGTGCGCCTGACATCAACCTCGTATCGGCGCTCAGTCTAGCCGCGCCGCCGCTCGACGCCAGATCGATGAGTGTAGGTTTGGATCGGCCCGCAGCACGGCAACACTGGTCGCCGTCAGGGACGAGACGGTAACGCTGCGCAGGCCGAGGTTGCGGCCGAACGTCTCGATGAACGCTCCGGCGAACTCGTCGGCGGCGTAGAGCACGCCGAACTCGTCGGTGGGATCGCTGAACCGCGATGTCCGGTTCTGGCTGAAATACAGAGGATCACGACGCGCGTCATGAAATCGGATCTACGGACCGGCTGACGTACGTAGCAGCGGCGTCCGCCGGCGCAGATCCGCGGGGGGCTCGGGATGGATACCGGGAAGGTCCACCTACGCCGCTCCCTGGTCGAGAGCCGCCTCCGCGGCTTCGATGACCGCGTCGGCGGGGTCATCGTCTCGGACGTCGAGCGTTGGCAGCAACACCTCGGCCGGCGATCGGTCGCCCAGATCGGGTCGACGATTCACGAAGAAGTGCATCTGAGTCCAGGCGTCGCGCGATCCGAGCACCGCGAGGACACGCTCGAGGCCCGGGAGCGTCTGACCATCGACGAACTGAAACGCCGGGTAGCGGTACCCCCGACGTCCCAGCGATACGGCCAGGAGCCTCCCGGCTCGTCGGCGCTTCTCGATCGCCTGTCTCGTCAAATCCAGCACGGCGGCCACTTCTGCCACTGAAAGCAGTCCACCTGCAAGTTCGATGAGTTGCAGCCGGGCGCCGATGCCGCGAACTCTGGCCGGCGCGAGCGAGTCGGCCGCGCGCAGGGCGTCGAGCACCTCCGGCTGTTCCAGTAGCCGAAGCAGGACCAGTGCGTCCGACGGGGCAGACACCGCGTCGGCCGCCACGCGCTCATCAGCCTCTCCGGCCGCCTGCAGCAAGGCGCGTTGGGCGCGGACGAGCAACGCATCGTTCAGTGTGTCAGCGGCCACGTCCTCGGTGGGCCCGGGACCGGCAACCCTCGCGTCCCTCGCTGTCGGCATGGTGGTTTACCAAGTTTGAATATCGCACATGCAGGCGTCTTCGACAACTTCCGACGTCGAAGGCGGGTGCCTTCCGGGATGAAGAGGGGCGGACGCGTCTCGCCGCGCATGCCCTGTCCGCCCCTGTCACACCTCGCCCCGAACATGAGCGCATGCACGCTCCGACCGAGTGGTTCTGCGCCTTGCTCGATACGGCACCCGACGTCTATTTCCGTTACGCTCTCGAGCCGGAGCGGCGGCTCGCCTACGTCAGTCCCTCCGTCGCGAGTCTCACCGGGCATCCACCGGAGGCGTTCTACGCCGACCGTCAGCTCTGCTTCGCCGTCGTCGCCGGGGCGGACCGGCGCCTGCTCCGGCACCTGCTGCGCTCGCGACGCGAACTCGTCACCACGGTGCACCTGGTGCGCGACGGCGTCTCGCTGCCCGTCGAATTGCACACCGTGGCACTCGTGCGGCGCCGGAGGCTCGTGGCAATCGAGGGCGTGGCGCGTCT
Source organism: Acidobacteria bacterium SCN 69-37 (assembly GCA_001724025.1). GTDB lineage: Bacteria > Acidobacteriota > Vicinamibacteria > Vicinamibacterales > SCN-69-37 > SCN-69-37. The sequence continues at coordinate 48,679 of MEDJ01000025.1, read as the reverse complement.
GGCGACGGGGGCGCCAACGCGGCTTCCCGCAGGCGGGGTCGCGACCGGCGACCAGCCCACGCAGCAGCGGCTGGCCGCGCTGCTCGTCGAGGTCCACGATCTGCTGCACCGGGTGGTTGCGGATCGTCGAACGGACACGGGCGATGGCGTCGCGGACGGACAGCACAGCGTCTCGGCACTCGAAACATCGAGTGCGGGCATCCTGCGTCTCGGCGACCTCGTCGTCGATCTCGCGCGGTTCGTCGTCACGGAGTCGGGCGTGGCCGTGTCGCTGACGCCGCTCGAGCTCAAGGCGCTGGCCTATCTCCTCGAGCGCCCGGGACGCATCGTCACGCGCGCGCGGATGCTCCAGGACGTGTGGGGCTATCGGTATACGGGCGACGACCGCACGGTCGACGTCCACGTCTCGCGCCTGCGCCGCAAGCTGCCGTCGCTGCGCGGCCGGCTCGTGGCTCTGCGCAACATCGGTTACCGGCTCGATCGCGACGAGCCGGTGCACGCGACAGGCGCGTAGCGCCCGGCCGCCCCCGCATTGTCAGAGTGCGTTTCCAACGTCCTCAATGGAGCGTAGGGGCTTCAGCCCCTGCGAGGCTCCCGGATGCGCGGGCCGACTTTTCGAACGCACTCTTAGTCCCCCGGCAATCCCCCGGCAATCTTCGATCACTAGCATTTCCACTGGTCTGGCGCGTGATGGAGTGCCGTGACCGGTGGAGGTGACGATGCGAGGGCGACGATGGCTGGTGTGCGGACTGATGCTGGTGTCGCTGGCGTGTGGCAAGGGGAGCAGTCCCACGGCGCCCAGCGAGCCCGCCGCGCCGACGCGGGTGATCCAGGTGTCCGGGGATCTCGCGTTCGGCGACGTCGAGGTGGGCGCATCGGCTGAACGGACGATGCGGATTGCCAACAACGGCAACAGCGCGATGACCGTGACCAGTCTCAGTATGACGGGCGGCAGCCCGCTCACGGCGAACTGGCTCACCGGCGTCATTCCCGCCGGGGGCACTCGAGAGGTGGTCGTCTGGTTCAGTCCGACGACGACAGGGGCCGTGAGTGGCAGCGTGCGGATCAATGCGGACCACACGGCCGGCAGCAATCAGATCGCCTTTTCCGGGCGGGGTGTGCGGACCGGGCCGGTCTGGCAGCGCGACGGCGCCGGCAATACCGTCTTCGACATGCCGGCCGCGATCTCGCGCGTGCGCATCGTCGGCACCTATCGATCGAACTCGTCGAACTTCATCGTGCGCGTGGGCGGGCGGCTGGTGGTCAACGAGCTGCTGGGGCGGTCCTGGGGACAAGAGCGCTACGAAGGGGTGCACCAGGTCAGCGGCGGCGTGGTCGCGATCACCAACTCGTCGGGCGTCGAGTGGAGCTTCACCGAGGTGAGGGACTGAGCCGGGCGTCGACGTCGCGGCTAAGGAGCCACGGCGGCTCGACCTATATCAGTATAGTTGTTCGGCTTCCCCTGGAGTGTGTGCGATGCGAATGAGAACGATGTGTGTGGCTGCGGGCCTGATGATGGTGATGAGTGCGGTGCCGGCGCTGGCGCAGGGACCGGCGGCGGTGCCCGAGCGCCATGGGTTCTGGGTCAACTTCGGCATGGGGTATGGATCGCTCGGGTGTGACAATTGCGACGGGCGCGAGGGTGGCCTCAGCGGCAATCTGTCGCTGGGCGGGACGGTCAACGACCACCTGCTGCTCGGCGTCGGGACCACGGGGTGGGTCAAGGAAACGCTCGGGGAGCGGCTCACGGCCGGGACGTTCGACTTCCGCGTGCGCGTCTACCCCGTGCGCACGTCCGGATTCTTCATCACGGGCGGCCTCGGCGCGGGCAGCGTGTCCTATGCCGACGAGAACGAGCTGGGCGTGGGCGTGGTGATTGGTGTCGGCTGGGACCTGCGGGTGGGCCGCAACATCAGTCTCACGCCGTTCTACAACGGCTTCGCGATGCGCAACGAGAACGTCGACGCGAACGTCGGGCAGATCGGCATCGGCGTCTCGTTCCACTGAGCCATCGTCACGTTTTCCAGCCACAAGTAGTGCCTCATGTCGAATGTCCGATACGTGCTGGTGCTGGCGGTGGCGGTGGCCGCCTGCGGCATCGCCGCACCCGTGGCCGCGCAGAACAGTTCTTATCGCGTGCTCGCCACGACGCGGACCTCGACGATGCAGGACGAGATGCGTCAGGCCGGCGATCAGGGGTATCGATTCGTGGCGGCGATGGGCGGCGAGACGGCCGTCGGCGACCGCGAGGTGGTGATCACGCGCCGGAGGGTGCGGTGAGGGGGATCGTCCTGACCGCGGCGTCGCCGGGGCTGCTCGCGCAGGCGGCGCCGGATCACGACGCGTCGATGCACGCGACGGGGCCGTGGCCCACATCTTGCGTTCGGCAGTCCCACGAGGGCTACGGCTGAACAGCCCAAGGCCGCGGTGCCGGTGCTTGTTGAACTGGCCGGAGCGGCCTAGATTTCAGCTATCGAGCAGCCTTCGAGTCTCCGGGCCCCGTGGCCTTCCAGTCTCCTTCCTGCCTGTCGCCTCCCAGCCTTCCCCGAGTGCGGGGATGTGGGCTCGCGGCACCGTGCGAGCGTAGACGACGATGATGGAGGTCAGCAGCAGGGCGATGGGAACAATCGTCATGCCCCAGAAGAAGATCCGGGAGCTGGGCTTTGCCATGTTCGGAGTCACGCCCCGACTGAATCGGCCGGGACGCTTCGGTACCCAGAAGCGACTGTCGTCTTCGCTGCTGTACAGGCCCAGCCATCCCGACCAGTTACGTGGGTTCTCCCACTCCCGCCGATCGATCTCGTCCTGCGTCATGCGAGCCTCTTGCGTACGCGGCGATCTCGCCCGTCCTGTCCTCGGCTGCACGCATTCTGTGCCCGGACGCACGACGAAATCAATGGATCGGGACTCGTCCATCGCGCGATCCGTCGTCGCCTCGTGAGGCCACCTGAGCGGGCATCCCCTGTTGACCTGCTGGGGTTCTTCGGACCAGCGATTACTGGAAAATGGCGCTCGCCGGGGCTCCTGTTAACTGCTCGCTCGTGATCTGCGCCTTGTAAGCTACCGGCGTCAGGTACTGCAGGCTCGAGTGTGGTCGGTCTTCGTTGTAGTGCCGCCGCCACCGTTCAATCACCACGCTGGCCTCCGTACGATTGCGGAACCACTCCAGGCTCAAGCACTCGTCGCGGAACTTGCCGTTGAACGATTCGTCGGCGCCATTCTGCCACGGCTTGCCGGGGTCGCTCAGCGCCGTGTCGATGTTCGCCGCGTGCAGCCACCGGAGAATCGCCCGCGATACGAACTCGGGGCCGTTGTCCGACCGCAGATGCCTCGGCGCGCCATGCGTGCTGACGAGCCGCGAGAGCACCTCGATCACGCGCGCCGATCGAATGCTGCCGGCGACATCGATGGCCAGGCTTTCGCGAGTGAACTCGTCGATCACAGTGAGGCACTTCAGGGGCTGCCCGTTCGCGCAGGCATCGAACACGAAGTCATACGCCCACACGTGATTCGGTCCCGTGGCCGGCACCGGGCGCGGACGGCCCGTCGCGATCCGCTTGCGCGGGCGCCGCCGCGGCACTTGCAGGCCCGCGGCCCGCCAGAGCCGATGCGCGCGCTCCACGCTCATCACGTGGCCGCAGCGCTCGAGGTAGATCCGGATGCGGCGGTAACCGAACCGCGGGTACTGCCCCGCGAGCAGGCGCATGTCGGCCAGCGCCGCCGCGTCCCGGGCCACGAGGCGCGACGTGTAGCCCACGCTCGACCGCGCCACCGACAACAGCGCACACGCCCGCCGACGAGATTGGCCCCGCGCTTCGAGAAACGCGACCTGCTCGCGGCGCCCCCGTGCGCTCACCATTTTTTTCGGGACACCTCTTTCAGCAGCTCGATGTCCAGGTCGCGCTCGGCCAGCAACTTCTTCAACCGGCCGTTCTCCTGCTCGAGCTGACGCAGCCGCTTCACATCCGCGGCCTCCAGCGTCCCAAAGCGCTTGCGCCAGGCATAGATCGTCTGGTCGCTCACGCCGTGCTTCTTCGCCACCTCGCCGATGGGCTTCGCATCCGCTCCGAGCCTGCTGCGCGCCGACGACTTCGAGGCGTTCATGGCCGACAGGCAGGCCCGCCTTCTGGCGCTGATCGAACGTGCCACGGGAAAGTCGGCTTACTCCGGCGGGCAGCCTGATGAGGGCGAAGACGTTGACGGTGACGACGACGCGATTGAGGCGACGTTGACCATCGCTGCCGATCCCGCGGTATCGGCAGTGCTCGGAACGCACGGTGCCGAAGCCGACGATCGGCTGGACGAGGAGAGCGACGAGGGGCAGGGGGAGGACCGGACGACGTGGGAGAGTCGGGTAGGCCCGGACATCATGCAGCTCTGCGACCGCATCGTCGACATCGCGAACGAGATCGCTCATCCGCCGCTGGCGCTGCGCTATGGACAGACGATCGTCAGTCTGAGCCTGCCGGGTCGATTCTTCAGGGCGGCTGGCATGTATCCAAAGAAGCAATTCCTCGCCATTCGCCTGAACCTGTCAAGGAATGAAGAATGGCTGAGACGCCTTGATGAGGCCGGCCTTGGCGCCACTCAGCGGGCATCTGGATCGTTCGTCTTCCGGATCGCACCAGCGGACCTGCGTGACAAGGAGGCGCTGATTCGCGAGTTGGTTCACCAGAGCGTGCGCGAGTACCAGTCATGACCACGTCAAGGACCAGACGCCTCGCAGCGGATGTAGTGCCGTCGGCGGTGACGCAGACGACCCTGACGTATTCGTCGGCTGATCTCGAACGATGGAAGAGAAAAGATCGCTCACTGCTGCGAGGCTGTCAGCCGCTGGTGAGACGTTTGCTGACGGCGAAGGCCGACACCAGGCCAGGCCGGCGGTTCTTCGGTGAAGCCTATGTCCTTGCGAATGAGGGGACTGGCGAGTCCTGGTACGGATCGTTCAAGTGGCTGACGTCGCCGAAATGGAGCGCTCCCGGTCCGCTTGCCGACGACTACCAGGAGGCATTTCGTGCCGCGCTCCAGCGGCACTTCCGGAATCTCGACACTTTCCAGCAAGAGGTTCGCGCCGCCGCGGAGAAGACCGCCGGGTCCCTGCCGGTTGGTCCTGACCTGTGGCTCGTGACCCGTCGTCGGCATCGGTTCATCGAGGTCAAGTTGCCCGGAGACAGCCTGGCTTCGCATCAGCTCGAGGGACTCCAGCTGATCGAGAGGCACCTGCGGGCCGCCGACGGGCGGTTGGTGTCTGTCGAGGTCGTGACACTGTCGCCGCGTGAGGCCATCGGCTCATGAAGTGCATCGTCATCCTCGAGCGCCGCGCCGACGGCTACCGTACCTGGGTGCCCGACCTGCCCGGCTGCATCGCCGCCGGCCTCAGTCTCGCGTTGCGCGGGCCGTCGGAGCACACGGCCCGCGCCGTCGCCGCCGCTGAAGGTTGGATTTTCGGAGTGGAGTAGGCGTCAAGGCCGTTGCGCCACCGCTTCATCCGGAATCGTCCGGACCCGAAGCAGATTCGCGACGAGTGGATATGAACGGTCGTGGAGCACCCGGAGGCGGAGCTCGGGGCAGGCCTTCTGCACGTGGCCTCAGCAAATAGTAGGCTTGCATGTGCACGAGCGATGGCCAATCTGGTCTTCGCCGGTCCGTGAAGGTTGAGCGAACCGAGAGGAGAACGCGCAGATGGCAGAGAAGATGGCACCGACCCAGAGCCAGGTGCTGGCGGCGCAGCGCTGGATGGAAGACGAGGCGGGCATGGAGCGAGCAAGTCTCTCCCCAGCCGAGTATGTCGCCTACCGGATGAAGGTGTCGTCAGCAGAGGCCGAGGTCCTCGTCGCGGCTGTCTACGCGCTGGAAGAGCAGAAATAGCCGCCCGGGCATGTGCCACGGCGCCGCAGGAAAACCAGGGGACGATCAGACCCTGAATCCGGCTGGTGCGACCGTCGTGAGCAGCGTTCGGATCGAGGCGTCCGGTACCTCGGCGTCGGGGCGTGCTGGCTGGAACTCGAACCCGGTCATGTAGACGCCCGGAGATGTCGGACGAGGTTGCGTGTGCACCGCCACGGCGGCGATGTCGATCGTCGACGCGCCCAGCGCCATGCGCGTCAGTCGGGGCAACTGACGTGCCAGACGAGGGGCGCCGTCCGGGGGCCGGACACCCGGGGCCGACTGACCGACGGACTGCATGCGCGTGACGGATTTGCTGCCTGGCAGACACGAGTGTCAGTGGTATTGCCGAACGTGGGGAGCAGGGAGTCGATACGCTTTCAGAGTCCTCGCGACGCCACGCGGAAGACGCGGGAGCGGACATGTGCGGTCTGGCAACGGCTCGCCACGCGGGAAGAACACGGCTGCGGCGGACCGGTCCACGGGGCCAAACCCGCGGGGACCCCCATCCCCACGCCACATCCACACCGCCTCTGCCGCGTTCTTCGTGCCTGACGCTGCCGTGTGGCTCACACGTCGCCAGCCCGCGTATGTCCGCTCCCTCATCGAGACGGAGAGACACGACATGCGGCGCGAACGATACCCGGTTGCACGCGGCGAGCAGGCGCAAGCGTTCTACGGCGCCGGCTTGTCGGAGTTGACCACGTACCTGACCACCTGCCAGGCGCCATTCCCCTGCCTCTTCCAGACGTGCACGTATTTCCCGACATCGGGGGAGGCAGCGCCCGAGGCAGGCACGATGGTCCATGAATACGTTCCAGTCTCGACGCCCAGGTCTCCGCTCACCATGATGTCCGACACCGTTCCGACCACTTCACGAAAAGAGACTGCGTTGAAGAGGCCGGTGAGCTGCTCGGTGATCGCCGCCTTGCCTCGTACCGTGGCCATGCCCGTCCCGAGCAGCATGGCGTCCTCAGAATATTCGGCGAGCGCTGCTGCGGCGTCATTGCCGGCGACGCCTGCCCAAATCCGGGCTGCGGCGGCCCTGATTTGCGCCTCATCCTGCGTGGGGTCGTGTGCTGGTGGTGCAGGCGTCGAGCTCGGTTGTCCGCAGGCGACGATGAACAACGAAAGCGCCAAGATGCCGACGCCGGCAATCCGTCGCGGCAACGAGATTCCGTCCATGCGAATCGACATCACACCCCCGGTGTGCATTGTACCGAGTGCCCAATCTGTTTGATCGAGCCGCGCGTGTGTCGCAATGGAGACCCGGACCTTCAAGTCCAGGGAAACGATGAAGCATAGGAGCCGACCCCAGCTTGCCCGCCGAAGCGACTGAGCGGAGGCGCGTATCAGCCTAGAGCGGGAGCGGACATGCGCGGTCTGGCGACGGTTCGCCACACGGGAAGAACACGGCTGCGGCGGACAGGTCCACGGGGCCAAACGCGTGGGGACCCCCATCCCCACGCCACATCCACACCGCCTCCGCGGTGTTCTTCAAACTGACGCTGCCGCGTGGCTCACACGTCGCCAGCCCGCGTATATCCGCTCCCTTGCGGAGGGGCGCGCGATCTGCGAAGCATGCCGACGGCCTTCCGACGAGGCGTCTCGATCCGGCACGTGCGTCGATCCTACGCGGGTAGAACGGTCGCGGCGCCGTGTGGCTATGAGCAAGCCCGTCGTGCAACCTACGTCCCTGAGCGTTGCGGATCGTCGGGATCCGGTGGTTCGTAGTCGCGGTCCTTGTCTGGCGGTTCGATGGCCTCGGGCTCGTTGGCCGGCGCCTTGATCTCCGGGCTCTTCTGTCCTGGCGCCTTCCTGCGCGGCTCCGGCGAATGCGGTTCTTTTCGCTTGTGTTCGTCCGGCATCGGTTCACCTCCGCAGACGAGCGACCGCAAGCATCATGCCTGCACGCCGTGGCCCGCGCGCGGTGCTGTGTCGTCGTTGTGTGTCGTGCGATGCCGGAAAATGGCCGAGGCCTGCCGTGACGAGCCCACCAGGAGCCCGTCGAACTCGGCTACCTGGGCGTAGCGAAATCGTCGGCGATCTGCCGGGCGAGTTCGGTCGTGTGGGCGAACGCGATGTTCGACATCACGGCGACGACGACTCCGCTGTCGGGGCGCGTGAGGAGTGACATGACGCGGCCGCCGGCGAGGTCGCCGTCGACGCTGCCGGCATGCGTCGCAAGCGCGAAGCGGACGACGTCGGAGGGGGTGGAGGCGAAGGCCAGGCCGTCGGCGCAGCAGGCGAGGTCGCGCATGTACATGAGGCGTCGCCCGCGACGGGGATCGGTGGTGACGTCGTGCCAGAACGTGGCCGGCACGTAGAACGTCGCGCGGTCGTGCGGCAACGGCTGCCGCGGGGCGCTGATGCCGATCGGCCTGAGGATGAGGTCATGGATGGCGGTGAAACCGGGGAAATCTTCCTCGGGCTCGCCGACGTGTTCCGGACTCCATGCGGTCGCCGGATCTGTCCCAGTCTGGCGCAGTCCGAGGGACGTCGCGCCGGCAGGAGTGATCACCTGTGCCGCGGTGCCGATGTTGAAACGCGTCGCAGGCGTCACGGGCGTCCTGGTGACGACATCCCGCCAGCCAAAGCCTTCGGCCCAGATGACGTCCACGCCTGTGCCGACGGCCACCGAGAGGCCGGGGAGATTCTGCGCAATGACCGCCGCCCGCGCTGCCGCTTGCGCGCGCTCGATGGCGGTCGCCCATTCCGGTGAGGATGTCGCCTCGCTGGACGACGGCACGTCGGGCGCCTGGGCGAAGAGCGGCGCGGTGATACTGACCCCGTGGGTGAGAAACGCGGCGAGACCGGCGACGATCACCCCAATCGCGATCGCCGCGCGCCAGACTCGCGTCGACAGCCGGTTGCGGATGGCCCGCACGCCAAGCCCGATGGCCACCAGCATCAGCACGAATCCCAGGACTGCTGCGCCGGGCGCATCGCCCGCGCTGGCGACGTACACGCCCATCGCGGCAATGACCAGACCGAGGACGAGGAGCATAATCGCCTTCACGCTGTTGGGTGCGGAAGCTGTCACGTGTGAGGACTCCTGGAAGTCGAGGGGGATTGCCGGCCGCGAGAGGGCGCCGACACCCTCGTGACTTTATATCATAAAGAACTTGTGGTGGTGCGGGGAGGCGGGGAGGCGGCAGGCTGGGAGGAGGCGGGAAGGCTGGGAGGCGTGGTTCGGCCACTCGGGAAAAGAAGGCTCCGGCCGCGTTGGTCAATTGTCACGTGCGATGACGAAAGATCCGGGGCGTGGGGCCGGCCGCACGATCCATCCGGGGTTCAGCGTGGCGCTCCAGTCACGGCCTTTCAGCGTCGTTCCCGCCAGCGGCTCGGTCACGGGAACAGACAGCGTCGTCCCGTCGGCCGCGCGCAGCACACCATCGTGCGCGGTGAGGCGGCCCCACGGCGCGGACAGCGTGAACGTACGGAACAGCACCGTTCCCACCCCCGGGATGCCCACGCTGCCGGTGGTGTCGCTGGTGCCGCTGCCGGCAGCAGGCATCGTCAACACCGGGCCGTCGACGAAGCGCTGGCGCAACTCCGCGCGGCGCGCCTGCTGTGCCCGGTCGCGCGCCTCCTCCGTCGCTCGCAGCGTCGCGCCGTCATAGCGCGCCGTGGCAGCGGCCATGCCGGTCGTCGGCTGGCCATTCGTGGCTGCGGCGAGCAAGTCGCCGAGATCCGATGTGCCACGCAACTGCTGACGCCATGCCGGCATGAGGTCGTCGAGCAGGACGCCATAGGCCGGGCCCGAGGCCGCCTCGAAGTTCCCGACGAACGACCAGTCGCCCCCGCTCAGTCCGGCCGCGGCTGCCCGCCGGGCATCGGCTGGCGAGTCGGCCCAGGCGGCGATGCCCGTGTAGGACGCAAGACCTTCGCGAATTTCGTCGCGACGCTCGTTGTCCGCGGCACCGGGAAACAGGCGGCGGCGTTCACGCCTGAAGGCCAGGGCATCGGCGATCGCCTCGGCCCTGTCTGCCCCTGTCGAGTCGATCGCGCGACGAAGCGCCCGCCATTCGAGCTGGATGGAGATGCGCCCCTCGATCGTGTCGAGGTGTTCGTTGAACCCGTCCTCGTTGCCCTGCGAGAACGCCAGTTCGGGCTGGATGCGATGGAACAGTCCGTGGACCATCGTCTGCTGGCGGACGTCGTCGTCCGCATGCGCGAGGAGCGGCAAGGGGAAGTAGAACCAGCGCAGGCCGGCCCAGGCGACCGGACCGTCGGCGAAACCGGGAAAGCGGGGCGGCGGCTCGGCCGGTTCGGGCTGGCTGGTCGCGCGCGTGCCCGTCGACGGATCGCCGATGATCATGGGACCGCAGAGCGAGACGCCCCATAGCCGGCCCGCGTCGCGCTCGCAGATCGTCGTCGCCTCGTCGAAATAGCGCTGCGCGACCTGTGGATCGACCTGCGCGTGCGCGGCCGGTGCGGTACCGAGCAGCACCAGCAGGGATAGCGCGTCAGGACGACATCGCGTGCGGATGGCCATGGCCCACCGGATTCTATGACGAGTCGTCGACGTCCGCTCCCGCATAGGGCGGATGTGATCCCAACGCGCGCGTGGGACTCGTCCTTTTCGACCGAGTCCGACTGAATCGCTCCGAGCGAGTGCGTGTCCTTACCGGCGCGATGATTCGAGCACGATGATCGTCCGTTCGCGTGCACGGGCGCCGCCCCTGGCGCGGGTGCCCTTGAGGATGGACGCGATGTCGGTGAGGGCGTCGCGTTCGGCCGCGGGAAGCCCGGGTTCGGCCGCAGCATCGCGGACTTCGAGCTCGAACTCGGGAATCGACCGGCCCGGCGCCAGGCTGATCAGGGCGCGACCGTCGCCGATGGGAACGAGTTCGATCCCCGGCAGGCGCTTCAGGGCCCGCAGCGGCGTGACCACGATCACGGCATTCCTGCCGTAGCGCGAGACCTCGGCGGCCCTGGGCGTCGAGGGTCTCGCCGGACGCTGCTTCTCGGTGACGCGGACGATGGCCCGGCCGAGATCGGCGTCGAGACCCCGCAGATGATCGAGCACGTCTTCCGGCAGCGTGACGGTGACGGCTTTCGATGGCCGGCCGAACTTTGTCGGCCGGCCGCGGGCACGCTTCGAAGCGGTAGGGGCTGGCACGATGCCGGCATTGTACGCGATACCGCGCGGTCGTGCGGCCACCAGGCGACATATTTTCTACGCGATAAATGTCCGTGGATCGAATATCAGCACAAGAAGACCCTCACCGATATAGGATGTCCGGATGCGCACGACGTGTCTTGTCGCTACCCTGATCACGGCCGCGGTCCTCATCTCCTGTTCGAAGTCTCCCGTCACGCCGAGTGGAGCCGCCACGGTCACGACGCCGACGCCGGCATTGCCGGCCAACGGCACCTCGATTCCGAACGCCAGCCAGCCGGTGACGCTCAGCATCGAAAACGCCTTCGTCACCGGTGCCGGTGACGATGTCACGTACAGCTTCGAGGTCGCATCGGACGCCGCGTTCGCGTCGGTCGTGGCGTCGAAGGACGTTCCGCAGGGGGCCGGACGCACGTCCGTCGTGCTCGACCCGCTGGCGCCCGGGCGCGACTACTACTGGCGCGTCCGCACGAAGAGCGCCGATACGGTCGGCGTATTCACGCAGCCGGCGAAGTTCACGATCGGCGCGGCGGTCACGCTGAGTGCGCCCGCGCTCGTGAGCCCTGCCGCGAGCGACTACGTCGCGCCGCTCGGCACCTTCACCGTCAGGAACGTCGATCGCAGCGATGCGGCGGCGGCGATCACCTATCGCTTCGAGTTCTCGGCCTCGCAGGCGTTCACGACCACCCTGATGTCGGCAACCGTGCCCGAGGGCGCCGGCGAGACGTCGATCACCTTGTCGCAGAGTCTGCCCGAAGACACCACCGTCTACTGGCGCGCGCAGGCGATCGATACCGCCAACAGCGTGACCGGGCCGTTCTCCACGGTGCGGCAGGCGCGCACCACGGTGACCATCGACCTGCGCACGGTCGACTATCAGCGTTTCGTCAATCCGTCGGCGTGGCCGGAGACGGCGCGCATCATCGAAGTGGATCAGGACGGGCTCGAGGGCTACATGTGCATCAATCACACGAAGCGCGGCATCTGGCCGCCGGCGCCGTTCCTCGGCCAGGAGGACGTTGCGACGGAGGGGACGCAGTGGTACTTCGCGTACATCGGCGGCAAGTGGTACGGCGGTGCCGGTGAGTGGGTCCGTCCGAACCAGATCTGCAAGGACGGCCAGATGTCCGAGTCGATCGGGCCCGACGGTTCGTGGGGTGGGCCGATGAGCGACTGGGTGCCGAAGCGGGGAGAGTTCGTCGGCTACATGATGAGCACGCCGGCGCGGACGTGGCCGTCCGGTCGGACGCTCGACGAGCGTTCCAACGTCGTGGTCGTGCCCTGGAAGGTCGGCGGGATCAACACGCCGGCAGGAGTCCGGTGATGACGTCCCCTTCGTTTTCGAGGAGTCGCGTGCCGATGATGTCCCGTGTCTGGTGTGTCGTGTCCGTGCTGGCCCTGGTGATGGTGACAACGGGCACGGCCAGTGCCCAGTCGCACGAGGGGCTGTCGCTCGGCGTGTTTGGCGGCGTGTCGGCTGTCGAGCACGCGGGCCCGGTGGGTGGTATCGAACTGGCCTCCGCTCGCTCGGCGCGCGTCCATGTGTTCGGCGAGGCCGCCTGGTTCGGCGACGTCGTCACGCGACGACGGGTCGAGACGGTCGAAGCGGTTGCGGCGCACCTGGCCGCCAGGCAGGGGCAGGCGGCGACCGGGACGATCGACGCGCCGGCGACGTCGTTCACGGTTGGCGCGCGTTTCCTGCTGGCCGAGTCCTCGGCGCTTCGGCCGTACGTGGCCGTGCAGGCGGGTATCGCCCGCGTGACGCTGCAGCCGACCTTCGAACTGGGCGGTACGGACGTCACCGAGAAGCTCGAGCAGTACGGCGTCACGCTCGGCGAGGATGTGACGGGGAGTGCCGTACGGCCGGCGTTTGGCGGCGGTCTTGGTGTGCTGCTGGACCGCGATGCGTGGACGGTCGACGCCAGCGTGCGCGTCCTCCGGATCCAGACGTCAGGGCAGGCCACCACGGTGACGCGCCTCTCGGTCGGGATCGGGCGGCGGTTCTGAACCTTTCGTCCCGGGCGCGGTATGGTGCCACGTCCAGGACGCGACGCTCACTGCGCGAGAATCGCGACCACCACCGTGATCATGCCGGTCAACGTGATGCCGAGGATCCACTGGAACTGGACGCTCATGTCGTGTCGAATGCTTGCGAAGCCGGTATCGACTTTCCGGTCCAGTCCGTCGATCCGCTGATCGAGCCTCGCAAAACCGCCGTCCATCTTCTGCTCGAGCTGCACGAAGCGGGCGTCGACCTGCACGAAGCGAGCATCGACCTGCGCGAAGCGGGCGTCGACTTGCTCGAAACGGGCGTCGATTCGCGCGAAGCGAGCGTCGATCCGCTCGAAACGGGCGTCGACCTGCTCGAAGCGGGCATCGATCTGGGTGAAGCGGTCCTCGATCCGCACGAAGTGAGCGTCGATTCGGACGAAGCGCGCACCGGCGTCCTCGCGGAACCCCCGCAGATCGTTCCGGATGTCCGAGAGCAGTTGCTGTTGTACGTCCACGGCCACCTCGAGCTTCTTTACACGCTGTTCAATCGTCTCCACGCCCGTCCCTCCTGACCCTACCGTCGTCCACCTGACGACGCAAGTGCTGGAGAGAGAGCACGGAGCGTGCCCGTTTTCGGCCTTAAAAAGCCCAGCAATTCTGATGTCGGTCGCAGAAAGTGCGTACCGAGCGTCCGGCGTGATCGCAGAAACTGCGATCGCTCTTCTGCCGAGCCGATCGCGTGGACATGTGCGTGACGTTCCGCGATTCGCCAGGCCCGTCGTGTTGACAACGGCGCGATTGCGGGCGCACCATGTCCGGCATGGTGCACACCGGTCCATCGCGCTTCGGGAGTCGTCCCGGCGGTCAGATGCTGCGCCGATGGTGGTGGTGCTGTTTCTAGCACCGGACGCCACCAGTCATTGAATCTACGTTCCAGGTATCCCTAGACGAAGGAGAGGCGGCCGGCAGGCGCCTCTCGATCCGTTGATGTTCGCGTGGGATTGCGAGGTCCGGGCCGACCGATGCGACACCGTGCCCCTACCCGATCACGACAAGACGACGACGCGCGGTCATTATACGTTCGGCGACAACCGGATGGCTGCGAGACGGTTGCAACGCCTGGCGGATCTCTTCCGGCCGTCGCTCGAGGCGTTCGTGTCCGCACACGTGCCCCGTCCGGTTGCGCACCTGCTGGACATGGCCTGTGGTCCCGGTCACACGACGCGCCAGCTGGCCGCGATCGTGCCGGCCGCGCGCGTCACGGGCATCGATCATTCGCGGCCATTCATCAACGACGCGCAGCGGTCGCCTCTGCCAAACGTCGCCTTTCGTCTGGGCGACATCAGGCGGCCGCACCGCGAGGTCGCGGCGGACCTGCCGCCGGCCGATGTTCTCTATTCGCGATTCCTGTTGACGCATCTGCCGGAACCCGGTGATGCGCTGTCGACATGGGCAGGTTATCTGGCACCTGGCGCGGTGGGCCTCCTTCAGGAGACTGCCGCGATGGCCGGCAGTCACCCGGCGCTCGCGCGCTACTACGAACTGGTCGCTGACCTGCAGCAGCGTCATGGGCAACGACTGGACATGGGACGAGGCCTCGCCGCGTTACCCGATCCAGGGCTGTACGACGTGCGGTACTCGGGCGAACGACGCTTCGTCCTGCCGGGCGATCGGATGGCGGAGCTGCACCGGCTTAACCTGATGACGTGGCGTCACGATCCGCTGGCCGCGTCACTCGACAGAAGGGAACTGGCGACGCTGGACGTCGAACTTGCAGCGATCGCCGGGAATCACGGGGCGGACGTGGTCGTCGAGTATTCGATGGGCGAACTCGTGCTGGTGCGGAGATGAGGAATACGGCCACTCGATGGGGGCGACGGCCGCAACTGGTGGCGCCGAGGTGATCGCCGGGCGTGGACGCACGCGCTCCGGCAACGGCTCGACCACGCGGGAAGAACGCGACGGCCGCGGCGCAGTCCAGGCGTTCGAACGCGTGGGGACCCCCAGCCCCACGCCACATCCACCCCGCGTCCGCCGCGCTCTTCGGACTATCGCCGCCGCGTGGCTCACACGTCGCCGGATCGCGCACATCCCCGCCCGGCGGAAGGTTTCGTGCACGCGAATGGGGGAGCTTGCCTCACTGCGCGAGAATGGCGGCGGCGAGTGTCGCCATCCCCGCAACGATGACGCCGACGAGCCAGCGGAACTGGAGACCGGTCTCGTGCCGTTGTGCGTCGAGCTTGCGGTCCAGCCCATCGATCCTTCCGTCGATCCTCACGAAGCCGGCGTCCATCTTCTGATCGATCCTGACGAAGCCGGCGTCCGTCTTCGCGTCCAGTCCATCGATCCTGCCATCGATCCTCGCGAAGCCAGCATCCATCTTCGAATCGATCCTGGCGAAACCGGCGTCCGTCTTCGCGTCCAGTCCATCGATCCTGCCATCGAGCCTGGCGAAGCCGGCACCCATCTGCGAATCGATCTTGGCGAAACCGGCATCCATCTTCGCGTCCAGCCCGTCGTTCCTGCCGTCGAGTCGCGCGAAGCCGGCGTCCATCTTCTGGTCGAGCCTGACGAAGCCGGCATCCATCTTCGTGTCAGTCGCCCTCAACTGTCCCTGGACCTGCACGAAGCGTGCGTCGGCCTGGACGAACGTTGCGTTCGTCTCCTGCCGGAACTCCTGCAGGTTGTCCCGAATTTCCGAGAGCAGTTGTCGATGTGCGTCCACGAGAACCTCGACCTTCCCGACACGCTGTTCGATAGTCACCACGACCGCGCCTCCTGACCCTATCGTCGTCACTCGAGACGACGCAAGTGCGGATCAGAGAGCACGGACCGTGCCCGTTTTTGTCCTCGAAAACGCCAGCAAATTCAAGGGGCGGTTGCAGGATGTGCGTACTTGGCGGGGGAGAGGTTGCAGAAACTGCGACGCGGGACGCGACGAGGAACGAGCCACGAGGAGCGGCCGCGGGTGGTCCGCCCCTCGTGGCGAGACCGTCGCTCAGTACTGGATCGCCTGACCGCCCGGGAAGTCGGCGCGAATCCGGACCCGGACGACCTGGGTGTCGTTGGTGACGTAGAGCGCACGGCCGGGGCCGAACGCGCAGTTCGACACGCGACCGGGAATCGGGGCAAAGCCGATGTGCTCCCCCTTCGGCGAGAAGACGTAGATGCCGCCGCGGCCGCTCGTCCAGAGGTTGCCGGCCGAGTCGACCTTCATGCCGTCGCCGCGCGCACCGCCCACGCTGTCAGATGCCACGAACACGCGTCGTCCCGCCGGCATGCCCGACGCGTCGAGATCGAACGCCATCCAGCCGGCGTTGTCCGTCGTATAGAGGACGCGATTGTCCGGCGAGAGCGCGACGCCGTTCGGGAAGAGGTCGTCGGCGATCAGGTGCACCTGGTTGTCCGGCGTGACGCGGAACACGCCGGTGTACGAGAGTTCGCGCTGCGGCGATTTCTGGACGCCGGCCAGGCCATAGGGCGGATCGGAGAAGTAGATGTCGCCGTTGCGCGCCAGCACCAGGTCGTTCGGGCTGTTGAGGCGCTTGCCCTGGTACTTGTCCACGATGATCGTCCGCTGCCGCGTCGTCATGTCGACGCGGACGATGGCGCGCGTGCCGCTGTCGGCCAGCAGCAGGCCGCCGCGGCCCTCGGCCAGACCGTTGGATCCGGCCTCGCGGATGGTGTCCGGAATCGGGAAGTTCTGGTAGCCGGACGGCGCCAGGAACGCCGTGGTCTGCTTGCCGTCCCAGCCATAGATCGCGTTGCCCGGCACGTCGGAGAAGAGCAGGCGGCCGTTTTCGCCACCGACCCACGCCGGACCTTCCGTCCAGATGAAGCCTTTGGCGATGACCTCGACCTCACCCTCGATCGGGTTGGGGACCCCGGGGAACGATACGGGCGCCGGCGGCGCCTGCGCAGCCGCGAGCGATGATGCGCCCCACACACTCCCGGCACCTACGACCACCGAACCACCTGCCACGCGCAAGAAAGACCGTCGATCTGCGTTCATCTGGTTTACCTCTCGAGGATTCGTCGTCAGTATAGCTGCGATCGCGCGCCCGTTACGCGGTCAAATCCTCCGCGATCCGCTGCGCGAGCCACGGCGCAATCGAGTATTTCCCCGTGTCGACCGAGAGATACCGGCCGTCGCGCGAGGTGCCGATGCGGTCGCGCCGATGAATCGTCGAGGCGGGATCGGCCAGCGAGCCGGTGCCGGCGGCGTAGACCCAGCCGCCCTCGACGCGGCAGGACTCGAGCTGATCGCCGATCTCGTAGACACGCGGCAGCCGTGCCGCCAGTTGCGCGATGACCGTGGCCGCGATCCGTTCACGCGCCTCGGCGTCGAGGATCGGCGGCATTGCGGGCACCATCGCCGCGGACTCGGTGAGCAGCCCCGTGGGATACCACGAGAGATAGAAGTCGCGCCCGTTGTAGTTCTTGACGTCGCCGAACGGTCCCGTGCTGATGACGGTGCTCGGCACGTCGAGCGGGCGTCTGGTGCGCGCGAACACCGACACGCGGTAGCGATGCGACCACGCAGCCGGCGACGGCAGGCCCATCGAGGCGTCGATCGCGAGCCGCCCTTCCCACAGGGCATTGACGACCGCATCGTACGGGCCATCGCTCGCGTCGGTGGTCTCGACACGCAGGCGACCGCTGGCGTGGCGTGTCACCCCGGTGACGCATGTCAGCAGCCGGCACTCGATGCGCGGCTCGGCGCGCACGGCCTCCGCAAGCCTGTCTGCGACCCACGTGGTCGAGACCGATCGTTCCGGCACACGGAAGCCGCCGACAATGACGTCGGGATTGGCCAGGCGTTCGAGCTCGTCGTCCGTGAGCCTGTGGACGGCCGGGGCCGTGAGCGGCGCGAGGTAGTGCGTGCGATCGGGGTGGTCGCTCACGAGCCGTGTGACGGCGTCGAAATAGCCGGCGGTGCCATCGAGGCTGGCGACCGAATCGCGGTGCACGAGGAACGTGTCGTCGTGATCCGTGACGGCGGCCCCGAGTGGCGCGGCGATGAGCGACTCGACGATCGGCCTGAACGCAAGGCCGCCAGGCAGGACGCGACGTGCCGTGTCGAGCGACGCATCGCCGGCGTAGAGATAGCCGAGGTGGATCTTGCCCTCGTTCCACCGGCTGGCGCGATCGATCAGGTGCCCGGCGACGTCGAACACCACCACGCGGATGCCGCGGCGTGCGAGCAGCAGGGCCGTCGACGTCCCCATGATGCCGGCCCCAAGGACGGCTGCGTGTGTCACCATCGCGGCGATCGCTCCCGACTCATGTGCGCGCGATCGTATACTGACTCCACCCTTCGTCATGCTGTCGACGCCGCTGGTGTCCATCGTCCTGGCCACCTACAACCGCAGTGCCATCCTCGCGCACGCGATCGAGAGCGTCCGCGGGTCGACCCTCGATCACTGGGAACTGATCGTCGTCGGTGACTGCTGCACGGACGACACCGCGGCCGTGGTCGCCGGCTTCGACGACCCGCGCATCTCGTTCGTGAACCTGCCGCAGAACGTGGGAGAGCAGTCGGGGCCGAACAACGAGGGGGTGCGACGCGCACGCGGGCAGTACCTTGCATTCCTCAATCACGACGATCTGTATTTTCCCGATCACCTGCAGGCAGCCATCGGTCATCTCGAGGCGACGACGTCGGACCTGGTCTGGAGTTCGATCCTGACGGCCATCCCCGTGCCGCCCGAGGATCTGGCCCGCGGACGCTGGCGCATGCGGCTGTACGGGGTGACGCTGACGGACGTCTACGATCCGCGCGTGTTCGTGTTCGCCTCCGCGTGGCTGATGCGGCGCGACCTGGCGGATCGCGTGGGCCCGTGGCGCCACGCGCACGAGGCGTTCGTGACGCCGTCGCAGGACTGGATCTTCCGCGCCTGGAAGAGCGGCGCACGCCTCACGCGCCTGCCGCATCCATCGGTGCTCGCCATTCCCGGCGGCGCAAGGAAGGGCAGTTACGTGACCCCGCCGGGTGAGGAGCACGCGTACTTCGTGCAACGCATGCGCGAGGATCCGCGCGGACTGCGCGAACAGGCGCTGGCCAGCGCGGCCGTCGAGGGCGAACGTGAGGCCCGGGCGTACCGCCTCGGTCGCGCGTTGCTGTCGCTCGTGGGACGCCCGCTCGCCTCGGTCGCCGAGCGGCTGGGCTATCACCCCTACGCCCCGCTGTTCGCGCTGCGCCACGGCCGCCGCGGCAACCTGGTGAACACGATTCGCCGCACGAACGGCCTGAGCAGGCTCAGGCGCCGGTAATCCGCGCGATCACTCCGGGATCGGCGTCAGGGCATGTGGCCCCATCACCGTGGTCCACTCCCTGACGTGCCAGCGCACGGCGAGTCCTTCGCGCACGTAGGGATCGGCGCGTGCGAAGTCCTCGACCACCGATCGGTCGGACGCCTTGAAGACCAGCACGCCGATGGGCGCACCCGGATCGGTGCAGGCCCCCGCCACGTCCAGTTCCCCGCGCGCCACGGCGGCGCGCGCGTGCACGAGATGCGCCGGACGCAGGGCGGTACGTCGCTCGAGGTAGTCGGCCGTGTAGTCGTAGAAGAGTAGATAGTGCTTCATCGCCGGCGATACTCCACGGTCAGGACCGCCGTCCACGAACCGTCGGCCGCCTTCGTGTGGCGGGTCAGCGTGCGCGAGTTGGCATCGACGAACGCGATGACGTCCAGCAGCGGCTCGCTGTGCGTCGCCCCCTCGGTGGCCGGCCCCTCGGTGTAGAGGCGGAGGCGACGGCCGTCCGGATCGCCTTCGCCGTCGTAGACCCAGAGCGACGGCGTGGTCGACAGGATCCGCGTGCCGACGAACCGGCGCCGCTGTGGATCCCAGCCAAGCGCCATTCGCGACTCCGACAGGCCGCCATCGGCCAGCGGCGCCACCGCGTCGCCGATCACCCACAGCGGACCGAGGGCACGATACGTCTCGGTCCCCTCAATCGTCGTCACGCGCGCATCGTCGATCTTCGGTGCGGGCAGGGAGAAGGTCCAGTCGCCCACGAGGCGAGTGAGCCACTGGTGCTCGGTGGTGGGATTCATGGCGCCCCCGGATCCTGCGCCATCGCCGCGATGACGCGCCACAGGTTGTCGATGCCTTCCCCGGCCAGCGTCGAGACGGCCAGCGGCGGGCGGTGGTAGATGCGTTCCATCTCGCGCAGGTGACGGACACGTTCGCCGCGCGAGAGCTTGTCGACCTTCGTGGCAATCACGATGGGCGGCCTGGCCGCCTCGGCGATCCAGTGGTGCGCCTGCACGTCCTGCGGCAGCCGCGGATGGCGGGCGTCGACCAGCAGGAAGATGACGCCGCGGCCGTCGGCGGCCGCGAAATACGCCTCGACGACCCGCCGCAATTCCTGCACGGAGTCGTCGCCGCCGCGCGCGTAGCCGTAGCCGGGCAGATCGACGAGATAGGTGCTCCAGCGGCCGGGCCGTCCCGGCGCATCTTCCACCGAGACCCGATAGATGTTCGCCTGGCGCGTCTTGCCGGCCGCGGCGCTGGTCCGGGCCAGCTTCTGTCGCATCAGCGCATTGAGCAGGCTCGATTTGCCGACGTTGGACCGGCCGGCAAACGCGAACTGCGGGAGGTCGTCGCGCAGCAGCCCGCCGCGCGGACCCTCGACCGAGGCACTGGTGACGAGGTCTGCCGAGAGGATCTTCACGGATCAGACATTAGACCACGGCAGACCTCTTCCGATGGGCGCGCACCGCCGCACCGCCGCGCCGTCCGTCGTGCCGCACCGGGGCGCGCGCGTCACGCGTGGACGAGGTGGAGCGGCACCTCCGCGTAGCCGCTGGCGGGCGGGAGCGCCAGTCGGAACGGGCGGTCGTCGATCGTTTCGATGAGGCACGTCGCGGCAAGCAACTCCTCCACGAGGACGCGCAGTTCGAGGCGGGCGAGCGCCGCGCCCGGGCAGACGTGGATGCCGGCGCCGTACAGCAGGTTGTCGGCCGGGTCGCGATCGAGGCGGAACGCTCCGGCCTGCGTGAACGTCTCGGGATCGCGGTTGGCCGCCACCCAGTTGATCGTCACCCGGCTGCCTGCGTCGATCTCCCGATCGCCGATGACGACGGGGCGCGTGGTGACGCGCCTGTTGCCGAGGAGGGGACCGTGCAGGCGGAGCAGCTCGTCGATGGATGCCGGCAGCAGCTGCAGGTGCCAGCGCAACTGGTGCTGCAGACCCTGATCGGTCGCGATCGCGACGGCAACGATGCCCACCGAGGCCGCGATCGTGCCGACCTCGCCCATCGTCCAGTTGCGCAGCAGGCTGGTCATCTCGACCAACGTGAGGCGCCGGCCGTCGACCGTTTCGCGGATCAGCCGATCGGTCAGGTCGACGGGCGGCCGTCGCCGCTCGGCGCGCCGCCTGTCGATGACGCCGGCGACGAACGCCTCGAGTTCGCGGGCAATGGTGGCGTGGGCGTCGCGGTCGCCTGCCAGCGTGGCCGCGTGATTGCGCCGCGTCCACTCGACGAGCGGCGCGGCCAGGTCCGGCGGCCAGCCGAGATAGGCGCACTGCGCGCTGGCCGCGAAGGGCAGGGCGATCGCGGTCATGACGTCGACGTCGCGCTGCTGGACCGCGGCGTCGACCAGCCGGGCCGCCAGGTCGCGGCACGTCGGTTCGAAGGCGGCCACCAGCGCGTCGGTGAAGTAGGTGTCGACCAGGCGACGAAAGGGCCCGTGCACGGGCGGGTCCATGCCGTTGGGGACCGAGGGGTGGCGCGACACGACGTTGCTGAACGTTTCGTGATCGTGCAGGACGCGCACGACGTCCTCGTGCCGGAAGAGGGTCCAGCCACCGGACGCATCGTACGCGACGGGGCACCGTGCGCGCATGTCGTCATAGGCCGTCCGCTGATCGGCCCGGACGTCGGGGCCGTGAGGATCCCAGTCGGTGGGCTTCATCGTACCCTCCGCCGCGCGATATGATGCCGGCCACCCGGAGAGCCCCCATGCCCGACGCCGTCATCGTCCAGCACGTCCGCTTCGAGGGGCCCGGCCGTATCCGGCCGTGGCTCGATGATGCCGGGTACCACGTGCAGACGGTGCGCTTGGATCTCGGCGATGCGCTGCCGGATCCGGGGGCCGTCGATTTCGTCGTGATCATGGGCGGCCCGATGAGCGTGCACGACACGGCCGTCCACCCGTGGCTCGCGGCCGAGCGGGCGTTCGTCGGCCAGTGCCTCGCACGCGGGACGCGCCTGCTCGGTGTGTGCCTGGGCGCGCAGATCATCGCGGCGGCGGCTGGCGTCCGGGTGTATCGACACAGCGAACCGGAAATCGGGTGGTTCCCGATCGAGGCCGTACCGCTGCCGGGCGACGTCGAGGCGCTCGCGTTCCCACCGCGGGCGCACGTGTTCCACTGGCATGGCGAGACGTTCGATCTGCCGCCGGGCGCCATCCATCTCGCAACGAGTGCTGTCTGTCGTCATCAGGCGTTCCAACTCGGGCGGGCGGTCATCGGGCTGCAGTTCCACGTCGAGACCACGCCGTCGCTCCTCGAAGGGCTCGTCGAACACGCGGCCGCAGACCTTGTGTCCGCGCCGCACGTCCAGTCGGCCGGGGCGCTGCTCGCGACCCCGCCGGAGCACTACGCGGCGATCGAGCCGCTGCTCGACGCCGTCCTCACCTTTCTGCACACCGCCCCCGCCGCGTCCGGTCCCTGCTAGGAGGGCCTCCGTCGCCCTCTGCCGGGCTCGTGGGCGGGCCGGCTGGCACGGCGCCGACTCGATGTGGCCACAGAGTGGCACACGAGGTCATTCGACGGTACGCCTCGCGGTCCCGGAGGGGCCTTGCGCTGGCGCAACGCGTCGTGGGGGTGAGCCTCGATGCAGGCTATCGCGCTCGTCGCGGCGCGCATATGACGCGGCTCATATGTCGCGTCAAGGGCCCGTTCTATAACTGAGAGCGACACGGGGGCGGCGGCGATGCGGACGGGCGCGGGAGAGGGGCAGACAGGGACATGGGATGGTCCCACCCGCGGCCACGGCGGGGAGGGGGAGGTTCTCGGCCTCGATCTCCCGTATGATGCCTGCCGCATGTCAAAGCCCAACCCGGACCTGCTGGCCAGGCTGCCCCTGTTCCGTCGCGTGCGGCCGGATGACCGCGCGCGTGTGGCGGAGGCCGGGCGCCTGCACACCTACGACCGAGGCGACGAGATCTTCCAGGAGGGCGACGAGTCGCACGCGTTCGTGACCGTTGTCGAAGGCCGCGTGAAGATCTACAAGCGCCTGGCCAACGGCAAGGATCTGATTCTCCAGATCTTCGGCGTCGGTGATCTGCTCGGCGCCGTGGCCGTCTACGAGGGACGCCCCTACCCGGCGTCGGCCCAGGCCATCGAGCCGACCACCTGCCTGCTGCTGCCCCGCCAGGAGTTCTTCAGCCTGCTCGAGCAATCGCCCCTGCTGATGCGCGGCGTCCTGTCGGGCCTGACGCTGCGGCTGATCGAGCTGACCGATCGCCTGACGGAACTGACCGGATCGGCGGTCGACGCGCGGTTCGCGCGCCTGTTCCTCAAACTGGGCGATCAGTTCGGACAGGCGAGGCCGGACGGCACGTTCGTCCCGTTCCCGCTGTCGCGCCAGGAACTGGCCGACATGACGGGCACGACCATTGAAACCTGCATCCGCATCATGAGCCGGTGGGGCAAGGACGAGATCCTGGTCACCGAGCGCGAGGGGTTCCTGCTGGCGAACCGGCGGATGCTCGAGGAACGGGCCGCGCAGTGACACGGCCTGTGAGGAGGAAGTCATGACGGCGACGAGGAATTCATGGATAACGGGCGGGATCGCCGCGATGCTGGCAGCCGTGGTCGCCGCGGGGTGTGGGCGTGCGGATTCGTCGGGCGTGAGCCAGACCGTGCGTGGCGAGGAGGTGGCCGTCCTGACCGACGCGCCGAACGTCCCGCCGGCCATCACGCGGAAATACCCGACGAAGGTCGTGGTGAACCTCGAGGTCCTCGAGGTGGTGAAGCGGCTCGCCGACGGGGTCGACTATACGTTCTGGACGTTCGGGGGATCGGTTCCCGGCAAGTTCATCCGTGTGCGTGAGGGCGACGAGGTGGTGTTCAACCTCAACAACCACCCGTCGAGCCGCATGCCGCACAACATCGACCTGCACGCCGTGAACGGTCCGGGCGGCGGTGCGGCGGCGTCGCTGACGGCGCCCGGCCACTCGTCGAGGTTCTCGTTCAAGGCGCTGAACCCCGGGCTGTACGTCTACCACTGCGCGACCGCGCCTGTCGGCATGCACATCGCCAACGGGATGTACGGCCTGATCCTGGTGGAGCCGGCCGGCGGCCTGCCGCCCGTCGATCGCGAGTACTACGTGATGCAGGGCGAGTTCTACACGGCCGGCCGATACGGCGAGCCGGGGCTGCAGCCGTTCAGCATGGAGAAGGCCATCGAGGAGAAGCCCGACTATGTGGTGTTCAACGGATCGGTCGGCGCGATCGGCGGCGACAACGGACTGAAAGCGTCGGTTGGCGAGACGGTCCGGATCTTCATGGGCAATGGCGGGCCGAGCCTGGTGTCCTCGTTCCACGTAATCGGGGAGATCTTCGACCGCGTCCTGCACGAGGGCGGCACGGGCGTCGTCAATCGCAACGTGCAGACGACCCTGGTGCCCGCCGGCGGGGCCACCGTCGTGGAATTCAAGGTCGAGGTGCCCGGCTCGCTGATCCTGGTGGACCACTCGATTTTCCGGGCGTTCAACAAGGGGGCGCTCGGCACGATCAACGTCGACGGACCGGAGAACGCCGTGGTCTACTCCGGCAAGCAGGCCGACGAGGTCTACCTGCCCGAAGGGAGTGCGATCCAGTCGATGACGGATGCGGCCCCCGTGCAGGCTCCGGCGGCGAACCGGGCCGAGCGGATCGCACGTGGGCAGCGCGTGTATGCGTCGACCTGCTCGGCCTGTCACCAGGGTGAAGGGCAGGGTGTGGCGGCTGCGTTCCCGCCGCTGGCCAGTTCGGACTTCCTGAACGCGGACAAACCACGCGCCATCGCGGCCGTCCTGTTCGGCCTGACCGGGCCCGTGACAGTGAACGGGCAGCAGTTCAACAGCGTCATGCCTGCGCTGGGCATGTCGGACGATGACGTCGCGAATGCGCTGACATACGTCTACAGTCAGTGGCAGAACGCCGGACATGACGTGACGCCGGAAGAGGTCGCGGCGATCCGCCGCGGCGGACCGCCGCCGACGGCCGCCATCGCGGCGCACTGACCCATCGCGGCGGCGGGGATCGCCGCCGCGTGGTATCTGCCGCCGCTGCCGGGAGACGACGCGCGCGTCGTCTCCCGGCAGCGGACGCGGCGTGAGGTTCAGGGGGCCCGCATGCACTATCCCGTTCGCCTGCCGGCCATCGCCGCCGCGATGGCCGGCCTGCTGTTCCTGCTCCCGGGCCCGCGCCCCGGCTTGGCCCGCGAGGGCGAGCCCGGGATGATTCGCGTCCCGGCCGGCAGCTACGCGCCGCTCTATCGGCAGCCGACGGCTGCCGATGACGCGGCCGCCGACGCCGCACGCGAGAGCGCGCGGCGTCGGGTGGCGGCGTTCGACATGGACGAATACCCGGTCACGAACGCGCAGTTCCTGGCATTCGTCCACCAGCATCCCGAGTGGCGCCGCTCGCAGGCGAAGCGGCTGTTCGTCGACGACAACTACCTGGCACACTGGAAGGGCGATCTCGAACTGGGGCCGCTCGCTCCGCCCGGGAGCCCCGTCGTCAACGTCTCCTGGTTTGCCGCACGCGCCTACCTGCGGGCCCGGGGCAAAGATCTGCCGACCGTCGATCAATGGGAATACGTGGCGGCCGCGAGCGAGACGGATCGCGATGCCTCGCGCGACGCGACGTTCCTGGGGCGTCTGCGTGCCTGGTACGCGCGATCGGCGCCCGTCCCCCTGCCGGCTGTCGGGTCGGGGGCCGGCACGGTCTACGGCGTGCGCGACGTGCACGGCCTGGTGTGGGAGTGGACCCTCGACTTCAACTCGGCGCTGGTCACGGGCGAGTCGCGCGGCGACTCGGCCTTGGATCGGACGCTGTATTGCGGCAGCGGCGCCATGGGGGCTTCAGACTTCGAGAACTACCCGGCGTTCATGCGCTACGCGTTCCGCAGCAGCCTCGAGGCGCGATACAGCATCGGGAGCCTGGGGTTCCGCGGCGTGAAGAACGGGGGAGGGACGCGATGACCGGCAACATGTTCCCGGGATCGGCGCGCTGGTTCGTCGGCGGCCTGCTGACTGTGGCGATCGCGTCTGGGGGCGCGTGCGGCCGCCAGGCGGAGTCGCCCCTGCCGGCTGACGCGCGAGCCACCGGCGCACATGAACTGCCCGCGGCAGCGGGAGCGATCGACCAGGGCTCGATCTTCGATCTCGACCTGGCGCTGGTCGATCAGGAGGGCCGGCAATTGCGGTTGGCCGACCTGCGCGGGACGGTCATGCTGGCGGCAATGGTCTACACCTCGTGTGACTCGGTCTGCATCATGGTGACCGAGCAGATGAAGGCGATCGAGCGGCAACTTGCGGGCGTGGACGGTCACGTGCGCTACACGCTGTTCTCGCTCGACCCCGGCCGCGATACGCCGGAGGCGATGCGGGCGTTTGCGCGGACGCAGCAGCTCGACACCGCGCGCTGGCGGCTGCTGGCGGCGTCAGAGGACGACGTGCGGACGCTGGCGGCCGTGCTGGGGGTGCGATACCAGTTGGAGGAAAACGGGGAGATCGCGCACTCCGCGATGATCTTCGTCATCGATGGGGAGGGCGTCGTCCGTCATCGGCAGGTAGGCGTGGGGCCGGACGGTGGAGCTCTCGTGGCCGCCGTGCGCCGCGCCCGCGACTGACCGTGGCGCGGGCGCGGGCTTTGAACCGTGGAGAACAGGGGGCACATGGGGCCTTTGGGGTGTTGCGAGTCCTGAATCCGTGCTGAGCCTCTTACCGGCCTCCATGTTCTTCATGTCCTCCATGGTTGATTCCGAACGCGACACGCCGGGGGCGCGGGCTTTGAACCATGGAGAGCAGGGGGTACATGGGGCCTTTGGGTCGTTGCGGGCCCTGAAGCCGTGCTGAGCCTCTTACCGGTCTCCATGTCCTTCGTGTTCTCCATGGTTGATTCCGAACGCGACACGCCGGGGGCGCGGGCTCTGAACCATGGAGAGCAGGGGGTACATGGGGCCTTTGGGGTGTTGCGAGTCCCGAATCCGCGCGGAGCCTTTACCGGCCTCCATGTTCTTCATGTCCTCCATGGTTGATTCCGAACGCGGCACGCCGGGGCGCGGGCTCTGAACCATGGAGAGCAGGGGGCACATGGGGCCTTTGGGGTGTTGCGAGTCCCGAATCCGCGCGGAGCCTTTACCGGCCTCCAT
This sequence comes from Acidobacteria bacterium SCN 69-37, assembly GCA_001724025.1. Taxonomy (GTDB): domain Bacteria; phylum Acidobacteriota; class Vicinamibacteria; order Vicinamibacterales; family SCN-69-37; genus SCN-69-37. The sequence continues at coordinate 21,301 of MEDJ01000025.1, read as the reverse complement.
GTTCTTCATGTCCTCCATGGTTGATTCCGAACGCGGCACGCCGGGGCGCGGGCTCTGAACCATGGAGAGCAGGGGGTACATGGGGCCTTTGGGTCGTTGCGGACCCTGAAGCCGAGCGGAACCTTTGCCGTCCTCCATGTCCTCAATTTCCTCCACGGTGATCGTGCGCACCCACGACCGAGGCTCCATGGTTCCCCGTCACCGCGTGAACGGCGTCGGCGGCGGGTAGTTCGGCACCGCGCGGAAAGGCGCTCCAGGCGGGCGGAGTCAGATCTTGAAGCCAACGTGCAGGAAATCCTGCCGATCGATGTTCTCCACGGTGTGGCCCGGTCCGGATCGCCGCTTGCATCGGCCGGTCAGCATGACGCCATTCGTCCCGCATCCGCTCACCGGCGACGTCATCCGTGCCGCCATCGATGTTCATCGAGGCCTTGGTCCGGGCCTGCTCGAATCCGTATATGAAGAGTGTCTCGCGTGGGAGCTGCACCAACGCAGGATCCCGTTCCGCCGGCAGGTATCGATCGGCGTCGCGTACAAGGATGTCCATCTTCAGGTCGGGTTTCGCGCAGATTTCCTGATCAACGACGAGTTGCTCGTCGAGCTCAAGGCCGTCGAACGCATGCTGCCGCTGCACCATGCGCAGGTCATCTCCTACCTCCGCCTGCTCGAACTGCACCGAGGGCTGTTGATCAACTTCAACGTACCGCGGCTGACGCTGGGGATCAGGAGCTTTCTGAACGGACCGCCGCCTGACCCCGGCTCCGGATCAGCCGCATCATCCGGGAACGACCTCGAACAGCGCGCGCCGCTCGGGGTCGTAGCTGACGATCCGGACCTGGCCGGGGGCAAACCGGAGGTGCCGTTCCCACGTGAGTGACGCCGGCACGGATTCGCGCATCGTGTCCCTGTCACTCTGTCCAGGCTCCGCATCGCCGGACCCGGCCTCGACGCGCGTGAACGTGACGACGATCGCGGCGTCGTCGGCGGGCGGCAGCGTAATCTCGCGGAACACGTACAGCGGACGGTCGCGACGCAGGCCGCCGGGGGCGACGACCTGATCGGCCACCACGACGCCGTTGTGCTGGACCACCAGGCGATACGACGCGTTGATGCCTTCGCAGATCGTCGTCTGGCGCATGTGCGGGGGCAGGGCGGCGAGGGCCTCGGGACTCTGCGTCACGCAGTGTTCGATCCGCTCCGGCCGCGCGCGCCATGTCAGGCGCAGCACCGCATCGGACGCCCGATCTGATGCGATCGGTATCTGCGACAGCCACGCCAGGCCACAGGCACCGACCGCGGCCACCACAAGGCCAGGGAATCGATTGAGCGGGAGCGTCACTTTCGCACCTCCTCGGGCTCTGGCGGCACGCACTCGACGGCCTCTTCGGCCAGACCGGTGTCGTCCTGTGACCAGTTGCCGCGGGCGTAGACGGTGCGGTCGTCTGGCAGGTGCGACACGTCGGCCGCGAATCTCTCCAGCGTCGCGAGCGCGTCCGGCTGTTCCGTGGCGGACACGTGCGTCACGCGCACGCGGGTGCGCGGGACCCGGGGTTGCAGCTCAGCTTCGCGATCGTGATAGATGCGTTCGGACAGCCAGCGTGGCCCCTCGCGATTCCAGCAGTCGCGGGGATGGCACGCCATGATGAGGACGCCGTCGGCGCCGCCTCGCAACAGCCGCTCGATGGCGGACGTGTGCAGGTTGCCGGCGCAGGAAACGCCCTGGAACGCCGCACCCGAGGCTTCGATGGCGTGCGCGAATCGTCCGGCGCCGTGATCGCAGCCGATGACGACGACGCCGGTGGCCGGGCGTGGGGTCTGCTTCAGGAATGCCTGGACGCCGACCAGTTGATCGCGCCCGGTCCGGCCTGCCGGTCCGACGCCCATCGGGGGGCAGGAGCCCGCGCAGATCCCGCAACTGACGCAGAGCGACGGATCGACGAGCGCCACGAGCGTCGGGCGATCGTCCTTCCGCGGCACCATCTCGATGGCCCCGTACGGGCAGTCGATCGTGCACTGCGTGCAGCCGGTGCAGAGGTCCTCGTCAACGAACGAGGGCGGCAGGGCGGCCGCCTCCGCGCCACGGCGCGTTGTCAGCACCGGCCAGATCAGCAGGGCCGCGAACGTCCCGATCAGCATCAGCAGGACGGCACCGCCCGACCACGCGTCGGTGAGCGGGACCCAGAACGCGACGAACAGATCGAACGGGATGTGTGCGGTCTGGGCGAAGGGATTCGCCTTCGGCGCCATGATGACCGGACGCACGAGCGCCACGGCCGTGAGCAGACCGACCACGCCCCACAGCAGCGGGCGCGGGGGTAGCATGGCCGGCCGCTGCAGCCGTTTGACGTGAATCCAGAACATCGCGCCCATTCCAAGCGGGATGCCGATGTGCGCGAAGAGCGTGATGAAGAAGAAGACGCTCGGCACCGGCCGTTCGCCGTTGAATGCGCGGCTGACCGGCTCCGACAGGATCGGCAGGGCGTCGGCCATGCGGGCGCCTTCGCGGGCCAGGCGTTCGCCCAGCACGTCCCACACCATGACGTAACCGCTCCACGCTGCGAGCAGCATCAGCACGACGAGCAGGACGCCGCTGATCCACGCCAGGCTTCGCGCGCCCCAGCTGCGGCCCTGCGCGAACATCCGCATCGCATGGATGGCCGTGAAGACGACGGCGGCGTCCGTGGCGTAGCGATGGAGGCCGCGCACCCAGTTGCCGAGCCAGGGATCGGCCGTGATGCGATCGACCGACTCCCACGGCGCACCGACGCGGTAGAACAGCAGCAGCCAGGTGCCCGTGGCCACGAGCGTCAGATACAGCGCGACGACGATGGTGCCGCTCTGGTAGAGCGGGTTGAAGCGCCAGCCATACAGACGGGTGCAGAGGGCGTCGGCGCGGGTGAGCAGGGCGAGCGAAGTCTGTTCGAGTCGACGGAACATGACGTGAAGATCGCGGCGACCGCGTCAGCGCCCGGTCGTCGCGGCGATCGTGAGCATGAGAAAGGCGGCGTGCATGCGCGCGCCCGGCGTGGCGGCCCGGAGGAACGTGCCCGGGAACAGGCAGGCGTATCCGCCAGCCACCTGCACGTGCGACGTGAACGGGTGCGACGCCTGCAGGTCGAGTTCCTGGCCGACGTGCCGTCCCGGTGCCCCGTCGGGGATTTGCGCGGCCACGGCCCCGCCGGCCGTGTAGAGCGCGTCGGTCCGGCTGGCCAGCCACCACGAGTGATAGGCCGCCGCGATCGGAAGCTGCGCATACCGCGTGATTTCGACGGCGGCGCGCGCGTGGTGCACGTTGCGCCAGCCCACCTGGTCGGCCAGCCCGTATTTGTCGTGCGGGGTCGGATACAGCGGATCGAACGTACCGTGACGCCCGTCGCCCGGCGTCCGATCGCCCGAGGCGTAGTTGTATTCGGTCACGATCCGCACGCCCCTGGTCAGGGCCGGCAGCCGCAGCCGCAGATGCTGGGCGTACGCGCGCTCGACTTCGTGGCCGCGCGAGCCCCGCTGGACGACGGACTCGATGCCGTACTCGAACGTGCCGTGGAGGGTGCCCGCGACACGCACGCCCGTGGTCCCGAGATGCCGCGGCGTGAACGTGCCCGCGTCCGTCCGCTGGTCGCGATCGGCGCGCCACAGGAAATATGGTTCGACCGTCGCCGCCGGAATCACGCGCGTCGTCGAGGCGTAGACGCCGTGGAACTGATTGCCGAACCCGCCGCGGTCCCAGTCGGTGCGGCGCACGCGCACGACAGACGCGAGGAAGCCGTCCACCCGGAGGCCCGACTGACGGAGCGTGACGCGGGCGGCGTCGAACGTGCGCGCGGCGTTTGCCCAGCCGACCGGGCCGACGAGCCGCTGCTCGCCGAACGCGAGTTCCTGGCGGCCGAACGTGCCGCTGACCTGCGAGGTCGAGCGTCCGAGTGCCACCTGCGCGATCCGGACGTCGAGCGGGGCGGAGAACGGCGTCCCGGTGGGACCGATGTCCTTGTGCGCCACGCGGGCGTCCTGCAACTGGGCCGTCATCGTTGCCCACGACGTCGGGCGTCCCGTCACGCTCACCCGCAGCCGCGAGAGCCAGAACACGTCGTCGCGACCGGGAGACGTCCCGGCGTTGGCCGTGGCCTCCATCCGCTCGCGGAATTCCACGCCGACCGACAGCGTCGGCGGCCGGCTGCCGCGCGGATCCGCGGGCGTGACTGGTTGTGCCGCCGCGGTGCCGACATGGGTAACGACGAGCGCGCAGACCAGGATCGCGGCTGGGGCGAACCGGAACGCACGATCGACGTGGAGGGGGGCAACCGCGGGCGGCACAAGGGCCAGTCTAGGCAGGGGGCCGAGGCGGCCATATGACGCACGTCATACGGAATCGCGCGCGAGGGGCGTAACGTCGGCCGCATGGCCAACCCCGATGACGCTTCCTCGCCCGACGATCCGATTCCGCTCGGTCAGCGCCTGTTCGACAACATGTTCCTGCTGCTGGGCGCCGGCCTGGTGATCATGCTGCTGCTCTATACCGGCTGGGGGCTCTGGGAGATCCAGACGCTGCCGCCGGCCCCGCTCCCCTGAGGCGACTTCATGGCGACCGAAACACATACGGGACTCGAGTGCCCGCCGGCGGCGTGGTGGAAGCCGGCACACAAGGCGGAAAAGGTCTGGGTGTCGATTGCCTTCGTCTGGTGCCTGATTCTCTTCGCGATGATGCCGATCTGGCACTGGAAGGGCGGCCAGAACCCGTCGGGGATCCGCAGCCGGGTCGAACCGACGGCCTTCATGGAGCGCGTCCAGGAGTTCATCACGCAGTATCAGGTGGACGATGACCGCGGCATGCCGATCGTGGCGCCGCCGCCCGGATCGGACATCTATCTGGCGGCGTTCTCGTTCCAGTGGATGCCGATCCTGAAGCTGCAGAAGAACGTCGAATACACGCTGCACCTGTCGTCGCTCGACGTGAACCACGGGTTCTCGCTGTATCCCATCAACATCAACTTCCAGGTCGTGCCGGGCTACGACTACGGGCTCCGGGTCACGCCGAATGCGTCGGGTGACTTCCGGATCATCTGCAACGAGTTCTGCGGGATCGGCCACCACGTCATGGTCGGCCGCGTCATCGTCGAGGACGGACCGGTGACGACACCGGCCGGAGGTGCGCAATGACGACTGCGGATCCTGTGTTCAGGACCTGCCCGGCAACGGGCCGCCGTATCGATCTGGCCGGAGAACGGCTGGTCAAGATCCACGCCGTGAGTTCGGTCGTCGCCCTGCTCGTCGGCGCGATCGCGGCCATCATGATCGTGCTGACGCGCTGGCAGGCCGTGCACCTGCTGCCGGCGGACTGGTTCTATCGCGTGCTCGGCGTCCACGGCATGAGCATGCTGATCTTCTTCATCATCTTCTTCGAGATGGCCGTGCTGGTGTTCGCGAGCACGGCGCTGCTCAATGCGCGGCAGACCGCGGTCCGGACGACATGGGCGGCGTACGGCCTCATGCTGGTCGGCGCCCTGATGGTCGAGTGGATGATGTGGTCCGGCCGGGCCGACGTGCTCTACACGTCGTACGTCCCGCTGCGGGCCGATCCGAACTTCTACCTCGGTGTCATCCTGTTTGCCGTCGGCGCGCTGATCACGGTCGGGATCTTCTTTGCGAACCTCGTGGTGGCGAAGCGCGAGCGGCGGTACGAGGGATCGGTGCCGCTGGTGGTCTACGGCGCGATGACGGCCGCGATCATCGCGGTCATCACGCTGGTCCACGGCGCGGCCATCTACATCCCGACCTACCTGTGGTCGCTCGGGCTGATGGAGGTGGATCCGCAGGTCTACCGGATGATCTGGTGGGCGCTGGGACACTCGTCGCAGCAGATCAACGTCGCGGCGATGGTGGCCATCTGGTACATGCTCGGTGCGCTGACGGTCGGGTCGGTCGTGCTGAACGAGAAGATCAGCCGGTCGGCGTTCGTCCTCTACATCCTGTTCATCTCGATGGCCTCGGCGCACCACCTGCTGGTGGACCCGGGCATGGGACCAGCGTGGAAGATCGTCAATACCAGCTACTTCATGTACATGGCCGTGCTGGCGTCGATGATCCACGGCTTCACGGTGCCGGCCGGGATGGAACTCGGCATGCGGCTGCGAGGATACACGCAGGGCATGTTCGACTGGCTGCGCCGCGCGCCGTGGGGCGATCCGGGCTTCAGCTCGCTCGTCTTTTCCGTGGTGGTCTTCGGTTTCGTCGGCGGCATCACCGGCGTGACGATCGGCACCGAGCAGATCAACATCATCGTGCACAACACGCTGCGGTCGCCGGGGCACTTCCACTCCACGGTGGCCAGCGGCACGGCGATGGCGTTCATGGGCGCGACCTACTACCTGATTCCCCTGGTGTTCCAGCGGAAGGTCGCGTTCTGGAAGCTGGCGAAGATCCAGCCGTACCTGTTCGCCGGCGGCATGCTGGTGTTCACGCTGTCGATGACGTTCGCCGGCAGCTTCGGCGTGCCGCGTCGGCACTGGGACATCAGCTTCAGCGGGGCGCCGTACGACGTACAGTTCAACCCGATCGTGGACGTGATCCTGGCCGTCGTGGCGCTCGGCGGCGTGACGGCGGCGACCGGCGCGCTGATCTTCGTGGCGATTGCGGTCAAGTCGGTCTTCTTCGGTGAGAAGCTCGAGACGATCACGCGCGGCGTGGCCATGGTCGGCGTGCCGCAGGGGCTGACGCACCCGCCCGTGCACGCGCCCGACGTCGATGCGCGCAACGCCGAGCTGCACGATAAGTCGCGCGGCATCATGGGCCCGGCGCCGGGCACCATCATCCTGGTGTTCGTCTTCCTGGCCGCGTTCGTCGTCTACTTCTACGCGAACTGGAAGGTGCTCTCGTTCCTCTGGAGGATTGGATGACTTCAGCACCCTCGACGACCAGGCGAGGTTCGGCAGCCGTCGCGGCGTTGTTCCTGATTGGACTCGTGACAGCGTCGTGGTGGGCCCTGGCGCTGTGGCCCGTGGAGGCCGCGGCGCCGGAGTGGTACGTGCGCACGCGCGAGGTCTGTTTCGGTGCGACGCGCGACGGTCTGCCGCACGCAGGTGGGTGGATCCTGCTGATCGGCCAGCCAATCGGCATGGTTGCGCTGCTGGCGGCCGTGTGGCCGGCCGATCTTCGCGCCGGATTGTCCCGCCTCATGAGTCGCGTCCCCGGCCAGGTGGCCGCGGGCGCGGTCGCTGCTGCGCTCATCGCGGGGCTCGGCGGTGTCGTCGTGCGCGTCTCGGGAGCTGGCGTCGAAACGTTTTCGGCCGGGGCCTCACGGGACGGCGCGGCCGCGCTGACCCGCATCGACGACGCGCCGCCGGCCATGTCGTTGATCGACCAGAAGGGGGAGACGGTCACGCTCGAGGCGTTCCGCGGTCGTCCCGTGCTCGTGACGTTCGCCTTCGCGCACTGCGAGACTGTCTGTCCGCTGGTCGTGGCCGATGTGAATGCGGCGGCCGCCAGACTGACGACGGAAGCGCCTGCTGTCCTCGTGGTGACGCTCGACCCCTGGCGTGATACGCCGAGCCGGCTCGGGGCGATGGCGCAGGCATGGGGGCTGACCGGTGACGCGCGCGTGCTTTCGGGCGAGCCGATGGCGGTCGAGCGTGTCCTGAATGCGTGGAGGATCCCCCGTATTCGCAACGAACGGACGGGAGACCTGTCGCACCCATCACTGGTCTACGTCATCAACCGCGACGGGCGCATTACCTACGCGCTCCCGGGCGGAGCCGACACGATCGTGGCCGCTGTCAGGGCACTGTAGCGGCAGTCGTGTGACACGAGCCGCTCGACTGCGCCTGGCTGCTGCGCGGGCAGGTGCGGTCGCTTGAACACCATGGAGGTCGGGAGGACAGGGAGTGGTGATTGGGACGCGCTCTGCCTGCTCTCCACGCCTTCACGGTGTTCAGGATTCGACGACGGCAGAATCGACACGAGCCGCTCGATTGCGCGTGGCGGCTGCACGGGCAGGGTGATCGCTTGGACACCATGGAGGGAGGGAGGACAGGGAGTGGTGATTGAAAATGAAATCTCCCTGCGCTCCGTGCCTCCATGGTTCACTGGATTCGACGACGACAGGATCGACACGAGCCGCTCGACTGCGCCTGGCGGCTGCGCGGGCAGGGTGATCGCTTGGACACCATGGAGATCGGGAGGACAGGGAGTGGTGATTGAAATGAAATCTCCCTGCTCTCCGTGCCTCCATGGTTCACAGGTGCGATCGCTTGAAACCACACCTCCACGGTTTCAGGATCCGACGCACGACTCCCATCGTGACTGGCCGCGACGCGGACGACGCTGTTGCGCCACTCCTCAATAGAACCAGCCCGTCCGGAACGAGACGCCGATCACCACGAACAGCACGGACACGATGGTGACGGGCACCACGTGCCACGCCAGATCGCGCAGGTTCCTGTCCGACAGATGGGGAATGACGCGCAGGCGCGCGTCGATGGCAAAGCCGACGGTGATGGCCAGCAGCAGGAGTTTCACGCTCACGAGGCGGGCGACGGGATGCTCGAAGGCGAACCAGGCGCCGACGTCGGGAACCTGGCGGTAGGCGAGCCAGAGACCCGTCAGGACCTGGACGATCAGGGCCGGAATGCCGATGCGTTCGTAGGCGGATTCGAAGCGCAGCAGATCGGCCGGGTCGCGCTCGCGCAGCACGCGCGGAAGAATCGTGATGGCCAGCACGAGGTGGCCGCCGGTCCAGACTGTGGCGCCCAGGATGTGAAGGAGCAGGAACGCACCGAACATGGTCGTGGTCCTCGCGGCGCGTCAGGCTCGCAGCAGGCGGTGGTTGGCGACGAGCATTGCGGTGAAGATGCCGAGCCCCACGGCCTGATGTAACAGGGCCAGTGACACCGGCACGTGCCACAGGAGCACGCTGACGCCGAGGGCAATCTGTACGCCGACGAGCATGGCGGCCGCGTGAATCGCCTGGTGTGCCGCGCGTGAGACCGTGCGGCCCCGGGCGATGAGGACCAGGCCCGCGACGGCGGCGAACACGACGAAGGCGAACCAGCGGTGCAGCCAGTGCACGGCAGCCGGGAGCGAGGAGATGGAGGCCCACCAGGAATCGGCCCCGGCAAACAGACCGGCAGGAACGAGCGCCCCGCCCATCAGGGGCCACGAGTACGACACGTGTCCGGCCTTCAGGCCTGCCACGAAGCCGCCCCAGGCAATCTGCACGGTGACGATGGCGAGCGTCGCGAGTGCGACGCGTGAGGCCGGCGTGTCGCCCATGCGGCGGATGGCCGGGCCGATCCGCGCGTCGCGGTTCATGGCCGCCCACAGTGTGATCGCCAGCAGGAGCATGGCCATCAGCAGGTGAATCGTCAGGCGGTAGTGGCTGACGGCCGGCGTCTCGAGCAGGCCGCTGCGGACCATGAACCAGCCGAGGAAGCCCTGCAGGGCGAAGAGCAGCGCGATGCCGAGGAACAGCGCCGAGTCGCGCCACCTGATCGTCCCGCGCCACAGAAAGACGACGAGCGGCAGGACGACGGCGAGACCGGCGAGCCGCGCGATGAGGCGGTGCGCCCACTCGATGTAGAAGATCGTCTTGTACTCGCCCAGCGTCATCGCGTGATTGACGGTGAGGTATTCGGGCGTCGCCTGGTATTTCGCGAACTCCGTCGTCCAGGCCGCTTCAGTCATCGGCGGCGCGATGCCGACGACGGGATTCCACTCGACGATGGACAGGCCCGCGCGGTTCAGGCGCACGAAACCGCCGAAGACGATGAGGCAGAAGGTGATGATCGCGACGCTGTACAGCCAGCGTGTCACACGGGGATCGGGTGGGGGCGTGGCAGCCATGTGGTGGGCCTCAGGCGGTCAGGCGGAAGGCGGCTTCCAGCAGGACCGGGGTGCGGGCCGCGTGGACCGTGCCCAGCGGCGGGCGGTTGTGTTCCTCGAGCGGAATCGCCGGGTCGAGGGCGAAGCCGGCCCGAGCCATTTCGTCGACGAGTTGAGACGGCGTCAGAAACGTCTGCGGCTGTCCCGAGAACTCGGTGTAGGCGTAGGGCTCGCCATTGACCGGTGTGAGATCGGCGGGCAGCGTGTGGCGCGAGAACGTGAGGACGAACACGCCGGCGCCCGGGGCGGCCACGCGTGCGGCCTCGGCGACGGCTTGTCGGAACTCGGCCACCGACGCCGCGAGATTCCAGATGCCGTGCGCGATGATGAGGTCGAACAGGCGATCGCGCGCCGGGACCGCGCCCATCGGCGTCAGGGCCAGGTGCAGGCGGCCGTCCTGATCCTGTGTGCGCCTGCGCGCGGCAGCGGCCTCGAGCATGGGCCACGAGAGATCGGTGCCGAGCACACGCCAGCCTTCGCGCGCGAGCGGCACCGCGTTGCGGCCCGCTCCGCAGCCGATGTCGAGCATCCATCCGTGCGGGGCCCGCGCGCGCTCTCCGGCGGCAAACCGCATCAGCGTCTCGTTCGGCTGCGACCGGACGAACCCCTGCACGGTCGTGTCCATGCTCCAGGGCGAGCCTGCCAGCGGATCACGCATGCGCGCTATTATCGGTCCGGATCGGGGCGATTCCGTTTGCGCCAGCGCAACGACCCACGAGCATCGATGCCCCACGGTAAGACGAGCGTGCCTCATGCCTAATTTCCTTGCTCCCGCCTCTGCCCTGGTCCTCGCGGATCTCATCACGCCCGCCGAGCACGGTATCGCCAGTCGTGTGCTGGCCAAGAACAGCAGCGGCACCGTCACGCTGTTCGCCTTCGACGCGGGTGAAGCGCTCAGCGAGCACACCGCGCCGTTCGATGCGCTGGTCATCGTGCTCGAGGGCACGTTTGTGCTGACGATCGGGGGAAACCGCGTGGAGGCCCGCGCCGGGACCGTCGTGCGGATGCCGGCCGGCGTTCCGCACGCGGTGGACGCGATCGACCCGTCGCGGATGCTGCTCGTGATGCTGCGCGAACAGTCCGCATGAACCGTCAGGCGCTCACGCCGTCGTCGGCGTTGCCGATGGCGTATTTCGTCTGGGCGCACCTGGGGCTGGCGCTGGCGTGCCTGGTGCTGGCGGTCGAGCCGTCGCTGCCGGGCGGCTACTTTCTGCACCCACGCATGGTCGCGGTCGTGCATCTGGTAACGATTGCGTGGATCTCGGGATCGATCCTCGGGGCGTTCTACGTGGTGGCTCCGCTCGCCCTGGGCCTGCCGCTGCCGGTACGCGCCATGGACTGGATCGCGTTCGTCGCCTTTGCGGCCGGCACCACCGGCATGGTGACGCAGGCATGGAGCGGGCAGTACGGGCTGATGGCGTGGTCGGCGTGCCTCGTGCTGTTCGCCGTGGTGTGGCAGGGCGGACGTGCCATCCTCGGCATGCGTCGCGCCACGGCGCCGTGGCCGGTCCTCCTGCACGTCCTGCTGGCTTTCGTGAACATGACGCTTGCCGCCGGCGTGGGGATGGCGATCGGCTTCGACAGGGCCTACGGCCTCTTCGGCTGGCCGCCGGTCGAGGCGGCGTACGCGCACGCGCACCTGGCGGCCATCGGCTGGCCGGTGATGATGGTGGTGGGGCTGGCGTATCGGCTCGTGCCGATGTTCCTGCCCGCGAAGATGCCGACGGGCTCGGGTCTGGCGGTCAGCGCCTGGCTGCTCGAACTGGGGCTGATCGGCCTGGTGGCCGCCTGGATCGTCGCTCCGGCCTGGCTGCCCGTCGGGGCGCTCGTGATCGTCGCGGGCCTGATGAGTTTCGTCAGCAACATGCGGGCGGCCGTGCGGCAGCGGCTGCCGAGGCCGCCGGCCCTGCCGTCGCGTGACTGGTCCACCTGGCAGACGCACATGGCGCTGCTGTGGTTGATCGTGGCGGCCGGGCTGGGTCTGACACTTGCGCTGATGTCGGCCGGTCCCGCCCAGATCCGCGTGGCGTGGGTGTACGGCGTGGCAGGCCTCGTGGGGTTCATCGCCCAGATCGTGGTGGGTATCCAGGGCCGATTGGTGCCGCTCTACGCTTATTACCGGGCCATGGCGGCCCTTGGCGGTCAGCCGCCGGCGCGGCCGGCCAACCAACTGCCCACGGCCCGGTTCGCCAAACCGATCTTCGCGCTGTGGACGATTGGCGTCCCGTGGCTGGCCCTGGGTCTGGCGGCAGGGCACCCGCTGTCGATTCGTCTCGGGGCGATCGTGCTGCTGGGCGGCGTCGTGGTTGGCGCCCGCTACCTCGTCTATCTCATGCAGATGGCCCGCTAGGAGCCGGGCCGGATCGGAGCCTGAGCACACGGGACCGCCCATTACTCCTACAATGACGGACGTCCATGGCGTCCGTACCGGCATCCGAGGTTCTGCGTTCGCGCCTGTTCGACGGTCTGACCGCCGAGGATCGACAGGCATGGACGGCGTCTGCCCGCATCCACGACTATCCGCGGGGCGCCGTGGTCGCGCGGCAGGGTGAACCGGCCACCGAGTTCTTCCTCGTGGCCTCCGGGTTCCTGAAGGTCGTGCAGGGGACGGCCGACGGGCACGAGGTGATCGTCCGCTTCGTCGGCCCCGGCGATCCCTTCGGCGGCGTGGTCGCACTCGACGACGCGGTGTATCCGGTGACGGCGCTGGCGGCGCAGGCCACGCGGGTGTGGGGATGGCAGGCCAGTGCGCTCAAGACGCTGTTCGAGCGGACGCCGCAGGTTCGCGCGAACATCATGCGCGAGATGGCCCTGCACATGACCGATGCGCTGACGCGGGTCCACGAACTGTCGACGGCGCGCGTCGGCCAGCGGCTGGCGCACGCGCTGCTGCGCCTCATGCGCCAGTGCGGGCGTCCCGGCGACGCGGGCGCCGTCGTCCTGATGCAGTCGCTGACGCGCCAGGAACTGGCCGACTTGACGGGCACGACGCTCTACACGGTGAGCCGGACGCTGTCGCAGTGGACGAGCGACGGGATCCTCGGATCGGAGGGCCGCCGCCTGGTCATCCTCGATCGCGCCGGCCTCGAGAAACTGGCCCACTGACGAGCGTGCCCGGGCCGCGGCGGTGGCGACGACGCTACGGTGCGACAGCCGCTGCGGTCTTGCGCGGCAGTATCTCGTCGCGGTTGGCCGCGTGGTAGACGAACGACGTGAGGATGACCGCGTTCTTCATCGCGTCCTGTGGATCGACGCGCTCGTAGAGATCCTGCTGCGTGTGGTGCGTCCACGTGCCGTAGTCCATCGGATCCTGGATGAACTGGAAGCCGGGAAGGCCCGCTTCGTCGAAGGCCACGTGATCGGTGCTGCCCGTATTGCGGATGCTGAGCGTCGTCATGCCGAGATCCGCGAACGGCGCCATCCAGGCCTGGAAGATCGGGCGGACCGCCTCGTGGCCCTGCAGGTAGAGACCGCGATAACCGCCGGCGCCGTTGTCCTGGTTGAAGTAGGCCGACACCTTCGCGTGTGCGGGCGTGATCGCGGTGTTCGCGCGACCGCCGAAGTGTCGGGTCACGTACGCGCGCGAGCCGAGCAGTCCTTGTTCTTCGCCGGTCCAGAGCACCATGCGCACGGTGCGTCGCAGCGGCAGCCCGGTTGCCTTCAGCATCCGCAGCACTTCCATCATCACGGCCGAGCTGGCGCCGTTGTCGGTGGCGCCGGTGCCGCCGTGCCAGCTGTCGAAGTGCGCGCCGATCAGCACGATCTCGTCAGCCTTGTCGGTGCCGGGCAGTTCCGCCACGATGTTGTAGGTGTCGAGCGTCTCGTCGTGGAAGCGATTGCGTACGTCGACCTCCAGCGTCACGGGTTCCTGCATCGCGAGAAGCCGGACGATGCGATGGTAGTGCTCGGCGGCAAACACCAGGTGCGGCAGCAGGGGCGGATCGCCGGGTTCGCGCGTGCCCTCGCCGGCGGCGGGACCGGAGACGAGGACGGTGAGGTTGTCGCCGCGCGTGCCGGGTGAGACCTCGATGACGCCGGCCGCGCCCTCCGCGGCGAGAAAGGCCATCCGCTGGCGCCGGAAGTCCTCGGCGGACACGGGCGGCTGCGTCGGACCGGGCGGCGTCGGGGGCACGACGGTCGGGATCGGCTGCGTCGCCAGTCCCTTCAGGTCATCGTCCGTGTAGCGGCGTGCGGGCGGCGTGAAGAGCGATGACACCTGCCGTGCAGGCGAGAGCAGTACCCACGTGCCGCCGAGCGTGCCCTTGTACTCGTCGAACTGTGACGCCGCGGTGATCGGCGCGTAGACCACGCGACCGGATACCGGGCCGTTCGTGCCCGGCGCCCAGGCTTTCGAGAAGCCGACCACGGGCCAGCGCGTCGGGGCCGTGACGTGGATCGTCGTCCGCTCGTTCTCCCAGCCGCGGCCGAAGTGGCCCCAGGTTTCGAACTGGACGTTGTCGATACCGAACGCCTTCATCTGTGCGCGCACGAACTCGGCGGCGCGGTGCATGTTCGGCGAGTTGGTCAGCCGCGGGCCGTGGAGGTCGCTCAGGCGCGAGACGGTGTCCATGACCCGCGAGCGGGTGAAGCCTTCGTCCTTGAGCCGCTGGATAGCCGCCAGATCCACCGGTTCCTCGCGCGTCTGCGCGGCGAGCGGGAGCAGGGCGATCGCGACGAGTGTGGCGATGATGGCGATGCGGGAGGCAGGGACGCGCGGCATGGGCAAGACTACAATGCCTCTCGATGTCGTGTGAACTCTTTGGTGTCCTGGCCGACGGCACGGCCGTCCAGATCTGGACGCTGACGAATGCGTCAGGCGTCCGTGTCCGCCTCATCGACTTCGGTGCGGCGATCGTGTCGATCGAACTGCCGGCACCCGACGGCCAGCTCGTGGACGTGGTGCTCGGCTTCGACACGCTCGACGCGTACGTCGAGCACCGCGGCTGTCTGGGCGCCGTGGTCGGCCGGTTCGCCAACCGGATTGCGCACGCCCGTTTCACGCTCGATGGGCACGACTATCAGCTGCGGTCGCGCGGCGGCGCGCACCACCTGCACGGCGGGCCCGACGGCTTCGACCGCGTGGTGTGGCAGGGCGAGTGGGTGAGTCCCGGACGCGCGGTCCGCTTCCAGCGGCGGAGTCCCGCGGGCGAGGAGGGATACCCGGGCACGTGCGACGTGTCGGTGACCTATACGCTGGACGACGCGGCCACGCTGGCGGTGGAATACGCGGCCACGAGCGACGCTCCCACGCCGATCAACCTGTCGCAGCACTCCTACTTCAACCTGGCGGGGCACGACGCCGGCAGCATCCTGGATCACACGCTGACGCTCGGGGCGACGCACGTCACGCCCGTGGACGCGACGCTGATTCCTGTCGGCGAGATCCGCAGCGTCGACGGCACGGCCCTCGACTTCCGGCGTCCGGTGCGCATCGGTGCGCGCATCGACTCGGCCGACGAACAGATCAGGATTGCCGGCGGCTACGACCACAACTTCGTGCTCGATCGCACCGACGACGGCCTGGCGTTTGCGGCGCGGGTGGTCGAGCCGGTGTCGGGCCGCACGCTCGAGGTGCACACGACCGAGCCCGGCGTCCAGTTCTACACCGGCAATTTCCTCGACGGCAGCCAGGTCGGCAAGGGCGGCGTGCCTTATCAGCGTCGTCACGGCTTCTGTCTCGAAACACAGCATTTCCCCGACTCGCCGAACCAGCCGGCCTTTCCCGACACGATCCTCCGGCCCGGGCGGACGTTCCGGTCTCGCACGGAATTCCGGTTCGGCTGATCGGCGTCCCGGGATTCCGGCGAGAGCGGTGGCGGGTGGCCGGCGCGTTTGTCGGAGCCCTGGGGCTTCAGCCCCAGGGAACCGCGAGGCGATGTCGTGGCCGTCCCCGGGACTGAAGCCCCGGGGCTCCGTAACAGCAACTACCGTAGAATGTCTGCTTCGAGGTGCCCATGGCGTTGTCCGATTTCATCCGCAGCCAGTTCATCGAGATCATCGAGTGGACCGACGATTCCCGAGACACGCTCTCGTATCGGTGGCCGGACGATGACAAGGAGATCAAGCGGAACGCGCAGCTGATCGTGCGCGAGTCGCAGGTCGTCCAGTTCGTCTATCTGGGGCAGTACGGCGACCTGTTCGGCCCGGGCAAGCACACGCTGTCGACCGACAACATCCCGGTCCTGTCGCGGCTCAAGGGCTGGAAGTACGGGTTCGAGTCGCCGTTCAAGGCTGACGTCTACTACGTCATCACGCGCACCTTCACGGGCAACAAGTGGGGGACGTCGAATCCGATCATGATGCGCGATCAGGACTTCGGCATCGTCCGGACGCGTGCCTTCGGGACGTACGACTTCAAGATCGTCGAACCGGCGAAGTTCCTGAAGGAAGTGGCCGGCACCGACAACCACTTCCGGCTCGACGAATTCGCCGACGTGATGCGATCGCGCCTGGTGAGCACCTTCAGCGAGGCGATTGCCGCGGCGAAGATCCCGGTCCTGGACGTGGCCACGCGCTACAGCGAGCTCGGAGAGGCGTTGCTGCCGGTCATCAACCCGATCCTGCACGGCAAGTACGGCATCGAGATGACCGCGTTCGTCATCGAGAACGTGTCGGTTCCGCCGGAGGTGGAGCAGGCCATCGACAAGCGGTCGAGCATGGCGGCCGTCGGCAACCTGAACGACTACGTCAAGTTCCAGATGGCGCAGGGCATGGCCGAGGGCGGGGCGAACGTCGGCGGGATGGGCGCGGAGATGGCCGTCGGCTTCGCGATCGCGAAGGAGATGATGGCGCAGACTGGTGGCCTGATGGCGCAGGGCACGCCGCCCGCCGCGCCAGCGGCCCCGGCAGCCGCACCGGCGGCCACGCCAGCGCTGCCGGAGGTCCTGACACCGGCCGATGCCGCGCAGGCGCTCGGCGTGACCGAGGCCGACGTGGTGGCCAGTCTCGAGGCCGGCGATCTGAAGGGCAAGCGGATCGGCAGTCAATGGCGCATCACGCGCGCCGCGTTGACCGAGTTCCTCCAGTAGTCGTCGGGGAGCGTGGTGGCGGAGGCTCCTCGACCAGAGGCACCCGCGGGCGGTGAGGCCGAGGCCGTCGCCACCGCGCGTGCGAAGTTCAGCTGTCCGGCGTGCGGCGGCGAGGCGCAGTGGAACCCGTCGAAGCACGCGCTGATCTGTCCGTACTGCGGCACCGAGTCGCCCGCTGAACTCGAGACGCGCACCGACGCGACCGTCATCGTCGAACACGACCTGGCGGCCGCGTTGCGTGCGATTCCCGACTCGGCGCGCGGCTGGCAGACAGCCACGGTGTCGGTGCAGTGCCAGAGCTGCCGGGCGATTTCGGTCTTCGATCCCGCGAAGATCTCGAAGAGCTGCGAGTTCTGCGGATCGACGGCGCTCGTCCCGTACGATCAGGTGAAGGATGCGTTCCGGCCGGAATCGCTGCTGCCGCTGAAGATTTCCGAGGTCCGTGCGCGCGAGCTGATCCGATCGTGGTACGGCCGGCAGTGGCTGGCGCCGAACGGCTTCGCCGGCAGGGCCCTGACCGACACGGTGAAGGGCCTGTACGTGCCGTACTGGACCTTCGACGCGAAGGTCCACGCGCGTTGGACGGCCGAGTCGGGCACGTACTACCAGGTACGCGTCAACAACCGCACGGAGCGTCGCGTCCGCTGGAGCCCGGCGGCCGGACAGCTTTCGCACGCCTTCGACGACGACCTGGTCGGTGCGTCGCTCGGGGTCCACGGGGCCCTGCTGCGTGCGGTGGAGCCGTTCCCGACCGGCGAGCTGGTGCCGTACGACGCAGGGTATCTTTCCGGCTGGATGGTCGAGCGTTACCAGATCGATCTGGTCGCGGCCGCGTCACGGTCGCGCCAGCAGATGGACGCGGCCCTGCGCGAGATGTGCGCGCGGCAGATTCCCGGCGATACCTACCGGAACCTCGTCGTGTCGCCGGAATACTCGGCCCAGACGTTCAAGCACATCCTGGCCCCGATCTGGATGCTGTCGTACGTCTATCGGAGCCGCTCGTTCCAGGTGGTGGTCAACGGCGTCACCGGGACGATCGCGGGCGAACGGCCGTGGAGCTGGATCAAGATCGGTCTCCTGGTGCTGCTCGGCATCCTCGTGCTGCTGGTGCTGCTGTCGGTGGATAACTGACGGAGGCGGCGGGCCGCGGGCGGCGGTTCAGAGTTGTTTTTTCAGCCAGCGGCCGATCGCCTGCAGGCCGGCGCCGACCGGACCTGATGCCGAGACCTCGTCGTACCACGACGGGCCGCGCTCGAACTGGGCAAAGGCGCGCTCGACCTCGAGACGCGCGGCCGTGCGGCTGAGCGGGAGGGCCGGGTCGATCGTGGCCTTCCGCTTGTCAGCGTCGCGCAACTGCTCGATGACGGCGCCAGCCTGCTGCAGATCGATCATCGACAGCGGCGATCGGCAGTGCGCGCAGACGCTCGACGTCGCCAGGTCGATCGGCGCCCCGCAGTTCGAACAGTGCACCATCTGCACGTGCACGCGCAGGTCCTCGAGCTGCGCCGCCGACAGCGGCTTGACGAAGTTCTTCTCGCGCAGGAAATCGAAGAACGTGATGAACCGCCCGTGGGCCGTCGGGCAGCGCCGATAGCGGAAGCGCGTCGTCCGCTGCATGTCCTCGACAGGCACGAGCGCGAGCTGGCAGCGCGGACACGACGTGCGGACCGGCAGCGGGCGTCGGCCACGCGCCGCCTCGTCGCCGATGACGCGGAAGAGCGCCAGCGTCGACGCCGGTGTCAGTTGCAGGCTCTCGCGGCCGTCGAACCAGAACGCCTGGCAGGGCAGGCAGACGTCGATTGCGACGGTCGTGCCCATGTGGCCGCCGAGCAGGTGCTCGGTCATCGGCGCCCCGCATCCGGGGCAGGCCGTGCGCGGCGCCGGATCAGCCATCGCGACGGACCCACGAGAGGGCGCCCGACGGGCAGCGGTCGACCTGGGCCGTGATCGTGGCCGTGTCGGCCTGCGCGAGGTCGATCCACGGTAGCCGCGATGGATTGAAGACCCGCGGCAGTCCGCGCGCGCAGATGCCGGAGTGCGCACACAGCTCGGGCTTCCACACGACGGTGACCTCGTCGTTCGTGTAGCGCTTCGTCATGCGCAACAGGATACGGCCGTTTGGTGCGGACGATGCGCCCTGTCGGTTGTCCCGGGCAGAACGGCCATAATGGAGGCCGGAGGCCACGTGACCGATCGAACGATTCTCACGCTCTCACGCGATCCTGCTGTTCCCCTGGCTCGCAATCCCCACCTGCTCCGCTGGGTCGACAAGATGCGCCAGCTCACGAAGCCCGCCGCCGTCCACTGGGTGGACGGATCGGAGGAGGAGCGCGCGTTCCTCTGTGCGCAGATGGTCGAGGCCGGCACGCTGATCGAGCTGAACGAGGACCTGTGGCCCGGCTGCTACTACGCGCGATCGGACGCCAGCGACGTGGCGCGCGTGGAACAGCGCACCTTCATCTGCTCGCTCTCGAAGGACAGCGCGGGGCCGACGAACAACTGGGTGAACCCGTACGAGATGCGCCGCACGCTGAAGGCGAAGTTCAACGGCGCGATGGCCGGCCGCACGATGTACGTGCTGGCGTTCTGCATGGGCCCGATCGATTCGCCGATGTCGCAGATCGGCGTCCAGCTCACCGACTCGCCCTACGTCGTCGTCAATACCCGCATCATGGCGCGGATCGGCACGCGCGTGCTGGCGGAGATCGATCGCGACACCAAGCGCGTGGTGCCGTGCATGCACAGCGTGGGCGCGCCGCTCGCGCCGGGCCAGGCCGATGTGGCGTGGCCGTGCAACCCCGAGAAATACATCGTCCATTTCCCGGAGACGCGCGAGATCTGGTCGTACGGATCCGGTTACGGCGGCAACGCGCTGCTCGGCAAGAAGTGCTTCGGCCTGCGCATCGCCTCGGCCATGGCGCGCGACGAGGGCTGGATGGCCGAGCACATGCTGATCCTCGGCGTCGAAAGCCCGGCGGGCGAGAAGACCTACGTCGCGGCGGCGTTCCCGAGTGCGTGCGGCAAGACCAACCTGGCGATGCTGATTCCGCCCGACGGCATGGCGGACTGGAAAGTCACGATGGTCGGCGACGACATCGCGTGGCTGAAGCCGGACGCCGACGGCCGGCTGCGCGCGATCAACCCGGAGGCCGGCGTGTTCGGCGTGGCGCCCGGCACGTCGGAGCAGACCAACCCGAACGCCATGGCCACGATCCGGAAGAACGCGATCTTCACGAACGTGGCGCTGACGCCCGAGGGTGGCGTCTGGTGGGAGGGCATGACCGACGAGCCGCCGGCCGAGTGCCTCGACTGGCAGGGCAATCGCTGGACGCCGGAGATTGCGAAGGCGACAGGCGCGAAGGCCGCGCACCCCAACTCACGCTTCACGGCCCCGAGCGCGCAGTGTCCGATCATCGATCCGGACTGGGAGCATCCGGACGGCGTCCCGATCAGCGCGATCATCTTCGGCGGCCGCCGCGCCACGACGATGCCGTTGATCTATCAGACGTTCAACTGGACGACCGGCGTGTATGCCGGCGCAACGATGGGATCGGAGACGACGGCCGCGGCGACGGGCGAGGTCGGGAAGGTCCGGCGCGATCCGATGGCGATGCTGCCGTTCTGCGGCTATCACATGGGGGACTACTTCCGGCACTGGATCAAGATGCAGCGATCGCTGCGCGAAACGCCGCGCGTGTTCCACGTGAACTGGTTCCGCAAGGATGCCGACGGCCGGTTTCTCTGGCCGGGCTTCAGCGACAACCTGCGCGTGCTGCGCTGGATCGTCGAGCGCGTCCACGGCCAGGCGCTCGGTCGCGAGACGCCGATCGGCTGGATGCCGCGGTACGAGGATCTCGACTGGACGGGCCTGCCGTTCGCGCGCGAGACGTTCGACGCGCTGCAGACCGTGGATCCGGCGCACTGGCGTCGCGAGGTCATCGGGCACGAGGAGCTGTTCATCGAGCTCCACGACCACCTGCCGCCGGAGATGATTTACGAGCGGGAATTGCTGATCTGCAGGCTCTGACGCGGGCAGGGACGATCAACTGCGAAGTGAGAAGTTCGAAGTGAGAATTTCGGTAAAGTTGGAATTTCGAACTTCGAACTTCTGACTTTACCGGATTCTCACTTCTGACTTCTCACTTCGCACTTTCTCGAAGGCGTATCCCGCGCGCTCAGCGCGCGGAATACGTCTTCGAGAAGCCGTTGCGGCTGTTGGTGACGGTGAACGAGCCGTCCTCGCTGGCCGCAATCTTGAGGTAGTGCGCCGGGGTGTGGCCCGCGGCCATCATGCCGCCGCCACGGCCCCCGCCGGGCCCGCCGGCGCGGCCGGCTGGCCCGCCCGGGCCCTGGCCCTGACGGCCGCCGGCCGCGGGGCCCACGGCCGGGGCCTGGCCGGGCTG
>MEDJ01000024.1:26224-211218 GCA_001724025.1 Acidobacteria bacterium SCN 69-37 | reverse complement strand
CGCGCCCGGCGGTGCCGGGCGATTTCGACGGGCAGGATCCGTCCGCCGGCCTCGATGGTACGGCCCGCCGCCGGCGGCGCCGTCCACGGCAGTCGCAGTTGCACGCGCGCATCGTACCACCCGGGGAACCTCCGCGGGGCCGCGCTCGTCTCTTGTCTCCGGTCCGCCACCGGCCCGTGCGGGCCGCAAGCAAGTGGTTGCTTGCTTTCCTCTCCCCGGACCGCATAAGGTACCCAGCCTGTGGACGTCAGGACCGCGCTGCTCGAGGCCGCCATCACCGTGTTCGCGACGTCGGGCAGCCGCGGGGCGACCACGCGCCTGATCGCGCGGCAGGCGGGCGTCAACGAGGTGACGCTGTTTCGCCACTTCAAGAGCAAGGACGACCTGATCCAGGCCGCGCTCGACCGGTTCGTCGCGCGGATCGCGTGGCCGCCGCTCGCCGAGGTGCCCGCCGACCCGCGGGCCGAACTGCTCGCGCTGTGCCGCGCCCACTATCGCGAACTGCTCAAGCACCGGTCGCTCATCCGCAAGGTGATGAGCGAGCACGAGGAGCACCCGGCCCTCTGTTCGGTCGGCATGCAGGCGTCGGCCCGCATGGCGTCCGACCTGACCCGCTATTTCGCACGCCTCAAGAAAACGGGTGCCGCCACCGGCACCTGGAACGAGCGGGCGGCCGCCAACGCATTGCTGGGCGCCCTGTTCAGCGATGCGATGGGACGCGACACCATGCCGGAACGCTACCCGTACAGCCAGCGCGATGCCGTGGCCTGGTACGTGGATCTGATCGTCCGGGCCATGGGCGCCGACGCCCCGGTGCGCCGCCCACGCAAACGAGGATGACCCCATCATGAGCCGTCATGCCGTGTCCCTGCTCGTCACCAGCCTGTTCGTCCTCGGTGCCGCCACCGCGGCCGGGGCCCAGCCGCCAGGTCCGCTGACGCTGGCCGAGGCCCTGCGCATCGCGTCCGACCAGAGCGAGGCCGTCCAGATCGCGCGCGCCGGCGAGACGCGCGCCGAGGCCGACGTCCAGCGCGCCTTCAGCCAGCGGCTGCCGCAGGTGTCGTTCACCGGCAGCTATACGCGCACGCTTGCGTCCGAATTCACGTCGGCGTTCTCGCAGACCGGGCCCATCTGCGATCCCTTCTTCCTCGATACGACCCGGCCGCTCGAGGCGCGCGTGGCCGAGATCGAACGCGCGGCCAGCTGCGGTTCGCTCACCGGCGGCGGACTCGACTTCTCGAACCTGCCGTTCGGCCAGCGCAACATCTACCAGCTGGGGTTCACCTTCTCGCAGGCGGTCTGGGCCGGCGGCCGCATCTCGGCCCAGCAGCGACAGGCCGCACTCGGCCGCGACAGCGCCACCCTCACCACGTCGCTCACGCAGGCCCAGCTGGCCCTCGACGTCACGCGTGCGTTCTACGACGCCGCACTGGCCGACCGGCTCGTGGCCATTGCCGAGTCGGTCTACCAGCAGGCCGCGGCCACCTACGATCAGACCCGCCTGGCCTTCGACGCAGGACGGCAGCCGGAGTTCGAACTGCTCCGCGCGCAGGTCGAGCGCGACAACCAGCGGCCCACGGTCATCCGCCGCCGCGCCGATCGCGACGTGGCCTACACGCGGCTGCGCCAGCTGCTCGATCTGCCCGAGGGCGCGCCGCTCCAGCTCGACGTCGATCTGGAGAACCCGGCGCTGCCGCCGCCCCTGCCGTTTGCCGAGGCGCTGGCCGCGTCCGACGCGTCGGCCGCCCGGCCCGCCACCGATCCGCTCGTCGTGCGACAGGCCCAGGCGGCGGTCGACGTGAGTGAGGCCGCCACGATCGTGGCCCGCGCCGAGCGCCTGCCGGCCGTGAGTCTGAACTCGTCGCTGGCGGGTGTCGGGTATCCGGGCAACGGCGTGTTCCCGACGCCCGGAGATTTCCGCGCCAACTGGAGCGTCGGCGCCACCGTGCAGATGCCGCTCTTCACGGGCGGCCGCCTCAAGGCCGGCGAACTGGCCGCGCGCGCCGATCTCACCGAGGCCCGCGCCCGGCTCCAGCAGGTGCGCGAACTGACCACGCTCGACCGCGTGACGGCACAACAGGATCTCCAGGCGGCGCAGGCCGTGTGGGAAGCCAGTGCCGGCACGGTCCAGCAGGCCCAGCGCGCGTACGAGATCGCCGAGCTGCGCAACCGCGAGGGATTGTCGACGCAGCTCGAACTGTCGGATTCGCGCGTCTCGCTCGAGATCGCGCTCGCCAACAGGGCCCAGGCCGCCCGCGACGTCCAGGTCGCGCGCGCCCGCGTGGCCCTCTTGCCCAGTCTGCCCGCGGGGGCCCGATGATCGCCCGCCGCTTCCCCGTCCGAGGAGTCCCCATGCGTCCCGTTACCATCCGTCAGGCCGCCCTGGCCGCCCCCGTGCTCGTCGCGCTCGTCGCCGCTGTCGGCTGCGGGAATCAGGCCGAGTCGGCCGCCCCGGGCGCACACGCGGATGCCGCCATCGTGCGGCTCGCGCCCGAGAACGTCGCGTCGGCCGTCGTCGACCAGATCTCGTCGGGCCCGGTGATCTCCGGCCAGCTCACGCCCGCGCGGGAAGCCACGGTGCGCGCCCAGGTCGGTGGATCGATCGTCGAACTGACCGTCGATCGCGGCCAGACAGTCAGGGCCGGCGCCGTCGTGGCCCGCATCTCGGCCCGCGATCTCGAAGCCGGCCGGACCTCGGCACAGGCCGCGGTCCGTTCGGCCGAAACCGCGCTCGACGTCGCCCGCGCCGAAGCCGATCGCACGGCGGTCCTCGTCAAGGGCGGTGCGCTCGCCTCGCGCGATCTCGAGCAGGCGAAGAACGGTGTGTCGGCGGCCGAAGCGCAGTTGGCCGCGGCCTCGGCGCGCGTCACCACCGTCGAACAGGCGCTCGACGACACCGTCGTCCGCGCGCCCTTCACCGGCGTCGTCAGCGCCCGGCCCGCCAGCATCGGCGACGTCGTGGCCCCGGGAACCGAGTTGCTGACGATCATCGATCCCTCGAGCATGCGGCTCGAAGCGCTCGTGCCTTCCGATCAGGTGCCCGCCCTGCGGCCCGGCGCCAGAGTCCACTTCACGATTCGCGGGGCGCCCGGCGAGTTCACCGGCACGATCGATCGCATCAACCCGACCGCCGATCCCGTCACGCGCCAGGTGTCGTGCTTCGTCACGCTGCCGAACACGGGCGGCCGGCTGATTGCCGGGCTGTTCGCCGAAGGGCGCGTCGAGAGCGTCACGCACCGGGGCATCGTCGTGCCGC
Source organism: Acidobacteria bacterium SCN 69-37 (assembly GCA_001724025.1). GTDB lineage: Bacteria > Acidobacteriota > Vicinamibacteria > Vicinamibacterales > SCN-69-37 > SCN-69-37. Next base: position 207,962 of record MEDJ01000024.1, on the reverse strand, counting down.
TGGCCGCCGTGGACGAAACGGGCACCAGGCCCACGGTCACGCGCGTGCGCGCCGACGCGGCCGAGATCGTGGCCGTGACGCTCGGCGAGCGCCAGGTGCAGACTGAGCAGATCGAGATCACCTCCGGCATCGAGGCCGGCGACGTGCTGATCCTCGGCTCGGCGCGCAACGTCACCGCCGGTACGCCCGTCAGCATCGTGCGATAGCCGCGCACAGGTCCCCTCATGTTCATTTCCGATCTCGCCATCCGCCGCCCGGTGCTCACGATCGTGAGCATGCTGGCGCTGGTCGTCTTCGGCCTGGTGTCGTTCGTCCTGCTCCAGACCGACGAATTCCCCGACGTCGCCGTGCCCATCGTCGTCGTCGCGACCCCGTACCCCGGCGCGTCGCCCGACAACGTGGAACGCGAAATCGTCGAGCCGATCGAGGAAGCCCTCAGCGGGATCAGCGGCGTCACGCGCGTGACCTCCAACGCGCTCGACGGCTTCGCGCTGATCATGGTGGAGTTCGACTTCGACCGGAACCTGCAGGAAGCCACGCAGGACATCCGCGACAAGCTGAACGAGGTCCGCAACGACCTGCCGGTCGAGATGGAGGAGCCGGTCCTCACGCGGATCAACCCGGTCGATTTCCCGATCGTCTCCGCGGCCCTGTCGTCCGACACGATGTCGGTCGAAGAGCTGAGCCTCATCGCCGATCCGGGCATCAGCCGCCGGTTGCGCGCACTCTCGGGCGTCGGCTCGGTCGACGTGGTCGGCGCCGAAACGCGGGAGATGACGATCAACATCCGGCCCGATGCGCTGGCCGCCGCCAACATCGGCGTGAACGAGGTCGTCGGCGCGCTGTCGCTGCAGAACCTGGCTGCGCCCGTGGGCCGGCTCCTCGGCACGAACGACGAACGGACGATCCGGCTCGGCGGCCGCGCACTGACGGCCGACGACTTCCGCCGGATCGTGGTCGCCACGCGCAACGGTCAGATCGTGCGGCTCGGCGACGTGGCCGACGTCTTCGTCGGCGTGGAGGAACCGCGCACGGCCGCGAACTTCTCGGGCGAGAAGGCCGTCGGCGTGGACGTCAAGAAATCCAAGGGCTACAGCACGACGGCCGTCGCCAGCGCGGTGCTCGCCGAACTCGACGTGATTCGCGCCACACTCCCGCCGGGCGTCAACCTGAGCATCGTCCGCGACTCGGGCACGCGCGTGGCCAATTCGGTGGCGAGCGTGCAGTCGGCACTCATCGAGGGCGCCGTGCTGACGGTGCTCACCGTTTTCCTGTTCCTCAACTCGTGGCGCTCGACGGTCATCACCGGTCTCGCACTGCCGGTGTCGGTCATCGCCTCGTTCATCGCCGTGCTCGCCTTCGGGTTCACGCTCAACACGATGTCGCTGCTCGGCCTGTCGCTGGCCATCGGCATCCTGATCGACGATGCGATCGTCGTGCGCGAGAACATCGTGCGCCACGTGGAGATGGGCAAGGACCATTACACGGCGGCCCGGGACGGCACCGCGGAGATCGGCCTCGCCGTCGCCGCCACGACGTTCTCCATCGTCGTCGTGTTCGTGCCGATCGCGTTCATGGGCGGCATCGCGCAGCAGTGGTTCGCCCCGTTCGCGCTGACGATTGCCTGCTCGGTGCTCGTCTCGCTGTTCGTGTCGTTCTCGCTCGATCCGATGCTCTCGGCCTACTGGCCCGATCCGCACGTCGAGACGGCCCGGCGTCCGTGGCTCTCGCGCCTGCTCGTCCGGTTCAACGACTGGTTCAACGCCCAGGCCGAGCGGTACCGGCGCGTCATCGGCTGGGCGCTGCACCACCGGATCTCGATGATGGTCCTGGCCGTGGCCACGTTCGTGATCGCGGTGGCCATGCCGGCGACGGGCCACCTCGGCGGCGAGTTCTTCCCGGTCTCGGACAACTCCGAGTTCACGGTCAGCGTCGAGACGCCGCCGGGCTCGAACCTGGCCTACACCGAACGCAAGCTCGAGGAGATTGCCGCGGTCGCGCGATCGATTCCCGGCGTGGCGCACACCTACGCCACGGTCGGCGGCCAGACGGGCACGGTCGATGAAGGATCGATCTACGTCGGGCTCGCACCGAAGGCCGATCGCGCGCAGCACCAGGAGCAGATCGCCCAGACCCTGCGTCAACGGTTTGCCGAGGTCGGCGGCGCCACCGCGTCCATCATGACGAGCGGCTTCGACAACCAGAAGCAGATCCAGGTGCAGCTGAGTGGCCCCGACGTGGCCGTCCTCGGCGACCTGGCCACCCAGGCCCTGTCACTCGTGCGCCAGGTACCCGGGGCCGTCGACGTGGGCCTGTCGACGCGCGGGCAAAAGCCGGAGCTCGACGTGCGCGTCGACCGCGCGATGGCCGGCTCGCTCGACATCCGCGTGGCTGACGTGGCGCAGGCGCTGCGGCCCGCGTTTGCCGGCATCGACGCGGGCGACTGGGTGGACCCGACGGGCAAGACCCGCGACGTCACCGTGCGCCTCGCTCCCGAGAGCCGCGGACACGCCGCCGACCTGGCCGGTCTGCCGCTGCTCGTCAACGGTCCGACCGGCCCGACCACGGTGCCGCTCGGCCACATCGCGGATATCCGGCCGTCGAACGGTCCGGCGCGGATCGATCACCTCGATCGCCAGCGCGTCATCAGCGTGCAGGCGAACACCGAGGGACGTCCGCTCACCGACGTCGTGTCCGACATCGAGGCCCGCCTCTCGACGTTGACGCTGCCGCCCGGCTACACGATCACGCAGGGTGGGCAGACCCGCGATCAAATCGAGGTATTCACGCGCATCATGATGGCGCTCGGCGTGGCCGTGCTGCTGATGTACCTGGTGCTCGTCGTGCAGTTCGGATCGTTCCTCGATCCGCTCGCGATCATGCTGTCGCTGCCGCTCTCGCTCATCGGGGTGGTCGGCGCGCTGATGCTGACGGGCGACACGCTGAACATCATGAGCCTCATCGGCGTGATCCTGCTGATGGGCATCGTGGCGAAGAACGCGATTCTGCTGATCGACTTCGCGAAGTGGTCCGAGGAGAAGGGCATGTCGCGGCACGACGCCCTGATCGAGGCGGGCCGCACGCGGCTGCGCCCGATCCTGATGACGACGTTCGCGCTGATTGCCGGCATGATCCCGGTGGCGCTCGGGCACGGCGAAGGCGCCGACTTCCGCGCCCCGCTCGGCCGCGCGGTCATCGGCGGCGTCATCACGTCCACCGTCCTCACCCTGCTCGTGATCCCGACGTTCTACGACATCCTCGCCGGCATGCGCGACAGGCTCGGGCGGATGTTCGGGGGGAAGCGGGCGTAGACGAAGTGAGAAGTGAGAAGTGAGAAGCCAGAAGTTCGGGGGAAGTGAGAACTGTGAAGTACGAACTTCTTACTTCTTACTTCTTACTTCTTACTTCTTACTTCTTACTTCTTACTTCTTACTTCTTACTTCGCCCCCCTACCCGACCTTCGCCACCATCATCGTGGCGTCGTCCTGGAGTTCGACACCGGCGCGGAAGCGGGCCACGTCGGTGTCGACGGCAACGATGACCGCGTCGGCGTCGCGGCCGGCAGAGGCGATGAGCGCCTGCTCCAGGCGCTCGGACCCGAACATCTCACCCGCCGCATTCTCCGCCTCGACGCACCCGTCGGTGTAGAAGAACACGACGTCGCCCACCTCGAGCGCAATGCGCTGCTCGGTGTAGCCGCCGCCGGCAAACAGGCCGATGGGCCGGCCGGTCGACTCGATCCGTTCGAGCCGGCCGTCGGTGCGCAACACGTACTGCGGGTTGTGCCCGGCGTTCACGCAGCGCAGTTCGCGGCAATCGGGATCGAGGATGCCGACGAAGAGCGTCGCGTACACGGGTCCGGGCGTGGTGCGGTCGATGTCGACGTCGAGCTCGTGCGCGAGCGACGCCAGGTCCTGCCCGAGCGCGAGCCGCGTGCGGAGCGCGGCCTGGATGTTGGCCATCAGCAGCGCGGCACCCACGCCCTTGCCCGAGACGTCCCCCACGAGCAGCGCAATCCGGCCGTCCTGCAGCACGAAGTAATTGAAGAAGTCACCGCCGACCTCGCGCGCCGGCACCGACACGCCCTTGATTTCCGTCAGCCCCAGCCGCAGCGGCGTGCGCGGCAGCATGTCACTCTGGATCTGCCGGCCGAGTTCGAGCTCGCGGCGGATGCGCTCCTGCTCGACCGCTGACTGATGGTGCCGCTCGACATCGGCCGCCATCACGTTGAACGCCCGGGCCAGCCGTCCGATCTCATCGTTCGATCGCACCTGCACGCGCGCGGCGTAATCGCCCTGTGCAATGCGGTTGACACCGGTGACCAGCCGATCGAGGTTGTGCGTCAGCCGCCCGGCGAGCGGCACGATCGCGATGAGCGCCAGTCCGATGAAACCGAGTCCCAGCGCCGCATTGCGCGCCAGCGTCTGCTGGAGATCGCGCAGCGCGTCCCCCACGGGGCGCGCCACCCCGAACTTCAGCCCCGACCCGCCGGGCACGGCCGCCGTGGCCACGATCCAGTCGGACAGGATCGTCGTGCCGGGATCGGCCTCCGGACGGACCGCCGTGGTCTGCAGCGCGTCGATCTGGTGCCTGTCGTCCTCGGTCGGCGTGTAGACCTCGCCATCCTGGCCCACGGCAAACGGAACCTCGCCCCGCTCACGCGACGTCGACATGAACACGTTCGCGAGCAGGGCGTTCATGTCGACATCGGCCCCCACTTCGCCGACCAGCTCGCCGTCGCGCTCGACACGCACGGACAGGCGACGTCCGGACAGTTCGGTGGACCGCTGCGCCCCTGTCGTCGAGGCCGGCGTCACATCCGTTGACGTCGGCGTGGCTGGCGCCTGGGCCGCCGGCGCTGGAACCGCTGATGGCGTCACCGGCGGCCGCGCATTGGCCGCCGTCGTCGTCGGGGCCGATGCGGCAGGCGCAACGGCAACGGGAGCCGGGGCCGGGACGGCAGGCGCTGATACGGGCGCAGATGCAGCGGTCGATCCCGTTGTCGGCGCAGTGGCCGAGGACGCGGCCGCCGCTGCGGTGGGGGCCGGCACGACGGTCGCCGACGCCGCCGCAGCATCCGCCTCCCCCTGCATCCGGATCTCGGTGACGGCGACTGCGCGCGTCTCGAGTTCCTTGCGCAGCACGTCAATCCCCTGCTGCACGCCCTGCATCCGCTGATCGACCTGCGTCCCAATCCGCTGGAGGAGCTGCGCCCGCTCCTCGGGCGCCATCGCGTCGAGCGTCTCGCGATCGGGCAGCAGGCTTTCGAACATCTCGCGGCGCATCTGCCCGAGATCGATCCTGATCCGGCCGGGATCGTCGGGCTCGGCACCGCGCCCGCCGTTCGCCCCGTTGCCAGGGCCTCCCTCGCGCCCCTGGGGCGGACCGCCGTTGCCGAATCGGCCTGCGCCTCCCCGCCCGTTGGCCCCGAACGACGGCGGCGCACCGCCAGGCGTCTGGGGATCGGCTGGCGTCGCACCGACGGGCGGGGGCCCATCCGGCGCTGGCGCTTCTCCGGGCGGGCCCGGAAACGCACCACGGCCCCCGAACGCCCCGTTCGGCGGCGGCCCGCCGCCGCGGCGGCCGCGACGACCGTAGTCAATCGTGATGTTCTTCAGCATGTCGGCGTACGCGCCGAGCACGCGCGCCGCCTCTGTGGCGTCCTCGACCTGCCGGACGACGGCCTGATCGTCAGGCACCGGCGCCGCCGAGGCGGCCGGGGCCGGCACCGCGGCCGTCGTCGACGACGACGGCGTGCCGGCGGCGATGTCCTCGAGCCCCATCAGGCTCTCGACACGCTGGCTGAGCTGCGTCGTGACCGTGTTCATGCGCTGGCTCAGTTCTCCCGCCAGCCCCTCGGCCTCGGCGCCGGCGGCCTCGCGGATCGCCTGCGCGTTGTTCGAGTACGTGTAGTACGTGACCGCGCCGACGGGCACGACCGAGAGCAGGAAGAACACCACAATCAGTCGCAGTCGCAGACTCATGGCCACCCTGCCTTCGCGTCAGTCGAACGTGACCACCACCGGCGCGTGATCGCTCGTGCCGAACTCGCGACGCGAGACCGCGCGCGAGGCCGTGGCCGCCAGATCGCGGCTGGCCAGCACATAGTCGATGCGCCAGCCGATATTCCGTTGTCGCAGGTTCCGCCAGGGGGCCCACCAGGTGAACAACGTGTCGTTGTCCGGGTCGAGCGCCCGGCCGACGTCCGAGAGGTCCGCGTCGAGCATGGCCGCCAGCCAGGCCCGCTCTTCGGGCCGCGTGCCGATCTGGTTCGGCTTGCGTTCCTTCGGGTGGACGTCCCGCTCCTCGCGCGCCACGTTGAGGTCGCCACAGATGAGTAGCGACTGGCCCCTGGCCTTTGTTTCGGCCGTCCAGTCGACCAGCGCCTGGCAGAACCGCAGCTTCGCCTCGTAGTCCTTCCCGCCGTTGGGCACGTACACCGACGCCACCTTTACCGGTCCGACGTCGGCGACGACGATCCGGTTCTCCATGTCGAAGGCCGGGTGCGAAAAGGCCGGCCGCTCGGCGATCAGGCTCTGGCGGACGAGCAGGCCCACGCCGGAATAGCCGCCCGATCCGTGCCAGTAGCACCAGTAGCCCTCGGCCGACACGAGCAGTTCCGGCACCTTCTCGACCGGCGCCTTCACTTCCTGCAGGCAGACGAGATCGGGCTGCTCGGTCGCGAGCAGTTCGGCCAGCTGATCGGCGCGGGCGCGGATGCCGTTGACGTTCCAGGTGATGACCTTCACGGCGTCACCCGGCCTCGCCCACGATCACCCGCAGGCCCGTCACGAGACGCGAGACGCCTTCGGCCACCGTCGCGGCGTCGAGCGCGCCGTACGACACGCGGATCGCGCACCCCTCGGCCCCGAACGCGGATCCGGGCATCACCGCGACACGGTGCTCGCGGATCAGCCGCTCGGTCAGCACCATCGGCGCGATCGACGACTGCACGCGCACGAACACGTAGAACGCCCCTGCCGGCTCGGCCATCGTCACCGGCACCCCGTCAGCCGTCAGGGCCGCGTGCAGGTGGCGCCGCGTGGCGTCCAGGTCCGCGAGGCGATCGGTGGCCCAGCGGCCGCCCACGGTCAGCGCGGCCGCGGCCGCGTGCTGCGAAATCGCCGGCGGACAGATCAGCAGCGTGTCCTGAATCTTGGTGACGGCGCTCCAGAGTGCCTCGGGCACCACCATGTACCCGACGCGCCAGCTCGCCATGCCGTACGCCTTCGAGAGCGAGTACAGCGAAATCGTGTACGCCGCAGCGCCGGGAATCGATCCCGGCGAAAAGTGCGGCACGCCGTACGTGAAGTACTCGTACGCCTCGTCGTGGATGTGGAACAGCCCCCGATCGCGGCACAGGGCATTGACGGCACGCAGCGAGGCGTCGTCGTACACCGCGCCTGTCGGGTTGTTGGGCGACACGGTGACGATGGCGCGGGTGCGCGGGGTGATCGCGCGCGCCAGCGCCTCGAGATCGAGCTGCAGATCCGGCCGCGTCGGCACCGGCACGGGTCGCGCCCCGGCCATGACGATGGCCATCTCGTGGTTGAAGTAGTACGGCACCGACAGCACGATCTCGTCGCCCGGATCGGCCAGGGCGAGCACCGCGTTCATGAACGCCAGATTGCCGCCGGCCGTGACGACGACGCGGCTCCCGGGCCGCACGACGATGCCGTTCTCGCGCGCCAGCTTCGCCTCGATGATCTCGAGCAGCGCACTCGACCCTTCCACGGGACCGTACCGGTGATCGGCAATCGCCCCGCCGAACCGCTGCACGGCGTCCAGCACCTCGGGCGGCGGGCCGTACGACACGATGCCCTGGCCGAGCGACACCGTCCCCGGCGTGGCGGCAATCCAGCGCCCGACCACGGGAATGACGGGCGTCTGCACCGACGCCAGCCTGTGTGACTGCGAGTGAGCATGGGACGCGAGCATCGACACGACGGTCACCTGACTCCGGGCCGACTCAACCGCGCACGACCTGGCGGCGGCTGCGGTGTGCATCGAGCACGAACGGCCCGAGCCGTTTGGCGAGGTACACCTTCGACTCGAGCGGGTCGGCAGCCGGCTCGAGCTTGATGACGTTGAACTGGAGACTGTCGAGCGTCCCGCGCATGTCGTAATACCGGTTCTTGGTTTTCACGACGATCGAATCGTAGCCCTGCGTGACGGCCCAGAACTCCTGCTCCTCGGTGAGCGCACGGAAATGGCCCTGGCCGCGCCAGTCGAGCCGCGTAGCGCCGAGCCAGTTGTAGAGCACCCGCTCGCGGCCGAAGTCGATGGTGTCCGAGAGCCTGGCCACCAGGTCGGCCAGCTGCGGATCGTGCTCCTCGGCACGCAGTTCGTGCGACACCTTGTAGGAGACGGGCACGACGGCGGCACTCTCGTCGGGGAGCGCCGAGTCGGCCATCAGGATCTGGAACTCGCGCCCCTCGAGCCGGCCGATGATCTCGGCCGCCGTCTTGCGCGTCGGGAACTCGTTGAAGAACTCCTCGATATAGGCAATCTCGAGGGCCCCCTGCTGCAGGGGATACTCGCGAATCAGATAGTTCGGGCTGCTCATTCACACTCCGGCCGAATGGCGGTGGAACGGTAAGTGTATGTCAGCCCGCGCCCCGCCCGGTGTCTGCCGCGAGGGACCTGAGGTACGCGGCCCGCTCGCGGGCGTCGGGCCGATCGGCCAGCGCCTCGATCGCCCACGGCAGGCACCAGGTCCAGTTATGCGGCCCCACGGTGCCCGGCACGTTGATCCGATCGGGCCAGCCGAACACGTCCTGCAGCGGCAGGAACAGCTCCTGCGATCCCGTCCGGTACGCGGCACGCAGCAGGCTGTCGCGCAACGCCGCCGACCAGGCCGGGACAGGCTCCTCGTCTCGAGACGCCGGCGCATCGAGGATCCGCAGGTACGCCCGCTGCTCGTCGTCGCTCGTCGTCTCCCACCAGGCACGCAGCGGATCGGTGTCGTGCGTGCCGGTCATGGCGGCCGACAGCGGCGCGTAGGATTCGGGGGGGAAGAACGGGGCGCCCGGCGCGTGCCAGTCGCGTTCCCAGCGCATGACCTTGCAGCCGGGAATGCCGAGGTCGGCGAGCGACGCGCGGACGAAGTCGGGCGTCACGCCGAGATCCTCGGCAATCAGCGCGAGCCCGGATTCGGCGAGCATCGTCATCAGGGCGCGGCCCTGGGCGATCTGCGCCGGCTCGTCGGCCGGCGTGAAGAACGGATCGCCCACGAGCGGACGGCCGTAGGTGCGGAAGAGGCCGATGACGTGATCGACACGGAGGCCGTCGAACAGCGCGGCCATGCGACGCGTGCGCTGGCGATGCCAGGCGTAGCCACCCGCCGCAATGACGTCCCAGCGATACGTGGGCAGGCCCCAATCCTGACCCGTGGCACTGAACGCGTCCGGCGGTACGCCCGTCGACACGTCCAGCCGGAAGTCGCCGGCGTTGGCCCAGACTTCCGGACTGTCGGATCCGGCAACGAACGGCAGATCGCCGAACAGTCTCACGCCACGGGCGTACGCCCCGGCGCGCGCGGCCTGCCACTGGCCCTCGGCCAGCCACTGCGCGTACTGGTGGAACAGCACGTCGGCGGCCAGATCCCGGCGCGCCTCGGCCATGGCCTGGGGATCGCGCGCGGCGAGCGGGGCCGGCCACGCGGACCACGCGACGCCGGCGTGTGCCTCGCGGACCGCCAGGAACAGGCCGTAGTCGTCGATCCACCAGCGCTCGCGCGCGATGTACGCGGCCAGGTCGGCCGCGCGCGTGGTCTGGCGCTGCCACTCGTCGGCCACGAAGTGCGCGAACGCACGCCGCAGCGCGCCGTCTTTGGCGGTGCGGACCGCGTCGTAGTCGATGCACGTCGCCGATCGTGCGCGGGCGATGGCCTCGCGAGCCGCGGGCGACAGCGCCGCTTCGCCGCCCGCCGCGTGGAAATCGACGACATCGCGCAGCCCGATGTAGATCGGATCGATCGCCAGCGTGGAGACGGCCGAATAGGGCGAGGTCTGGCCGGGCGGCATCGTGCCGAGCGGCAGGAGCATGAGCCCGTCGAGGCGCGCGTCGGCCATCCACCGGCTGACGATTGCCAGGTCCGGCAGTTCACCGATCCCCCACCCCGCGTCGGCACGCAGCGAGAAGAGCGGCACGTTGATGCCGGCGTGTCGCGCGGGACTCATGACAGGCTCCGGACGCGATCGGCGATGGCCGACAGTCCGGTCTCGAACACGTCCGGGGCGGGAAGCAGGCTGACCACGAGGTGAACTCCGGTATCGAGATCGAAGAAATAGCCCGGGTGCACGAGTACGCCGCAGTCGTCGATCAGGCGGAGCACCCACTGATCCTCCGACAGGATAGCCGGAACGCGAATCACGGCCGACCATCCGCCCTCGGGCTCGTAGACAGACATCGCGGGCGCGCGTTTTACGAAGCGACGGATCGTCTCGAGATTGGCGACGAGACGCGGCCGAATGGCCCGCTGGACGTCGCGGCCCGCTGCCAGAAGCCGGGGTGCGGCCACCTGCACGGGCGTCGACACGGACAGGTACGAATCGGCGAGGAGATCGAGACGATCGCGCGCAGCGGCCACCAGGTCGTCGGGGCCGCTGATCACGGTCCACGCGAGTTTCATCTGCGGCAGGCCGGCCGACTTCGACAGGCCGCCGAGCGTGAACGTCAGCGCCCCTGACGTGCCGAGCAACGAACTGGCGTCGCGCCGCGGGACCAGCGGGTAGTCGGCAAACACCTCGTCGGCAATCAGCGCCAGCTGGCGATCGCGTGCCAGCTCGACGAGCCAGTCGCGATCCGCCGCACGCAGGCACGACCCTGTCGGATTGTTCGGCGAGACCACGAGGATGGCGCGCGTGCGTGGCGTGAGCGCCTGCATCAGGCTGTCGCGATCGATGGCCCAGCCGCCGGCCGGGTCGAGCCGGTACGGCCGCGGCTCCACGCCCTCGAGCGAGGTCAGCAGGTCGAACAGCGGATAACTCGGCCTCGGAATGGCCACGTGGTCGCCAGGGTCGCACAGCAGCTTGAACAGGAAGGCGTAGGCCTCGCTCGTGCTCGCCGTCAGCACGACGCGCGCCGGATCGACAACGGTCGTCGTGTAGCCGGCGGCCACGGCCGCGCGCGCCGTGACCGTGCCGAGCGACGCGGGATCGTAGGTCAGCACCGCCGGATCGGCGAGCGCCCCGACAAGGTCGTGCGGATACTCGAGCCCGACCACCGTCGGATTGGTCTCGGTCAAATCGATACGGACGCGTCCCTCGCCACGCGCCAGACCGATCGCGCGACTCAACGGACTCGGCCCCAGACGCGCGGGCAGACGCGACGAGAACATGGACGAGGACGATAGCAGAAGGCTGGGAGGCGGCAGGCTGGAAGGAGGCCGGAAGACGGGGAGGCATCGCTCTACCGTGTCGCCTCGTGGCCTCGTGGCCTCGTAGCCTTCTTCCAGTCTTCCAGCCTCCTCCCAGCCTGCAGCCTCCCCGCCTCCGGTACACTGTCCAGCGAAGGAGCGCAGGGATGCCCAGCCGCTTGCCGCTTACCCGCACAGTCCGTGGTCTCGCGACCGCGGGAGTCCTGGCCCTCGCCGGTGTCGTTGGCCTCGCCGCACCCGCCGCCGCACAACCCGCGGCCGCGCAGCCCGCCGCCGTGCCGCCGTTACTCAGCGTCCCCTACGACATGTTCACGCTGCCCAACGGCCTGCGCGTCATCCTGCACCAGGACCGCAGCGTGCCGCAGGTAGCGGTCAACGTCTGGTATCACGTCGGGTCGGCCAACGAGAAGCCCGGCCGCACCGGCTTCGCGCACCTGTTCGAACACCTGATGGTCGAAGGATCGGGGCATGTGGCCGAGGGGCTCTTCGACACGCTCCTCGAATCGGCCGGCGGCACCAACAACGGATCGACCACGTCCGATCGCACGAACTACTACGAGACCGTCCCGTCGAACGCGCTCGACCTGGCGCTGTTCCTCGAGTCCGATCGCATGGGCTACCTGCTCGACATCGTCACGCCGCAGATGGTCGACAGCCAGCGCGACGTGGTGAAGAACGAGCTGCGCCAGCGCTACGAGAACACGCCGTACGGCAAGGCGATGCTGCGGCTGACCGAGTTGATGTATCCGGACGACCATCCCTACCACTGGCCGGTCATCGGCTACATGGACGACCTGACGGCCGCCACGCACGAGGACGTCATCGAGTTCTTCAAGACGTACTACGCGCCGGGCAATGCCAGTCTCGTGATTGCCGGCGACATCGACCTGGCGGACGCGCGCCGCAAGGTCGAGCACTGGTTCAGCGACGTGAAGGCCGGGGCCTCGGTGCCGCCGCTCAAGGTGCCGGCCGCCGAACTGACGGGCGTCGTCAAGGAGACGCTGACGGATCAGGTCCAGTTGCCGCGCGTCTATCTCGCCTGGCATTCGCCGGGCATGTATCGTCCGGGCGATGCGGAGCTCGACATGCTCAGCGGCATCCTCAGCCAAGGCAAGAACTCGCGGCTGTACAAGCGTCTGGTCTACGACCTGCAAATCGCGCAGGACGTGACGGCCGTGCAGTACTCCTCGCGCGAAGGCTCGATCTACCTGATCGTCGCCACGGCGCGTCCCTCCGATCTGACGCCGGAGGCGTCGCTCGCGCGCCTCACGACGATCATCGACGAGGAGCTCGAGGCGCTGCGGCAGACGCCGCCCGACGACCGCGAACTGCAGCGCGTGAAGAACGGCATCGAGGCGTCGTTCTTCGGCGCGATGGAAACCGTGGAGAACAAGGCCGATCTCCTCAATACCTACTTCATGGCGACTGGCAACCCCGACTACTTTGCCGAAGACCTCGCGCGCTACCAGGCGCTGTCACCGAACGACATCCAGGCGGCCGTGCGCTACTGGCTGCCGCCCGGCCGACGCCTCGAGCTCTCGGTCATCCCGGCCGCGCAATAAGGAGACGACGATGATGAGGATGATGCGCGTGTCTTCGTCGCTGCGCCGCGCGTGGACGGTGGCGTGCGCGACGGCGCTGCTGTTCACGCCCCTGGCCTCCGGCGCACAGGGGGCTCCGGATCGCTCGACGCCACCGGCCACGGGCCCGGCGCCGACCTTCGCCCTGCCGTTGATCGACAAACACACGCTGACGAACGGCCTGTCCGTGTGGGTCGTCGAGATGCACGAGGTCCCTGTCGTCGACGTGAGCCTGATCGTGCGGTCGGGTGCGGCGGCCGATCCGGCGGGCAGGTTCGGGGTCGCCAGCTTCACGGCCGCGATGCTCGACGAGGGCGCGGGCGGGCGCGACGCGCTCCAACTGGCCGACGCCATCGAATCGCTCGGTGCCACGCTCACCACGAGCAGCTCGTACGACGCCTCGTTCGTCAGGCTGCACGCACTGGTCTCGACGATCGACCAGGCGCTGCCGCTCATGGCCGACGTCGCGCTGCGGCCGACGTTCCCGACCACGGATCTCGAGCGGCTGCGCGGACAGCGGCTGACGGACCTGCTGCAACTGCGTGACAACCCGTCGGCGCTGGCCACGGCCGCGTTCAACCGCCTGCTCTACGGCGCGGATCATCGCTACGGCACGGGCGTGGCCGGCACCGAGGCCACCAACACCGCGATCACGGCCGACGACCTGCGCGCGTTCCACGCGGCGCACTATCAACCGGCGAACGCGCACCTGCTGGTGGTCGGCGACGTCACGGCGGCCACCGTCCTGCCGCAGTTGGAGCAGGCGTTCGGCGCGTGGAAGGACACGGGCGTCGTGCCGCGTCCCACGTTGCCGACACCCGCACCGGTCAAGGCGCGGCGCGTCTACCTCATCGACAAACCGGGCGCGGCGCAGTCGCAGATCCGCATCGGCGCGATTGGCGTGGCGCGCGACACGCCTGACTACCACGCGATCGACGTGACCAACACGATGCTCGGCGGCTCGTTCTCGTCGCGGCTCAACCAGAACCTGCGCGAGCGGAACGGCTACACGTACGGCGCGGGCTCGCAGTTCACGATGCGCCAGCAGGCCGGGCCGTTCGTGGCGCTCGCCGGGGTGCAGAGCGACAAGACGCGCGAGGCGCTGGTCGAGTTCTTCAACGAGCTGACCGGCATGGCGCCTGCACCCGGTGCCGACGAACTGACGCGCGTCAAGAACCTCGAGGCCCTCGGCTTCCCCGGGGCGTTCGAGACCACGACAGGCATGGCCGCACAGGTGATGGACCTGGTGGTCTACGGCCTGCAGGAGTCGTTCTTCGACGAGTACGTCCCGAAGATCCAGGCGGTCACCGCCGCCGACGTCCAGCGCATCGTGACGCAGTACATCCAGCCCGACCACGTCATCGTCGTCGTGGTCGGTGACCTGAAGACGATCGAACAACCGGTGCGCGACGCGAAGCTCGGACCGGTGACGGTGGTGAAGACGGAGGACGTGCTGAAGTAGGGGCGGGAGTACGGAGGACCGGGCCTCGCAGGATGGCGGCGCCTACTACCGAGGCGCGGCTGCGTCACGGAAACGTCCGGCCGTTTGACCGACTCTTTTGGGCCTATCTATGATTCCGCCATGCCCATGATCGCGGGCATTTCGGCCGATCTGCGCCCTCCTGACGACGTCCCGCGAGCCGTGCGCGCGGTGGGCTTCACCGTCTCTGCCACGGACGTCGACAGGGAACTCCACAGTCATCACAAGGCGCAGGTCCTGTTCGCGGTGCGCGGCCGGATCACCTGCCGGGTCGGCGACGACGCCTGGCTGGTGCCGCCGCATTACGCGGTCTGGATTCCCGGCGACGTGCGCCATGGCATGAGCGGCCGGGGCAATCTGCACTTCTACTGCATCTACGTGCCACCGTCAGCCGTCCCCGGGCTGCCTTGCGAACCATTCCTCTTCTGGGTGCCGCCGCTGCTGCGTGAATTGCTGCGCCACGCGGCGCGTATGCCGGAGCTGTACGACGTCGACGGCCCCGACGGTCGTGCGACGACCGTTCTGCTCGATCGACTCAGCCGCGTCTCGAGCGAAACACTCGCCTTTCCGTTCCCGCGCGACACGCGCCTGCGCCAGATCGCGCAGGCCCTGCTCGCCAATCCCGCCGATCGCGCGTCGCTGGCCGAATGGAGCCGGCGCACGGGGGCCTCCGGACGCACGCTGACACGCGCCCTTGGCCGCGAGGTCGGCATGGGCTTCGTCCGCTGGCGGCAGCAGCTCCACATCCTCGCCGCACTGCAGCGACTCAGCGACGGTGCCACCGTCCGGACCGTCGCACTCGAACTCGGCTACGAACGTTCGAGCGCGTTCATTGCCATGTTCCGTCGTGCCGTCGGGACGACGCCCGCGCGGTACGTCGCCGGGCGGGGCGCCAACCGGCCCGTCCGCGACGTCCTCCTCCCCTAGCCGACGCAGCCTTCGCCGTCGTCCCGCATCTCGTGGCCGAATTCGCGCATCGGCTGACCGGATGTCGGTGTCGCACGAACCGCCATCGCTATACTCACCGAGTGTCAAATGAGACTGGTCTCATTTGACACTCACTGTCGGCCTCGCCGGACCTGCACCGACCCGCGCCGTACGAACGCCCGGCCCCCGCCGCACACCTCTGACAAAGGACGACGGGAGCCGGGGATCAGCCACTCCGGGAGGGCCGACGGCTCATATACGCGCCGGCGGGCCCGCCTGTTTCCCCTGGGGTTCGCCTCCATGTTACCGATACCGTTCTCTGTCATTCACCGACCGCTCCCCTTCACGGCACGACGCGACGTGCCGTGCGTCCTGCTGTGTGCGTGCCTGCTCCTGGGCGGCACGCCCCCGGTGTCCGCGCAGTCGCCATCGTCGGCACCGGCGATCGAGGGCATCGTCACCGATCCATCCGGCGGCCGCGTGGCCGGCGCACGCATCAGCGCGCGCTGCGGCACCCAGACGTACGAGGCGGTGAGCGGTCCGCAAGGCCGTTACCGCCTTCCCGTCCGTGCCGGATCGTGCACGGTGATCGTCGAACGATCGGGCTTCGCGGTGTTCGCCCGCGAGATCGTCGTCGACGGCGACCGTCCGGCCCCCCTCGACGTCGCCTTGCGCGTCGAAGGGCTCACGGACACCGTGGTGGTCAGCGCCACGGGCATCGAGCAACAGTTGCGCGAGGCGCCGGCCAGCATCAGCGTCATCTCGCGCCAGCAGATCGAGCAGCGGCCCGTCCACGACCTCGGGCAGCTGCTGCGCACCGTCCCGGGCATCACCGGCGGGCTCAGCCCGTCCGGTGCGATGTCGAAGATCTCCCTGCGCGGGATGGAGGACAAGTACTCGCTGATGCTGGTCGACGGCAAACGCATGGGCGATTCATCCGGGGTGAACTACCGACCCGATCTCGGCCGCCAGGATCTGAACTGGATCTCGCCGGAATTGATCGAACGCATCGAGGTCATCCGCGGACCGATGTCCACGCTCTACGGGTCAGACGCAATGGGTGGCGTCATCAACATCATCACCCGCCGGATTCCGCAGCGGTGGGCCGGATCGGTCTCGACCAACTACACGCGATCCGGATCGGTCGACCGCGGCGACGCGCGGCAGGGCGCGTTCAGCGTGGCAGGTCCGATCGGCCGGCACCTCGGGCTCCGGCTCAACGCCGGCGTCACACAGCAGAGTCCGGACGAGGTGAACATCAGCGGCAACAACGGCGCGGCCGGGGTGCGCGACACCAGTACGAACGCCCTGCTGAACTGGCGCGTCTCCGGCACGCAGCAGGTCGAGTTCGAGGCGTCCTACGGGCTCCAGGAGTCGCTGGCGCCCGAGACGCCGATCGTCAACGCCCAGGGCGTGCCCGTGGCGCAGAGCGCCTGGGGCCCGAGCCACCTGACGCGCACCGGCTTCAGCGTCGGCCACGACGGCAAGTGGTCGTTCGGGTCGTCGCGCGTGCGGCTGTTCCAGTCCAACTACGACAGCGAGGTCGAGGGCAGCACGGCGACGTCGATGGATCGCACACTCGAGGGCAGCGTCGACGTCGCGGTGGATCGCCGGATCTCGCAGGTGATTCGGGTCGGCGGCCAGTTCCGGCAGGAAGAGCTCACGAACACGCAGACGATCGGCAACGCCCCGATCCAGTACGACGGGCTGCCCACGGCCGGGGCGACGCTGACCGGCGAGACGGCGGCGCTCTTCGCCGAGGACAACATCGGTCTGTCGAGCCGGTTCGTCCTCACACTGGGCGCACGGCTCGATCATCACGAGAAGTTCGGATCCCACACGAGTCCGCGGGCGTATGCGGTCTATCACCCGCTGCCGAACTGGACGGTCCGGGGCGGCGTGTCGCAGGGGTTCCGTGCGCCGAACCTCAAGGAACACACGGCCAAGGCGGCCACGAACTCGCGCGGCAACGGTTGCACGAGCCTCGTGTCACTCGGCTGGAGTTCCGCCAGCGGCGGCTGCTGGATGGCCGGCAACCCGAACCTGAAGCCCGAGACGAGCACGTCGTCGGAAATCGGCGCAGGCTTCGATCGCGATCGCCTGTCGGTCTCGGCGACGTACTTCCACACGAACTTCACGAACAAGCTGCAGTACACCGCGCTCGGCTTCTTCCACGGCTACTGGTGGACGCAGATGAACAACGTCGAGAAGGCACGCACGCGCGGCCTCGAGGCGTCGGTCTCGCTGCCGGTCGTCGAGACCGTGACCCTGCGATCGAATGTCACGTGGATGCTCGAGGCCAAGAACGTGTCGACGGGCGCCACGCTCATCACGACGCCGGAAGTGTCGGCCTACGCCTCCGTCGACTGGCAGCCGACGACACGGCTGGGCGGGCAGCTCTCCGCGCAATACACGGGCAGACAGCTCGGCACGGGCACGACGATCGTGCGGGGTTACACCATCTTCGACCTGGCCGGGAACTACCGCATCTCGCCCCACCTCCGCATCCGCGTGGGCGTCGAGAACCTGTTCCAGAAGGAGATCGGCGGCACGACGGACTTCGGCTTCTACCAGCCGCGGCGCCGGTTCTTCGTCGGCATCACCGCGCCCTTCTGAACCAGATCGGACCGGACCATCGTCGGTCCGGCCCTCCACACACGTCCATCATTCGAGGTCATACCCATGTCCCTGCGTCTTCCCCTGTTCTCAATCGCCGCGTGGCTCGCGGCGGCGCTCGTCTTCTCCGGCCCGGTGGCGGCCATCGCGCAGACGTTCACGTTGCCGGCCCGGGATTTCAGCGGCACGGTCTCGGTGTCGAAGAGCCTGGTGCTGCCGGGCGACGAACTGGACCTGGTCGGCGCGCGCTTCGTGCCTGGCCAGCGTGTGGTGCTGTCGAACGGCCTCGATCGGCTCACGCCCGAGCCGGTCGCCGTCGGCGCCGACGGGGCGTTCCGCGTACACCTGCGCCTGCCCGCGTCGGTGGCCGTCGGGATCCATCCCATCGTCGTGAGCGCGTCGCAGCCGACGGCAGCGCAGATCGTCAACCTGAAGGTCTCGCCGTCGCTGCCCCTGACGGGCTCGGATCGCTTCGATGTCGTTCGGGTCTCCCCGGTCGGCACGAACTACCACCATCTCTATCAGGCGGCGCACAGTGCGAAGCACGACACGCTGTTCGTCACGCAGGCCGTCGGCCGCCCGCCCGTCAAGGTCTCGGGCCTGCTCAAGTTCGATGCCCGGACGTTGACGCTGCAGCACCGCATCACTCCGGCCCCGGCACCTGGCGACACGAGCGGCGGCCTGCTCGCGGTCTACGGCGTCGCCGTCGACGACGCGCACGACACCGTGTGGGTCACCAACAGCCGTCAGGGGACGGTGGCCGTCTATCGACAGTCGGATCTCGCACTCGTGAAGCAGTTTCCCACCGACCTGGTCCCCCACGCCCGCGACATCATCGTCGACGCGGACCGCAGCCGGGCGTACGCGTCGGCCACCGGCAGCAACGTGATCGCGGTCTTCGACACGGGCACGCTCGCGCGCATCGGCACGATCGAGATCAAATCGGCCAGGTGGGGCGGCACGTTCGTGCCCACGAGCCTCGAGCTGGACCGCGCGGCAGGCAAGCTCTTCACCGTCAGTCTCGAGACGCCGGAAGCCGTGATCATCGACGTCACCCGCCAGACCATCGACAGGGTCATCGCCGTCCCGCACGTCCAGTCGGCCATCGGCGTGGCGTACGATGCCCGTACCCGGCGGCTGTTCGTGGCCGCACAGGGCACCGACAACCTGGTCATTGTCGATACGATGACCGGGGACGTCGTCAAGGACGTCCCGATCGGCAGCGGCGCCATCAACGTGGCCTTCGATCCGATCGAGCGGCTGGCGTACGTCGTCAACCGGACAGGCGGCACCGTCGCAGTGGTCGATCCCGACGGCGCCGTCGTCGCGAACATCCGCACCGGCACGGCACCGAACCACGTGCACGAAGACGGACGCGGATCGGTCTACGTGGTGACGATGAACGAGGGCGGCGATCACATCACGCGGCTGACGCCCAGGAAGCGGTAGCCGCACCGGAGACCGGAGACCTGACATGCTCGAGCTGTTTCGCGTCGTGGCCCTTGTGGAGGGCGTCACCACGCTGCTGTTGTTTCTCGTGGCCATGCCCTTGAAGTACCTCGCCGGTCAGCCGTGGCTCGTACCGCCCGTCGGCTGGATCCACGGCATCGCCTTCATCGCGTACGTCCTGACGATGGGGCTGGCGCTGCGGGGACGGGATGTCGGGATCGTCGGCTGGCTCCGGACGTTCGGCGCGGCCTTCGTGCCGTTCGGGACGTTCGTGAACGACGGGTGGGTCAAGCGGCTCCAGGCGTCCGCGCGCACGTCGTAGGCGACAGCAGATATCAAGGCCTCGGCTCGGCCGCCGGCATTCCGGCTGTCGAGCCGGGCCGCCATGTGCGTTCGCCGAACCAGGCGGCGAGGTCTACGGGCGGCGCCCGGACGCTGCGGGCGTCGCCCGTGGCGCCCGGCTCACGAGCGGATAGCGATCGGGATGCCGCACCGATTCGACGGCGAGATCCACGTCGAGTGCCGGCCAGTAGAGATGGTTCGGACTGGGCCACTCGACGGCCGCGATTTCCCGGATGGACGCATCGCGGAACCATGGGAACCGATCGAACGGCAAGAAGACCTCTTCCCCATCGAGCCACAGCCAGAACCCATGGCACGACACATTGGTGACCTCAATCCGGGAAGTGCCTGTTCCAGGCGTCTCTGATGTCATCGACGTGTTCCTCGATCAGCTGCCGGGCATCGGCCAGTTGGGCCGGCTTCAGGCCATAGTTCGCGAAGAGTTCCACGGCCGGATCGATCCAGAACTTGGCTTCACCGTCGGCATGTTGCACATGCACGTGCGCTCGAGGCTCCTCGCGGGAAAAGAAGTAGAACCGAAAGCCGCGCACACGAAGGACCGTGGGACTCACCTCCTCCAGAGAATAGCGCATGGCCGGCAGAAGCGGCACTGCGGGCGCCTGGCTTCCGGGGGCTACCGCGCTCCATCCCGCACGACACCGAGCACCGGCGCCCAGTCGGACGGCGCGCTTTGCACGCCAAGCGTCGGTTCGATCGCGATGATCCAGCCGGCGCTGCCCGGCGGCGCGGCGATCATCGCGGCGGCCATCACGCGCACCGCTCCGCCCACGTCGCCGGCCATCGACAGCCGAGCGGCCTTCGCCATCACCCGCTCCATCACCAATCGCCCGTCATCTGCCTGCGGCCCCGCGGCCGGGCCGCCGCACAGCCCGCCGCAGCCGGGCAGCCCTGGCGCCCGTCGCCTCGACGCCTCGTGGCCCTGTCGCCTCGCAGCTTCGTCTTCCTGTAGCCTCGTGGCCTCGCAGCTTTGCAGCCCATTGAGCATCTCCACGCACACCTGCGCCATCGGATGCCCCGGCACACGCGCGAACGCTTCCGTGCAGGCGTGCCTGGCGCCGGCATGGTCACCGAGCCTCATCAGGCACACGGCGATCGCGTACCACGCGTTGGCGCAGCACTCACGCGCGTAGAGGTGTCCACGCGCCTCGAGGGACAGTTCGCGGCGGAAGAACTCGAGCGCGTCGCCGACATCGCCTCGCGCCAGGCACAACAGCCCCTTCAGCCAGTAGACCGCGACGACGGCGGCGCGTTCGATGAGATCGGGATCGCCGGCCACGGCCGCAATCGCCGCGTCGACATCGCGTTCGGCATGACGAAGCGATCCCCGCGCCACCCACACCATGGCCGCGAGACACAGCGCCATCGGGCAGCCAGGCAGCTGCGCGAGGGTTTCGCGGGCCGCGTCGAGGCGCTGCTGCCCCCAGCTGGCGTACGTCAGGCGGAGCCAGTGGCGCCAGTTGTCGGGCTGAAGTTCCACGGTCGTTGTCCTTTATTCATCGCTGCCCCCTCCATCTGGGGCGCGGCCATGTTCGCGCCGCGCGGGGGACGAAGTCCTGACCGAACGCTGACAGGACGCTGAATTTCTCGGAGGCGGGGAGGTGGCAGGCTGGAAGGAGACGGGAAGGCGGGGAGACGCGGCTACGAGGCCACCAGGCGACGGGCGGTGGCAGGCGACGACGTATTCCGGACACATCGCACGACCACTCCGATCACGTTGACGGCCCGCGCCAGCACGATCGCCGGGTCGTGGAGATCACATCGATCACCTGCGTCAGCGACCTGCACGGGTCGCGGAACCGGCGGTGCCACACCTTCGAGATCAGGACGAGCGTGCGCGGCGATCGCGGCGACGAGCTGCGCAAGCGGCCGCGACGATGTGCGGAGACGACTGACGGCCGTTGTGGAAGTCACGGTCACGATGTGGCGCGACTGGTGGCAGCGGCTGTCGAACAGACCGCGAGGCGCTCGGGAGATCGGATCGACGACCTGCGGCGGACACGATCACCGGGCGCGGAAGGCACGATCAGCAGTCAGGGAAGTAACAAAAGCGCTCTGAGCAGCACGTAACCGGTTGACTACAGGCCACTTGCCGGATCGCGGAAATTTTTCTCGTTTTGTGACCCGCGCGACCGGTCACAGTGGTCGGCGAAAACGCTTTCACCGATCACCCTGATCGCTTCAGGTGACCGGTACGGCGCGTTCAGGTGATCGGCGCCTGTCGTTCGGGTGCCCGCGGCGGTCGCTTCGGGCGATGACGATGACCCGTTTGCCCGACATCGCCGATCCATTCGGGTCGTCGGTGGGAACCGTTTCACCAGTCGTGTTGATCCCTTCAGGTGATCCGCGCGTCCGGTCACAGTGTCTGGTGCGGGTGGTTGTGGTGGTCGAGATGGCTCCTTCAACAAGCGTGACATGATGCGCGGAGACGTGCGATGGTCATGCCCCGTGAGACAGGGATCTTCGTTCGTCTGCCGGACGAATCCGTCGACGACAACCGCATTTTCGTCGCGGTCAGGAGAGCCGACCGAATGACGTGGTGGGACGTAGCACGCCTGTCGGATACCGACAAGGAAACCATCGGTCGCGCACTTCGTGCCGCGGCGTCTTTCCCGACAACATCTTCGAGCCGTGGCCACCGCGTGGCCGGCGAACATCGACGGCCCGATGACGGGAGTTGCCGCCATCAACGCGCTCAACAACCTCTGCGGGTATCCGCTCGGGCATGCCGATAAGCTGGCGGACTTCGGACCTAATCGAGAAGAGCTGAGACGTCTGCTGCGCATCGCTCAAGCGGCGGAGCCCACGAAATAGGAGCCATCCGCGCCCGCAGTGGGCTACTTCGGAACCGCGCGAGCCAAAGACCGAATTCATCTACTTTTCGTGCTGCCGCATGGCGTAGCCGAGGACGCCAACAGCCACACCAATCAGAACCGTTCACTCCGACGACGTCGTCGGCTCGCGCGCAGGTCGTCGCGCTTGGCGACTATGTAGCTGGGACTCTTGCATCGTACCGGGTCCGATCCGTGCTGCTCGCGTGGCTGAGCACGGGCGCCTTGACGCCGTCGGTGATCGGCATGCCGGCGCCCTGCTGCTCGGCGTTCGTCAGGAGACCCGGGAGTTCGGCGCGCGCCTGGCGCTCGGCGCCTCGCCGATGAGCATCGTCGTGATCGTGGTGCGCCGCGCGGTTCTGCTTGTCGCCGGTGGTGCGGCGGCCGAAACGGTGGTCGCCGTTGCGGTCGCGGCGACGTTGAAGAGCGCGCTGTTCGGCATCCAGCCGATGGATCCCGCGACCGTCGCCGGCGCGTGGGCGGTGCTGCTGGTTGCGAACGTGCTGGGCGCCATCATCCCGGCTGCGATCGCCGCGAGGATTGCCCCCATGCAGGCGCTGCGCGATTGAGGCCCGAGTGCGGTTCCCGTCAGCCCAGGCGTTGCCCGGCCCACCTGTCGCCCGTCGTCCTCGTCGTACCTGAACCCCCTCCCCCGCCACATCGTCTTATCCACGCATGACGAAGTTCCTGCTGTGGCTGCTGCTCCTGGTCGTGTGCTGGCCGCTCGCGCTGCTGGCGCTCGTCGCCTATCCCTTCGTCTGGCTGGTGCTCCTGCCGTTCCGGCTCGTCGGCATCGCTGTTGGCGGCGTATTCCAGTTCCTGCGCGCGCTGCTCCTGCTGCCGGCGCGCGCGCTCGGCGCGAAGGCGTAGGGCGCCTGCGGCGAAGCCGGCAGTTGGAAGCCAAGAGCCAGAAGTGCGGGGAAGTTTGAACGCCGAAGTTCGAACGTCGAGGTTTTGCGACGCGACGGACCGGCGACGACGTGCTGAAGTAAGCTCGTAGCAGGAAGAGAAAGATGATCCGCCGCTGCGCCCCAGGCACGCGCTGCGGCCTGGAGGCCACTACCCATGAATGAACGTCCCAACGCTCCCGAAGCCTGCGACCTCGAAACGGGTGTGTGCGGACCGGTGACGGCCGACGCCGACGATGGCGTGATCGCGAGCACGGACCGGGCGCACGTCCTCTACTTCACCGATCCGATCTGCTCGCACTGCTGGGCGATGGAACCGGCCTGGCGCCGACTGCTCTTCCACTACGGCTCACGGATTCGCGCGACGCACGTCTATGGCGGCCTGCTGCCTGCATGGACGGGATTCACCGATCGCGCGGCCGGCATCGGTGCACCAACGGACGTGGCTCCACACTGGGCCGAGGTGGCCGAGCGGTACGGACAACCAATCGATCCTGGCGTCTGGCTCACCGATCCGCTCTCCTCGTCGTTCCCGCCGTCGATCGCCGTCTGCGTCGTCCGCCTGATCGATCCCGAGCGCGAGGATCGATTCCTGCGGCGCATTCGCGAGGCCGTGTTCCTCGAAGCCCGCAATATCTGCCGCGTCGACGTCCTGGCCGCCTGTGCAACCGACGTGGGCATCGATCCGCAGCAGTTCACGCGGCTGTTCGAGAGCGGCGCCGGCGAACCGGCGTTCGAGCGGGATCGCGCCAGCCTGAAGGATCACGGCGTCCGCGGCTTCCCTACGATTGTGGTGTCGGGCCCAGGCGAGGGCGGACGTCTGCGCGGCACGCAAGTTTTCGAGACGCTCGAGGACGCCGTGCTGCGAGCCGCCGGCCTGCCGTCGTCGACACTCCGGCCCTCGGCCTCCGACGCACTCGACGCCTACGGCACCGGCACACTGCGCGAGTTCGCCGAATTGCTGCAGATGGACGACGACGAAACGACCGCCGCGCTCGAATCGCTTGGCGCCGGCCAGATCAGACCGTGGCTGTGGGGACGACGGTAGCAGGAGACGGCGAGGGCGCAGAACGCCTGCGGCGAAGCCAGAAGGTCGAAGTCGGGCGCCTGCGGCGCCGCGTGTCCCGGGGCTCCGCTTCTCGCTGCGTGTTCCTCCGGGTCTGGCCACCTTCGCGCGAGGCTTCGGTGGTCCGCCGAAGCTGCGAGCCACGCGAGCGTCAGCGGAGGTGGAAGCCCCGGGATTCGCGCGTGGTCCCGCCGGCGCCGGGCCGATCGTCGTCCTGCCCGCTGTCCTGTCCCCTGCCGCACCTGAGATCGCCCCCCGGGCGCAAGCCAGGCCGGGGCAACAGCACGACATCCGCGTCCCCCCGTCGTACCTGAGATTGTCCCCCTGGCGAAAGCCAGGGGCCCCGCTTGCCCGTCGTACCTGTCGTACCTGATGATCATCTCTGGTATCCGGCTTGCACGATGGAGTCCGGTTCCGTCCCCGTCTGGAGACACGTCCATGCCGACTGCCCTACGACGCCTCATGATGTCGATCGCCCTCGCGGCGATCGCGCTCGCTGCACTGCCCACGTCCGCATCGGCCCAGTACTTCGGCCAGAACAAAGTCCAGTACGACGACTTCACCTTCACGGTCCTCGAGACCGAGCACTTCGACATCTACTACTACCCGATCGAGGCCGACGCGGCCCGGCTCGTCGGCCAGATGGCCGAGCGCTGGTACACCCGGCTCTCGACGCTGCTCGGACACGAGCTGTCGTCGAAGCAGCCGGTCGTGCTCTATGCCAGCCACCCGGAGTTCGAGCAGACGAACGTCATCGAGGGTCTGATTTCCGAGGCCACGGGCGGCGTCACCGAGGGCGGTCGCCGCCGCGTGGTGCTGCCGCTGGCCGCGAGCCTGGCCGAAACGGACCACGTGCTCGGCCACGAGCTGGTCCACGCCTTCCAGTACGACATCCTGGGCGCCGCCATCGGCCGCGCGCCGCTGTGGTTCATCGAGGGCATGGCCGAGTACCTGTCGATCGGCCCGCGCAATCCGCAGACGGCCATGTGGCTCCGCGACGCCGCCCTCGAGGACGCGCTGCCGAGCATCTCCGATCTCTACAATCCGAACTACTTCCCGTACCGCTTCGGCCACGCCTTCTGGGCGTTCGTCGGCGGCCGGTTC
Organism: Acidobacteria bacterium SCN 69-37; assembly: GCA_001724025.1. Taxonomy (GTDB): domain Bacteria; phylum Acidobacteriota; class Vicinamibacteria; order Vicinamibacterales; family SCN-69-37; genus SCN-69-37. The sequence continues at coordinate 182,261 of MEDJ01000024.1, read as the reverse complement.
GGCGATCGCGCCGTGGCCTCGGCCCTGCACCGCGTCGGCTCGGTGCAGGGGGGCATGGACGCGACGCGCGCCGTGGAACTGACCACGGAGCTCGATCAGAAGGCGCTCACCGAGGCCTGGCACACCTCCATCTACGAGCTGTACGGCATCACGAAGCGCGATCCCGAGGAGAAGCGCAGCGACGAGGAACTGCCGCGCGCGCTGCTCGCCGAGCGCACGGGCAGCGGTTCGATGAACGTCGGCCCGTCGCTCAGCCCGAACGGCGAGCGGATCGCGTTCCTCTCGGAGCGCAGCCGGCTGGCGATCGAGCTGTACGTCGCGGACACGAAGACGGGCGAGAACGTGAAGCGCCTGACGAGCACCGCCTCCGATCCGCACTTCGAGAGCCTGCAGTTCCTCGGGTCGTCCGGCAGCTGGGCGCCCGACAACCGGCGGCTGGCCGTGGCCACGGTGCAGCGCGGCCGCGGTGCCCTGGCGATCTTCGACACCACCACCGGCGGCATCCTCGACAACATCCGCATGGACGAACGGGGCGAGATCTTCCAGCCGAGCTGGTCGCCCGACGGCCAGTCGATTGCCTACGCCGCGCAGATCGGCGGCTTCACGGACCTGTATCTCTACGACCTGTCGACGCACCAGACACGTCGCCTGACCGAGGATGCCTTCGCGGACGTGCAGCCCACGTGGTCGCCCGACGGCCGCCAGCTGCTGTTCGTCACCGATCGCTACACCAGCACGCTCGATACGCTCACCTTCGGCACGATGGGCCTGGCGACGATGGACGTGGCCACGGGCCAGATGGCGGAAGTACAAACCGGGCTGACCGGCGGTCAGGTCTCGAGCCCGCAGTGGACCCAGGACGGATCGGCCATCGTGTTCGTGTCCGATCACTCGGGCCGGCCCGATCTCTACCGCGTGGCGCTGGCCGGCGGCGAGGCCACGATTCTCGTCTCGCCCCCCACGGGCATCTCGGGCATCACGCCCCTGAGCCCCGCGGTCTCGGTGGCCCGCGAGACGAACCTGACGGCCTACACGGTTTTCACCAACGGTGAGTACGAGATCCGGCTGCTCGATCCCGAGGCGCGCGGCGAAATGGCCCGCGTCGACATGGCCCGCCTGCCGCCCGCCGATCGGCAGCCGAGCGACGTGGCCGCCCAACTGGCGCAGGAGGGCCCGCTGCCGACCGCGCAGTCGTTCGGCACGAGCGGTTACAAGAAGAAGATGGCCCTGACGGGCATCGGCCAGAGCCTCGGCGCCTCCACCGGCGGCCCGTGGGGCACGTACGTCAGCGGCGGCATCTCGATGCTGTTCAGCGACGTGCTCGGCAACCACCTGCTCCCCGTCTCGTTCGGCGTCGAAGGGCGCGTCAAGGACATCGGCGGCCAGGTGGCCTACATCAACCGCGTGAAACGCTGGAACTGGGGACTCGTCGCCTCGCACATCCCGCTGCGCTCGGGCTACGTCGACGCCGGCTACACCTACACCGAGGACGGCTATCCGCTCTACATCGAACAGACGCAGCTGCTGCGCGAGACGACCACGGAACTCGGCGGAATGGTGGCCTACCCGTTCAGCCGGGCACTGCGCGCGGAGTTCGGCGTCTCGGGCCAGCGCATCGGCTTCAACCAGGAAGTGGAGACCTACATCTACGACGGCGTCACGGGGGCGTTCATCCAGCGCGAGGTGGAAGACCTCGGCGGCGCGCCGGCGCTGCGGCTCGTCAGCACGAACGCCGCGCTCGTCCGCGACTCCACCGCGTTCGGGGCCGTCAGCCCGGTCATGGGCCAGCGGTTCCGCCTCGAGGTGTCACCGACGTTCGGGAACCTGTCGATGAACGTGGCCTCACTCGACTTCCGGCAGTACTTCATGCCCGTGCGGCCGCTGACGCTGGCGTTCCGCGGCCTGCACGTCGGCCGCTATGGTTCGGGCGGCGAGGATTCCCGGCTCTATCCGCTCTTCCTCGGCTACCCGAGCCTCGTGCGCGGCTACGACTCGGGCTCGTTCTCGGCCGGCGAGTGCACGATCACGAACGACGGCTCGTGCCCCGAATTCGATCGGCTCGTCGGCAGCCGCATGATCGTGTTCAACAGCGAAGCGCGGGTACCGCTGTTCGGGCTGTTCACCGGCAACCTCGACTACGGTCCCGTGCCCGCCGAGCTGTTCGGCTTCTTCGACGCGGGCATGGCCTGGACGCGCGCCGACCGTCCGTCATTCGCCAACGGGTCGCGGCCGTGGGTCACGAGTGCCGGCTTCGGGGCGCGCGTCAACCTGTTCGGGTTCGCCGTCGGCGAGTTCAACGCCGCCCGCGCCCTCGACCGCCCCGGCAAGGGCTGGCAGTTCGTGTTCAACCTGCGACCGGGATTCTAGGGAGGCAGGGAGGCGACAGGCGGGGAGGAGACTGGAAGGCTTCCAGACTCCTTCCAGCCTGCAGGCTCCCCGCCTCCTACGTCCTCGACGCCGTCGGTGTGAACGACGGCGGATCGCTCGCGGGAAACGATTCTTCGAGCGCTTCGTCGAGACGCTCGTCCTCGCACCAGACGCGTCTCGGTTCCGACAGCATCCGGCGTACGGCCAGGTATGCCACCGCCGCGGCACTTCCCACGGCAACGGCCGCCAGCAGGGCGTTGCGATTCATCATGACCTCCTCCCGCCGGTCCATCCGGCGATGGAGGTCATTGCAAGGCCCGAGCCGCCACTGACACGCGCCCCGCCCAACCGATGTGACGACGACGGGACGACTGTGAGCAATCCGCTACTCACCCGCCCCGTAGCCGTAGCCCCCCGGTAGCCTCGTCGCCTCGTGTCTTATGGCCTCGTAGCCCGCCGTCTTCCCCCTCACAGCTCCCGCAGCGCCTGGGCGATCGGTAGACGGGACGCCCGCACTGCCGGCAGCAACCCACCGGCCAACCCCATGAAGAGCGCCCAGATGAGGCCGAGCCCCAGGAGTGCCGGCGTCACGCGGAACGCGAACGCCACCTGGCTGAACGTCTGGAAGTTCATCGTCGAGGTCTGGTATCCGTTGAAGCCGGCCCAGGCGATGAGTCCGCCCACAAGCCCCCCGAGCGCCGCCAGGGCCAGCGACTCGGCGAGCACGGACACGAGCACGGCGGTGGAGTTGAACCCGAGCGCACGCAGCGTCGCGATCTCCCTGGCGCGTGTCGCGACCGCCGTGTACATCGTGAGCACCGCCCCGAATACGGCGCCGATGGCCATCAGCCCCGCGATCGCGAATCCAATCGTCTGAATGAGATTCGTGAGCGTCCGCGACTGTGCGGCGTAGTATTCCGTCTCTCGACGCACGGTCACGTTCAACTGCGGATTCGACGTCAGCCAATCGCGGAACGCACCGAAACTATCCGGCGTATCGAGCCGCGCCAGCACGGTCTGATAGCTGTTACCCCGCCGGTACGCGCCCTGCAGCGTCCGTGCATCGCACCACAGCTCGGTCTCGGCCACCGACCCGCCAGATTCGAACAGCCCGACGACGTGCCAGGTGACCTGACCGGACGCGATCGAGGAGCCGACCGTCACCCCGGCGAACTGCCGGGCCGCGGCCGAGCCCACCACCACCTCGTTGGTGCCGAACCGGAGCATCCGGCCCTCCACAATCTTCACCTCGTCGCGTACGTCGAAGGCCGCCGGTTCGATGCCGCGCATCGGCACGTTGGCCGACGTGCCCGTCGAGGCCTTCGGCAGATCGATGATCACGAACAGTTCCGCCGAGGCCACGGGCGCACGGCCCTCTCGCGCGAGCCCCGGCGCCTGCTTGATGATGTCGGTCTCCGGCCCCGACAGGCCGCTGGTCATCTCGGAGTCCGAACCGCTGCGCATGACGATGGCCCGATCGGGCGCGCCGGCGCCGACCATGGCCGCGCGGAAGCCTTCGGCAATCGACAACACGGCCACGAGCACGACCACGACGCCGGCAATGCCGACAATCGCCACAATCGACGGGCCGATCCGTTTCGGGACGGTCCGAAGGTTGAGCATCGTGACAGCGACAATCTGTCTGATCCACCCCACGTCAGCTCCTCCTCAACGCGTCGGTGATACGCAGACGCATGGCCTGCACGGCGGGCAGCAGTCCGGCCAGCAGGCCGAGTCCGATCATCATGGCGACGCCGGTCGCCACGTCGCGTGACGGCAGCAGGAATGCCGGCAGCAGACCGTTCGTCGGATCGCCCTGCTGCACGAACAGCCACGCGAGTCCCAGGCCCGCGGCGCCGCCCATCAGCGCAATGAACAGCGACTCGCCCAGCACCGTGGCCACGATGATCGCGTTCGAGAATCCGAGGGTTTTCATCACCGCGAGTTCGCTCGTGCGCTCGCGCACGGCCTGCGCCATCGTGTTGGCGGCCACGAGCAGCATCGTGAAGAGCACGGCCGACAGGATGGCAATCATCATCGTGCCGATGTCCCCGATCTGCTTCGCGAAGCCATCGACGAAGCCCTTTTCGGTCGTCGTCTTCGTCTCCGCCGACGAGTTGGCGAACATGTCGTCGAACCGCTGCGCCATCTCGACCGATCGCGACGGGTCGTCGATCTTGACGACATACCAGCCGACGAGCCCCTGGCCCTGCTGCCGGTTCTCGTCGAGGTAGTCGTAGCGGAAGAAGAAGTTCGTCGTGTCGACGCCGGGGTCCCCGTCGTAGATGCCGACCAGGTTGAACTCCCACGTCGTGCCACCGGCCTTCGGCATCCAGATCGTGGCCTGCAGCGGAATGCGGTCGCCGACCTTCCACCCGAACCTGTTGGCCAGGGCCCGGCCGACGACCGCACCCTGCCGATCGGCGAGCCAGGCCGCCATCTGCTCCGGCGGCAGGCGCAACTCCGGATACATGTCGAAGTAGACCTCGGGCTCGAGCGCGATCTGGCCGAAGAAGTTCGACGGATCCTGGTAGATGCCACCGAACCAGCTGTTGTGCGTCACCGCGCGCACGCCGTCCACGCCGCGCAGCCGCTCGAGGTACGACGCCGGCAACGGCTGAATCAGGCTGACCTTGTGAATGATGATGAGGCGGTCGATACCGGCAAGTTCGACACCGAAGCTGAACGCCGCGCGGATGGTCATCAGCATTCCGAAGAGCAGGAACGCGATGAAGACGCACGCGAGCGTGAACACCGTCCGGATCTTGCGGCGCCACAGGTTCTTCCAGACGAGCGGCAGGTATCTCATGCGGTCGCCTCCGCCTCGAGCAGACTGCCCTTCTCGAGGTGCAGCGTGCGCGTCGCGCGATCGGCGGCCTGCGGATCGTGCGTGACCATTACGATCGTCTTGCCGTGTTCGCGATTGAGCGCCTCGAGCAGATCGAGGATTTCGTCGCCGGCCTTGCGATCGAGATCGCCCGTCGGCTCGTCGCAGAGCAGCAGCGTGGGATCGGTCACGATCGCGCGCGCGATGCCGACACGCTGCTCCTGGCCGCCCGACAGCTGCCGCGGATGATGACGCGCGCGCTCGGCCAGGCCGACCACCCTGAGCGCGATCGCCACGCGCTTGCGGCGTTCGGCTGCAGACAGCGTCGTGAGCAGCAGCGGCAGTTCCACGTTGCGTTCGGCCGTGAGCACCGGCAGCAGGTTGTAGAGCTGGAAGACGAAGCCGACGTGACGCGATCGCCAGCGCGAGAGCGCCGCGGATCCGAGCGCACTGACGGTCGTGCCGCCGACGTCGATCGAGCCGCCGCTCACCGTGTCGAGCCCGCCGAGCAGGTTGAGCAGCGTGGTCTTGCCGGAACCCGATGGGCCCATCAGCGCCAGGAACTCACCGCGCGCGATGTCCACATCGACGCCCTTGAGCACGTCGATGCGCTCACTGCCCCTCGTGAAATGCTTCCGAACGCCTCGGATACGGACGAGCACATCGGAATTCGTCATCACTGCACCACCACCCTGGCGCCATCGGTCAGTTCCGCTGGCGGATTGAGGACCACGCGATCGCCCGACTGCAGGCCGGCATGGATCTCGACGCGATCGGCGTCGGTGCCGCCGACGGCCACCGCACGACGCTCGACGATCTCGCCACGCACGACGAACGCGACGGACGTCCCCGCCTCGGTCCTGATCGCGCTCTTCGGCGCGAGCGTCGTCGGCTGCTGGGCGGTCGCGCCCTCGTCGCCCGGCCGGAGAAATGTCACCTTCACGCCCATGTCCGGCAGGATGCGCGGATCGAGCGCGTCGAACCCGATGCGCACGAGCACGGTGGCCTTCTGCCGATCGGCGGCAGGAATCGTCGTGATCACGCGCGCGGGCATTTCCCAGTCCGGATAGGCATCGAGTACGGCCGTCACGGCCTGCCCACGGCTGACGCGGTTGATGTAGCTCTCGTTGACCTCGACTTCGATCTCGATCGAGCTCATGTCGACGATCGTGCTGATGCCGGTGCGCGTGAAGCCGCCGCCGGCCGACACGGGAGAGACCATCTCGCCAGGCAGGGCCACGCGCGAGATCGCCACGCCGCTGAACGGGGCGCGAATCACCATGTTGTCGAGCTCGGTCCGCTGCACGTCCGCCTGTCGCTCGGCCACGGTCACCTGCTGCCGCAGCGCGTCGATGCGGGCCACCGTCGAATCGACAGTGGTGCGTGCCGCATCGAGATCTGCGGGCGTTGCCAGACCGCGATCGACGAGTTGCTCGACGCGGCCGAGCGTGAGACGCGCTTCGACGAGCCGGACCTCGTTCTCCGTGACGGCCCTGCGCGCCGACTCCGCCTGCGCCTCGGCCAGCGCCAGCGCCGCCCGCGCCGAGGCGTCGTCGAGCCGCGCGAGCACCTGCCCTTCGCGCACGGCCATCCCTTCCTCGACGTTGATCTCGACGACCTTGCCCGTCACCTTCGACGACACCGTCGCGCGGCGGCGTGCCGTCACATAGCCCGAGGCATTCAGCACCGCGGCCTGCACGCCGGCACCGCGCGAGGTCACGGCGGCCACCTGCACGGTCACCGGGCGCTCGCGCGTGAGCCACCACCAGGCCACACCAGCGATGCCGACCAGCAGCACGAGCAGCGCCATCCACTTCAGCCACGGGCGCCCTGGCATCTCGTCGTCCCTGTCGATTCGCAGCGCAGCGAGTTCGTCCTTGAGATCAGTCATGGTCTACGTCTGAGAGAGACGCCGCGAGGCATCCGGAATCATCGGCGGCCAGAAAGGTCGAAGCCAGAAGCGCGCGACGCCCGGTCAGAACGCTATCGCCGACACGGCACGGGGCTGGAACGGAAATCGGCGAATGGCGACGAGGTGCCGGTCAGTGGCGCGGGGAACGAAGGCGACGACGCGCGGGAGCCGGTAGGCGAGCCCGGAGGACGCTGGAAAAACAAGCGCTGCGGTTGACGTTGCCGCCGGGCGCCGGATAGACTCCCGGCTTCGCGCAGCGGATTCCGCCTCGGCGGCGTCCCCGGTTCACGGAGGAGCCGCCATGTCGCCAGAGAAGCCCCAGGATGCTGCGCCGGCCGTCACGAAGGCCGAGAGCCCGGACGAACCCGTTCAGGCAGATGCCGACGCGTCGCTCGAACTGACCGATGAGCAGTTGTCGAGGGTCGCAGGAGGCCGCGTGAAGACCGCGGACAAACAGCAGAAGGCGGTCCTGGACTTCCTCAAGGGCTGACGCGCCCCCACGCTCCGGTACTCGCCGAGCCGCGCGTCAGGCGCGCGTCTCTGGCGCCACCGTCGAACGCGCGCCTGCAGGCAGACTCGCGGCTCCCGCCCGCTGCTGATGCCGTCCGAGCCAGAGGCCCAGGCCGCCCCAGATCAGCGCCAGCGGCACGGCCACCGACGCCAGGCCGAGCAACCCGAGGCCGAACGTGGCGAGGCCGCCCTCGGTCCACGCGCCAATCACGTCGCCGCCGCGATACACGAACGTGTCCGTGAACGCCTTCGACTTGTACTTCTCCTCGCGCGTGACGACGGTGAACAGCGTCTCGCGCGCGGGCCGCGTGATGGCGCGCTGGATGGCGCGGAACGAGGCGTCGAAGACAATCAGCATCGCGAACGATCCCGCCATCGCGAGACCGATGAAACCGAGCGACACCACGATCGGCAGCAGTGCCAGCGCCACGGCCACGCCGAACCGCTTCATCAACTGTCCCGTCACGACGGCCTGGAGCACGAACGTGGCGACCTGCGTGATCAGGTCGATGTTCGCGAAGAGGACCGTCCGCGTGTCGGTATCGTCAGCGGCCGCCGCCACCATCGCCAGGCGGGTGAAATAGATGAACGTGGCGATGATCGTCATCACCAGCACGTAGGCGGAGATGCCGAGCAGGTAGGGCGATCGGAACACCGCACTGATACCGGCCCAGGCGTTCCCGCCGATGATCGCGCGTTCGTTCACATCGTCACCACCGGCGCGCCCGACTTCGGGCTGCACGCGGGCCACGCCCCAGGCCGCAGCCACGGCGAGACAGAGAAACACGGCGGCCACGAGCATCAGGGCCGGTGTACCGAGCGGCCGGGCCAATTGGCTGGCCAGCCACGGGCCGAAAATCGCGCCGAGCGTGCCGCCGACGGCCACGACGCCAAACACGCGCTTGCTCTGTTCGAACGAGAACCGATCGGCCATCAGCGCCCAGAACACCATCGTGCTGAACAGGTTGAAGACGCTGAACCAGACGTAGAAGACGCGGCCGCTCACCTCGCCCACCGCGTCGGGCGCCAGCACGATCAGGCAGTAGAAGCCCGCAAGGCTGGCCGCGAAGAACGCGTAGGTGGCCGAGATGAAGGTGAGCCGCCGGAAGCGGCTGACGAGCCAGCCGAAGGCCGGATTGACGGCCAGGGTCACGACGGCGGTGCCGATGAACAGCCAGCGGATCGCGTCGAGGCCGCCGCTCATCCCGATGGCGTCACGCGCCGGCCGCAGCACCATCAGCGCCGTGAGGACGAAGAAAAAGTAGAGCCCGGCCAGCAGGACCGGCAGCCCTTCGCCGCGGCGGAGGTTGAAGAACTGGTGCAGGCCTGAAGACATGGGCAATCGGACCTCGACGGACGACAATCTGCTGATGGCGACGTCACTGACTACGGTCGCCGCAGGCTGGACGCTTACCGAAGCGCCCAGTCTGCACGAGACCGGCGCGAGATGCACGTCTTGCGGCCGTTACACGGAGGACCAAGGTGAAGAAACGTTCCCCCACGCCTCGCTTCATTCCTCGCACGCCTGGCGCGAAGATCGGCGCCGGCATGGAGCCCAGCCGATCCGCTTTCGGCCAGTTCCTCCGGAAATGGCGGCTCCAGCGCGGCATCGGGCAACGATCGCTGGCTCGCATGATCGGGTGTTCGCAGGTCCGGATCAGTTCGCTCGAGCGCGGCGAGACACGCCGGCTGCGGGAATCCCACATCGCGAGCTTCGCTCGTGTGCTGGCTGTGCCGGAAGCGCGCATCCAGCGTATGCTGCCGCCGGCCGCACCGTTGCTTCCGGCGCTGACGCCGATGGCGCGCCTGCTGCGGGCCAGGCGCGAGGCACTCGGGCTCTCGCGCATCGAGCTGGCGAAACGCGTCGGCCGGATCAACGACGCGTACGTCGGCGTCCTCGAGCGCGAGGGCCGCGAACTGCGCTACGCCCTGATGGTGCGGCTGGCCAAGGCGCTCGAGATCGATCAGTCGGCGCTCGTGCCCTACGTGGCCCCGGACGCCACGCCGCCGGTCGGATCGCTCGGCACCGCCATCCGGCAGCGACGCAAGGCGCTGGGCCTGAGCGCGGTGGCGCTCGGCGAGCGCGTCGGGATCAGCAAGACAGCCGTGCTGGCCATCGAAAAGGGCAAGGTCATGCTCACGCAGAACCGGTCCGACCGCCAGATCGAACGTATCGCGCTGGCCCTTGGCATGAGCGCCGATGAGCTGGCCGCCCTGCGTGTCCCCGCCGTACCGGCGGACATCCCGCCGGCGCGCACGGCCGGAGAGCATATCGCGCGCGCGAGAATCGCGCGGCGATGGACGCAGGAAGCACTAGCGCGTCGCGCCGGCCTGAGTGCCTCGAGCGTGTGCAAGATCGAAAGCAACCAGGTGCGCCCGCGCGTCTCGTCCCTGCGCCTGCTCGCAGAGACGCTCGAGATCGATGCCGACGAGCTGGCCCGGCTGCGGCCACCCCGAGAGACACGGTAGTGCCCCGCAGGGGCTGAAGCTCTTGCGCTCCATCGGAGAGCCGGGCTCCCGCGGGGCGTAAGGCCCCGCGGCTACGACCGTCGTGGGTCACGTCTCGAGGCCGTTACAACGCGAAAGGCCGGGGCTCGGCCCCGGCCTTCTGACTTCGCAGTGCTCAGCTCGAACTTCCGCCGAACTTCTGGCTTCTGTCTTCCAACTTCTGAATCGCCCTATCGTCCCGCCACGCCGATCCAGGCGCGCGTGAGGTAGTCGTTCAGCGTCAGGCCGAACATGATGAGCAGCCAGCAGAAGCCGGAGATGACGACCACCTTCGTGAGCGGCGTGTTGTAGCGCACGCCCATGAAGTAGACGATCACGAGCGCAGCCTTCAGGATGGCGACCGCCAGCGCGATCGGCGTGTTGAGCAGGCCGAAGTCGAACGTGGCGACGACGTAGGTCAGGCCGGTGAGGACCAGCAGCGCCACGAAGATGTTGACGTAGGTGCTGACGGGGGTAACGGGCGCGTGTTGCGACATCGACGTGACCTCAGTGCGCGGAGTAGTGCGCTCCCAGCAGGTACAGGAGCGGGAACAGGAAGATCCAGACGATGTCGACGAAGTGCCAGTAGAGCCCGGACATCTCGATGGGCGTGTAGTAGCTGGCCGAGAACCGGCCGCGCCAGGCCATCGTCAGGATGACGAGCATCAGGCCGAGCCCCACGATCATGTGGATGGCATGGATGCCGGTCATCATGAAGTAGATCGAGAAGAACAGCTGCTGCTGGCCGGCCTGCGGCAGCGTCATGTCGAAGTGCCGTCCCGGCACCAGGTGGTGCTCGAACTTCTCCGCGTACTCGAAGTACTTGACGATCAGGAAGACGCTCCCGAAGGCCATCGTCAGGAGGAGGTAGCGGATCTGCGCTCCGCGGTTGCTCGTCTGCGCGGCCCGCACGGCCAGGGCCATCGTGAGCGAGCTGCAGATCAGCACCCCGGTGTTCAGGGCGCCCATCGCCACGTTGAGGTGGTTGCTGCCCAGGATCCACGCTTCGGGATAGATGACGCGGTAGATCAGGTAGGCGAGGAACATCCCGCCGAAGAACATCACCTCGGTCACCAGGAACAGCCACATGCCGAGGGTCGACGCCTCGAGCTGCTGCTCCATGCTGTAGAAGTGGTGCTGGAGGTTCGGATTGTGCGCGTGCGCGTCGTGGCCGCCGTCGTGGGCGGAAACGGTCCCCTGCATCGCGTGAGCTCCCGGAGTCGAACTAGCCAACGTGCACCTCGCGTGTGGACTTGTAGTTGTAGGCCGGTTCGTCGACCCGCACCTCCGCCTCGAAGTTGTACGTCGTCGGCGGCGACGGGATCGTCCACTCGAGGCCCTTGGCTCCCCACGGGTTGGCCGGTGCGGCCGCGCCGCGGAAGAGAGAGTAGGTCAGGTAGACCAGCGGCAGGGCGTAGCCCAGGGCCAGCACGCCGGCGCCGCACGACGACAGCACGTTGAGCACCTGCCACTCGTCGGGATAGGCATGGTAGCGGCGCGGCATGCCCATGAAGCCGAGCACGAACTGCGGGAAGAACGTCAGGTTGAATCCGACGAACACGAGTACCGCCGACGTCTTGGAGCCGGCATCCGAGAACATCCGTCCGGTCATCTTCGGCCACCAGAAGTGCAGGCCGCCCATGTAGGCCATGATCGCGCCGCCCACCATGATGTAGTGGAAGTGCGCGACGACGAAGTAGGTGTCGGTGAGGTGGATGTTCAGGCCGAGCGTGCCCAGGAACACGCCCGTCAGCCCGCCGATCGTGAACAGGCCCATGAAACCGACGACCCACCAGGTCGGCGACTGCCAACTGATCGATCCGCGGTACAGCGTCGCCGTCCAGTTGAACGTCTTCACGGCCGAAGGAATCGCGACCAGCATCGTGATGATCGAGAAGACCAGGCCCGCGTAAATCGACTGGCTGCTGACGAACAGGTGGTGGCCCCAGACGAGGAACCCGAGGATGGCGATGGCCAGGCTCGAGAACGCGACGAAACTGTAGCCGAAGACCTGCTTGCGCGCCATGGCCGCCACGAGTTCGCTGATGACGCCCATGCCCGGCAGGATCATGATGTAGACGGCCGGGTGCGAGTAGAACCAGAACAGGTGCTGGAACAGGACCGGGTCGCCGCCGCGGGCCGGGTCGAAGAACCCGAGGCCGAGCGCACGCTCGGCGGCCACGAGCAGCACGGTGATCGCGATGACCGGCGTGCCGAGGATCATCACGAGGCTCGTCGCGTAGTTCGACCAGACGAACAGCGGCAGACGGAACCAGGTCATGCCCGGCGCCCGCATGCGGTGCGTGGTCACGATGAAGTTCAGCCCGGTGAGAATCGACGAGAAGCCGGTGATGAACACGCCGATCGCGGCCGTGGTCACGGCCGTCTGCGACGACACCGAGCTGTAGGGCGTGTAGAACGTCCAGCCCGTGTCGAGTCCGCCGGTGAACACGGCGGCCAGCGTGACGGTGGCGCCGATGATGTAGAGGTACCAGCTGATCAGGTTGATCCGCGGGAACGCCAAGTCCTTTGCGCCGATCATGATCGGCATCAGGAAATTGCCGAGCGTGGCCGGGATCGAGGGGACCAGGAAGAAGAAGATCATCACGACGCCGTGCAGCGTGAAGAGCTTGTTGTACAGATCCGACGTCCACAGATCGCCCTGCGGCGTGAGCAGTTCGAGGCGGATGCCCGCCGCGAACAGCCCGCCGATCGCGAAGAAGATCGTGATCGAGATCAGGTACAGCATCGCGATGCGCTTGTGGTCCTTGGTCAGGAGCCACGACGCAAGGCCGTAGGGCGCGTCGAGATAGCTGTTGCGGGGCTGGGAGACGTCGCTCATAACCGTTCTCACTTAATGGGCCGCCGGACCCGCCGGCTTCAGGCTCTTGATGTAGGCGAGCAACTGCATCACCTGTTCTTCGGACAGCAGGCCCTGGAACGGCGGCATTACCGGCTGATACCCGGCCACGACCTTGGCGAGCGGCACCATGATCGACTCGCGCAGATAGTTGTCGTCGGCCACGACCGTGCGGCCGTCGGTCAGCGTGACCGCCGCGCCGGCCAGGCCGCCCAGGTTGGGCCCGATCGCGCCGGGCTGGCCCGAGTGACACGTCGCGCACGCGTTGGCCGCGAACAACTGCTCACCGGCCTGAGCCGGCGGCACGGCCGGACCGCCAGTGGCGCCCGAGAGCCACGCCTCGTAGGCCTGCGGCTCCATCACGATGACCTCGCCGATCATGCCCGAGTGATTCGTGCCGCAGTACTCCGCGCAGAACAGGTGATACGTGCCCGGCGTGGTCGCGTTGAACCAGAGCGTGGTCAGCTTGCCCGGGACCACGTCCATCTTCACGCGGAAGGCCGGGATCGAGTAGTCGTGGATGACGTCTTCCGAGCCCATCGTCAGCCGGATGTTGCGGCCGGCGGGCACGTGCATCTGGTTGATCTCGCGCGTACCGTCGGGGTGCTGGATCTTCCACATCCACTGCTTGCCGACGACGAAGATCTCCATCGCGTCGACGGGCGGACGCGCGAGGCGGAACGCCAGGTCGGCGCCCCAGAAGAACATCAGCAGCGAGAGCACCAGCGGGATGAACGTCCAGGTCAGCTCGGCGACCAGCGACCCGTGGATGTCGGCCCCGACCTCGTCCTCGTGGCGCCGGCGATACTTGATCGTGAAGATCACCACCAGCGCCGCCACCAGCACGACGAAGAACGCGCTGATGGCCGTGATGAACCAGTAGAGGATGTCGACCTCCGTCGCCACCGTGGAGGCGTTCGGAGGAAGCAGAGGGAAAGGTAGTTTCATCTAGCGAATACCCGTTGCGGCCGTCTTCACCGCGCTGCCCTGCCGCCGATCGCGCCGCAGGCTCATCAGAATGAACGTCCCCAGACCGAGCAGGGTCAGCAGACCGGCGATCCGCACGGCGTTGATCACCGCGAACCCGTAGCTGCCCGTCGTGGGGTCATACAGGTAACAGAACAACACCGCCTGGTCGACGACACTGCCGATGGCCCCGTTCGAGGCGTCGAGCAGCGCGAACCGCAGATCGCGCGGGGCGAACTCGATGCCGAACAGGTAGCGGGACACGTGTCCCTCGGGCGTCAGCACGGTCAGCACGGACGGGTGGGCGTACTGGTCGATCGCCGGGTCGTACTTGTACCGGAAGCCGACCGCGTCGGTGAGCGCCGTGATGGCTTCCTGCCGTCCCGTCAGGAAGTGCACGCCCGCATCGGTCCCGGGGCGGCCGTACCGCTTCAGGAAGGCGTCGCGACGGTCGCGCGCCATGGCCGGCGTCTCGCCCGGATCGAAGCTCACGACGAGGACGTCGAAATCGCGGCCCGCCGCGAACTCGATCGGCACCATCGAACTGGCCGTGGCGCTGATGATCTGGCCGCAGAGCGCCGGACACTCGTAGTAGGCCAGCACGAGCGCCACCGGCCGGCCGTGACCGAAGTACTCGCCCAGACGCACGTCCCGCCCATCCTGATCGACGAACCGGGCGTCGAGCGGCACCTGCGAGTCGAGCTTCGTCTGATCCACGCCCGCGTCACGCAGCGCCGGAATCTGCTGCGTGGCCGGCGAACCGGGCGCCGGCACCGACAACGGCTGGCTCGGCTGCGCGGCGATCGAGACGCCGCCGAGCCCGGCGGCGAGCCAGAGGCCCAGCACGAACCCCCGCGGGAGCCGACGACCCATGCGCATGTGGAGACGTCTCACGGCGGCTCCCTACTGCCCGTCCGCCGAGGCCGGCGTCGGCGACGACGCCTGCCGGATCGGCAGCCCGCGCTCGAGCACGAGATCCTTGGCCCGTTCGATCGGCAGCCGGACGATGGCCGCCCCCTGGTTGATCCAGCCGTACGTGGTCTGGGCGTCGTGATGCCGGGCCTGGAATTCGCGCAGCACCGTCGGTTCGCTGACGAGCAGGGCCGGTGACGGCGAAGCCTCGCTGCCGCTCACCAGCCGGCCGTCCTCGATGACCGGCCGGCTCGGCGGATCGGCCAGCACGGCCCGCGGGGCCTCGCTGCGGGCCACGCGGGACTCGGTCCACTCGAACAGGCCCCACACGAACAGCTGACAGAACAGCAGCGTGCCGACCAGGACGACGACGAACCAGCGGATCCCGCTGAAACTGACCGCGTCGTGCTCGACGGGATCTCCCACCTGGGTCTGGACGGGCTTAGCGGACATGGGCCATCGCTTCCTTGAAGTACGGGTCACGCGCCGGGACGAGCGGCCGGCCGGCCAGGCTGCGCCAGAAGACCGCGAGCCACGGCAGCCCGATCGCCAGCACGACGGCGAAATCGAGCCAGTGCAGGGTCGATCCGTGGTGCCGGAACACGGGGCCGATGGTCCACGTGATGTCCACCACGCGCATGACGAGCACGAGAATCGCGACGCGGCGAACCACGTGGGGCTTGCGCTTGAGGTCGCGCCACAACAGCAGCAGGAACGGCGCGGTGAACTCCAGCAGCAGGATGGCGATACTGATCGACTGCCAGGGTCCCTGCAGGCGCTCGAGGTAGAACGGGATCTCCTCGGGCAGGTTGGCCGACCAGACGATCAGCAACTGCGAGACCGCGAAGTACGCCCACAACATCGTGAACGCGAGCATCAGCTTGGACAGGTCGTGAACGACCCCGGGCAGCGCCACACGCGACATCGGCTCGTGCTTCACCAGGGCGGCCAGCACGACGAGCGTGAACGCCATCGTCGCCAGGCCCTGGCCGCCGATCATCAGCACGCCGAAGATCGTCGAGTACCAGTGCGGATCGACCGACATCACCCAGTCGACGCTCATGAGCGTGATCGAGAGGACGAAGATGACCAGGCCGGGTGCCGACAGCAGGCGGAACCGGCGGTCCTGCGGCCCGATCAGCTGGGCCGGCTGCTCGTCCTGCTCGCGCGACCACTTGTTGAGCAGGTAGGCGAGGCCCCCCCAGATCGCGAAGAACAGGACGGCCCGGAGGTAGAAGAACGGGGCGTTCAGGTACGCCGCCTTCAGGTGCAGGATGTGATCGTCGGCCGCTTCGGGCCGGGCCCAGGCGTAGAGCGTGTCCAGGTTGAAGGCGATGGGCAGGAACAGCAGCGCCATCAGCGGCAGCGTCCGCGTGCCGGCCTCCCAGATACGGCGGCCGGCCATGCCCCAGGCGCCACCCGACAGGTGGTGCACCATCAGGACGCCGAGCGATCCGAGCGTCAGGCTGATCCAGAAGATGTACGCGATCAGGTACGACGTCATGAACGTCTCACCCGACACGAAGAACCCGACCAGGGCGAGCAGCGCGCCGACGCCGCCGATCAGCAGCGACCGGCTGCCGAGCTGGCCGATCTGTTCGGTCGGCCGCACCATCAGGGCGGCTTCGTCGAAATGGTCTGTCGAATGCGTGGCCATCAGTGCGCGTCCTCGCTGGCGTCGGGCGTCGGCTCCGGGTTGTCGAGACGTTCGAGATCGGCGGCCGGGACGTCGTCGCGGGTGCCCTGGTGCGACGCCTGGAGCACGCGCACGTACGCGACGATGCGCCAGCGATCCTCGACGGCAATCTGCGAGCGGTAGCTCGGCATCACGCCGAATCCGTTGGTGATGCGGTCGTAGAACTGACCGGCCGGGGCGTACTGCAGCCGATCGATGTGGAGGGACGGGGGCTGCCGGTAGCCGCGCTGGACGACCATGCCGTCCCCTTCGCCGCTCGGCGCGTGACACGGCGCGCAGTAGGTGTTGAACCGCGTCTCGCCGACGTCCAGATCCGCCCGCGTGATGGCGAACGGGAACAGGTCGGCTTCGACGCCGTCGACCTTGCCCGTCATCAGCAGTTCGTCGTCGTTCTCGTGACCGCGGGCCACGGTGCCCTCGACCAGGGGACGCGCCGAGGCGCCGCCGGGGAAGATCGCGCTCGCCTCGAGCGGATCGTACCGCGGCGCGTCGTGCATGTCCTGCCGGCAGCCGGCCAGGCCCGCCACCAGCACGCCCACCAGTGCGGCCCGGCGCAGGCCGCGCGTCCTCACGCCTGTCGTTCTACTCGTCAACGGCCACCACCTCGAGCGGCTGGAGTCCGCTCAGGAACGCCCGGGTCTGTTCCAGGTCGAACTTGGGATCGCTCGCCTCGATCGCGAGGAAGAACCGGTCCTGGCTCGCGCGCGCGAACGACGGCGCGTTGGAGACCGGGTGATACGGCTGCGGCAACCCGTTGAGCGCCAGCATCGAGATCACCGCCGTGAAGGCGGCAAAGAGGATGGTGAGCTCGAACGAGACCGGGATGAACGACACCCACGAGAAGTAGGGGCGGCCGCCGATGTTCATCGGGTAGTCGATGACCGACACCCAGTACTGGAACCCGAAGGCGGTCAGGCAGCCGACCACGCCGGCCACGAAGACGAACTTCTGGATCAGCCGCTCGTCGAAGCCGATTGCCTGCTCCATGCCGTGAATCGGGAACGGCGAGTAGGCCTCGGTCTTCGTGAAGCCGGCCTCGCGCGCCTGCGTCGTCGCGTCGAGCAGGCCCTGCGCGGAGTCGAACTCGGCGAGCAGCCCGTACAGGGCCGGGCGGGTTTCGGGCGTGTGACTCATCAGTGCGCCCCTTCCTCGGACTTGGCCTTCGCGTGAGCGTGCGATTCAGGCAGCATCGTGCGCATCTCGAAGATGGAAATCATCGGCAGCACGCGGACGAACAGGAACATCAGGGTCAGGAACAGGCCGATCGTGCCGGCCAGCGTGGCGAAGTCCCAGAACGTCGGGTAGTACATGTCCCACGACGACGGGATGAAGTCGCGGTGCAGGCTCGTGACGATGATGACGAACCGCTCGAGCCACATCCCCACGTTGACGAACATGCACACGGTGAAGACGACCTTCAGGTTCTGGCGCAGCTTCTTCGACCACAGGATCTGCGGCGCGATGAAGTTGCAGAGCATCAACGCCCAGTACGACCAGGCGTACGGCCCGTAGTAGATGCGGTTCTTCAGCATGAACCGCTCGTATTCGTTGCCGCTGTACCACCCGAAGAACGCCTCGCACGTGTAGCCGTAGACGACGACCAGGCCCGTGACGAGCGTGATCTTCGCCATGTTCTCGATGTGCCGCATCGTGATGAAGTCGTGCAGCTTGTAGAGCTCGCGCAGCGGAATCGCCAGCGTCAGCACCATCGCGAACCCGGCGAAGATCGCGCCGGCGACGAAGTAGGGCGGGAAGATCGTGGCGTGCCACCCGGGCAGGACGGCCACGGCGAAGTCGAAGCTCACGACCGTGTGCACCGAGAGGACCAGCGGCGTCGACAGGCCGGCCAGCAGCAGGTAGGCCGTCTCGTAGCGCCACCAGTGCCGCGCCGATCCACGCCAGCCGAGCGAGAGCATGCCGTAGATCCGCTTGGCCACCGGGTTGACCGCGCGGTCGCGGAACGTGGCCAGGTCGGGAATCAGTCCCGTGAACCAGAACGCGGCCGACACCGACCCATACGTCGACACGGCGAACACGTCCCACAGCAGCGGACTGCGGAAGTTCGGCCAGAGGCCCATCGTGTTCGGGTACGGGAACAGCCAGTAGATGGCGAGCCACGGCCGGCCGGTGTGGAAGACCGGGAAGATGACGGCGCAGGCCACGGCGAACAGCGTCATCGCTTCGGCGAACCTGTTGATCGACGTGCGCCAGTCCTGCTTGAACAGCAGCAGGACGGCCGAGATCAGCGTGCCGGCGTGCCCGATACCGATCCACCAGACGAAGTTGATGATGTCGAAGGCCCAGCCGACGGGCGCGTTGTTGCCCCAGATCCCGATGCCCTTCAGCACGAGCCAGGCAATCGACACGATGAGCAGCATCAGCAGACAGAAGCCGATCGCGGTCGTGATCACCCACGCCAGCGGCGTGTTGTGCGTGAGCACCATGTCCGAGAGCTTCTCGGTGACGCTCTTGTGGCTGTGGCCCGGGACGATGACCGGGGCCGGGGCCCTGAAGTCGCCTTGCGGATACTGGGACGCGCTCACAGACTGCTCCGTTCGATGACTGCCGCGTGGACCGCTCTCGTCATGCCGTCACCCCACCAGCGCCGGATTCGGATTCCGCACCTTCGCCAGGTACGTCGTCCGCGGCCGTGTGCCGAGATCGTCGAGCAGCGCGTAGTTGCGCTGCTGCGCCTTGAGCTGCACCACGCGGCTCCCGGGATCGTTGAGATCACCGAACACGATGGCCTCCGATGGGCAGACCTGCTCGCACGCGGTCTTGATCTCGCCGTCGCGAATCGACCGCCCCTCGGTCTTGGCATCGATACGCGCCTGGTTGATGCGCTGCACGCAGTAGGTGCACTTCTCCATGACGCCGCGGCTGCGGATCGTCACGTCCGGGTTGCGGACCGGCTCGAGTTCCTTCGTCGTGAAGTCGCTGTAGAGCAGGAAGTTGAACCGCCGCACCTTGTACGGGCAATTGTTGGCGCAGTACCGCGTGCCGACGCAGCGGTTGTAGACCATGTCGTTGAGGCCCTCGTCGCTGTGGACGGTGGCCGCCACCGGACAGACGGGCTCGCACGGCGCCTGCTCGCACTGCACGCAGGCGAGCGGCTGGTTGTAGACGCCGCTCGGCGCCGCCGGATCGCCGTCGAAGTAGGTGTCGACGCGGAGCCAGTGCATCTCGCGCGACACGGCCACCTGCGACTTGCCCACGACCGGGATGTTGTTCTCGGCCACGCAGGCCACGATGCACGCGCTGCAGCCGTTGCAGGCGTTGAGATCGATGGCCATCCCCCACTTGTAGCCCTTGTACTCGTGGTCGGGATACATCGACAGCATCGGGTTGACGTGCAGCGGTTTCAGCTCGCGCACGACATCCGGATTCTCGCGGTAGGCCTCCGCATCGACGACGCGGACGGGGTACCGGTCTTCCATCGCGAAGTGGTTCTGCGTGGTGGCGATGGTGTACGACTCACCGGTCCGCGTGACCTGGGCGCCGCTCTCGAACCACGGCGCGGCCGACGAGCGCAGCGGGAACGTATCGAACCCGACGCCGCCCCCCACGCGTCCCGCCGTCGTCCGGCCGAACCCGAAATACACCACCGCGACGTCGTCGGGCGTGCCGGGCTGCACCCAGACCGGTACGCGGGTCGTCCGTCCCTGCAGGGCGATCTCCACGATGTCGCCGCGGCCGACGCCGAGCCGGGCCGCCGTGGTCACGCTCACGTGCACCGTCGAGTCCCAGGTGACCTTCGAGAGCGGCCGCGGCAGTTCCTGCAGCCAGCCGTTGTTGGCGTAGCGGCCGTCGAGCAGGTACGGATCCGGACGGAAGACCACATCGATGCCGGACACGGCGCCCGTCTCGGCCGGGGCCATCGGATCGGCGGCCGGAGCCGGCGGCGGCGTCGCGCCCGTGACGTACGACGTGCCGGCCAGGAAACCGTCGTGCAGGGCGTGGCGCCAGAAGGCGTCAACGCTGGTGAACGGATTGCCGTGCCTGTCGCGCAGCGTCCACGTGTCGGCCGTGGTCCCGTCGAACGCGCTGGTCCAGTAGCCCTTCACCAAGTCGAGCAGCGGCTGGCCGCCCTGTCCGTTGATCGAGGCCAGCAGTTCGATGGCCGCGTGGCCGTCGTAGAGCGGCGCGATGAGCGGCTGGATCAGCGACACGCTGCCGTCGAACGCGCGGATGTCACCCCACGATTCGAGGTAGTGCGCCTCGGGCGCGTGCCAGTGGCTCAGTTCGGCCGTCTCATCGACGTAGAGCCCCATGTGGAAGCGCGCGGGGATCTTCTCGAACGCCGCCTTGAAGTTCAGATCCGCGGGGGCGGTGAACAGCGGGTTCGTGCCGATGACGACCAGCACTTCGACCGTCCCGGCCTCCATGTCGCGCACCAGCTCGGCCAGCGAGGCCGTGCCGTCGACCGGCGTCCCGACCACGGGCGTGGTGTAGGTGACCGTTTCCCCGGTGTTCCCGAGCAGATCGTTGATGGCACGGGCGGCCGCGTGCACGGCAGCCGGCTGCATCTCGCCGGCGACGACGACCGACCGGCCGGCGTGGGCCTTCAGGTCGGCGGCCACGGCCGCGACGAACGACGACAGCCCGGCATCGAGCCCGCCGGCGGCCGGGGCCTCGGGGACACCGAGCGCGGCGGCGAGGGCGTTGGCGATCCCATGCACGTCGCGCGGACGGACCGCACGCCGGTGATCGGCGGCCGTGCCGGTCATCGTGAGCGTGCTCTCGATGGCGTAGAGACGGTTCAGCAGGTCGTTGGGCGTGCCCAGGCGCCGGCGCGACGCGAAGTCGCGTGAATACCGGACGCTGGCCGCGCCGAACCCGAGGAAGTCGGCATCGAGCGCGACGATGACGTCGGCCCGATCGAAGCGATAGATCGCGTGCGCCGACGGCGCGCCTCCCTGAGCCGCCCCGTAGACGGGATCCCACTGGTGCCAGCGCGCTTCGGGGAAGGCGGCCGTGAACGCGGCCATCTGCGCCAGCAGCGACGGAGACGACACCGGCTCGGTCAGCAGGCGGAGCCCGGTCCCGCCGGAGGTCCGCTGCGGACCGAGGGCCAGCGAGAGCGCCTCGGTGAAGTTCGACCAGGTCTTGACGCTGCCCCGGTTGAGGACGGTGCGCGACCGATCCGGATCGTAGAGCGTGAGGACCGAGGCCTGCGCCAGGACGTCGGTGGCGCCGAGCGAGGCCGGGTGCTCGGGGTTGCCCTCGAGCTTGGTCGGCCGCCCCATGTGGTTCTCGGCCAGGACGGGCATCGCGAGGCCGCCCTGCGGCATCGCCGTCGCGAAGAACAGCGGCCGGCCCGGGATGATCTCCTCGGGCTGGCGGACGTAGGGCACCAGCGCCTCGGCCGGCTGACGGGTACACGCGCTGACGCCGGCGAGGGCGAGCGACGCCCCCATCAGCTTCAGAAAATTGCGGCGGCCGGCCGGATCGGTGAACTCCGACGCCTGGAACGGGAACTCCCGCTCGACGTACTGCCGGAACTCCGGGGTTTCGGCCAGTTCCTCGAGGCTGCGCCAGTAGGAGCGGCCTTCCAGACCAGCCAGTCGCGTGCGAATGTCGGCGAGTTGCATGTGTTGTCAGGTGCGCGAGCCCGTCAGGCGGCCCGGCGCGGATACGTCACGTGCGAGTGTGTGTCCCCCGGACGGGTGCGCCACTCGCGGTTTCTCACGGCCCTTACCGGTGGCAGACCGAGCAGCTCGTCAGGTGCTCGACGCTGGCCACGTTGTATTCCGCCTTCAGCTGCCGGCCGAGCTCGAGCTGGTTGGCCGGCGCCTCGTAGGCCATGTTGAAGACTTCTTCCCGCGGGCGGAGGTATTTCTCCGGTGCCCGGTGGCAGTCGAGGCACCACTCCATCAGCAGCGACTGGGCCTGATAGACGAGCGGCATCTTGTCGACCGGCCCGTGACAGGTGGCACAGCCGACGCCCTGCTTCACGTGGATCTGATGACTGAAATAGACGAAGTCGGGCAGGTCGTGCACCCGGGTCCAGTGGAGGTTGGTGTCGTCGCGCAGGCTGGCCCGGACCGGCTCGAGGATCGGAGCGTTGGTCCAGATCTGGTTGTGGCAGTTCATGCACGTCTGCGTCGGCGGGATCCCGGCAAACGCCGACTTCTCGACCGACGTGTGACAGTAGCGGCAATCGATGCCGACGCCGCCCACGTGGTGCGCGTGGCTGAACTGGATCGGCTGTTCCACGAATTCGTGCTGCTTGGTGGCCCAGGTCGATCGAAACAGGGTGAAGACGACCAGGCCCAGGCAGAGGACGAAGCCGACGGCACCGACCAGGCCCATGCGGGCCAGCGCATTGGCACTCTTGGGGAAAATCTGGCTCATAAGGAGGCTGCGAAAAAGCGCCCTTAGCCTACACCGGTTTCTCCGGCAGCAGGGACCTGTGAAGCGCCCCGGGTGGGCAACTGACGTCCCGGAAGCGGCTATATGATGTGAAACGTTTCACAAGCTTGTCAAATGCCGTCGCCCGGCGGGCGGGCCCCGGCGCCCGCCGAGCGGGCGCGGGACGCCGCCGGACGGGCACGAGCCCCGCCACCGTCCCCCCGAATCCGCGTCGTCCGCCGCCCCGCAACCGTGTAGTCTTGCAGCCTCGTCGTCCTGTAGCCTTGTGGCCCTATAGTCTTGTAGCCTCCTCCCAGCCTGCGGCCTCCCAGCCTCCTATGTCCGCCATCGAACTGCGCGCGATCAACAAGACCTTCGGGACGCACCAGGCGGTGCGCGACGTCTCGCTCGACGTACCGGAGGCCTCGATCTACGGCTTCATCGGGCCCAACGGATCCGGCAAGACCACGACGATCCGGATGATCCTGAACATCCTGGTGCCCGATTCCGGCGCGATCCGCGTGCTCGGGGCGCCGAGTGGCTCGGCCATCCGCGATGCGATCGGGTACCTGCCCGAGGAACGCGGGCTCTACAAGCGGATGACAGTGCGACAGGTGCTGCACTACTACGGTCAGCTCAAGGGCTGCACGACCGCCGCGCTCGATCCCGAGATCGCCAGGTGGACCGATCACCTGCAACTGGGGGCCTGGCTCGACGCGCGGGTACAGGCCCTGTCGAAGGGCATGGCGCAGAAGGTGCAATTTCTCGCCACGATCATCGCCCGCCCCCGCCTGCTCGTGCTCGACGAGCCGTTCTCGGGTCTCGATCCGGTCAACACCGACGAACTGCGCGACGTCGTCCTGGCGCTGCGCCGCGACGGCACCACCATCGTGCTCTCCACGCACGACATGTCGACGGCCGAGCGCCTGTGTGATCGCATCTTCATGATTTTCCGCGGCCGGAAAGTCCTGGATGGATCGCTGGCCGACATCCACGCCCAGTACGGGCAGGACACCATCCGCGTGCGCACGACCGGCGGGGCCGCGGTCCTGGCCGGCCTCCCCGGTGTCGAGGCGGTCGTCGACGCGGGGAACGTCCAGGACGTCCGCTACCAGGGCGATCCGCAGGCCCTGCTCCACGCGCTCGGCCGCGTGACGGCCATCCAGCACTTCGAACTGAAGACGCCCTCGCTGCACGACATCTTCGTGCGCATCGCGCGGCCGACGGCCGAGGAACTGCGGACCGACGAGGCGCCCCGATGACCCGCATCCTGGTAATTGCCCGCGCCGAACTGCTCGCCATCGTCCGCGGCAAGGCCTTCATCATCGGCATCCTGATGATGCCGCTGCTCGTCGGCCTGTCGATTGCCTTCCAGGTGGTGGCCGAACGCCGCGCGGACGTGGCCGACAGGACGGTCGCCGTGATCGACCACACGGGCGTCCTGTTCGACGCGATGGCCGTCGACGCGGACGCGCACAACCGCGCGCAGGTGCGCGACGACGGGCGCCGGACGGGGCCGGTCTACCACCTCGAGCGGATCGACCCGGGCGCGCGGCCCGTCGACGAGGTGGCGCTCGCGCTGTCCGAACGGATCCGCGCGCGCGATCTCTTTGCGTTCGTCGAGATTCCGCCCACGCTCGTCGACACCACGCGCACCGACGAGGACCAGGTGCGCTACTACACGGAGACGCCGTCGTATACGGCGCTGCCGCAATGGATCCGCACGACGGTGGAGCGTGAGGCGGCCGTGCGGCGCTTCGAGGCCGCGGCCGTCGATCCGACCCTGGTCGAGCGCCTGTCGCGGTCGACGGCGCTGACGACGCTGGGGCTGCTGTCGCGCGATGCGGAGGGACGCATTGCCGAGGCGCCGCGCGTCAGCGCCCTGCAGACGATCGTCCTGCCATTCGGGCTGATGTACCTGCTGTTCATCGCGCTGATGACCGCCGCGCCGCAGCTGCTGACGGCCGTGGTGGAAGAAAAGATGAGCCGCATCAGCGAGGTTCTGCTCGCGTCGGTCTCGCCGGCTCAGCTGATGGCGGGCAAGCTCGCCGGGGTGTCGGCCGTGGCCGCGCTGCTCGCACTGGTCTACGTGGCCGGCGGCATCTACCTCGCGCTCCAGAGCGGGCAGCCGGGCCTGATCCAGGTACGGCTGCTGGGCTGGTTCGTCGTGTTCCTGCTGGCCGCCGTGCTGATGTTCGGATCGATCTTCCTCGCGATCGGCGCGGCGTGCTCCGACGTCAAGGATTCGCAGAGCATGATGCAGCCGGTGATGATCTTCCTGCTGCTGCCGGTCATCGCGGCGCCGATGGTGATTCGTGCGCCGGACTCGCTGCTGTCGGTCGTGCTCTCGCTCGTGCCCACCGCCACGCCGTTCCTGATGCTGGTGCGGCTCGCGCTCACACCACCGCCACCGCTGTGGCAGGTCCTGCTCTCGCTGGTGCTGACGGCACTGGCCACGGCCGGTGTCGTCCTGGCCGCCGGCCGCATCTTCCGCGTCGGCCTGCTGATGCAGGGCAAACCGCCGAACCTGCCCGAACTGCTGCGGTGGATCAGACAGTAGATGTCGTTCGACGCTGACGTCATCGTGGCCGGTGCCGGACCGGCGGGGGCCACGGCGGCGCGGACGCTGGCCTCGGCCGGGCTCGAGACGCTGCTCGTGGATCGCGCCGCGTTCCCGCGCAACAAGCCGTGCGGCGGCGGCATCAGCACGCGGGCGCTGCGGCGGTTTCCGTGGCTCGCCGACGCGCTCGCGGGTATCGACCAGCATGTCGTCTCACGCCTCCACCTCGAGGGCCCGGACGACACGACCATCGACATCAGCAGCCCGGCGCCGTGCGTGCTGCTCGTGCGCCGCGTGGAGTTCGATCACGCGCTCGTGCGCGCCGCCCTCGATCGGGGCGCCTGGCTGCAGACCGGATTCGAGATCACCCAGGCGCACGCCGACGCAGATGGCGTCACGCTGCAGTCGCGCACGGGCGACCGGCTGCGCGCGGCGATGGTGGTGGCCGCCGATGGCGTCCACAGCGTGATCGGGAAGCGGCTCGGCCTCAACCCGCGATGGCCGCGTACGCACCTGGCCATCGACATGATGGAGGAGACGTCCTGCAGCACGCTGCGCGCCACGCGGCCCGACGAACTCTGGGCCGCGTACGGGCACGCCGGCCTCGACGGCTACGCCTACATCTTTCCGAAGGCGCACCACGTCAACGTCGGCGTCGGCTGCCTGCTCTCGCACTTCGACACGCTGCCCGACACGCGCCCCGACGCCCTCCAGGCCGCGTTCGTCGAGACACTGCTGGCGCGCGGCCTGCTGCAGGGCCACCGCGATCCCGCCACGTTCACGCCGTACCTGATTCCCGTGGGCGGACCGCTGCCCGTCACCGGCACGGCGCGTGTGCTGCTGGCCGGCGACGCCGGCGGGTTCGTCAACGGCGTGACGGCCGAGGGCATCTACTACGCGATGGTCTCCGGCGCACTGGCCGGTGAGGCGATTGCCGCTGCGCGACAGGCCGGCACGGCCGATGCCGCGCGGCGGTACACGAACGCGTGGCGCCGGGCGATCGGGGCCGAACTCGGCGACGCGGTGGCGCTGCAGCGGCTGCTCTTCTCGCGTCGCGGTCGGATCGGCGACCTGATCCGCCAGGCCTCGGCCACCGGCCCGCTGACCGACGCCATCCTGCGATTCTTCCGCGGAGGTCTGCCGTACGCCGCGCTGCGGCGCCAGATTGCGTTCCGGCATCCGCTCACGGCCGTGCGGCTCGTGCGGCATCGCCGGCTGCCACGCGAGGTGGCGTCGTGACGCGTCTCGCCGCCGGCGTGCGGCTCCTCGTCGTCGCCCTGGCCGTCGCGCTGATCACGGTCCACGCCCAATCCCCCGCCCCCGTCTCGTACGTCGTCACCTTCCCGGAACCCGAACACCACTGGATGCAGGTGGAGGTCACGTTCCCGGAACTGGGGCCAACGCCACTGCGCACGCGGATGAGCCGGTCGTCGCCGGGCCGGTACGCGGTCCACGAGTTCGCGAAGAACGTCTTCGCGATCGAGGCGCGCGACGGTCGAGGGACCGCGCTGGCCGTCGAACGCGTCGACGCCGACTCGTGGCGGATCGCGGGTCACGACGGCACCGTGCGCGTGACCTACCGGATTTTCGGGGATCACGTCGACGGCACGTACATGGCGATCGACACGACGCACGCGCACCTGAACACGCCGGCCGCGTTCCTGTGGGCCGACGACCTCGCGTCGCGTCCCGTCCGGATCCGGATCGTGCCGCCCGTCGAGGCGGGATGGACCGGCGTCGCCACGCAACTGTTCACCACGCCGGATCCCTGGACGTTCACCGCGCCGAACCTGCAGTATTTCCTCGACAGCCCCCTCGAGATTGCCGACCTGGTGACGGGCGGCTTCACGCTGCACACGCCCACGGGTGAGACGCGTGCATTCCGACTGGCCGTGCACGCCCTCGACGCGACACAGGCCGACGTCGATGCGCTGGCCGGCCTGGTGGAGCGTCTGGCACGCGAGCAGGCCGTCGTGTTCGGCGACGTGCCGGCGCTCGAACCGGGTGCCTATACGATCCTGCTCGACCTCGTCCCGTGGGCCGACAGCGACGGGATGGAGCACCGCAACAGCACGGTGATCACGATCCCGGGCCTGTCGCTGCGGACCGACGAGGGGCGACGGTCCGCGTTGCCGACGATCTCGCACGAGATGTTCCACCTGTGGAACGTCGAGCGGCTGCGGCCGGCCGATCTCGAGCCGTTCGATTTCACGCGCGGCAACGTGAGCTGCTGCCTGTGGCTGGCCGAAGGGTTCACGCAGTACTACGGGCCGCTGCTCCTCCACCGCGCCGGCCTGTCGAACGCCCTGCCGATCGGATCGGCCATCGCGGCGCTCACCGCCCCGGGGCGCCGCGTGCGCTCGGCGGTCGAGATGAGCCAGCAGGCGACGTTCGCCGATGCCGCCGTCTCGAACGACGCGCACGACCGCAGCCGCACCTTCTTCTCCTACTACACGCACGGCGCGGCCATCGCGCTCGGGCTCGACCTGGCGCTGCGCGATCGGACCGGCGGCCGCCTTTCCCTCGACGACTACATGCGGCAGCTCTGGCGCACGTACGGCGCCGTGCCGGCCCCCGCGCCCGGGCTGGTCGCGCGGCCGTACACGCTGGCCGACCTGCGGCAGACCCTCGGCGCGCTGGTCGACGACCAGGCATTTGCCGACGACTTCTTCGCGCGCTACATCGAGGGGCGCGAGGCGATCGACTACCGCCGCCTGCTCGCGCTGGCCGGGTTCGTGCTCGAACCGGTGGCCCCGACGGGCGCGTGGCCGGGCGAGGTGGCCATCACCGAGACCTCCGGCGGCCTGGTCGTCGGCGGTCCGGCCGGCACGCTCGTGCCGTTCGATACGCCCGCCTACGCGGCCGGGCTCGACACGGGCGATCGGATCGTGACGATCGACGGCCAACCGGCCACACGCGCGGCCTGGGAGGCACTGCGCCGAGGCACCCCGGGCGACAGCCACGCCCTCGTCATCGAACGGCGGGACGGCCGCCGCGCGCAGACCACCTTGACGATGGCGGCGGATCCGGCGCGGCGAATCGTGCCGGCCGAGTCGCGCCGGCCGCTGACCGACGCAGAACGTGCGTTCCGTGACGCGTGGCTCGGCAGCCGGATCCGCTGACGCCTGCCGCACGCGGGCCAACGGCACACGCCGCCCGTACTGTCCGCCCGTCGTTGCCCGCCCGGGCGACCGGCCCTGCCGGGTCGCGCGAACGCATTGACGGCCCCCGGGATCGTTGCAACAATCCTGGCGGTCGGATCGCGCCATCCGACATTCATGTCCACGCCCAACCTCACCCCTGACGCCAGACGTCTCCGCGATCGCCTCGACGAACGACGGACGCGCGAGCTCCGCAAGCTGACCTCGCTGCTCCAGGTCAGCCAGGCGCTATCGGGCACGCTCGATCTGCGGCCCGCGCTCCAGGAGATCTTCGGGCTCTTCGTGCGGCACCACGAAGCGCTCGGCAGCCTCGTCGTGCTGGGTACCCGCGAGAACCGCGAATGGCAGATCGAAGCGGCCGGGCTCGGGCGTCCCGGCCACCAGGCCAGCCTGCTGGCGGGACCGGGCCCCATCGGCAAGGTGATCGAGAGCGGGCGCCACGTCGTGATGTCGCGGCTGAGCCTGGAGCCGGCGCTGGCGCAGCAGCTGGGCGTGAAACCCGGACAGGGCGAGGAGCGCAGCTTCCTGTGCATGCCGATCGCCATCGATCGCCAGCCGATCGGCGCGCTGGGCGTGTGCCTCCGGTTCGATGCCGGGCGCAACTACGAACGATCGACGAAGTTCTTCGGTGTCGTGGCGTCGATGATTGGCCAGGCCGCGAAGGTACAGCGGCTCGTGGCCGCACAGCACCGTCGCCTGGTCAGCGAGAACGCGCGGTTGAAGCAGGAACTGCGCGAGGGCTACGACTTCTCCGCCATCATCGGCAACAGCGGCTCGATGCAGCGCGTCTACGAGGCCGTCGCGCAGGTGGCGCGCACGAACACGACGGTCCTCATCCGCGGCGAGTCGGGGACCGGCAAGGAACTGATCGCCCAGGCCATCCACTACAACTCGCTGCGCGCGAAGAAGCCGTTCGTGAAGGTGAGCTGCGCCGCCCTGCCCGAGACGCTGATCGAGTCCGAGCTGTTCGGCTACGAGAAGGGCGCGTTCACCGGCGCGCAGGACCGCCGCAAGGGCCGGTTCGAGCTGGCGCAGCACGGCACCTTGTTCCTCGACGAGATTGGCGACGTGCCGCCGTCCACGCAGGTCAAGCTGCTGCGCGTGCTCCAGGAGCGCGAGTTCGATCGGCTCGGCGGGACCGAGCCGGTGAAGGTGAACGTGCGGCTGGTTGCCGCCACGAACAAGGACATGGAACAGGCCATCGCGCAGGGGACGTTCCGCGAGGATCTTTTCTATCGCCTCAACGTGTTCACGATTTACATCCCGCCGCTGCGCGAGCGCAAGCCCGACGTCCTGCTGCTGGCCGATCACTTCCTGCAGCGCTTCTCGCAGGAGCACGGCAAGGACATCCGGCGCATCGCCACGCCGGCCATCGACATGCTGACGTCCTACCACTGGCCCGGCAACGTGCGCGAACTGCAGAACGTCGTCGAGCGCGCCGTCCTGGTCTGCGACGGCCAGGTGATCCACGCGCACCACCTGCCGCCCACGCTGCAGACGGCCGAGGCGTCTGGCACCGTGATGAACGTCTCGCTCAGCGAGGCCGTGGCTGCCTACGAGCGCGACCTGCTGCAGGACGCGCTGAAGAGTGCCCGCGGCAACCGCGCCCGCGCCGCCCGCCTGCTGCGGACGACCGATCGCATCTTCAACTACAAGGTGCGCCAGCTCGGCATCGACTGGAAGAGATTCAAGGTGTAGCAGAAGGCGGGGAGGCTGCAGGCGGGGAGGAGGCCGGGAGGTGGGGAGGCCGTGGAAAAGAAGAAGGCCGGAAGGGGGTCAACTCCCTTCCGGCCTCCTTCCAGCCCGCAGGCTTCCAGCCTTACTTCACCACCAGCGTGCCGCGCATGCCGGCCGCGAAGTGGCCCGGGAAGCTACAGAGGAACGTGTAGCTGCCGGCCGTGGCCGGGGCCTTGAAGGTGATTTCCACCGTCTCGCCGGCACCCGCCAGCGCGGTGTGCGCCAGCACGTCGCCCTTGCGGGCGGCCGGGATGTAGGCCGTCGCGCCGGCCATCGCGGCGGCGTTGGCGAACGCCGCGGCATCCGCCTTGGCATTCAGCAACACGAAGTTGTGCGCCATCGCCATCTTCGGCATCTTGCCGACCACCTTCAGACGCACGGTCAACTGCTCACCGGGCTTGGCGTTGATGCTGGTGACGTTGAACTTCATCATGTCGCTGCCTTCGATCTCGACCACGCGTGGCCCCTGCGCCTGCAGGAACGCGATCGACGACGCCACGACGGTGGCCAATACCAACGATAAGAACTTCGCACGCTTCATGATTAGTGTCCTTTCACGCTCGCGGCCGCTTTCCGACGGCACGCGATCTGGAGTCCGAACGTTCTGCACTGACGTCGCGTCAGTTCCCCGGCCACGCGGCCGGCTCCCCCCTCCGCGCACCGAACGGTGACACCCCGATGTCACAATGATATTCAACGACGATGCCACAAGGCGAATGCCGCAGGCGACGTCCTGCCGCACCGCCGGTCCCGCAGAGGTGTGGAAGGCTGCCCACCGCCGCGATTTTCTCCCGATCAGACGAGGACACCGTGCCGTCACGCCCGACACCTTCCCGCCAGCCAGCCGGCCGTGCGCGCGCCTGGTTCGAGCTGCTGCGCCCCGCCAACGTGGCCACGTCCCTGGCCGACGTGCTGGCCGGCGCCTCGGTTGCCGGCCTGGCGCTGGTGCCCGGGCCCGTTGCCCCCGGC
The DNA here is from genome assembly GCA_001724025.1 of Acidobacteria bacterium SCN 69-37. GTDB lineage: Bacteria > Acidobacteriota > Vicinamibacteria > Vicinamibacterales > SCN-69-37 > SCN-69-37. Next base: position 150,946 of record MEDJ01000024.1, on the reverse strand, counting down.
CTGGGCTGGCTGCTGGCCGCCACGGCCTGCCTCTACGCCGGCGGCATCGTCCTGAACGACGTCTTCGACCGGGCGATCGACGCCCGCGAGCGGCCGGAGCGGCCCATCCCGAGCGGCCGGATTGCCGTGCGGCACGCCGCGCTTGCCGGTGCGACCCTGCTGGCCGCCGGCGTGGCCGCGGCCGCGGCCGTGGGCGCGGTGGCCGCCGCCGTGGCCGCCGCCATCGTCCTGGCCGTCCTGAGTTACGACGCGTGGGGCAAGCACCACGCGTTCCTCGGTCCCGTCAACATGGGGCTGTGCCGGGCACTGAACCTGCTGCTCGGCATCGCGCTGATGCCGGCGGTCCTCGCCCGTGCCTGGCCGCTCGGCCTGCTGCCACTGGCGTACATCGCGGCCGTCACGATGGTGAGCCGCGGCGAGGTCCACGGCGCCAGGCGCCCGGTCGTCGTCGTTGCCATCGTCCTGCTGACAGGCGTCATCGCGTCGCTGATCGCCATCGCCCTCACACGACCGATCGCGCCGGGCTTCACCTCCGTGCAGATCGCCTGGGCCGTGGCGCTGGCGTGCGGACTCGCCTGGCGCGTGCTGCCGGCGTTCGCGCGCGCGGCCTCCACCACTGCGGCCATCGACATCCGGCGGGCCGTGCGCGCCGGCGTGCTGTCGCTGGTGCTCGCCGACGCTGTCCTCGCGGCCGCGTACGCCGGTATCATGAACAGTCTGGCTGTCCTCGTGACCGGCCTGCTGGCCTGGTGGCTGGCGCGGTTGTTCGCTGTGACCTGATATGGATGCGATCCGGCAGCACGTCCGCGTGACGTTCAGTTTTCCCGTCTGCTTCACGACCGGCGTTTTCGATCCCGGCAACCGGCTGCTGCGCGACCTGATCGCCGACACCGACGATCCGAAGCCCGCCAGCCTCGTCTGCGTCATCGACGCCGGCGTGGCCGCCGCGCACCCGTCGCTCGTGGCGCAGGTCGACGCGTACTGTGCCGCCCATGCCGACGTCCTGCACCTGGCCGCCGACGCGCTGATCGTCCCGGGCGGCGAGGCGGCCAAGAACGACCCGGCCATTCTCGCCTCGATCCACGAGCGGATTCATGCGGCCGCGCTCTGCCGCCACTCCTACGTCGTCGCCGTCGGCGGCGGGGCCGTGCTCGACGTGGCAGGGTACGCCGCGGCCACCGCGCACCGCGGCATCCGGCTCATTCGCGTCCCGACCACGGTGCTGTCGCAGGACGACTCGGGTGTGGGCGTCAAGAACGGCGTCAACGGCTTCGGCACGAAGAACTATTTCGGAACGTTCGCCCCGCCCACCGCGGTCATCAACGACGTCGCCTTCCTGACGACCCTCGAGGATCGCGACTGGCTCGGCGGGCTGTCGGAAGCCGTGAAAGTCGCCCTGGTAAAGGACGCCGCGTTCTTCGCCGACCTCGAGCGCGACGCGGCCCGGCTGGTGGCGCGCGATCCGGAGGCGATGCGCGCCGTGGTCCGGCGGTCAGCGCTGCTCCACGCGACGCACATCAGCAACGGCGGCGACCCGTTCGAACTCGGCACGTCCCGGCCGCTCGACTTCGGCCACTGGGCCGCGCACCGGCTCGAGCAACTGACGCATCACGCCCTGCGGCACGGAGAGGCCGTGGCCATCGGCCTGGCACTCGACTGCACGTATTCGTACCTCACCGGCACGCTGGCCGAGCAGGACTGGCGCCGCGTGCTCGATCTGCTGATCGCCCTGCGCCTGCCGATCTACACGCCGGAACTCGGCCGGCACCTCGATCCCCCCGATCACCCCGCGTCCGTCCTGCGCGGACTCGCGGAGTTCCGCGAGCACCTCGGCGGCCGGCTGACGATTCTGCTGCTCCGCAGTATCGGCGACGCGTTCGACGCTCACGACATCGAGACCGAAGGTATGATCCGGGGTATCGAGGTGCTGCAGCAGATCGCGGCCGCTGGTTCGACCAGCGTCATCGGTCCACGCCTGCAGGTCGCCGCGTCGATCCGAGGTTCGTCATGAATCGTCAGCCGCATCCCTCTCCCCTGTCACCCGTCGAGCTGGTGGACGAGTACTTCATCGAGAATCGCAACCGCATCGTCGAAGTGGCGGCGTTCCTCGACCGGCTCGACCGCGCCGATGCGTCGATCGCGCGCACGGACTACCGCGTCCGCGCGCTGGCCGATGCCATTGGCGTCCTCTCGAGCACGTCGCCGAGGCGCGTGCAGGACATCCAGCTGCTGCTGAGCGATCCGACGACCGAGCCGCGGCCCGCGCTCGATCGCAAGGGCGCCGTGGGCGCGTGGGCACGCCCCGAGGGAGGCCGCTGATGCGCTACATCGATCACCACGCCCACATGGCGTCGCGCACGACCGACGACTACGCCCAGATGGCGCTCACCGGCTGCGTGGCCGTGACCGAACCGGCGTTCTGGGCCGGCTGGGATCGCAGCTCGCCGGAAGGCTTCGACGACTACTTCCGCCAGCTCATGGAATTCGAGCCGAAGCGGGCGGCCGCCGCCGGCATGCAGCACTACACGTGGCTGGGGATGAACCCGAAGGAATCCGACAACCGCGAGATGTCGATCGAGGTCCTGCGCCGGATCCCGGCGCTGCTCCCGGGCCCGACCGTGCTCGGCATCGGCGAGATCGGGCTGAACCGGGTGACGACGAACGAAATCACGACGTATACGGAGCAGGTCGCGCTGGCGGCCGAGCACGGCCAGCTCGTGCTGATCCACACGCCGCACCTCGAGGACAAGCTGAAGGGCACGCGCATCACGCTCGACGTGCTGCGCCAGTTCCCCGCGCTGCCGGCCGGTCACGTGCTCGTCGACCACGCGGAGGAACACACGGTCGAGGCCATTCTCGACGGCGGCTTCTGGGCCGGTCTCACGCTCTACCCGCAGACGAAGGTCTCGGCCCCGCGTGCCGTCGACATGATCGAGAAATACGGGCCGGAACGCCTGCTGGTCGCCGGGGCGTGTGACTGGGGTCCGAGCGAGCCGCTGGCCGTGCCGAAGTTCATCGCCGAGATGCGTCGCCGCCGGCACAGCGAGGCCCTGATCCACCGCGTCGTGTTCGAGAACCCCGTGCAGTTCCTCGGGCAGTCGCCGAAATTCCGTCTGCCGGCCGGCGTCACCGCCGCGGCGGCCACGCAGGCGGGCTGACCGTCGTGCGCATCGGGCGCGGCACCGCGCTGCACCTCACCTACTGCACCAACATCCACGCGGCCGACGGGTGGGACGCCGTCGAGGCGAACGTGCGTCGATACGCACCGGCGCTCAGACAGCGCTTCTCGCCCGCGGGGCCATTCGGCATCGGGCTGCGGCTGTCGGCGCGCGACGCCCGCGAACTGCGCACGGGCGATCGGCTCGACGCGTTCCGCGCGTGGCTCGACGCCGAGGGGCTCTACGTCGCAATCATCAACGGCTTCCCGTTCGGACCGTTTCATGGCACACCGGTGAAGGCCGACGTGTACGCCCCCGACTGGCGCGATCCGGCACGCGTGGCGTACACGCTCGATCTCGCACGCATCCTGGGCCGGCTCGTGCCGGCGGGGGTCGACGGCGGCGTCTCGACGGTCCCCTTGTCCTACAAGGCCTGGATGCCGGCCGACGACACGACGGGCTGGGAGACGGTCACGGATCACGTGGTGCAGGTGGCCATCGCGCTCGCGCAGATGCGGCGTGAGACCGGCGCGTTCCTGCACCTCGACATCGAACCCGAGCCGGACTGCGCGATCGAGACGGTCGACGAGACGATCGCGTTTTTCGATCGCTGGCTCCTGCCGCGCGGCATTCCGCAGGTGTCACGTGCGCTGGGCGTCGATGACGAGGCGGCGCGGGCAGCGCTGCTCGATCACGTGCGCGTCTGTTTCGACTGCTGTCACGTCTCGGTCGAGCACGAGGATCCGCTCCAGACGCTGGACCGGCTCGCGCAGGCCGGCATCCGGATCGGCCGAGTCCAGCTCAGCTCGGCGCTGCGCGTGGACATGCCGGCCGATGCCGCGGCGGCCGCCGACATCACGTCGCGGCTGCGGCGGTTCGCCGACACGACCTATCTGCACCAGGTGGTGACGCGCGACGCGGACGGCCTGACGCACTTTGCCGATCTCGATCCCGCGCTCGATGGGGCGGCCGCGCGCGCGGCCGAGTGGCGCATCCACTTCCACGTCCCGCTGTTCGCGCGCGACTACGACGGTCTCACGTCGACGCAGGACGACGTCAGCCGCGTCATCGAGGCCGCCGTCGCGCGGCCGTTCACCACGCACCTCGAGATCGAGACGTACACGTGGGACGTCCTCCCCGGTGCGCTGAAGCTCGATCTGCTCGAGTCGATCTCGCGCGAATACGCATGGGTGATGGGAAGGCTGGACGCATGCACCGCACCGTCGTCCTCAACGTCGTCGGACTGACCCCCGCGTTCATCGGGCCCGAGATGCCGAGGCTCGCGAAGTGGGCGTCGACGGGCCGCACGGCGGGCATCGTGCCCGCCTTCCCCGCGCTGACGACCACGGCGCAGTCCGACTACGTGACGGGCCAGTATCCGGCCGTGCACGGCATCGTCGGCAACGGCTGGTACTCGCGCGAGGACTGCGAGATCCGGTTCTGGAAGCAGTCCAACCCGCTCGTGCAGTCGCCGAAGATCTGGGAGGCGGCACGCGCGATCGATCCCGCATTCACCGCGGCGAACATGTTCTGGTGGTACAACATGTATTCGACGGTGGACTACGCCGTCACGCCCCGCCCCATGTACCCGGCCGACGGGCGCAAGCTGCCAGACGTCCACTCGAAGCCGGGCAGCCTGCGCGACGACCTGCAGCGTGACCTCGGCCAGTTTCCGCTCTTCGAATTCTGGGGACCGCGCTCGTCGATCCGATCGACGCAGTGGATTGCCGAGGCGTCGAAGCGCGTCGAGCAGCAGTACTCGCCCACGCTCACGCTCGTCTATCTGCCGCACCTCGACTACGGCCTGCAGCAGCGCGGCATCGATCTTCCCGCCATCCGGGCGGATCTCCGTGCCGTCGACGAGGTGGCCGGCTCGCTGATCGAGTTCTACGAGGATCGCGGCGTGCGCGTCCTCGTCGTGTCCGAGTACGCGCTCTGCAACGTCTCGCGGCCGATTCATATCAACCGCGCGCTGCGCGATCAGGGCCTGATCGTCGTCCGCGACGAACAGGGACTGGAACTGCTCGACGCCGGCGCCAGCGCCGCCTTTGCCGTGGCCGACCACCAGGTGGCGCACGTGTACGTGAACGACGCGACGAAGCTCGCGCAGGTGCGGGCGATTGTGTCGCAACTGCCCGGCGTCGACGTCGTGCTCGATCGCCACGAGCAGGCGGACCTGCACATCGATCACCAGCGGGCCGGCGATCTCGTCGCCATTGCGGCCCCGGACGCGTGGTTCACCTACTACTACTGGCTCGACGATCGCCGCGCGCCCGACTATGCGCGCACCGTCGACATCCATCGCAAGCCGGGCTACGACCCGGTCGAGCTGTTCCTCGACCCGGCCATCCGCATCCCTGCCCTCTACGTCGGCTGGCGGTTGTTCAAGCGCGCGATCGGCATGCGCGCGCTGCTCGACGTCACGCCGCTCGATGCCACGCTCGTGAAAGGATCGCACGGCCGCCCCGGCGATGCCGGCGCGCACGGCCCTGTGTGCATCAGCCGCCATGGCGACGCGTTCAGTGGCGACACGATGCGATCGATCGACGTGTACGACGTCATCTGGAAGCACCTGACGGCGTAGGGCGGATCTTCTCAGGTACGACGGGGACGACTGGCGAAAGGTGGGCCCGGTAATTCCTGGGGCCATCGCTCAGGGACGACGGGCCGGAGCCCTGAGGCCTCGTCTTCGGAACCTTGGGGCTTCGTCTTCGGAGCCCTGGGGCTTCAGCCCCAGGGAATGTCCCCCGAGGCTGAAGCCTCGGGGCTCCGCATGACTCGCCCCCCGGGCGAACTGGCGCTACTCCCGCGACAACCAGCGACGTCCGGCGAGCCAGGCGAAGCCGGGCAGGGCCATGGCACCGAGGAACGCGAGCAGGAACGAGTTCACACTCATCGAGTACGCGCCGATGGCCGCGTAGCCAATGGCCACGCCGAGATTGGCCAGCGCGCACACACCGAGAAACCGCGCCGCGGGCAGGCGCATGACGCCGGCGAAGATCACACTGGCCTCGGCCACCACCGGCACCGGGCGACAGATCACGATCGCCAGATCACCGAACCGCGCGGCCAGATCCTGCGCACGCGTCAGCCCTTCATCACCGACGAGACGCTGCGCGAGGCGCGACGACCGCGCGCCGATCGCATAGGCCAGCACGCACGACACCGTCATGCCGGTCCAGACGACGATCGTCCCGCCCCAGAATCCCAGCAGCACGCCGGCGGCCGCCGACACGAGACTCGACGGCACGGGCAGCACCACGTCGAGCGCCAGCAGCCCGCCGATGATCGTCACCGCCCAGACCACGGGCACGTCGCCGCTGGCCACGCGCTCACCGAGCGCCGTGAAGTACGACTCGAAGAGAAAGAAGGGAACGAGAATCAGGGCCACGACGGCCAACGTGAGCCACAACCACCGCATGGGACTGGCGTCCATTCTGGATCAATATCAAGTGACGACGTGTCCGGCCAGTGGTCCGCCTCACCACCCCTGCCGTTGCCGCGTCCGGGGCATCCTGTCGTAGGCTGTCCGCATGCGCACGCTGCTGATCGTCGCTGTCGTCATCGTCGCGGCACAGGCCTTCGTGCGTCCCGGCGCCGCGCAGGAGGCCGGCCCTGTCCCCGTCCCGACGCCTGACGCGATTGCCCGCGCCGAGCGCGCGATCGCCGAGCTGCAGACCACGCTCGTGGGACGACTGAAGGAGGAACTCGGCCGTGGAGGTCCACAGGCGGCCGTCACCGTATGCCGTGACGAGGCCCAGCAGATGACGGCTGCCATCGGCGCGAAGCATGGCCTCACCATCGGACGCACCAGCCATCGCGTGCGCAATCCTGCAAACGCACCGCGCCCCTGGGCGCTCGCGTGGGTCGCGTCGTACGCGGACACCGGGATGGCCGACGCCAGGCCCGCGGAGTTCGAGCTGGCCGGCGGCCGGCTCGGCGTCCTGCGCCCCATCGGAACGATGGACATGTGCGTGATGTGCCACGGTCCGCGCGAGGTCGTGCAGGCCACCATCGGCAACCTGCTCGCGGCCTCGTACCCGGACGATCGCGCTGTCGGCTTCGCGCCTGGCGATCTGCGTGGCTGGTTCTGGGCGGAAGTGCCCACGCGCTGACGACGCGTCCGCGCTTTTATTCCGATCGCATCGCGATCATCGGCGCAATCGTGGCCGCCCGTCGCGCCGGCGGCAGGCTCGCGACGAGGGCGACGATCAGGGCCACGGCCGCGCCGCCGACGTACGCCACGGACTCGACGTCGCTGAGCGCGATACCCATGTTCTCCGCGTTCAGGCGCATCAAACCCACCGTCAGCACGATGCCGACGACGATACCTGGCATCGCGAGCTTCACGACATCGAACAGGATCATGGCGATCACGCGTCGACGCGAGGCGCCGAGCGCCACGCGCACGGCGATCTCGCGGGTACGCGCGGCCACCATCAAGCCGACGACACCGTAGATGCCCAGGGCGGCAAGCATCAGGATCACGCCGCCGCTGCTGCCCGACGCGATCGACCACCCCACGAAGTCGCGCACGCTGTGCTCGCGCAGCCAGGTCCCCGTCACCACGCGCGCATAGCGGATGCCTTCGCCCATCGTCAGCGCCGTCGCGTCGTCCGGGACGAGATCGCGAACCGTGGCCTCGAGTGCGGCCGCCATCGTGGCCGCCGATTCGCCCGGCGTCCGGCGCGCGATGAGGAACACGGCCGGTGCCGGATGCTGGGCCAGGGGCACGAGCAACTGGCTGCGCTCGGTGCTCATCTGCGACGTAGGGAAATCGGCGGTCACGCCGACGATCGTCAGCGTCAGCGGAGTGTCACCCTCGGGATCGAATATCAGGTGCCTGCCCAGGACGTCCGCCGCGTCGTGCTCCGGCAGGAGAGCGTCGGCAAGCGTCTTCGAGATGACCGTCACCCGTTCGGCGCCCGTGCGATCGTCCTCGACGATGCCGCGCCCGCGCCACAGCGGGATCGCCATCGTTTCCAGATAGTCGTCACCGACGCGCGTGACGTGGACACGCCAGGTTCTCGGCGCGGCGTCCCGCTCGGCCTGCAGCGAAACGCCGTGGCTGCGACCGCTGAAGTCGAGCGGCAAACCATCCGCCACGGTCACCGATGCCACGCCACGCGCCTGCGCCAATGTCGCCATGGCTGTCCGGATGCGGAAGGCCGCCTGATCGGCTGACACGTCGTCGAGCCCGATCTGCGCGGCCGAGAGATCCTCGGCGGCAAACCCGAGATCGTTCATGGCCGTGGCCCTGATGCGATCGAGCGAGATGCCGGCCATCACGATCAGTGGCACCGCGATGGCGACCTGCAACGCGGCCGTCAGCCGATGGAGCCGGCCCGCCCGAATCCCGCCGGCACCCGCATCGTCCTTGAGCGCCGCGAGAATGGCCGGGCGGCTGAAGCGCATCGCCGGCATCAGGCCGCACATCAGGCTGGTGACGATGCAGGCCGCGACGCAGACGACGAGCATGTACGCATCGAATCGCATGGACTCGTGGAACCTGGCGGGCAGCGTCTCACCAGACAGCCACATCACCAGCGGAGGCACGTTGATGAGCACGAGCGCGGCCAGTGCGGCGCCGATGGCCGCGAGGACGATCGCCTCGGACAGGAGTCCCTGCATCAGCCGGCCGCGGCTCGCACCAATCGCCTGACGCACGGACAACTCACGTTCGCGCATCGCCCAGCGCACCAGCATCATGCCGGAGATGTTCAGGCACACGACGAGCAGCACCACGCCGGTCAGCGTCAGCGCCACGCCCTGGAGCAGCCGGATCTGCGGGCGCTGAAGGACGCCAACCGGGTCGTACGACGCGACGGATCCGGCCCGGAACTCGTTGGTCGCCGGGTGCAGGCGGGCGAGCTGTGACGTGACGACGGCGACGGCGGCATTGGCGTGTGTGACGCTGACGCCAGGCCGCAGGCGGCCGTGGATGTGGATCCACTCGCGGCGCCTGTCGGTGCGCGCGGGCTCCACACCGACCTCGTCCGCGTGCAGGCGTGGATGCCGTTCGAGCGGCATGATCACCTGCCGCGCATCGATGGCGAGCGGCGGCGCCACGCCGACCACGACGTGCGGCGCGCCATCCAGGATCAGCTGCGCGCCGATGATGTTCGCGTCAGCGCCCAGGTCGTGCTGCCAGAAGTCGTGCCCGAGGATCACGACGCGATCGACCAGCAGGGGATCGTCCATCGCGTCGGTGAATGTCCGGCCCTGCGCCAGCGACACCCCGAACGTCTCGAAGTAGTTCGCGGAAACGAACGCCGCGGAGAGCGCGCGCGTCTGCGCACCGGCGGGCGTCTCGGTCGTGAAGCGGCTGGTGCCGTTTGCCCACCCGGTGAGCGCCAGGCCCATGTCGGCGGCGCGCAGGTCGACGAAATCCGGATAGGACCAGATATCGACGGCCTGCCGCGGGCCGGAGGGCGTGGTGACGACCTCGACGAGTCCATCCGTCTGCACGCCCGGCGGCGTGAGCATCAGATTGAACACGCGGGAGGCGTACGGCACGGCGATGACCGGCACCATGCCGATGCCGAGCGACACCACACACACGAGCGTGAATGCCCGCGCCTTCGCCAGCGATCGGCCGGCACAGGCCAGATCGCGCCAGATGCTGCTGAACATCCGCACCTCGAAAGGCCGCATGCCGGGCTGCCGCCTGTCTTGCGGTCACGCCCTTCACTGCCGGGCACCCGGGGCGCCGGCGCGGCCAGTCGCGCACTATATGCGGCGTCCTTTGCAATGTAAAGCGGCAGTAGGCCGCGTGCGGGCGGCCCTACTGCGGGGCCACCCCACCGCCGCCACGCCCCTGGCCGCTTCCGGACTTCAGCCCCTGGGAGTCCGGGATCGCTCGACGAACAGCACATCTCCGTTCATACAAGGGTGATGTCGACGACTCGTCCCGCTTGCGTCGTAGACTGAGTGCCATCAGCGATGCCATCGCGATCGGGACGACAGCCAGGCGCACGGCCTGACCAGACCAGGGGCACGCGCGGCCGGACGCCGCGCGTCGCAGCACCGGCGCCGGACCGCACCGAAGTCCGGCGGCCTGGTGCACGCGCCCTGGCGATCGGCGTGGGACTCGTCCTCGCGGCCGGCATCGGCGCCGCGATCGTCTGGCGCGGCAGCACGTCGCCGCCCGGACCGGCCACGTCCGTGTCCCTGCCCGTGGCCGATTTCGTGGGCACGACCACGTGTCGCGCGTGCCACGAGTCCGAAGCCCGCGCATGGGACACCTCGCAGCACGCCGCGGCGATGGCCGAGGCCACAGCCACGACGGTCCTCGGCCGCTTCGATGACACGACGTTCACGAAGGACGGCGTCACGTCGACGTTCTTCAAACGCGACGACCGCTTCTTCGTCAGGACGGACGGCGCCGACGGCCAACTCGCCGACTTCGAGATCGCCTACACGTTCGGTGTCGCGCCGCTGCAGCAGTACCTGATTCGCTTTCCCGACGGCCGCATCCAGGCGCTCGGGATCGCGTGGGACAGCCGCGCGCAGGCCGAGGGCGGCCAGCGCTGGTTCCACCTGTATCCGGACGAATCCATCCCGCACGATGACCCGCTGCACTGGACCGGTCTGCAGCAGAACTGGAACTTCATGTGCGCGGACTGTCACTCGACGAACCTGCGCAAGGGCTATGACTCGACCGCACGCACGTTCCACACGACCTGGTCGGAGATCAGCGTGGGGTGCGAGTCGTGTCACGGCCCGGGATCGCGCCATGTCGACCTGGCGCGCGCGGGCCGCCTGACCGCCGGCGACACCGGCCTGACCGCGCGCCTCGACGAGCGCGCCGGCGTCACGTGGCGCTTCGACACCACCGCAGGCCTCCCGGTGCGGAGCACCCCGCGCACCACGACCCGGGAGATCGACACGTGCGCGCGCTGCCACTCGCGTCGCGCCCAGCTCACCGACGCGTGGCACGCGGGCCAGCCGTTCGAAGATGGCTTCCGGCCGAGCACGCTCGAGGCCCCGCTCTACTACCCGGACGGGCAGCAGCGCGACGAGGTCTACACGATCGGATCGTTCACCCAGAGCCGCATGCACGCCGCCGGCGTGACGTGCAGCGACTGCCACGATCCGCACGCGGGACGCCTGCGCGTCCCGGGCAACGGCACGTGCGTGCAGTGCCATCAAGCCTCGACGTACGACAGTCCCGCGCACCACTTCCACACGCCGGGCACCGCGGCCGCGGCCTGCACGTCGTGTCACATGCCGACGACGACCTACATGGTGGTGGACCCGCGCCACGATCACAGCTTCCGCGTGCCGCGTCCGGATCGCACGGTAACGATCGGCGTGCCCAATCCCTGCTCGACGTGCCACGTGGCGGAAGGGGCGGCGTGGGCCGCTCGGCAGATCGCGCAGCGACGCGGTCACGCGCCGCAGGGCTTCCAGATGTTCGCGGAGGTGTTCGCCGCCGCGGACCGCGGTGCGCCCGCGGCTGCCGATCTCGGGCGGATTGCTGCCGATCCTTCGCAATCGACGATCGCGCGCGCCAGTGCGATCGCGCGGCTCGCGGCGGTCGGCGCGCCGCCGTTCCTGCCGATCGACAGCCTGATCGCCGACGACAATCCGATGATCCGCCGCACGGCCATCGAGGTGATCCGATCGGCCGATCCCGCAACGCGCGTGCGCCTGGCCGCACCGCGGCTCTCGGATCCGGTGCGGACGGTGCGCAGCGAGGCCGCGCGCACGCTTGCCGATCTTGCCGATCGCGGACTGCCACCGACGTGGCAGCCGGCCTTTGCGCACGCCTTCGACGAACTGGTCGACGAGTATCGCTTCAACGGCGATCGCCCGGAAGCGCAGGCGGGACTTGGCAGCCTGTGGCTGTCGCGGGGACGGATGGCCGAGAGCGAGGCCGCGCTGCGCGAGGCCCTGCGGCTCGATCCGCGCTTCGGGCCGGCGTACGTGAATCTGGCGGAAGTCCATCGCCTGCGAGGCGAGGAAGGTACGGCCGAACGGACACTCCGCGAGGCCATCGTCGTGCTGCCGCGCGATGGCGCGCTGCACCACGCGCTCGGCCTGTCGCTCGTCCGCCAGAAGCGCGTGACGGAGGCCATCACCGAACTGCGGCTGGCCGTGGATCTGGCGCCGGAGTCGTCACGCTACGCGTACGTGCTGGGCGTGGCGCTCAACGATACGGGGCACCCGGCCGAAGCACTGGCGATGCTGCGCGCGGCGCACGACCGCCACCCGGCGGATGTCGATCTCGTGTATCTGCTGGCGCTCTACAGCGCGCGATCGGGCCAGGCGGCCGACGCGCAGCGGTACACCGATCTGCTCGAACAGCTCGATCCCGGACACCCGGCGATCCGCGATCTCCGGGCTCGATGATGGAGCGCAGGGGCTTCAGCCCCTGCGGGTGTCGCCAGGGGCTGAAGCCCCTGGCCTCCGAAGACACTCGAGAGCGACGGTGCTCTCACCCCCTACCGGAACAGCAGCGGCGCGACCTCGTTCAGGTAGTGCCGCCAGATCACCCACTCGTGACGCCCCTCGGTGAGGCGGAACGTGTGATTGATGCCGGCATTCGTCAGCGACGTGACGAGCGCCTGCGAACCGTTCAGCGCGAAGTCGTCCTTGCCCACGCCAATCCAGATCAACTTCATCTTGCTGTTGATCGCCTTCGCATCGGCGAAGAACGCGGGGAAGTTCTGCTCGGCGTTCTGCGCCCCGGCGCTCATGACGACGAGCGACCGGAACGTGTCGGTGTTGTTGAATCCGATCTGCACCGTGTGGCCGCCGCCCATCGACAGGCCGCCCAGCGCGCGGTTCTCGGCGCCCGGCAGCGTGCGGAAGCGGCTCTCGACGAACGGCAGCACGTCTTCGAGCAGGTCGTGCGCGAACCCGACGGTCTGCGCCGAGACGCCCGGCTGGCCCGTCAGCCCGGCCCCGGGCGTGGGCGTGCCGGCAAGTTCCGGGGCGAGACCGACGCCCTGCCGCGCGTAGCCCAGCGGATTGACGATGATCATCGGCCGCGTCTTGCCCTCGGCAATCAGGTTGTCGAGGATCAGGTTCGCGCGACCCGTCAGCATCCAGCTCGAGTCGATGTTGCCCGAGCCGTGCAGCAGGTAGAAGACCGGGTAGCGATCGCTGCCCGCGTCGTAGCCGGGCGGCGTGTAGATCCAGAGCGTGCGCGGCACGCCGAGCGACTTCGAGTGGTACGTCTCCATCCGCACGGTCCCGTGCGGGACGTTCTTCGCGTCATAGAACGTCAAATCCCCGGCCGTCGTCGGCACCTCGACGAGGTTGGCCGGCGGAAACGCGCCGAAGCCGAGCTTCACGGACGGGTTCACCGGATCCATGGCGATGATGCCGTCGACGTTGAACTGGTAGTTGTAGACATCCGGCGCCCAGGGGCCGACGGTGACGCTCCAGACGCCGTCGGCGTCCTTCGTCATCGGATAGGTCTTGCCGTCGAGTTCGCCGATGAGGGTCACCTGCTTCGCCTCGGGCGCCCGGAACCGGAACGTGATGGTGCGGTCGGCCTTCACCTCGGGGGTGACGAGCGCCGGACCGCGGCCGCGGCCCACGCCCGGTGCGCCGGTATTCGGGCCGGCGCCGCGCCCGGCAGGTGCCTGAGCCAGAGCCGGTGCAGCCGCCACGGCGAGGGCCAACATGCCCATCGCCAGGAATCGAGTGGTTCGAACCATAGTCACCTCAACACACAAAAGGAAGGAACGATTGCCTCTGTATTATTGCATGCATCCTACCGACCGAACGCTCCCCTGACACGCACGGCTCGTCGACAGCCGGTGCCTTCCGGGGTCCCGAGGCTGAAACCTCAAGCCTCCGGCCGCTCAGCGTCGGCCGCCAACGACGGGGCTCCGACGTGTCTCCGGTGGCCGCGTGGCCCCCCTCCGCGCCGCCAATCCGCGTAGTACCATGTCCAACCGTCTGTCATGTACTGCCGACCGTCGTTTCGCTTCCGTTTCGTCCTGCCAGCGCTCATGACGCTGGCCCTGCTTGGATCGGCGGCTACGCCGAGCCGGGCCGACGATCGACCCGATGCGGCCCGGTGGCTCGTGCTGCAGCAGCAGTCACGCGCCGCACTCGCGTCGCTCGGACACCCGGTCCGCAACGCCGTGGACGACGAGGCGTCCGCAGCCCCGACGCGGCTGCTCGTGGTCGGGTTCACCGGCGGCCGCGAGGGGCCGGACAGCCGCGTATCGGGGCTCGTGCGTCTGCGTCACCAGATCGAGGCGACCTTCGTCGACGACCCGAACGTCGTGGCCCTGACCTACAACAACCGCGACTGGGACCAGGCGGCCGACGACATCGCCGCGCGCGTGGCGCTCGACGAGAACCCGCTCGCCACCGCGTTCCCCGCACGCCCGTTGATCATCGTCTTCGGTCACAGTTGGGGCGGCGGCGCGATCACGAAGTTCGCGCGACGACTCGGCACGCACGACATCGACGTCGCGCTCGCCGTGTACGTGGACGCGTTCTCGCTGCGCAATCCGCGCGTGCCGGCCAACGTCCACTACGTCGTGAACCTGTACCAGCGGGCGGGCATCTTCCGCGGCTTCCCGCTGCGGGGCAAGAGTCACCTGGTGCTCGAGGATCCATCGGCCACGACCGTCCTGGCCAACCTGCGCATCAAGCCGCAGACCGAGCGCTACTTCGGCTGGCACTGGAACCTCGTGCAGCCGCTGCTGTACCGGCAGCACCACCGGATGGGCCACGACGTCCGCCTGCACCGTTACCTGCTCGGGCTGATCGAATCCGTCGAAACCCCTGCCGATCCGTTGTCCGCGCCCAATGCGCTCACGGCGTGCGTGCAGGTATTCGAGGACGATCCGCCCTGCCCCGACCTGGCGGACTCGGCCTACGCGATCCCTGCCCTCCCCTGACGACCGACGTCTATACTGGCCCCGTGACCCAGCCGGAATCGGTGGATGACGCGATGAACGAGGTGCGGGCGCACGTCCGCGCGCGGCTGCGGGCCGACATCGCCAGACTGGACCCGCAGTCGCCGCTCGTCGATGCCGCGCTCTTCGAGGAGGCCGAGGCCATTCTGCAACGCGCCCTCGCGCGCCGGCGCATGCTGCTCGCGCCCGCCCTGCTGCTCGATGATCACGAGTGGACGCTGGAGACGCGGCTGGGGATGACGAGCCACCGCCGGCGGACCGGCGGCCTGATCCTGTTCGCGAAGCAACGCATCCTGCTGCCGCTCACGCGCTGGCTGTACGACTACGCCCGCGACAACTTCGCGCGGCAGAACCAGGTGAACGACACGCTGATGGGCGCCATCGAAACGCTCGTCGTCGAGGTGACGACGCTGCGGCGCGAGATCGACGCGCTCAAGGCCAATCAGCCGCCCGCCCCCGGCGCCCCGGGCGCCCGATGAAGATCGCCTGCGTGGTCCAGCGCTACGGCGCCACGGTCACGGGTGGATCGGAAGCGCACTGCCGGCACCTGGCCGAGCGGTTGGCCGCGCACCACGAGGTGCACGTGCTCACGTCGTGTGCCGAGGACTACGTCTACTGGCGCAACACGCTACCCGAGGGCTGGTCGACCGAGGGCCCCGTACGCGTGCGGCGCTTCCGCGTGGCGCGCCAGCGGCACCTGCACCGGTTTGCCGAGGCGAGCGAGCGCGCCTTCGCCCGGCGACACACGATCGAGGACGAGCGTGCGTGGTTCGAGGCCAACGGCCCGGATACGCCCGGGTTGATCGCCCATCTCGCCGCGCACGGCCACGAGTACGACCTCATCCTGTTCTGGGCGTTCCGCTACGTCCCCAGCATCATCGGCCTGCCCGTCGTGGCGGATCGATCGGTGCTCGTGCCCACGGCCGAGGAAGACGAGGTGCTCGACTTCGCGATACTCGCCGACTATTTCCAGCAGCCGCGCGGGTACATCTTCCTGACCGACGAGGAACGCACCCTGGTGACGACGCGCGCGGGCGGATCCATCGGTCCGTCGACGGTGATCGGCACGGGGCTCGATCCCGCGCCGGCCGCGCCGATCGCGGTGCTCGCACCGCTCGGCCTCGTCGATCCGTTCGTCGTGTACGTGGGCCGTGTCGATCGCAACAAGGGCTGCGACAGGCTCGTCGATCACTTCATCCGCTATCAGCAGGCCGAGTCGCGCGACGTCACGCTCGTGCTGGCGGGGCCGGTGCACGCCGCACTGGCGTCGCATCCGCGCGTGCGCGTGCTCGGGTTCGTGACCGACGACGTGCGCGATGCGCTGCTCACCCACGCGCGGGCGCTCGTGATGCCGTCCCCATACGAAAGTCTGTGCATCGCGCTGCTCGAGGCGTGGAACCACGGCCTGCCGGCGCTCGTCAACGCGCGCTGCGCCGTGCTCAAGGGGCAGGTGGAACGCGCGGGCGGCGGCCTGTATTACGGCACGTATCGCGAGTTCGCCGCCGGGCTGTCGTGGCTGCTCGATCACCCCGAGGCGTCACGGCGATTCGGGCACCAGGGACTCGCGTACGTCGAACGCGAGTACCGCTGGCCCACCGTCATGGCGCGCGTCGAAGCGCTGCTCGCCGCCGTTCACACTCAGCGCTCGTCGTCCTGAATGGCCGCCTTCAAGCCGGTCCGTCTCCCCTGAGGCTGAAGCCTCAGGGCTCCGACGTCTCTCGCGCCGCCCGCCGCCGTGCAGCCCGCGGCCGCGCTGCCGCGCCGCCCGAGTCTCGCCGCCTTCCCGCCTCCTCCCAGCCTGCAGCCTCCCCGCCTCCCTTGACCCCCCCGGCGACGGCGCCCTATACTTCCAAGGCGATGTCGACCGGCGCGCGGATCACGGCCATTACGATGCAGAAGACGACGCGGACCATGAAGGGCCGCGAGGCCGGTAGTGGTGTCGCTCGGATCGCCTGACAAGGAACGCTCCGAGCCCTGAGACAGCACTCGCCGGCCTCGAACGAGGGCCGGCTTTTTTTTTGGACGCGAGAGCGTGGATCGCCGCACGTCGGCAAACGGAGCCGCAGGGCTTCAGCCCTGCGGAATCAGAATCGGATGACCGCATCACCCGTCAGCGCGGGCCACGAGATCGTCGTCTCGGGCTCGATCAGCAACCTCGGCCCGGCGTTCGACGCCCTGAGCGTGGCCGTCGACGTCGACCTCCGGGTGCGGATCGACGAGATCGGTCCCGTCACCAGCGACGCCGACGCGATCGTGGTCGAAGGCCAGGTGCCCGCGTCGGGCGAAAACCGCATCGTCACGGGGTTCACGCGCGCGCTGGCGCACTTCGGCGATCGCCCGCGCCGGGCCCGCGTCCACGTCACCACGGGCATCCCGATGAAGGCCGGCCTCGGCAGCAGTTCAGCGGCCACGGTCGCCGGCCTGAAGCTGTACGAAGCGCTGACGACACCGCGCGATCCCGAAGTGATCATGCGGATCGCCACCGAGATCGAGGGACACCCGGACAACGCGGCCGCCGCGCTGCTTGGCGGTCTCACGCTGAGCTGCCAGTGCGAGGACGGCCGCATTCTGACGTCGGCGTGGGCCTGGCCGGCCGACCTCGGCCTGATCGTCGGCACGCCGCGGGTGGAACTCGAGACCGCGTTCGCACGCCAGGTGCTGTCGCCGGAGATCGCCAGGCGCGACGCGGTGTTCAACCTGCAGCGATCGCTGCTGCTCGTGCGCGCGCTCGAGAGCGGCCGCTACGATCTGCTGCGCGAGGCGCTGCGCGACCGCTGGCATCAGCCGGCCCGCGCGCAGTACGTCCCCGGCCTGACGCAGGCACTCGCGCTCGATCATCCCGCCGTCCTCGGTGTCTGCCTCAGCGGCGCCGGCCCGTCGATTGCCGTCGTGGCCGCGCCGGGCCGCCAGGCGGACGCGGCGTCGGCGCTGTGCGGCGTCTACGACGCGATCGGGATTCCGTCCACGATCCGCACGCTCTCGGCCAGGCCGCCCGTGGGCACGGCCCGTGCCATGCCGTCACCCTAGCCCGCGCGTCATGTTGCCGCACGGCCGCATGACTCGATCGCCATTCCGTCGTTGTGTTGTCAGGTATCCGTCATGACCTTCAGTCTCCGCTGCCACGTCTGCCACGCCCCGTTCCCCGCCACCGCCCTGTTCGTGTGCGACAAGTGTATGGGACCGCTCGAGGTGCACTTCGACTATGACGCGGTGAAACTGCAGATCTCGCGCGAGTCGATTGCTGCCGGCCCGCGCAGCATCTGGCGCTATCGCCCGCTGCTGCCCATCGAGGGCGAGCCGCGCACCGGCCTGCACTCCGGGTTCACGCCGCTCGTCAAGGCCGATCGCCTCGCGAAGCGCCTCGGCGTCCGCGAGCTCTACGTCAAGGACGACTCGGTGAACCACCCCACCTGTTCGTACAAGGATCGGGTGGTCTCGGTCGCGGCCACGCGCGCCGTGGAACTCGGCTTCACCATGTTCGCGTGCGCGTCGACGGGCAACCTCGCCGGCAGCGTGGCGTCGCACGCGGCCAGGCTCGGCCTCGACTGCTCCGTCTTCATCCCCGACAACCTCGAGCCGGGCAAGGTCACCGGCGCCGCGGTCTACAACCCGCGCATCATCGCGGTCCGCGGCAACTACGACGACGTGAACCGGCTGTGCACGCAGGTCGCCGATCAGTACGGTTGGGGCTTCGCCAACATCAACCTGCGCGCCTACTATGCCGAGGGCGCGAAAACGTACGGCTTCGAGATCGTCGAACAGCTCGGCTGGACGCTGCCACGGCACATCGTCTCGCCCGTGGCCGGCGGCACGCTGCTGCCGCGCATCCTGAAGGGCATCAACGAATTCCGATCGCTCGGCCTGGTCGAGGGTGAGGAGCCGCGTGTCTACGCCGCACAGGCAGCCGGTTGTGCTCCTGTCGTCAAGGCGCTCGACGAGGGCCTCGAGTTCCCCGATCCCGTCAAGCCCGACACGATCGCGAAGTCGATTGCCATCGGCAACCCGGCCGACGGCTTCCAGGTCGTCAGCGCCATACGTTCCACGGGCGGTGCCGGGGCGATGGTTGGCGAAGACGCCATCCTCGACGGCATCGAATTGCTGGCCGAGACGGAGGGCATCTTCACCGAGCCGGCCGGCGGCGTGACGGTGGCCGCCACCAAACAGCTGATCGAACGCGGCGTGATCCCGCCCGACGAGTCGATCGTGATCTGCATCACGGGCAACGGCTACAAGACGGTCGAGGCGCTGCACGGCCGCGGGCCGGTTCCCATTCACATCGGCCGATCCCTGGCCGACTTCGAGGCAGCCATGGGCACTCAGGCAGGAGGTCAGCGATGAGCGAGCCGGTCTTCAAGGCGGTATTCCGGTGTGCGGCCGGGTGTCCGGGCGATCACTCGATCTGGCAGCCGATCTACAACTGTCCGACCTGCGGCGACCTGCTGCAGGTGGTCCACGACGTCCCGGCGCTGAAGAAGCGCGGACCGACGAGCTGGATGCGCCTGTTCGAGGAACGCTACAAGCACACGACGTGGCCGTACGGCTCCGGCGTCTGGGGCAAGAAGGAGTGGGTCTGCCCCGAACTGCGCAACGACAACATCGTGTCGATGGACGAGGGCGGTACGAACCTCTTCTGGGCCGAACGCTACGGCCACGAACTCGGCCTCGATGATCTCTGGGTGAAGATGTGCGGCAACTCGCACACCGGATCGTTCAAGGACCTGGGGATGACCGTGCTGGTCTCGGTCGTCAAGCAGATGATGGCCAATGGCTCGCCCGTGCGCGCCGTGGCGTGCGCCTCGACCGGTGATACGTCGGCGGCACTCGCCGCCTTTGCGGCCTCGGCCGGCATCCCGGCGATCGTCTTCCTGCCCCGGGGCCTCGTCAGCCCCGCACAGCTCGTGCAGCCGCTGTCGAACGGCGCCAGCGTGCTGGCACTCGACACGGACTTCGACGGCTGCATGAAGATCGTCCAGCGGCTCGTCAGGGAAGAAGGCGTCTACCTCGCCAACTCCATGAACAGCCTCCGCATCGAGGGCCAGAAGACCATCTCGGTCGAGATCGTCCAGCAGTTCGACTGGCAGGTCCCCGACTGGGTGATCATCCCCGGCGGCAACCTGGGGAACGTCAGCGCACTCGGCGCCGGCTTCGACCTGATGCACGACCTCGGCCTGATCGACAAGCGGCCACGCATCGTCGTCGCGCAGGCCGAAGCGGCCAACCCGCTCTACCGCGCCTACAGGAACAACTGGCAGTTCGAGCCGATCACCGCACGGGCGACGCTCGCCTCGGCCATCCGCATCGGCAACCCGGTATCGATCCGCAAGGCGATCGCGACGCTCCAGCGCTACGACGGCATCGTCGAGCAGGCGTCGGAAGCGGAACTGGCCGATGCCGCCGCGCGCGCGGATTTGACGGGCATGTTCAACTGCCCGCACACGGGCGTGGCGCTCGCCGCGCTCGAGAAGCTCGTGGCCCGCGGCGACATCCGGCGCGACGACCGCGTGGTCGTCATCTCGACGGCCGCCGGTCTGAAGTTCGCCGAGTTCAAGATCGCGTACCACACGGCCACGGGCACCGCGCGCCGACGCTACGCGAACGCGCCCATCGAACTGCCGAACGACTACGACGCCGTGCGCCGCGCGATCGACGACGCCGCGGCCGCGAAGGCGACACGATCATGAGCGACCGCCCGCGCAAACAGGCCGGCAGGCCGAAGCCGGCGGCCAGCCGCCTGTCGGTGTGGAAGTTCGGCGGCGCGTCGCTGGCCGATGCCCCGGCCATCCATAAGGCCGCGGAGCTGATCGCGGCACACGAGGGACCGCTGGTCGTGGTCTGCTCGGCCATGTCCGGCGTCACCGACCAGCTCCTCGAGGGCGCGCGGCTGGCCGTGAGCGGCGACGACCGAGAAGCCGCGAAGGTGGCGCAGAAGATCTTTGCGCGCCACCGCAAGGTCGTCACGGCTCTGGTCGCCTCCGGCCCGGCGCGACGTTCGCTGCTCGCCTCCATCGACATCGCCGAACGGGAGTACCGCGATCTCTCCGCCGCGGTCCAGGTGCTCGGCCACATCGAGGCGCGCGCGAGCGACAGGATCGTGTCGCGCGGCGAACGGTTGTCGGCGTCGATCCTGGCTGCCGTGGTCGCCGGCCTCGGCCGGAAGGCGGCGTTCGTCGACGGCGTCGAGGTCATCGTCACCGACGGCCTGCACGGCGGCGCGGCGCCGCTCATCCCGGAATCCACGCGCGCGGCCCGGCAGGCCATCAGGCCGCTGCTCGCCAGACGGGTACTGGCCGTCGTACCCGGGTTCATCGGCCGCGGTCCGGATCACACGGTGACCACGCTCGGGCGCGGCGGATCGGATCTGACGGCCACCACGCTCGCGCGCGCGCTCGGCGCCGCCGACGCCGTGCTCTGGAAGGACGTCCGCGGCATCCTGACGAGCGATCCGCGCCTGGTGCCAGACGCGCGCCTGATCCCGCACCTGCACCACCGCGAGGCAGCCGAGGTGGCGTACTACGGTGCAAAGGTGCTGCACCCGCGCGCGCTCATCCCGCTCGACGGGACGCGCATCGTGCTGCGCGTCCGCTCGTTCATCGACACCGCGCTGCCGGGCACCGAGGTGTCGGCGCGCCGCGGCGATCCGGGACACCCCGTCAAGGCCGTGGCCGTGGTCCGCGATCAGGCGGTCGTCACCGTGGCCGGCAAGGGCATGGCCGGCGTGCACGGCATCGCGGCGCGCACGTTCACCGCTGTCGATGCCGAGCGAGTCTCGGTGTCGACGATCTTCCAGGCCTCGTCCGAGAGCTCGATCGGATTCACGCTGCCGGCATCGCAGGCCGAACGCGCTGTCGACGCCATCCGCCGCACGTTCAGGGATGAACTGGCCAACGGCCTGATCGATCACGTCACGGCGCGCACCTCCGTGGCCGTGGTGGCCGTGGTCGGCGATGGCATGGTCGGCGCGCCGGGCATTGCCGCGCGGGTGTTCTCGTCGCTCGCCTCGGCGGGCATCAGCGTCGTCGCCATCGCGCAGGGATCGTCGGAGCGCAACATCTCGTTCGTCGTGGGCGAGGATGACGCGGCCGACGCCGTCCGCCGCGTCCACGCCGCGTTCCAGCTGTCGAAGATCGGCGGCGGTCGGCCGCTCACCCGTCCGCACACCGATGTCGTGCTGCTCGGTTTCGGCCGCGTGGGCCGGGAACTGGCCGATCAGATTGCCAGTCCCACGAATGGCCACGCGGTGCGCGTCGTCGGGCTGCTGGATCGTTCGGGCTATGTGTTCGATCCGCGCGGGATTTCGCGGCGGCGCCTGCTCGCCCTCGCACGCGAGAAGGATCGCGGCCGTCTGCTCTCGACGCTCGGCGGCCACAAGGCCTCGGCGGCCGAGGCCCTGACGATGATGGCGAGCCATGCGGTATCGGAGCCGGTGCTCGTCGACGTCACGAGCGAAGACACGGGCGACCTGCTGCACACGGCGCTCGGGCACGGCTTCCACGTGGTCATGGCCAACAAGAAGCCGGTGGCCGGATCGTACGAGTCGTACGCGGCGCTGATGGCGGCGGCTGAGACGTCCGGTCGCCAGATCAAATACGAAGCAACCGTCGGCGCCGGCCTGCCGATCATCGACACGTACTGCAAGCTCGCCGAGACCGGCGATCGCGTGCGGCGCATCGAGGGATCGGTGAGCGGCACGCTGATGTACGTCGTCTCGGCCGTGTCGTCGGGCACGCCGTTTTCGCAGGCGGTGCGCGAGGCCGTCGAGCTCGGTTACGCCGAACCGGATCCGCGCGAAGATCTATCGGGCGCCGATGCCGGCCGCAAGGTACTGATCCTCGCGCGCCTGATGGGCTATCGCGGGCCGGCCGCCGTCCCCGAGAACCTCGTGCCGTCGTCGTTCGCCAGGCTGACGCTCGACGAGTTCATGCAGCGGCTGCCGTCGCTCGATGCGAACTGGGCCGAGCGGACACAGCGCGAGGCCGCCAGGGGACGGGTGTTGCGGTACGTGGTGACTGCGACGGCCACGTCGGTCTCGGCCACGCTGGCCGCGGTACCGGTCACGAGCCCGATCGGCGCGCTGCAGGGCACGCGCAACCTGGTGGCGTTCACGACCCGCCGGTACCGCGCCGAGCCGCTCGTGGTGAGCGGGCCCGGCGCCGGCCCGGCCGTCACGGCTGCGGGCATCCTCAACGACATCCTGTCGCTGTCGACGCGGTAGATCAGGGCAGCGGGCGGCACGGCGGCGGGCCGCACGCCGCACATAGTGATCCGGTGGCCGGTAAACGGTAGGCGTTCCAATGTCCCTCACCCTCGACTCGCTGCTTCGCCTGATCCTCACCAGCCGCGTGTACGACGTGGCCGAAGAGACGCCGCTCGACGACGCACCGCGCCTGTCGCGCAGGCTCGGCAGCACGGTGCTGCTCAAACGCGAGGACCTGCAGCCGGTCTTCAGCTTCAAGATCCGCGGCGCCTACAACCGCATCGCGCACCTGTCGATCGACGAGCGCGCGCGCGGCGTGATCACGGCGAGCGCGGGCAATCACGCGCAGGGCGTCGCCTTCGCGGCGCGGCACCTGGGCCTCGACGCCGTCATCGTGATGCCGCAGACGACG
The DNA here is from genome assembly GCA_001724025.1 of Acidobacteria bacterium SCN 69-37. Taxonomy (GTDB): domain Bacteria; phylum Acidobacteriota; class Vicinamibacteria; order Vicinamibacterales; family SCN-69-37; genus SCN-69-37. The sequence goes on along the minus strand of MEDJ01000024.1, from coordinate 127,294 downwards.
CCGGCCATCAAGGTCCAGGCCGTCCGGCACATGGGCGCCGAGGTCGTGCTCGTCGGCGACAGTTTCGATGACGCCCGCGCGCACTGCGAGACACTCACGCGCGAGACCGGCCGCACCTACATCCCGCCGTTCGACGATCCGCTCGTGATTGCGGGCCAGGGCACGATCGCCACCGAAATCCTCAGGCACCGATCGGGCGACATCGACGCCATCTTCGTGCCCATCGGGGGCGGCGGGCTGATCGCGGGCATCGGCAGCTACATCAAGACGCTGAAGCCGGCCATCAAAGTCATCGGCGTCGAGCCTTTCGAAGCCGATGCGATGCACCGTTCCCTGCACGCGGGCCATCGCGTGTCGCTCGAGCAGGTCGGCATCTTCGCGGACGGCGTGGCGGTGCGCGACGTTGGCGTGCACACGTTCGATCTGGCGCGGCAGGTGGTCGACGAGATCGTGCTGGTCTCGAACGACGAGATCTGCGCGGCCATCAAGGACGTGTTCGACGACACGCGATCGATCACCGAGCCGGCCGGCGCGCTGGCGGTCGCCGGTCTGCGACGCTGGGTCGGGCGCACGGGCACGACGGGTGCGCGTCTGGCAGCCGTGCTGAGCGGCGCGAACATGAACTTCGATCGGCTCCGCTTCGTCGTCGAGCGTGCGGAGATGGGCGAGGCGCGCGAGGCCCTGCTCGCCGTCACGATTCCGGAACGGCCCGGCGCGTTCCGCGAGTTCTGCGCCACCATCGGCCGGCGCGTCGTGACGGAGTTCAACTATCGCCTCAGCGGTCGACGCGCGGCCCACATCTTCGTGGGCGTGGCGATTGCCTCGCGGCAGGACGCGACGGCGCTGGCCGAAACGTTGACGGCACGCGGATACGCGACAACGGACCTGTCGGACAACGAGCTCGCGAAGCTGCACGTGCGCCACATGGTGGGCGGTCGGAGTCCGGAGGTCGAACGCGAGGTCCTCTGCCGCTTCGAGTTTCCGGAGCGGCCGGGCGCCCTGATGAAGTTCCTCGACGCGCTCGGCGATCGCTGGAACATCAGCCTCTTCCACTACCGCAACCACGGTGCCGACCCCGGTCGTGTGTTCACCGGACTGGAAGTGCCGGCCACCGACGAGGACGCGTTCCAGTCGTTCCTCGACACGCTCGGGTATCGCTACGAACGCGAATCGGACAATCCGGCGTACTCGCTGTTCCTGGGATAACGGCAACAGGGCCGGCCTGCAGGTCGTCCCCGATCACGCACGCGGAGGACTGATGCGTTACACACGACTCGGCAGTACTGGCCTGTTCGTTTCCGAGCTCTGCCTGGGAACCATGACCTTCGGCGGCGGCGAGGCCGGCATCTGGGGACACATCGGCCGGCTCCAGCAGGCTGACGCCGATGCCCTGGTCCGTCGCGCGTTCGAGGCCGGCGTCAACTTCATCGACACGGCCGACGTCTACGGCGAAGGCCGGTCGGAAATCATCACCGGCCAGGCGATTCGCAATCTCGGCCTTCGCCGCGACGAGGTCGTCGTCGCGACGAAGGTGTTCGGTGAGGTCGGCAAAGGCGTCAACGCGCGCGGGGCGTCGCGCTATCACATCCTGGAGGGCGTGAAGGCCAGCCTGGGCCGGCTCCAGCTCGATCACATCGACCTGTATCAGGTGCACGGCTTCGATCCGGCGACGCCGATCGAGGAGACGCTTGGCGCGCTCGATACGCTCGTCCAGCAGGGGCACGTGCGGTACATCGGCGTGTCGAACTGGGCGGCGTGGCAGATCACGAAGGCGCTCGGTATCTCCGCGCGCAGGGGACTCGCGTCGATCGCGTCGCTGCAGGCGTACTACACGGTCGCCGGACGCGATCTCGAGCGCGAGATCGTACCGATGCTCGAGAGCGAGGGCGTGGGCCTGCTCGTCTGGAGTCCGCTCGCCGGTGGCCTGCTGAGCGGCAAATACACGCGGGAGGGCGGCACCGAGGCCGGCAGCCGCCGGGCGACGTTCGACTTTCCGCCCGTTCAGCGCGATCGGGCGTTCGACAGCGTCGACGCGCTTCGCGCGATCGCCGACGCGCACGGGGTGACCGTGGCGCAGGTGGCGCTGGCCTGGCTGCTGCACCAGCCCGTCGTGACGAGCGTGATCATCGGTGCGAAGCGCCCGGCGCAGCTCGAGGAGAATCTCGCGTCTGTCGATCTCGCGCTGTCAGACGCTGAGCTGGCCGCCATCGATGCGGTGAGTGCCCTGCCCGTCGAGTATCCGGGCTGGATGTTCGAGCGGCAGGGAGGCACACGCCGGCGTCAGCTCCGCGAAGCGCGGAAGCGCTGACGCGCGCCGGAGGTGGAGAACGGGTCCGCGCGGATTCAGGCGATGTCGGGCGACGTGGCCGATGCCGGGTACGGCGTCGGGACGCTCGACGGGGCCGGCACCTGGTGCGGCATGGAAGCAGCCTCGGCCGCGGCGACGCGCCGGGACACCCAGTACACGACGCCTCCCATCATGCAGAGCGGCAGGAGCGACATGATGATGGTCATCCCGAAGTACGCCCCGCTGTTGTTCTCCATGCCCATCGTGCCGCAGACGGCGCAGGCCAGGGCCGAGCCCGGAGCCGCGAGAGTGAGGAGAGTCGCTGAAAATACGCGTGCGATAGTCATGTTGCCCGCCTCAGAAATAGACCCGCAGATAAATCACGGGCCAGATACCGACGACGAAATACCAGAACGTCTGGGCACCGAGGAAGAAGGCTGACGAGAGCGTGCCCTGGCGCAGGCGCCACCAGGCCACGCCCAGCGCCACGATCGCCACCACGGCGTGCACGGCGTGCGTCCCCACGATCAGGTAGAAGAACGCGCCGAGCGTGCTCGACTGCATCGTCACGCCCTGGCTGAGCAGGCCCCACCACTCGCGCCCCTGCAGCAGCACGAAGAGCGCCCCGAGGACCGTGGCCCCGAGCAGCAGGCCGGCGGCCCGCCCCGAGCGACCGGCCCGGCGCTGCCTGTCGGCCACGAACATCAGGATCCCGCTCGCGATCAACGCCACGGTGTTGACGGCCGTCTCGGCGGCCGGCAGCACGAGCCCGGCCGGCAGCGACCAGACGAGCGGCAGCGAACCGGCCCGCGTGATCGTGAACGCGCTGATCATGCCGGCAAAGAACATCACCTCGGTGCCGACGAAGATCAGCATGCCGAGCACGCTGTTCGGCACGATCTCACGATGCGGGGCGCGGGTGACCGGGAAGTGCATGATGTCAGTGCCCGTGCGCCCCGGATCCGGGCGCGGGCTCCTCGTAGAGCTTGATCCAGTTCTGCCCGTTGTGCAGCTGCACGTCCGGCGCGATGCCGGCGAACATCAGCACGACGAACGCCATCATCATGGCCAGAATCCAGACGACCCACTTCCGTTCGATGCCGAGGTGCATGAAGTGGCGCCCGACCATGTACGCCTTGACGATGGCAACGCCGAAGGCGGTGATGAGCGTGACGACGCGGATCCCGAACTCCGGGCCGATGACGCTGACGAACAGCAGCACCAGGAGGATCGCCCAGATCCGGACGTAGAACGCATCGCCGTGACCGGCCCCGTGCGCGTGAGCGTGTGCGTGTTCAGCCATGGGTTACTTCGCGATGTAGAGCAGCGGGAACAGGAAAATCCAGACGACGTCGACGAAGTGCCAGTAGAGGCCGACGATCTCGACGCGCTGCAGTTCCTGGTTCCGGGCGGCGGCGCGCGCGACGATCAGCATGCAGATCATGCCGGCAATCACGTGCAGGCCGTGCAGGCCGGCGGCCGTGTAATAGAACGACCAGAACAGGTTCGACGTGATCGTGTAGCCGTGCTGGATCTCGCCGGTCCACTCGATCGACTTCACGATGAGGAAGCCCAGGCCGCCGAGCACCGTCAGGCGCAGCATCTTCGCCGCGCGGGGTCCATCGCCACGCTCGGCCGCCTGGTGCGCGAGGACCGCTGACAGGCTGGAGGTCAACAGGATGAAGGTGTTGGTGGCCCCTGCCAGGGTACTGGTAATTGCCGCCTGTTCGGCCCACGCGTCGTGGCTGAGCCGGAACATGATGTACGACCCCAGCAAGCCGCCAAAGATGACGATCTCCGAGGCGATGACCCACCACAGAGCCAGCCGGCCCGTGGGCAGATTCATCACGCTGCGTGTCGTGGCGATCGGTTTGGAACTGCTCACGTTCGACTCCTCGACTCAGTGTCCGCCGGCGGCGACCGGGGCCTCGACCGGCCCGTCGACCGTCACGTCGTCCGGCGGCACGTGCTGCGGCCAGTAGTCGTCCTCGCGCCCCTCGACGCTGTACTCGTAGGGCCCGCGGTAGACGACCGGCATCTCCGGGAAGTTCCCGTGCGGCGGCGGCGACGGCGCGGCCCATTCCAGCGTGTTCGCGTGCCACGGGTTGGCCGTGGCGCGCTTGCCCCGGAACATGCTGTAGAAGAAGTTGAACAGGAACACCGGCTGGAACGCGATCAGCACGAGCAGGGCGATCGTGGCGATCTGGCGGAGCGGCTGCAGGCTCGCCAGTTCCGGGAACGCCGAGTAGTCGAAGATCCGGCGGTGATCGCCGCCAGCCCCCGCGAGGAACAGCGGGATGAAGATGGCGTTGAACGCCACCACCGTTCCCCAGAAGTGGATCTTGCCCAGGGTCTCGTTCATGTGCCGGCCGAACATCTTCGGGAACCAGTAGGTCAGCCCGGCGAACGTGCCGATGAACGCGATCGGGAAGAACGTGTAATGGAAGTGCGCGAGGACGAAATACGTGTCGTGGAAGTACACGTCGGCGCCCGACGCGCCGAGGAAGATGCCGGTCACGCCGCCGATCAGGAACTCCGCGATGAACGCCAGCGCCCAGAGCATCGGCGTCGCCAGCCGGATCGAGCCGCCATACATCGTGGCGATGTAGACGAACATCATCTCGGCGATCGGGACCGAGATGATCAGCGTGGTGACCGTGAAGATCCCGGCCATGCGCGGGTCGATGCCGGCGATGAACTGGTGATGCGCCCACACGAAGAAGCTGATGACGCTGGTCGCCAGCGCGGTGTAGACCACCGTGCGGTACGCGAACAGCTTCTTGCGCGAGAAGACCGTCATCACCTCGGCCACGATCCCCACGGCCGGCAGGAGCACGACGTACACCTCGGGGTGGCCGAAGAACCAGAACAGATGCTGCCAGAGGATCGGGTCACCGCCCGTGTTCGGGTTGAAGAATCCGGTGCCGATCAACTGATCGAACAGCAGCATGATGGCGCCGGCGACGAGCGGCCCCACCGATCCCATGAACACCAGGCTCGCCAGCACGATCATCCAGACGACGATCGGGACGTCGAACATCTTCATGCCCGGCGCCCGCGAGTTCATCGCCGTGGTCACGAAGTTGATGCCGCCGAGCAGGAACGCGACGAACTCCAGGATGACGGCAATCAGCCACATCGGCGCGCCCCAGGGCGTCGCGTTGTAGGCGGCCGAGGCCGACAGCGGCGGATAGGACGTCCACGCGCCGCCGAACGCGCCGCCCGGCACGAAGAACGTCGAGAGCACCACGAGCGCGCTGAGCAGGAAAATCTGGTACGACAGGCGGTTCAATTTCGGGAACGCCATGTCGTCGCATCCGAGCATGAGCGGAATCAGGAAGTTCCCGAACGAGGCGATGAGCACCGGCATCGCGACCCAGAAGACCATGATGCTGCCGTGCATCGTGATCAGCGAGTTGTAGGCCGTGGCGTTCACGTAGCCGTAGCCCGGCACCGACTCGCCGGGGAAGGCCAGTTGCATGCGGAACACATAGACGGTGAACCCGCCGATGATCGCCATGAACATGCCGGTGAACAGGTACTGCATCCCGATCACCTTGTGGTCGGTCGACCACAGGTACTTCCGGAAGAACCCCGGATCGGCGTGTTCGTGATGCCCGTGGGCCTCGTGCGCTATGGCGTGCGCGCTCATTGCATTGCTCCCATCTGAACCCGGGCCGTGTCCGCGTGCGCGAGCACCTCACCCGTCCCCATGTCCGCGGCCTCGGCCGGCGCGGCGCCCGTGCCCGCCACCTCGGCCATCCAGGCCTGGTGTTCGGCCGCGGTGCGCACGTGGAGGTGCGCGGGCATCAGGCCATGGCCGATCCCGCAGATCTCGGCGCACTGCACGTCGAACGTCCCTGTCTGTGTCGCGGTGAACCACCCATTGATCGCGCGGCCAGGCACCGCGTCCTGCTTGAGCCGGAAGGCCGGTACCGAGAAACTGTGCACGACGTCCTTGGAGTGCAGTTCGAAGTGGTACGTGCGGTTCACCTGCACGTACATGTCCTCGACCGTCCGGATGTCGTCAGCGGTGTCCAGGATGTTGTCCGGCCCGGCGTGCTGGAACGTCCAGGCCCACTGCTGCGCGATGATGCGCACGCGCTCCTCGCCGGGTGGCGCCGAGATCTTGATGTTGTTCCACACGCGCAGGGCGAAGATGAGAATCAGGATGTCGAACACCAGCACGGCGTAGTGCGGGTACGACACCCACTTCTTCTCCGACTTCGCCTCGCCCGCCACGTACTGGGCACGCACGCCGTCCCGCGCACGGAACTTCCAGATCAGCCAGAAAAACACCAGCTCGGCGGCAACGAACCAGACGCCGACGATGACCGTGATCATCAGGATCAGGTTGTCGATCTCCACGGCCGATGTCGACGCCTGCGGCATGAACCAAGACGGCATGACGAAACTTCCTCAGGACACGATGAGATACGCCGCCGCGGCGAATGCGAGCACGGCGGCAACCGTCATCAGGAGAAACTTGCGACCAATGACCTCGGGATCCGATTCGGTGTGTGCCATGGGATATCCGTCGAACGGGGCGCTCATCGCGGCAGCGTGTGGACGTATGCCGCGACGTCTTCGATGACCTCTGGCGGCACCGCCATCGACATCGCCGCCATCGTCGGCCCGATCCCATCGCCGGGGACCGACCCGCGGATCCCCGATCGGAACTTGCGCAATTGCAGGGCCACGTACCAGTCGTCGAGCCCGGCGAGCGGCGGCGCGTTCAACGCCTCGGTGCCCTCGCCCTTCATGCCGTGGCAGGCCACGCACATCGCGAACGTCTCTTCGCCACGCGTGAGGTCGACGTCCTTGAGCCTGGGGGCGTTGGCGGCCGACGGCAGGCTCGCCACATACGCGGCCACCGTCTCCCGCTGGGTCTGACTGTTGACCTGGAGCGACATCGGCCGCATCCGCAGCCCCTCGACATCGTCGGGGTGCTTGCCGCGGAGGCCGGTCTGGAACCGCTCGAGCTGGCTGGCCACGTACCACGCCGGCAGCCCGGCAATGGCCGGAGCGTGCTGGACGAGGTCGCCGCCGCCGGCCGGACCGTGACAGCTCTCGCAGGACTGATACAGCTCGGCACCCGAGGCGGCCTCACGGCTCGCAACGATACCGCTGCCGCAAGCTGTCGTCAGGGGGAGCGCCGCCAGACATACCACAGCGGCGCGTAGGTACTGGGAAGCCACGCGCATGAAGACCCATTCCCTGCATCCGTCAGGCCGGGGCGCCCGATCGTCGATATTCTTCAGGAAATCGACGTGGAAGGGCCCGGACTACGACCGTGACACGTGACGGTTCGCGCGGATGCGGTGAGAGTGTAACACATACTCGGCCCGATGCCGTTCAACAGGTCGGTTAACGCGCCTGCGGGGCCGCCCAATCCCCCTGCTCACCTAGGAAGATCGCATCGGTGGCCCGCTCGATCCGGACGGTCGACGACGCGTCGCGCACGGCCACGACCACCGCGTCGCCCACCACGATCGGCCGCCTGTCGCCAAAGCGCGACCGCCGGAAGATCGTCAGGCGCTGCCCGACGCGGGCATCCTGACGCGCCCCTCGATCGACGATGACCATGCGGCCAGGGACGCCGATCGGCTGCCCGGCATCGGCGAACAGGAGACGAGCCGCCTGCTCGAAGACCGGCGTGCCGGCCGGCTCGGGCGCGCGGGCGACCTCCGGCGCAAACGGCGCGAGATAGTCGCCCCGCATGATTTCGTCGCAGGCATAGACGACCACCGCCGTCGCCACGTCGGGCTCGACCTCGACGATCTGCAGCAGCCCGGCCGAGTGCTCGCCCATCACCACGACCTGGCGTCCGGCACGCAGCGCCGTCGGATACTGTCGTCGTACGACATAGTTCTGGCCGACAGCCAGTCCCGTCGTCGTCCCGCCTTCGACGAGCAGCGCCTCGCCCGCCGCAAACAGCACCTTCGTTTCGTCGTCGCGCCGCGATCGAATCGTGCCGAACGTCTGGACCGTCGCCTCGGCGCGGGCAGGGCTGCACACCGATGCCTGATCGTGTTCGGGGACCGGCGCGGCCACCGGTCGAGGCGGCGGGGGTGGCGGCAGCGGATCGGCGCGCACCGTCACGCGCTCGGCCATGGCCGGCAGATCCAGGCGCTGTCGGATGACGCCTTGGCGGGATGCGGCATCGTCCCGGGCGTCGCGCACGTCCACGTCCACGCGCGCGTCGGCGAAACCACTGAGATGGAAGCTGAGCACGGCCGGACCGATCGGCAGTTCGCTCACGACAAAGGCGCCGTCGACGCCTGTCACGACTGAGCCCAGATCGCGGCCGTCGCGCGTGGCCACGGTCACCGTCACGCCCGGCAGCACGCCGCCGGACGCATCGACGGTCGTCCCGCGCACGTCACCCCGGGCCGATTCGTTCGATGCCGCTGTCGAGATGGAGGCAAGTTCCGCCGGGTGTGAGACCACGGGACGGGCGGCCTCGACCGGCACCTGCCCGCCGGCAGAGAGACACGTCCCCAGCGCGATCTGAGCAACGACGAGCAGAACTGTGACACGCGCCTCGAGACGATGCATCCGGCCGACCCCTGAACGGGGAATCGGCGGCCGGGCGTGGTCGCTTGAGCGCGGCGGCCCAGCGGCCGGCGGCAGGCGGCCCGGCGGCGGCGGTGGGTCTCACGCTCTTCGGAGCCTTGGGGCGGCTCTTCGGAGCCCTGGGGCCGCGCTCTTCGGAGCCCTGGGGCTTCAGCCCCAGGGAGAGCTCAACGACGCCCCCGGGGCTCCGAAAATCCGGGCGGCGGGCGAGCGACTACCGCGGCGTATCGTCGGCCTGCAGATCGCCGAGCGCGTACTGCACGCCGGCCAGCAGGTGCTCGAGGATCGGCGTCATCGCGTAGATGCGCTCGCTGTGGCCCAGCGCCAGATAGAAGACGCGGCCCTGCCCCTCGCGGCGCACCCAGCTCAAACCGAAGTCGTGGTCGACGCGCGGGTGCTCCTCGAGCGCCCGATCCTCGGGGCTCATCTTGTCGTAGTCCAGACTCGTCAGCACGCGCACCTGATCGCGCGAGAACGAGTTGGCGGCCATCGTGTAGATCTCGTCGTGGACGTCGAACGCCTGGCCCTTGAACATCGCCGTCAGCGGGCTCGCGGGATCGTCGATCTTCACCGTGATCTTCTGCGGATCGAGCCAGTGGAACTTGAAGTATCCGCCGATCATCCGGTTGAAGTCGGCCCAGGTCCCCACCTGCGTGTCCGGCCCCTGCGCCACGGGTGCGGCAGGGCCCTTGGGGATGAGCAGGGCGAACAGTGCGAAATCTGCCTGCGAGAGTCTGCCGGTTCCGGCGGCATCGAGCGTGCGGAACCACGCGTCGGCCAGGGCCGTGGCCTCGGTCGCATCGAGGCGGGCGTCGCCGTTGCGATCGCCCTGCGTCAGCATGACGGGCGCCAGCAAGGCCCCGGCCGAGAAGCCGCCGAGCAGGCTGGCCGCGCCGCCGCCGGGCGCCGGCGGGGTGCTGTCGACGTGGTACGCGTCGGTGGCCGCGTGAATGCCGGCAAGCCCCTTGCCGCTGCGGACGAAGTCGACGAGCGCCTGCCGCCGCGCCGCGGACGTCGCCTCGTCGCCCGGCTCGTCGAGGAACGCCCCTGTCGTGCTCGCGAGGAACACGGCATCGTAGTTCGCGAGGTTGGCGGCGGTGATGTCGGCCGCGTCATAGGAAATGGTGGTGGACCAGGCCCCCGTGCGTTCGCCGAGCGCCTCGACGGTGGCTGCGGCCAGCGGAATCGTCGAGTGCACGAAGCCCCCGGCGCGCGCGAACACGAGCACCTTGCGCGGACGCGCGGGTGTCGCGGGGGCCGTGGCCGGCAGGGCGGCCCGCATCAGCTCGACCGTGGCCGGCACCGGCGTGCGCGGCTGCTCGCCGCCGCCCATGCTGAACGCCGCGGCCAGGCCGGCGGCCGGCATGGCCGCATTCAGGGCCGGCACGAGCTGCTCGCGCGTCACCGCCCCGGCACTCGCCGCATCGGCGCTCGTCACCCACCGCGTCACGGCCGTCGTCAGTTCCTCGCGCGTCACGGCACCGTCCTTGTCCGCATCGGCTGCGATGAACGCGAGCGTGGCGGTCAGGAAGCCGCCGAGGTCGGTACTGGTGGCCATCGGCAGCGGGGCCGGCTGCTGCGGCGCGGCCGCATCCAGATGATGGGCGGCAAAGGTCGCGATCGATGCGGCCATGACGGAGAGCGCGACGAAACCTCGGGCGTGCATGTAGGAGCTCCTTGACTGACCTGTGTGCGCGGGGCGCGGTCCGTGCGATTGTACCGCCGCGTCACGGGGACGCGTCCGGCCGACGCGGTGCTGTGTCACGATACGCGTTTGCCGCGCCCGTCCGCCTGGCGCGGCCACGGAGACCCCGCATGCCGCTCACATCCCCCGAACTCCTGCACCGCTACGCCCGGCTCGTCGTCGAGTGCGGCTGGGGCGGACGCGCGGGCATCGCCGGCAGGCCCGTCCACATCCAGCACGGGATCGAGGCCTATCCCCTGCTGCTGGCGATTGCGGAGGAAGCCTACAGGCAGGGTGCGACGCGCGTGGACTACACCACGTGGTCGCCGCGGCTCGACGCGCTGCACGTGACGCACGCCACTGACGCCAGCCTCACCGATGTGCCGGCCACGTGGGCCGATCGCTGGAACGACCTGGTCGACGTGCGTGGTGCGACGCTGCGGATCGAAGGCGTCGACGACCCGTTCGCGCTGGCGCGCTGCCCTGCCGATCGCGTGAGCCGGTTCGAGGCCGCGCGCACGGCCGCCCGCGAGCACTTCTACACCGAAGGTCTCGGCCGGAACACGACGCCGTGGTGCATCATCCCGTTTGCCACGGCCGACTGGGGACGGCTGATCTTCGGCGACGTACCCGACGCGCGCGCCCGCCTGGAGACGGCACTCGTCACGGTCCTCGGTCTCGACCACGACGACTGCGTCGATCGCTGGTGGGCCCGCGGCGCCCGCATCGCGCGCCGCAGCGCCCTGCTCGACGCGGCGGGCATCGAGTGGCTGCACGTGACCGGCCCGGCAACCGACCTGATGGTGGGACTTCACCCGCTCGCGCGTTTCGGCGGCGGCATGCACCACGGCGAGGTCCGCTTCTTCGCGAACCTGCCGACCTTCGAGAACTACACGACACCCGATCACCGCCGCACGCGCGGCGTGGTCTCGATGACCCGCCCGGTCCTGATCAACGGCCAGAACGTCGAGGGGCTGCGCGTGGAGTTCGCCGACGGCCGCGTAACGGGCTTCACCGCGCGCGAAGGCGGCGACGCGTTCCGCGCCATGCTCGCCACCGACGAGGGCGCAGGCCTGCTCGGCGAGGTGGCGCTGGTCGGCATCGACGACTCGCCCATCTACAGCACGGGCCTCGTCTTCCAGAACATCCTGCTCGACGAGAACGCCGCGTGCCACATCGCGTTCGGCCGGGCGTACGTCGACAGGCTCGAGGGTGGCACCGCGATGTCGCGCGACGAGCTGCGCGCGGCCGGCTGTAACGACAGCAAGGTCCACCGCGACTGCATGATTTCGGACGACCGCACGTCGGTCACGGCCATCTGCCGCGACGGATCGCGCCGGCCCGTGATCGATCGCGGGGCCTGGACCGGCGACTTCGCCCTCTGACAGACAGACGCGCACGGTCCCCGGACCTGAGGGACAATGTCCCGTTGGCGCGTCCCGACGCCGCGGCGCGCCGCAGCCGGAGTCCCCACGTGACCGAGAACGAGAACGAGACCGAAGATTTCGCCGCCCTGTTTGCTGCCTCCCTCACCACCGCACGCCTCGACACCGGCCAGGTCGTCGAGGGCACCATCGTCGCCCTGGGATCGGACGTCGCGTTCGTCGACGTCGGGGCCAAGGGAGAAGCCACGCTCGCGCTGGCCGATCTGGCCAATGCCGACGGCGTGGTCGAGGCGAAGGTCGGCGACCGCGTCCAGGCGACGATCGTGTCGACGACAGGCGGCCTGACGCTGTCGCGCAAACTCCAGCGTGGCGCCGCGGCCGCACGACAGCTCGAGGACGCGTTCCGCACCGGCCTGCCCGTCGACGGCAAGGTGGACGCCGAGGTGAAGGGCGGCTTCAGCGTGACGGTCGCCGGCCAGCGCGCCTTCTGCCCGTTCTCGCAGATCGACATCGTGCGCGGCACTGATCCGGCCGTGCACCTCGGCCACGTCTACACGTTCCGCATCATCGAATATGGCGAGGGCGGCCGGAAGTTCGTCGTCTCGCGACGCGCCCTGCTCGAGGCCGAACAGCAGGCGCGCGCCGACGAGGTCCGCCGCGCGCTGACCGTGGGTGCGGTCGTCACGGGCCGCGTGGTCTCGGTCCGTGACTTCGGCGCGTTCATCGATCTCGGCGGCAACGTGCAGGGCCTGCTCCATGTCTCCGAGATGGGCTGGTCACACGTCACGGCTCCATCGGCCATTGCCGAGCCGGGACAGGAGCTGACGGTCAAGGTGCTGCGGATCGACGAGAAGACCGGGCAGATCGCGCTCAGCCTGAAGCAGCTGCTGGCCGACCCGTGGGCCGCGGTGCCGACCACGTTCCACACGGGCCAGGTCTACGAGGGCCGCGTGGAACGACACGCGAAGTTCGGCGTGTTCGTCGAACTGACGCCGGGCGTCGTCGGCCTGGTGCCGCTGGCCGAGAGTGGCGTGGCCCGCGATGCGGATCTGCCGCGTGCCCTGCCCGTCGGCAGCACCATCGCCGTCGTCGTGCTGGAAATCGACGAAGCGGCCCGACGCCTGCGGCTCAGCCGCAAGGCCGTGGCGCTGGTCCAAGAGCACGCGGAAGTCGAGGACTACGCCGCGCGTGCCGACGCGTTCTCTGCCAACGCCTTCGGCGGCGGCCTGGCCGACAAGCTGCGCAACGCACTCAAGAAGTAACGCGCGTCTTCGGAGTTCCCCTGGGGCTGAAGCCCCAGGGCTCCGGCTGCCGCGCCCCGCGGCCAGTGGTGTCGAAGCCCCAGGGCTCCGGATGCCGAGGCCCGCAGCCCGCGGCCCGAAGCCTCTTCGGAGCCCGCATCCCCGGATCTTCGGAGCGCGCGTCTCCAGATCTTCGGAGCCCTGGGGCTTCAGCCCCAGGGGAAACAGAAACAGCTGCCTCAGTACCGCTCGCGCACCCACGCTTCGAAGCGATCGCACATCGCGTCTTCGCCCCGGCTCGAGTCCGCAATCAGCTCCGCGCCGTGGACGACGCGGATGTCGGCGTCGAGGCTGGCGGGGATGCGATCGGGATACGTGCGCGCGTCGGCCGCGGCCATGCTGGCCTCGGCCCTGCCCCAGGCCTCGTCGATCGATCGGTTGCACTCGTCTGCCAGGTACCTCGCCGAGAACCCCTCGCCCGTCAGGCTGCGCAACGTCGCATCGTGATCGACGCTGTTGCCCGGCGCCCAGTAGTGCTGCGCGAGCGCCGGACCAATCTCGACGTTGTCGGTGAGATACCCGGACGTCCGCGCGAAGTACGCACGCGTCTGGTACACGGCCATGTGCGCGAGCAGGTAGCCCTGGTACGACGCGGCCGACTCCTGGTTCAGCAGGTGCGGAATAGCCAGCAGCGGGCGCGGACTCTCGAGGCCGAGCACGCGCCGCTCGGTCTCGCGTGCCAGGGCGATCACGGCATCGGGCACGAGCGACTCGTCGGGCATCGCGTACAACGCGGCCTCGAAGCAGGGCACGACGGCAATCGACCGCTCCTCGAACGCCCGCATCGGCTGGCGCGCCGTGACGCGGTCGCGCACGAGGTCGGCCGGCATGCGCTCCCCCGAGGCCGTGCGTGCGTAGCGCACCATCCAGTCCGCGTCACCGAGTAGGCTGTCGCAGAACATCGACTGGGTCTCGGCATAGGCCATCGACGTCGGCGGGTACTCCTGCGAAAAGCACGGGGCGTTCTGGATCACGTTGGCGAAGTGCGCCGCGTGTCCGCCCTCGTGGAACAGCGTGACGATGGCGCGCTGGCCGCTGCCGACCTGATCGGGCATGGCGTCGGCCGTGAAATTGATGTGGCTCGGAATCCACGTGCCGCCCGCGTCCGTCCACGCCGGCACGGGACTGTGACAGAAGCCGTTCTGGTACTTCCCCGCCCTGTCGATCAGATCCAGCTGCAGCGTCGCGCCACGGAACGTGATGCCGAGCCGGCGGAAGCTCTCGACCCAGCGACGCAGCGCCAGGCCGAACGGCACGTACGGATCGACGCGCCGGACGACGTCGCCGGTCGAGTAGAAGCGCACGTTCCACGGCGCCAGTGCCCCCTCGCCGTGACGGGCGCGCAGGTCGGCCAGCGATCGCGTGGCCGCCGCGTCGGTCCTGGCCAGGAAGTCGTCGAGGATCGCCGTCAACTCGGCCGGCGTCATCCGCTCGTTCTTGCGGAGCTTGAGATCGAAATAGTCGGCAAAGCCGAGCGCGCGCGCGAACCTGTTGCGCAGCCTGACGAGATCGAGGAACCCGTTGGTCAGCACCCAGCGTTCGATCTCGCGGAACGCATCGAACGAACTGCGCCGCCGGTCCTCGTGCGGGTTGGTGGCCAGGTTGGTCGCGAGCGTACTGAGCGTGCCGACCTCTGTCTCGCCGCGTTCGTTCACGTGACGCGGCTCGAACGCCTTCCGCTTCGTGAACAGCTCCGCTTCGGCCTCGACGATCTGCCGCATCAGATCGCGGCCCTCGTCGTTGTCGACGATGTTGGCCTCGAACACGGCGAGCCAGCCGCGCAGGCCGTGCACCACCGCGTCGCGCGCCTCTTCCTGCGACGCCGGCATCGCGACGATGCCCGCCAACTGCGCCAGATGATCGCGGGTCGCGCGCAGACGCGCGGGATCGGAGACGAACGCCTTGAACGCGTTCTCGGCGCGCGCGAAGCCATCGTGATCGTCGCTGGTCGCCATGTAGGTGGACCAGAAGAGGTCTTCCTTGGTGCGGTGGACTGTCGCGTAGGTGCGGTTCAGGTCATCGAAGAAGGCCCGGGCCGAGGCCAGGACCGCGTCGGGCGTCTGCGGAATGCCTACCATCGGGTCCTACGATACACGCAAGCTTCCCCGGCCTGTCGTTTGTCCGGCCGCAAATACGCTTCGTGAACCTGTCAGACACCTCGAGCCGGGGTATCATGCCCGCACACCATCGCCATCTCGCACACCGTACCGGGAGTGCCCCATGCGTCTGAAGAAACAGAGCCGTCGTCACTTCCTCGCGGCCGCGGCCGCCACGGCGGCTGCGCCGCTCATCCTGCCGTCGCGCGTCCTCGGCCGCCAGGGCGCCGTGCCCCCGAGCGACACGATCGTGTTCGGCGCCATCGGCACCGGCAGCCGTTCGTATTCGGATACGGGCGCGCTCAGCCGCCTGCCCGGCGTGCGGTGCGGGGCCGTGTGCGACGTGGACCTGGCACGCGCGCGTGTCGACGCGTCGCCCGCGCGGCTGAACATCGACGAGCGTTTCGTCTATCAGGACTACCGACGCCTCCTCGATCGCCGCGACATCGACGCCGTCGTCATCGCCAGCCCGGATCACTGGCACGCGCTGCAGTCGATTCACGCGGCGCAGGCAGGCAAGGACGTGTACGTCGAGAAGGCCATGACGCTGACCGTGCACGAGGGGCGCGTGATGGTGAACGCGATCCGTCATCACGACCGCGTGCTCCAGGTGGGCAGCCAGCAGCGATCGGATGCGAATTTCCATCGTGCGTGCATGCTCGTACGCAACGGCTACATCGGCACGGTGACGAAGATCGTTGGCGTGAACTTCGCCGGCGCGTGGGAGTCACGCCTGCCCGCCGAGCCGGTGCCGCCCACGCTGGACTGGGACCTGTGGATGGGCCCCGTCGATCCGAAGCCGTTCAACGAGAATCTCCGCACGAGCCGATCGCGGCCGGGATGGCTGTCGATCAAGGATTTCTGCGGCGGCGAGATCTGCGGGTGGGGCGCGCACGATCTCGATCAGGTGCAGTGGGCGCTCGGCATGGACGAGAGCGGCCCGACCGAGGTCTGGGTCGAGGGCCAGCCCTTCAAGCCCTGGATTGCCGAAGGGCCGGATCGCGTCGGTCGCTTCTTCGGTCCGAAGGAGACGATCGTCCACATGATGTACCCCGGCGGCATCCATCTCGAACTGTCGGAAGACGCCAACCCGAACGGCGGTGCGCTGTTCATCGGCGACAAGGGCCAGATCCGGATCGATCGTGATCGCTTCGAGGTCAGCACGCCCGAGTGGAAGACGATTCCGCTCGAGTCGATGCCGATCCAACTCCACACGGCCACCGATCACTACGCCAACTTCGTCGAGAGCATCAGGACGCGCCGCAAGCCCGTGGCCGACGTGGAGATCGGCCATCGCTCGGCCACTGTCTGCCACCTCGGCAACATCGCGCGCTGGGTGAGCCAGGACACGCAGACGGTTGGCGATCGCCTGCACTGGGATCCGACGACCGAACGCTTCACCAACAGCCCGCGCGCGAACGCGATGCTCGACAGGCCCCGCCGCAAGGGCTACGAACTGCCGGCGATCTGATCGCTGATCCGTGCCGCGCCACCCGCTCCGGTTCGGGACGCTACAATCCGGTGGTCGATGACGACGGCCGGAACCATTCCCGAGAGCTACGTGCAGCCGTTCTGGCTCGAGGGCCCCGTCGGCAACAACGCGTTCGCGTACGACCGGCGCGGCCCCTCGCCGCGTCTCTGGGTGCCGCCGCTCGTGGACGGCACGGTTGCCGACGTCGTGCCGGGCACGCAGGTCGTCTTCGAGGATGTCGACGAGCACGGGACGCTGCAGTCGTGCACGGGCCTCGCGACGTTCGTTCGCACTGTCTGGGACGACGTCCCCACGATCGTCGTCGACAATCACAACCACGTGTTCGCTTTCTGGATCGAGGCGTTCCGCCACGGCCACCTCGAGCCCGGCGCCACGCTCGTGCACCTCGATCAGCACCGCGACACGCGCGTGCCGGCACGCGGCTTCGACGCCACGTGGACGCCCGCCGACACCTTCCGCTACACCAACATCGATCTGAACGTGGGCAACTACATCGAGCCCGCGCGTCGAGCCGGCCTCATCGGCGAGGCCCTCTTTGCGACGGGCAGTTCCGCGCTCGACGACCGCCGCGTCGCCGGTCAGCGCAACCTGATCCTGAATATCGATCTCGACTTCTTCGCGCCCGAGATGGCGTACATCGACTTCGAGACCACCAGGCGCTTCGTCGACGCCCACAGGCGGACCGCCGCGATCATCACCATCGCGACCAGCCCGTTCTTCATCGACCAGACACGGGCGATCGCGTTTCTGCAGAGACTGATGAGCTGACGTCCAGGCGGACGTGGGGCGCTCGTGGGGCGTCGTCCTCGATCACGGTTGTCGGCCGGGCCGCATCTGCCGCCCTTCGAGGGTGATGTCCCAGCCCAGGCCGCGCTTGCGGAGTTCCGTTTCATACACGGATTCGCTCCCGAAAGCCTTCGACACGGCCGTGGCGCCAACAGCCGCGGCGATGAGCGGCAAGGCAATCGGATAGTCGCCCGAGAGTTCGAAGATCATGACGGCGGCGGTCAGCGGCGCGTGGACATTGGCGGCCGTGGCCGCAGCCATCCCCATCAATGCATAACGGCCCGCGTCAGGAGCGGACGCGCCGACGAGGTGCGCCCATCCGGAGCCGAGCGCCGCGCCCATCAGCAGCATCGGCGTGAAGATGCCGCCGGGAACACCGGACGCCACCGATCCGCTGGTGGCGACGAGCTTCGCCGCCAGCAGCAGGGCCACCGCGCCGATCGCCATCGGCTCGTCGAGCAGGCGATTGAGCGGCTCGTACCCGTTCCCCGCAATCGCGGGCAGCCACATGGCGATCGCACCAACCAGCAGGCCGCCCGCCATGGCACGGTACGGTTGCGGAATCGGGTGTCTGTCGACCCAGTGTTCGAGAAGCGCCAGCGCACGCTTGAACGCCATCGCCGCGATGGCCGCGATGACGCCCAGGGCCAGTGCCGACACCAGATCGAGGCTCGACTCGAGATCGAACGTGCGTTGTCCGTAGATCGGACCGGCCCCCACCACGGCTCGCGTGATGAACGTGGCGGCCACCGTTCCGGCCATCACCGGCAGGACGAGTTCCAGCGCGGCAACGCCGGCAATCGTTTCGAGGACGAACAGCACGGCTGCGAACGGCGTGTTGTAGGTCGACGCGAATCCCGCCGCCGTGCCTGCCGCCACCAGTACGCGTGTGCGCGTCAGTGACGTGCCGATCACGCGACCCACGGCCGCCCCGAGCGCCCCGCCGAACTCGATCAGCGGTCCTTCACGACCGATGGACATGCCGCCGGCAATCGCCGCCCACGAAGACGCGACGCGCGACGCCGTGGTACGCAACGAGAGCCGCACGTGGCCAAGCGCCACGGCCTCCATCACGTTGCTCACGTTCTGGCTCCGCACGGTTCGAAAGCGGGCGATGATGCCGGCGACCGTCGCGCCCGCGATCGGCACCAGCAGCCGCCACGGGAGCGACAGGTTCGCGATGCCGTCGACCACGTTGTCGCCGTCGTAGAGCGCGCGATAGAGCCACGTGAGCGACGACCGGAAGGCGATGGCGAACAGTGCCGCGCCCACCGCCACACCGCCCAGGCCGATCAGGAATCTGACATGGTTCCTGAATTCACGCGGCATCGGCGTCGCTTCGTGCCTGGATCGCGATCGCGCAAAGGGTGCTGCGTCTGATCCGCTGCATGGCGATACGGTGGCACTATCGCACGGGAGCGGCAAGTGGGAGGCAGGCGAACCGCACCACCTGTCCGGGCGCCCGCGCAAAGCAGCGGCCGCGATCGTCGTGCGCCACGACCGCGATGACGGGATAGCCGCCCGTCGTCGGGTGCTCGGGACCGAGCACGATCGGCCGTCCGTCGGGCGGCACCTCGATGGCGCCGCAGACCATCGGCCTCGTGACATCGCGCCGTGTCACGCCCGGCAGCGCCGGTCCCTCGAGCCGCATGCCCACGCGATCGCTCGACGGCAGCACGACGTAGGGCGACGACGTCAGGACGACGAGGGCGTGGGTGGCAAACGCCGTATGGTCCGGGCCGGGAATCACGCGAACGACATCGACGGGCTCGAACGCCTCCACGGGGCGCGAGACGATGGGCACCTCGCCCATCGACAGACGATCGCCCGATCGCAGGAGACGGCCAATCCCTGCGCTCAACTGCGTGCTGCGACTGCCGAGCACGACGGGCGCGTCGATGCCGCCGCGCACGGCCAGGTACGCGGCGCGATGCCGCTCGCTCGCGACCGTGATCTCGTCGCCGACGCGCAGATCACGCGGCTCGATCGCATCGGTGGCCACGCGCATCGCCCCGTCCGCGCGCATCGTCACCGTGCCCATGACCTCGATGGCGGCCGCGTCGTCGGGATTCTGCACGCGCCTGTTGGCGGCGGCGAGCAGTTCGGGCACGAGCGCGCCGCCGGGCGCCAATCCTTCGTGCATGCGCCCGTGCCTCCCGCGATCCTGCACCGTCACCAGGCCGATGGCGCGAACGACGATCAAGGACATCGGACGAAGCGGACACGATCGCCGAGCCGCAGCAGAGCACCATGTTCGTCGAACAGCCGAACGCCCTCGACGCGGCCAATCACGTGCCAGCCACCTGGCGAGTCGAACGGATAGACGCCCGTATACCCGCCTGCCAGCGCAATCGATCCGGCCGGCACGCGCGTCCGGGGCGTGGACAGACGCGGCAGACAGAGGCGCGGGTCGAGTCCCACGAGATACGCGAAGCCCGGGGCAAAGCCCATCGTCTCGACCTCGTAGCGTGCCGCCGCGTGGACGCGCACGACCTCGTCGATCGTCAGCCCCGCCGCGTCGGCAACCGCAGGCAGATCGGGACCGTCGTAGCGCGCGGGCAACTCGACCGTCCGCACCGGCCCGTCGTCATCGCGCAGGTTCGCGAGGACGTCAATCGCCCCCTGCGAGATGCGAGGGGCGTCATCGAAATACACAGCAACGTCCTCGCGCGCGATCACGACGTCGACCACGCCCGGCCACGTGCGGATTCGATCGAGCAGCGCGCGCGGCGATGTTCCGGGCGGACGCGAGAACCGCACGGCCCGAGCGCCAAGCGCGCGCCACTCAGTCATGCGCGCTCCCGCCAGCAGCCGGTCGCCGGTGGCCGGTCGCCCGTCATCCGCGCATCGCCTCGCGCACAGCGCGTGCAACGGCGAGGGCGCCTGGCGTGTCGCCGTGCAGGCAGATGGTGTCGACCGACGAGACGAGGGCCGCGGCCTGTGCGGCAGCCTCGGCCGGATCGACAATCAGCGCGTCGGGCTCGGTGCGGGGCACGAGCGTGCCATCGGCGCGCATGCGGCGATCGGCAAACCCCTCGCGCGCGTACATCAGCCCCATCCGTGTCGCCTCGTCACGCAGCGCGCCTGTCGGCGGCCCGATGACGGTGATGCCTCGACCGAGCGCGTCCACGGCACCGACGAGCACGGCGCGGGCAATCGGCACGTGCGCGGCCGCGTCGTGGTACAGCGCGCCGTGCGGCTTCACGGCCACCACGGCCACGCCGCGTCGCCTGGCACCGTCGGCCAGCGCCCGGCACTGTTCGGACACCGCCATCTCGACCAGCGCGGCCACCTCGCGAACGCGCGCGGGCGACGCGTCGGTCGTCGCCACCGGCGATCGCCGGCCGAATCCTGCGCGGTCTGGATACGACGGGTGCGCGCCGAGGCGGACTGTCGATCGCGCGCAGAACCGCGCCACGCGGTCCATCGTCGTCTCGTCACCCGCGTGGCCGCCGCACGCGCAGTTCAGCAGGTCACACAGCGACCACAGACCTTCGGTCTCCTCGGAGCGCTCCCCTGCGTCGAGGTTCAGCAGCATCGGATCTACCGGACCTCGAACACGTAGCTGCCGGATCCAATCTCGACCACGTGCGTTGCGCCGTCGCGGCGGGACTCGACGACCTGGTCATCCTCGTAGACCTGTGTCTGATCGCCGGCCGGCAGATAGACGCTGGCCGCCGTGTTCGCGGGAATCGTCACCTGCAGCGTGAATCGCCCGTCCTCGCCCTGCGACCAGTCGGACACGATCGTGCCGTAGACCGAGTCGTACTCGCCGCGCGCGTGCGGCAATCGTGCGTCGACGTGCGGATGAATCACGATGTGCTTGAACCCGGGACCGGCCGCCGACGTGTCGATCCCCGCCACGTACCGATAGACCCAGGCCACGACCGATCCGAACGCGTAGTGGTTGTACGAGTTCATGGCCGGGTCGCTCGTATCGCTGTTCCAGCGCTCCCACCACGTTGTCGCGCCGTTGGCGATCATGTAGCCCCACGACGGGAACGACTCGTTCAGCAACAGCTGATACGCCACGTCGGCACGGCCGTGATCGGCCAGCGTGAACAGCAGGAACGGCGTGCCGAGGAAGCCTGTCGACAGATGGCCGTTGCGCGCCTCGATGGCCTGCACGAGGTGCTCGACCGCACGCGGCACGAGGGCCTCGGGCAGCAGCCGCATGTTGAGCGCGAGCACGTACGACGTCTGCGTCCCCACGTCGACCTGCCCGTCCGGCTTCACGAACGCCTTCTGGAAGGCCGATCGCAGCGTGTCGTGCAGCGTGCGGTACCGCCCGACGGCCTCGTCGCGCCCCGTGGCTTCGGCCATCTGCGCCATCTGATCCGCGATGAGCGCCCAGTACGCGGTCCCGACCAGTGCCTGCGACGTCCGCTCGTCGGGGGCGAGCCAGTCGCCGAAGTTCCAGCCGACACGCTGACGACGGATGAAGTCGGGATTGCCGTCGGCGATGTACGCCATCCATCGTTCCATCGCGTCCCAGTTCTCGTCGATGAAGCGGCGATCGCCGTACTGCATCCACGACGTCCACGGCACGATGACGACCGCATCACCCCACCCGGGCGCGCCGTCGCCGAGATCGGGCACGTGCGGCACCGTGTTCGGGACGGATCCGGCCGGGGACTGCGCGTCGCGCACGTCGAGCATCCACTTGCGCGTGAACGCCTCGATGTCGAAGTTATAGGCGCCCGTGCGCCAGAACACGCCGGCATCGCCCGTCCATCCGAGCCGCTCGTCGCGCTGCGGACAATCGGTGGGCACGCTGAGGAAGTTGCCCTTCTGCCCCCACAGGCCGACCTGCCAGAAGCGGTTGACGAGATCGCTCGAGGTCTCGAGCCGGCCCGTTGGTTCGGCCGTCACGCTCGTCACCACCTCGCCGGTCAGCGACGCGGTCGTCGGCGTGCCCGGGAAGCCGGTGACCTCGACGTAGCGGAAGCCGTAGAACGAGAACAGCGGCGTGTACTGCTCGTGGCCGCCGCCCTTCAGCACGTAGATGCCCGTGGCGTTCGCGTTGCGGAAGTTGTCGCGATAGATCGCGCCGTCCGGCTCGAGCCGCTCGGCGTATCGCAGGCGCACGCGCGCGCCACGCGGCCCGTCGACGTCGAGTCGGGTCCAGCCGACCATGTTCTGTCCCATGTCGAACACGAACACACCCGGCGCCTGCTCGGTGACACTCACCGGCGCGATCGTCTCCGTGACGCGCACGGGCGTCGTCATCTGGGCGCTGACGGTGCCGGCGGGCCCCGGCGCAGGCTCCGCGGCATTCCAGCCGGCGTCGTCGAACGCCGCCGTCTGCCACCCTTCCGCCTCACGCCGCGCGTCGTACACCTCGCCCGCATAGATCTCGGAGTGCAGCACCGGCGAGGCCGTTGTCTTCCACGTGGGATCGGTACTGATCCGGTCGCGCGTGCCATCCGTGTACACGATGTCGAGCTGGGCCATGAACCGCAGGGGGCCCGGCCCGAAGAAGAACCGGTTGCCGTACCAGCTCAGCGCGCTGCCGAACCAGCCATCCCCGAGCATGGCCCCGATGGCGTTCCGGCCGCTGCGCACCAGCGCCGTCACGTCGTAGGTCTGATAGACGACGCGGTCGCGATAGTCGGTGAACTCGGGCGTCAGCACGTCCTCGCCCACACGCGTGCCGTTGAGGAACATCCGGTAGCTGCCGAGCGCCGTTGCGTACAGCCGCGCCGACTGCACGCGCTTCGACACCTCGAACGTCGTCCGGAACAGCGATGCGGGCGACGGCAGCGGTCCGGGATCCGGGAACACGCCGTCGCCGAGCGCGGCCACGACTGCACTGTCCTGCTCGTCGAACGACGTGCTCAGGCGCGACCGCCATGCCGGACCGCTCGCGAATCGCTCGATTCGCCCGTCCTCGTGCTCGATCTTCACCAGACCGGCCAGCGCCGACGGAATGCGGCCGTCGGCCGGGGCCGTGGCATCGGCCACGAGCGCCGTCTTCAGCCGCACCTCGATCTCGTTCGTGCCGGCCACGAGCGACTCGGTGATGTCCTCGCGATCGAACGCCACCCAGCTGCGCGTCTTCGCCCCGGCGGGGCGGCCGTTGACCGTGGCCGTGAAGTCGCCGCGGGCCACGAGGAACAGTGCGGCGTTGGCGGGCTTCCCCGCCAGATCGACGGTGACGCGGAACACGCTCTCGGTTCCGAGCGGCATCCGCATCGCGTCCGGCCCGTTGACGGCGACCCAGCGGATGTCGGCGCGATCGGCAGCCGTTTCGGCATCGTCACTCGCAATCCACTGCGCCTGCCAGTCCGACGGCTGCAGCAGTCCCATCTCCCAGAACGATGCCGGCGCGAACGACGACGCCACGTCGTCGACGTCCCAGGTGCGGACCGTCCAGTAGTACCGGCGCCCCGACTCGAGGGCCGGACCGGCGTAGCCGATCCCATGCGACTGATCGGACGGCGTGCGGCCGCTGTCCCACACGTCGGCCTGCCCGTCGTGCAGGCGCGACGGATCGCTGGCCACCAGAATCTGGTACGCGCCCTGGCGCCAGTTGCGCGTGGCGATGCGGTGCTGCCACGAGAGGTGCGGCGTCGCGGTATCGATCCCGAGCGGATCGACGCGATGATCGACGGTCAGCGCCGTGGGCGTGTTCGGGGCGCCCGCGTCGATCCCGGCACGACCACCGGCGAGCCACCACCAGGCTGCGGCGGCCCCGACGGCCAGTACCACGACGACAAACAGCAGCTTCTTCATCGGTCAGAACCTCGCGAACGTCCGGACGCCGAGCAGGGCGTCGTTGGGGTAGACGTGATCGACATTGGCCGGCGTGACGAGTTCGTGCGTGACGAACACCGCCGGTGGCACGCGCCGCTGGGCGAGCAGGTCGATCGCCAGGCGGATCAACCCATCTCCGTACTTCTCCGGAAAATACGCCACCGATGCCACCAGCGGACTGTGCGCCGCGCGCAGTTCCGCGCGCGCATCGGGCTCCGCGTTCTGCCCGACGATGGCGCAGGAGGCGGCACGGCCGGCTTCCTGGAACGCGCGCCCGGCGCCCAGTGCGCTCGGATCGTTGGCCGCGCCCACCAGCACGTGCGTGGCCCGCGACGTCCGCAGGTGCCGTCGCACGCGCTCGAGCGCCGTCTTGAACTGCCCATCCCCATCGATCGTCACGACAGGCACACTGGCGCTGGTGCGCAGGATCTCGCGAATCCCGGCGAGCACGCCCCGCGTCCGCGACGCCGGCAGCGTGCCCGCGCGGACGATGTCGATCAGCAGGATCTCGTCGACCCGGCCCCGCCAGTGCTGCTTCGCCCAGCGCGCGAGGCAGCGCCCCGCCATCAGACCGGCCTCGTAGTTATTCGCCCCGAAGTACGTCGCACCCGGATGCGGAATGTCAATCGCGATCACGGGGATGCCGGCCTGCCGATACCGCGACGCGATCTCGGGCGCCGCAGCCTCGTCGGTCTGGAACTCGATGACCAGATCGACCCGGTCGCGGATGAGCTGCTCGGCATTCTTCAGGGCCGTCTTCGCGTTGTAGCGATTGTCGACGATGCGCAGTTCCACGCGCTCGCGGGCCGCGGCGGTCACCAGCCCGTCGTGGACCTCGGAGGCGAACGAGCTGTCGTGCCCCTGTGCGGCGTACCCGAGGCGGAACGTCCGCGGCCGCGGCACCTCGATCGCGAGCTGATACCGCCGGTCCACGCGCTCCACGAACCCGAGGTGCCGGAGCGTGTGCAGCAGGCGGAAGCACATCCCCTTGCCATACCCGGTGCGGTCCATCACATCGCGCAGGCTCAGCAGTTCGCCGCGCCGTTCGAACGCCCGCAGAATGTCGGCCGCGTGGACCAGCGACTTGATGAGATAGCCGTCGCGGTCCCGGGGGGCGGTGTCACCGCCGCTCATCGGGGCCCCGCGGCCAGGTGGAACACCTCGCGCAGATCCCGCGACACCGGACTGTCGTCCCTGTTGGCCGGCATGACGTCGCGCATGAAGCGCCACCAGCGGCGGCAAACGTCGGTCTCCGCAACCGCCGTCCACTGCGCCTCGTCGTCGACCTCGACGTACCCGAACAGATCGCCCGTCGCGTCGTCGAGAAAGATCGAATAGCTGTGGACGCCGTGCGCGAGCAGCACGTCCTGGAGCTCGCGCCAGATGGGACGATGCCGCCGCTCGTACTCGGCGTGCTGCCCGGGATCGACCGACATGCGGAAGGCCTTGCGCGTCATCGGGTGGACCGCCAGTCTGCACGCATCGCGCCCCGGCCGCAACCCGCGCCCCGGACGAGCCGGTTGTTTACCAGTGGTGAACTTCTGTTCCGGCTGTCGCACGCACCACCCTGTCCCGGTCCCCCGCGGTTGGCCGCACGAGCCGCGCCGCCTGGCAGTTCGCTGCCCGTCGCAGCCGCCATTGCCGTTGTTCTCCCATGGTGAACGACGAGGCCCGAGCGCGATGCTGTTGAATCGCGGCGGCCAACGCCCTATCGTGACGGGCGGGACACACACGGCATGCCCCGATTCCTGGCCCTCGACCTCGGTGCGGAAAGCGGCCGCGCGATCGTCGGACACCTGTCCAACGGCCGGCTCACGCTCGAGCCCGTCCATCGCTTCGCCAACGTGCCGGCACGCATCGACGGCACGCTGCGCTGGGATGTCGACGCGCTGTGGACCGAGGTGCGCCGCGGACTTGCGCGGGCCGACGCGCCGCTCGCCAGCCTGGGCGTGGACACGTGGGGCTGCGATTTCGCCCTGCTCGATGACGAGGGGCAACTCGTCGAGCCGCCGTGGCACTACCGCGACCATCGCACGGACGGCGTGATGGACCGCGTGCTGGCACGACTCGGCCGCGATCGCATCTATCAACGCACCGGCGTGCAGTTCCTGCCGTTCAACACGCTGTTCCAGCTGGCGGCGGCCCTCGATGCGGCGCCCTCCGCGCTCGATCGCGCCTCGTCGTTCGTGACCATGCCCGACCTGCTCAACTACTGGCTGACGGGCCGCATCGCGTGCGAATACACGAACGCCACGACCACACAGTGTGTCGATGCGCACGCCCGCACCTGGGCCATCGATCTGATCGACGCGCTCGGGATTCCGACGTCGATCTTCGGTCCGATCGTCGAGCCGGGCACCATCCTCGGTCGCATCCAGGCCGCCGTCGGCTCCCACGCGGGCATCCCCGTCGTGGCACCGGCCTGCCACGACACCGGGTCGGCGGTTGCCGCCGTGGCGGCCGCAGACCACACGGCGTTCCTGAGTTCGGGCACGTGGTCCCTGCTCGGCGTCGAGATGCCGGCCCCGGTCATCACGCCCGACGGTGCGGCGTTGAACGTCACGAACGAAGGCGGCGTGTGCGGCACGACGCGCCTGCTGAAGAACATCGGCGGCTTGTGGCTGCTGCAGGCCTGCCGCCGCGACTGGGCCGCCGACGGACTCACGCTGTCGTACGAGGACCTGGCCGCCGCGGCCGCCACGACCACGCCGTTCGGCGCCATCATCGATCCAGACGATGCGGCGTTCCTCAGTCCGGTGCGCATGACCACGGCCATCGCGGCGTACTGCCACAGCACGGGCCAGGCGCCCCCGGCCACGCCTGCGGCGTTCGCACGCACGATCTTCGAGAGTCTGGCCTTGAAGTATCGTCTGGTCGTCGAGGGGCTCGAGTCCGTGACCGGCCTGTCGATCCGCACCATCCGCGTGATCGGCGGCGGCGCGCAGAATGCACTGCTGAACCAGCTGACGGCCGATGCCTCGAGCCGCGAGGTCGTGGCCGGTCCGGTCGAAGCCACCGCGCTCGGCAACATCGCCGTGCAGATGCTGGCCACCGGCCACGTCGCGACGCTGGCCGATGCGCGTGCCATCATCGATCGCTCGTTTCCCGCCGGGCGCTTTCACCCGATCGACACGGACCGCTGGGAGCGGCACTATCGCAGGTTTCGTGACGTCCTGGAGCATCGCTGTGTCTGACGTGTCCCCCACATCCCTTCGCTTTCTCGCCGATCTGTGGCAGGAGGCCGACGCCGCGCCGCTGGCCGATCGACCGCTGGATCTGCTGCGCTACCGATCGAACACGCTCGGCGCCGATCTGCGCATCACCAACTTCGGCGGCGGCAACACGAGCTCGAAGTTCGATCTGCCGGACCCGTTCACCGGCGATCCCGTGCGCGTGATGGCGGTGAAGGGCAGTGGCGGCGACCTGCGATCGATCGGCGCGTCCGGCTTCGCCCTCCTCTACATGGACAAGCTCGAGCGCCTGATCGCGCGCTACCGCGGCGAAGCGCACGAAGACGAGATGGTGGCGATGTACCCGCTCTGCGCGTTCGGCCAGAGCCGCGTGGCCGCCTCGATCGACACGCCGCTGCATGCGTTCCTCCCGTTCGCGCACGTCGATCACCTGCACCCGGACTGGGCCATCGCCCTGGCCGCCAGCGCGAACGGCCGCGACAGGCTCGAGGAATTCAACGCACGCTACGGCCGACAGATCGTGTGGGTGCCCTGGCAGCGCCCGGGCTTCGAACTCGCGCTGATGCTGCGACGCGCCGTGGCCGATCACCCCGGCTGCGACGGCATCCTGCTCGGCGGACACGGCCTCTTCACCTGGGGCGACACCCAGCGCGCGTGCTACCTGAGCAGCATCACGACGATCGATCAGATGGGCCAGTTCGTCGACGACCACGCGCGCCGCTCCGGCCGACCGCTGTTCGGCGGCGTCGCGGTGGCGGCGCCTGCGTCGTCAGCCGACGTCGCGGCCGACCTGCTGCCGTTCCTGCGCGGCGTCGCCTCCACGAACCGGCGGACGATCGCGCACTGGGATCGCTCGGATGACGCGCTGGCGTTCGCCGGCAGCGCGTGGGCCAAGGACCTGTGCCGGCTGGGGACGAGCTGTCCGGATCACTTCCTCCGCACGCGCATCTGCCCGATGTTCGTGCCGTGGGATCCGGCAGGCGAATCGATCGACGTCCTGAAGGCCCGTCTCCAGGAACGCGCGGTGCAGTATCGCGTCGACTACGCGGCCTACTACGCGGCCCACGCCACGCCCGACTCCCCGCGGTTGCGCGACTCGAACCCTTCCGTGGTCGTGATCCCGACGCTCGGGGTGTTCGGGTTCGCGAAGGACAAGCGCGAGGCGCGCATCACCACCGAGTTCTTCGTCAACGCCATCCACGTGATGGCCGGCGCCACGGCGCTCGAGGGCGACAGGCCGGCGCCGGGCCCGCTGCCGCAGGCGCGTCACGCGTCGCAGGCCGGTGATTTCTCGAGCCTGCACAACTACGTCGCGCTCCCGCGGTCCGAGGCGTTCCGCATCGAGTACTGGGCGCTCGAGGAAGCCAAGCTGCAGCGGATGCCGCCCGAGAAGCCGTTCAGCCGGCGCGTGGCGCTGATCGTCGGTGCCGCCAGCGGCATCGGCCGCGAAGTGGCGCGGCACCTTGCCGCGCAGGGCGCGCACGTCGTCGTGGCGGACCTGAATGTCGAGGCAGTCGAAGCGGTGGCGGCAGACGTAGCGGCCGTCGGATCGGCCGAGGCCGCGCTGGCCGTCCGCCTGGATCTGACCGCACGCGACACGATCCGGGCGGGCCTGCGCGAGATCGTGCTCCGCTTCGGCGGCCTCGACATCGTCGTCAACACGGCCGCGATCTACCCGACGCCGCCGCCCGGGACGCCCATCGAATCGACGTGGGCGCTGGCCCTGAACGTGAACGTCACGGGCAACCACGTCCTGGCGCGCGAAGTCGCGGTCGTCATGCAGGCGCAGGGCCTGCCGGCCAGCATCGTGCTGACGAGCTCGGCCAACGCCATCGTGCCGAAGAGCGGCAGCGAACCGTACGACGTGAGCAAGGCCGCCGTGAACCACCTGATCCGCGAACTCGCCGTTGGGCTCGGCCCGATCGTGCGCGTCAACGGGATTGCACCGGCCACGGTCGTCGCAGGATCGGCCATGTTCCCCCGCGATCGCGTGATCGTGTCGCTCGACAAGTACGGCATCCCGTGGAGCGCACAGGACTCGACAGAGGACCTGCGCGGGAAGCTGGCCGACTACTACGCACGGCGTACGATCACGCACCGGCCCATCCGGCCGGTTGATTGCGCGCAGGCGATCTGCTGGCTGGCCGGCGACGAGAGCAGCCGGACCACCGGTCACGTGATTCCCGTGGACGGCGGGCTCGGAGAGGCGTTTCAGCGATGAAACATGGAGACAGGGAGGGCAGGGAGAGCCGACTGTACGACCGCGACGAGCGCGGGTGATGAGCAAGTGAGATTCGCGCGCGTAAGAGAACAGGGATCTGGATAGCCGGCTCTCTTACGCGCGCGAATCTCACTTGCTCATCGACCAGCGGCTTCGCCGCTGGCCGGCCGCAGGCCGGCCGCGCTCGTCGACCGTCAACTCGGCCTCCATGCTCTCCATGTCCTCCATGTTTCACCGACCCGTGTGAAAGGGCGCATATGCATGACAACCTGACGCAGCAGATCTTCGGCGCGCTCGATCGCTTCCGGATCGAGCTGCCCTCCTGGGGCTTTGCCGACACCGGCACGAGGTTCGGCGTGTTCCGGCAGCCGGCCGCGGCCGTGACGCTCGATGAGAAGTTCGCCGATGCCGGCCAGATCCACGCCCTCACGGGCGCCTGCCCGACCGTCGCCCTGCACGTGCAGTGGGATCTGCCAGGCGGCGCCGCAGACGCGCCGGCCGTCGAGCGTGCCGCGACCGCGGCCGGCGTGCGACCGGGCGCGATCAACCCGAACTTCTTCCAGGATCAGGCATACAAGTCCGGATCGCTCGGCAACCCGGACCCGGCGATCCGCGCGCGTGCGGTCCGTCACGGGCTCGACAGCATCGCCGCCATGCACGCGCTCGGCAGCCGCGATCTGTCCTGCTGGTTCGCCGACGGATCGAACTATCCCGGCAGCGCGTCGATCCGTGCACGCAAGCACTGGTTCGACGAGGGACTCCGGGCCCTGCACGACGCGCTCGCCGGCGACCAGCGCCTGCTCGTCGAGTACAAGCCGTTCGAGCCGGCCTTCTATCACACGGATATCGGCGACTGGGGCATGGCGCTGCTCTTCGCCCGCGCCGCCGGCCCGCGGGCCAGGGTGCTGGTCGACACCGGGCACCACTACCAGGGCCAGAACATCGAACAGATCGTGGCGTGGCTGCTGGCCGAGGACATGCTCGGCGGCTTCCACTTCAACGACAGGCGCTATGCCGATGACGACCTGACGATGGGATCGATCGATCCGTATCAGGCGTTCCGGATCTTCCACGAAATCCGGTTCTTCGAGTGGGATACCGGCACCACGGCCGACATCGCGTACATGGTGGACCAGAGTCACAACCTCAAGGGCAAGATCGAGGCGATGATCCAGACCGTGGTCACGGCCCAGGCGCTCTACGCGAAAGCCGCACTCGTCGATCTCGACACGCTCGTGCGCGCGCAGGCCGCGGCCGATATCGTGCGCGCCGAAACGTGCCTGCAGGACGCGTTCGCCATCGACGTGCGCCCCGCGATTCGCGAATGGCGCCGGTCTCACGGGCTCCCGGACGATCCGCTCGACGCCTTCCGGCAGAGCGGCTACCTCGCCCGCATCACACGTGAACGCGCGGAGCGACGGGACGTCGCGTCCGCGTCACTCGGTTCGGGCTTCTGAGTCTCACGCGCCCGCGATGCTGACGGCCACTGCCATCCGCAAGAGTTACGCCGGCGTCCGGGCGCTGAAAGGCGTGTCGTTCGATCTCGCGCCCGGCGAGGTCCACGCACTCGTCGGCGAAAATGGCGCGGGCAAGTCGACGCTGATCAAGATCATCACCGGCGCCGTCCGCGCCGACGACGGCGCGCTCGAGGTGGACGACGAGGCCGTGGACCTGGCGCGCCTGACGCCGGCCCGCGCGCGCGAACTCGGGATCGCCGTCATCTACCAGCAGCCGGCCCTGTTCCCGGATCTGACGGTCAGCGAGAACATCGCGCTGACGCTCGAACACGGCGGTGCGTGGCGCCGGATCGACTGGCGCGCACGCACCGATCGCGCACGCGATCTGCTGGCGCGCGCCGGCGCGGCGTTCGATCCCGATCGGCTCGCCGGATCGCTGAGCATGCCCGAGCAGCAGATCGTCGAAATTGCCCGGGCAATCGGCGCAGGCGCGCGCGTCATCCTGATGGACGAACCCACGGCCTCGCTCACGGACCGCGAGGTCGACAGGCTCTTCGACGTGGTCCGCACCCTGCGCGAGACGGGCACGGGCATCATCTACATCTCGCATCGGCTCGACGAAGTGTTCACGCTGGCGGATCGCGTCACCATCCTGCGCGACGGCGAGACGGTCATGACCGCCCCGCGCGGCGCCGTCACGCGCGACGAGGTCGTGCGCCACATGGCCGGCCGCGAACTGGCCACCGTCTTTCCGAAGCGGGCCGTGACACCTGGCGCCGTGGCGCTCGACGTCCGCGGCCTGACGTCGACGACCGCGGGCGTGTTCGACGTGTCGTTCACCGTGCGCCGCGGCGAGATCCTGGGCCTGGCCGGTCTCGTCGGATCGGGCCGCACCGAACTGGCCGAACTGATCTTCGGTCTGCGCCGGCCGGACCG
Organism: Acidobacteria bacterium SCN 69-37; assembly: GCA_001724025.1. GTDB lineage: Bacteria > Acidobacteriota > Vicinamibacteria > Vicinamibacterales > SCN-69-37 > SCN-69-37. The sequence continues at coordinate 95,126 of MEDJ01000024.1, read as the reverse complement.
CGGCCAGATCCTGATCGACGGGCAACCGGTGACGATCGATCGGCCAGCCGATGCCATTGCCGCCGGTCTCGCGTACGTGCCGGAGGATCGGCGCCGGCACGGCGTGGTGCTCGAGATGCCGATTGCCGCCAACACGAGCCTGGCCAACCTGGCCGCAGTCTCGCGCCATGGGCTGGTGCAGGCGTCGCGGGAACGCGCGCTGGCCGAGCGTTTCCGCCAGGACCTGCAGATCAAGGCGTCGAGCGTCGTGGCCAACGCCGGCACGCTCTCGGGCGGCAACCAGCAGAAAGTCGCGCTCGCGCGCTGGCTCGCCACGGCGCCCGCGATCCTGATCCTCGACGAGCCCACGCAGGGCGTCGACGTCGGCGCCAAGGCCGAGATTCACGGCGTGATGCAGGCGATGGTCGAGCGCGGCATGGCCGTGATCATGATCTCGTCGGAACTGCCGGAGATTCTCGGCATGAGCGATCGCATTGCCGTGATGCGCGAAGGCACGATCTGCGCGATTGTCGATCGTGCCGACGCGACGCCCGAGCGGATTCTGGCCCTCGCGCTCGCGCGTCCGGCCGCGGAGGCCACCGCGTGATCGTCGTGGCGCGGCATCGGGCCGAACTGTCGATCGCCCTCGCGATCGCGGGACTCGGCCTCGTGCTCGCGATTCGCGCGCCCGGCTTCTTCGTGGCCGGCAACCTGCTCGACGTCCTGCTCGCGACGCTGCCGGTGCTCATCGCCGCGATCGGTGCCACGCTCGTGATCCTCGCGGGCGAGATCGACATCTCGGTCGGATCGATCTTCGCCGTCTGCAGCGTGACGGCCGGCGTGCTCGCCGTGGCCGGCGTGCCGCTGCCGCTCGTGGTGCTGATCGCTCCGCTGGTCGGCGCCCTGCTCGGTGCCATCAACGGCGCGCTCGTCGCCTGGCTCTCGCTCCCCTCGATCGTCGTCACGCTGGCGACGATGGTGGCGTGGCGGGATGCGTTGCGCTGGATCACGCAGGGAGCATGGGTGCAGGGCCTGCCGGCGGGATTCCAGTGGCTGGGCCTGTCGCAGGCGTCGTATCCGGTTGCGGCCCTGATCGTCACGGCCGGCCTTGCCCTCGCCATCCTGCGGGGACTCACGCAGGTGCCGGCGGGCCGGGCGATCTACGCCACGGGATCGAACGCCGAGGCCGCGCGCCTGGCCGGCATCGACACGCGCCGCGTGCGCTTCTGGACGTTCGCGGCGGCCGGCGCGCTCGCGGGCCTGGCGGCGCTGCTGAACGCCGCACGATTCAGCCAGATTCCGCCCAACACCGGCCTCGGGCTCGAGATGCAGGTGATTGCCGCCGTGGTCGTCGGGGGCGCGGCCATCACCGGCGGCCGCGGATCGCTGGCCGGTACGATCCTCGGCGTCGTGCTGCTCGGCATGCTTGGCCCGGCGCTGACGTTCCTCGGCGTCAGCGCGTCGTGGGAACGTGCATTCCAGGGCGCCATCATCCTCGTGGCCGTGGGCGTCGACGCCCTCCGCGCGCGGCGCGTCACCACGATGGTGCCTCGCCGGGAACCTGCCCGTGTCTAGGAAGACCGAGCTGGTCCTGGCGGCCGTGCTGCTCGCCGAGATCGCGATCTTCGCGGGCACGACCGACTATTTCCTGACGATCGGCAACCTCTTCGAGATCGGGCGGTTCACCACGGCACTCGGGCTGCTCGCGCTGGCGATGACGCCGGTCATCGTGACGGGCGGCATCGATCTGTCGGTGGGCGCGATGATGGGTCTGGCGGCGGTGAGCCTCGGCATCCTGCACCAGGACTGGCACTGGCCGATGCCCGTCGCAATCGCCGGCGCGCTCGGCGTGGGAGCGATCGGCGGCGGCCTGAACGGGGCCTGCGTCTCGCGATTCGGCCTGCCGCCGCTCATCGTCACGCTCGGATCGCTGGCGCTGTTCCGCGGCGTGGCCGAGGGCCTCACGGGTGGGACCGCCAGCTATTCGAACTTCCCGGCGGCGTTCCACGCCATCGGCCAGGGCTATCTCGGCGGCATCGTGCCCGCGCAACTGCCGCTGCTCGCGGCCGCGGCCATCGCCACGTACGTGCTGCTGCAGCGATCGACCATCGGGCGGGCGTGGTATGCGATCGGCTTCGGCGACGCGGGGGCGCGATACGCGGGGCTGCCCGTAACGCGCCGGCTGACGCAGGTCTACGTGATCAGCGGTCTGGCGGCCGCGCTCGCCGCGGTCGTGTACGTGGCGCACATCGGCCAGGCACGATCAGATGCGGGCAATGGCTACGAGCTGAACGCGATCACGGCCGTCGTCCTCGGCGGCGCATCGGTCACCGGCGGCCGCGGCACGGTGGCCGGCACGCTGCTCGGACTGTTCATCCTGGCCGTGCTGCAGAACGGCCTCCAGCTTGCGGCGCTGCCGTCGGAACTGGTGGGCGTGCTGACGGGTGTCGTGCTCGTCGGCGCCATTGCCCTCGACCGCCTTCGATCGTCCCGACCTCCCAGCCTTCCAGCCTCCTCCCAGCCTGTCGCCTCCCAGCCTTCCCAGGAGCTTTCGATGAAGAACACCCAGGTTGCCGCGATCTGTATCGCCATTCTCGCCGGTGCCATGGTCGTGGCCGGCACGAATGCGTGGCTGTTCCGTGCGCTCACCCGCAACAGCGCGCCGGCCGTGGCCGGTGCCGCTGATCCCTCGCCGACTGGGCGTCGTCTCGTGATCGCGATGATGCCGAAAGCCAAGGGCGACCCGTACTTCGTCAGCTGCCGTCTCGGCGCCGAGGAAGCCGCGCGCGAACTCGGCGTCGATCTCATCTGGGATGGCCCGACGGGACTCGATGCCGCGCGGCAGAACGAACTGGTCGAGAGCTGGATCACGCGACGCGTGGATGCGATTGCCGTGTCGGTCGAGAATCGCGCGAGCATCTCGACCGCGCTCAGGAAGGCACGCGCGCGCGGCATCAAGGTGATCACGTGGGACGCCGATGCCGAGCCCGACGCGCGCGACTACTTCGTCAATCAGGCCACGCCCGAGGGCATCGGCACGACACTCGTCGACGAGGCTGCACGCCTCATGGACGCCACGGGCGACTTCGCCATCGTCACCGGCGCGCTGGCCGCACCGAACCAGAACGCGTGGATTGCCGTCATCCGCGAACGGCTGGCCTCGACCTATCCGCACATGCGGCTCGTCACCATCCAGCCGAGCGACGACGACAGGGACAAGGCGTTTGCGGAAGCGCAGACGATCATGCGTGTGTATCCGGACGTGAAGCTCATCATGGCCATCTCGGCGCCCGCCGTGCCGGGGGCGGCCGAGGCGGTGCGTCAGGCCAACCGGCGCGACGTCCGCGTGATGGGGCTGTCGCTGCCGAACATGAACAAGCCGTACGTGCACGACGACATCGTGCAGACGGTCGTGCTGTGGAACACGACGAACCTCGGCTATCTCACCGTGCGCGCCGCGGCACTGGCCGCGAACGGCACGCTGTCGCCAGGCGCCACGTCGCTCGACGGCGGCCGGCTCGGCGCGATCGAGGTGCGCGGCGAAGAAGTGCTGCTCGGCACGCCGCTCGTGATGACGAAGGAGAATATCGACGGGTTCGATTTCTAGGAGGCGGGAAGACGGCAATGGGCAAGTCCGCCGCTTGCCCAAAGCTCCATGTTACTTGTGCGATCCTCGATTTCGGCGTCGACGTGAACGCGACTTCATGCGGGCCACGCGCGCGTCTGTCTATGCTTGTCGAGATGCGCCCTCTCACGCCGACACTTCCGCTGGCCGCCGTGGTATCGACACTGGTCCTGACCCTCGCGTGCAGCGAGACGCCTCGCCCCCAGTCCGCCACGCGACTGAGTCTCGACTTCGAGGACTACGCGGCCATGCCCATCACGGGCGAACTCGGCGGCGAGAACACGCGCGGCCAGCTCGCGCGCGTGAACGATCTGCGCGACGAACCCGGCGGCCGGCGCTTCTTCGTCAACGACCTCAACGGACCGCTCTACATTCTCGACAAACAGGCGAAGCAGTTCGCGACGTATCTCGACTTCAACGGCCTCGAGGGCCGACCCGGCCTGTTTCCGAAATTCACGTTCGAACGCAACTTCGCCACCGGCCTTACGAGCTTCGTCTTCGATCCAGACTACGCGAACAACGGCATCTTCTACACGCTCCACATGGAAGATCCGTCGGCACCGGCGCCCGCCGCGCCTCGCGCAGGCGTGGTGCCCGGCCTCGACGTCTCCGGCTACCAGCTCTCGACGCCGATCGCGGTGCCGACCGCCGATGGACAGATCGCGCGCGAGGTCGTGTTGATCGAGTGGACCGATCGAGACACGACCAACACCACGTTCGAAGGTACCGCCCGCGAACTGATGCGCCTGCAACACGTGCTGCCCCAGCACCCGCTCGGCGAGATGACGTTCAATCCGGTCGCGCGGCCCGGCGATGCCGACTGGCGCGTCATGTATCTCGGCGTCGGCGACGCCGGCTCCGGCGACCGTGGCGAGGGCATCTTTCAGCTCACGCCGCAGCGGCTCGACTCGCTCCCCGGCAAAATTCTCCGCGTCATTCCGGATCTCAGCGCGCACACCTCGACGAGCACGATCAGCGAGAACGGCCGGTACCGGATTCCCGACGACAATCCATTCGCCGGCGTCGAGGGCGCGCGCAAGGAGATCTGGGCGTACGGCCTGCGCAATCCGCATCGCCTGGTCTGGGACGTGGACCCGGTACGGCCGTCGGAGCCTCGCCTGCTGGCCTTTCACATCGGCCTCGTCACCGCCGAAACGATCGTCGTCATCCACAAGGGCGCCAACTACGGCTGGCCGCTGCGCGAAGGCACACGCGCCCTGTCGCCAGCCGGAGCGGAGCCACTGCCGGCCAACGACACCATCCCCGTCCGGATCTCTGACACGGTCACACGCGGCACGATCGCGCCGACCTATCCCGTGGCGCAGTATTCGCACGACCGCGCTACCGGCGGCGACGGCATCGCCAACGGATTCGTCTACGCCGGTCGCGATCTTCCGGCGCTCAGCAACAAGCTGATTTTCGGCGACATCACCACCGGCCGCATCTGGTACGCCGACATCGCCGACATCCGGGCTGCTGACAACGGCCGTCCGGACACGCTCGCGCCGCTTCACGAGGTGACGACGGACCTTCGGCCCCTCGTGGAGGCGGCGTATCGTGCGCGAGGAGGACAAGGCGACACCCTGCCCGGCATCGGCGCCGTTTCGGGACGCGGACGCGTCGATGTGCGCTTCGCCGTCGACGACGCAGGTGAGATCTACCTGCTGACGAAGAGCGACGGCATGATTCGGAAGGTCGTTGGCGCGCGCGAAGTAGACGTCGCCGCGAGTGTGATGCCATCCAGTGATGCGGACGATCCCTCAACGGCCGCCGCCACGACGCCAACGTCGGCGCCCGGGACGAACCCGGTGCCGTCGACGCCGGCATCGATCGCCAGCGGCAAATCGATCTACGACCTCAACTGCGCTGTCTGTCATGGTCCGCAAGGGGAAGGGGCGGTGCGCGCGGGCACGACGATTTCCATCATCGAAGAGTCGGGCGGCAGACAGCCGTCCGACCTCACGGACGCGCAGTGGGATCACGGTGCGACCGACGGCGCGATCTTCTCGGTCATCAAGCGCGGCGTGCCACCAACGATGATGGCGGGATACGACGGGCGGATCGCGGACCTGGACATCTGGCACGTCGTGAACTACATCCGGAGCCTGGCGCGGTAGGGTCGCGTCCGTCGGTGCGCCCACGCACTAACCATCATTATTCATGATGTACAATTCCATCATGAAATCGATACAGATCACCGTCGACGACGACCTGCTCCAGCGACTGGATGCGGACGCCGACGTGCGCCGGGATGGCCGCTCGGCCGTGATCCGCCGCGCTGCGGAAGCCTATCTGGCGAGCGCAGAACGCCGTCGGATCGCCGAGGCGTATCGCCGGGCCTATGGCGGGGCCGTTGAATCCGATCCGGATCTGGACGGTTGGGCAGGTGAGGGCGTATGGCCGCCCGAGTAAACCATGGCGAGATCTGGCTCTACCGCTTCAAGGCGCCGGACAAACGCCGTCCCGTGCTCGTGCTGTCGCGGCAGGAGGCCATTCCGCTGCTCCATACGGTCATGGTCGCGCCGGTGACGTCCACGATCCGTGACGCGCCGAGTCAGGTCGTCGTGGGGATCGACGAAGGCATGAAGGGGCCATCGGCCATCAGCCTCGATCACGTGCAGACGGTCGAACGCTCGCGCCTCGTCCAGTACGTCGGAGCGCTCGGCCCGGCGAAGCGGCGCGAGGTCTGCCGGGCGCTGACCATTGCCACTGGATGCGTGTGAGATCCGCACTCCTCCTGGTGCTGCTGCTGGCGAACGGTTGTTCGGCCGGCGATCCGCCGGCTGCGGACGCGATCGCGTCACAGATGCCGGGGGCGACGATCGTATGGGACGCGCTCCCGCACCTCCCGCGCCCGCTCAGCGGCCACACCACCGGCCTGAGCCACGGCGCGCTGCTCGTTGCCGGAGGAACGGACTTTCCCGTGTCGCTTTTCGACGGCGGCTCGAAGGTCTGGTACGACTCGGTGTACGTCCTCGAGCCTGGTGCCTCGGCATGGCGCCTGACGTCCACGCTGCCGCATCGGCTCGCGTACGCAGCCACGGCCTCCGCCTCGAATCGCATCCTGCTGGCCGGAGGCTCGGACGAGACGCGCCACGTGGCCGACGCGTTCGCGCTCGAATGGGTGGACGGCACGCTGCGCCGCACGGCACTGCCGCCGCTGCCGGCCCCCCTCGCGATGGCCGGCGCCGCCGTCGTCGGCCAGACGCTCTACGTCGCGGGCGGTCACGACGCGCCGGCATCCGCGCAGGCATCGAACCTCGTCATGGCCCTCGATCTCCAGACGCCCGATGCCGGATGGCAGGCGCTGCCGCCGTTCCCCGGTCCCGGACGCATCCTGCCCGTGGTCGTGGCGCAGGCAGGCCAGTTGTTCGTCGCGAGCGGCGCGTCCCTGTCGCCGGGCGCCAACAGCGGGATCGTCCGGCACTACCTGACGGACGCGTACGCGTGGACGCCCGAGGCCGAGGCGACGATCCCGGCCGCCGCGGCCGACGCCATCACGCGCGGATCGTGGCGGCGTATCGCCGACGTGCCGCGAGCCGTGACCGCGGCCCCTGCTGCGGCCTCCGGCCAGACGCACATCATCGTGTTCGGCGGTGACGATGGCACGCTGGCCGACCGCGTGACGGAACTCGAGGACTCGCACCCGGGCTTCAGCCGCGACGTCCTTGCCTATGACGTTGCGGCCGACAACTGGACGTCGGTGGGTTCGATGCCCGAGGGCCTGGTCACGACCGCCGCCGTTCCGCTCGGTGACGCCATCGCCATCGTCGGCGGCGAGGATCGGCCCGGCCATCGATCGGCCTCGGCACATCGACGCCGGCCGGCACAGACCAGCCCCGCACCCACGGAGGGATCATGAGGAGCCTGTCAGCCATCATCGTGGTGGCGCTGAGCACGCTGGTCGCGTACGCCCAGACGCCATCGCTGGCGGTGTCGGAACCGGTCCAGGTCGACGTGTACGTCGCTGGAGAGGGCGGCTACCACACGTATCGCATCCCATCGATCGTCGCCGCGCCAGACGGGACGCTGCTCGCGTTCGCGGAAGGCCGGCAGGCCAACGCGAGCGACTCGGGCGACATCGATCTCGTGATGAAGCGCAGCACCGACGGCGGCCTGACCTGGTCGGCGCTGACCGTCATCGGCGACAACGGGCCGAACACGTTCGGCAATCCGTGCCCGGTCGTCGATGCCTCGACAGGAACGATCTGGCTCTTCACCACGCACAACCGTGGCGTCGATCGCGAGTCGGCCATCATTGCCGGGGAGGCCGGCGGCACGCGCACGGTCTGGCTCATGCGGAGCGACGACAACGGCGTCACCTGGTCACCCCCCGTGGAGGTCACCGCGTCGACGAAGCGGTCCGACTGGACGTGGTATGCCACGGGACCCGGTGTGGGAATCCAGACGACGGCCGGGCGCCTGGTGATTCCTGCCAATCACGCGGAGGCGCACACCGGGATCCATCGGTCGCACGTCATCTACAGTGACGACGGCGGATCGACCTGGACGATTGGCGGGATCGCCGATCCAGGGACGAACGAAAGCCAGATCGCGGAACTGTCGGACGGCCGCCTCATGTTGAACATGCGCAACCATCCGCCGAAACCCGTGAACGTCAGGCAGGTCGCCATCAGCGACGACGGCGGCCGGACGCTGTCCCGGGCGGAGGGCGACGCCGTCCTGATCGAACCGCCGGCGCAGGCCAGCCTGGTGCGATGGCCGATCGCGGGCGGACGTGCGCGGCTCGCCTTCTCCAATCCCGCAGCCGCCTCGCGCGTCCGCATGACGGTGCGCGTGAGCGACGACGACGGCAGGAGCTGGCAGGTCTCGCGCATCGTTCACGAGGGGCCATCGGCGTACTCGAGTCTGGTCGCCATCTCCGACGACACGCTCGGTCTGCTGTACGAACGCGGTGACCGGACCCCGTACGAGCGCATCACTTTCGCGCGCCTTGCGAGCCGGTGGCTGCATGGGGCCCCGGTCTTCAGACCCGGGGAACTTCCCCGGACCTGAAGGTCCGGGGCTCCACGGCGCTCACGGTCGCAGGTCACCTCGCGGTTTTGCCGGACGCCGGGCGTCGTCGCGTACACGACTCGATCGATCGCGGGCGCGGTTCGATCGCATTCGGTCCACTGCCACCACCTCTTCGAACCGCGTCAGCGCCGCGCGGTACCGGTGCGACCGGGATCGCGATCCACGGCGACCGGTCTCTCGATCCGCAGCGACCGGGAATTCGCGGCGCGCCACGTTGGTGACAAACCACGGCGACCGGGAATGCGATCCACAGCGACCGGGATCGCGCGGCACGTCAGCTGACCGGCAAACCACCGCGACCGGGAATTGAAACCACGGCGACCGGGATCGCGACGGGGTGTCACCGGTTTGTCGATCCACAGCGACCGGGAATTCTCGGTCCGGAATTTCGAGCTGTAAGTGCCTCGAATTCAACACGATACGGCGTTCAGGTTTTCGGCACCGGATCGACGAGGTCGTGGCACCAGATCGAAAGAGTGGTGGCACCGGATCAAAAGGGTGGTGGCACCACCTCGAACAGGTGCTGGCACCACCTCGACGAGGTCGTGGCCGTGGTGCGAATCCCCCGTGACAGTGGTCGCAGCGACTGCTGGCACCACTTCGAATGACTCGTGACCGGCGTCGAGAAAGGTGCTGGCACCACTCGCAGAAGGTCGTGGTCGCGGAGCAGGAAGGCCGAGGCACCGCGCAAAGTGATCGCTGTCACCACCTCGACAAGGGCGTGACACCGGCCAGGAGTCGTCGGCCGCCTGCTCCTCCTCGACGCGCATCGTCGGCGACACCCGGTCGGCGGCGCGGGCGGCCTGGCGCGACCGCTTTCAGGCTTTTTCAGAGCAAATTCAGGCGCTGACATAGACGCCCGCGCCTTTCAGGCGCATCGTTCTGTTGAAACTCGAGCTCAGCGAGCCAATGGCAGCGCGGCATTCCCCGCGGGTGTCTGCTGCCGGCACTCGTCTGGTGGGGCGTGGGCTTCCAGAGCCGTGTGTCCGGGGGCTTGTGGGCGTGGCTTGTCGCCATGCTGCTGGTCGCCATGGTTCCGCTGCATGCCTGACGTCATCGACAGCCGGTCGCGGCCGCGCGGCGCCCGTCCGCGAGACAGGGCAGGGGCGGGCTGTGCCCGCCCTGACGCGCGACATCGACAGGGGAAGGACAACCATGACACCGCAGACATCGAAGACACGGCAGTGGGGACTCGTCGCCGCGCTCGTCGCTGGCGCGACGAGCTTCGTCCTGGCGGCGCAGGCTCCTGCGCCGCCAGCGGCCCCGGCACCCTCACCCCAGCAGGGACCGGCTGCCGGACCGCCGGGCCCGAATCCGGCCCGCGCCGGCGGCCCGGGCCGGGGCGGGCGCGGCGGGCCCGAAACCCTCGCCGGCGGGCCGCAACTCGACGATCCCGCGTACGAGGGCTACGACTTCGCCAAGCGGGATCCGCTGCTGCCGCTCACGCCCGAAGAGGAAGCGCAGAAGTTCATCCTCCAGCCCGGCTACCGCATGGAACTCGTGCTGGCCGATCCGATCATCGAGGAACCGTCGGCGATCTACTTCGATGGCAACGGCCGCATGTTCGTCCTCGAGATTCGAGGCTACATGCAGGATGCCGACGCGTCGGGCCAGCTCGATCCGGTCGGCCGGATCTCGCGGCACGTCGATACCGATAGCGACGGCGTGTACGATCAGCACACGATCTTCGTCGATCACCTGATCTTCCCGCGGTTCGCCACGCCCTTCGGTCCCGACAGGCTCATCGTCAAGGAATCGAACGCGCAGGATGTGTGGCTGTACACCGACACGAACGGTGACGGCGTGGCCGATCGCCGCGAGCTGTTCGACACCGGCTACGGCCGGCTCGGCAACGTCGAGCACCAGGAAAGCCACTTCACCTGGGCGCTCGACAACTGGATGTACAGCACGTTCAACGCGTTCCGCGCGCGCTGGACGCCGCACGGCATCATCAAGGAGCCGACGGGCAATGGCGGCGCGCAGTGGGGCGTCGTGCAGGATGACGACGGCAAGATCTGGTTCCAGGGCGGCGCGAGCGGCCTGCCGGGCTACTGGCAGTTCCCGATCCTCTACGGCAACTTCGGCGGCGGTCGCGGCGCGCAGGCCGTCAACGGCATCGCGCCGATGGATCCGGATCTGTCGATTCCGTGGGGCGCGCCCATCCGCATTGCCGACATGCAGGGCGGTCTCAGCGCCACGCGCATGCCCGATGGATCGCTGCGCGGCACGACGGCCGGGGCGGGCAACGACATCGTGCGCGGCCACCGCATGCCGGCCGACCTGCGCGGCGACTATCTCTACGGCGAGGTGGTGGCGCGCATCGTGCGTCGCGTGAAGGCCGAGAATCGCGAGGGGATCACGACGATCCGCAACGCGTACGACGGCAACGAGTTCATCAAGTCCACCGATCCGTACTTCCGGCCCGTCGACATGACCACCGCGCCGGACGGCACGGTCTACATCACCGACATGTATCGCGGCATCATCCAGGAAGCGACATGGTCGGGCCCCGGGACATACCTGCGCGCGCGCATCGATCAGTACGGGCTCGACAAGGTCGTGCGGCACGGCCGCATCTGGCGGCTCGTGTACGACGGCGTGGCGCGCGACAGATCCGACGGCCTGCCGCGCGATCCGACGATGCCGCGCATGCACGACGAAACGTCGGCGCAGCTCGTGGCGCACCTGGCCCACGACAACGGCTGGTGGCGCGACACCGCGCAGCAGTTGCTCGTCCTGCGACAGGACGCCTCGGTCGTGCCGCTGCTGCAGGAGCGGCTGCGCACCTCGTCGAACCTGCTCGAGAAGTTCCACACGCTGTGGACGCTCGAGGGGCTCGACGCGCTCGACGCCGCCACGGTGCGGCGCGAGATGGCCGCGACCGAGCCGCGCATGCGCATCCAGGCCATCCGCGCCAGCGAGACGCTCTACAAGGCGGGCGATCGTTCCTTTGCCGCGGACTACCGGCGGCTCGCCTCGGATCCCGACGTCGACGTCGTCATCCAGGCGCTGCTGACGATGAACCAGTGGCGCGTGCCCGAGGCGGCCGAGACCATCAAGGCCACGGCGGCTGCGCGGCGCGAGGCCGGCGTGCAGCTCGTGGCGACGACGATCTTCAATCCACCGGCGGCCGGGCGCGGCGGGCCCGGGCGTGGCGGTGCCCCGGTGCTGTCGGCCGAGGAGACGGCGGCCCTGACGCGCGGCCAGCAGATCTACGGCGAGCTGTGCGCGGCCTGTCACGGCGACGACGGGTTCGGCGTGCCGCGGTCGGGCGAGACGTCGGGGGCGACGATGGCGCCGCGGCTGGCCGGATCCCCGCGCGTCAACGGGCATCGGGACTACGTCGTCAAGGCCGTGCTGCACGGGTTGACCGGCCCGATTGACGGCGAGACGTATCAGGACGTCATGATCCCGAACCTGGCGCAGGACGACGCGTGGGTGGCGGCCGTGACCTCGTACGTGCGCAACAGCTTCGGCAACACCGGCGGGTTCGTCAGCGTGGACGACGTGCGCCGCGTGCGCCAGGCGACGTCGAGCCGGTCGAGTATGTGGACCGTGCCCGAGATCGTGGCGTCGCTGCCCGCGCTGCTCGTCAACGACGGGGGATGGCGGGTGTCGGCCAGTCATAATGGGGCTGCCGCAGCGCAGGGACTGTCGATGACGACGTGGAGCAGCCAGGCGCCACAGGCCCCGGGCATGTGGTTCCAGGTGGAATTGCCGCAGGCCGCGCCGCTGACGGAGATCCAGTTCGTGTCCACGGCGGCGGGCGGTCGTGGCGGGCGCGGGGCCGCGGGGCCACCGCCTGTCGTCGGGTTCCCGATCGGCTATCGCGTGGAGGTCTCGATGAACGGCACGGCGTGGACCACGGCCGCCGAGGGAGCGGGCAGCGGGGCGGCAACGGTCATCACGTTCCGGCCCGTGCCGGCGAAGTTCGTGCGCATCACGCAGACGGCCTCGCCGGCGGTCGGCGCGCCGATGTGGTCGATCCAGCAGTTGCGGCTCTTCGCCGCACAGCCGTAGCCGGCGGTCTGCGGCCGGGCCGCCCGCGGCCGGTAGTCTGTAAGCACTTCCGAGAACCCGTCCCGGCAACGCCGGGGCGGGTCTCGTCGTAGGACAGTCGGCAGTTTCGGTGGCTGGTCGCAGGGCCTGTCACCCCAGGAGGTGGTGAGATGGCGTTGACGCGACGTGAATTCGGGAAGATGGCGCTGGCCAGTGTGCCGGCAGTGGCGATGTTCGAGAATCCGCTGTTCGCCCAGGCGCGGCCGAACTCGGTCATCGACGGGGTGACGCTGGGGGCGATTACCTACAGCTTCCGGAGCATGCCGGATCAGAGTGCCGAAGCGACGCTGAAGTACTGCGTCGATTCGGGGATCAGCGCGATCGAGCTGATGGGCGGGCCGGTCAACGATTATGCGCGCAAGCGCACGGGCTTCCAGCCGCCGGCGGCGGCGGGCGGCGGCCGCGGCGGGCCGCGTGGTGGCGGGCCCGGCGGCCCTGGCGGACGGGGACGCGGGGCCGATCCGGCCGCGCTGACGGGCAGCTGGAATGGTCAGGCGTGTGCGCCGGCACAGCCGGGCACCGATCCGGTGACGGGCAACGAGCCGCTGACGCCGGCCGCGCTGGCCGGTGGCCGCGGCACGCCAACGCCCGAGCAGATCGCGAATGCCGAGGCCGAGCGCAAGTGGCGGCTCGGTCTGTCGATGGACATCTTCAAGGACCTGCGGAAGATGTACAACGACGCCGGCGTGAACATCTACGCCGTGAAGGACATCCACCAGGAGACGGACGCGGATCTCGAGTACACGTTTGCCGTGGCCGAGGCGCTCGGGGCCAGTCACGTCACGATCGAACTGCCCAGCGGACCGACGGCCGGCGCCACGCTCAAGCGGCTTGGCGACTGGGGCGCGCGCAAGAAGATCTACGTCGCGTACCACACGCACGCGCAGGGCAGCATGACGGCGTTCGACGAGGCGTTCCGGATCTCGCCGGGCAACATGGCCAACGTCGATCTCGGGCATTTCGTGGCCGGCGGTAACCGCGGCGGCACGCCGCTGGATTTCCTCAACAAGTTCCACGGCCGCATCGCGAGCGCGCACCTGAAGGACCGCACGCTGCCACAGAACTGTGCGCTCAACCTGCCGTGGGGCACGGGCCAGACGCCGCTGCGCGAGATCCTGCAGCTCATGCGGACGAACCGGTGGACGTTCCCCGGCACGATCGAACTGGAGTACGCGATTCCCGAAGGATCGGACGCGGTGAAGGAAGTGGCGAACTGCGTCAGCTTCTGCCGGCGCGCACTGGCGTAAGACGACGGGAGACAGCCGTGTCAGGGCGGGCACAGGGGCCGACGCCTGTGTCCGCCCTGCGCTAGCGCAGTTTCGTTTCTTCGTAGATGGAGGCCAGGGGCTTCAGCCCCTGGCGCGGCCGCACGGGCTGAAGCCCGTGCGCTCCATTCGGACAAAGCCGGCCGCTCGAGGTCTACACCGAAACGAGGACCGCTCTAGTCCGCCGGCTGTCCTGTCCGGATCAGCAGCGGCAGGCCGTTGCGACGGAAATTGATCAGGACGTCGCGCGGACCGAGCGCACTCTCGATGCGTGGCGCCGCCTCGGCGCCGGTCCGCACGCGTTCGTTGTCGATCCGGAACAGCACGTCGCCCGCGCGCATGCCGTGGCGCGCGAGCGGATGCGACGGATCGATCGCACCGATGCGGACGCCTGTCTCGCCTTCCGGATCGAGCGGCAGGGGCACGCCCGTCGCGCAGAGCACCAGGCCCGCATCCATCGTCACGGGCGGCTGAGCGTCGTCCGGGCACGACGCCTGAGGTGCAACGACCACCAGTGCGGTTGCGAACAGCAGCGAATCCAGCATGGCGTCAGTGTGCCACGGAACGGCTGCGGGCGGCGGGCAGCCGCCCCGCCAGCGCCCAGGACGTCCCTGGGGCTGAAGCCCCAGGGCTCCGATTCTTCAACGGCCGCGCCGCCCGTCGCCCGCCGCCCGCAGCCGAGCCGCCCGCAGCCGAGCGGCCCGCCAGCCGCCCCTACCACTTCAACGACGAGCCCGTCTGGTACTCCGTGACGCGCGTCTCGAAGAAGTTCTTCTCCTTCTTGATGTCCATCGCCTCGGCCATCCACGCGAACGGGTTCGGCGTGTCGGGGAACACCGCCTCGAGACCGAGCTGGGCACAGCGACGGTTGGCGATGTTGTGCATGTACTGCGCGCACAGATCCGCGTTGAGGCCGAGCAGGCCGCGCGGCATGGTGTCGCGGCCGTACGCGATCTCGAGATCGCATGCATCGTGCAGCATCTGCCGCACCTCCTCCTGCAGTGCCGTCGTCCACAGGTGCGGGTTCTCCGCGCGGATCTGGTTGATGACGTCGATGCCGAAGTTCAGGTGCAGCGACTCGTCACGCAGGATGTACTGATACTGCTCGGCAATGCCCACCATCTTGTTGCGCCGGCCGAGCGACAGGATCTGCGCGAACCCCGTGTAGAACCACATGCCCTCGAACACGACGTAGAACGCGACGAGATCGCGCAGGAACGCCGTGTCGGTCTCGGGCGTGCCGGTCTCGAAGTGCGGATCGGAAAGGTGCTGCGTGTACTTCAGCGCCCACGACGCCTTGTCGGTGATCGACGGCACCTCGCGGTACATGTTGAAGAGTTCGCCCTCGTCGAGGCCGAGGCTCTCGCAGATGTACTGGAACGTGTGCGTGTGGATCGCCTCTTCGAACGCCTGACGCAGCAGGTACTGCCGGCACTCCGGGTTGGTCAGGTGCCTGTAGATCGCCAGCACGATGTTGTTGGCGACCAGCGACTCGGAGGCGGCGAAGAAGCCGAGGTTGCGCTTCACCATCCGCCGCTCGTCCTCGGAGAGACCGTCGCGCGATCGCCAGAGCGCGATGTCGGCCTGCATCGAGACCTCGGTCGGCATCCAGTGGTTGTTGCACGCCGAGAGATACCGCTCCCAGGCCCACCGGTACTTCAGCGGCAGGAGCTGGTTCACGTCGGCGCGGCAGTTGATCATCGCCTTGTCGTCGAGGCGCGGACGAGCCGCTCCCCGGTCGATGGCACCGAGACCTGTCGAGGCGACGGCGACGTCGCTGCGTTCCTGGGCACTCACTGGCACACCTCGCAATCAGGATCGTCGAGCGAGCAGGCCGGCGCGGCGACCGGCGCCGCACTCGCGATCGCGACCGAATTCAACCGTTTGTCGGGTCCCTTGAGCGTGCTGCGTTCGACGTGCGTGGCCGCGCGCGATCGCAGGTAGTAGGTCGTCTTCAGCCCGCTCCGCCACGCCAGCCGGTAGGTCGCGTCGAGCTTCGGCCCGTCGGGCGACTCGATGTACAGGTTCAGCGACTGCGCCTGGTCGATCCACTTCTGCCGGCGCGCCGCGGCCTCGATCAGCCACTCGGGCGCGATCTCGAAGGCCGTCGCGTACAGCGTGCGCAGCGCCTCCGGGATCCGGTCGATGGGCGCCAGGCTGCCGTCGAAGTACTTCAGGTCGTTGACCATCACCTCGTCCCACAGGCCCGCGGCCTTCAGGTCGGCCACCAGGTACGGGTTGACGACGGTGAAGTTGCCGGACATGTTGGCCTTCACGAACAGGTTCTGGAACGACGGCTCGATCGACTGGCTCACGCCGCAGATGTTCGAGATCGTTGCCGTCGGCGCAATCGCCATCACGTTCGAGTGACGCATGCCGACCTCGCGGACCCGCGCGCGCAGCGGCGCCCAGTCCAGCGTTGCCGATCGATCGACGTCCACGGCCTCGCCGCGCGCCTCGGCCAGCCGATCGATCGAGTCGATCGGCAGGATGCCCTGGCTCCAGAGCGACCCGGCGAACGAGGCGTACGGGCCGCGCTCGGCCGCCAGATCCACCGACGTCTCGATCGCGTGATACGCAATCTGTTCCATGCTCTGGTCGGCGAACCGCATGGCCGCCTCGGAGGCGTACGGCAGGCGCATGCGCTGCAGCGCGTCCTGGAAGCCCATCAGCCCCAGGCCGACGGGACGATGCTGGAGGTTCGAGCGGCGCGCCTGCGGAATCGTGTAGTAGTTCAGGTCGATGACGTTGTCGAGCATGCGGACCGCGGTCTTCACCGTCCGCCGCAGCTTGGCCGTGTCGAGCCCGTCGGCCGTCACGTGCACGGCCAGGTTCACCGAGCCGAGGTTGCAGACCGCCACCTCGTCATCCGACGTGTTGAGCGTGATCTCCGTGCAGAGGTTCGACGAGTGCACCACACCCGCGTGCTGCTGCGGCGACCGCACGTTGCACGCGTCCTTGAACGTGATCCACGGGTGCCCGGTCTCGAAGAGCATCGTCAGCATGCGCCGCCAGAGATCGACGGCGCGCACGCGCTTGTGCAGGCGGATGCGCCCCTCGGCCGCCGCGGCCTCCGCCGCTTCGTACGCCCGGGTGAAATCGGCGCCGTAGCACTCGTGCAGATCGGGGCAGTCGTTGGGCGAGAAGAGCGTCCACGACGCGTCGGCTTCCACCCGCTGCATGAACAGGTCGGGGACCCAGAGCGCCGTGTGCATGTCGTGCGTGCGCCGCCGATCGTCGCCGGTGTTCTTGCGGAGATCGAGGAACTCCTCGACGTCGATGTGCCACGGCTCGAGGTACGCGCAGACCGCGCCGGCGCGCTTGCCGCCCTGGTTGACGGCAATCGCCGTGTCGTTGGCCACCTTCAGGAACGGCACGATGCCCTGCGACTCGCCGTTCGTGCCGCGGATGCGCGCGCCCAGGCCGCGCACGCGCGTCCAGTCGTTGCCCAGGCCGCCGGCGTACTTCGACAGCAGCGCGTTGTCGCGGATCGCGCCGAAGATCCCGTCGAGATCGTCGGGCACGGTCGTCAGGAAGCACGACGACAACTGCGGCCGCCGCGTGCCGGCGTTGAACAGCGTCGGCGTCGAGCACATGAAGTCGAACGACGAGAGCAGGTCGTAGAACTCGATGGCGCGCGCGTCGCGATCGGCCTCGCCGAGCGCCAGGCCCATGGCCACGCGCATGAAGAACGCCTGCGGCAGTTCGAACCGCGTGCCGTCGGCGTGCAGGACGTAGCGGTCGTACAGCGTCTGGAGCCCGAGCAGCTGGAACAGCCGGTCGCGTTCGGGCCGCAGCGCGGAGGCGAGCCGGCCGAGATCGAACGTCTCGAGCGCCGGGTCGAGCAGGTCGAGCGCCACGCCGCGCCTGACGAACGCGGGGAAGTAGCGGACGTACGCGTCGTGCCTGTCGGTGTCGCCCGGCAGATCGGGCGTCACGAAGGCCAGGGCTTCGCGCGTGAACGCATCGAGCAGCAGCCGGGCCGCGACGTAGGTGTGATCGGGATCGACGTCGATGAGCGTCCGCGCGGTGAGCGTGGCCGCCAGCTCGAGTTCACGCTCGGGAATGCCGTCGTAGAGGTCGCGCTTCGTGTCGGCCAGGATGCGGTCGACCGACACGCCGGGCAGCCCGTCGCACGCGCGCGCAATCCGATCGCGCAGCGCACCTTCGTCGAACGGCACCCGCGTGCCGTCGTCGCGCGTGACGGACAGGGCCGGGGCGGCCGGCGGTTCGGCCGCCAGGCGCCGGAGCCGCGCGCGCTCCTCACGATAGAGCACGTAGGCGCGCGCCACCTTCTGCTGTTCGGCGCGCATCAGGGCCAGTTCGACCTGGTCCTGGATGTCCTCGATGTGCAGGGCGCGGCCGGTATCGGCGCGGCGCGTCAGCGCGTCGGCGACGGCCGTCGTCAGGGCATCGGCGAGATCGCGGATGCGCGTCGAGCCGGCGGCCTGCGGGCCTTCGACGGCCAGAAACGCGCGCGTGATCGCATCGCGGATCTTCGAGGGATCCCACGCGGTAATCGTCCCCGTGCGCTTGATGACGCGCAGGTCGGCCGACGGCGCGGACCCGGCGGGTGACGAGGGGATGGTGGCGTCTGGGGCCACCGTGGACGAGGCAACGGGCATGATCATCCTCCGGTCCGCGGGCGCGAATCGCGAGGACGCCACAGCGCACCGGTGGCCGTGGCCACGCGGCTGTGGGCGCCCTCGGGGATCCCCGCCCGAGAACGAGCACGTACTGTCACGGCAGGTTTCCTGGCTTGCGGGTCGACGCCCTGGCCGCTTGGTCTTCCCGGCGACGTGGTCGCCAGTGACGCTGGTGCGCGGACGGACTGGCCGCCTACAGTTGCGGAGTCAGCTCCGGACTTGCCGCCCGCGGGCGGCGCACCGGATTCCCTCTTCTCGCCGGACCTGGATGGTCTGGACCGTGAACCCCAATATCTAGCGCCTTCGCAGGGGCAGAAGTCAATATGTTGTTGGTTGAGGCCGAAATCCCGAGGATTTTCGCCGGAGCCCCGAGGCTTCTGTCGGAGCCCCGAGGCTTCAGCCTCGGGGAAATTTCCCTGGGGCTGAAGCCCCAGGGCTCCGAACGCCCCCGCGCCGCCCGCTGCCCGCTGCCCGCTGCCGCCCTACAACCGTAACAGGGTTTCGCGCAGCAGCCGGAACTGGATGCGGCTGACGGGAAGCTCCTGGCCGGTGGTCAGCTTGACCAGCGCCGTGCCGCCCGGCATGGGGCTGACGCGCGTGATCAGGTCGATGTTGACCAGCGTGCCGCGGCTGAGACGTACGAACCGCCGCGGATCGAGGCGCGACTCGAGCGCGTGCAGCCTGTGCGTCAGCGTGTGCCGCTCGCCTGTGGTGGTCGTGACGTGCAGCAGCTCGCCGTCGGCGCTCACCGACGCGATGAGCCGCACGGGCACCAGCACCGTGTCGTCCTGACGTCTGATCGGCAGCCGATCGAGATACACCCGGTTCGCGCGGCTGCCGTCGACAGCGGCCGCCACCCGCGCCAGGGCCGCCACCTGGTCCGCGGCCGGCGTGCGCCGTCGCGCCCGCGCGCGGTCGATCGTCGTGCGCAGCCGCTCGATCTGCACCGGCTTGAGCAGGTAGTCGATCGCGTTGAGCTCGAACGCGTCGATGGCGTACTCGTCGTACGCCGTGACGAACGCGATCGACGGCATGGTCTCCGGCGGGATCTGCCGCGCCACTTCCAGGCCCGTCGCGCCGGGCATCTGCAGATCGAGCAGGGCGAGATCCGGCCGTGCGTTCCCGATGAGCGCCAGCGCATCGTCCCCGTTGCCGGCTTCCCCGACGACGGTCACGCCGTCGCACTGGCCGAGCAGATCGATCAGGAAGCGCCGCGCGGGGCCCTCATCGTCGGCGACGACGATGCGCAGCGATGCGGGGGTCATTGGTCGCTTCCTGTCGGGGCTCGGCGAGCCAGTCTGCTGCCGGCGCCAGTGATGGGCAATGTCAGCGTGGCCACGGTCCGGCCATCCTCGGCGCGCGCCAGCGAGAATGTTGCGGCGCCGGCGTACGCGTGGGCGAGCAGGCGCGCCACGTTGTCCAGACCGACGCCGCCGGTCGAGCGCGCCGCACCGAGCGGGGCACCCGTGTTCGTGACCTCGATCGTCAGGCCCGGCGCGCCGTCGATCGAGGCCATGCGGGCCGTCACCGAGACGTGGCCACCCGCACGCGACGGCGCCACGCCGTGCTTGACGGCGTTCTCGACCAGCGGCTGGACGATCAGCGCGGGCAGTCGCGTCGCGTGCAGGTGTGCGGGAATGTCCACCGTGGTCGTGAGCCGGTCTTCGAACCGTGCGTGTTCGATGCGCAGATACGCCTCCAGGATCTCGCGCTCGCGACCGAGCGACGTGAACTCGCCGTCCGACTTCAGCACGGCCCGCAGCAGCGTCGTGAGCTGCAGCAGCGTGTCCTTCGCGCGCGACGGCGCCTCCTGGATCAGGTAGCCGATGGTCGTCAGCGCATTGAAGAGGAAGTGCGGGTTGATCTGGGCGCGCAGGGCGCGCAGTTCGGCTTCGGTGGCCAGGGCCGCCATTTCCCGCTCGCGCAGCATGCGGTCGTAGCGTTCGGCGGTCATGCGGAAAGCGTCGATCCGCCGCGCCAGCTGCCGCGCCGCGCCGTCGAGCATCGCGACATCGTCGGACAGCAGCCGGCGGCCGCCCGTGAGCGGCCCGATGACCAGCCGCAGGTGCGGGGCGTCGGCCGTGGGGATGATGACGACGTGCGCGCCCGGCGGCGGGGCGTCGTCGCCGGGCCTCACGCACACCGATGTGGCGCTCAGGGCCGGGGCCAGCAGGCGGCAGGTCCGATCGACAGCGGCGTCGATCGTGTCGGCTTCCTGGATCGCGCCCGTCACGCGATCGATCAGGTCGGCATAGTTGACGCGCCCGAGCACGACGCGATCGACGAAGCGATCGACGAGTCTGCGCAGCGTCGGGAACAGCCAGGCCGTGGCCACCCACGCGGCGAGGAGCACCGCCATCGCCGCCGGGCTCTGCGGCTGGACGTCGGGCGCGAGTGCCGCGTACCCGGCCAGCACCACGGTCACGAGCACCAGCAGCGTGAGCCCGCGCTTCAGGAACAGGTCCGCCAGCGCGAAGCGATAGTCGCGATAGAGCATGGCGAACGCCAGCGGGATCGACGCGTGGTGCCCGACGAGCTCGACCAGCCAGGATTCGTTGGCGCCGTGGAAGCGGCCCAGGTGCAGGGCCGAGACGCCGAAGACCGCGAGCGCGCTCATCCACAGCGCGCGCCGGCCATGGTCCTGGCGCCTGGTGACGATCACGAGCGGGACGGCGGCCATGGCCAGGCCGATCGTGATGGCGTCGAGCGCAGGGGCCGACGGGAGCGGGGCGCCCCGCGCGGCCGCGCGCAGGTGCAGGAGGCCCGCCAGGCCCGCCGAGGCGTACGCCATGCCCGCGGCACAGGCCGCGAGCCGCTGCCGGATCGTCGGGCTGTCGTCGCGCGCGCGCGACACCGAGTGCACGACCACGGCGGCGAGCAGTCCGAGCGACGCATACGCGATCGCGGAGGCCCAGGCTGCCAGCGCGAGTGCGCCGGCGAACTGGGCACCCTGCGCGGCCAGTTCGCCCACATTCCAGCCCAGGCCCGCGAGCGCTGTGCCGCGTGCGAGCCGGTCGTCGCCCTTCGCCCGCACGAGCAGGACGAGCAGCATCGCGTAGAGCGTGGCGCCGGTGACGTAGCCGGCAACGTGCAGGAGCGCGGGCGTGGCCTGTGTCGGCATCGCGTGGCGTCCAGTATGGCCCGCCCGGGTCCGCCACCCGCTGTCCTGTCACATGAATGGACGGTTCTGGCCAATGAGCGGTCGATTGGGCCGGCAGGCCGATCGGCCGGCGCCCATTCGTTGGCGTGGGGCGACCGTTCGTTGGGAACGAGGTGTGCCGTGCGCGTCTCCCGGATAGCGTCTCGGGCCTGGAGGACAGGCCATGACGACGATCTGCACGATCGCCCGGAAGGAATGGCGGGAGACCTGGCGCGACGGCCGCGTGCGCGTCGTGACCGCACTCGTGTGGCTGCTGGCCGCGGCCGCCATGGCGGCCGGATGGCAGCAGGCGACGCGTGTAGCCGCCGAGCATGCGGAGGCGCAGCGCGCCACCCGCGAGCAGTGGGTGAACCAGCCGGCGAAGAACCCCCACTCGGCCGCGCACTACGGGATCTACGCGTTCCGGCCGCAGTCGCCGCTGGCGGCCGTCGATCCGGGCGTGGATCCGTACGTCGGCGTGGCGGCGTGGCTCGAGGCGCACAGGCAGAACGAGTTCCGCTTCCGGCCGGCAGCGGATCGCGCCGACGTCCAGCGGTTCGGCGACTTGACGGGGGCGTTCGTCCTCCAGACCCTGCTGCCGCTCGTGGTCATCATGCTGGCCTTCGGCAGCGTGGCCGGTGAGCGCGAAGCCGGAACCCTGCGGCAGGTGCTGAGCGTGGGGGTATCGCCCGTGCGCCTGATGATGGGGAAGGTCGCCGGCGTGTCCGCGGTGCTGGCCGTCGCGGTCGTGCCCGCGGTCATCGCCGGCGGGCTGGCCATCCGGTGGGCGCACGTGACGCGTGTGTGGGACCACGACATGGGACGAACGGCCGTCCTGATGGCCGTATACCTGGCGTGGGCGCTGTTGTGGGTGGTGCTGGCGCTCGTCGTCTCGGTGTGGGCCCGCACGACGCGCACGGCGCTCGTCGTGCTCCTCGCGATCTGGATGGGCTGGGTGATCGTGGCGCCGCGCCTGGCGTCCGAGGTGGCCGCGCGCCTGTACGCGACCCCCTCGGCTGTGGCGTTCGAACGGGCGATCGACGAGGACCTGGCCGATCGGACGGCGCTCGATCGCCAGCTGGATCAACGGCGACGCGAGGCGTACGCGGCGCACGGGGTGTCGTCGGACGCGGATCTGCCGTTCGCATTTGCGGGCATCTCGCTCCAGGAGAGCGAGGAACACGCCAACGTCGTCTATGACCGGCACTTCGGCCGACTGCACGAGACGTTCGAGCGGCAGAACGCCGTGACGCGCCTGGCCGGGGTCGTCGTGCCGTCGCTGGCCGTCCGTGCGCTGTCGATGGGACTGGCCGGGACGGATTTCGCACATCACCGCTGTTCATCCTCGCGGTCTCGTTCAACGTGCTGGCCGCCGACCGCGAGCGCGGCACGATCTCGCTGATCGGCGCACAGCCCACGACGGTGTCGTCGATCGTCACCCTCCGGATCGGCCTGCGGTTCGCCGTTGTCGTCGGGGTGACGCTCCTGGCGGCGCTCGTCGGCGTGGTCGCCGCGGGCGTGCCGTTCGCCATGGACACGTGGTCACGCGTCGGGATCTGGACGCTGGCGACGGGGCTCTACGGTGCATTTTGGTTTGCGGTGGCGATGGCGATTGCCGCCCGAGGCGCGAGCGGCGCGACCACGGCGCTGGCCGCCGGCGGCGCCTGGCTGGTGCTCGTCGTGATCGTGCCGGCTGCGGTGAACGTCGTGACCGGCGCGCTCTACCCGATGCCGTCGCGCGTGCAGATGGTGCAGGTGATGCGCGAGGCGTCCGACGAGGCGTCGGCGCGCGGCAGCACGCTGCTCGCGCAGTACTTCGAGGCGCACCCCGACCTGCTCCCCGACGGCGGGCAGCACGTGGCCGACGCGGCCGCGATTCGGGCCGCCGTGGCCGACGAGGTGCAGCGCCTGGTTCGGCCGGTCGCCGAGACGTTCGACGCGCAGGCCACGCACCAGCGCCTCCTCGCCGCCCGCCTGCGATTCCTGTCCCCGGCGCTGCTGTTGCGCGGCGTGCTCGACGACGTGACCGGCACGGGCGCCGTGCGCTACGAGACGTTCACGACGCAGGTGACCGCATTCCACGACGCGTGGCGCGAACACTTCACCGTCCTCGCCGTGGCGCGGCAGCCAGTCGAATCGATCGCTGCCGTGCCGGTCTTCACGTTCGTCGACGAGTCGGCCGGCGACGTCGCGCGCCGCGCGTGTCCGGCACTGGCCGTCCTGGCCGCGGGCGCGTGCGTCCTCGGCGGCATCTTCGTCCACTCCATGCGCCGCTACTCGTGCGCGAGGTAATCGTCATGTTGCAGGCATCCCATCTCACGAAGCGCTACGGCTCCCATCAGGCCCTGACCGATCTCGACCTCTCGATTGCGCCCGGCGACGTCTATTGCCTGCTCGGCGCCAACGGCGCGGGCAAGACGACGACGATCAACCTGTTCCTCGATTTCGTCGAGCCGACGTCGGGGACTGCGGCCATCAACGGTCTCGATGTGACGACACATCCGCTCGAGACGAAGAAGTACGTGGCCGACATTCCCGAACAGGTGATGCTCTATCCGAACCTGACGGGGCTCGAGAACCTCGAATGCTTCAACGCGCTCGCCGGCCAGGATGGGTACAGCCGCGAGGAGCTGCTCGCGTTCTTCGACGAGGTCGGTCTGGCGCGCGAGGCGGCCGTGCGACGCGTCGGCACGTACTCGAAGGGGATGCGGCAGAAGGTCGGGATTGCGATTGCACTCGCGAAGAAGGCCAAGGCACTGCTGCTCGACGAACCGACGTCGGGTCTCGATCCCCGCGCATCCAACGAGTTCTCGCACCTGATCGGCAAGCTCAGCGGCCAGGGGGTCGCGGTGCTGATGGCCACCCACGATCTGTTCCGCGCGAAGGAATCAGGCACGCGCGTCGGCATCATGAAGGATGGCCGCCTGGTGGCCGAGATGGCGACCGGCGAAGTCGGCCACGCCGAGCTCGAGCGCATCTATCTCGATCACATGCGCGGATAAGACAAGCGCGGAAGCCGGAAGCCAGAAGTGGGAAGTAAGAAGTTGCTGCGCGGTGGCGTGTGGCCCGTTCGTCCGCGACGCGCGTCCATTCATTGAAAACTCCGCCATCGTACGCGTGGTCTCGCGGACGATGCCTCCTTTCTGGAGGCACGACGAGAGTGACCACGAGACGATCGAAGACGTTCATCCACACCCTCACGACCATCCTGACCGCTCTGGTCCTCTGCACGCCGGCGACGGCCGCGGGCCAGGGGACCGGCGTGATTGCCGGTCGTGTGACCGACCCGACCGGCGCTCCTGTACCCGGCGCCACGATGACGGCCGAGCACGACGCGACAGGCGTCGCGTCCCGCGCGGTCACCACCACGTCCGGCTACTACGCGATCGTCAGCCTGCCGCCCGGCGCCTATCGCGTGTCGACGACGATGGCGGGCTTCCGCGCCCCCGTTCGCGAGAGGGTGATCGTCAACGTCGAGACGCGATCGATCGTGGACGTGGTTGTCAGGCCCGCGGGCGTGGCCGAGGCGGTCACGGTGGAAGGCACGGCGACGCTGGTCGATCGGCTGTCGCCTGCCGTGGGGACGGTCGTGGATCGGCAATTCGTCGAGAACCTGCCGCTCAATGGCCGCAGCTTCCAGACGCTGCTCGAGATCACGCCAGGCGTCACGCTGGCGCGGCCGTCGATCACGTCGACGGGGCAGTTCTCCGTGGCTGGCCAGCGCACGAACGCGAACTACTTCACGGTGGACGGTGTCGGCGCGAACGTCGGGACGAGCGTCAACGCGCAGTTCGCACAGCAGGCGGCCGGGTCGCTGCCCGCGCTGACGGTGTCGGGCGGCACGAATGCGCTCGTGTCGGTCGACGCGCTCGAGGAGTTCAAGGTGCAGACCTCGAGCTACGCGCCGGAGTTCGGCCGCACGCCGGGCGGGCAGGTATCACTCGTCACGCGATCGGGCACCAACAGGCTGAGCGGGGCGCTGTTCGACTATGTCAGGCACGACGCGCTCGACGAGAACGACTGGTTCAACAGGCGCGACGGGATCGAGAAGCTGAAGCTGCGCCAGCAGCAGTTCGGCGGCGTGATCGGCGGGCCGATCAGGACGCCCGGGTACGACGGGCGCGGCCGGTCGTTCTTCTTCCTTTCGTACGAAGGGCTGCGGCTCACGCAGCCGCAGGACGTGACGTATGCCGTGGTGCCCAGCGTCGCGGCGCGTCAGCAGGCCACGGGTATCGTCCGCGATCTCTTCAACGCGTTCCCGCTGCCCAACGCCCCGGCCGAGCCCGGCGATCCCGTGCTGATGGATCGATACCGTCTGGCCGTGTCGTCGCCGTCGAGGTTCGACGCGACCAGCCTGCGGCTCGACCACCGTGGCGGCACGGCCTGGCGCCTGTTCGGCCGCGCGAACCACGCGCCATCGAGCAACAGTCAGCGGTCCTTTGCCAATGGCCAGAATGCGTTCGAACTGACGACGACCACGACGACCGTGGGATCGACATGGACACCGGGACCGCGCGTCGCGCACGACACGCGGCTGAACTACAGCCGATCGCGCGGACTGTTCGAGTTCAACGTCCTGCCGATCGACGGCGCCATCATTCCCGATCTCGACGTGCTCTACCCCTTGTTTGCCAGCCGCGCGTCGTCGCGCGTGAACCTGCAGCTGACGCAGGCCATGCCGTTTCAGCCCGGCCGGTCGGCGGCGAATTTCACGATCGGCAAGAGCCTCGGCAATTCGCAGGCGCAGTGGAACCTGGTGCACACGACCACGGTCGTTGCGGGCGCGCACGAATTGAAGGCCGGGTTCGACTGGCGGCGGCTGCACCCGGGATCGGATTTCAGTCCCTACAGCTTCGCGTATGTCTTCCGCAGCGTCGAGGAGGCGCTCGCCACCGGCATACCGGTGAACGTCAGCATGCAGGCGTTCGCGCCGGAAACGCGCTTCCGCGTGCAGAACGTGTCGCTGTTCCTGCAGGACGTGTGGCGCGCCACGCCCCGGCTCACGCTCACCTATGGCGCGCGGTACGAGCTGAATCCGCCGCCGTCGGGCGATCCGCTGCTGCCGTACACGTTCGATGGCCTCGACGATCCGCTGACGATGACGCTGGCGTCGCAAGGCACGCGGTTCTACGAGACCACGCGGGGCAACGTGGCGCCGCGCGTGGGCGTGGCCTATCTGCTGTCCGAGAGGCGCGACGTGGTGCTGCGCGGCGGATGGGGCGTCTACTACGACCTCGGATCGGGACCGGCGCTGCGCGGGTACACGAGCTTCCCCTACAACTCCACGCGAAGTGTCCCGACACCCGGCACGTTGCCGCTGTCCGACGCGGTGCTCACGCCCGCGCCGTTCAACGAGGCGCCGCCGTTCACGTCGTCATTCAACGTGGCGGCCCGCGATCTGGCGCTGCCGTACACGCACCACTGGAACGCGAGCATGGAGATGGCGATCGGCGCGCGCGACGCGGTGACCGTCGGATACATCGGCAGCGCGGGCCGCCGGCTGCTGAAGACGGAAATCCTCAGGAACCAGGCCGCGAACGCGGCGCTCGGCACGCCCGCGGTCGTCGAGTTGAACCCCGCGCTGTTCGCGAACACGGCGACGGTCAGCCTCGTCCGCAACGAATCGAGCGCAAGCTACCACGCCCTGCAGGTGCAGTATCAGCGACGGCTGCACAGGGGCGTGCAGGCGCTCGTCAGCTACACGCTCGGCCGATCGATGGACGACATCTCGGACGAGACCGTGTCGAGTCTGCCGTCGGGTGGCGTACCTGGATTCTTGATCGATCAGGAGGCCGACTGGGGACCGAGTGACTTCGACGTGCGCCACGCCGTGGTGGGATCGGTGACGTGGAACCTGCCCTCGCCCGCGGCCGGTGTGGGCCGGACATTGCTTGGAGGATGGGGACTCGACCTGATCGGACGGTACCGATCGGGCATGCCGATCACGGTGATCACGACCACCGTCGATCCGTTGAACATTGCGAGCAGCCGGCGCGTGGACGTCGTGGCCGGCCAACCGTTCTGGATTGACGATGATTCGGCGCCGGGTGGACGACGGCTGAATCCCGATGCGTTCGCCGTACCGACGGTGGGACGACAGGGCACGCTCGCGCGCAACAGCATTCGCGGCTTTCCGTTGCGGCAACTCGACCTGTCGCTGCGGCGACGCGTGGATCTGACCGGACCGGTGGATCTGACGCTGCGCATCGACGCGTTCAACGTGCTCAACACGACGAACTTTGCGGACCCGGGCGGCAGCTTCAATCCGACGTCGTCGACGTTCGGACGTTCGACGTCGACGGCTGTCAGTCAGCTTGGCGGGACGAGCAGCGGATCGGGCCTGAACCAGCTCTATCAGGTCGGCCGCGCGCGGTCGCTGCAGGTGTCACTGCGGCTCGGGTTCTGAGGCGGAGGGACGAGTCCGATGCGCTTGCAGCGATTCACCCGCGTCCTGGCAGCCGCCGGCGTCCTTGCCGGCGCGCTGCTGTCGACCACCACGCCTGTACCAGCCGCGCAGGTCGCGGCGCGTGCCGACGCAGCCGCGTGCTTTCCCTTCGAGACGCTTGCACCGGCACTGCGGGCCCGCGCGGAGACCATGCTCTTGCGCGCGCTCGATGGCGAGGCGCTCTACTCGATCGCGACCGACATCAAGCCCATGAGCAGCGGCGTGGCATCGGCGCGCGTGCGTGTCGACGATCCGGATCTTGCCGACGCGGAGGAGCTGCGCCAGATCCTTCGCGTCTGGACGTGCGGCGGCGAAATCTCCGCGCACCTACATCACTTCGCGGCCGTGTACGACGGCACGCGTCCGCTGGAGGCCATGGTCGTCAATCACGCGGCTCTTCGCCGTGTTCTCGACGAACGCGCGGCCTTCTTCGGCCGGTACGGTCTCTCGTCCTCGTCCGATCCCATGGAAGTGATGATGGCCGTGGAGTACGACCGGACGTCGGCGCGCTTCCGAGGGTATGGCCTGCTGTTCGGCTATCCCGATCACGCTGTCGACTTCTTCGTCG
The DNA here is from genome assembly GCA_001724025.1 of Acidobacteria bacterium SCN 69-37. Classification (GTDB taxonomy): domain Bacteria; phylum Acidobacteriota; class Vicinamibacteria; order Vicinamibacterales; family SCN-69-37; genus SCN-69-37. The sequence goes on along the minus strand of MEDJ01000024.1, from coordinate 66,363 downwards.
AGGCTGCCGACACGCAGGCGGAGACCGGGGCATTCGTCGAGCGCGACTTCATCTCGTTGCCGACGATCCGGGGGACCAATTACTTCGTCTATGCCGTGCCCAAAGGTCACGTGACAGTCGACGAGGACCGGCAGCTGCGCGAGCGCGCGGAGCCGGTCTTCACCGACTACCAGGCCCGCCGTACGCGCCACATCCGCGGCGACTCGGCCGAGGGCGTCCTCGATCTCGTCCGCGAGTGGTTCGACAACGGCACAGGAGAGGTGCGGCCGTCGAATGTGTGGAAAGCGCGGGGTGGAAGTTAGAGTGCGTTTCAAGACTCTCCCATGGAGCGCAGGGGCTTCAGCCCCTGCGGGGCGCCAGGGTGCGAAGGACGGAGTCTTGAAACGCGCTCTTAGAAGTTTGAAGTCAGAAGTTCGACGTTCGGATAAGTGAGAAGTGGGAACCGAGAAGTGGGAAGTGAGAAGTTCTCACTTCTGAGTCAGTCGGATGCGCGACAGTGAGCGGCTGTTTCGTCTATCTCGCCAGCGCGACCGTCACCCCGACGCCGCCAGGCACAACGGCAGGCGCGAGGACGAACCGGTGATCGCCGTGGCCGATCGTCACGGTGCGGCCGGTGACGATGCCGATGGCGGCGCCGAAGATGACGTCACTCGCGAAGTGCCGGTTCTCCTGCAGGCGCGACGCGCCCACGTACGCGGCGAATCCATAGGCCGGCAGTCCGGCCTTCCAGCCAAAGTGGCGCGCCAGCACCGTCGCCGTGGCGAACGATCCGGACGAGTGTCCTGACGGGAACGAGAAACGCGTGCGGTCGGGCCGCGTACGATTCACCGGCAGCTTGATGCCCTGCGTGAGGATGGCCGTCAGAATCTGCGCGCGCACGAGATCGATGCCCACGTCCCGCACGCGTCCGTGATCTGTCGCCGTGCCCGCCGCGAACACGGCCACCGCCCCGGCCGTGTGGGCCCAGCCGCCACCGGCCACCTCGCCGACCGTGAAGACCCGGCCGAGTGCGCGCGATCCCGCCGCGCCCTCCGTCAGCGGCCTGTCGGCCGGGTGAACAGCGACGGCGATCGCGCTGGCCAGGCCGAGCGTGGCCAGCGTGTCGTTCGACGGCAGCCGCGCCAGGTCGCGCCCCACCTCGCCGAACAGCGCGCGGATCCACCCGGTGCGGTCATGGCTCGACGACGTCCGCACGAGCGATTCGGCAGCGGGCGCCACGTCCGCCGGCGTCTGCGCGGCAGCAACGGCCGGTCGAACGACAGCCAGAATCACGAGACATGACCAGATCGTCGGGCGCATGAGCAGGTCCGTGACAGAGCGAGATGTCCGTTGCGCGGAGTCTGCCACCGGCGACGTCCGGATTGCAAGGTGCATCCGCGCGTTGTCGATCGTCTGCGCGTCGGCCGGCGCCCGAGTGCGCGCGTCAGTGATGCCCGCTCGCGACCGATAGCGGTCCACCGATCGGCCGTCACAGCCCATCGATTGGAGAGCGCTCGTCGCTCTGTGCGGCCCGAACTACGGTGGGACGTTTTTCCGATCCGGAGTCTCCCGATGTTGCGTCTTGTTCGTCCGCTCCTCTCGTGTCTCGTGATCGTCGCGCTCGTGGCGATGGCCCAGCCCGCATCGTCATTCGCGCAGGCGTCCTCTGCAACGGTTCAGGCCACGGTCGTCGATTTGCAGAACCGCGCCGTTGCTGGCGCGGTCGTGGTGCTGACCAACGCCGGCACCGCCCAGTCGCGCGACGCCGTCGCGGGCAACGACGGCGTCGCCATGCTGGCGCAACTGCCGCCGGCCGCGTACACGGCGACAGCGACCGCCCCCGGCTTCGGCACGACGCAACCCATCGCGCTGACGCTGGCCGTGGGCGATGCGCGCGCTGTGCGCCTGGTGCTGCCGCTCGCGGCCGAAGCGATCTATGCGCGCGGGTCGCGCCTGCCCGCAACGTTCGCGTCGCTGGCGGGGCTCGTCGTGCCGGCCGGCGTGTGCCTGCTGCTGGCTGCACGCGGCTTCCGGCGGACGATCGTATAGGCCCGTCGGGATTGATCATGTCTGTGACGTCCCAGCGGTTGGACGCTGCCAGGCCCGCACGCGGACCTGCGGAAATCGATCCCGTGCGGCGCGCGTTCGTCGTGCCCGCAGGGCTGCGGCGCGAGTTGCGCGACGTGATGAACCAGCAGTGCTGGTGTTGGGGCTGCGACGTGCGGCGTCCGCGCGGCAATCTGCTGATGCGCCACGGCGCGGCGCGGGTCCGTCCGCCCGGCGGCGATCGCCGGCGATCCACGGCGTATCACGTCGACCTCGGTGAGGGAGCCTGGGCGGCGTTGTGGGGATTCGGCCTGGCCGTCGTGCCGGCTCGCGGGCTGCCGGTGCTGATGTTCCGGTACGAGCCGGAGCCTCGTCTGATCCTCGATGCGACCGCGCTGCGATCGGTCTGGTCGCCGGCCGACCTGCCACCGCACGACGCCGCGAAGATCACGCCCGCGTGGTGGTCGGCGTTGACGATGTTCCGATGGATTGCGTCATACGAAGCCTGGGTCCTCGAGCACGCCGGTGCGGCGTGGCGTCGGCAGTGCGTCGAACAATTCAAAGGCGTCATCGTGTCGGGCGGCGGACTGGCCGCAGTCTGGGACAGCATCGGCGATCGGCTCGAGCGCGCGATTCTGGACGCGGTGCGGACTGTCAGCGCGTCGTAGTATCGTGCGCGTCATGAGACTCGTCGGACGATCCGTTCTCGTCACTGCCGTCCTTGCCACCGCCGCGGCGTGCGCCTCCGCGCCCGTGCGTCCGGCCACGCCCGTGGCCTCGACGCTCGACGTCTCGACCGCCATCGCCTGGGTCGATCGCGCGGCGGAGTATCAGGCGCTCGTGCGGCAGACCTATGGCCAGGCCACCCGGGCGGTGGAAACGGCCGCGCGTGGCCGGGCTGCTGGAACCTGGGCCGTGATTCTGGATGCGGACGAGACGGTCATCTCGAACCTGGCCTATCAGCGGGATCTCGTGCGGACCGGACAGGCCCATACGCCGGCAAGCTGGCGCGCGTGGGTGCAGCAGCGTGACGCGGTGCCGCTGCCCGGCGCGCAGGCGTTTCTCGATCGGGTGCGTGCACTCGGCGGCCGGATTGCGATCGTGACGAACCGCCTCGAGACCGCGTGTGACGATACCCGGGCGGTGCTCGACCGTCGTGCGCTCGCCTACGACGTCGTGTTGTGCCAGCCCGACGACGGGCCCTCGGACAAGAATCCGCGGTTCGAGGCCGTGGCCGCGGGGACGTGGCCCGGAGCGTCGGGTCCGCTCGAGGTCCTGGCCTGGGTCGGCGACAACATCCAGGACTTCCCGGGGCTGTCGCAGGCGATCCGTCAGCAGGGCGCCGCGGCGTACGCGGACTTCGGCGCGCGTTTCTTCGTGCTGCCGAATCCGCTGTACGGGAGCTGGGAGTAGCTGATGTCGCTGTGGTTGCTCGATCCCGCCGTACAAGGCACCCCGCGCTCGGCCACCCATCCTCGGCCGTAGACACGACGGTTCGATCGCGGCCGTCGTCGCATCACAGGACGACGATCGGCCCGTGTCTGGCGTCGTCGGTCTCGACATCGACCACGTCCCAGGCCGGCAGCGGATCGGGAAAGCGGATCCAGAGCGTCGGGCCCAGGGCCATTTCCGCGTCGGTGAGCAGGCAGGCGTCGAGCGCGGCCGAGAGTGCGGGCCGATCCATGCGCTGGCCGATGAAGACGATCTCCTGGCGGCGATCGCCCGTGGCCGCATCCCACGTCTTCTCGATCTCCGCGCGGGTGTCCGGATCGTCCGGCCAGTCGGCGCGATCGAGATCGGCCCACCACACGCCAATCGGCTCATGACTGCACGCCCCACCGGCCTGCGACCATTCACCGACGATCTCGGGCCGGCTCGCCAGCCAGAAGAAGCCTTTCGAGCGCAGCACGCCGTGCCAGTCGTCCTCGAGGAACCCGGCCAGCCGTTCGGGGTGGAACGGTCGACGCGCGCGGTAGACGAAGCTCGCGATGCCGTACTCCTCTCGGCCACGGGCAGCGGCTCGGAGATGCCCGTCGACTCGATCAACAGGTAGTCGAAGCGCCCCTCACGCGCGAGCCTCGCGACTTCGACGAGCAGATCCTCGCGCAACGTGCAGCAGATGCAGCCGTTCGACATCTCGACGAGCCGTTCGTCGACGCGGTTGAGCGCGGCGTCGCCGCGGGCGACGAGCGCCGCGTCGATGTTCACGTCGCTCATGTCGTTGACGATGACGGCCACGCGGAGGCCGTCGCGGTTGCGCAGGACGTGATTGAGCAGCGTGGTCTTGCCGGCGCCGAGGAAGCCGGAGAGTACGGTCACGGGCAGACGCGTGTCGGTAGCAGTCATCCCTGCAGCGTCGATCCGCGCCCGGATCCGGAAGCACAGCTTTTCAACCGGCAGTCGCACGGGGACGGCCAGCAGTCGGGCACCGCGAGCCGGTGGTCACTGCGCTCGCGACGCGTCGTGCTTGACACTGTCGGGCCCGGCGCAGATAGTGATGACCACGGTGGCATCCGAACCTGATGCTGCGGGCCGCGGGTGGCTCGACGGCCTTGGTGTGTCTGCTGTCGCCGGTCAGAACCTGGCGGCTTCTGGATCGATTACCCCGAACGGAACCCGTACATGTCTCGAGATCACGACGGCCTCGGTCCCCAGCTCAGCGCGTTCCAGGCCCACGATTCGCTCGACCAGCGGACAACTCACGCCGCGGCTGACGTTCCGGAGCAGGCCTCGGCGTCGCCGGAGCCACCGCAGCCGGCGCATCCGCCGTCCAACTTCCGATCGCTCAACTTCCTTGCGTACGAGAACCGCACCGCCACCCGGTGGGCGCCGCTCTACTTCGGCCTCTTCGTTGCGGTCCAACTGGCAGTCGTGCTGCTCTTCGTCCGCTACGCGTTCAGGCCGACGTGGGATCAGCACGTGGCGGCCGGCGTCGGCGCCATGGTCGTCACGGGCCTCGTCTGCAGCCTCGTGATGTGCTTCGGCGAATACCTCTTCCATCGGTACCTGCTGCACCTCGAGACCGTGCGGTTCCTCCGCAGCCTGTGCACGAGCCACCTCACCCATCACAAGCTGACCTCGATCCGTTTCGACCAGCACGGCATCGTCCGGAGCGCGTATCCGATCACCGATCACGAGCACGACGATCAATCGACGTTTCCGTCGTGGGCCCTGATCCCGTTCTTTGCGTTCTTCACGCCGTTCTTCGCGTCCATCGCGTTCTCGTTCCCGTGGGTGCCGATCCTGATCAGCGGGTACGCGGCCATCGCCATTGCCCACTTCCTGTACGAGACGATGCACGCGATGCACCACCAGCCGTACGACACGTACTGGCAGCCGCGTCTCGCGCGTCGCCTGACCGGCCGCCTGTGGAACTGGCTTTACGGATTCCACCTGGCCCATCACGCCAACTACCGCTGCAACCTGAACGTGGCCGGCTTCTTCGGCATTCCGCTCGCCGACATGGTGTTCGGGACCTACAAGCGGCCGACACCGCTCCTGATCGACGGGGTTCGCGCCACCAATGCCGCGGCGCGTGCGCTCAGCCCGCAGCCGCGCTGGCCCATCTCGTGGCTCGATCGCGTCGCGTTCAAGCGGCGGCGCTGGATGGCCAAGCGCCCGTGAGCCGCCCGTCGTCGCCGTGGTAGGATGACCGCTCCTCTTTGGGTGCCCGTCAGGGCATAACAGGGAAGACCGGTGTGAGTCCGGCGCGGTCCCGCCACTGTGAGCGAGGGCATGCGGCTTCGATGTCACCACTCGACCGTGCGGTCGGGGAAGGTGGAGCCGCTGGTGCACACGACGTGTGCACCTCCTTCCAAGCCAGGAGACCTACCCAGAGTTTTTCGCGGTCGTCTTTCTGCGGGGATCGGAAAGCCTGTCCTGGCCTGCCCGGCGTCGAGCCGTCACCCAGCGCAGCCTGAGCCTCGCGGATGTCTGCCGCTGCCCGCGGAGGCCTGGCTCGTGGCTCGTACCCGTTCCCGTTCGAGGGATCTCTCCGTCAGTGCGGCACTCGCACTGGTATCCGTCATCTTCGTGCTCGTCGCGTACGGCGTCGCACCCCTTCAGGCCGCGGGGCCGCAGGCTCCGCAGGGAGGCCAGGGGAATGCGGATCCGGACAGCCCGCCGAGAATCTTCGATACCGTCGTTGTCACCGCCACACGCGAGCAGACACCGACGCGCGAAATCACCAGCAACGTCACCGTCATCGATCAGGCGGACATCGCGCTCTCGACGGCGAAGACCGTGATCGATCTGCTCGTCGAGCAGGGATTCAACTCGGCCCCGTCCGGCGACCTGGCCGGCGTGCAGATTCGCGGCTTCGGCCAGCTCTCGGGTCCGCCCGAGCACACGAACACCGTGCTGATCCTGGTGAACGGGCGACGAACGGGCAATGCCAACGTCACGCTCCTCGGGCTGACGAACGTCGAGCGCGTCGAGATCATCCGCGGACCGTCGGCCGTGCAGTACGGATCGTCGGCGATGGGCGGCGTCATCAACATCATCACGAAGCGCGGAACGGCGGTGCCGGACGTGTCGTTCGAGGTCGGCGGCGGCGGCGACGGTCTGGCGCGGCAGCAACTCGCCGTCAGCGGGTCGACCCGGGGACTGGACGTGGCGCTGGGCGTGTCGAACTACGGGCGCAACGATTTGACGGCGTCGGGCGGCGAGCGCTGGTACCACACGAGCATCGACCACAACACGAACGTCAGCGTCGATGCCGGCTATTCATTCGATCCGGACCACCGCGCCAGCCTCACGTATACGCGTGGCGATATCGCGTCCCGGCTGTCGAGCAGCGGCATCCGGCCGGCCAGCGCGAACACGCCAGACACGCCGTACACGGACTACCGGACGAGCACCGATAACACCGCCATCGGCTACACGGGCCGGTCGTCGGACCAGACCTGGGACTGGGCGGCGAGCTACGCCTTCGGCAACTATGATCAGCGGCCCTACGCGAACAACCTCGACACGCGGTTCTTCAACGCGCAGGGCGGGTACGCGCACGAGCGCTTTTCGGCCTCGTTCGGGGTCGACAATTACACGTACGCCTCCGATCCGTCGGAGTGGTCGATGACGGATACCGGCCTGTACGGCACCGGGCGCCTGCGCCTGCTGGCCGATCAGTTGGTGCTGTCTGCCGGCCTCCGCTTCGACGCGTATGCGAACGAAAGCCCGGTCATCGCGAGCGCGAAGGATACGCACCTGGGCGGCTCGGTCGGCGCGGCGTTCCTGCCGCAGGCGTGGCTCAAGCTGCGCGCCAACTACGCCGAGGGCTTCAAGGTGCCGTCACCGCAGCAGGTGGCCGGTGACGGCGCGGTGTACTACCTGGCCAATCTCGATCTCCAGCCCGAGAACAGCAAGACGTTCGAGTTCGGGGCGGACGTCGACGCGAGCTTCGTCAATGTTGGCCTGACCTGGTTCCACGCTGATTGGAACAACAAGATCACGGGCCTCTCCGCGTCGGGCGACTGCTCGGGCGGCTTCGGCTGCTACCAGTACCAGAACCTGAAGGCCTCGACGCTCGCGGGGCTCGAGGGCACGCTGAGCGCGGACGTGGCGCGGGCCCTGGGCCGATCGATCAGCGTTGCGCCCTACGCCACCTTCACCTGGCTGCAGACGCGGAAGAATCGCGATGCGTCGCAGTTCATCCTCTTCGAGGGGCAACCCGACGACACGCTGCCGAACACGCCCGAATGGATGGTCAGTTACGGCATCAAGTACACGGATCCGCGCCTGAAGTTCTCGGCCCGGCTCAACGCCGCCTACTACGGAGATCTGCTGACGCAGGACTGGAGCGTTGTCGACTACGTCACGGTGTTCTCGGCCCCGTACATCCACCGGCCCACGGGGACGGTGGTCAACCTGAGCCTCGACAAGGCGATCGTCGCGCTCGCGGCCGGGCACAACAAATTGAGCGTGCGGCTCGACGTCAACAACCTGTTCGATGGGGCCAACGAGATGTACTGGACCTATCCGGGACAGGGCCGCAACGTCTATCTCGGCCTGCGATACGACTACTGATCGCGGGCGACGGACACGGCGGCAGGGGGCTGACTCTCCCGATGGGCGGCCCGCGGCTCGTCACGATCGGCCTGGCGCTCGCCGTCACGTGACGTCGCCGGACACCCCTGCCTGGCACCATGGCTTGACACGAGAAGTCTACGTGGCACTAAATGTAGTAGTCACGGTCCTCTGATACACAATATCAAGGGCTAAGAGGGAAGCCGGTGCGCACACAGCCAAACCGGCGCTGCCCCCGCAACTGTGAGCGGCGAGCGTTCGTCCACATCAAGTCACTGGGACCGACAGGCCCCGGGAAGACCGGACGGAACCGCGAAGACCCGCGAGCCAGGAGACCTGCCGTGACTGCACGAACGTTTTCGGGCGGGGTGCCCCGGTAGCGCGCAGCACGGCTCGTGTCCGTCGTCCGGATGCCGGTCCGTCTCTGCGTCTGTCTGTCCGGCCCCTGCTGTTGCCAGCGCGGGGTGCCGATGTCAGCGTGTCCTTCTCCCGGTTCCGTCCCCGCCGCCGAATCACCGGCGGCGTCCCTCCCCGGTGTCACGGTCGACGTGCGGGCGTCCATCGACGAATACCTCGAACGTCGCGACTGGCGGATCAACGCCAACGCCAACCAGGGGTATTCGCTCGGCGGCCTGATCCTCAACCTGTCGGGCGAGGTCGTGGCCAACTACTGGCTGTCGCACGTCTATCCGCCGGCCATTGGCCTCGCGCTCAGCGAGGGGGATCTCCACATCCACGATCTCGACATGCTGGCCGGCTATTGTGCGGGGTGGTCGCTGCGCACGCTGCTGACCGAGGGACTCAACGGTGTGCCGGGCAAGGTCGAAGCCGGTCCGCCGAAGCACCTGTCGAGTGCGGTGGGCCAGATCGTGAACTTCCTCGGCACGATGCAGAACGAGTGGGCGGGCGCGCAGGCGTTCAGCTCGTTCGACACCTACATGGCGCCGTTCGTCCGCAAGGATCGGCTGGGCGATCGCGAGGTGCGCCAGGCGATCCAGGAGCTCATCTACAACCTCAACGTGCCCTCGCGCTGGGGCACGCAGACGCCGTTCACCAATCTCACGTTCGACTGAGTCTGTCCGGAGGATCTGCGCGATCAGGTGCCGGTCATCGGTGGCGAGTCGATGGAGTTCACGTACGGTGACCTCCAGGCCGAGATGGACCAGATCAATCGCGCGTACATCGACGTGATGACGGCCGGCGACGCGAAGGGACGTGTCTTCACGTTCCCGATCCCGACCTACAACATCACGCCTGACTTTCCGTGGGACAGCGAGAACGCCGATCGGCTGTTCGAGATGACGGCGCGAAAGCGCGCGCGAGCCTCGCCCATCTGCTCGCCAGCGGCGTGGCTCGCGATCTGCGGACGACCGTGCACCCCGCGTTGCTGGATCAGGAGGCCATCGCGCGCCTGACCGCGGAACTGACGACGCTCGGCGTGAACGATCACCGTATCCAGCCGTTCCGCGCGAACGGGTGCCGCACGCCGGCCCTGATCGCATCGGCCGCGCGGGGCTAGTCGGTCAGGAGCCTGCTGGAAAACGCAGGCTCCTGAGTTGCTGGCGTCGCCTGTCGCGCGCGGTCAGGGGGCTGTCGGCGTCCGCTGCCACGACACCGATACCGACACGGCATCGGCCAGACGCATCGCCCGTGGCTTCGTGACGCACACCCGCGCGCCGAGGACACGCGCGTCGTCGATCACCGCATTCAGCACGACGACGGCCAGGGACTCCAGCAGGTGGTGGGAGGCGCCCGCGACGACCGCCAGTACGCGATCCCTGACGGTCGTGTAGTCAATCGTGTCAGCGAGCCGATCGGTGGTCGCGGCCGGCGCGAGATCGACATCCATCGTGATGGCGATCTCGACCTGTTGCGGCGCGGCCCGCTCGGCGGCCGTTGCGCCGAGCGTGGTCTCGATCACCAGCCGGCTGATGTGAATCGTTCCGGGTCTCACGCGCATTCCCCGGACAGGCCCGGCCGATTGCGAGCAGCGTCGGACGACACCGGTGAGTCAGTCATCAGGCCGCATCGCCGCGCAGCGCCTTCGCGGCGGCCACCATGTGGGTCAGCGCCGGAATCACCTCGGCCCACTGGCGGGTCTTCAGCCCGCAGTCCGGGTTCACCCACAGCCGCTCGGCCGGGATGCGCTCGGCCGCCTTCCGCATCAGCTGGACGATGTGCGCTTCGGTGGGGATGTTGGGCGAGTGGATGTCGTACACCCCTGGCCCGATCTCGTTGGGATACCTGAAACTGTCGAAGGCGTCGAGCAGTTCCATGTCCGATCGGGAGGTCTCGATCGTGATGACGTCGGCGTCCATCTCCGCGATCGACGCGATGATGTCGTTGAACTCCGAATAGCACATGTGCGTGTGGATCTGCGTCTCGTCGCGCACGCCGTTGGCCGTGATGCGGAAGCACTCGACGGCCCAGTCCAGATACGCCTGCCACTGCGATCGGCGCAGGGGCAGGCCCTCGCGGAGCGCCGCCTCGTCGATCTGAATCACGCGGATGCCGGCCTGCTCGAGATCGATCACCTCCTGGCGAATCGCGAGCGCGAGCTGTCGACACGTGGCCGACCGCGGCTGGTCGTCGCGGACGAACGACCAGCTCAGGATGGTGACCGGCCCGGTGAGCATGCCCTTCATCGGCTTCGTCGTCAGCGACTGCGCGTAGGTGATCCAGTCCACCGTCATCGGGTGCGGACGGCTGATGTCGCCGAACAGGATCGGCGGCTTCACGCAGCGCGATCCGTAGGACTGGACCCAGCCGAACTGGCTGAACGCGTAGCCGTCGAGCTGTTCGCCGAAGTACTCGACCATGTCGTTGCGTTCGGCCTCGCCGTGGACGAGGACGTCGAGTCCGAGCGCCTCCTGCTCGCGCACCGCATGCGCGATGGCGGCCTGCATCGCAGACGTGTAGGCGGCCTCGTCGAGGCGGCCGGCCTTGAACTCGCTGCGCGCCACGCGGATGTCCGTCGTCTGCGGGAACGATCCGATGGTGGTGGTCGGGTACCGCGGCAGTTGCAGGCGCGCGGCCTGCGTCGCCGCCCGTTGCGCATAGGCGCTCCGGCGACGGCCCATGTCGGTGGTGATCGCGCGGATGGCGGCCTGAACCGCCGGGTTGGTCACGCGCGACGACGTACGGCGGGCCGACAGCGCCGCGTGGTTAGCGGCCAGCGCGTCCTGCACGGCCTCGCGGCCATCGCGCAGGGCCGTCGCGAGAACTGTCAGTTCGTCGAGCTTCTGAAGGGCGAAGGCGAGCCATGACCGGATCTCGGCGTCCAGCGCCTGCTCGCTGTCGAGATCCACGGGCACGTGCAGCAGGGAACAGGATGGCGCGATCCACAGGCGATCGCCCAGGCGCGCGGCCAGCGGCTCCAGCCAGTCGAGCACGGCCGTCAGATCGGTCTTCCAGATGTTGCGCCCGTTGATGATCCCGAGCGACACCACGCGGTCGGCCGGCAGGATCTCCAGCAGCGGCGCCACGTCGTCGCGGCCGTTGATCGCATCGAGGTGCAGGCCCGCCACCGGCAGGCTGGCCGCCAGCGACAGGTTCTCCAGCAACTGACCGAAGTACGTGGCCAGCAGTACCTTGACGCGGCTGCCCTGGAGGTGACGATACGCCGTGCTGAACGCGTCCCGCCACGCTGGCGTCAGCTCGGTGACGAGGATTGGTTCGTCGATCTGGACCCACTCGACACCCGCGGCCGCCAGTGCGTCGAGCAGCGCGGCGTAGACAGGCAGCAGCCGCGGCAGCAGTGCGAGCTTGTCGGAATCGTCCCTGGCCTTGCCGAGCGCCAGATAGGTCAGCGGGCCGATGATCACCGGCTTGGCCTTGACACCCTGGGCCTTCGCCTCGGCGACCTGATCCCGCAGGCGCGACGGATCGAGCGTGAACGTCGTCGCCTCGCTGAACTCCGGGACGATGTAGTGGTAGTTGGTGTCGAACCACTTCGTCATCTCACCGGCGGCCACGCCGCCCCCGTCTGCCTCGGAGGATTTGGCCGACCGGCCGCGCGCCACGCGGAAGTAGTTGTCGAGCCCGTCTCCCGCGAAGCCGTGCACGCGCTCGGGCAGGTTGCCGAGCGTGACGCTCATGTCGAGCACCTGATCGTAGAAGGAGAAATCGCCGACCGGCACCAGATCGAGGGCGGCCTGGGCGCTCCAGTGACGCCGGCGCAGGTCCGCACCGATCGTCGTCAACGCCTCACGCGTGGAGGCGTCCTTCCAGTAGGACTCGAGCGCGAACTTCAACTCGCGCCGGGCACCGATGCGGGGAAAACCAAGGTTGTGGATGATGGGCATGTCTCGCTCTCGTGAAGGCCGACCCTCCGATCGTAGAGAGACGAAACGATGAAGTAAAATGGTCTTGTCTCACGGATGCATGAGCCACGCTCATTTGACGAGGAGCGGCGCGACAGGCCCGGATCACGACGAGGACGACGGCGGAGCGTCGGGGCGATGGGGGTGGCCGATGACGATCCGGGGGCGGCCCTTGGCTTCGCGGTCGGCGTTGGTATCGCGCAGGGAGTAGGCGCACCCGCAGTACTCCTGCATGTAGAACCCCTCGCGCTTGCTGATGTCCACCATCCGGTCTGCGCCGCCCTGCTTCCGCCAGTTCCAGGTCCAGTAGGTCAGGCCCGGATAGTGGCTGGCCGCCCGCACGCCGCTGGCGTTGACCTGGTCCATGCGCTTCAGGCGCGAGATGCCGAGCGAGCTGGAGATGACGTCGAAGCCATGCTCGTGCGCGTGCAGGGCCGTGCGCTCGAAACGCATGTCGAAGCACATGCTGCAGCGGATCCCCCGCTCGGGCTCGTGTTCCAGGCCGCGGGCGCGGGCGTACCACGCGGCGACGTCGTAGTCGGCATCGATGAAGGGGATGCCGTGCTTGGCCGCGAACGCGATGTTCGACGCCTTCCGCAGGTCGTACTCGGCGCGCGGGTGGATGTTCGGGTTGTAGAAGAAGATCGCGAACTCGATGTCCGAGGCGATGATCGCCTCCATCACCTCGCCCGAACAGGGTGCGCAGCAGGAATGCAGCAGGAGCCTGCGGCCGCCGGCGGGCAGGGTCAGTTTCTGGCGGGACGGGGGCGTCGAGGCCATCCTCTCACCTTATCGCTGAACCGGCCCGGCGTCACGCGGGCGTGTGCCCGGATGACTGGTGCGTCCATCGATGCGCTATCGTCAGCGGACATGATCGAGCGCATCCACCTGGCCGTCATCCGGGAAGTCGACAGGCAGGGCTCGCTGACGGCAGCCGCCGACGTCCTGCACGTCACGCAGTCGGCGCTGAGCCACGGCATGAAGAAGCTGGAGCAGCAGCTCGGCATCGACATCTGGCTCCGGGAGGGCCGGAGCCTGCGCCTCACCCAGGCCGGGGAGTACCTGCTGGCCGTGGCCAACCGCGTGCTGCCGCAGCTCGACCTGGCCGAAGAGCGGTTGCGCCAGTTCGCACAGGGTCAGCGCGGCACGCTGCGCATCGGCATGGAATGCCATCCCTGTTACCGGTGGCTGCTGAAGGTGGTGGCGCCGTACCTGGCCGCCTGGCCGGACGTGGACGTGGACGTGAAGCAGAAGTTCCAGTTCGGCGGGATCGGCGCGCTCTTCGGTTACGAGATCGATCTGCTGGTGACCCCGGATCCGTTGTTCAAGCCCGGGCTCCACTTCGAGCCGGTCTTCGACTACGAGCAGGTGCTCGTGGTGCCGCGCCGGCACCCGCTGGCCGGCGCGCGGTACGTCAAGCCCCGGCAACTGACGCAGGAAGTGCTCATCACCTATCCCGTGTCCACCGATCGGCTCGACATCTACAGCCAGTTCCTGCTGCCGGCCGGCGTGACGCCGAAGCAGCACAAGACGATTGAGACGACCGACATCATGCTGCAGATGGTGGCCAGCGGCCGCGGCGTGGCGGCGCTGCCGCGCTGGCTGGCGCGGGAGTACGCCGACAGGATGGACGTCGTCCCCGTGCGGCTCGGTCCGCACGGGATTGCCAAACAAATCTTCCTCGGCGCGCGCGACACGGACCTGGACACCGATTACCTGCGCGCCTTCATCGAGCTGGCCCGCCAGGGCGCCCCCGGCAGTCGTCCGTAACCCGCCGCCCGCTGCCCGCTGCCGGCCGCCGTGCCGCCGAGCTAAACCGCCCGCCTGATCCAGCCGAACGCCAGCAGGGCGAATGCCGCGCCTGCCACGCCCCACAGTACGCCCGGGCCCGTCGTGCTGTCGGCCCTGTCATCGCCCGTCGTGTGCGTCGTCGTTTCGAGCGCGCGGCCCGTGATGACCGGCGGCGCGGCTGGGGAGGGGACCGGCGCCGAGCCGGACGCGACGGCGGCCGTGGGGGCCGGTGTCGCGGCGGCGGGGGCCGCGACGCGAGCGCGATCGATTGACGACCGGTACGCCGCAGCCAGGGCCGCGCCGCCGGGCACGTCGGCCAGCGCGGCCTCGACCTGGGTGGTCAGCGCCTCGTTGCGGCAGAGCGCGGCTTCGCACGCGGCGCCGTGGTCGCTCGCGCTCCTGGCCAGCCGCGCGGCCACCTGCGCCACGTCAGCCGCGCTGGCGTTCCAGGAACCGCGCGACGCGGCGCCGAGCAGATCGGCCAGCAGCAGCTGCTGCGCGTGCGGATTGTAGGTGTCGAAGAACGTGTCGAGGCCGAGTCCGTGTCTGTCGTCGACGTACACGGCCTTCACGTCGGCCCAGTCCGCGCTCGAGACGGTTCTCGACGCGGTGCTGGACCACAGATCGAGATGATGGGTCATGAACATCAGGTTGCGCGCGCCGTCGTAGCCGTGCGCCTGCATTTCGCTGATCCAGCGTGGGTTGAGATAGCGCGACCGGAGCTCCGTCTGGATGGCGCTCGCGGCCGACTGAATCGTGCTGTTGTCGCCCTCGCGCAGCCGACTCACGTACAGGTCGATGTCATCGCCGGTGATGGCCCGCGCCGCGAGATTGAGACCGCCGAGGAACCCGGCCGACATCGGCTGATCGAGCATGCCGTTGACCTCGCTGCTGCGCGGCAGGGTGGCGGCGTCGACGCCGGCCAGCTGCTGCTCGAAGACGGACCGGGCTGCCGTGCCGGCGAGATCGCCGCCGTAGGCGTGACTCATCCGGCTCGTGAACAGATCCGCCATGCGCGTGTCGTCGCCGCGCGCATCGCCCGATCGCGCGAGGAACTGGATGCCCGGGGAATAGGCGCCCGGCGCCGGCGCGAATACCCGGGCCGTGGCCAGTTGCCCGGCGCGCGTCGTGGTCTCACCCGAGGCCACGAGCGCCTCGGCGGTCTCGCGCGTGGCGGCCGAGATCGGGTTGTCGGCTTCGGGACTGGCGGCCGCGAGTCGCGTCGCCTCGGCGATGAGATCGACGAGCGCGCCGTAGTTGTCGCGGTACGTGCCGCTGGTCGTCGCGAGGACGTCGACACGCGGGCGGCCGAGCGTCTCGCGCGGAATGAGTTCGACCCCCGTGACGTCGCCGCGATCGCTGCGTACCACGCGCGTACCGAGCAGATGGAGGATCTGCGCTTCAGTCGTGCCGTGCGATCGAGCGGCTTCGCCCGAGAAGAGCACGAACGCCATGCGCGTGGGCCACGCGCCGTCGTGTCGTGCCCTGTGCGCCGCGACGAGCGCATCCGCCTGTCGTGCGCCGAGCGCTTCGGCCTCGGGCGTGGGATAGGCGGCGGCATCGAGCGCGTACAGCACACGCCCGGGCGGCACGGCATCCGGACGCTGCAGCGGACTCTCCATCGGCCCCGGTTCGATCCAGCGGCCCTCCAGGGCCTCGAGTAGGGCGTCGATCTCGCGGGGCGCGCCGCGCAGCCGCCCGGCGTAGTCGGACGCGTGGGCCAGCGCCTCGCGCGCCTCGGGCGTCGATCGCCCGGGCTCTGCGGCGAGCGCGCGCTCCGGCGTCAGCCCGTCGACGAGCACCGCGCGCACGAGCCGGCGGGCAGCGGCTGGCGGATCGTCCACGTCGAGGGCGGCCAGCGCGCGCGTCAGGTCCGTGCCGATCATGCTGGCGACCATGTCGGCCAGCACCTCGCCCTGCGGCGCCTCGCCCAGTACCTTGGTCCCGAGCGGCATGTGGGCGCGCTCCAGATCGTCGAGATGCGCGATCGCGCGGTTGACGACGAGATCGATGGGCGCGGTGTCGACGTCGAGATCGAGCGCGCGATCGACACCCGTCGACACGACCGTCTGGCGCAGGCGTGCGGCGGCTTCCTCGCGCAGCGGACCGTCGTCGAGCGTGGCGTCGCGCGCGATCTGCCCGCGCAGATCGGTCAGCGAGCCGCTCGCGTCGGCCGGCACCACGATGTTGTACCAGCCGGGCGTGAGCGCCATGCCCTTGCGCTTGTTCGCCACGCCGCCGTTGCTGCCAAGGCGCTCCGGATGGATGTGCGGCAGGCTGCCCAGCAGCAGGGCCACATAGTCGTCCGCGTCGGGGCCGCCGCCCTTGCCGGGCTGGAGCACGATGTTGGAGAAGAAACTCACCCACGCATCGGCGCGCCACTCGCGCTGCAGCCAGAGGAAGAAGGCGACGTACTGATGATGCGGTGGCAGCGCGCCGGCCGCCATCAGCGCCCGCGTGTTCTGCTGGAGTCCCCAGTCCGGGTGCGCGGCCACGATGACGTGGCCGAAGACGAGACGGGGAATGACGAGGAACCGCTGGCCGTGTGCGTCCGTGTGGACCATGACGTCACCGGGCGGCGGGCCCCACATCTCGACGATCTCGTCGCGCTGGGCCCCGGGCAGCCGCTCGAACCACGCGAGATACTGCGCTTCGGGCACGAGCGCGACCTGTCCCGCTTCGACCCGTCGCGCCAGTTCGGCCGGCGCCCAGTTGCCGACGTTCGACGCGTCGTCGGCCATGCGCCGGACCAGCGTGTCGCGGTCCGGGAGCGGATCGGCGCCCACGTCGTAGCCGCGGGCGCGCATGGCCTCGAGGACGCGCAGCAGGCTGGCCGGCACGTCGAGGAAGTCGTCGGGATCGCCGCCCGCGTTCGCGCGTCCGCCTCCCTCGCTCCAGAACGTGAAGACCACGCGTTTCTCGCGATTGGCGGCCCTGTGCAGGCGCGCCCACGCCAGCGCGCGATCCACGCGCCACGCCACCTGCGCCGGCAGCGACTCGATGAACGTCCGGCCGTCGCGCGCCGGACCGCGGGCCGAGACGACGATTGGCTCGAACAGGCCGTCGCGTTCCGCGTTGAGGACGATCGGCATCAGCGCCGGCTGGAGGCCGTGCGCCAGGTCCGCGAACCCCGACGCGTCGACGCCGTGCTGGTTCAGCGTGCTCAGGATCGGTACGCCGAGCGCGCGCGCCCCGGCGAGGCCGGCCTCGCGATCCCGCTGGTGCAGGCGTTCCCCGGTGAACAGCAGCACGTCGATGACGGGGAGCCCGTTCGGTGCAAAGGCGGCGCTGATCGGCGGGCTGCTCGGTGCGGCCAGCACGATCGCGTTCTGGCCGCGCGCTTCGATGGCCTCGACCAGCGCAGCGATGTGGGCGACGTTGTGCTGCAGGTACGGCACCATGTGCACCGAGATGCCGACGGTGAGCGCGTTGGGGTCGTACGCGTGGCCATCACGCCGGCCGCGGTACCAGGAGAGATAGGCGTCGAGCGATCCGGCCAGCGCCGGTGCCGCCGGGTGATAGAACCCCCACGCGGGATAGATCACGGGCGCCGGCGGCTCGCTGCCATCGCCGCGTCCCAGCACGCGGTCGGTCAGGTAGCGCAGCAGTCCGGCGTAGTTGTCCTGCGACGGCTGGGCCCAGTAGGCCTCGATCCACGGGTGCGCACGCAGGTCGACCGTTCCGGTGAGGCCCGCCTCGGACGGCAGCACGACCACGACGGGCACGCGATCGGCCATCGCCGCGATGCGTGACGCCTGCGCCCGGGCCGCGGGCGCCGACCCGTCGACGAAGATCAGGTCGAATGCGTCGAGTGGCGTCTCCGCTTCGAGTGTCTCGCCACCGGTTCCCGGCGCGAACACCGTCAGATCGACACCGGCCGGCGCCGCGCGCCGCACTTCGATCGGTCCGGTGGTCTCGCCTCCGCCGTAGATCACCGCGATGCGGACCGGGGGCGCCTGCGCCCACGCCCTCGTCATCGATGCCGCCAGGGTGATCGCCACCACGACAGCGATCCATCGAGCCGCGCACGTCATTGCGGTGGCTCCTCGCCCTCGGGCACGTACACGACCTGGCCCGTCGAGAGCCGGTAGGCCGTGCCGAGGCGGACGCCCTCGCCGCTGAGCGACGTGTCGGTCACGCGCTGCACGGTGATCTCGGGGCCCTTCTTCGTGATGATCTCCATCGTCCCGTCGTCGATCTGCGTGACGAGCGTGACGTGCGACGCGGGATCGAGCATCGATCCCGCGGAAAACAGGCTGAACAGCGCAATCAGCAGCGCCACGATGAACGCCACGCTCACGTCGAAGAGATTCGCGATCCCGGCAATCGGGTCGTCGTCGTGATCGCCGCCTGCGGCGTCGTGCGATCGGCGACGCGCGGCGAACCGGAGAGGGCCGGACCTCGTCATGGATGCATCTCCCCGGCGGCCCGTCGTGCCACCCGTTCGGCGTGGAAGGTGAGGACCTCGAGATCGCGTCGCACCCAGCCGTCCCTGACGGCCGCGAGGACGAACGCGATTACGCTGATGGCCAGGCCCACGACCGTGGCGGCGAAGGCCGTGACCATGTGGCTCGCGAGTGCGGGCAGGTTGCCGTCGGCCAGGCCCTGCAGTGCGTGGGCCATCGGGATCAGCGTGCCCATCAATCCCAGCGCAGGCCCCAGGCGGACGGCGAGCCGCACGCGCGTGACCTCGCGCCAGCGGCGCCGTTCGGCCGCCTGCAGCGCGGCCTCGATGGCGATGTCGCGATCGCCGGCCGGCTCCGAGGCGGCGGCGTCGACCTCGGCCCTGTCGCGATCGAGATCGGTCAGTCGCCCGCGGGCACGATCCCACGCCTGCCGCAGGACCGACCCGAGGGCCACGAGGATCAGGGCGGCGAGCAGCAGCAGGCCGGCGAGCACCGGCCAGACGAGCGCACCCGAGACCAGGTGCAGGACGTCGCGGAGATGATCGGCGGCGCTCATCAGTAGCGCAGCCGCACGCCGGCCAGGACGAGCCGTCCGGGATTCCTGTAGAACATGTAGTACTGCTCGTCGAGCAGATTCTCGACAGACAACTGCAGCGAGACGCGATCGGTCAGGCGCCAGCCGGCCGACGCATCGAGCTCGGTGAATGCGTTGTAGCTGCCCGGCACGCCATCGACGATGTCGGTGTTCGTGTCGGTGGAATACACGTCCGACTGGTAGCGGAGCGACCCGCTCAGCGTCAGGGCGCGCCAGGTCCCGGCCGCCGTGGCGCTTGCCGTGTGGCGCGGAACGAACGGCAGGCGCATGCCGACGGTGGTGGGCACCGCGTCGTTGCGTGTGATCACCGCATCGCTGAACGTGTAGGACGGCGCAATCGTGAGCCACGTGGCCGGACGCCACGCCACGCCCAGTTCCAGCCCGCGCAACCGGCCTTCGCCGGCGTTCAGCAGGCGCCGCGTGGCGCCCGTCGGGTCGTAGTCGAGGTCCGTGGCCCTGTAGATCAGGTCGCGCACGCGGCTGTCGTAGTACGTCGCATCGAGGGTGACGGCACGGCCCATGCGCTGGCGGACCGCGGCCTCCCAGCTCGTGAGCCGCTCGGGATCGACGTCCGGATTGCCGAGCAGCAGGCTCGTCGACAGTCGCGTGTCGCGGTACAGCTCGAAGACCGATGGTGGACGGAACGACGTGCCGACGCTCGCGCGGAGAATCGTATCGTCCGCGGCCCTGTAGACCGCGGCGATCTTGCCGGTGACCGCCGACGTCGATCGGCTGTCGAACGGCGCGGGCGGCGTGTCGGCGACCGTCTGTGTCTCGCCATCGAACGCGCGCCAGTAGTCGTAGCGTGCGCCGGCCGTGATCTGCAGCGCGTCGCCGGCGGCGAACTGATCCTGCACGTAGAGGCCCTGCGTGAACGTCGCACCGGCGGCCGAGGTACTGCGGCTGAGGAATGGATCGCCCCCCAGGTAGTCGTCGGTGGTCCAGGCCTCGATGCGCCCGGTGTCGCGGCGCGTGTCGGTGCCGAGCGTGATCGCGTGGCGACGGCGCACCGCCGACCACTGCACGTTGCCGTACAGCGAGCGGTTGTCCTGAATCGTCTGGCTGCCCGCGCCGCCGGAGAGCGTGGCGCTCGCGCCCGGGCTCGCATACCAGTCGCGTGGCGTGTCGAAGGCCCCGGCCTGCACGCGCAGCAGGCCATCGCCGGCCGTCGTGTGCAGCAGTTGTGCCTGGAACATGTTCGCGTCGCGGCCGCCGGGCAGACCCAGGTAGTTCGTCGGCGTGACGGTCAGCCGCATCCACGCATCGCCGGCCTCCGGATCCTGGAAGACCACGGCGCCGTTGTCGATCGTCTGCCCGTCGGCGGACCGCAGCGTGCTCCGGTACGGCGCAAACCCCTGCGTCGACGTCTGGCGGATGTACTGGAACGAACCCACCGTGCGATCGGCAAATGTCTGCTCGACGCGCGCGCGTACGGCATGCCGTCGGTACCAGTTGTCGCCGCGGAACCCGACGCCGTAGTTGATGCCCCCGGTCGAGGTCGCAAAGCGCGTGACGCCGGTGACGGGCGTGCCGCCTGTCGGCGAGCCCGCCGTGGCGGGACGCAGCACTTCCTGCGTCTCGTAGCCGTCGGTCCCGCTGTACTCGTAGCCGACCGAGAAGCCGGTCCGGCCGAGGCGATCGGCGTAGCGGCCGACGAACGTGCCGGTGCCCTGCGACCCGTACTGGCCGAACACCTCGGCCGATCGCCGATCCACGGGCCGCGTGATGACGTTGACGACGCCGCCCATGGCGTTGCCGCCGTAGAGCGCGGAGAACGGCCCGCGTACGACCTCGACGCGATCGACCTCGCTGACGGGGACGCTCGACCAGTCGACGGCGCCCGTGTAGCCGTTGTTCATCGGCTGACCGTCGAACAGCACGAGGACGCGCGACTGGCCCGTACCGCGTCCGCTGAAGCCGCGCAGGCCGATCCCTGTTTCGTTGTCCTGCATGCCGCGCGTGCGATAGGCACTGACGCCCGGGCTCGTCGCGATCACCTGGTCGAGCACGCGCGTGCCGCGCCGTTCGATGTCCGTCCGCGTGACGACCGATGACGAAGCGGGTGATTGGTCGGATGACACGGCACTCCGCGCGGCCGTCACCTCGACGTCCTCGCGCAACTGCAGCGGGGCGGTCTCGTCGGCCGGCGCGTCCGGCGCCGGCGGCGAGGTTGTGGTACCTGCGGGCGTCTGAGCCGTCGTCGTGGCGGGCAGGACGCAGAGTCCCGCGATCGCCGTGCGTGACGTCGTCGTCGATCCGATCGGTGGCCGCTGCGGTCTGGCGACTGGTCGATTTCCGTTGATGGATGGGAAGCGACTCGTGCGATCCCGGCCCGGGATCGGTCAGGACACTAGTCGAAGGCGGCTCGAAGCGCCGGAATCCGCCGGAGCACGAACGCGTCGACGAGGCCGACGACGACGAAGGTCAGTCCGACCAGCGGAAAGAGCAGGCCCACGACTACGGCCGTGACGATCGCCACGCGCGGTGCGCCTGCGCCGGCGGGCAGCGGCGGCGCCACGAGCCGACGCGCCCCGGACGGACGCCGCCACCACCACGCGAGGACGCCGGTGACCGACAGCCCGAGAATCGCCACGCAGATCGATCCGGCGACCATCAGGTTCCAGGTGCCGAACGATCCCTGATGCAGCGGGACCCCGAAGGCCATGCCCCTGGCGGGCAGGCTGTAGTCGTTCCAGGTCACGACGCCGCGGATATCGCCGGTGTACTGATCGACGTGGACGGTGATCTCGTCTCGCGGATCGGCAATCACGCCGGTCATCCCCGTCGCACTCACCGTCCAGACGCCACGCGGACCCGCAGGGGGCCGGACGACGAAGCGATCGCGGATGCCCTGCGCGCGTGCGGCAGCCACCGCCTGGTCGGCGGTAATCGCCGGTGAGGCCGCCATGCCGTGATCGGCGTGGCCCTCGTGGCCGCCATGCTGGCGCGCCACGACGGAGAGCGGCATCGGCGTCTGTTCGAGGCCCCACGGCGCCTCCAGGCGGCCCGGGCGGTTGAGGATCCGGCCGTGCGTCGGGCCCTCGTCGATCTGATCGGCCGACGCGGGCGTGCCGGGAAGCGTGCTCCACGCCTGGGTGAACCGGCCGCCCCACACGTCGGTCCACGCCAGTCCGGTGAGCAGATAGACGAGCAGAGCCGGCGCAGCGAGGAGTCCAACCAGCTTGTGAGCGTCGCGGACGCAGACGCGCCTGGGGCGCCGGCGGATCGCGAACGCCCGTCCCCATCCGGTCTGCCGCGGCCACCACAGGTAGAGGCCGCTGACGATCAGGACGACACCGAGGCCTGCGGCAATCTCGATCAGCCAGTCGCCGACCTGCCCGGCGAACAGGGTTCCGTGCAGGCGCCTGGCGAGCATGGTCGGACGACGCGCGTCGGCGATCTCGCCGAGCACCAGGCCCGACGTCGGATCGACATACACGGCCACGACGTCATCCCCCTCGGTCGTGAGGATCTGCGTGGACCGTGACGGATCGAAGCCCGGACGCACTTGCGTGACGGTGCGGTCGGGGAACCGCGCCGCGACTGCCGCGATCTGCGCGTCCAGTGACACGGTGGCCGGTCCCGGGGCCGGGACGAACAGGCGATCGGCGTAGAGACGATCGTCGATCGGTCCGGCGCAGAGCATGACGAGGCCCGTCAGCGCCAGCACGATCAGGAACGGGGCGACGTAGATTCCCGCGTAGAAGTGCCAGCGCCAGACACGCGCGTAGACGGCTTTCGTCGAGGCAGGAGCAGAAGCAGGAGCGGGCGACACGGTCATGGGCGACATCTGTGCGAAGCGTTGCGGTTGCCGGCCATTGTGCCCGCTCGGCGGGAACGGCCGCTGCGACAAGTTGTCGCAGGCCGGCGAGCCTGCTGCGACCAAATGCCGCACGGATAGATGTATGGGTCACTCATACAATCCCGCCACGGAAGGCGAGGTGAGGATGCGATCGTTCTGGCAGGGTGTGGTCATCGCGGCATGGGTATGCATCGCGGGCAGTGCGGGACCGGCGGCCGCCCGGCAAGCCGCCGCTGTCGGCGGCCTGGTGTGGGATCCGGCCGGCGCGGTCGTGGCGGGCGCCGCTGTCGACCTGCGGGATTCGGCGGGCGCGGGACGTTCGACCGTCACGGACGGCGAGGGCCGCTATCGCTTCGAGCGGTTGTCGGCGGGCGATTACACCGTCCGCGTGTCGGCGTTCGGCTTCGAACCGGCTGAGCGGCGCATCAGTGTCGCGCTGGATGCGGTCGCGGTCGACATTCAACTCGGTGTCTCGAGGCTGACCGAGCGTGTCGTCGTCACTGGTGCTCGTGAGCGTGCGGAACTCGACGCGCAGCGTGCCCTGACACCTGGGGGCGTCACGGTCCTGGAGGGCGACGAGCTCTTTCGCCGTTCCGTCAACGGCATGGCCGACGCGCTGCGCTACGTGCCCGGCGTGTGGGCTGAGAGCAGTGCCGGCGGCGACGAGTTCTTCTTCTCGAGCCGCGGATCGAACCTGGACGCGATCGACTACGACCGGAACGGGATCAAGATGTTCCAGGATGGACTGCCCGTCACCTCGGCCGACGGCAACAATCACAACCGCGTCGTCGATCCCCTGAGCGTCCGCTACGCCGTGGTGGCGCGTGGCGCCAATGCACTCACCTATGGTGCGAGCGCCCTCGGCGGGGCCATCGACTTCGTCTCACCGACCGCGCGCACCAGTGCGCCCGTGTCGCTGGTCATCAACAGCGGCAGCGACGGTCCGTTCAACGGCCGCGCCACCATGGGCGCGGTGCGCGGCGTGCTCGATGGGCTGCTGACTGTCGAGGGCCGTCGATTCGACGGCTATCGCGACCACAGCCGGCAGCGGCGCTGGGGCCTGTACGCGAACGGCGGGTGGCACGCGTCCGACACGATCGACGTGCGCGTGTTCGGGACGTACGTCAACAATCGTCAGCACCTGCCGGGCGCGCTGACACACGACGAAATGGCGGTCGATCCGAACCAGGCGAGCGAGCAGGCCCTGGGTGGCGACTACGGAAAAGATCTCACCGTCGCGCGCGTGGCGGCACGGACGACCTGGGCGCCTGCGCCGGGCCGATCGCTGATGCTCGGCCTTTCGTACGAGGCGCAGTCGCTCTATCACCCCATCGTCGACAAGGTCATGGTCGACTTCGACGGACCCGGACCGATGTCGCCCGTGGAGGTGTTCAGTCTGCTGATCGATACCGACCATCGCGATCTTGGCGGTGTGGTGCGCTACGGCCACAAGGCCGGCGCGCACGATCTGGTCATGGGCGTGACCTACGGTCGCGGCTCGGTGGAGGGTGGCAACTACCTCAACGACGGCGGCCGGAAGAACGGGATCAGCCAGTACGTCGACAACCGGGCCGACACCACCGATGCGTACGTCATGGATCGATGGCGAACAGCGGATCGCTGGACGGTCGTGTTCGGTGCGCAGTATACGAGCGCGGCGCGGGACGTGCGGACGACCGATGCGCATTCGGGTCTCCTCGACCATCCGCGCCGGCGCTACGCGGCGTTCAGTCCGCGTGCCGGGGTGATCGCCTCGCTGTCACCGGCGGTCGAGGTCTACGGCAACGTCAGTCGCCTGTACGAAGCGCCGACGACGTTCCAGATGGAGGACAACGTCATCGGTGACGGCGCGACGCTCGAGCCGATGTCCGGCACCGTCGGAGAGATCGGGGTGCGATCGGAGGCGAGCCAGGCGGCCGGGACCCGCTGGTCATGGGACGTCGCCGCGTACTACGCGCGTATCAGCGACGAGATCCTGTCGATCGACGATCCCGATGCGCCGGGCAACAGCCTGACGACGAACATCGACAGGACCGTCCATGCCGGTCTCGAAGCGCTCGGCAGCGTCAGCGTGGCCGTCGGTGATCGGCACCGCATCGATCCGCTGGTGAGCCTGACGGTCAACCAGTTTCACTTCGATGGCGATCCCGTTTATGGCGGGAACCGTCTGCCGGCTGCGCCGCGATACGCGGCACGTGGCGAAGTGATGTATCGCCACGCGGGCGGCCTCTACGCCGGTCCGACATTCGATCTCATCGGCGCGCGGTTTGCCGACTTCGCCAGTGCGTACGTCGTCGACGGCTACGGCCTCGTGGGTCTGCGTGCGGGATTCGCCAACGCGCGCTGGGAGCTGTTCGGCGAAGTGCGGAACCTGCTCGACCGTGCCTACGTGGCCACGCTGAGCGTCCTCAACGTCGCTGATGCGGGCGCGCGCGTGCTGTATCCGGGCTCACCCCGCGCGGCGTACGTCGGCGTCCGTGTGTCGTATTGACGCGGGTGCGCGACGGCGCGCGTGCCGCCGCTGCGACAATTTGCCGTATTCCGCTTCGCGGCGGACTCGCACACACTTGACCACGACAGAGGCCGTCGCACGCCGGCCCTGTCGCGCCGCTTCCCCGCGCCGACCATCATGCGAAGACTGACACCCCTCGTCGCCCTCGGCATCGCCCTGCTCGTCGCGATCGCCGTCTGGCGGATGGCCGGTCGCGGGGAAGCGGAGGTCGTATCGCCTGCGCAAGCCTCGCTGGCGCTCACGCACAACGTGATGAGCCCGTTCTGTCCAGGCCTCACACTCGCGGCGTGTCCATCGCCTGCTGCATTCGAGTTGCGAGGCGAAATCCGCGCGCGGTTCGACCGTGGCGAGTCGCGCGCGGCGATCTTTGCCGATCTCATCAAACGGTTCGGCGCGCAGATTGACGGGACGCCCCCCGCGACTGGCCTCGGCATCGTCGTCTGGACGATCCCGTTCGTGACGGCTGCGGTTCTGGCTATTGCAGTAAGCCTGGCCACACGCGGCGGCGTGCAGGATCAGAGTGCCGGGGGCGACAGCGGACCTGTGGTCCCGCACCTGCTCGCACGACTCGAGGACGAGCTGGAGGAACTCGATTGAGGGGCATGCCGTGGGCCGCCATCGCGATCACGATGGCGGGTGCAGCCGCTTGCGGTTCGCCGGACGCGGCGTCGCAGGCGCCACCGAGTGCCGAGCAGATCGCGGCGGGTCAGGCCGCGTATCGGGCAAACGGATGCGCGGTTTGTCACGGACGTGACGGTCGCGGTGATGGCCCCACGGCCGGATCGCTGCGACCTCGTCCGCCGGACTTCACCGACGCATCGTTTGCCGCGGGACGGACCGTCGAGACGGTCGCTGCGGTCATTGCCAGCGGTGTAGCGGTCATGCCGGCGTTCGGCCATCTCGACGCGCCCACGCGTCGTCATCTGGCCGTCTGGATTCTCTCGCGCGCGTCGTCAGATGACGACGTCGCGACAAAGGAGCAGCAATGAAGCGAAGCGTGTGGCGTGTGGTGGGGATCGCGTCGGTCGTACTCCTGGCGGGCACGGTGCCGGAGGCGGCCGAGATGGCGTTGCAGGTGTCCGACATCCGGGTCGAGGACGCCTGGATCCGGACGCCTGCGCCGTCGGCCGAGGTGACCGGAGGCTATCTGACGATCGTCAACGACGGGAATGCCGCCGTCGAACTCGTTGCGGCGTCGAGCCCGCGCGCGCGCACGATCGAACTGCACGAGATGATCATGGAGGGCGAGGTCATGCGGATGCGGCCCGTCAAGGCGATTGCGGTTCCCGCGCGGGGCCGGACGACGCTGAAGCCCGGCGGTCTGCACCTGATGGTGTTCGGCCTGCCGGATGGCTTGAAGCCAGGCGTCAGGATTCCCCTCACGCTGACCTTCGCCGACGGACGGATCGTCGAGATCGAAACCGCCATCGGGAACGCGGAGGCACACAAGTGACGCGGCTGCTCATCGTCCTCGTGCTGGCGGCCAGCGTCGCCTGTTCCGATACGCTGCCGGGCGAACTGCCGATCGGCGGTGACTTCACGCTGACCGATCAGCACGGCCAGTCGTTCTCGTCGACGTCGCTGCGCGGGTCGGTGGCGCTCGTGTTCTTCGGCTACACGTTCTGCCCGGACGCCTGCCCGACGACGTTGTCGAAGCTGACGGCCGTCATGCAGCGGCTCGGTACCGATGCCGCACGCGTGAGAGTCGTCTACGTCAGCGTCGATCCGAAGCGGGACATACCCGACGTGATGAAGGCCCACCTGGCGATGTTCGACCTCGATGCCGTCGGACTGACCGGCACCGAGGACCAGATTGATCTCGTGGCCAAACAATATGGCGTCTTTCACGAGGCCGAGGCGGTCGACTCGGCGGCGGGGTACCTCGTCGCCCACACGACATCCGTGTTCGGCCTCGACGCCAACGGCCGGGTGCGCGAGTTGCTGCGCTACAGCGATACCGTCGACCAGATGGTGGCGAAGGTGAAGCGGCTGCTGTAAAGCTGCTGCGCGGCGTCATGTTCAGCCGCCAGCATTCGATACTGCTGCCATCCAGACGCGAGCGAGACGCCCATGAGCGCGATGACGATGGCGGCCGCCCAGTGGAAGCGTCCGTCGCGCACGATGTCCATGCGCGCCCTGCGTGCGACGCGCCCAACCATGGCGCGGGTCGTGTCCCCGTATCCGCTGTCGATGCGACGACCGAATCAATGAGTGGTCGACAGAGGTCGATGAATGGCGCCGTGCCGCGACACGCGGCCGGCGGACGATCGTCACGCACCACGCGATCCGCGTGTATGGCCGGCTGACCGTCGACGAGCAGATCGAGCGCGGCGAGGCCGTGGGCCTGTATCGCCTCGACGCCGAAGCCCTCGGGCCGCCAGGCCTGGGGTATTGACGGGGCGGCGCGGCGGCGCGGCGGCAGGGCTGCGGGTTGCACGGCGGCGAGAGATCCGAGTGATCGGCTGATGCGAATGCAGGCTCCTGTCGTCCGTCGTACCTGTCGTACCCGTGATCGCTTCCATCGAGAGACGATAGGAGTTGACTTCGCCGCGTGATACGCGCACACGCTGCCATCGGCAGACGATGGGAGAGTGATCATGGCTCGTTCGGTTCCGCCGGATCTGCTGCCCGGAACGCTCGATCTGCTGGTGCTTCGCATCCTCACGCGCGAGCCCATGCACGGCTACGGCATTGCGCAGCGGCTGAAGCTGCTGTCGCACGACGTCCTTCAGGTGGGGGAAAGCTCGCTCTACCCGGCGCTGCAGCGTCTCCTGCTCAACGGCTACGTCGATGCCGAGTGGGGGCCGTCAGAGAACAACCGCCGTGCGCGGTACTACACGCTGACGAAGGCCGGGAGGAAGTACCTGGCCGCCGAACGTGACGAGTTCAACGTGCTCATTGCCGCCATCCAACGCGTGCTGGAGACCGCGTAAGCCATGACCGGCCTTTTCCGCCGCCTCCGCGCGCGTTTCCGCTACCGTCACTTCAACGCCGAATTGAAGAACGAGCTCGACGTGCATCGCGCGATGGTGGAGGACGAACTCCGGGCGTCGGGTGAGACGCCAGACGACGCACGACGCGGGGCCGCGCGTCAGCTCGGCAACATGACGCTGGCGCGCGAGTCGGCACGTGGCATCTGGCTCGCGCCCTGGCTCGAGAGCGTGTGGCAGGACGTGCGGTATGGCGTGCGAAGTCTCAGGCACAGTCCCGGATTCGCAGCGACCGCGCTACTGACGCTGACGCTCGGCGTCGGCGTCAACACGACGTTGTTCTCGCTGACCAACGCGCTGTTGCTGCAACCGTGGCCGGTGCCGGACGCGCACGAGGTGGTGCTCGCCTATCACCGCATGTCCCGGTCGTCGGGCGAGATGCTGGTCGGTGTGTCGGCACCGGAGCTCGCGTTCCTGCAGCGTGCGGAATCGGTCGAGATGGCCGGTACCAGGTCTGTTGGTGGACCGTTGATGGCGGGCGACGCGTCGCGATCGGCGGGCGGACGTCTGGTCAGCGGCAACTACTTCGACGTCCTCCGCGTGCCGGTTGTCCTCGGACGCGGCATTCAGCCCGGTGACGATCGACCTGGACAGGCGTCGGTCATCGTGATCGGTCACGCGCTGTGGACGTCGTTCTTTGCGTCCGATCCGGATGTCGTCGGCCGCACGATCGGTTTCAACAAGGTGCCCGTCACCGTGATCGGCGTGGCGGGACCGGGGATGAAAGAGTCGCCATTCGCTGGATCCCAGGATGTCTGGCTGCCACTCTCGTCGATGCCGGCGCTCTTTCCCGACGACGCGTTCGCGCGCGAGTTCATGACCAACGCCGGGCACTGCTGCGTCGATCTCGTAGGCCGGCTCCGGCCGGGTTCGAGCCGGGCGCAGGCTGAAGCGGAGCTGTCGACGCTCGATCGACAGTTCAGGGACGGCGATGAAGACAACGCGCTCGGGATGCGCGTCACCGGCACCGAGATGGCCTACGCCCCCGAAGCCGGCAGGATCCTGCCGGTGTTCGCGCTGCTCTTCACCGGCGTCGCGATCGTGTTGCTCCTGACGTGCGCGAACGTCGGCAACCTGCAGCTCGCGCGCGCCATGGCCCGGCGCCGTGAAGTGACGGTCCGGCTCGCCCTGGGCGCGGCGCGCCGGCGCGTCGTCCGGCAGTTGCTGACGGAAGGTCTCGTGTTGTCGGTTGCGGCAACGTCGCTGTGTCTTGTCGTCTCGTCGCTCGTCGCCCGCGTCGTGATGACGCGCATCGACGCGTCGGTCGCCCGCGCGCTCGACTTCTCGATCGATACCCGCATGCTCCTGTTCGCGGCGGCACTGACCGCCATCACGTGTCTCGTCACGAGCCTGCCGCCGGCGCTGCGCGGCACGCGCCATCTCGTGGCCGGGCGGACATCGGATCGACCGGGCCTCCGGATGCGGTCGACGTTCCTGGCCGTCCAGGTGGCGGCCAGTGTCGTGTTGCTGATCGCGGCAATACTGCTCGGTCGAGGTCTGGCGCAGGCCGCGTCTCAGGACGTGGGATTCAGGCTCGACACGCTGATGGCCATGCGCGTCGATCGCCCGCCGCAGGGATCGGACGGCGGGCGTGTGTTCCTGCACGACGTTGCCTCGGCCATCGGGAGCCGGCCGGTCGCCATTGCCGCGGTCATGCCGCTCGGTGACACCAGCTTTCACACCGACATGCGGCGGTCGGGCGAATCCGACGACGCCAGCCGCCAGACGCGATTCCAGCCTGTGTCGTCCACGTACTTCGATGTGCTGGGCATCCCCCTTCGGTCGGGGCGCACGTTCAGCGACACCGCGTCGGACGAGGTGGTGCTCAACGACACACTCGCGCGCATGTTGTGGCCGGACGGCGATGCAGTGGGCGGCCATCTCGGCGGGCCGAACGGCACCATCGGGCGCCAGGTCGTCGGTGTCGTGGCCGATGCGCACCTCAACGGTCTCGGCCCCGTCGGACCGGTGATCTTTCAGCCAGCCTCGCAGGCGACCTACCTGCTGTTCAACGACGGAGAGGTTGCGCCCGATGAACTGCGCGCGGTCGTGGCTGGCGTCGATCCCGCTGCCACGACCACCGTGCAGGCCGTCGGCGACAACGTGGGCGATTCGCTCGAAGCCGCGACAGCGGGTGCGGGGGTTGCCGCGGGTCTTGGCGTGCTGGCCCTGGCCATTGCGGCCGTCGGCATTGCCGGCGTGTTCTCGTTTGCGGTGACCGAGCGTACACGCGAGATCGGCATTCGTCTGGCACTCGGTTCGAGCCGCGGCGGCGTTCGCACCCTGCTGCTGCGCCGCTCGAGCACGCCAATCGTCGCCGGCGTATTGAGCGGCCTTGTGCTGGCCTTCGCCGCCGGTCCCGCGTTGCGGAGCTACCTGTACGGGCTCGGATCATCGGATCCGCTGACCTACCTCGGCGTGGTTGCTGTGGTCGTCTTCACGGCCTGGACGGCGATGATTCTGCCGCTGCGTCGCGCTCTTCGCATCGATCCGGCGATTGCGCTTCGACACGAGTGAGGTGACGATGCCCGGCTTCTTCCGCCGCCTCCGCGCCCGACTGAAGTACCGCCGCTTCAACGCCGAGTTGAAGGACGAGCTCGATGTGCACCGCGCGATGGCGGAGGACGAGCTGCGCGTATCGGGCGGAGCGCCAGACGACGTGCAGCGTCAGGCTGCACGGCAGATCGGCAATGTGACGCTGGCGCGTGAATCGGCGCGTGGTGTCTGGCTCGCGCCGTGGCTCGAGAGTGTGTGGCAGGACGTGCGGCATGCGGTGCAGACATTGGCCATGCACCGTGGCTTCACGGTGACGGCCGCGGCGATGCTGGCGCTCGGCATCGGCATCACGACCGCCATGTTTACCGTCGTCGATGCGCTCGTCTTCAGGCCCGCGCCATTCCGCGAGCCGGATCAACTCGCGCTCGTGCTGACGGGCAACGAGCGCGGCGTTCGCGACAGCGTCGTCCCTGCGGCAATCGCGAAAGCATGGCGTGAGAGCGGCGCCTTCGAGGTCGTCGAGTCCGCGCGGCCATGGTCGGGCCTGCTCGAGGCGGGTGACACCGTCGTCGAGCGCAGGATGGCTGCGGTCACGCCCGGCGTGTTCGACATGCTTGGCAATGTCCGGCCGCTGCACGGGCGCCTGTTTCACGAGGCCGAGGGACAGGCGGGGCAAGCCGATCGCGTGCTCATCTCGGAAGCCATCTGGCGCACGTTGTACGGCGCGGATCCGGCTCTCGTGGGCGCGTCGATCACGGTCGACGGCGAGCGGCTGACGGTTGTCGGCGTGCTCGCCGCGGACTTCAGGTTTCCGGAAGCGACCACCGTTCTGTGGCGTCCGGCCGATCTGAATCAGGCTGGAGAGTCGGCGCGACCGTACGTCCGCTTCGCGTCCGGCATTCCGCGCGATGACGCCCTGCGGATCGCCACGGACGCGGCGCGCGCCGTCGACGCCCGGGCGCGGCAGGTGAACGCGCTGGCGCTGGCGTCGCCGGTGGCCGGGCTGTCGGACGACTATTCGACCCGCGCCGTGCCATTGCTGGCCGGCGGCGTGGCGCTCGTGTTTCTCGTGTTGTGCGCCAACGTGAGCAGCCTGCTCCTTGCGCGATTGACGACGCGCCGCCGCGAGTTCAGCATGCGCGCGGCGCTCGGTGCCTCGCGTGCGCGGCTGTTGCGTCAGGCACTCATCGAGAGTGTCGCACTGGGAACGCTGAGCGTTGCTGGCGGTATCGGCGTGGCCTGGGCGCTCGTCTCCATCGCTCGTGCGTTTCTGCCCGAACCGATCCTGCAGCAGACGCTGAACCCGCTGAACATCGACGGCCGGGGACTCCTCGCATCTTCGGCCGCCGGCCTCATCGCCACGATGGCCGCCGGGCTGCTGCCCGCGTGGCTCAGCACGCGTGCGGACGCCGGCGAGTCGCTTCGTGTGTCCGGTCGCAGCGGCACTGAACCCCGCGGCGCGCGTGTGCTCACGCGGACGCTCCTCGTCACGGAAGTGGCGCTTGCGTGCACGCTGTTCGTGGGTGCGGCGCTGCTGATGCGGTCGTTCGTGAACCTGGCGAACGCCGACAAGGGACTCGACACCGTTGGTGTGACGACGGCGTGGTTGGTACTGCCGACGATAGAAAGTGACCCCGACGACGAGACGACCATCCGTGCCGCGCTGGCTCGATCGATTGAAGACGACCTGCGACATCTTCCGGGCGTACAGCGCCTGGCCTGGTCGTACGGGATTCCGCCGGAGGGCGGGTTTCAGGACGACGGTACGTGGATAGCGGATGAGCCCGGGGCTGTAGCCGCGTCCATGCACTTGAATCACTACGTTGTCAGTTCGGAGTTCTTCCCGGTGTACCGGATTCCCATCCTCAAGGGACGCAGTTTCAATACATCGGACGGTTTCAGGGACGTTGTCGTTGGCGAGCATTTCGCGCGAGCGTTGTGGCAGGACGTCGACCCTGTCGGCCGCACATTCCGCAACGCCGCGCAAGTCCAGAAGTCGACGATGCAGCCTGGTCCGCAAGCGACGTACCGTGTCATTGGCGTCGCTCGCGAACTTCGCTATCCCTCGATTGACAGCAACTCCGGCTTCGACGGTCCCGAAATCTACCATCCCTACACGCCGGCCGGCACGCCCATGGTCAGCCTGCGGTGCGAGCCGACGTGCGACACGGCGGCCATCCGTCATCGCCTGGCATCGACGCATTCCGCCGTCCGCGTGCAACGGGCGACGATCACGGCGGAACGATACGCCCGGGAGATCGTGCGGCCACGCGCATCCGCGGCGTTGGCTGTCACCTTTGCCGCCATCGCCATTGCGGCGGCAGCCGGAGGCCTGCTCAGCGTGCTGTCGTATGCCGTGAGTCGTCGCCGGCGGGAGTTCGGCATCCGTCTCGCCCTCGGCGCCTCACCCGGCCAGATTCATCGCACGGTGCTGCGAGACGGCCTCGTCGTGGCCGCGAGCGGCCTCGCGATCGGATCGATCCTGGCTGCCGCGACTGCCCGCGCGATTACGTCGCTGCAGTACGGGGTGACGTCTGCGGATCCTCTCAGTTGGGCGACCGTGCTTGGCGCCATCGCCGCGACGGCTGTCGTGGCGTCGTGGGGACCCGCTCGTGCCGCCGCACGAGTCGATCCCGCGGTGCTGCTGAGGGAGGAATAACGCCCATGACCGCCTTCTTCCGTCGTCTCCGTGCGCGGCTGAATTACCGGCGCTTCGATGCCGAACTGTGGGAAGCACTCGACACGCATCGCAGGCAGACACCGGTCTGAGAGACCGTCTCTCCCCGAGGCTGAAGCCTCGGGGCTCCGGACGCATGGGACGAGGCACGGGACGGCCGACGTTACGCCGGGACAGGCGTGACGAGTGGTTGGCCGGCGAAGAACGCCTCGAGGTTCCGGGCCACGAGATCGGCCATCGCGCGTCGCGTGATGTGGGTGGCGCTGCCCTGGTGCGGCTGCAGGATCACGTTCGGCAGGTCGAAGAGGGCCGCCGGTACGTGCGGTTCGTCGACGAACACGTCGAGCGCGGCGCCGCCGAGGCCGCCGGACGTCAACAGCTCGACGAGCGCCGGTTCATCGATGAGATTGCCGCGGGCCACGTTGACCACCCGGCCCGTGGGGCCGAGCGCCTCGAGCACACGGCGATCGACCATTCCGACCGTGGCCGGTGTCGATGGCGCGATCACCACCAGCCAGTCGACGGCGCCGGCCATCTCGACGAGATCGGCGTAGTAGCGATAGGGCTGATCGGGCTGCGCGTGCCGGCCGTGATAGGCGACGTCCATCCGGAACGCCGCGCAGAGCTCGGCCACGCGGCGGCCGATGCGGCCGAGGCCGAGGATGCCGACGCGCGCGCCGGTCAGCTGCGACGTGAGGCGATAGTTGCCTGCCGGCCAGCGGCCCTCGCGCACGTGGCGGTCAGCGAGCGGCATTTCGCGGGCGAGCGCAATCATCATCCCGATCGTCAGCTCCGCCACCGCATCGTTCAGCACATCCGGTGTGTTCGTGAGCGTGATACCGCGCGCGGTGAGGGCGGGGACGTCAATCGCGTCGTAGCCCACCCCGAAGCTCGCCACGAGCCGCAGGTTCGGCAGGGCCTCGAGCAATTCGGGCGGGCACGGAATGTGGCCGGTCGTGGCGACGGCGCGGATGCGCGGCCCGACGGCTGCCAGCAACGCCGCCGGATCGTCGGCCTGCCACAGCGGGTGCACGGTGTAGCGCGTCGCGAGCGTGGCTGTGAGATCGGGGTGCAGACGGCCGAGGGTGAGAATGTCAGGCTGACTCATGGGGAAATTGTAGGGAATGGGACGGACCGGCGGCTACGATCGATGACCGGCTTCCGACGACCGGATCTTCGGAGCCCCGGGGCTTTCAGGCCCAGGGGAGGACACCCTGAGGCTGAAGCCTCAGGGCTCCGGCAGGTCGCCGCGCGGCCGCGCCGCCCGCCGCCTACCAGATGAGCGGCAGGAATCGCTTCGTGTGCCGGCGGTAGGCCGCGTACTCGGGATGGCGGAGCGTGAGCCAGATCTCCTCACGCCGTGATTTTGCGGCAAGTACCCAGACGAGCAGCACCGCGCAGACGATTGTCAGCCCACCGCCGCGGCGCAGGCCCCAGCCGACGGCCATCAGCATCAGCCCGCCGTAGATCGGGTGCCTGACCAGGCGATAGACCCCGTGGTGCACGAGCGCGTTCGACGACTTCGGCGTGGGCAGCGGCGTCAGGTTCCGTCCAAGGTGCCGGCCCCCGACGAACAGCAGGACGATGCCGGCGACGATGAGGACGACGGCCAGGGCGTCGAGGAGCGGATGGGACGGCAGGGGCGCGGGCCAGCCGTTCACCCGCGGCGGCACCACGACCAGCGCAATCATCAGGATGAACTGCGCGACCACATACCACTCACCGCGATCACCAAAGCGCTGACGGGCCACCGTTCAGAATGATAGACGACCGGCTGACGGCACGCGCGACCGCGCGGCCGGCCCGGTCGGCGGGTCGGCCCACGGCCTGCGCGAACGGTATAACATGGCCGGATCATGGGTGCAGATACCTCCGTCGCGCAGAAGATTGATGCTCCGCCGCTTTCGCCGCTGGCCGTGTCGAGCCGGCTGGCCCCGACGCCCACAGGCACGCCGAAGTACGCGGTGACCATCCGCAACCGTGCCGGGCAGGAGGTTATCGTCGGCGATCCGCGCGCGACGCGCGCGCTCGTCGCGCTGATGGATCTCCACGCCGTCAACGGCGGCGCCGCGTGTCACTGGGGGGGGCCGGCGGCCTACGCCGAGATGCTCGCCGCGCTGCACGCGATCATGTTCGCGACGACAGGCCGCCCGTGGCACGAGGCGTTCAACTTCGTGAACGACGCGGGACACGCCGAGAACGGCATCTACGCGCTGCGCGCGAACCTCGGCTTCGACCACCTGACGTTCGAGGATCTGAAGGGCTTCCGCAGCATCGCGAGCAAGCTCACCGGGCACGGCGAGTCGCATCTCAATCCCGAGGGCGTCCTGCTGAGCAACGGTCCGCTCAGTTCCGCGCTGCCGCAGGCGCAGGGGCTGGCCATCGCCGATCGCACGGCCGGCCGCGATCGCGTCACCGTGTGCGTGGTCAGCGACGGCGCGTCGATGGAAGGCGAGGCCAAGGAGGCGTTCGCGGCCATTCCCGGGCTCGCCGCGCGCGAGCGCGTCAATCCGTTCGTGCTGCTCGTCTCCGACAACGACACGAAGCTCTCGGGCCGCATCACGAAGGACGCCTTCTCGATGCACCCAACGTTCGAGTCGCTCGCCGTCCTCGGCTGGAACGTCATCCGCGTGTCGAACGGCCACGATCTCCAGGCGGTCTATCACGCGCTCGAGGACGGACTCGCGGCCGCGAAGGCGGATCCGCAGAAGCCCGTGTGCCTCTGGATCACCACCATCAAGGGCTACGGCGTGAAGGCCACGATGGAGAACGCGGCCGGCGGACACGGGTTCCCGCTCACCAACGGCGAGAAGATCGTCGCGTTCGTCGATGAGATCTGGGGCGGACAGGTACCTGAGGAGTTCGCGCGCTGGGCGCAGGCCCTGCACGACGACTGGGTGGCCACGGAGGCCGCGAAGAAAGCCAGGGCCGCCGCGGCCCCGCCACCGGCCGCACCGGCCGTGAAGAAGGACAAGATCCAGGCCGGGCTCGCGCGGGCCGCGATCCGCGCGGCGCAGGACGGCCTGCCTGTCTTCTCGATCTCGTCCGACGTCCAGGGCTCGACCGGGATCAGCCCGTTCCAGAAGACGTTCCCCGATCGCGCCATCGAGGTCGGCATCGCCGAGGCCAACATGATCAGCGTCGGCGCCGGCTTCTCGAAGGCAGGCTTCATTTCCATCGTCGACACGTTCGGTCAGTTCGGCGTCACCAAGGGCAACCTGCCGCTGACGATGGCGGCGCTGTCGCAGGCGCCGGTGATCGCCCTGTTCTCGCACGTCGGCTTCCAGGACGCGGCCGACGGGGCGTCACACCAGGCCACGACCTACTTCGCGGCCACGAGCGCGATTCCGCACACCACGGTCATCGCCCCGAGCTGTGCCGACGAAGCCGAGGCGCTGATGCACGAAGCCGTGCACCGGCAGGCGAAGGCGCGACTGGCCGGCGAGCACGGGGAGTCCTACCTGTTCTTCGTCGGCCGCGAGAACTATCCGGTCAGCTGGCAGCCGGGCGCCTCGTACCCGTGGGGACGTGCGCAGGTGCTCGCCGAGGGGAGCGACGTCGTGCTCGTCGGCTGCGGGCCGCTGCTCGACAAGGCGATACGCGCGGGCGCGCTGCTGGCGGATCGCGGCGTGAAGGCCACGGTCATCAATAATCCGTTCGTCAACCACGTGGACGTCGAGACGATTGGCGCGGCCGTACGCGCCGCGTCGGGCCGGCTGGTCACGATCGAGGATCACCAGATCGTCGGCGGCATGGGCGCGCAGGTGTCGCACGCGCTGTCACGCGCGGGCATCGCGCACCGTGTCACGACGCTCGGCATCGCCGGTGGGTTCGGGCAGTCGGCGTACACGGCCGAGGAACTCTACGTGCGCCACGGTCTGACAGCCGACCGGATGGTCGAGGCCGCACTCGCGCTGATCGGCGATCGCTGATCCGCAGGGGCCTCGGATCGGCACCCCCGGGGCTCCGACACCCACCTGCCGCGCGCGTCAGCGCCGGCGATCCACGCGGATGCGGCCGTCGACGATCTCGATGATCCGATCGCAGCGGTCGGCGATGCGGGCATCGTGCGTCACGACGAGGAACGTCGTGTGCTGCTCGCTGTTGAACCGCCGCATCAGCTCGAACACGCCATCCGACGACGCGGTGTCCAGGTTGCCCGTGGGTTCGTCGGCGAGCACGAGCGGTGGCCGGCGCGCCAGCGCGCGCGCAATGGCCACCCGCTGCTGCTGTCCGCCCGAGAGTTCGGTCGCGCGCGAGTGCAGCCGATCGCCCAGGCCCACGGCCTCCAGCATGGCCGCGGCGTGCACCCGCGCCTCGGACGAGGGCCGTCCCTCGTCGGCCCACGCCGGCAGCAGGACGTTCTCGAGCGCGGTGAACGCCGGCAGCAGATGGTGGAACTGGAAGATGAACCCGAGCGTGCGGCCGCGCAACTGCGTCAGCGCCCGCTCGTCGAGCGTCGTCGTGTCGCAGCCGTCGAGGAGCACGCGGCCGGACGTGGGGCGATCGAGCAGGCCCACCAGGTTGAGCAGCGTGCTCTTGCCCGAGCCCGACGGCCCGACGAGGGCCGTCAACTCGCCGCGCGCCAACACGAAGTCGACCTCCGCCAGCGCGCGTGTCACCGGCTGGCCCGGCCGGCCGTAGTCGCGCGTCAGCCGCTCCACCCGCAGGAGCGGGGCGTCAGCCGCCACGAATCGCCGTGGCCGGATCGAGCCGCGAGGCGCGACGGGCCGGGATGATGGCCGAGAGCAGCCCGACGCCCGTGGCGAGCAGCGTCGACTGGACGAGCAGCAGGGCGTTGACCTGGACGAGGAACCGCGGCGTGCCGTCCGGGTTGACGGCCACGGTCTCGAACGCCTTGGCGAACGCCATGCCGAGGCCCGATCCGATGATCGATCCGGTCAGCCCGAGCACGCCGCCCTGAATCAGGAAGACGAGCAGGATGTGGTGGGCGGGCGTGCCCACCGCGCGCAGGATGCCGATCTCGCGCGACTTCTGCACCACCGACACGATCAGCACGCTCGCGATGCCGAGCGCCACCGTCAGCACGACGAAACTCTGAATCATCGTCTTCGAGCTGGCCTGTGCCGCCAGACCCGACAGCAGCGAGGCGTTGACGGTCATCCAGCTGTCGGCCGTCAGCCCCGTGCGCCGCGCGAGATCGTCGGCGACGCCGGCGGCGTCGAAGACGTCCGTCACCTTCATCTCGATGGCGGTCACGCCGCCCGGCAAGGCGAAGAGCGCCTGCGCGTGCGGCAGCGACGTGACGATCCAGCTGCCGTCGACGCCCTCGTTGCCGAGCGCGAACACCCCGGCAATCGTCACGATGTCGGTGACGTCTTCCGTCGACGTGATCCGGAGGCGGTCGCCGACAGCTGCCCCGAGATCCTCGGCCAGATCGCGGCCGATGACGACTCGTCCGGCACCGATCGCGAATTGCCCCTCGATCATGCGCGACGGCAGGTCGATGATCGCGATGAATCGATCGGGCTCCACGCCGCGGACGACGACAGGTACGTGCGCGTCGAGGCGCGTCACCACGCCCGATCCGGTGACGACGGGACTGACGGCGGTCACGGACGGATCGCGGGCGGCGTCGTCCATCACGCGCGGCCACTGGTCGATCGATCGCAGCCGTTGCGAGGCCGGCTGCACACTTCGGGCGATGACGTGACCGGGCGTGGCCGCGACGACCGGCCGCGGCGCCTCGCGCGGCGGACGCAGCGTGACGTGCGGCTGCGACCCGAGCGTGGCGGCGATGAGAGAGGCCTGCAGGCCGTTGATCAACGCCGACAGGAACACGATGACGCTGACGCCGACGGTCACCGCCGCCAGGATGAGCGTCGTCTGGCCGCGGGCATCGCGCAGGTACCGCAGGGCGACGAACCACGCGAACGACATCACCGCACCTCGGGGCGTGTCCGCACGCGCTGGCCATCGGAGATCGGCCGATCGGTAGCGAGGACGACCTCGGCGCCGGCGTCGAGGCCCGACACGATTTCGCTGTGACCGTCGCCGCGCAGGCCGAGCATGACGGGGCGGCGTGCGACGCGCGCACCCTCGACGACCCAGACGAATGGCGTGCCGGACGTCACGTCGCGCAGCGCCTCGCTCGGGACGACCACCACGTCGTGCTCCGTGGCCACGGCGAGTTCCACGGACACGGTCATGTCCGGCCGCAGGCCCGGGGGCGGATCCGGCACGACGAGCCGCACCTCGATGCTGCCGCGCCTGGCGTCGACGGCCGGGGCGACGAAGTCCACGCGTGCGTCGAACTGGCGATCGGGAAAGGCGTCGGCCGACGCCCGCGCGACCTGGCCTTCGCGGATCCACGCCAGGTTGCGTTCGTCCGGCTCGATCACGAGCTCGGTGTGGTCACCTGCGGCCAGCTCGAACAGCGTGGCACCCGGCTGCACCGTGTCCCCGGGCTCGACGGCGCGCGTGAGGATGGTGCCGGCCTCGGGCGCCGTGACGCGCGTGTGCGCCAGGCGCACACGCG
>MEDJ01000024.1:0-26206 GCA_001724025.1 Acidobacteria bacterium SCN 69-37 | reverse complement strand
CGTGGCGGCCGCCGCTTCCGCGTCGGCCGCCTGCTTGCGGGCGCGGGCGATGTCCACGGCGCGCTCGGCGTCCTCGAGATCGACGCGGGACAGCGCCCCGCTGGCTGCGAGCGTGCGTGTGCGCGCGAGCGTGGCTTCGGCCTGCTCGAGTGCGACGGCCGCCTGGCGCGACGATTCGCCCGTCACCACCGCGCTCACACGCTGCAGCTGATCGAGGAGGCCCCTGGCGCGATCGACGGCCGCCTCGGCCTGGGCGACGGCGGCCCGCGCTTCGCGGTCGTCGATGCGGACCAGCAGATCGCCGGCGCGGACCGTCCGGCCCTCGGCGACCGCCACCTCGAGGACGCGGCCGCTGACCTGGGCGGCCAGCTGGACGCGCGTCGTGACGCGCACGCGCCCGCTGGCCACGACGTGCCGCGAAATGTCCGCGCGCACGGCCCGCGTCGTCGGGACGACGGGGCCGCGTGCGCGGAGGCCGAGGACGAGGAGCGTGGCGAGCGCGACAGCGAGGATTCCGGCGACGAGCCCCCGGCGGCCCCGCCGCGCGGGGCCGCCGTCATCCGAAGGGGAAGGACGCATCGAAGTCAAGGGTGACAGAATATCCGGTCATCATGCTGTCAGCGATCGAAGCTCTCAACCGACTGCGCGAGGGAAACGCGCGGTTCGTCTCGGATACCCGTGCCAGTGAAGCCGCCGTCGACCGGCTCCGTCGTCTCCAAGTGGCGAAGAACCAGGAACCGTTCGCCATCATTTTCGGCTGTTCGGATTCGCGCGTCCCGGCCGAGATCATTTTCGACCAGGGGCTCGGCGACCTGTTCGTCATCCGCGTGGCCGGCAACGTCGTGGCGCCGTCACAGATCGGCAGCGTCGAGTTCGCGGCCGAGCGATTCGGCACGCGGCTCGTCGTCGTCCTCGGGCATTCGACGTGCGGGGCGGTGACGGCGACGCTCGAGGAACTGGGACGTCCTTCCGAAGCGCAGTCGCCGAACCTGCGATCGATCGTCAATCGCGTCAGGCCGGCCGTGCAGTCGCTGCTGGCCGCCGGTGCCGCGTCACTGCCGCCGCGCGAGCTGATGACGCTGGCGGTCCGTGCGAACATCAGCGCCTCCGTCAATCACCTGCGGCACGGATCGGCCATCCTCGAGGATCTCGAACGACGCGACGGGCTGCTCGTCGTCGGGGCGGAGTACTCGCTCGACACGGGGATCGTCGACTTCTTCGAGGGGCTGCCGCAGGGCTGATCGGGCCGCTGGGCGATCGGGCGGACTGGCGGGCATGGCGGCCGGCACGCTACGCTACACGGCTGCATGCCTGTCTTCCCCGACGCCCGTGTCCTGCACATCGATATCACCGGTCCGGATCGATCCGGCGTCACCCACGCGCTGACGAGCATCCTGGCGCGGTCGGGCGTACGCGTGCTCGACATCGGCCAGGCGGTCATCCACGATGCGCTGGCGCTCGGGATGCTCGTCGAGCTGACCGACGATCTGCGGGCATCCTCGCTGCTGACGGACCTGCTGCTCCAGGCACACGAGCTCGGCGTGCAGATCCGGTTCACCGCCGCGTCGGGCGACGACTACCAGACCTGGGTGTCGGGCCAGAGCAAGGCGCGGTACCTGGTGAGCGTGCTCGGCCGGGTCCTGACCGCCGCGCACCTGGCCGAGGTGAGCGGCGCCATCGCCGCGGCCGGCCTGAACATCGATCGCATCGATCGCCTGTCCGAGCGCTCGTCGATCGACACGAACGGTGGCAGTTCGCGCGTGTGCGTGGAACTGGCGGCTTCGGGGCGCCAGGTGAACGAGCCGGAGTTCCGCGCGGCCCTGATGGCCATCACCACGCGGCACGACATCGACATCGCGGTGCAGCTCGACACCGCGTACCGGCGCTATCGGCGGCTGATCGCGTTCGACATGGACTCGACGCTGATCCAGACCGAGGTCATCGACGAACTGGCCGCACTGGCAGGCCAGGGCGAGCAGGTGCGGCGGATCACGGAGGCGGCCATGCGCGGCGAGCTCGACTTCCAGGCGAGCTTCCGGCAGCGCGTGGCGCTGCTGAAGGGACTGCCGGAATCAGCGCTCCGGCACCTGGTCGACACCGTGCCCTTGATGGACGGTGCCGAGCGGCTGATCGGGACGCTCCGCCGGCTCGGCTACAAGACCGCGATCCTCTCGGGCGGGTTCACGTTCGTGGGCCGTGAACTGCAGCGCCGGCTCGGCATCGACTACCTGCACGCCAACGAGCTCGACATCCGCGACGGCGTCGTGACGGGTGAGGTGCGCGAGCCGATCGTCGACGGCGCGCGCAAGGCGTATCACCTGGCGGACATCGCCCGCACCGAAGGGCTCGACATGCGGCAGGTGGTGGCCGTCGGCGACGGCGCCAACGATCTGCCGATGCTCGAACTGGCCGGCCTCGGCATCGCGTTCCGCGCCAAGCCGCTCGTGCGCCGCAGCGCGCGGCAGGCGATCTCGACCGTCGGCCTCGACGGCATCCTCTACCTCATCGGCGTGCGCGACCGCGAGTCGCTCGTCTGACGGGCGTGGCCGGCACCGATCGCCGGGCGTCGCGGAGAATCTGTCGTGCGGCGCGCACCAGGGCCGCGGCCTCGCGATCGGTCCCGACCGTGATGCGCAGTGCGTCGCGCAGCTCCGGCGTGTCGAACCACCGCACGAGGATGCGGCGATCGCGCAGGCGTTCGAGCCAGGTCCGCGCGGCGAGCACCGGCGGCCGCACGAGCAGGAAGTTCGTCTGGCTCGGCAGCACCTCGAACCCGATCGTCGCCAGCGTCCGGCCGAGCGCCTCGCGCGTGCGCACGATCGTCGCGATGTGTGCGCGGTAGTAGGGCAGGTCGGCGAGCGTGGCCTCGGCCGCCACCTGGCCCAGGCCGTTGACATTGTAGCTGTCGCGGATGGCATCGAGCGCCGCGATCAGCGTGGGGTGCCCGATGACGTAGCCCACGCGCTGGAAGCAGAGCGAGTAGGATTTCGAGAACGTGCGTGCCACCAGCACGTGCGCGTGCTCGAGCGCCAGCGGCAGCGCGTGCTCGTCGGCGAAGTCGGCGTAGGCTTCGTCGAGCAGGACCACGCCGCGCTGCGCGCGGCAGAGCGCATCGAGATCGGCGCGGGTGTAGCCGCGTCCGCTCGGCGCATTGGGCGTGGTGACCAGCGTCAGCGCGGCATCGAAGCGCCACGCACGTCCGCGCCGCAGAGCGGCCACGCCGGGCAGCGAGAAGTCCGGCGCCAGCGGCAC
This sequence comes from Acidobacteria bacterium SCN 69-37, assembly GCA_001724025.1. Lineage (GTDB taxonomy): Bacteria > Acidobacteriota > Vicinamibacteria > Vicinamibacterales > SCN-69-37 > SCN-69-37. The sequence continues at coordinate 22,954 of MEDJ01000024.1, read as the reverse complement.
CTCGTTCCGTGCCGCGCCGTGCGTGTCGGCCAGGACGGGATAGAGCGAGTAGCTCGGCCGGAAATACTGCACGGTCGCGCGCGGATCGGCCGCGCCGCGCCGCGCGGCGCTCACGGGTTCCACGAACGCCCGGACGGCCAGCGCTAGGCACTCGTCCGATCCGTTTCCGATGAAGACCTGCTCGGGACGGCAGCGGTGCAGCCGTGCCAGACGTTCACGCAGGCGCTGCGACGTGGGATTCGGATAGAGGCGCAGCCGAACGTCGACAGCGCGTGTGATGGCGGCCAGGACCTTCGGCGACGGCGGGTACGGGTTCTCGTTGGTGTTGAGCTTGATGAGCCCGCGGATTTTCGGTTGTTCGCCGGGCACATAGGGGTGCAGGGCCCGCACGAGCGGACGGATGAGGGAACGCATGCCGCGGAGATCTTAGCGTGGATCCCGGTGCGGCAGGCGTCGGACAGGATACGGGAGGAGGCACGATGCGCTGGCGACGACGAGCAGGGCGGATGGTGATGGTCACGGCAGGTCTCCTGGGACTGGCGGCCTGCACCGGTGCCGGCGATCGCGCGGTCGACGACACGCCACCGACGGCCGAGGTCCATCGCGCCGAGGTCGAGGCGTGGCGCGTGCGGCACGAGACGAGCTATCGCGCGGAGTACGTCACCATCGCGGGGCTGCTGCCGCTGCGCGCGGGCGCGAACACTGCGGGCAGCGCGCCCGGCAGCGACCTGGTCCTGCCCGCGGCGGTACCCGCCACGCTCGGGCGATTCGATCTGACCGACGACCGCGTCCGTTTCACGCCCGCGCCTGGGGTCGACGTCCGCCTGGGCGATCAGCCCGTGACCGGCCCCGTCGACCTGCGCGACGATGCAACGGAGGCGCCCGACGAATTGACGGTCGGCGACGTCAGCCTCGTGGCGCACGTGAGCGGCACGGCCCGGATGCTGCGCGTCCGCGATCCGCACGGTCCCTGGGCCACGGGATTCCGCGGCTTTTCGTGGTTTCCCATCGACATGCAGTACCGCGTCGTCGGCCACTTCACGCCCGACGACGAGCCGCAGCGCGTGAAGATTCCGAACACGTTCGGTGATCTCGACGAGTTCAGGACCGAGGGCGTCGTCGAGTTCACGCTGCTCGGCGAAACGGTGCGCCTGCGACCCTTCACCACGCGGCCCAACCGCCTGTGGTTCGTGTTCCGCGACGCCTCGAGCGGCGCCGAGACGTACGAGGCCGCACGCTTCCTGTATGCGGACCTGCAGCCCGATGGTCGCGTCGTCCTGGACTTCAACATGGCCTACAACCCGCCGTGCGCGTTCAATCCCTACACGACGTGCCCGATCCCGATGCGCGAGAACCGGCTGTCGTCAGCGCGGATCCTTGCCGGCGAGCGCGCGTATCCCGTGAAGGTGGAGGTGCGGTACTTGGAGTGAAGGCAGACTGCGAGGAGGCTGGGAGGCGGCAGGCGGGGAGGAGACGGGAAGTGACGCTGACTCTCTCTTCGGAGCCCCGAGGCTTCAGCCTCGGGGGGATGGGCCGGGGCTACGGGGCTACAAGGCTACGAGGCTACGAAGTCGGGAGCCCGGGGGACATTGGCGAAATCGCATCGCAAGATCCGGAGTGTGTGGCGGCCGGTCCGGGCGGTAGGCTGTCGATGTGGCAGTGACGATGGCTCGTGAGGTCGGGCGTGGTGAGGGGAAGACGGCGTTGGCGGCGCGGTATTCGACCCTGGTGGCTGAGGCGTGCCGGACGATTGCCGACGCCGATCGCGCGCCATCGCTTGCCGATCTGGCGGCGCGCGCCGGTCTGAGCGCCCATCACTTCCACCGGATCTTCCGGGCCGTCACCGGCATGACGCCGCGCACCTACGCCGCCGCGCAGCGCGCCGATCGCGCCCGCCGCGCCCTGGCGTCATCGGCGTCAGTTACCGATGCCATCTACGACGCCGGGTTCGCGTCGAGCGGCCGTTTCTACGAACACGCCGCGGCCACGCTCGGCATGACGCCCGCGGCCTTCCGCGCCGGCGGCCGCGATCTCACCGTCGAATATGGCACCGCGGCGTGCGCACTCGGCCGCGTGCTCGTGGCGCGCTCGGTCAAGGGCCTCTGCGCGGTCATGCTCGGCGATGACGACGACGCGCTGCGGGCCGATCTGGCGGCACGATTTCCTCGTGCGTCCCTCGAGCCGGCGTCAGTGGGATTCCAGGCCGTGCTCGACGCGGTCGTGCAGTTGATCGACGAACCCGCGCGGCCGTTCGACCTGCCGCTCGATCTGCACGGCACGGTCTTCCAGCAGCGCGTGTGGCAGGCCTTGCAGGGCATCAGACCCGGCGACACGATTACGTACGGTGAACTGGCCGCGCGCATCGGCGCCCCGAAGTCCGTGCGAGCCGTGGCACGGGCCTGCGGGGCGAATCCGGCTGCTGTTGTCGTGCCCTGTCACCGCGTGATTGGGCGCGACGGGTCGCTGACAGGCTACCGCTGGGGCCTGGCGCGCAAACGCGCGCTGATCGAACGCGAACAGAGGAAGTGAAGAGCGCGGCGTTCGTTCGGCGTCCTCCGCGTTCTTCGGAGCCCCGGGCCGCTGAGGCCTTCGGAGCCCCGAACCGCCGACGTCTTCGGAGCCCCGGGGAATCAGCCTATTTCGCGGCGCTCGGGTCGCCTGTCGGCGGCGGCGCCAGATCGACGGCGGCGGGCGGGCCGAGCAGTTCGGTGAAGATCGGCTTCAGCGCATCGGCCCAGATCTGGTAGCCCTTGATCGCCGGGTGCAGACCGTCCGCGTTCATCACGCCGTCGACGAGCACGCCATCCGGACCGGCCAGGCGATCCGTGAGATCGAGGAACCGGACGCGTCGACCGTCGGCCAGCGACGCCAGGTTGGTGTTGATCGCGCGGATGGTCGGCATCACCGCGATGTTGTCGTTGCGCGGAAAGATGCCGGTCAGCACGATGGTAGCCTCCGGCGCCTTCTGCTGCATCAGCGACACGATGGCCTCGATGCCGCGCGTCACGTCCGCGATCGTCGCGGCGTCACCTGGCCGCGTGCCGACGTTGTTCGTGCCGGCCAGCAGCACGATCACCTTCGGGTGCACGCCATCGAGTTCGCCCTGGTCGAGTCGCCACAGGATGTTCTGCGTGCGGTCGGCGCCCCAGCCGAAGTCGCCTGCGTGCCAGCCGTGGAAGTTCTCGGTCCAGTTGGCGAGCAACTGCGGATAGTCGGTGGCGCCCCAGCGCCGCACGATCGAATCACCGGCGAAATAGACGTCGATGCGGCCGGCCGTGCGCTTGGCCAGCAGTTGCTCGTGCGCCAGGCGCGAGTTGCGATCCGTCCGCGGCTGCGCGAGCCACGCAGGTGCGGGCACGGCCTGCCGGAACATCTGCTCGGCCCACGGGATGAAGTACTTCCAGTTCGGTCCCGTCGTGTGACCGCCGTCGTGCTGCCGCCACGCCAGGTGGCCGTCGAGCAGGCTCACGTTGACGGCCGGCATCTTCTCCGTCCGGTAGTCGTCGGACACGCCGAGCGTTTTCGCGCCGAGCAGCCTGAACACCGGCTGCGCGGCGACCGTGGCCATGTAGCTGCCCTGCTGGTCGAGCCAGCGCGCGTCACCGCGCTCGGGCACGCCGTAGCTGATGAACGTGGCGCGCGGCGCGCAGAGCGCGATCAGCTCGTGCGCATCGACGGGGAGGTTGCCGGCGTTCATCGATCCGAACGTCGACTCGGCCGTGCCGTACTTCAGGAAATTGCCGGCCATCCAGTGGTATTCGCCCGAGCCCGTCAGGTTCTCGACGGCCTCACCGAAGTTGCGCCGGTGCAGCTTGGCGCCGCCTTCGCCGGACGATCCGACGAACGCGGCCGCGAACCGCTGGTCGTACGCCATGGTGACGAGCGCCGCCTTGCCGAAGCGCGACACGCCTTCGATGCCCACACGGCCGGTGTCGACGGCCGGATCGGTCTCGAGATAGTCCAGGCCGCGAGACGCGCCCCAGGCCCACGCGCGCAGGGCGCCCCAGTCCTCGGGCGTGCGGCGTTCGCCCTTGTTGGTCAGGCCGATGATGCCGCGCGTCAGGCCCGCACCGTTGTCGGCCTGGATGCTGCCGGGCGCGATCGTGGCGTAGCCCCAGCCGGCGGCAATCAGCTGCTCGCGCGCCGGCGGATCGGCCGGTGGAACCGGCGGTCCGCTCGCTGCGCCGCCGCGTCCCGGACCGCCACCGCGTGCGGGCGGCGGCGGGGTGCCCGGCGCGGGCGGCATACCCGACTGCCCGCCGAACTGCATCATCAGCGGCACCGGACGCGTGGCCTCGGCCGGGGTCACGACGGTCATCTGAATCGCGACCTCGATCGAGGGCGCGGCCGAGTTGTCGGCGCGGCCGATGAGCTCCCTGCCAATCACCGGACGGCCGGCGACCGTGAACCGCTCCGTGCGCGTGACGGTCCACGTGACGGCTGGGACGTTCGTCGGCACGCGGCCGAGCACCTCGCGATCGAACAGCTCGACGATTTCCGGCCGCCGCTGTTTCCACCACATCTCCGCGCTCGTGACGGGTGTGCCGTTGGCGAGCGTGAGGACGTCGGGCAGATCCGGGTACGGGTTGGCCTTCGCCTCGTCGTAATTCGCGGCGTTGGGCGCCTGCTCGTTGCCGCTCGGTCCCGGGCGCAGCGCGGTGATGCCGAGCTGCCGCATCATGTCGCGGTGATCCTCGGCCGTGGCGGCAGCGGTCGGGTTGACCGTCCCGCCGCCCTGCGGCGCCTGCGCGGCGGTCGTGGCCACGACCGCCATCGCCGCGACACCTGCGAGCGTGCCCACGTACAGACGGCGCGCGATCATGCCGGCACCCAAAACGGCTCGTGGGCCTCGACGCATTGCACGGGAACCTCCGGGACGAACGCCCGGATCCACTCCGCCATCTCCTGCATGCCTGGCTCCTCTGACACCACGTGTCCAAGTACGATCCAGCCCCTGGCCAGTCCCAGGGCCATCGCGTCGACGACGTAGGCCGGACTGTCGAAGGCCCCGTCGGCCTCCTGCTGCTCGCCGCTGATGACGACGTCGATGTCGGGCGCGTTCACCGCGGGCGTGGCGTATCCGACGCCGAGCTGGATGCGGCTCACGCGGGCGTCCGGATCGCCTACGACCCGCAGCGCCCGCGCTCCGCTTCGTTTCTTGACATCCGCCGCGAGCGCACCCAGCGTCGTTTCCGGGATGACGTAGTGATGGGATCCCGGGGCGGTCTCGTACTGCGCCTCCAGGCCGATCGTGCGCGCCGATCCCACGTAGGTGAAGTCCGGCCGCTGCGCGTGCATGTGATCGTGGATCCGGAAGACGACGATGTCGTGCCGGCGCAGCAGCTCGACCTTCTTCGGATACAGCGGATCGTGTTCGACCACGGTCACGTCATCGCGATCGTTCCAGAACGTGTCCTCGTGCGGGACGATCATGTTCAGCCCGGCCGCGGCCGCGCGCTCGATCACGTCCAGCGTGACGAATGCCGTGGTGGCGATGCCGGTAACGACCGTGTCGGGGCCGCCGAACTTGAACGTGTCGCGGTACGTCGTCTCGCGCCACGGCATGCCGAGGTGGTCCTTGATGCGTGCGACGATCTCGCCGGCGGTCATGCGGGTCTCCAGTAGGGATCACCAGCCGCGATGTGGCGTACGGGGATGCCTGGCACGAGCGTCCCGAGCCACGTGGCGCACTGCGCCATGCCGGCCTCCTCGGACACGATGCGGCCGATGAGGATCAATCCCTTGCCGCCGCCCGCGTGCGCGGCGTCGCGGACGTACTCGGCCGATTCCCACTCGCGGACCTCGCCACCGACGATCGCATCGACGGCGGGCAGCATGGACAGCGCGGCCGCCATCGGTGTGGAGCCGGGCAGCAGCGCGACGCGGGTGATGCGCGTACCGGCATCGCCGATCACGCGCAGGCCGCCGCGGACCTGGAGTGTCGTGCGGATCTCGCGGGCGAGCGCATCGAGCGTCGTGGCCGGGATGGTGTAGCGCGCCGGATCGTCAGGCGCCTGGCCCGACGGCCAGTTCATGGCCGCGCCGATGCCGACAGCGCGCGGATCCGGTCGGCGCGCGCGCCAGTGATCGCTCAACCTGAAGATGACCAGCCCGTTCCGCGCGATCAGGTCGTTCTTTGCCGCGAAGACCGGATCGGGTGGCGGCGGGGCCGGTGGACCGCCGGCCGGGCCGGTGCCGCGTCCGGCCGGGGGCGTGCGCGCATCGCTGCGCGCATAGAACGTCGGGTGCGTGGTGACGATCAGATTCGCCCCCGCGGCCACAGCCTGCCGCAGCACCGGGATCGTGGCGAGCGACGTCGTGACGATGCCGGTGATCGGCACGTCCGGATCGCCGGCCTTGACGGTGTCGACGGTGTCTGCCTGCCAGTCGACACCGATCTGCGTCCGGATGCGATCGAGCACGTCGCGCACGGTGCGTGCGGCCTGACTCGCGGTCGTCGATCGGGGGAAGGCCAGCGGCGTGGCGGCTCCGGCCGCGGCACTCGCGGCCACGAGCGCGGCGAACTGCCGGCGCGAGAGAGGCCGGGGGGAACTCACGCGTGACTCCGCGGGACGCTGGACATGGCGGCGCCATTGTATGCCCCTGCCGGCTGTCGCGAGCGCTGCGATGGATCAATTGGTCCCGACCGGCCGGCTGGCCGCTCCCGGGACTTCTGGCCTCTCGCTAATACCGAGGCACCGACGGATCGATCTCGAGCGACCAGGCTTCGATGCCGCCCTGCAGGTTGTACAGCCGCCGGAAACCCGCGCGCTGGAAATACTCGGCGGCCGCGTGGCTCCGCAGGCCGTGGTGGCACTGGAAGACGAGCGGCGTCTCGCGGTCGCGCTGCATGAGCTCGTCGTGCAGGGCCTTGTCGAGCAGGCGCGATCCCTCGATACAGGCGATCACGCGTTCGCCAACCGTGCGGGCGTCGATCAGTTCGAACGACTCGCCGGCATCGAGCAGGGCTTTCAGTTCGGCCGGCGTGATCGAGAGGATCGGCGCCGGGACGTTCGGATTGTCGATGGTGAAGCCGCCGCCATCGGGCGTCGTCGGGTCGAAGTCGAGCGTGAGTCCGTTGGCGCGCGGCGCGCTGACGAAGTCGAGCAGCACCGTCACGCCGTGGCTGGTCACCGCCGTGTCGCCGGGCGCTTCGGTATCGAGTTGGAGGTCGTACTCGAACGCCGGTCCAATCGAGAGGCGCAGGGCGGCATGGTCGGGATCGGCCGCCGCATCGCGAATGGCGCGCGCGGCCGCTTCAGTGACGGTCAGGGAGAGGGACATTCCCGCATTATGCGCCACCGTGCACCGCCAGGATGCGGCGAGGCTTCCGGCACGATCGCCAGAAGATCGCTGTGACGCCGTGCGCAGCCCGCAGGCTGGACTCACGCGTGTCCGGGAAACCATGGAGATATGGAGGCATTGGAGACGTGCTTCGTCCCGACAAGACGCCGACGAGCGCAGACGACGCACTGAGGGCGTGGCCCAGGTGAGAGACAAACCCGATCCGCACGTCTCTCACCTGGGCCACGCTCTCAGTGCGTCCAGGCGACCTGCGGTCGCCGCCCGGGCTTCGCCCGGGCGCGCTCGTCGGCGGTCATCCTCCATGACCTTCGTGTCCTCCATGGTTCGCGTCCCCGGCAGTGGCGTCGAGGCGCGTCGCCAGCACGCGATCGACGCGATGGCCGTCCATGTCGACAATCTCGAAGCGGAATCCGGCGACCGTGAACCTGTCGCCCGTGCGCGGGACCCGTCCGAGCGTGGTCATCGCGAGTCCGCCGAGCGTGTGGTACAGGCCCGGATCGGCCGCCGCACCCAGGTGTGGCGTCTCGAGGGCCCGGCGCACGGTCTCGAGGTCGAGACCGCCGTCGAGCAGCCACGATCCGTCTTCGCGCCGCACGACGGCGTGTTCGTCCTGCAGGCCATCGGGCAGCGCGCCGACGATGGCCGAGACGACGTCCGACAGGCTGACGAGGCCGTCGACGACCCCGAACTCGTCGACCACCAGGGCCACCGGCAGGTGCGTGCGCTTGAAGTGTTCGAGGAGCTTCATCAGCGACATCGTGGCCGGGACGAAGAGCGGTGGATCGACGACGGCCGCCAGATCCAGGTCGCGGCCGGCCAGCAGGGACTCCAGCACGCGTGTCGTCCGGACGACGCCGGTGACGCGTTCGAGGCCGCCCTGGCAGACGGGCAGCACGCTGTGCGGGTGTGCGCGGAGTTTCTCGCGGTTGATGTCGATCGGATCGTCGAGATTGAGGAACACCACCTCGGCGCGCGGCGTGAGGATGCCGCCGACCGAGCGATCGTCGAGATTGAGGACGTTGGTGACCAGTTCCCGTTCGCTCGGCTCGAACACACCTTCCTCGGTGCCCTGGGCCATCAGCACCTTGATTTCTTCCATGGTCACGGCGGGCTCGTGCGACGCGCGCACGCGCAGCAGGCGGAGCACGCCGTCGGTCGACGCCGTCAGCAGCCGCACGATCGGGCCGGCCGCCGATGCGAGCCACTGCATGGGCCCTGCCACGAGTCCCGCGATCGTTTCCGGTCTCGTGAGCGCGAGGCGCTTCGGCACCAGTTCGCCGACGATCAGCGAGACGTAGGTCAGCGCGATGACCATGATGGCCACCGCCAGGGCGTGCGCGTGCGGCGCCAGGGCCGGCACGCGCTCGATCATCGCCTGGAGCCGGCTGGCCACCGTGGCCTCGCCGATCGCCCCGCTCAGGATCCCGATCGAGGTGATGCCCACCTGGACCGTCGACAGGAACCTGGTGGGCTCGGATGCCAGGGCGAGTGCGCGCGCCGCGCCCGTGCGCCCGGCGTCGGCCATCCGCGTCAGCCGTGCCCGCCGCGAGCTGACGATGGCGATCTCGGACATGGCGAACAGGCCGTTCAGCGCGATCAGCACCAGCAGGAACAGGACGTCGGTGAGCATGCGACAGGCTACTCACACCGACCGGCGTTGCGGGAAGCGATAGCATTCAGGTATGGACTCCCGTCCCGGACGTCTGCCGGAGGTCCCCCCAGTCGGGGCCATCGTGCTGTTCGACGGCGCGTGCACGTTCTGCCGTCGCAGCGTGACGTTCATCGCCGCGCGCGATCCGGCCGGGTACTTCCGCTTCGGGGCCGCACAGACGCCGCCGGGCCGCGATCTGCTCGAGCGCCACGGGATTGTGGCCGAGGCCACGCGGAGTCTGGTGCTCCTCGAGCAGGGGCAGGTCTTTCTGCGATCCACGGCAGCGCTGCTCATCGCCGCGCGTCTGACGCCGCCCTGGTCGTGGGCCCGCGCGCTGCTGATCGTGCCGCGCCCGATCCGCGACGCGGTCTACCGCGTCGTGGCGGCCGTGCGGTACCGGATCGCCGGGCGAACGGCGGCGTGCGACGTGCCGCCTCCCGGGATTCGCGCGCGTCTGATCTGACGGCGGCCCTTCCCTCGGCCCGCATTTTCTGCAAGAGTGGCGGGCGTGACTCAGCACAGGGGATCTGCAGGGGCCGACCGGATCGTCACCGACTACGAGGTCTATCTCTTCGGCGAGGGCCACTGGCTGCGTGCCTGGGAAAAGATGGGCGCCAGGCCGGCCGAGCGGCAGGGGGTCAGCGGCTATACGTTCGTCTGCTGGGCGCCCAACGCGCGCGGCGTGTCCGTGGTGGGGCCCTTCAACACCTGGGACGGTCGAACGCACCCGTTGTCGCCGATTGGCGTGAGTGGACTCTGGGAAGGGTTCCTCCCGGGCCTCACGGCCGGCACCATCTACAAGTTCGAGATCCGGCCGCAGATCGGGCCGCCCATCCTCAAGGCCGATCCCTGGGCGCTGGCCGCCGAACTGCCGCCGGCCACGGCGTCGATCACCGCGGATCTCGGCCAGCACGCGTGGCGCGACGAGGCCTGGATGGCCCGCCGACGCGAGACCAGCAGCCTGGACCGGCCGATGGCGGTCTACGAGGTCCACCCCGGATCGTGGCGTCGGAATCCGCTCGAGGGCAACCGATCGCTCACCTGGCGCGAACTGACCACCGAGCTCGTGCCCTACGTCAAGGCGCTGGGATTCACGCACATCGAGCTGCTGCCGATCATGGAGCACCCGTTCGACGGATCGTGGGGCTATCAGGTCACGGGTTATTTCGCGCCCACGAGCCGCCTCGGGACGCCCGACGACTTCCGCGCGTTCGTCGACGCGTGTCACGTCGACGACATCGGCGTGATTCTCGACTGGGTCCCCGGGCACTTCCCGAAGGACGACCACGGGCTGCGGTACTTCGACGGGACGGCGCTCTACGAGCACGCCGACCCCCGCAAGGGCGAGCACCAGGACTGGGGCACGCTGATCTTCAACTACGGCCGCCACGAGGTCCGGAACTTCCTGCTGTCGAACGCGCTCTACTGGCTCCAGAGCTTCCACATCGACGGCCTGCGCGTCGACGCCGTGGCGTCGATGATCTACCTCGATTACTCACGCCGCGAGGGCGAGTGGATCCCGAACATCCACGGCGGTCGGGAGAACCTCGAGGCGATCGACTTCCTGCGCGAGCTCAACGCGCTGACCCACGGACACCATCCGGGCACCGTCACCATCGCCGAGGAATCCACGGCGTTTCCCGCGGTGAGCCGGCCGACCTGGGTCGGTGGCCTGGGCTTCACCTTCAAGTGGAACATGGGCTGGATGCACGACATCCTGACCTATGTCAGCAAGGATCCGGTCTACAGGCGCTGGGAGCACCAGCACCTGACCTTCTCGATGCTCTACGCCTACAACGAGAACTTCGTCCTGCCGTTCTCGCACGACGAGGTCGTGCACGGCAAGGGATCGATGATGGAAAAGGTGCCGGGCGATCAGTGGCAGAAGGCCGCCACGCTCCGCACGCTCTACACGTTCATGTACGGGCATCCGGGCAAGAAGCTGCTGTTCATGGGCGCGGAACTCGGCGAGTGGCGTGAATGGAATCACGCCGATTCGCTCGACTGGGACCTGGTGCCGCAGCCGCTGCACGGCGGCCTGCAGCGCTTCGTGCGTGACCTGAACGACGTCTACCGCCGGCAGCCGGCGCTCTACGAGATCGATTTCGATCCGGCCGGTTTCGCGTGGATCGACTGCAACGATCACGAGGCGAGCGTGATCTCGTTCATCCGTTACGCCAGGGATCCGCGCGACTTCGTCGTGATCATCCTGAACTTCACGCCGGTCGTGCGCGACCAGTACCGCGTGGGCGTGCCCGAACCGGGGTTCTACCGCGAACTGCTCAACAGCGATGCCGTCTGGTACGCCGGCGGAAATGTGGGTAACGAGGGCGGACTCTACACGGAAGCCGTGCCCGCTCACGGTCACGCGCAGTCGCTGCGCCTGACGCTGCCCCCGCTCGCCGGCCTGATGTTGAAGGTGTCGAGAGCGTAGGAGGCGGGGAGGCGACGGGCTGGAAGGCGGGGAGCGAGCAGGCCGGGAGCGAGGCCTTCCAGCCTCCTTCCCGCCTGTCGCCCCCCGCCTTCTTCTACCGGAGCATCCGGCCGAGCATCGACGCGACGTCGTCGACGACCGAGCCGTCGCGGTTGCTGTCGAGCAGCGATCCGAGCATGCCGGCCAGCCCGCCCGAACCGGCGGCCGGGGCCTGCGGCGCGATCTGCGACCGCTGCTGCGAGAGCGCGCCCATCACCATCGTGGCCACCAGCGGGAGCAGCTTCTTCAGCACATCCGCACTGATTCCCGTCGAGGCCGAGGCCTGCGTGGCCACCTGGCGGCTGACGTCCTTGCTGCCGAGGATGTGGCCGAGGATCCCGTTGCCCTCGGTGAACGCGGCTGCCTGCGACAGCAGGGAGGGATTGTCCAGGTACTGCTGGTGCTGACCGCCCGTCAGCGCGCCGAGCAGCCCCGCGAGGCCGTCGGCCGTCGACGTGTTCTGCTGCAGGCCGCCGGCCAGGGCCGGAATCAGGGCCGACATCGCGGTAAGAGTCTGGTCGCGGCTGAGGCCGACAGAGGCACCGGCCTGCTGCACAGCTGCGCCGCCCTGGGCGTTCAGGATCGCGTCGAGAAGATTCATGAGGGCCTCCTGGGGCCGGCATCGTGCCGGTCCGGACGCCGACACGGTATCAGAACTCGGGCCGTCGGCAGCCGACCGGCGGGGAATCCGGCGCGCTGTGTCAGAATCGACCGGCTTTTCCGGCCGGCGGTGGCGTGGGCCGGACACCGCCAGAAGTGATGTTCGCGACCCGCATGTCGTTTTCGTCGAAAGCCGCTGTCTTCGTCACCACGCTCGTGGTGGCGCTCACACGGTGGCCCGCCCTCTCGCAGACGTTCCTCGACTGGGACGAGGCGCTGTTCGTGCTGGCCGTCGACGACTACGACGTGGCGCTGCAGCGCCCGCACGCTCCTGGCTATCCGCTGTTCATCGCAGCCGCGAAACTCGCGTATGCCGCTGGATTCGACGCCTTTCACGCGCTGCAGGCCGTGGTGTTCCTGGGCGCCGTGTGTCTGGTACCCGCGGCCTATCTGCTGGCGCGACAGCTCGGCTTCCGCGCGACGACGGCGCTCGGTGGCGCGGTCATCCTGGCCTTCCTGCCGAACGTCTGGGTGTACGGCGGCACCGCGTTCAGCGATGTGCCGGCGCTCACGCTGGGGCTGACCGCGTGCGCGTTGCTGCTGCGCGGGCGCACGTGCTCGCGCGCCTTCGTCGCGGGCGGCATCGTGCTCGGCTGCGCGCTCGGCATCCGGCCGGCCACGATCATCGTCGCCGTCGTGCCGCTGGCGATCGGGGCGATCGGACGATTGCGTGAACGACGCTGGGGGCCGCTCGTCGCCTCCGGGCTGCTCGTCGCGCTGATCGGCGGCGGCAGCTACGTGGGCGCGGCGTGCGCCTCGCGTTCGGTCGAGGACTACCAGGCGGCCGTCCGCGAGCAGAGCGAGTGGGTGCGTCACGTCGACTCGTACCGCAATCCCGCCCGGCCGCCGCTGACCGACGTCGCCGCCACGTTCCTGCTGCACCCGTACGATCAGCCGCAGCAGCTGACCGCGTTGATCGCACTGGCTGCCGTCTCGCTCGTGGCGGCCGCGGTTCGCCGACGCGGAGCGCCGTGGGGCAGCCTGGCGCTGTTCGCGCCGCTGATGGGATTCTCGGTGCTGTCGCTCGACGTCCAGACGCCGGCGCGCTACGCCGTCGCGTACATGTTTCCCTACGCGATGCTCGCGGCCGACGGCCTCGGCGTCATCGTGCGACGGCCGCGATGGCAGTTCGCCGCGGCCGCGGTCGGTGCGCTGGCGCTGGCCACATGGACGTGGCCGGCCATCCGGTTGCAGGCGACCAGCGACGCGCCACCGGTGGCGGCTCTGCGGTGGGTGCACAGTCACAGCCCGCGGAATGCGGACGTGTTCGTGTCCGTCGGGTTCCGGCCGCAGGCCGCGGCCCTCCTCACGCGCCGCCAGATCATCTACTTCGAAGACGACCAGACGATTGGACCCGAGGAGACGGCCGGGTGGGTGGTCGACTGGCGTCCCATCCCGCAGGCGAAGGCGTTCGAGTGGGAGCACGACCGGTTGTGGCGCGTGGTGCGCCAGCGTGGCTTTGCCGCCTATGCCCTGCGGCTGGGCGACGTGCACCACTTCATGGACGGGTGGTTCGACGAGGGCGGTATCGACGATCCGCGCTGGATGGGCCGTGAATCGCGGACGTGGCTGCCGTCCAGGAGCGGATCCATGCGTCTCGACCTGGTGCTCGGTGCGCCGCTCGACCTGTTCACGGCGCGGCCGACGGTCGAGGTGCTCGTCGACGACGAGGTGCTCGATCGATTCGTGCTGACGGACGGCGAGATGACGAAGTCGTGGATCGTGCCGCCCGGCACCTCCACCGCGGCATTCCGCGAACTCCGGCTCCGCAGCGACACGACGGTCGTCCCCGCCCGCGTCTGGTCGTCATCGACGGACGAGCGCGAACTCGGTCTCCTGTTGCGGCATCTCGACTGGCGCGCGCCGGACGACGCGGCGACGCCTTGATCGCGGCCCTCAATCGAGGACCGAGCAACGTCGCGCCTGACGAGGAACCCGCAGCCGCGCGGACCTCCGCAGGTGTCTACGGCGCCGCAGCCAGCACGATGGCAAAGGTGAGGCGGTACTTGACTGGCGCGCCGCGACGACGGGCCGGCTCGAAGCGCCAATCGCGGGCGGCGTCGAGCAGGTCGACGTCGTACGCCGGGTGCGAGGGCCGCAGCATTCGCGCGGCCTCGACGCGGCCGACTTCGTCGACGACCACCTCGAGATCGCCGCGATAGGTCACGGCCACGCGCCGCATGGCCGGCGGCGGATTCCACGGCGGCATGAACCGCGAGATCTCGATCGGCGCTGTCACGTCGCCATCGTCCGCCGAATAGATCACGAGCCGTTCGACCACGACGGCGTCGGTCGCGGGTACGACGGGCGGATCGGACGACGGGGGCTCGGGTGGCGGCGTCGCCGCGGCGGCGGCCTCGAGGGCGGCCGTGCGCGCGCGCAGCGCCTGTTCTCCTGCGGCCAGCCTGATGAAGCCATCGGCGAGTTGGCGCAGGTCGACGAAGGCCGCGCCCTCGCCGGTCGCGTCCAGCGCATCGAGCAACTGCATCAGATCCCGCAGCTGTGTCGTGGCCGCGTCGTACTGTCCGGCCTCGAGGCTGAGCCGCGCACGATCGAATCGCTCGCGGACGACGAGCGGCAGGACGCGCTGGCGGATCTCGCGAAACACGCGCGCGAGCCGCGGGGCGATGGCCGATTCATCGACGACGTACAACGGAGCGAGGTGGACGAGGCGTTCCACGGCCCGCGTGCCCTCGTCGGTGCGACCCAGGGCCATCAGGCACATGGCCCGGAACTGTTCGAGCTCGGCCGTGACGGATACCGGATCGAGGCCGGCGATGACGGCCAGTGCGTCCTCGTACGCGGCCGTGGCGTAGTGCGCGCGCACGACAGGCAGCGGATCGACGGGCGCGGCCGGGACCTGCGAGAGCAGCACCGCGACGAGCAGCAGGACGATCGGCACGGACGTCTCGGCTCAGGGGGCCTGCGTGAGATCGGTGCCGACGCGCGTCGGCGTTCTGGCCGTCACCCGGATCGTTCGTCGACGTTCC
The DNA here is from genome assembly GCA_001724025.1 of Acidobacteria bacterium SCN 69-37. Classification (GTDB taxonomy): domain Bacteria; phylum Acidobacteriota; class Vicinamibacteria; order Vicinamibacterales; family SCN-69-37; genus SCN-69-37. Next base: position 7,875 of record MEDJ01000024.1, on the reverse strand, counting down.
CCGAATTCCGGGTGCCGCCACACGACCTCGTGATCGCCGACGACGACGGGCAGGTTGGCGAGCGGCGTGGTCCCGAGCGGCTGGCCATCGAGCCAGACCTCGGCCCAGGGCACGGCGTTGATCGACAACTGGCCGTTGGGGACCACGACCGGTACCTCTGCGGTGCGGCCCGCGCCCACGGCCGTGGTGGCGGCGAGCTGGAGTTCGTAGTCCTCGGCCACGAGGGTGAGGTCGTGACTGCCCGCGGGCAGCATCAGCCTGTCGGCGCGCGTCGTGCCGAGGAGCCGGCCGTGCTCGAAGACCTGCATGGGAAACGGCGCGGTGAAGACCAGCCAGCCGCCCAGCGCGCCTGACGGCGCCGGTGCCGGTGCGGTCACCGTGGCCGTGGCGCCGGCCTCGACGGTGACGGTGCGGTAGACGGCCGTGGCGCCCGTGCCGATCGCGACGCGGTGCGCGCCCGGCGCGATGGCGTCGATCGTGACGGGCGTGACCCCGCTGGCCACACCGTCGACGGCGACCGGCGTGCCAGGCGTGGCCGAGCGGATCTCGAGCCGTCCTGTCGATGCGACCGGGGCCACCGGGGCGAGGTCGATGGACTCGCGCACGGCCGTCGAGCCGTCGATGACGAGCGGCAGGCGCCGCGACGCGTCGCCGTTGCGCAGTTCGAGGTCGTAGGTGCCGGCCGGCAGCGTGAGCGCCAGCGGCGTGACGCCGCGCGGCTCGCCATCGATGAACACGGTGGCGCCGTCCGGGCGCGAGACGATGGTGGCGACCACACCCGCGGTGGCCGGGGCGTTGCCGCCGGTGTCCGTCGACAGTCCGGCCCGGAATGGCCACGCGGCCAGGCCGAGCACCGCCACGGCGGCCAGTGCCACGAGCGTCCGGCGGAGCGCGCGCGTTGGCGCAGCCGGTGCGGCGGCCGGTTCTGCGGGCAGGGCGGCAGACGGCGTGCCGGCGCGGGCGTCGGCGGCCGCCCGGCGGATGGCGGCAAACTCCGGTGATTGCTCGCTCAGGAACGCCGAGGCGACGGGCGTCGGCTCCGGCGTGTCTGCCGGGACGGGCCGCGGATCGTCGTCGACCTGGGGCGGCCAGGAATCACGCAGGGAAGGGCTCGGCATGGGAGGATGTCGGCTCGGCGCAGCAGCAGGGTCCGGAAGGGCAGGAGTGTATCCGAATGGATCCGGAAAAAACAGCGAGGCTGGACTAGAATCGCTCCTGTCTTCCGTCGATTCAGGCATCGCCGCGGCGCGGCACGCGCGACCTCGGCTGACGCGCGCGCGGTCCCATCCAGGAGGGAACGATGGCGACGTTCACCACTGCGGCCTTGCGCACCGTGGCACTCGTCGGGCACGGGGCATCGGGTAAGACGACCCTGACCGACGCGCTGCTGCACAAGGCCGGTGCGATAGCCACACCGGGTCGTGTCGAACGCGGGACGACCGTATCGGACAGCGACCCGATCGAGCAGCAGTTCCAGCACAGCCTGTACGCGTCGGTCGTGCACGTCGATCACGGCGACACGCGGACGCACCTGATCGACACGCCCGGGCACCCCGACTTCCTCGGACAGGCCATCGGCGCGCTCGACGCGGTGGAGACGGCGGCCGTGGTCGTCGGCGCGCAGAACGGCATCGAACTCGTGACGCGCCGCATGATGGACTGGGCCGCCGAGCGTCGTCTCTGCCGCGTCCTCATCATCAACAAGATCGACGCCGAGCACGTCGACCTGCCCGCCCTGGTGACCGCGCTGCAGGACGCGTTCGGTCGCGGCTGTCTGCCGATCAATCTGCCGGCCGATGGCGGCACGCGCGTCATCGACTGTTTCGCGCACGAGACCGGCCGCGCGGACTTCCTGTCGGTTGCCGACGTCCACCGGATGGTGATCGAGCGCATCGTCGAAGTGGACGAGACGGCGATGGCGCAGTATCTCGAGCAGGGCGATCTCGATCCGACGACGCTGCACGCGCCGCTCGAGCAGGCACTGCGTGAGGGACACATCATCCCGATCTGTTTCGTGTCCGCGCGCACGGGCGCCGGCGTGCGCGACCTGCTCGAGGTGTTCGCGCGGCACCTGCCCAGTCCGGCCGAGGGAAACCCGCCGCTGTTCTCGGTGGGCGAGGGCGCCGCGGCGCGGGCCTTCCACTCGACGCCCGATCCGGCCGGCCACGTGCTGGCCCACGTGTTCAAGGTGCAGAACGATCCGTTCGTCGGCAGGCTCGGCGTGTTCCGCGTGCACCAGGGCACGGTGACGAAGGACATGGCGCTGTTCGTCGGCGCGTCACGCAAGCCGTTCCGCGTGAGTCACCTCTTCCTGCTGCAGGGCCGCACGCACGTGGAGGTGGACGCGGCCGTGCCGGGCGACATCGCGGCCGTGGCGCGTGTCGACGACATCACGTTCGACGCCGTGCTCCACGAATCACACGACGAGGATCACCTGCACATGCGGCCGCTCGAGTTCCCGCGGCCGATGTTCGGCCTGGCGATCGAGCCGAAGCGTCGAGGCGACGAGCAGCGCATTGCCGAGGCGCTGCACCGGGTGGCCGCCGAGGATCCGACGTTCCAGGTGGAGCACGACGCGACCACGCATGAGACGGTGATCCGCGGCCTGGGCGATCTGCACGTGCGATCGGTGCTGGAGCGGATGGCGTCGCAGTTCAAGGTGGAGGTCGAGACGCGGCCGCCGCGGATTCCGTTCCGCGAGACCATCGGCGCGCCGGCCGACGGTCACGCCCGGCACCGCAAGCAGACGGGCGGTGCCGGGCAGTTCGGCGAGGTGTTCCTGCGCGTCGAGCCGCTCGACAGGGGCGCCGGCTTCGAGTTCCTCGACCAGACGAAGGGCGGCGTGATCCCGAACCAGTTCCTCCCCGCCATCGAGAAGGGCGTGCGCCAGGTGATCGAGGCCGGGGCGATCGCGGGATATCCGATGCAGGACCTCCGCGTCATCGTCTATGACGGCAAGCATCATCCGGTGGACTCGAAGGAGGTTGCGTTCGTGTCGGCCGGCCGCAAGGCGTTCCTCGATGCGCTGGAGAAGGCGCGGCCGATCGTGCTCGAGCCGGTGGTCAGCGTCGACATCGTGTGTCCCGACGCGAGCATGGGGGACATCACGGGCGACATCGCCGGCAAGCGCGGGCAGATCACCGCCACCGAGGCAACGGGCGGTGGCCTGTGTGCCATCCGCGGCCTGGTCCCGCTGGCCGAACTCAATGGCTATGCCAGCCGGCTGAAGGCCGTGACCGGCGGCCAGGGCGCGTACTCGATGACCCTCGCGCACTACGAGCCCGTCCCTCCGGCCGTGCAGACGAAGCTCACGGCCGACTACCGTGCCTCGAGAGGCCAGGAAGCCGATCCCGACTCGTAGCCGGCGGCCGGCGGCCGGCACTGGCGATCGGCAACCGGCATCGGCGTCGGCGACCAGCATCGGGGCCCTGGGGCTTCAGCCCCAGGGAGCGCTCCCCCGAGGCTGAAGCCTCGGGGCTCCGTACGAACAGCCGGCATCGGCGACCGGCATCGGCATCGGCGACTGGCATCGGAGCCCTGGGGCTTCAGCCCCAGGGGGCGCTCCCCCGAGGCTGAAGCCTCGGGGCTCCGTACGAACGGAGCCGTGCCGCCGCACGCCCCCGCGGCCGTGCCGCCGCGCGGCCCGCCGCCCAGTCCCGTAGCCCCATAGCCCCATAGCCCCATAGCCGAGTAGCCTTGTACCCACGTCCGCCGCCCCAGCCCCGAGGAAGGCCCATGTTCCGAGCCGTCGCCGTCGTCATCCTGGTCCTCTCGTCCGTCGTGCCTGCACTGGCGCAGCGGAAGCCGGCCGCGCTGCCGCCCCACCCGTTCGACGGCGTGCCGATGTTCGCGTGCACGTTCACGCGCTATGGCCTGGCGCGGTGGGAGGGCGAGGCGCCGCCGACCGTCATCGCGGGCGACGACACCTTCCGGATCGGCATCACCGACTTCGACCGTCGCCGGAACCGGGCGCGCGTCGTGGGCGGCAACGGCACCGTCGACGTCTCGGCCTTCTTCACGCCGACCGGGCTGAACGTGATCGAACAGACACCGGGTGGGAATTTCATCCTCACGACCATATTCGTCGTCGCCCGATCGCCCGATAGCTGGTACGCGGTTCATGCCCGCCACCTCGGCGATCCGGAGGCCCCGCCGAGCGTGTCCCAGTACTACGGCAGTTGTGCGGCCGCCAAGTGATCGACAGGCTTGACCAAGACGACCCGCTTCATTCCCCTCGCTCTTCTGCTGGCCGGCCTGACGATGGCCGGCGGGTGCGATGTGTTCGAGAAGGACGACCCGACAGGCCCGACTCCGCTCCAGGCGACGGTGAACTACGACGCGATCGGCGCCAGTGACACGATCGGGTACGGCAGCAGCAATTACTGCATCCCGTTCATCGTGCCGGCCTGCACCACGGGGCCGGGATACGTGCAGCAGGTGACGCGCCGGCTGACGGCGTCCGGCCGCGAGGTCACGCTCAACAACCTGGGCGTCCCCGGTGCCGTGCTGAGTCCCGAGACCCAGGCCATGCTGCAGTCGACGGGCGGGTGCGACGGGGCCGGGTTCGGGGACATCTGCCGGAACGTGCTCGTCGACGAGGCGCCGTACGTACGCCGGACGTCGACGCTGGTCACCGTGTTCATCGGCGCCAACGACGCCAACGCCGTCGGCCGCGCCATCCGCGCGGGCCAGGCCGGCAGCAACCCGGCGGGCTTCATCCAGGATCAGATCCAGAAGTTCGGGCGCGACATCCAGACCATGGTGGCGACCGTGCGCGGCCGCAGCGCCGACGCGCGCATCGTGGTGCTGAACCTGCCGAACATGGCCGCCACGCCGTATGCGGCGAGCCTGTCGCTGACGGAGAAGCGCGTGCTGCAGCAGCTCACCGTCGGCTTCTCGGCCGGCATCAACGCCCTCGCCAACCAGGGCGTCACGGTCATCGACCTGATGTGCGATGCGAATTTCTACAACCCGTCGATCTTTTCGAGCGACGGCTTCCACCCGAACGATGCGGGCTACACCTACCTGACCGATCGCGTGTACGCCGCCGCCACCGGCTCCGCCCCCGCCCCGCGCGCCAGTTGTCCGCAGATGACGGTGTTCTAATCCTTCAAAGCTTCTTCACGAAAAACCTCGTCAGGTGATAGCCGTCGAGGAATTTGAACGGGGCTTTGCCGGTGGTGTAGTGGCCGCAGGGCAGCGTGGCCAGATCGTGAGCGAGGCCCTGGCGGCGGAACTCGGCGATGAAGCGGCGTGAGAGGTCGACGGGGAACGTCTGGTCGTAGCGCGCGTAGACGAGCAGCAGCCGGCGGCCCTGCACCCGCGGGATGAAGGGCCACGGGCTGATGGGCAGCCACACGTCGCGCAGGTCGTCGAGCGCGACGTGCCCGTCGAGTCCCGCACGCACGTGACGTGTCGACAGGCCGCGCCACACGACGTCGGCGAAATACGGCGAGACGTGATTGAACGCGCCCGCCACGATCCGCGGCTCGTGCGCCATCGTCAGCATCGCGAGGCACGAGCCGAGGCTGGTGCCCATGATGCCGATCCGCTCGAAGCCCTGGCGTGCCAGCCAGTCGACCACGCCGCGCGCGTCGAGCACGGCCTGCCTGTTGGCGTGGATCGTCCGGCCGAGGTTCGAGGACACGATGTAGTCCGCACGGTTGAGTTCGGCCGGGCGACGCAGGTCGTGGTACGGCAGGCTCAGACGCACAGCCGTGATGCCGAAACGTGCGAAGAGCTGGCACAGCCCCACATGTCCACCCGCATCGGCGTTCCACTGCGGCAGCACGACGACGGCGCGGCGTGGCGCGCCGGGCCGGGGCGTCTCCGGGTGGAAGACGCGAGCGATGACCGTGTTGTTGACCGCCCACGGCGTCTTCAGCGCGCTCGGGAACCGCAGCACGTTGTCCGTGAGGTCGTACGCGTCGGCGGGCGGCGGCGCGAAGAACGTATCGGAATCGGCGACCGCGGCGTGCGCCCAGGTCTTCAGGGTCGCCAGCGGATCGTGCGTGTCACCGGGAAGATCGAGCCACTCGAGTCCCCACTCGAACGGCCGGATGACGCGGTTGGTATCGACAGAGGCGAGGCGGCGTTCCCACCGATCGAACAGCGGCGCAATCATCATCGTTCAGGCGTCGAGACGACAGGGGCACAGGCCGCGGCCACGGCCAGCAGATCCGAGGTGGCGCCCAGCCGGCCCACCAGCTGCAGGCCGACGGGCAGGCCGTCGACGGCCACGGGCAGCGTGATGGCCGGATGGCCCGTCATGTTGAAAATCTGGGTGTGCTTGAGCATCACCGCGCGCACGGGGCTGGTCGTCCCGTCGGCGGGATCGATGATCACGTCACCCTGGCCGATGGCGGGCGCCGTGATCGGCAGCGTCGGCAGCACGAGGGCGTCGTGCGTCTCGAGGAGCGCCGAAACCTGGCGGGCGAGCCTGCGGCACCAGGCCAGGGCCTCGAGATAGGCGACCGCGGTGATCGTCCGGCCGTGCACGATGCGGTCGTGGACCGCGGGGCTGTAGCGATCCTGGCGGCTGTCGAGATACGGCGCGTGCCACTCGGCGGCTTCGGGCAACACGATGTCGCCGTACGCGCGCGTGAGGCGATCGGTTTCCGCCAGCTCGGTGTCGGTCGTGACCACGCCGGCCCCGCGCAGGCGCGCGAGCGCCGCGCTGAAAGCGGCGCGGACGACGGGCGCCACGGGCGTGTCGCAGTAGCCCGTGAGACGGGCCAGACGCAGGCCCCGAAGCGACGCGGGCGCAATCGTGGCCGTGGGCCGGCCGGAGAGCACCTGCCAGATCCACGCCGCGTCCTGCACACCGGGTGCGATCGGACCGGCGTAATCGAGCGAGGTGCTGAGCGGGACGATGCCGTCGTTGGGCACCTCGCCGCGTGACGGCTTCAGGCCGACCAGGCCGCAGACAGCGGCAGGGATGCGGATCGATCCCCCGGTATCCGTGCCGATCGACGCCAGGCCCATGCCCGTGGCCACGGCCGCTGCCGATCCGCCGCTCGATCCACCGGGCGATCGTGTGTCGTCGAGGGGATGACGGACCGGGCCGAAGGCCGAGTCGTCGCTCGTCGTGCCGAGTGCGAATTCGTGGAGGTTCGTGCGGCCGATGAGGACCGCGCCGGCCTCGCGCAGGCGCGTGACGAGCGGGGCGTCGGCGGCGGGCACGCGATCGGCGAGCACGCGCGATCCGGCCGTGGTCGGCACGCCGGCTTCGTCGATCAGATCCTTCAGCGAGATCGGGATGCCGTGCAGCGGCCCGCGGTCACGGCCCGCGGCACGTTCGGCATCGAGCGCCGCCGCGGTCGCGCGCGCCGTGGCGGCGTGGACGGTGATGAACGCATTGGTGCGCGCGCCGTGCCTGTCGATGGCCGCCAGGCTGCGTTCGGTCAACTCCGTCGCCGTCGTCGCGCCCCGGCGCAGGCGCGCGGCCGCGGACACGATCGAGTCGATGATCACGTCAGACATCAACTCATGAGTGTACGGTATCCGTCGCCGACCAGCAGCGACCGGCAGCCCCGGGTCGCGAGTCGGCTTGTCGGAGCCCCGGCGTGAGTCCGCCGTCGGAGCCCTGGGGTGCGAGCCGGTTGTCGGAGCCCTGGGGCTTCAGCCCCAGGGCGCGCGCCCCGAGGCTGAAGCCTCGGGGCTCCGTACACGAGAACCGCGGCCGCCCGTCAGCGTCAGACGGCGATCGGCAGCCTTGGGCCACGAGTCGGCTATCGGAGCCTTGGAGCGTGAGCCGGTTGTCGGAGCCCTGGGCGTGAGTCGGCTGTCGGAGCCCTGGGGCTTCAGCCCCAGGGAGCGTCCCCCGAGGCTGAAGCCTCGGGGCTCCGTGCGAGAACCGCGAACCGCGGCCGCCCG
>MEDJ01000023.1 GCA_001724025.1 Acidobacteria bacterium SCN 69-37 | reverse complement strand
TGCCGTTTTCTCAGTCGGGCGGGGCGCTCCTTTTTCACCTGTTGTCGAAGCTGTACGAGCACACCAGCGTGATCATCACCACGAACCTGGTCTTTGCCGAATGGGCGAGCGTCTTCGGGGATCCGAAAATGACCACGGCACTGCTCGACCGGCTCACGCATCACTGCCATATCGTGGAGACGGGCAACGAGTCCTATCGCTTCCGGCACAGCAGCCACACGGCCAAAGCCCGCATCAAATCGCGTGAGCAGGCCCGACGCAAAGCACAGGAGGACGCCACCGATCCCGAATGACCGGAGTAGAATCACCGCCGGCGGACTGACCCGCCGGCGTCGTGCCCTGGTCAATTTTCACCGAGCAGAGATGGTCAGTTTTCGGTGAGCGTCAACACACTTGAGTCAACACGTCGCCGTCGAGGACGGCGTACCCGTCAATGTTGTGAGCGCCAGCCGCGCGAAGGGCTGTGAGTACCCGGCGGTCGTCGTTTATGGATTCGGTGCGACAGCGGCCGGCGCTCAGCTCAATTTGGACATCGTCGCCGAGTTGGAGAGTGACGACGCCCTCAGCGGGAACCGCTCGCTCGCGCTGCAGTACTTCATCAATCGCCTGTACGTCGCCGTCAGCCGGCCGAAACGTCGCTTGATCATCGTCGATACCGTCGAAGGCTTCGACCGCCTGTGGAAGAGCGCACTGGACCAGTCCCTTGAAGCCACTGTCCTCGGGCGGATCCGGAACGGAAAGGAGATCTGGGCCGACCAGATCGAGGGAGCCACCGCGGGCAAGGCGGAGGAGTTAACGAGAGAGACCGCCGGAGATCCCTTCGAAAATGCGAATGCATTCGAGGAGGAGGGGCTTGCGCGACGAGATGACTTCTTGATGATGCAGGCAGCACAGGCGTACCGGAGTGCTGGTCACCAGCTCAAGGCGCAGGAGTGCCGAGCGCGCGCATTCGAGTTCGATGGCAGCCTCCTTGAGGCCGGCGAGCACTTCTTCGACGCGGGGTTCGCAAAGGATGGGGTCCGGTGCCTGTGGCGGGCGGGAGCGGAAGGCCGAAAGTCACTGCGGCGGAGAGTCGGGGAGTTTCCAAGCATCCGTAACGATATCGAGTACCAGTGGGCGGCGTCGCTCGAAGGTACCTTGGCAGCGCCTGACGTCGTAACGCTGCTTCAAACGCTAGCTGGGCGCTTCGACTCCGACGCAGCCTTCGCCGAGGCTTCCGCTGGCGATGATGTCTGGAGCCGAGCGTTCGAAGCCCTACTACGGAAGGCCCTGCCCGATCCATTGGTGTGGGCCGACGGGAGGGCGTCACAGATTGCCCAGATCATTGACGGGCTTCGTGAACGAGGTCTGCGGGTGCCAGCTGATGTGGTTGCGTCGGTCTACTTCAAGGCTGAGCGGTTCGCTGAAGCTGTCTCACAGTGGGAGTCTAGTGGCGGAACACGCCCACCTGAGTACCTGCGGGCAAAGGCGGCGAGCGAGCCTTACCCCCAGCGACTGACCGCCTTGTCGAAGCTCGGTCTCGACGCGGAGATGCTTCGAGACTACGAGGCACATCCAGATGTCCAACTGTCGCGGGAACAGGCAGGCACGCTTGTTGACGCTCTGGGCAAGGCAGGGCGTGTCGATGAAGCCGCTGACTTGGCGTGGGTGAATGGCACTGCTGATGAACTCTTGACGTTGGCCAAAGCGTCAAGAGAGCAGGACCGTCCTGATGCGGACGCCCTTCTGGACGCCGGCCTGCAACTGCTGGTGGCTGAGGGCCGGTGGGATCCCGTCGTCAATTTCTTGGCGAGTCAGCGTTTCACTCCCTCTCGAGAGTGGACTCACGACGCAACGAGAAAATGGATCGAGGCACGTAGGCCCCAACTTCATCACGCACTGGTGCGAGCCCTGGCACGATCGGAGCGACTACCTGATGGTCCGACGCACGTTCAGCGCCAGATGACGGAGTTCGTGAAGGGGGTTGTCGCCTCACACGGAAGCCGTTGGAAAGCCAACGTCAGCGTTGCTGAGGCAGGCGCTGCGCTGGAGCGGGCTGGTCGCTTTGTCGACGCGATCGCCTTCTACGAGCGAGTCGGAGAGGATGGCGCATCCGACGCAGAGAAGATGTTCGCCTGGACGAGGTGGGTAGTGTGCAAGGATCGCCAAGCACAGCATGAGCTGTCCCAGGGCGGCAAAAAGAAGGTCGAAGCGATCCGACGAGACATCAAGCGCGTGCAGAACGAGCTGCGTATCGGACCCGTCGGTGAACTCGGTAGGTTCCCGCAGCTTTCGCCGCTGACGCTTCGTCAGCCAACCACAACGTCGGATACTTCGACAAATGCGGCGCCCACGCCGCCACGCCAGCTGACAACTGAAGTAGTAGCGGCGCCACTTGACGAGACCGGAACTGCCACTGTTGGTCCGTTCAAGATCGAGGTCTCACGCAAGGCGGGGCGAATCAACATAACCAACACTCAGTCTCTTGAGATGGCGTTCTTCCGAGAAGCCGACGGCACTTGCGGCGGAGAAGGCCACTTCACGAGAGACGAGAGTGGCAGCTGGACGTCAGACGAGTGGGACATGACTCTGACGCGCGATCGTTCCCCGAAGGCAACGTCGGTGACCGTGGCTGTGCGTCGTCTCGGACTGGCAATCGTCGTCAGGATGGAGGAAGCCACACCACCGACGGTGTAGTCAATCACCTGTGGCGCAGCGAACGGGTGTTTAGCAGGCCACCAACCTGCTCCTTGCCGTAGGCCCTCGCTGCCGCGAGTTTGGTGCGCAGCTCCGATTCGGACCACGGTGGCTCGCAGGCGCGGTTCCAGTCGGCAAGGACAGCCAGAGCGGCCGCGTCCTCAAGATCGAAGCCGCGCACAAGGCGGCAGCACACACGGAATGTCGCGGCGTCACCGTGCTGTCCAGCCACGGCCGGCGGGATGGCAGCAATGTATCTCCGCGCCCGCTCCTGAGCGGAGACGCTCGACGCCGGCGCCGGACTGCGCCGACGTGCTTCGACCGGCACCGGCGGCGATGTCGATGGAAAGCCGGAGGGGCAACGGCATCGAGGCGCCGCAGCGAATTCGGTCAACACGATCGATGCGGGTCGATACTTGTGGTTGAAGTAGCCGGGCAACCTCGTCACCTGCGCGCAAGACGTCGCCGCCTTGTCCGTGCCGAGTTCCACGGCGAGCCGCTTCTGGAGTGCCTCGACGTCGTCCTTCGTGAAGTCGGACACCTGCCAGAGGACGTGCAGTCGATTCGGGGACGAATGCGTCACGTATGACGGTGGCGGCAAGTCGCGACGCCTGGAGATGGCCGCCAGCACGGCGGCGCCGTCGCGGTCAGCGTCGAGGAACACATGGCGCACCTCCGCGATCGCGTCACGCGTACGCGCTCTCCGCTGCGGCCGGATGTGCATGCCGGGCGTGCGGATGGTGTCCTCACGCTTCGCGCTTCGCACGAAGCCCTCTACAACGAGCCACTCGAACACGACGTGCGACTGCGTGACACCGTCATCGGCGACTCGATCCTCGATGCCATCGCAGACGGCCGCGCAGACCGCCATCGCGGTCAAGAACCGTGGACGCGACATCCGGGCCCGAAGCCCGGGAAGGACATGGTCAGCCAGTCGATCGCCAATCGTCGACAAGCCCAGCGGATCGAGGACTCCCTCACCCGTGACCTTGGGGTCGGGGAGGGTCAGGATCGGAAGGCTCATGAGGGCCGCGAAACTGGGCCACGCAGGTTGGCGAAGGCGGGCAGGAACGCCTTGTGAATCCTCGCCTCGAGCTGATGGCCTTGCGGCAGACCAACATGCGCATCCTGCGCTGCGATGGCCGGCTGCCAGCCCTGCGCGTCCTTCGGGCATACTCGGTCGCCGTTGACGTCTCCAGTGAAGTAGATCATCAGCAGATGCGCGGTCACGCCGTGCAAACTGAGGAAATGCAGAACGGCCAGTCGGTTGCAGAACTGATAATAGCCACGCAGCCAGTCTCGGCCTGGCTCAACGCCGAGGGCAGCCTTCGTTGCGTCCAGCGCGGCACGAATCTGGCTCAGGCCGCCTTCTGGTTTCGCTCCGCAACTCGACGCGATCTCACCGCAGTGAGCCTTGGCTTCGACCAGCAGCCATTCGGATCGCCCCCCGATCTGCATGCGAGCAACGGCGTCCCAGTTGTGAATCCCAGCCCCCTGAGGCCAGAAGGAGCGCCAGGAGGTCTTCGTGTCTGCATCGGACAGAAAGTCCAGCCCTGTCCACTCGGCGTCGATCGGGCCGTCACTCGCGCGAAGCGGGAAGTCGAGCCACTCGACATGATCTGCTCCGGTCACGGTGCGGACCGTGTCGTCCAGGCTCGTGCGGTGCCTGGCAAGGTGCCACAAGAGATGCCATTCGCTGCCGTACCCGAACCCAATCTTGCCCATGTCTATCGGTCTCCAGCACGAGTCATCGCTGTGCCCGGAACGGTCCGAAGCATCATCGTCGCCGCACGCCCGGCATGGATCTCTCCGGTGAGAATCGGCCCGTAAACCGCAGGGATGAGCTGGCTCGGAGTCTACTTGCGGCCCGCAAGCGCGGGCAAGCGAATCAGTGGGCTGGCGGAACGGAGGTGCAGAACACGAAAACCGGTTCGGAGTCAGGCAGCAATGGCCAGCAAGCGAACCGCGCGCGCGAGCTGATTGTCCTGCCCCCACCGGAGGGCTTCTGCGTCGATCGGCGCGTCAATGTCTGGCGTCACGCCCTGGCCTTCGAGGTTGGTATCACGCCACGTCCGATAGACCGCAACCGGAAGGGCCACGCGGTAGCCGTGCCCGACCTTGACGCCGCTGCCTGCGACGACGCGTCCCGCCGTCTTGGTGCCCACGATCGTCGCCAACCGGCTCTCGGAGGCGAAGGCAGCGACCATCTCCGCGGCACTCGCCGAGTGTTCGTTCACGAGGATTGCGGTCCTGCCGTGGTGGGGGCGCTTGCCGAGCGCTTCGGAGAACACGGCCACGGATCGTCCTGCGCGAGCGAATCTCACAAACAGCGGCAGGACGCCCCACTTCGACGCGGGGAGTCACGCGTGACGACCACGGCGTAGGAGTGCGGGTTCGCCAGCGCGAACTCGACGAACACTTCGTCGGCCTGCAGGGAGCGTTGGACACGTGTCAGCGACGGCGCGGAGCGAGCCGTGGAGCGACGCGCGCCATCGAAGAACGCCGTCGTCACTGGCGCCAGTTGTTCTTCGGCGGCGAAGATCTGATCGAGCAGGCGCCCGCGGGCAGCCGCATTCGCGGTCTGAAACAAGCGGCGCTGGAGATTGGAGATCCGGCGCTCGCCTTCCCGCATGGCGGCGGGGCGCGTCTGAGACGCAAGCGGTCGGTTCGCCAGCAGTTCCAGCAGCGATCGCCCGCGCGCGTCCTCGATGGCGGCGAACATCCGGGCGGCGTCCTGGCCGCGAGCGCCTTCCAGGCGGATGCGCGTGAGGAACACCTCGTCCATCCCGCTGACCAAGCGGCTCTGCGCCCAGGGGCTGCTCGTGGTCGTGAAGAGCCCCTGCAGGATGTCCGACGCCTCGTCGAGCAGGCCGTCGGCGGCCGTGAACCGCCGCCGGCTCGCCTCGAGGTCGGCCGTCGCGGCGAGAAGGCGCGGCAGCAGGTAGTGCTCCTCCATGCGCCGAGCCACGTTCAGGCCCTCACGCAGCACCCGCTCGGCACCAGCGATGTCCTTCTGCTGTCGCTGGACGCGCGCAGACTCCAGCGCGATTTCGGCGATCAAGCGGTTGGCGCCGGCTTGCCTGGCGAGTGCGAGAGCCTCGCCGAATCGAGCAACGGCTTCCGCCGGCTGTCCGCGCTGGTTCGCAATTGCGCCCCGCTGAGACAGGAGCTGCGCCTGATAGCCGAGCGCGTTCGAGCGGGCCGCGACTTCGCCGGCCTTCGCGAGCACGCCATCCGCCTCGTCCAGTCTGCCGAGGCGGATCAACGCATTGGAGCGCCCGACGTGCGTCATCACGGGGAACTGGATCTCCGGCACGGCCGACGCCGCGGCCAGCGCGCGGTCGTAGAACGCCAGCGCCTCTTCCGCGCGGCCAAGCTGGACGTACCCATGCCCGAAGAGCGTCAGCCAGCGCACGACGGAGGAGACGTCACCGTTGGACTGCGCGACCTTGAGCGCCTGGCCAAGCCCGACGACGGCGCCGCCGACGTCACCCTGCAGGAACGCGACGAGCCCCAGTTCACCACGGGCGCGGTTGGCCCACGCTGCGTCACCGAGCGCTTCCGCGACCGTCAGTGCCTCCCGCCAGGAATCCGCGGCGAGCGTCGGATCGAGATCCTGGTCGGTCTCGCCTTTGATGATCAGGACGCGGAGTCGCAGCCGGTCATCACTCTGGAGAAGCGGATGCTCCAGGTAGTCGGCCAGGCGCGCCGACGCCGCGGGCACCGCCATCCGAGGCAGCGCGCCGCGAAACGCGCTCACCTCGGCGTAGAGGGCGCTGCGCTCGTCGCCTCTCGCCGCGAAGAGCTTCTGGGCTTGAAGAAAATGCGGTTCCGCAGCGGACCATGCGCGGAGCCACGCCAACCGATCAGCTTCCTTGAGCAGGGCTCCAGGGTCAGGGCCGGACTGACCCGCGCTGCCGATCAGGACGAGGAACACCGCCGCTCGGAACGCACCCATGGAGCCTCCTTGAAACAGCAGGAGTTGGGAGGGTGGCCTACCGTAGCACAGCCCCGTGCGACCGACGCAACCTCAGGCGGATCCTGTCGCCGCCGCGGGATCTCGAGTCAGGCGACGTCTAGCAGTGCGCGGGGATTCTTCGCGGCGATCATCAGTAAGGTTCGTGCAGCACCGGAGGGAGCGCGGCGGCCCTGTTCCCACTCCTGGAGCGTCCGCACGGACACGCCCAGCAATTCGGCGAAACGGGCCTGCGACAGGCCCGTCTGCTCCCGCACGCTGGCGACGGACGGCAGGTTGGTGATGCGGCCGTGTTCGCCTCGCTTGAGTTGGCGAATCCCTTCGAGGACCTCCAGACCGATGTTCCGTGCACGCTTAGCCATCGATCTCCTCCTTGATCTTCTTCAGCACGTGGGCCGGGATGTTCTCCGCCACGTTCTTCGCATACGCGGTCAGCATCCAGATCTGCCCCTGCTGTGACCGCAGGTAGTAGATCACGCGGATGCCACCGCGTTTGCCGCGACCGGCCACGTTCCACCGCAGCTTCCGCACGCCGCCTGACCCGCGAATCAGGTCGCCCGTCTCCGGGTTGGCCAGGAGCGCCTCTTGGAGCGCGCGGTACTCGTCATCGGCCAGGTACTCGGCGATCAGCCGGGTGAAGAGCTTGGTCTCGACGAACGTCAGCATTATACGTCATTGACGGACTCCGTCAAAGACGGAATCCGCCTCCGCGCGACTCTCGCACCGTTCGCACCATGGGTCGCTTCGTGTGCATTCGCGAGGCGTGGAGACGCCTTCGCTCCGCGCGGCCTCTCTGAGCCGTCCCATGTTCGACGGACCTCGGCTTCCAGGATCGTCTGCCGCGCCTTCACCCACGGCGCGTAGTGCCGTTCGGTGACCCTGATTGAGCTGTGCCCGAGCAGCTTGGAGACGCTCTCCAACGAGACGCCCTTGAGCAGCAGCGACACGGCGAATGTGTCGCGGAAGCGGTGCGAGTGCGCCCCTCGCACGTTCGCGAGTTCGAAGAGCGAGTCCAGGTAGCGCGACCAGTTCGCACGCGATGTCTGCGGCTTCGCGTCGCCAGTCGAGAAGTACCGACCACTGGCGTGCGTCTCGAGCGCCCCAAGCGCGGTCATCACGACCGGCGGCAGCGGCACGTACACGGGCGTTCCGGTCTTCGCGGTGTACAGCAGCAGTTTGTTGCCCGACAGGCGGCCTTGGTCCAGCGCGATCGTGTCGCCGATCCGCAGGCCCGAGTACCGCATGGTGAGCACGAACGCCTTGAGCCTGGCCTGATTGCCTGGATAGCGATCGCACGCCCCGATGATCCGAGTCATCTCGTCGTCCGAGAACGGGAGCGTCGGCCGGTGCGCCACCTTGGGGCCCTTGATGGCGCGCGCCGGGTTCTTCGCGATCCAGTCGCCGTGCATACAGAACCGGAAGAAGGCACGGAGGCGCTCCAGGTTCTTCGAGGCGTAGAGCGCGCCGTCAGCCCACGATGCTCGGAACTGGCGCACCTCCTCGACCGTGAGTTGCTTGAGGTAGCGAAACCCCTTCGCTTCGCACCACGGCAGCATGCGCTTCCGGAGGAGATTCTCGTACTTGCGGATCGTCTCCTCGCTGAGCTTCTGGGCTGCCAGGTCGTCGAAGAACCGCTCGACGGCCTCAGCGATCGGGGGGATGTCCGGCTTCTTGACCACGCCGATCTCGCCGGCGGCCTCCCAGTCGCGAACGAGGTCCGTCGCCGCAGACCACGAGCGGAGATCCAGGGCGCGCCGGATGTACTCGCCGCGCAGCGATCCCTGCACCCAGATGGGACACTTGCAGTTGCGGTAGCGACGGGTGGAGTACGGGCACGGCGGCTGGTGCCGGCGGTAGAGGTTCAGCATGCTCCCTCCGGGGCCGAAATCGGCCCTCTAGGTACAGAACGAGTACAGCGCGCCGAAACTTACGGCCGCTGTGCGTTTTTCCTAAGGGATTTGGCTGAAATTGATGGCGGAGAGGGTGGGATTCGTATCTACTCGCCTAGTTGACACTCCAGAAATCACGCAAACACTGAGCTATCGAATCATCAGAAACCACAGAATCCCTGGTTGGCCGTACATAACTCGTACGCCATTTCAGAGCTCGTAGTACCCTCGCCGCATGCCTCAAGGCGCCCTCGCGCTGTACCGCCGGCACCTCTCGGAATGCCCTCACGCCAGCAAGGGGAACCGGTGGACGCGCTGCCAATGCCCCATCTGGGTCCAGGGCTCGATCGGAGGCGAGGCCGTCCGCCGGAGCATGAACACGACCAACTGGACGGCGGCGTCGACCAGCGTCCACCAGTGGCAGTCCTCGGGCCGCATCGGGGTTCTCAAGCCTGAGCTTCCATCGATCGTCGATGCCGTCGCTGCGTTCCTCAAGGAGGCTGAGACCAGGAACCTGGCGGCGACGACCATTCAGAAGCGCCGCGAACTGCTCGAGGGCAAGCTGCTGCCTTTCTGCAAGAGCAAGGGCTACCGGCAGCTCCGGGATCTGACGGTGGACCGGCTCCGCGCCTTCCGCCACGGCTGGACGTACTCGCCTTTGTCGGCTGCCAAGCGACTGGAGTACCTGCGCGCGTTCTGTCGATTCTGCCTCGACTCCGGCTGGATGGAACGCAACCCGGCATCTGCGCTCAAGACGACGAAGGTGTCGCACCGCCCCACGCTCCCGTACTCCGACGAGGAGGTCGACCGTCTCTTGGAGGCCGCTCGGAAGATGCAGGGGTTCGGGCGCTACGGCCCGCGCATCGAGCCGATGATCCTCCTGCTTCGCTACTCCGGGCTGCGGATGCAGGATGCCGCCTGCCTGGAGCGGAAGCGCCTCGCGGACGACAAGCTCTTCCTCTACCAGCAGAAGACCGGGACGCCGGTCTACTGCCCGCTGCCACCGGGGGTGGTCAAGACGCTGGCCGCCGTCGAGAACGACAACGAGCAGTACTTCTTCTACGACGGCAGCAGCCAGCCGGAGAGCATGGTCAAGAGCTGGGATCGTGTGTTCAAGAAGGTCGGCACCACTGCCGATCCGCCGGTGGCCAACTGCCATCCACACCGCTTCCGCGACACGTTTGCTGTATCCCTCCTGCTGAAGGGCGTGTCGCTCGACAGCGTGTCGAAGCTGCTCGGTCACAGCTCGATCAAGATTACGGAGCGACATTACGCCCCATGGATCAAAGCGAGGCAGGACCACCTCGAGAGTGAGGTCCGGAAGATCTGGGCGTGAAGTCCGGGTCGCTTTAGGAGACCGCTCGGATCCTGGTTTGACACGGAGTCGGCCGTGGAGCATCCTACAGACGTTGTGGGCCGTTTCCGACAAGCTCTCGCCTTCGCACTGACCCTCGCGCTCGTCGGCGCCAATGGGGCCCTGTGCGCGGGCTGGGCAGCCACACCGGAAGCTCGGATGGAATGTTGCGCCGACGCCGATTGCCCGATGCACAAGGGCGGCACCCTTGACGGGTCGCGGTCTGCACACGTGCTGACACAAGCGGAGGCGGACGCCTGCTGTGCGATGTCCGAGCGCAAGCAGTCGGAGACGTCCAGCCCAACTGCCCTCGTTGTCTTGGCAGCACCGGTGTTGGATGCCGGCGTGGTCCTTTCGCCGAGCCTCCCCGCGCGAGTCCTAGGCGAGAGTTGGCGACGAGACGCCCCAAGCGTAGTCCCGCCCGTTCCTCGCCACATTCTCCTGTCCGTCTTCCTCCTTTAGCCACAGACACAGTCGTCGTGTCTCTGCTCGGACCTCACGTCCGGGCACCGTAGATGCGCGCGCGCAGGCGCGCGCGATGACGAGTGTCGTGGCCCATGATCAACCGCCTCATCGACGTTGCACTGAAGCACCGCTTTATCGTGATCGCGCTGTACCTCGGCCTCGCTGGCTGGGGCTGGTGGGCCTTGCAGGCTACGCCAGTCGATGCGATCCCGGACCTCTCCGACAACCAGGTGATCGTCTTCACCGACTGGCCGGGCCACAGCCCACAGGAGGTCGAAGACCAGGTCACGTATCCGCTCACCAGCAATCTGCAGGGGCTCGCAGGCGTTCGCGTGGTCCGGTCCCAGTCGGCCTTTGGCTTCTCGATGGTCTACGTCGTCTTCGAAGACGACGTAGACCTGTACTTCGCACGCACCCGCGTGCTGGAGCGGATGAGTCTCGTGGCGAAGGCGCTGCCGGCCGGCGTCGTGCCAACCCTCGGGCCGGACGCCACCGGAGTCGGCCACGTCTTCTGGTACACCGTCGAGAGTCCGAGCCATTCGCTGCGTGACCTGCGCACTCTGCAGGACTGGTTCATCCGGTATCAACTGAACGCCGTGCCCGGTGTGGCGGAAGTGGCTTCCGTCGGTGGGCACGTGCAGCAGTACCAGGTCGACGTCGACCCCAATCGCCTGCGGACCTACGGTCTGCCGCTCAGCGCTGTGGTGTCGGCAGTCCGAGACAGCAATCTGAACGTCGGTGGCAACGTCCTCGAATCCAACGGCGCCTGGCTGATCGTTCGGGGCGTCGGCTTGATCGAATCCGTCGACGACGTGAAACGGATCGTGGTCGGTGCGACCAAGGGCGTTCCGGTGTACGTCGATCAGATCGCCAACGTCCAGATCGGTAATGCGTTCCGCGTGGCGTCACTCGTCAAGGGCACCCAAGAGGCCGTCGGCGGTGTCGTGGTAGCCCGCACTGGGGTCAATACCAAGCAAGTGATCGACGCTGTCAAGGCACGCATCGCGCAGATACAGCCTGGCCTACCGCCGGGTGTCTCCATCGTCCCGTTCTACGACCGGTCGGAACTCATCGAGCAGTCCGTCGACACGCTGCGCGTGGCGCTGCTCGAGGAGATCGCGCTGGTCACGCTGGCGCACGTGGTGTTCCTGATGCACTTCCGGTCCATCTTGATCGTGACAATCCCGCTGCCGCTGGCGGTGCTCATGTCGTTCCTGGGCATGTACTACGCGGGCATCTCGTCGAACATCATGAGCTTGGCCGGGATCGCCATCGCCATCGGAGTACTGGTCGATGCCGGCATCGTGGTCACCGAGAACGCCTTCCGCTACGTCGAGCAACGCGCCATCGACACGCGCGATCGACGTGCCGTGTGGGACACCGTTCGCGACTCCACGCGGCTCGTTGGGCGGCCGGTCTTCTTTTCCATGGCGATCATCCTGCTCGCCTTCATCCCCGTTTTTGCGCTGACCGGGCAGGAGGGCAAGCTCTTTCACCCGCTCGCATTCACCAAGACATTCGCCGTGCTGGCGGCCACCGTAGTCGCGGTCACGCTGGTGCCGGTGCTCTGCTCGCTCCTTCTCGGAGGCCGGCTCCACTCCGAAGATGCCAATCCGGTGATGCGAAGCCTCCGTCGCCTCTACGAGCCCGCTCTCCGCATGGCGCTGGCGCACCGCATCTCGACCATCGCCGTCGCCGCATTGCTGTTCGTCGGCGCGCTGTTCGTGGCTCGAGGCATCGGGAGTGAGTTCATGCCCGCCCTGAACGAGGGCGACCTCATGTTCATGCCGATCGCCGATCCGAGCGTCTCGCTGGACGAGAACACCCGCATCGCCGCGCAACAGAACGCGGCGCTGATGACATTTCCAGAAGTGGAGTACGTCGTCGCCAAGGTGGCACGGGCAGACACGTCTACGGACCCCGCACCGTTGAACATGACGGAAACCATCGTGCACCTGAAGCCGACACAAGAGTGGCGGGAAGGGATGACGCTCGACCGCCTGCGTGCCGACATGGGGCGCGCGGTGCAGTTGCCTGGCGTCTCGAACATCTGGACGATGCCCATCATCAACCGCATCGACATGTTGACCACCGGGATTCGATCGGAGGTGGGCGTCAAGATCTTCGGCACCGATCTGACGGTGCTCGAGGACCTCGCGCGCCGGGTGGCGGACGCGGTCCGCGGGGTGCCTGGCGCCAGCAACGTGTATCCCGAACAGGTTACGAGCGGCCAATACCTCAACATCGGGGTGAATCGAGCGGCGGCCGCCCGGTACGGCGTTGGCGTCGGTGACATTCAGCAGGTCGTGGAGACGGCAATCGGCGAGACCGCGCTCACGACGACTATTGAAGGACGCCGCAGGTTTCCGGTGCGCGTCCGGTATGCGCCGCAGTACCGCGCCGATCCGCAGGCACTCGGGCAAGTGCTTGTCGCGACGCCAAGCGGCGCGCAGATTCCCCTGTCCGAGGTCGCGAGCATCGAGCATGCGCGAGGCCCCGCGATGATCTCGTCCGAAAATGGCTTGCTGCTCGCGACGGTTCTACTGAACGTGCAAGGCCGGGATGTCGGCGGGTTCGTCGAGGAGGCGCGCGCGACCGTCGCCCGCGATGTCGTGCTGCCAGCAGGCTACTACGTCGGCTGGAGCGGCCGATGGGAGAACCAGGAGCGGGCACGGGCTCGTCTGCAGGTAGTGCTGCCGATCGTGCTGCTCGTCATATTCGTCCTCCTCTACTTCACCTACCACTCACTGCTCGAAGCGGCGCACGTGCTGCTGGCCGTGCCGTTTGCCTTGACCGGCGGCGTCTACCTGCTGTGGCTGCTTGGCTACAACTTCTCGGTCGCGGTGTGGGTGGGGTTCATCGCGCTGTTCGGCACTGCCGTGCAAACCGGCGTCGTGATGGTGATCTACCTGGAGGAGGCAGTGGAACGAAAGCGACAGGAACTGGGCGGCACGCTCACGAGGGCGGCTTTGAAAGACGCGGTCATCGAAGGCGCGCTGCTCCGGCTTCGGCCGAAGGTGATGACGGTATCCACGGTCATCGCGGGCCTGCTCCCCATCATGTGGAGCACCCGCGCCGGCGCCGAGGTGATGAAGCCGCTCGCCACGCCAGTGCTCGGCGGGATGGCGTCATCGCTTCTGCACGTGCTCATCGTGACGCCGGTCATCTTCTTCTGGATTCGGGAACGGCGGCTGGGCCTCCAGCACGAGGCCGTGGGGCAGCGCGAGGGAGGGCCGATGAGCAGGCGCAATCTTCTCGTCGCGGCGGCCGTGATCGCGATCACCGGAGCCGCGGCCACGCTCGTGTGGAGAGCGTCCCCGCCAACTGGCGATTCGGATAGCGCCGTCGGAAGCACTGTGATCCAAACGGTACAAGCGGGCGAGCTCGATGTGGTGTTGCTTGCACCGGCGGGAGCGCTGCATCAGGGGCGCAACAGCTTCACCATCGAGTTTCGACGCGCCGGGACAACGACACTGGTCGACGCTGGCACCGTCCGAGCGAGCGCCAACATGCCGATGCCGGGCATGGTGATGTCGGGCGGAATGCAGGTGACACCGACCGCCGTTCCAGGCCGGTACTCGGCGACGGCGGAGTTCGGCATGGCGGGGGCATGGCAGATGGCCATCGAGTGGAGCGGCCCCGCCGGTGCCGGGTCTGTGAGATTTGAAGGAGGCGTGCAATGAACCCGCGAATGGTGCCATGCGTCCTCATTGTCGCGCTGTGCCTGGCCGCGCCGGCATTCGCGCAGGCGCCAACGGCGACGTCGTCGGCAGCGGAGCGCATGGTCGATCCCGTGAACGGGCTTTCGCTCGACCAGGCCATTGCACTGTCTTTCGAACGGGAGCCCTCTCTGCGAGCTGTGCGGAGCCAGGTTGAGGTCGCAGAGGCGATGAAACTGCAGGCGGCGCTCAGACCCAACCCGTCAGTGTCCGTCGAGCGGCGCGAGGAGCCCGCCGGGACGGATACCCTGACGACGATTGGCGTGCAGTGGCCGCTCGACCTATTCCGAAAGGGCAGCCGTGTTGATGTGGCCGACGGCGAGATCTCGACTGCGCGACTCGCTGCCTCCGACCGCGAGCGACTCCTTCGGGCGGAGGTTCGCGCGGCATATGGAGCCCTGGCCGTCGCGATTCGCGACCTCGCGGTGCTCGACGAGACTATCGGCGCTACGCGGAGCCAGTATGAGCTCCTTCGGTCACGGGCCGACGAGGGAGCCGCGCCTCGGCTAGAGCGCGACCTGTTGGATGTCGAGGTGCGGCGCCTCGAATCCGAACAGGTGCTCCAACTGGCACGAGTCGACGCCACCTCCTTCGAGCTGAAGCGAGTCTTGGGCTTGAGAGCCGCGGAGACGGTGGCGATTCGCAACACACTGGAAGACCTGGTTCAGCGCGATCGGTCGTCGGTCCCCATCGGCCAGGACACCCCGAACGTTGCCGAGCAGAGGACTGACGTGCGTGAGGCAGCCGCCCGCGTCAACGTTGCCGAGGCAAAGATCGACCGGGCCGCGGATGCTGGCCGCTTCGATCTCAGTCTCTTCGGCAGCGTCATGCGCATGGACATGGGCTTCCCTCAAAGAGGCTTCGCCGCCGACGGGACGCTGACGCGCATCCGTGGTGTGTTCCGCTACGTCTCGGTGGGGGCCATGGTCACGCTGCCCCTCCTCGACCGCAATCAGGGCGCTGTCGCCGCCGCCCGCGCCGAGCGGGCAGGCGCGGCTGCCGCCCATGAGGCCGCCGTGCTATCTGCTCAGGCAGAGCTGGCCTCGGCTCGTTCACGTTACGAGCACGCGCAGCGCGCCGTGCAGCTCTACTCCGATCGGGCTCGGGTGCTGGCGCGCCAAAACCTGGCGGTCGTCAGCCAGAGTTATGAGCTCGGACGGCTCACGGTGTTCGACGTGTTGAACGAACAGCGCCGGTATCTGGACGTCGAGCGTGCGTACACGCATACGTTGCGAGAGGTGTACGAAGCTCGAACGGCGCTCGATCGGGCGCTCGGAGAACGCCAATGACCAATGAGTCACGCATTTCATTGAATCGACGGGTAGCGGCAGGCGCCGCGCTCGGTCTTGTCCTAGTGGGTGCAGGGGCGACCTATGTCGGACTGCGGCTCGGCCGCGCAGACGGCGAGCGAGATGCCACGATGCAGGCTGGCGCCGCCCAACGCCAGGAATCGGCGGCCATTTCCGGCAGCGGCCACGCTGCGGAGACGACGGGCACGGATGCCGGTCTGCCGGATGTGCAAGTGACGCTCACCGAGGAGGGCACTGCACGGGCGGGAATCGTGGTCGAGCCGGTCGCGCGCGGCACATCTGCTCTGGACCTTCGTCTGCCGGCAGTCGTTGAGCCGAACGCGTATCGGCAGGTAGTCGTGACGCCGCTGGTGGGTGGGCGGGTGATTCGCGTGTCAGCCGAACTCGGCGATGGCGTACGGCGCGGCGACACGATGGCCCAGATCTACAGCCCACCTCTGGCTGAGGCCCAGACACGATACGTGTCGGTACGCGCGATGCTCGATGCGCACGACCGCGAACTCCAGCGAACGGAGAAGCTGGTCGAGATCGGCTCGGCCAGCCGACAGGAGTTGGAGCGCATCCACGCCGAACATGCATCCCAGACCGCGGCAATTCAGACGGCTCGAGCGGAACTCGAGCTTCTGGGGCTGCCGCCGTCCGCCATTGCCGCACTGGACTCCGGGAAGTCTGTCGATGCCACCAGCGATGTGCCGGCTCCACTCGATGGCGTGGTCACTGAGAGAGCGGCGAACATCGGCCTGAACGTCGACCCGTCGACCAAGCTGTTCACCGTGATCGACCTCGCGTCGGTCTGGGTTGTTGGGGAGGTCTACGAGCGGGACTTTTCCCGTGTGCACGTGGGCAGTGCAGCCGTGGTGACGACGCCGGCCTATCCGAGTCTGACGCTTCGTGGCCGTGTCAGCTACATCGACCCGCAAGTGAGTCCGGCGACGCGCACGGCCAAGTTGCGGGTCGAGGTGCCCAACCCTCGGGGCGATCTGCGGCTGGGCATGTATGCCGACGTGGCGATCACCGGTGACTCAGCATCATCGGTGGTGCTGATTCCGCGAGCCGCTGTCCAGAATGTCGGTAGTCGGGCAGTGGTGTACCTGGCGAATGCCAAGGAGCCCGGCAGGTTCACTGAACGCGAGGTCGTCCTTGCCGTGGGGTCAGGCGATCGTGTCGAGGTCACGCGCGGTGTTCAGCCTGGCGATCTCGTCGTCACCAATGGGAGCTTCGCCCTCCGTGCCGAGCGCGAGCGCCTCGGGTTACGGCCACGTTCAGGGACGTCCCCGAACTCTCCGGCACCCGCGGCAGGAGCAGATCAGTCTGAGGCCATTCAGTCGGTCCGGGTAGCTGTCACGGAGCAGGGCTTCGATCCGGCGAGGCTCACCCTTCAAGCGGGCGTCCCCGCAAGGCTAATTGTCACAAGGACTACGGACAACACCTGCGGCACTGAGATCGCTATCCCGTCCCTCGGTGTGAAACGGGAGTTGCCGCTCAACACTCCAGTCACGATTGACTTCACGCCCGCCAAAGCGGGAGACATCGCCTTCGCGTGTGGAATGAACATGCTAAAGGGGGTGATCGTCGTGCAGTGACCAGTGGCGTCGTTCTCGATGGCAACGTGTCAACGCATCTGGACGCATTGGCCAGCCATCGCCGGTCGGCGGCGCTCCCTGGCGCACGCGCCCGGTCTCCCTCGAGCCACAGGGCTGATGGGCCATCGGTAGCCCAGACGGCCTGGCCAGTCGTGTGGCACTCACGAGCGCCGCCCCGGTCGCCTGCGAATGCGCTGATCCCACGTTCCTGCAACCGTCTGAGCTGCCTCGTCCTCGGCCTTTCCCAGGGCCCTGTTGTAAAGCCGCTCGGCCACGGACCGCGGCACTCGCAGCACGCGATAGCGCCGCCGGCCCGGCTGCTGCCGGACCCACTCGGTGACGCCTGGCTCCCCCTGCACCACCTGCCGGACGAACTCCCGCGACAGGTTCCACATCTCCGCGAGTTCGGGCACAGTGAAGTGGCGCTCCTCGAAGGGTTCACGTTGCTCATTCGCCTGCATGATCGCCCTCCGTAGAGGCCGGGCGGCCTGACCGCCCGACCTGCGAATCTGCGCTACTGCGCTCTGCCATCTCCGTTGACCTGCTGCTCGGACCGGTAAGCATTCAGAACCACGTCTGCGAGCCTTGCCTGCGCCTCTCGGCGTTCGATCCACCGGAGCAACGCGAAGCTCCGTCGTTCGCCTTGGGACACAAACTGGCGGGAGGGGAAGGTCACGTCTTCGCCGCGTCCGTTACGACTGCGCCAAACCGCGAACCCCACGAGCTTCAACCCATCGAGCTCGCCGCCCTTGAAGTGGATCTCGGCGTCCGCCAGCTTGCCGGGTGCCACGTGGCCGTTCGTCTTCTGGATGTGAATGCTGATGTTCGTCATGGTCAGATCTCCTGAGTTCGTTGCGGCGCTGCCGTCAGGCATGCGCCAGTTGCGTCGTCTGCAGCCGCTGCCAGAGCCACTGCTGCAAGGTGGCGAAGCCGACCAGGACGGGATCGGCGGGCGCCAAGCGATGTGACTTGGCGCGGCAGCGCGCCCGCTGCCATCCGAGTTCGGTGGTGTCGATGAGCACGAGCCGGGACGGCGTCGCAGCCTTCTCGGCGTCGAGCACGAGGTCGTCCGCCGCCAGACCGGCGATGTCCTTGAGCGGTCCGGCGTAGAGCGTGACCGTGGAGGGCGCGTCGAGGACGGCAGGCGCAGTCGTGATGAACGCGTGGTAGAGGCGCGTCTGCCGACCGATCGTCACTTCGATGCTGGGCGTGATCGACGTGTCGGACATGATGGTTCTCCTTGATCCGTGTCAATTCCCGAACGACCTTCGCAGCCGGGCGGAACCCGCCGGGCATCACGTAATTGCCCTTCCGAGGCTCGACCGAACCGATCGTCAAGGCCGCAGCCCGCGGAGCGGGTCGAAGCGAAGCGGAGAGCCTTGACGACGGTGAGGTGAGCCCGACAATCACGACCGTGATGCCCGGACGCGATCAGCGGCTGCTCGACATGCCCGATGCACGCCGCCCACGGAACGAGTCCGTGAGCGGCGCTTCGGGGGCCTGGCGCTATGGGCGCTTCGGCGTCTTGCGCGGCCGTTCCGTCGGCGCACTGGGCGACTCCGGATCGGGTGTGGGTGGAGCCGGCGCGTGGGCGAGGTCCTTGGACGCCACCTTCACGCCGAGGCGCTTGCTGAACACGAACAGGTCGTCACGCTGCCAGCCGTGTCGCAGAGCGAGCGCGATGGCCAGCGCCTGCGGGTAGTGCTTGACCGCGATCCGATCCGGCTTGCCGAGCACCTCGAGGAAGAGCTCGTCTGGCCGGATCTCCTCGAGCAACAGGCGCAGCAGCATTGGCGACCACGTGAGTTTCGACGTGCGCTCCGCGATGAGCCGGACGGCGCGTGGACGGAGTTCATTCCGCCATCGCTCCTGTTCGGCTCGCTGCTTGGCCCACGCTTCCTCCTGCTGGC
Organism: Acidobacteria bacterium SCN 69-37; assembly: GCA_001724025.1. GTDB lineage: Bacteria > Acidobacteriota > Vicinamibacteria > Vicinamibacterales > SCN-69-37 > SCN-69-37. Next base: position 210,012 of record MEDJ01000023.1, on the reverse strand, counting down.
GCCGGGCTTCCGCCTGTTCGGCCTCGCCCTCGGTGCGCCGTTCCGCGACGTCTTTCGGACGGCCCCAGTGTTTGTCGCACTGCTTCTTGGCGATGCAGACCTGGAGGAACGTGCCCTGTCCGTCCCCGAGCACGATGACGCCCGGGCGTGCATGCGCACACCGTTGCTTCCCTTCGGCCGGCTTCCAGCTCTTGGCGAGAATCGGCTTCGGGTCGGCCTTGTCGGTGTGGAAGTGCAGGGTCGAGAGCGCGAGCACCGAGGCATGGCGCTCCTGTTCGGCCGAGACCACCTGTTCCGCGAGGGCCGGCAGGAGGACTTGCGTGTCCTCGCTGCGCGGGTTCAGACGTACGGTCTTCTCGATCCACGTCGTGAGCTGCGCCAGCGGTTCGAGCTGGTCGCGCCGCGCTTCTTCATCGCGGAAGAGTGGGCGGAAGCACTGAGCCAGCGCCTCCTCTTGCTGCTCGGCGGGGACGACGGCGATCTTCAGCGCGTAGATCAGCGGGAGAACGTCTCGTGCCAGCAGGTCCTGGACCTTCGGTACCAGACGCGTGAGGCTGATGCGCTGATAAACGTACCCCCTGGACTTGCCCAGGGCCGCCGCGATGTCCTCGATCGTCCGGCCCGCGGAGACGAGGCGCTGGTAGCTCACGCCTTCGTCGAGCGGGTGGATGTTCTCCCGATGGAGGTTCTCGATGATCGTGGCCTCGTCCGCCGCGGCGTCATCGAGCTCAAGGACACGAGCGGGCACCGTCGTGCAGCCCGCAAGTTTCGCGGCACGCAATCGCCGGGCGCCCGCGATGAGCACGAACCCGTCGCCGTTCGGGCGAACCAGGATCGGCTGCAGGACGCCGTGCCGACGGACGCTCGCCGTCAGCTCGTCGAGGCTGGTTTCCGAGAACGACCGCCGTGGGTTGGTCGGCGATTCGTGGATCACGTTCGTCTCCAGTTGTCTGAACTCACGCATAGCGACACCTCGAGTGAAGTGGCGCCGGGGCCGCTTGGGCGCCGGCGTCGGACGCGCGATGAACCACTCGCGCAGTGGGACGGGTGGACCTGGGTCGGCCCGTCAGGAGTTGGGTTGGGAGAAGGGAGCCGTGCGGACGCTGGGTCCGCACGGCTTCAGACCACGGCTAGTGAACCGTGGCGAGGAGACGGCTGGCGGTGCGGTCGAGGGCGAAACGGCCGTCCTGCCAGGGCGTGTGCTGACTGAGCCGCGTCAGTCCCTGCACGTAGCCCCACACAGACCGGGGATTCGTCTCGTGCTGCTCCGCGAGGCCGTACGCCTCGGACGCGTGCTTCCGGGGCAAATCGAGCCGGGAAGTCACCACGTCAATTACCCCGTCGCGGGTCGGGGCGATCTCCTGGGCGCTGGCGCGCAGGAGCATCGCGCGATCGGCCGACGGGTCGGCGTCGAGGGCGACGCGAACGCTCGCGAGCGAGTCCGTCCACGCCTCCTGGATCGACGTCCCCACGTGCCGGCGTCTGAAACCGGCGACGTGCTGGAACCCCCAGATGATGTGATTGCCGCAGACGACGCGGAACAAGAACACATCCAGGGTCAGGGCGGCGGCTCCCACATCACTGTTCCGGAGGATGAACCCGCGGAACAGACCAGACTGGGAGCTGTCAGTTGGGTCGTCGAGGTCTCGGTTCCCGTCCACGAGGAAGAGGAACATATCTCGATCGCCCAGGTAGGCACCGGACGGCACCCGTTCGGCACCCCACACGCCGTCCTCGTAACCGAGCGGCAACTGCCAGGCGGGGTGCGAGGCCATGAGGTCGAGCACCCGGCCGGCCAGCTCGTCGTGGTGGACACGTGCGTAGCGAGGCGATGTGATCGCGCGCACGGTCCAAGGCGCGGCCTGATCGGAGAACAGCAGATGCTGGTCCCGTCGCTGCCGCCGCAACCCGTGGTTGATGGCCGCTGAGGCGATCGTCGCAGGGAGCGTTCGGAGGTACTTCGGCGGCGCGCCGGCGATGGTGGCGAGTTGCTCGAAGCTCCAGTGCGTCAAAGCGGCCGGGCGGCTTGACCCATCGCGCAGGGCGATGATGTCTTCCGCAATGGCCTCGGTCCCGAAGTCCACGGTCTCGACGTCACGCTCTTCAGTGCCGATGCGCCGTGTGCGGGCGGCCTCGTAGAGCGCCTGAACGGAGTTGAACCGTTCATCCGGTGGGCGTGTGGCCCATTCGCGATGGGCCGTAAACGCGTTGACGGTCGATACAGCTGTGCCGTGCATGTGAGTACTCCTTTCACGTGGCCGCTAGGGCGACGTTTCGGGGTGGCTCCGCATCGGGCGATGCGGAGGGCTGGCCGGGATTGGCCAACAGGCGAGAGAACTCAGATGTCGGCGGTCAGTGCGTGGTCAGTGTCACCTCGCAGGCACGGCGAACTCACGCCGCAGAATGAACGGGCCGACGCGACGCGTGGCGAGCACGCCGTACAGAGAGATTCCCGGAAGCGTCTGGTCACGCCGCCACGACAGGCGGTGTTCACGTAGCGTCACGTCGGCATCGGGCAAGCGCGCCTTCAGTTGCTGCATGACCGCCCACTCCGCCGCCGAGGCGTCCGTCGCGCTCAGACCGGCGATCGCGAGCTCGGACGGAGAGACGACGAGGTTCGTGCCGGTCAAGGCCCGGAGATGCGCCTGCAAGCGTTCGGAACCATCCAGTGGATAGCGCGGAAGGTCGGCAACCGGCGCGAACGCGTCGTCGGTGAGGGCATCGACGACTTCAGCGATCGGCAGCAGTCCGGCCGCGTGGCGGCCGCGCTGGTCCTCAGACCCGTGCGCGGCGACCCACTCGGCGACCACGCGGGTCTTCTCCTCATGGAGTGCCTGGTCGGCGGCTCGGCGCTTGAGGTGATCTTCGCGTCGGGCCCGGCGGTCCGCACGGAAGCGTCGGTACGCCTCGGCAGGGACCTGTGCGGCGAGGCCGGTGTCGAGAGAAGCGTCGAACATGAGGCGGCCCGAGGCCGTGGCCATGAAGCACCGGCGCGGCGTGGGCACCGGGCGCACCATCGCGCGCTGAGACGGGTCACCGAGGAACGCCCGAGCCACCTCTGCGCGCCGCTCTCGATACTCGTCGCGCGCGCCAGAGCGGCTGGATCGGAACTCTCGCGCAAGTTCGTGATTCCGCGCGGCAATGTGAAACAGCTCGTCCAGCGTAGGCGGCGTGTCGAACACAGGGGGACCGTCACGGCGCACCACCTGGCCATCGACGCGTTCGAAATGGGGCTGCAGCTTCAGCTTCGCCTGGCCGCCGAGGCCGACCGTGACGAGGTGCAGGCGCGTCGCAGGCACCTGGACACTCAGGCGTTGCACGGCCTTCCCGTCGCCACCGGCGAGCAGTGAGGCTTTCCGTCCGGTCTCCGATAGCTGATACACGGCAGATGCCGCCAGCGTCTGCGCATTCGGCACGGCCCGAAGCGAATCCGACGAGTGCGGCGTGACGACGTGAACAGCGGATTCCATGGTCCCTCCCGAATACCTACGCCGGTGTGCCTGAACGAAGCACCGTGGTCCCCAGGCGGCGGGGCGATGAGCCCGGCCGCCTGGGAAGCACGAAGGACCGGTTCAGGAAGCGGCCTCGAAACGGCTGTACGCGTCGAGGATGCTCTGCCGAATCGCGTCCTGCACGCTGGCGTCCCCATTGGCGGGACGGAGCAGCGCGAAGCTGCGGCGTTCTCCGTTCACGGAGTACTGCCGAGCCGGAAACGTCACGTTTCTCCCTCCATCGCGACGTTCCCACACCGCGAAGCCGATCAAGCGCAGCCCGTTGAGCGGACCGCTTGCGGCTCCGAAGATCACCTCCGCGTCCGCAAGCTTCCCCTGGGGGCTGCTCTTGGTGTTCGGAAGGATCGTGACCGACATCACTTCGCCGTTGCCTTTGGACATGACGGGCCTCCATGAAACGCCGAGGACGCTGGGTCGACGGCGTTGGCTATGCCCTACGGGCCGTTGTGGCGCGCAGGAGCAAGGGTGGGACGCAGGGGCTACTGAAGCGCCTGCGTGGACGAAAAATCGTCGAAGGCCCCACCACACGGAGTGCCTTGCACATAGAGGATGAACGCACGAGAGGCCAGAAACCTTACAGACGATTCTGGGGTCCTCACCCTAGAGCTGGCTTCATAGCCTCCCCGAGAAGTGGTAGCTACGTATACTTCGTGCGGAGTTCGGTACGACTCCTAGTCGGAGAGCGAACCGATCGCCAGCATTTGCGGGGCGATCCGTAAACGGATCCCACTGCGGTCTTCACTCAGGCGACACGCAATGTAATCACCCGCCTACGCCTTCAAGCGCAGTATTCGAGCCGCCCCGTTCAGCACGATCAGCGCAATGCCCGTCGCGACGACGAGGTCCGGGACATTCGTACCGAGGAGCCGCACGAGTCCGGCCGCAACGATGACCCCCACGTTGGCGATGACGTCGTTCGTCGTGAAGATCCAACTCGCCCTCATGTGCGCGCCACCCTCGCGGTGGCGCGCCAGCAACCACATCGACGTCGCATTCGCCGTCAGGGCGGCGAGGGCGACGCCGACCATCAATGGCGCTTCCGGTTGGCTGCCGAACACGAGGCGTCGGATGACTTCTGCCAGGGCGCCAACGGCCAGGAGCAACTGGAAGACGCCGCTCAGACGGGCCGCCCTGAGCTGAGTCGCACGGGCACGATGCACCCCGAACAACGCCAGCCCATACACCGCGGCATCCGCGAACATGTCCAGGGAGTCGGCGAGCAGCGCCGATGAGTCGGCCAGGACGGCGCCGACCGCCTCACCGACGAACATGCCGGCGTTGATCACCAACACAATCGTGAGAGTGCGCGCCTCCTCCTGCTGGGTGGGCCCAGCCGGCAGGTCGGTCTCAGACGCGTCGACCGTGTCGAGTAGTCGCGACCCCAGGTTCAGGGACTGCAAGGCCGCTTCGACGGCAGCGGGCGGTCCGTCGTGAACCACCGTCAGCCGTCGAGCGGCGAGGTCGGCGTGAATGACCTTCACGGCGTCCTGCCCGGCCAATGCCATGCGAATGAGCCGCTCTTCGGCGGCACAGTCCATCTTGGGAATCGCGAAGACGGTCTTCTGTCGCGGCGCCATCACTTGTGTGCCGCCTCACCGTCACTGCGGCCGAACCACCAGACGTAGAGCGCTGGCAAGACGAGCAGCGTCAGGGCCGTGGAGGTCACGAGGCCCCCGATCACCACGGTGGCGAGTGGGCGCTGCACTTCGGCTCCGGCCGTCGTCGACAGGGCCATGGGCAGGAACCCCAGGCTGGCCACAGCCGCCGTCATCAGGACCGGGCGCAGGCGATCGAGGGCACCGTCCCGAACGGCCGCCATCGTGGAGGCCCCGGCGTGTCGCCGTTCGTTGATGAAGGCCAGCATGACGACGCCGTTCAGCACGGCCACGCCCGACACGGCGATGAAGCCGACGCCGGCACTCATCGAGAAGTTGAGGCCACGCACCAGCAGGGCGAGCACCCCACCTGTTACGGCGAACGGGATACCGGTGAACACCAGCGCGGCCTGCGTCGCAGACTCGAAGGTGACGAACAGGAGGAAGAAGATCAGGACAAAGGTAATTGGGACCGCGATCAGGAGCCGGTTCCGTCCACTCTCCAAGTTCTCCCAGAGCCCGCCCCATCGCATCACATACCCGGCGGGAAGTGTCACGGCGCCAGCCACTGCGGCCTGTGCGTCTTCGACGAAGCTCCCGATATCGCGCCCGCGCACGTTGGTTTCGACCGTAATGCGCCGCTGGCCCTCCTCGCGGCTCACCTCGACCGGCCCCTCGACTCTCGAGATACGTGCGAGCTGCGCGAGCGGAATGGCCTGGCCGTTCGGCGCACTCACCAGCAGCTCGCCAAAATCCGCCTCCTCTTCCCGAATCTCAGGCGGCAGACGGACGACGAGCTCGAAACGCCTGACGCCCTGCATGATTCGCGTCGCTTCGGTGCCGGCGATGGCGGTCTGCACGAGTTCCTGCACATCAGCAACGTTGATGCCGTACCGAGCGATGGCGTCGCGGTCGATGACGATCTGCAGCATTGGCAGGCCCGTGATCTGCTGGACGCGGACATCACCGGCGCCGGCGATGCCACGCACGACCCGCGCCGTGTCGTCGGCCGCCTTCTTGAGCGCGTCGAGATCCTCACCGAAGATCTTGATCACGACGTCCGAGCGGGCCCCAATCCCCTCGATCAGCTCCTGCATGCGGAACTCGATCGGCTGGGAGAAGGCGTACGCCTGCGTAGGAAGCTTCGACAGGCGCTGCTCGATGGCCTCGATCAGCTCTTCGCGAGAGTCGGCCGTCGTCCACTCATTCCGGGGCTTCAGCATGACGTAGGTATCGCCCATGTTCGGGCCCATCGGGTCCGTCGCGATCTCCGGGCGGCCGATGCGGCTCACGACGGTCTCGACCTCCGGCAGTTCCTTCACGAGGCGCTCGAGCTCCGTCGTCATCTGCACGGCCTCGTTCAGCGAGACGCTCGGAAGCCGCACAGCATTGATGGCCAGCGCGCCCTCGTCCAGCTTCGGCAGGAACTCTGAGCCCAGCAACGGGAACAACGCGATGCAGGCGACGACCATCGCGCTTGCCCCGAGCGCCGTCCAGACCGGTCGTGACGTCGTGCGTTCGAGGAGCGGGGCGTACCACCGCTGTAGCCGGCGAACGAGCGGGTTCTCGTCGCCCGCGTGTCCGTCTGCGGCGACGTCCGGTGCCGTGCGCGGCTCCCGAAGGAACACGCCACAGAGGGCGGGAATCAGCGTCATGGAGAAGAGCAGCGCGCCCGCCAGGGCCAGAATGACGGTCAGCGCCATCGGGCGAAACATCGTGCCCTCGATGCCGGCGAGCGACAGGATGGGCAGATAGGCCGCCATCACGATGATCTCGCCGAAAAAGCTGGCGCGCCGCACCTCGACGGTCGCTTTCGCGATGGTTTCATGGCGTTCCGGCACGGTCAGCGCGCGGCCGAGCGCGCGCCGTCGGTCGGCCAATCGCCGGACGGCGTTCTCGACGATGATGACCGCCGCATCGACGATGAGGCCGAAGTCGATGGCCCCGAGGCTCATCAGGTTGGCCGACACGTCGAAGTACCACATGCCCAGAATGGCGAAGAGCATGGACATAGGGATGGCCGACGACACGATCAGCCCCGCGCGAAGCTGCAGGAGGAACAGGAACAGCACGGCAACCACGACCACGCCACCCTCGACCAGATTGGTGGCGGCGGTCCGTATGGTGCGTTCCACGAGGACGCTGCGGTCGTAAAAAGGCTCAATCGCCATTCCACTGGGAAGGGCCTTCTCGATCTCCTCGAGCCTGGCCGCCACGCGGTGGGCCACGACGCGACTGTTCTGGCCCTTCAACAACATGGTCACGCCGAGCACCGTCTCGCCGGTTCCATCCTGTGTCGCCGCGCCCTGCCTGATCTGCGCGCCGAGCCGGACCGTGCCCACGGAGCCGATCAGGACGGGCGTGCCAGCGATCGACGTCAGGACGATGTTCTCGATGTCCTGCTCGTTGCGAATGAGCCCCACACCACGCACGAGTTGCTGCTCGCCACCCTGTTCGATGTAGGCCCCGCCGGTGTTCGCGTTGTTCCGGGCGAGCGCATCGATGACATGGCGTACGGTCAGTCCGTAGGCGGTCAGGCGAGCTGGGTCGACCAGGACTTCGTATTGCAGCTCACGGCCGCCGAAGCTGTTGACTTCGATGACACCCGGCACCGTACGAAGCTGTGGCTTGATGAACCAGTCCAGCGTCGTTCTGAGGTCGGTGAGCGAATGGCGTGCCTGGCCGGGCGTGTTGACGACCGTGAACTGATAGATCTCGCCGAGCCCGGTGGAAACCGGCGCCAGTTCCGGTGTCACGCCGGGAGGCAGATCACGCTGCGCGTCGATCAATCGCTCCAGGACCAGCTGCCGTGCGAGATAGATGTCGAGCGAGTCGCTGAAGATGACTGTGACCTGCGACAACCCGAACTGCGACACCGACCGAATCTCCTGCTTGTAGGGAAGGCTGCTCAGGGCCACTTCGAGCGGCGCCGTGACGTACTGCTCCATCTCCTCCGGTGTGAACGCTGGCGCGACGCTGTTGATCTGCACCTGGTTGCTGGTGACGTCCGGCACCGCATCGATCGGGAGCTGCAGCGCGGCGTAGACTCCGACCACTGCGATGCCGAGCGTCATGCTGATGACGAGGATCCGCCAGCGGATGCTCCATTCGATGATCCGGGCGATCATCGCTGGGGCTCCTTGGCATCGTCATCGTCGTCGTCCGCCAGCGTGCCAGCAAGCAGCGCCGACTTCAACTTGAAGGCGCCCGCCGTCACGACGACATCGCCGGCCGTCAGCCCTCGCGTGATCTCGACCAGGGGGCCGGAGAGGCGCCCGGTGTCGACCTCGCGAACCATGAAATCGGTGTCGCCCGACTTCACGAACACGACCTGACGGCCCTCGAGGGTCTGCACTGCCTCGCGCCGAACCGCGAGACCCGGCTGCGTGACGTCGGTGGCCAGGTCGATTCGCGCGAACATATCCAGCTTGAGGCGGGCGTCCGCATTCGCGACCTCCACACGAACAGGCACGGTGCGCGTGCGCGGATCGACGGTGCCGCCGATGACTGCGACGGTCCCTGCGAACCGTTGGTCGGGGTACGCGTCCACCGTCACCGTAGCCGCTTGGCCCTGCCGGACCTTGCCCAGGTCCTTCTCGAAGACGTGCGCCTGCACGTACACGCGACTGATGTCGGCTACGGCGAACAGTTCCGTGGACGCGTCCACGACGTCGCCGGGCGCAGCGTCCGCGCGAACGAGGACTCCGGCCAGCGGTGAGGCAATCGTGGCCACAGATGAGGCGTCTGCTGTGGCCTCGGAGGTGCCGAAGCGTCGCAGTCGTTGCTCCAAGCCGGCAATCGCACTCTCCTGTGCACGGATGGACGCTTCGACCTGCTGTTGCTCGCCGAGGCTGGCCTCATACTCACGCTGCGGCACCGCGCCAATCTCCGCCAGCCGGCGGGCACGGTCAGCCTGGCGCGTGGCCGTTCCCAACTGCACACGCAGCCGGGCGAGGTCCGCCCGGGCGCTCTCCCGCTGAGCAGCCAGTTCGCCCGATTCGATGTTGTCGAAGCGCGCCAGCGCCTGGCCTCGGGTCACGTGGTCGCCCACCTGTGCCAGGACGTCCAGAATGCGTCCTCGCGCCAGCGGTCGAACGTGCGCGAGGCGGCCCTCTATCGGCTGCACCGAACCGGTCACCCGCAGTGAGACCGCCAGTGGTTCTGGCGTCACCGCGGTCACGCCGATCCCAAGCCGCTTCTGGATGTCTGGAGCGATCTCGACGTGGTCCTTCGAGGCGTCGTCATCGTCGTCATCCGCCGCCGCGCCAGCCGTGGCCTTTGCCGCGGACTCCGCCGATTCAGGGGCGGCGCCTTCCGCGTCCTGGGCCGTCTTTCGACCACCGCAGGCCACCACGAGGACGGAGAGCATCAATCCGAGAGCCAACACATGCATCTTCATGGCAGGTCCATTCCGACCGCACGCTCGAGATCCGCGGCGGCCTGAGCCAGTTCGGTTTCGGCGTCAATGTGGGCCAGTCGCGTCTCGATCAATCGACGTCGCTCGTTGAGCACATCGAGGAGGCGCAGCTGGCCAAGCGTGTAGGCTTCCCGCATCACGACCAGATTCTGCTCAGCTTGGCTGATGACGTCCTGTCTGAAGACGGAGACGGTGTCTCGCGCCGCGGTCCACCGCGCGTAGGCCGCTTCCACATCACGAGGCACCGCGGATTCCAGGTACTCCCGGTGCAACCTGGCGCCTGTCGCGCGAGCCATCGCTGCGTCTGTGTTCCCGCGGTTCCGTCCGCGCCAGAAGAGGGGGATCGAGACACCGATGCTGATTCGTTTGTCGTTGTCGACGATTGGGGCGGGTTGCCCCGAGGACGTGACCGCGAAGAGGCCGTCGGTGGTATCGGAATCCTGGGTGTAGGTGGCCGACGCAGTTAGGTCCGGGACGCCTTCCGCCCGCGCGAGCTCCAGTTCCGCGGCACTCTGCCGCTCGACGGCGCTGGCGGCTCTGAGGTCGGCGCGCATCTTCAGTGCACGGGCAGTCAAGTCAGGCAGGGCGAGCGACACCGCTGCGGATAGCTCGGGGCTCGGCCCTACGGAGGGCAATTCCGCCGCATCGAGTCCCGCGATTCGCCTGAGGTCGGCCAACGCTGCCGTCGCGCGTCCGCGATAGGTCGCGAGTTGCGCTTCCATCCGGGCGAACTCGACCGCCAGGAGTTGACCGTCGAGCGCCGCAGCATCACCCTCCGCGACACGAGCGCGCGTCAGGCGCAGCGCCTCTCGGCCGGCCGTTACGACCTCGGCGAGTGCCGCACTCTTGGCGTGCGCCGCCCGGGCCTCCGCGGCGCGCGTCTTCACGTCGAACACGAGCTGTCGCGCCCGGGCCGCGAACTCGGCTTCGGCCACGGCGACGCCACTCAGACCGATGGCCTGACGCTTGCCCCGCTTGCCCCCGAGCTCGATCGGTTGGGCATAGCGCAGGGCGAGTTCGTCGGTGCCTGGCGATCCCAGCGGTCCCCCAGCACCGTAATCGACGTCCAAGGTCGGACTCGGACGAACGCCGGCACGGCGCAAGAGCCCCTGCGCTTCGGCGACACGTTCGCGAGCCGCCAGCAGGTCACGATTGCGCTCGAGCGCAATCTGCACGAGTTCGTCCACCGTGGGGGGGGGCGTCTGGCCTGATGCCGCCGCAGCTGACAACACACACAGCACCGATGCCACAGACATCGACCACTTCCGCATTCGTAACCTCCGGTTGTGCTGATCAATCGCGCTGGGTCCAGGTCGCTGGCAGTTCAGCAACCCGGAGCCATTAGTCCGCACGGGCGTGTCGATACGCCTGCGGAACGGCGCCGCCGGCAAGAGGTCGGCGCGAGAGAGGGCGCGCGAGATGGCCTACGAGCGGAATTGCGGAGGGTGGTACAGGATGGGTCGTATTCCCGGGCGACCCGGCGGATGCACGTCAGGAATCACTAGCGCAGCCTGACGAGGCGGAGGGACGTGGAGCGCCGAGGGGCCGACAACGTGGGCGCAGCAGAAACACGCATCTGCTTGAACGGGCTCAGTCGAACAGTCCACTGGGCAGTCGGTCGTCCAGTTGCTCGCACTCGCGTCCGGCACACGCCCGTCTTGGCAGCAGACGCCCTTCGCGGCGAGGTCCACTCCCAGCCACAGGATCAAAGCGAATGCGGCAGCGCGGACGATACGGGTGTGCCGATACTGGGCCACGGGCCAGTGAGTATAGCTCACCGGGCGTGCCGGCCTTCCTTCCGGCATGTGCCGGCGCGACGTCACGGCTTCCTGACGGCCTTCACGACGATGCGCATCTCTGCCGCACGAGGGGCCCTTGTCTGCCGAAGCCCCGTACTTGACGCGCACGCTGTCGTATTGATGGACCAGGTTGGCCACTACTGCCGACCGCCCCTCGGCCGTCAGGCGGCCCGTGATCGTGCCGGCGCCTTTGCCGATGACCTTCGTCGATGAACCTACCGAGAGCGTCAACGGCGCTGGCGTCGTGATGCAACTATTACCGCTCGAGCTGACGTCGAAGGGCCTTTTCGATCGCGTCGGTGGACGGAACTCCGCCCGGGTAGAGCCGTCACGTCGGAGTTGGCATAGGGGGCGTCGGCTCGGGCATCCCGAACAAGTCCCGATTCTCGTAGAGCACGGTCGGCGTGCCGTACCCACGCCGAGCGTCGCTCTCTGCCAGAGTGTCGGCGTCAATGACGGCGTAGTCCTTCGGCACCTTCAGCCGATCCAACGCCTCGTCCAGCCGCGCACGCATGGTCGTCGTGTTCACGCATCCATCCCTCGTCAGGAAGACGAGCGGACTGGAGGCGGCCTGAGGCATCGCGAACGATGATGCCGCCATGAGCATCGCCGGGGCGATGAGAGTCAGGGCCCAGTGGCGCACCGAGAGACGGCTGTTCGACATGCGTCAAGGATAGACACCGTACCAGGGTACGGACTCAAGTCCCTACGTGCCGCAGGGCCTCACCCGGCGCAACAGGACAACTGCCTAACGTCCTTGGTGAACGTCTGCGCCGCCAGCTTCAGTCCCTCGACCATCGTCAGGTACGGGAAGAGCTGATCGGCGAGTTCGTGGACGGTCATGCCCGCGCGGATCGCGAGGGCAGCCGTCTGGATGATCTCTCCCGCGTGCGGGGCCACCACCTGCACGCCAAGCAGTCGCCCGCTCCCGGCTTCGGCGACCAGCTTGATGAAGCCGCGGGTTTCGAAGTTGACGAGGGCGCGAGGCACCACATCCAGCGGCACGGTGCGGCTGTCGGTCTCGACGTTCCGCCCGTGCGCATCAGCCTCCGACAGTCCGACCGTCGCCACCTGGGGGTCAGTGAACACGACAGCCGGCATCGTGGCCAGGTCGAGGATGGCCTCGCCCCCCATCATGTTGATCGCGGCTCGAGTGCCCGCTGCTGCCGCCACGTAGACAAACTGCGGGCGATCGGTGCAGTCCCCGGCCGCGAAGACGTTGGGGGCGCTGGTGCGCAGATGGTCGTCGACGATGATCGCCCCGCGAGCGTCGCGGGTGATGCCGATCGTCTCCAGGTTGAGATCACCCGTGTTCGGCGTCCGTCCGGTCGCGACGAGCAGTCTGTCGGCCCGAACCTGGCCGCGATTGGTGACGAGCAAGAACTCGCCGCCCTCGTACGACACCTGGGTGGCCTGGGTGTGAGTCAGCACCGTGAGGCCCTCCGCGCCGAACGCCTCCTCGATCGCGGCACCGATCGCCGGGTCCTCGCGGAAGAACAGGGTGCTGCGGGCCAGGATGGTCACCGCGCTGCCCAGTCGCGCGTAGGCCTGCGCGAGTTCGACCGCGACCACCGAGGAGCCGATGACCGCCAGGCGTTGCGGGATGTGGTCGCTCGCCAGCGCGTCCGTCGAGGTCCAGTACGGTGTGTCCGCCAAGCCAGGGATCGGGGGCACGGCCGGGCTTGCGCCCGTCGCAATCAGGCATCGATCGAACGGCACCTGACGCTCCCCGCCGTCACTCGCGCTCACCGTAAGGCTGTGCTTGTCATGGAACCGCGCGTGGCCCTGGATGACGGTGATAGTTGATTTCTGTGCGAGCACACGCTCGTACTTGTCGCGGCGCAGTTCCTCGACGCGTCGCTGCTGCTGAGCAAGCAATGCTGGCCGATCCACTGCGACGGGCGCGGCCGACACGCCCGCATCGAATGGGCTCTCCCGACGCAGGTGCGCAATGTGCGCAGCCTGGATCAGGATCTTGGAGGGCACGCAGCCAACGTTGACGCACGTCCCGCCGATGGTCCCCCTCTCGATCAGGGTGACGGCTGCACCGCCCTCGGCCGCCTTCAAGGCTGCCGCCATTGCCCCTCCGCCGCTCCCGACGACGGCGATGCGGAGCGACTGGCCATCGGCAGCACCGCCGCCTATCCGTCGCAGGGTTTCAGACGAGCGTTCCGGTCGCGGTGCCGCCGAACGCGCCGTCTCTTGGCGAATCGCCCCGTAGCCGGCGGCTGCAACGGCCCCCGCCAGCGCGTTGGCTTGCAGCACCGACGCGGCGATGACGCGGGCGGTCCCTTGCGGGTACGACACCTCAGCCGTGTGCACGCCGGGCACGTTCCGAAGTGCGCGCTCGACATGACGCGCACACGCGTCACAGGTCATGCCGGTGATCTCGAGTGTCTCGGTGTTCATGAAGGCTGCGAGCTACTTCTTGTCGGCCGGCGCGACCGTGGAGGGGTAGCCCGCATCCGTCGTGGCCTTGACCAGCGCCGCGACGTTCGTCTGTGCGTCATCGAACGTCACCGTGGCCTGCTTCTTCTCGAAGTCGACCACGGCCCGCGTCACACCCTTGACCTTCGTCAGGGCCTGCCTCACGGTGATGGGGCACGTCGCGCACGTCATGTTGGAGACGTTCAAGGTGGTGTTCTTCGGGCCGGCCCAGGCCGAGGCGGTGGAGAGCAGGAAGACGGTGGCGGCGACGATCAGGTGCTTCATGGTGTTGTTCCTTTGTCGGTGACGTGCGTTTCTTCAGTAGAAGTACGGGGCAACGAACGGGTAACTGAGCGCGATCGCCAGGAGCACGACCACCAGGCCGAAGAGCGCCTTGTAGGTCGTGCGGACGTGGGGTACGGCACAGACCTCGCCGGGGCGACAGGCCGCGACTGGGCGGAAAATCTGTCGGTAGGCGACGACCAGCGCGAGGACGGTCGCGCCGATGAAGTAGGGCCGGAAAGGCTCCAGCGCGGTCAGATTGGCGATCCAGGCGCCGCTGACACCGAGCATCAGCAACACCAGCGGACCGAGGCAGCAGGTCGAGGCCAGAATCGCCGCCAGGCCGCCGGCCAGCAGTGCTCCACGTCCATTCGTTGGCTCGGCCATCAAAAACTCCTTCATCAGAACCGCGACAGGTTAAGCTTAGGACCGTACTTAAGTACGGAGTCAACATCCATGCGTGACACCTCCGGTTCGACGATCGGCGACCTCGCCGCCGCCGCCAACGTAAGCGTCGAGACGATTCGCTTCTATCAGCGGAAGGGCCTCGTACCCGAGCCGACGCGCGCCTACGGACAGATTCGCCGGTACGGTGCGTCGGACGTAGCGCGGGTCAAGTTCGTGAAGTCCGCCCAGCGTTTGGGGTTCAGCCTGGAGGAGGTGGCCGCGCTCCTCCGGCTGGACGATGGGACGCACTGCGACGAGGCGCGGGTGATGGCCGAGCAGAAGTTAGCAGACGTGCGCTCGAAGCTCCGCGACTTGCGTCGCATCGAGTCGGTGCTCAAGACGCTGGTCGCAGACTGCTGCTCGAGTCGAGGCACGGTCACGTGCCCCCTGATCTCGGCGCTGCATTCGCAGTAGCCGCCAGGGGACGCCAGAGATGATGCGCGCGGCGAGGATGCTGAACTGACGGCGCTACACAGCGCCGGCGTGGTTTGGATGTTGGAGAATGAGGGCTTCAATCTCCCTTGCTCCAGCCGATTTGCCGAATCGTGTCAAGGACAGGTATCCTGACATCAGTGCGCGCATTTCGCCGGCACATCGTCGTTCAGGCAGTGGTCTGTTTGCTCCTCACATGGGCGGCAGCAGATCTGCTCGTGCCGCAGCTGTGCAGTGCTGAGCAAGGGACACAGTCGGACTCGCACGGTGGCCAACAGGATCAGGACGATTGTTTCTGCTGCTGCTCGCACGTCGAACGGGCTCGGCCGGTCGAGGTCGCGTTCGCTGAACTGACTCCAGTCGTGCGCCAGACCTTCCCTGCGCAGAGCCTGCCAGTTGGTGCGCCGCGTACGGTGTACCACCCTCCGCTCCTCTCCTAGCTCCTCACGATTCCAATTTCTTGGCACGAGACGGCGCTTGCGCCTCCTCGTGTCGTTGGCGCCCTGCCGCTCGCCCCTCGCGTGCGAATGGCCACGGCTGTTGCACCGCTGCCTGAGCACGGAGCAAGGCCGGCGTCCCCGTGGAGCTATGCACTGGTATGTGGAGAGATTTGCACGTTTCGATTCGTCCCCCGTGTCTTGCGGCGATCTGCGTGGTCGCCTGGTCGGTGGCAGGACCCGCCCCGGCGTTCGGCCAGACATCCATTCCGCCGCGCCTTTCGCTGGCAGAGGCGGTCGCCCTCGCGCAGGCGCGCAATCCGCACATCGTCGCCGCGCGTGCGGGGATCGACGCGGCCGAGGCCGACGGCGTGGCCGCATCCAGGCGACCGAACCCCGCGCTGTCCATTGACTCCGCCGGGTACCCGGCGTTCGAGAGCGCGAAGCCAGGCTACTGGGGTGGGCAGGAGTTCACGGTTCGCATCGATCAAGAACTCGAACTGGCCGGCCGCCGCCGGTTGCGAACCGCGGTGGCCGATGCCGCGCGACAGGCCGCGGTCCTGACGGCGGACGACCAGGCGCGCCAGCTGGCCTTGGACGTCAAGCGCGCGTATCTCGCGGTGGTGCTGGCGCAGGCCGACCGAACGGTGGCGCAGGCTTCGCTCGACGAGATCGATCGGGTCATCGGCTTGAACCAGGCCCGATTCGCCCAGGGCGAGATCTCCGGTGCCGAGGTTCGCCGCCTGCAGGTCGAACGGCTTCGCTTCGTGGAAGACGTCTTCGCAGCCGACCTCGCGGTCCGGAACACCCGCAGCGCGCTGCTGGCGCTGCTCAATGCCCCTCAGCTCGACCAGCCGGTCGAACTGACCGACGGCCTGAAGCTGTCGGCCACTAGCGCAGAGGTGGCGCTTCAGGCCGCCGGACCGGCGCAGGCCCCGGACATCCTGACGCAGGCGATGGCTCAGCGGCCCGACCTGGAAGGCGCGAGGGCAACGCAATCGCAGGCCGAGACCATGACGCGGCTTCAGCGTGCGCTCCGCACGCCGAACCTCACCATTGGCGGTGGCTATCAGAACAACTTCGGTTCGGACGGCGTCGTTGTTGGGCTCACCGTGCCCTTGCCGTTCTTCAACCGCAACGAGGGCGGCATCGCTCGCGCCGACGCCGAGCGGCGTGCGGCCGACGCCCGTCTCACAGCGACCTCGCTGGCGATCCGGCTCGACGTGCAGCGTGCGCTCAACGCCGTCGAGACCAACCGCGCACGCGTCGACTACATCGAGCGCGAATACCTATCGAACGCACAGGAGTCCCGCGACATCGTTCTGGCGTCGTATCGGCTCGGCGTTGCCAACCTGATCGACTTCCTGGACGCGCAGCGCGCATTCCGTGACACCCAACGCATCTACAACCGAGCCTTGTTCGATCAGCGCGTGAGTCTCTTCGAACTCGCGGCCGCGGTCGGCCGCCCCGAGGCGCAGCCGTGAGGAGACCAACGATGACATCCATGAGCGAACACCCTTCCACGCCCGCCGGCATCTCGGTCCGGACGCTGGCGCTGGCGATGGCGTTGACGGCGGTCCTGACGGGTGCTGGCGCGTGGCTCTGGCTCCGGCCGGGGTCTGATGTGACGACTGCGGCCGACACCCACGCTGACGAGCTGCCATCGGGCGTCGTGGAACTACCAGTCGATGCCATGAAGAACGCCGGGCTGGCGATCGCCGAGGTCACGGCCCGACGGCTTCCCACCACGATCGACGTCACCGGTACCGTGGCCGCAGATGACTCCCGCGTCGCGCACATCCGGCCACTCGCGCGCGGCCTCGTCGAGCGCGTCTGGGTGAGCCTCGGCGAACGCGTGAGCCGCGGGCAGCCATTGGCCACCTACGACAACATCCAACTGGGCGAGCTGGTTGGCGAGTATCTCGGCGCCAGGGCGGTCCTGCGACAGGCCGAAGCGGACCTCGAGGTCAAGCGACGGGTCGTGGCACGCGGTCGGGAACTCATCAAGCTCGAAGCGATCGCGCGTCAGGAGCTCGACGTCCGCGAAGCGGAACTGAAGACGGCGGAAGCCTCCGTAGCCCGCGACGAAGCCACCGTCAGCCGTGTCGAGGAGCAACTCCATCGGTTTGGCCTCTCCGACGCGGACTTGACCACACTGTCACCGACGAGTGGCGAAAGCCCCCACCGGGAGGCATCACACGCGATTCTCCGGGCACCGTTCGACGGCGTCATCACGAAGTACGACGTCGCGCAGGGTGAGGTCGTAGAACCCGAGCAGGAGCTGTTCACGGTGACGGACCTCAGCCAGGTCTGGGTGCTGGCGGACATCTACGAGAAGGACATCACGAAGGTCCGCGCCGGCACCGATGCCATCGTGCGCGTGGATGCCTACCCCGACCGCGCCTTCAACGGCCGCGTGACGTATATCGCCGACATCATCGACCCGCAGACACGCAGCGCCAAGGCCCGCGTGGTCGTGGCCAACCCCGGCACGGCTTTGAAGCTCGACATGTTCGCGCGCGTGACGGTCCCCACGGCGGACGCCCGAGACGCGCTGCTCGTGCCGGTGGCGGCCGTGCAGACCATCGACAACCAACCGGTGGTGTTCGTCAAGACCGGCGACACGCGATTCGAGCGCCGGATCGTCGAACTGGGCGCCACGGCGGGCGAGTTCGTGGAGATCCGGTCGGGAGTCGCGGTCGGCGATGCCGTCGTGGGCGCCGGCAGTTTCCATCTCAAGACTGCGCTCCTCCGCGAGCGCATCGGCGACGAGCACTAGGCGAGGCGTCCATGCATCGACTCATCGACTTCTCGCTTCGCAACAAGTTCCTCGTCCTGGTCTTCACGGCGGTGCTCGTCGGGTTCGGTGTCCGCGCGATGCTGCGCCTGCCGATCGACGCGGTGCCCGACGTCACGCCCAATCAGGTCCTGGTGCTCACCCGCGCGCCGGGCCTGGGCCCGGTGGAGGTTGAACGGTTCATCACGTTCCCGGTGGAAACGGCGATGAGCGGCCTGCCCGGCATCACCGACATCCGGTCCGTGTCGCGGTTCGGCTTGTCGGCGGTCTACATCTACTTCGAGGAGAACCTCGACCTCTACTTCGTGCGCCGGCTGGTGATGGAGCGCCTGCCGGACGCCCGAGAGGCCATTCCTGCTGGACTTGGCACCCCTTCAATGGGTCCCATCAGCAGCGGCCTGGGAGAAATCTTCCAGTTCGAAGTGCGCGGCGAGGGTCTGTCCTTGATGGACCTGCGCTCGGTGCTGGAGTGGGACATCGCCTTCAAGCTGCGGTCGGTGCCGGGCGTGGTCGAAGTGAACTCGTACGGTGGTGAACTCAAGACCTACGAAGTCCAGATCGATCCCGACAAGCTGGTCTCGTACAACATCAGCCTCGAGTCGGTGTTCGAGGCCCTGGAGGGCAACAACGCGAACGCTGGCGGGGCCTACCTCGAACGGGCGCAGGAACAGTACGTCATTCGCGGCGAGGGTCTAGTGGAGACGATCGCGGACATCGACAACATCGTCGTCGCCGCTCGCAACGGCACACCGATCTATGTCAAGAACCTCGGTAAGACGGTGCTCGCCCCGCAAGTGCGACAGGGCGCTGTCACGCGCGATGGGCGCGGCGAGGTCGTCACCGGTGTGGTGATGATGCTGATGGGCGAGAATGCCCGCGTCGTCGCCGACCGAGTTAAGGCTGAACTCGAGGTGATCAAGGACAGCCTGCCGAAGGGCGTGACGGTCGACGCCTACTACGACCGCACCGACTTGGTCCGGCGGACCATCAACACCGTCGCAAAGAATCTGGTCGAGGGCGGCATCCTCGTCGTGGCGGTGCTCCTCCTGATGCTCGGCAACGTGCGTGGCGGCCTGATGGTTGCTGCCGCAATTCCACTCTCGATGCTCGTGGCCTTCACCGGGATGGTGGCGGCCGGGCTCTCCGGCAATCTCATGAGTCTCGGCGCCATCGACTTCGGGCTGATCGTCGATGGGTCGGTCGTGATGATTGAGAACATCGTCCGGCGGCTCGGCGAGGCGCGCGCGCCTGGACAGTCCAAAGACGACGTCATTCGTGACGCCGGACGCGAGGTGGCACGGCCCGTGTTCTTCGCCGTGCTCATCATCATCATCGTCTACCTGCCGATTCTCACGCTGGAGGGAGTCGAGGGCAAGATGTTCCGTCCGATGGCGCTGACCGTCGTGTTCGCGCTCATCGGGTCGCTCGCGCTGGCGCTGACGCTGATGCCGGTGTTGGCCTCCATCGGGTTCAAGGAGACCACCGGCGAACACGAGCCGCGCCTCGTGCGCTGGCTCAAGGACCGCTACCGTCCGTGGCTGCACCGGACAGTGGCCCGGCCGCTGTACACGGCCAGCATCGCGGCCGCCATCTTTGTGGCGTCGATGGTGCTGGTGCCTTTCATGGGCGGTGAGTTCATCCCCAAGCTGGACGAGGGCTCCGTGGCATTGCAGGCGTGGCGACTGCCGAGCGTGTCGCTCAGCGAGTCACTCAAGAGCACGACACTCATCGAGAGGACACTCAAGCAGTTCCCGGAGGTCGTCACGGTCGTCTCTCGTACGGGGCAGGCGGAGATCCCGACCGACCCGATGGGTGTCGAGACGAGCGACATCTACGTCATCCTCAAGGACCACGGCGAGTGGACGACCGCCGCCACCAAGGAGGGCCTGGTGGCGGCATTCAACGAGGCGCTGGAACGCGAGGTGCCCGGAAACGTGCTGAGCTACTCGCAGCCGATCGAGCTCCGAGTGCAGGAGTTGATCGCGGGCGTCCGGTCAGACCTCGCCATCACGCTCTTTGGCGAAGACTTGGACGAACTGCGCCGTGTCGGGGCCGACATCGCGCGTGTTGTGTCGGCGGTGCCAGGCGCGGCCGACGTCAAGCTGGAGCAGACGACGGGGCTCCCGTTCCTTCGGGTGAAGATCCGGCGAGATGAGATCGCCCGCTATGGCATCAACGCCGCGCAGGTGCTCGACGTGGTAGAGGCCATGGGAGGGCGCACCGTGGGCGAGGTGCTGGAAGGGCAACGCCGCTTCGACATCCAGGTGCGGTTCACACCGGAGTCCCGCAGCGACGTCGAGCGCATTCGCTCCCTGAAGGTCGCGGACCCCCAGGGTCGCATGATTCCCCTCTCGCAGTTGGCGGACATCGTGATCGAGGAGGGGCCGGCGCAGATCACGCGTGAGAACATCCACCGGCGTATTGCCGTCGAGGCCAACGTACGGGGAACGGACCTGGCGAGCTTCGTCGCGGACGTCCAGCGGGCCGTCTCGACACAGGTGACACTGCCGACGGGGTACTACGTCGAGTACGGTGGCCAATTCGAGAACCTGCAGCGCGCCTCGTCACGCCTGCTGCTCGTCGTGCCCGTGGCGCTGTTCCTGATCTTCGTACTGCTCTACACGACGTTCGGGGCCGTCCGACCGGCGCTGCTCATCTACTTCAATATTCCAATCGCGGCGACCGGTGGCATTGTCGCCTTGATGCTGCGCGGCATGCCGTTCAGCATCTCAGCAGCCGTGGGGTTCATTGCGCTGTTTGGTGTGGCCGTCCTCAACGGGGTCGTGATGGTGTCGTACTTCATCGAACTCCGCCGGCACGGCCGCAGTGTGGAGGACGCGGTCCTCGACGGCGCCGAGCTTCGGTTACGGCCGGTCCTGATGACCGCGTTGGTCGCCGGGTTGGGGTTCGTACCGATGGCGTTGTCGTCCGGTGCCGGGGCCGAGGTCCAACGGCCCTTGGCCACGGTTGTGATTGGCGGCCTGGTGACCTCCACGGCGCTGACGCTACTCGTGCTGCCGGCGCTGTATCGCTGGTTCGAGTCCGAACGTATGGAGGTGCGCGGATGAGCCGTCCCAGCACGCGCACGTTCCCGTTGCGCCTCCTCCTGCCGGACCTGCCAGACGCGAAGGATGCCTGCGTCCGGCGCCTCACCGATTTGACCTCCGAGCAGGTCGGCGTCTCACTCGCCCACGCGACCGATGACGGTGCCCTGTGTGTGCATTTCGACCCGTCGCAGACGACGCTGGCCGAGGTGCAGCAGCGCGTCAGGGCCGCCGGCGCGCAGTTGTCCGCGGACTACGGGCATGTGTCCTTCGCGCTCGGCGGCCTGCCGAGTGAAGACGCGGGCCGTCGGCTCGAGAATCTCCTGCGCGCGCAGAAGGGGGTGCTGGAGGTGTCCGCGAGCGTGGCCGCACGCCGCGTGCGCATCGAGTTCGAGCGAGCGCACACCACGGCGGACCGGTTGCGGCTGCTGATCGAGCAGGCTCGATTCTCTGTCGAGCCAGCTGCCCGTCCGAGCCCGGCCGCGCAGTTGACGCGGCTCCTCGCCGACAACCGGGAACTGGTCTGGAGCCTGGCCGCCGCCGTGCTGCTGGGGCTCGGGTGGGCTGGAGAACGCTTTGGGGACTGGCCGGACCGCGTGACGATCCCCCTGTTCCTGGCCGCCTACGCCTTCGGTGCGTGGGACTTGGTGAGCCACACGGCGGCGTCATGGCGCCGTGGTGCGTTCACGTTCGACATCGACTTGCTCATGCTGCTGGCCGCACTTGGGGCAGCCGGCCTCGGCGAGTGGGCCGAGGGTGCGTTCCTCCTGACACTCTTCGCCCTCGCGCACGCGCTGGAGCACTACGCCATGGACCGGGCACGGGGCGCGATTCGTGCGCTCGCAGACATGGCGCCGCCAGTCGCCCTCGTGCGCCGCGATGGGCAGGACGTCGAGGTCCCGGTCGAGACCGTGAAGGTCGACGAGGTGGTGGTCGTCCGACCGGGTGACCGCATTCCCGTCGACGGCATCGTCGCGGGCGGCCAGTCCGCGGTCAATCAGGCCCCTGTCACCGGCGAGTCGGTGCCAGTGGACAAGGCCGCCGGCGATGACGTGTTCGCCGGGACCGTGAATGGCGAGGGGGCGCTGGAGGTGCGCACGACACGAGCCGTGGGCGACCGAACCTTGGACCGCGTGATCCGTCTGGTCGAAGATGCGCAAACCAGCAAAGCGCCGACACAGCAGTTCACCGAACGCTTCGAGCGCGTCTTCGTGCCGCTCGTCCTGGTCTCGGCCGGATTGGTCATGATCGTGCCGCCGCTCGTGGGATGGGCGACGTGGTCGACAGCGGTGTATCGAGCCCTGACCTTGCTGGTGGCAGCCTCGCCGTGTGCGCTGGCCCTCGGCACGCCGTCAGCGGTACTCGCGGGCATCGCGCAGGCCGCCCGTCGTGGCGTGCTCATCAAGGGTGGCGTGCATCTGGAGAACCTCGGCACGCTACGCACGATGACCTTCGACAAGACCGGCACGTTGACGGTGGGCCAGCCGGAGGTGACCGGCGTCACAACCATCGACGCCGAGTCGGCCGATTCACTGCTGCGCATCGCTGCCGCGGTTGAACGACAATCGCAGCATCCACTTGCACAGGCGGTCGTTCGAGCGGCTGCGGCACGACAACTGGCGTTGCCCGAGGCCGGTCCGCTCGACAGCATCACCGCGCGGGGTGTTCGGGCCGATGTCGAAGGGCAGTCGGTCGAGATTGGCAGTGCGAAGCTCTGGACGGATCGCCAGATCGAAGTACCGGTCCTCGTCGACGTCGCGGTCAAGGAACAGCAGGAGGCCGGGCGCAGCGTGATGATCGTGCGTCACGGCTCGCAATGGCTTGGCGTGCTCGGCCTGGCTGACCAGCCACGTCTGGAGGCGCGCGACGTGCTGGTGCGCCTGCGGGAGATCGGACTGCGCCCGTTGGTCATGTTGACGGGTGACAACAGGGGCGTGGCCGACGCCATCGGAAAGACCCTGGGCGTCGATGAGATCAAGGCCGATCTCCTGCCGGAGGACAAGGTGTCCGCCATCCAGGCGCTGATGCAGAAGCACGGGCCGCTTGCCATGATTGGGGACGGCGTGAACGACGCGCCCGCCCTGGCCCAAGCCACCGTGGGCATCGCCATGGGTGGGGCGGGAACCGGGGTGGCCCTCGAAACCGCCGACGTCGCGCTGATGGGTGACGATCTCCGTACGTTGCCGTTCGCGGTGGGGCTGTCGCGGCAGGCCGCGCGCATCATCAGGCAGAATCTGTCGATCTCGATGGCCGTGATCGCGCTCCTGGTCGCCGCCACCCTGCTCGGGTGGGCTGGCATCGGCACGGCCGTCTTGCTCCATGAGGGCAGCACGATGGTGGTCGTGGCCAACTCGCTTCGCCTGCTGGCGTACGCCGAGTAGGCGTGTCTGCGGCGCGGTTTCGGGCGTCCTGAGCAGAGTGACTCCGCCCGTAGGCAGCAACGCAGTACGATGAAGGTCCAATGGCGACGCTCACATCCGCGCTGACGTGCCCGCTGTGCAGCCTTGTGACGGTCGAGCAGATGCCTGCCAACGCCTGCGTGGCCTTCTATGAGTGTCAAGGCTGCCGCACGCTTCTAAGGCCAAAACCCGGCTCGTGCTGTGTGTTTTGTTCCTACGGCGATACGAAATGCCCACCTATGCAGGATGAACACTGCTGTAGCGGCGGCGCTCTCAAGCCTTTGCTTCCACTCTGACCCGTAGCACGTCACGGAGCTGCTGCAACGGAGAGACAGACCGGACGTGGGTATGAGGACTTTGAGAAGACTTCAGCCCGCTGAGGGGTGAGGCGCCGGTCCACCAAGCAGGCCACCCAGAGGCTCCCGACCGTATCGGCGAGCCCCGGCGAGCTTCGCCCGGAGTTCCTCCTCGGACCACGGCGGCAGACAGGCGCTGTTCCAGCTGGCCAACACATCCAGCGCTTCGTCATCACCAAGGGCGAATCCTCGCACGAGCCGGCAGCAGACGCGGAAGGTCGCCGTGTCACCGTGATTGCCCGCGACGGCAGGAGGGATCGTCGCGATGTACCTTCGTGCCCGGTCCAAAACGTCGGACGAATGGCTCGATCGATGATTCGTCGAGTCGGGCGGCGGAAGCGCGCTCGCCGTCTGCTGCAACGGGAAGTCCCGCGGGCTGAACACGCTCCGGCCGGGCGCGTACCCCACGCCGACCATCGGCCCAGGCCGGTACTTGTGGTTGAAGAATCCTGGCATTCGGGTGACCTGAGCGCAGGAGGTCGCCGTCTTGTCGGTGCCGAGTTCGGCGGCCAGCCGCTTCTGAAGTGCCTCGACCTCTTCCTTCGTGAATCCGGCCACGCGCCACAGGACGTGCAGACGGTTCGGTGACGAATGGATCACGAATGACGGTGGCGGAAGGTCGCGGCGCGCCTGGATAGTCGCCAGCAGCAACGGGCCATCGCGATCGGCATCGAGGAAGACGTGGCGGATGTCCCCGATCGCGTCGCGTGTTCTGGCCTTCCGCTGCGGCCGGATGGCGTTCACGCTGACAAACACGCTGAATCGCCTCGCGTTCTCGGCTCTGAGCCACGCCTGAAACCTCGGGCTGGCGATCAGCGACATCGGCCCAACACGCTGGGCGCTGCCGCCGGTGTCGTGCGACTTCAAGAGGATTGCGATCCAGTCGTCTGACCGGAACGCCGTGTGCAGGAACCGGAGCGGCGCCTCGAGATCGATCGCCATCGGGATCCTCCCTCAGTTCTTGGTCAATACGAGCTGGCCCACGAAGGTCGCTTGCTGGCAGTCCGTTCCGGTGAAGTCCGCCTCAATGCGGGTTACCTGCGCTGTCCCAACACTGCCGAAGGTGCCGCGGCAGCCCCTGGGCGACGTGAACTCCCCTTGCGTGCTGATCTGTGCGGGCGGCGTACTGCCCGGCGTCAAGGCCGTGGTTGCCGTCGTTGTCACGGTCAACCACGGGTGGTCGGAGCGCACGGTCGTCCGGAAGGACTGGAGGTTGGTCTGGGGCACCACCTCGAACGTCCACTGCATCGGGCCGCTGCTCGGTGGCGGCGGCGCGGGGTCGCCAGGGTTGACCTGAATCGTGACCGTGCCGGTCCACGTGCCGGCCAGGAACGAGGTCGGCGGCGTCGGTGACGTCGGGCTCGGGGATGATCCGCCGCAGCCCCACAAGACGACGAGCAGGGGCACAGGCCGTGCCCACGTCGGTACCGTCCTCATGCGAATGCTCCTTCCTGGGCGGGGGCATCCACGATATTGACAGGTTCGAGACGAATGCGATCCGTGGCCGCGTCGTATCCAGAAACCGCTACTACGCCGGTGACCTGGCGTGTCCGAGCCACGCGCTCGATGTGCACGACGAGATGGATCGCCAGGGCGATGGCCTCGCGCGTGCCGCGGTGCGGCA
The DNA here is from genome assembly GCA_001724025.1 of Acidobacteria bacterium SCN 69-37. Lineage (GTDB taxonomy): Bacteria > Acidobacteriota > Vicinamibacteria > Vicinamibacterales > SCN-69-37 > SCN-69-37. Next base: position 184,444 of record MEDJ01000023.1, on the reverse strand, counting down.
GCCCGGTGTTTGCGGTGAGCACGCAATGCGCCAGGCGAGCCAGCGCCTGCTCGGCCGAGTTTGCGTGAATGGTGCTCAGCGCGCCCTGATGGCCGGTATTCAGAGCCTGCAAGAGATCGAACGCTTCGGCGCCCCTCACTTCTCCCACCAGGATTCGGTCCGGCCGGTGCCGTAGCGTGGCTCTGAGGAGATCCGCGATCGTGACGGGCGGAAGCGGAGCCTCATGACCGATGGGCGCCTGCGCTCGGCGGGCCTCGAACCGGACGAGGTTCGGCTTGTCGATGACAATCTCGGAGGTCTCCTCGATTAGGACGATTCGGTCGTCCAGGGGAATCGTCGCTGCCAGCGCGTTCAGGAGCGTCGTCTTGCCCGTACCGGTGCCTCCTGAAATCAGGACGTTTCTGCGGCGCCGTACGGCATCTGTCAGATGGGTCGCCAGTGGCACCGACAGCGTGCCGCACTCGACCAGTTCCTGCAGCGTGTAGCGGTGGGTGAACTTTCGGACGGTGAGCGTCGGGCCGTCGACCGAGCACGGAGGAAACATCGCGGCCACACGCGATCCGTCCTCCAGTCTGGCGTCAAGCGCAGGCTGTGCCTCCGAGATCTCGTCGCCACAGGCCCGGGCGATGTTCTTGATCGCAACGGTGAGATTCCGCACCTCGAGGGTCCGCTCCGGCACCGGCTCGATGGCTCCGTGCCGTTCCACGAACACCTTGCGTCCGCCACAGTTCACCATGACTTCGGTCACGGTCGGGTCCTGCAGGAGATCCTCGATGGGCCGCAAGAACGGCAGGATGCGCTCCAGACTGCTCATAGTGCCCCCGACGCGACGTGGTCGAAGTAGCTTGTCTGCACGTCGAGGTAGTGCGGCTTCAGGTAGCAGTACTGCGGCGGCAGAGGGTTGACACCGTCGTAAGGCAGAACGATGGCCTGGGCGTTCTGCAACTCAGTGAACACGCGCGGCGCAAAAATGTGCTCGTGCACCGGCCCGTAGCTCTTGGTCGCGGTGATTGCCTGACGTGCGGCCGCGGTGCGTCCCGTCAGGAACGACACGTGCGTATCGCTGCCAGACTCCGCGATGGAGTAGCGCGCCTTGATCCGGTCCTTCCGGCCGCACAGGTCTGCGGCGTTGCGAGCGGTGAACTCGTCACTGGTCGCGAGGAACACCTTGTTTCGGAAGCACTGAAGGAGCGTGCGCCAGCTCTCGTCTCCCGGGAGCACCGACCGCAGGGAACTGATGCTCTGCGTGGCCACGATCGGAATCAATCGCGCCTGACGTGACAGCGCGAAGGTGCGCTCGTCACCAGTCGGGTCCGTTTCACCCACCGTAGCGAAGGCGTGGTACTCATCACACACGAACAGCAGGTCGCGCCAGACTCGCGAGCTATCGGCGCTCAACTTCGGGATGCGGCGAAGCACTGCGCGCTGGAAGTCGAGCTTCAGCATGACGCCGATGATTCGCGCCAGGCCAGGGTTCATGGCGACCGGGAAGTTCAGCGCCAGCACCTTCCCCGTGTCGAGCAGCGTATCGAGCGGCTGGAGCGGTTCGAGGTCGCCCGGCAGACGCATGTCCATGTAGGACCGCCGCGGGGGACAGAACGCGCGGTGAACCGAGGGGTTGTCGTCGAACAACGACAGGAACACCACGATGCCCTCGGTGATGTTCGACCGCAGTCTCGCGTCGAGTCGGCTCCAGCCCTGGGAGTACCAGCGATCGAGGGCCTCGATCTGGTGCTTGCGCTCGGCCCATCCTGCGCCGTTGGGCTTCGACACGCCCTGGGACACCCCTTTCTTGTTCAGGTATCCGTCGAGTTCGGCGTTGTAGGGGTGCGCCATGAAGCCGTCGTCGACGGGAAACCACTGGCTCCACCGATGCACGTCGAGCAGCGCGTACTCCTCGGTTCGGATCCGGATGACATCCTGCGGATCGTCGAGTGAGTCCTTGAGGCGCTTGATGTCGTGCGCGATGCGGCTGTCATCGAGGATGTACTGGTAGACGTCCGCGAAGGTGGTGTAGCCCTCGGTGATTCGCCGGAGCAGGATCACGAACTTGAGCACGTCCGTGTACGCCTGCTGCCAGAAGGGTTCCTTCGACTTCCCGAACAGGTTGTTCAGCAGCGTCGCGATGGCGTAGGCCACGGCGTACGGATCCAGGTCGTTGTGCAGCGGGTTGTAGCTGACGTTCGTATCGAGGCCCACCTCGATGTAGTCGTCGGCGCGACCTGTGCGGCGAAGGATGTCTCGCACCTGATGGCAGAAGTCACCCTTGACCTCCATCACCAGCGCACCCAGCTTGCGGTCGGCATCGTCTGCCCGCCAGCGCAGGAGCTGGTCCACGTACGGGTACATGCATGCGGACGTCTTCCCCGTTCCCACGGCGCCAAGGACCATGATGCCCGTGTAGAGCCCGCGTTCAGGAATCTGGAGCCAGCGGGGTTCTGGCGCTCGCCCCCCTCGGTCCGGGAAGTGCGTCTCGCCCAGGACCAGCGAGAGTTCGGCCCGTTGTTCGGGCTCCGGATACCGCGGCAGGGGACGGTAGGCCCAGGAGGGCTTGAGTCCGGACGCTACGATCGCGGCCAGGGACATCACGATGGACGCCAGCCAGAACGGCGTGGAGAACCACAGGAGGCCGTAGGTGTACGCGAGTCCGTGTGCGATCTCCGGACGCCTCGCTTCGATGATGACGAGGAACGGGTTGTCCCGCTGAATAGGGAACGCCTGCAGGCCGTACACGCCGACGGCGGCTGCGGCCAGCGTCGCCAGCAAGGCCCGGGCGTCGATGATCGCGCGGAGCATGCTCCTACTCTCACTACTCGGGGGTTGCCTCACGCGATCGCCGGTGAGGCACCCTTGGCCCGTGTGCTGCCGGAACGCCGACGCCCGCCGTTCCGCGGGACAAAAGAGTCGGGGTGCGTGGCCCGCCACTGCTGGAAGTCCTTGTCCTTGGCCAGCACGTTGTCGATCACCTGGTTGAGCACGTACTCGGTTGGCTCGCCGATGAAGTGCGCGTAGGCGTAAAGAGTTTCGTTCGTCTCGTGATCGAGGCGGGTGCGGTGCCTCACGAGCTGCTTGCCGCGTGTACGGGGTTTGATCAGCGCCATGGCTCATTCCTTCTGAAGGGTTGGAGTCGTGTCACGGCCAGGCATGTGGGGATTGCGCCAACATGCGGGGACGCGCCAAGTGGGCAGCCGCGATGGACACTGAGTCGGACGCGAGCTGGGCCAGGAGTTGCCGCCCGAGCTGGGCCGGGAATCGGGGCGTGAGCGACCCTCCGGGGCCGCGCGCCGAAGGGGCCAGCGGCCGAAGTCGGGGGGTCGCTCACGCCCCGATTCGTCATGTAGTGCGGCTTCGATGCCCTCGGCGGGCGGCACAGAACGCCGCCCGTTGCATCGGCTGCAGGCGCACTTATCTCCCTGCCGCACAAGCACATGGCGCCCCTGACGACAGGCACTGGCGCCGGCTCCGCGGGCGACCGTTCGGGTGCGGCCCCTCTCTGGCGGCCTAGACAAGTGCCTCCCGGCCCGTTGTCTACCCTATTGTCTAGAGCCAAGCCCCTCATGCCGTGCCTACCAGGGGAGAGAGATGAAGGTAAGGGCGAGGCAGCGACTGCCACTCGATTCGCCCCGATCGACGCTCCAGCGCATCGGCCAGCACGCGGGACTGGAGACCGTTGACCGCTCGGTCGCCGACGCGCGTCCACGTCCGGTACAGCACGCGGTACCGGGGTGCACCGAAGGCTCGCCTGACGCGCTGGTAGCGGGCCGGGTCGGTGCTCCGAGAGCTGTCGGCCGCGGCTGCCAGACGCTGGCGCTCTGCGAAGTACCAGCGCAGTTCGTCGACGACGGAGGCCCTCAGCGGCGCCGCCAGTTCCTGTCGTGCGGCGGCCACGTAAGCCTCGGTCGACTCGGCGAAGTGGGCTGGCACCAGCAGCTGCAGCGTCCACTTCGGCAGAACCCTGAGCAGATCCGCGTGCCGCAGCAGGAAGGGGCGGAAGTCGACAGGGTCGCGGCGGGTGACGAGGTAAAGGAACAGGTGTCCGTGGCGGTCTGGATCCACACCGATCGGGAGCCGGTCGGGAAAATACCGGGTCGTTATGTCCCCTGATTCCCCGAAGTCCAGATGAGGGAACTCGTCGCGATGCAGGAGGTGACCGACGCGCATCGAGAAGTGTTCGACCTTCTCGCGTTCGGTGGCCAGCCAGGTGATGTCCCGGCGGGCGATCACCGCGTCGAGTAGCATGATGTTCTCGACTGCGCGCGCGAGCGCGAGGGGCTTTCTCAACCGCGAGTGCGGCTCACCAATCGCCTCGTACAGGGAGCGGTGGTGGACGTGGTAGATCCGGGCGCGATTGTGCTTGCAGTCGAAGGCCGTCGCGAACTTGTCGGTCGTGAGACGGTCGAAGAAGTTGATGTCCACCTGCCCGTGGCGAATACCGGCGAAGGCGCAGTAGTGACGGCGCATGCAGACCCCAGAATGGAGCATCACGGTGACCAGAAAGCGTGCCTGACGCTCTGTGAAGTGCTTTGCAGCGACCGCCTGAACCCGCTCGGCGGCGGTCACGACAGCATCTCCTCGGCCAGGCGCACGTCACGCCCTCGGCCACCACGACCGCGGCCCGATGAACCGCCGAACCGGGCCCCAACGGCTCCATAGCGAGTGAACCCGGCGCTCACTTTGGCAGCGGCATGCGCACCTCGATAGTGCGGCGTAACGACCTCGACGTCCTCGATCTCGCGGCCTCCGTCGTCCCGTTCACACTCGATGCGCAGGTCGGGGAACTGCACGTGATCGTCGATCACCGGCAGCTCGTGGTTGTGAGCCCACCGGGCAATCTCCTCGGCCGTCCGGCCCGGTCTCCCGGAGCTCTCGCGCCGCCCCCGATTGGGTTCCTGTAGAAACCGCTGGTACTCGCGCTTGAGCTCTTCTTCCAGCACGACACGCTCGACCCGGAGCCCCCGACCTTCCAGCTTCCGGGATGCGTCTCTGTAGGCGGCGTGCAGGCGGGTGTCATGCGCCAGTTCGCGCGGTTTGCTCAGGCCTGCGTAGAAGGACTGCCGGGACTCGCCCCCGCGGTCTCGCCGCGCACCATCGAGCACACTCCGGCCACGCTCTGTGAGGGACACAAGCGTGGTCTGGCGACGCCCTACGAAGTACGGCGTGGTGCGCACGAGGCCCTCAGCACGGAGCCTCTCGACGTCCTTGCGATGCACGTGCGGTCGGTCCTGCGGACGACGCAGTTCGTCCATGGGCACGACGCGGAAGGCGCCGGCCGTGGCGAGGATGCGCACTTCGGAGCCGCGCAGTTCGCCTTCCCAGTCGCGAGACCGCACGTGCTCGCGCGCACGCCCTCGTGGCAAGCTCAGCTCTCGCGTCAGCGGATCTCTCGACTCGGTACGCTCGACAGCGCGCTCGGGATCCGACCCACCCCGGCCACCGCGGGGCATCTCCGGCCGATCCCGTTCGATCTCGCGGGGATCCATGTCTCGATGCATACGACCACTCCTTCACCCATCCAGATGAGGCCCGAGGTCGTCGAGGGCGGCGTCTGACGTACCCAGTTGCCGGTCGAGGTGAAGGAGTTTGCGTCCGGAGTCTCGAAGGAACAGCCACCGCGCCACGCTGTAGTAGAGGGCGCACAGGTTGAAGAACACGACGAGCGCCACACCGCCCAGGAACCAGCCGTGGCGGCTGAACAGCGTGGACTTGTACGGCGACAGAAAGACGAGTTCGCCAGCCAGCCAGGCGAGGAGAAGGAAGACCGTGACGCCCGCGAGGAAGGCCGCGTTCGCGATCATCGTGTGGGCTCCTCGAACGCTTGGTCGACGCGGAAGTACGACACCTGCAGGCCCAGCGGATTCACCCGCACGAAGGCGTTCGGCACACGATCTCGGAGCGAGAAGTCCACATGGGCGACGAAGGTCTCCCGCGAGCGTTCGTGCCGCGTACCTGGGCTGTAGAAGACCTTCTGGAAGTTGACCGCCGCCTTGAAGGGGGTCGTCGTGAGCTCGCTCAAACTGACGTTCTGGACGATGATCTCGACCTCGTCAGCCGACGGGTTCGTGACGAAGGTCTCGATGGCGCGGCTCCGATCGTTCTGGGCGATGACTCCGTCAGCCAGACTCGGCTCCAGGAACAGCAGCGAGTCCGGGTATTCCCGCTGCACGGTCGCGCGAATGCGGCCGAAGTGCTTGACGATGAACTGCGTCAGGAAGTAGCGGAGCTCTGGCGGCTGCGGTTGGTAACGGGACGCGTCGTAGGCCACCGCTTCGGCGCGGCCCACCTCGTCGATCCGGACAACAAGTGGTCTCACGTCCGAGTAGCGCGCCGCCGTGTAGACGTTCAACCCGATCAGCCCGAGCGCGACAAGTGACACCAGGACCAGCGCGATCTTCAGGTAGGTGTTCAGCACGAGCGCCGAGCCGTACACCTCGACGAACTGACGCTTGGCGTTTTCCAGCGTCTTCGGGTTGACGTCTCCGACCGTTGCAGGCATGCCCCTACCCTCGTGGCTATCCCCCAAACTGCGACCGCACGAACTGACAGCCCATCCACCCGATGCCGCTCATGAGCCCGAGCGCAGCGGCGATCAGGAAGCCGACGACGATGACGCGGGAGAGGTCGACGCCGGGCGCAGGGTCACCGTCATGGCGACGGACGGTCGTGAATCTGTTGCCCATTGAAACCTCCTATCGGCGGGTGAAGAGCCGTCCGACGTTGAGACGGTTGGTGACCACGCTCTCGCCGCTCGAGCCTGAGAAAATCGACTGCGTGAGCGACGGCACCTGCAGGATGCCGAGACAGAAGCTCGCGACGACAGCGAACGCCTGCAGCGCGTAGACGCCGTACTCGGCCTGCGTGATGATCGGCGGCAGGGTCGTCACGTAGCGGAAGACGAACTGCTCGAAGATCATCAGGAACGCGACCGCGACGACTGGCACGAACGAGTATTGGATGAAGGAGCGCAGCCAGCCCCAGAACAGCCAATCCAGCTTCGGCACGATGAAGAACGGCACGAAGATTGGCCCCAGCAGCCCGCAGACCGCCGTGGCGATGAGCCCGAAAGCAATCACGGCCAGAGAGACGGCCTTGGCAAAGGCGATCAGGAGCAGCACCGTCCAGTAGATGAGGTTCGCCAGGATGGACCACGGGTCGGGCTGCATGAAGTGCTCAGACAGTTCGTCGAAGTGCCGGTAGATGTTGTCGAACGCACGGGCTTCGAGTACCGACTGGAAGTAGCCTGCCTGGTCCGTGATCAGATTGCTGAACGACACCCCGATGCCCGGCAGCGGACTCTCGTAGAACGCGATCAGCGCGTAGCCAAATGAGATGAACAGCAGGAGCTTGGCGAAGTCGAACATGTGGTCGCCCAGCCCATCGTGGCTGAACATCATCCGGATGCCGTGCCATGCGATCAGAATCGTCGCGAAGGCAATGAACAGCCTGAAGCCGAACTGGATGAACACCGGTTCATACGTCAGCAACAGGCTCATGATCGCCTGCTGAATCGTCGGAATCAGATTGAGCGACGGCTGCGTTGGCATGGCCCGCTCCTGTCTGTCTTACGGCTGGCGCCAGGTCCGGAGGGCGTCGCCGGTTCCCGCGACGAACGCCTGGTTCGCGGCCGCCCGGTCGCGCCACGCCGTGAGCTGCATATTCATGGCGGCGGCCTCGGTGTCCCGTGCCCGCTTGTTCTCGACCAGGAGCTGCTCGACCACTCCGTCCAGCAGCTGAATCCGGGCCTGCCGCTGCCGCGCCCCGATGAGACCAGCGCCACTGATCTTGTCGAGCACGGCGGTCGTGCTCTGCTCCAGAGAGTCGTTCGTCACGTCCCGCTCGAGCCCCTCGATGGCGGCCAGTTCCCTGCGTCCGTTGTATCGCAACTGGCCCGTATCGTGCGTGGCCGCGATGACGGCTGCATCGGTCAGGTCGATAGTCGCAAGATGGCTCGACAGGGCGCGCCGGGCGACCGCAGGCAGCCGGCCAATGCCCGACGTCGGGTCGATGAGCGGATGGCTGATCCCGAGGTAGGACCGGCCCGACCGGTCTCCGTAGTTCAGGGCGGCGTGGTAGTCCCGCGCGAACAGGAACGCCGGGCCCTCGAAGTCGTGAGTCCGCCAACGCGGTGGGTCCGGCACACGGTACTTCGCGAGCGAGGTGAACATGCTGAGCCGATGTGCCATCCGCCTCAGCTCACTGTGCTGCTGCTGTTGCAGACGGACGAGCACTTCCTTCAGCACAGCCGTCACGCTGTTCCGGTAGGTGACGGCCGGATCGTAGACGACCCACTGCGCGTGACTTGGCGCCGCGATTCCGAACAACACACCCAATGTCAGCAGAGTCTTTCGCACGGTGTCCTCCTACGGCTGGCGCCAGGTGCGCAAGGCATCGCCAGTCCCCCGCACGAGCGCATCGTTGGCGGCGCGGCTGTCACGCCACGAGACCAGCTGCATGTTCATCGTGGCGGCCTCGGTGTCCCGAAGGCGCTTGCTCCGCGCGAGCATCTGTTCCAAGGCATGCGACAACAGCTGGTTCGCGGCCATGTCCTGTCTTCGGCCCAGGAGCTCAGCCGCCGCGACCTTGTCGAGGATCGCCGTCATTTCGTGGTAGCGCTCCAGCCCATTCATGACGTCGCTCTCCAGGTCCTGGACGGCGCGCTGCAACTGGCCGTGGTAGCCCCGGAGGGCCCCCACTTGATGACCGCCCATCATGGCGACGGAGTCGGTGAGTTCGATGGTGGCGTACTGCCGCTCGAGGGTTCGGCGGGCCGCAGCGGTCAGCCGGCTCGGCAGTGAGGATGGCCGTTCCAGGGGCAGTGTGGTCGCCCAGTAGGCGGCACCGGTGGGGTCACCACTGTTCAGTCCCTGCAGCCACGCCCGCCCGTAGGCCCACCGCCCGGCATCGTGCCGAGTCACCTCAATGGGCGGAATGCGATAGGAGTCCAGACTGCCCAACCCCTCTGCCATCCGGAGGATGGTGCGGTACTGCGCCATCAGCTCCTCGTACTGTCGCTGGGTGCGCTGAGCGATGAGGACCGTCTGAGCGAAGTTGGACGGATCGAACACCGTCCACTGCGCGTGCGCGGGTGCCACGGCGACGGACAGAACTACTGCGACGATGACGGCATGTCTGACCATTGACTCACCTCCGCTCCAGTCGACCGACCTGCGACCCTGGGGTCCACTCCGGCAGGTCGAGGTCGCTCGTGATGTAGACCTTCACCCGGTGCCCTTCGCGAATCGTGATGGTCGGCAGGCGGTTCAGGAATCGACTCATGACCTGCGCACTGGCTTGGGCAGTCGCTTCGGCCGCGCTCCCGGCGATCACCACTGTCCGATCGCCGTCGCCGATGCCGAACGCCGCGTTGCCCAGCCACTGCGAGAGGCCGCTCACGAGCCCGATGGCGGCGGCCGCGCCGAACGTGGACAGAAAGTGATGGTTGACACGATCCCTGAGGCCGGAGTCGCCGATCTGGTTCAGGCCCTTGAACTGGTCGAGCGGCACCGTGCTTCCGTCGGGCATCAGCAGACGGTGGAATGCGACAGCTAGCCGAGTCTGGCCGAGCGTCTGCACTGGCCGCGTCTCGCCAAGCACCCGTGCGCCAGCGGGTATCAGCACGTGCTGTCCGCTGTGCGAGAACACCGGGTTCGTGACGAGACAGTTCACCGGCGCAGCCGTGGCGCCATCGAGGCGGTTCGTGAGCACCGCGTCGATCACCGTTCCTTCCAGCACGCGGTGCAAGGGGCCTACTGCGCTGATCCGGGGAGTCGGCTGGTCGCCTCGCGTGGCCACGGTCGTGGTCGATCCCGCGGCAACCGGGGATCCGGCAGTCGTCGGTGCCACGGCGCCAGCCGTCCGCTCCGTCGCTCGCACGACGGCGTCGGCAATCTCATCGATGGACGGCTCACCGGTCGCGAGCCGGGGGTCCGTGTTTGACGGCACCCCGAGCTGGCCCTGGTCCGGCTGCTGCCCGTCGGGTCGTCGGCTCAGCACGACGTTGCTGGCGAACAGGCTCTCGTAGTCACGACGCTGACGCTCGGCGACCAATGGATCGACTGCGGCTGGCGCAACGTCATCAGGCGCCGTGGGCGCAGGGAGGGCCTGCGCGTCCAATGCGGCCTGGCGCAGTTCGCGCGCCGCTTGCTCGTCGAGCAGGCGCAGCCGTTCCTGGTAGTCGCGCACGCGGTCTGCCGATGGTGCGGCGGCCGGCTGGCTTGCTGGTCGAGGCGTGGCCGGACCATTCGGCTGGCCCGTAAGAAAAATGACCCCCAACATGCCGATGGCGAGAGCCACCATCAGCCACGTCTGCACGCCCTTCGGCAGGACGCCACGCGGCACGGGACGCCGATCGACGACTGGCGCGGTGCCTGGGGTATCGACCTGATCGGCCATGACTACCGCTCCCGCAGGTCGAACGTGAGCTTGGCGTTGCCCAGCGCCAGATAGCCGCGCTCCAGCACCTTGGGCACCACGTACGTGCCGCGTTGCACCTGGAAGTTGACGAGGGACGGCTTGCCGTCCTTCTCCTCGTACAGCGCTGGCAGTTCACGCGCGTCCGTCTGCAAGTAGGTGAACTGCCCATCGTGCCACATGGCCCGAACTAAGAAGGGCCGTTCATACTTCACCGGCGCGTACGGAAACTGCATCAGCGTCGGCACCTCCTGCTTCGCTGCCGCGATCAGCTCCCGCGCACGGACTTCGGCCTGTGTGGTGGCCTCGCGCGCTTCGGTCAACTCCGCTTGCAGCCGGTCGACCTCTGCCGCGCTGAAGTACTTCTGCCGCCCGGCCGGCATGCCCGGATCCGCTGTGACGTAGACCTTCAAATCGGGAGCCGCCTGCGCTGCGGGTGCCCCGCTCTTCTCACTGAGCAAGAAGGAATAGATGGTCCCGCGGGCGGTGACCAGATTGAGATTCGTCTCGGCACTCGCCTTGGCCGGTTTGACATGTGCCACGTTCTGCACGGCGCTGATGACCCAGAAGTCCCGGTCACCGCAGATCACGTCGAGGATCTCCTCGCCATCCGGCAGGACGATCATCGTCGTGTAGCGGAGTCGCGTGTTGAGGGGAATCACGCTCCGATCCGATGCCGTGACATCGCGAATTCCCGGTTCCTGTGCCTGGGCTGGCACAGCCACGACCACAAGTGTGGCAACGAGCGCGGTCAGCAACGATGAGCGAACAGGCATCTGAGCACCTCTCCTTCAGGCAGATGCGGCCAGTCGGTCGATGCCCGCAGCAAGCCCGTGCTCGCGCAGCACCGCGGCGACGCGCTCGTTGTCGACGGGCGTGTTCGTGTAGATCCAGTAGCTCTTTGGATCCACGCGAAGTGTTAGGACCTTCGTCAGATGGGGCCGCTTCAACAGGACCTGCTGGCGCGGCCTGAGGCCGGCCACAAGTTCCAACTCCATCTCGTTCATCTGGAACAACTCGGCGTACTGGCGCCGGTCCAGCGCTGGGTTCGCCAGCAGCAGCCGGGTCGGACAACTTTCGACGACTGTGCGGAGCAAGTCAGCCGACGCGAAATCGTCGATGGTCTGGGTGGCCAGAAGCACCGCAGCGTTCCGCTTGCGCCAAGTCTTGAGCGCCTCCTGGACGTAGGCGCGCAGTGACGGGTGCTGGATGAGCCGCCACGCCTCGTCCATCACACAGACCTTCAGGACGCCAGCCTCAGCCGGGTCGTGCACGCGCCGATTGACTCGATGCAGTACGTAGAACAGCAACGGTTCGAGCAGCGACGGGTACTCGCGCATCGACTCGAAATCGAACACCTGTAGGCGGTTGAGCGGCAGAGTGTCGTAGGGATTGTCGAAGAGCGCACCGTAGCGTCCGCCCTCGACCCACTTCTGCAACCGCGCTCCCAGGGCCCGCGGCAGCAGGTTGGCAAGGGTGAAGAGACGCCGCTGGGGCCGTTCGAGCACAAAGAGGTTCTCGACGGCCTCGTACGTTTCTCGATCCTCTGCGTCAGTGAGCCGATAACCGTCTTCGCCCTCCAGCAGCACTCGCGTGAGGGCGTGCAGGAAGTGCAGGTCCTCCGGCGTCGGAGACGACAGGTCGAAGGGATTGATCGTGACGCCCTGCTGCCCGAGACCGAGTTCGAGGTAGCCGCCCTCCAGCAGGCCCGCCAGCTTGCGATAGCTGTGCCCGAGATCCAGCACGACCGTCACCGGATCGTACTGCTGGAGATGGGTGACCAGCACGTTCAGCAGGAAGCTCTTGCCGCTCCCCGTCGCCCCGAGCACCAGCGTGTGGCCTACATCGTCGACATGGAGGTTGAACCAGTACGGGATGTCCGCCGGCGTCTCGAAGGCCAGCAGCGCGGGCCTCTGCAGGTGGCGACTCGTGGGCTCCCCACCGTCGTGCGTGAACAGGAAGCTCAGGTCCGCGAGATTCGTCTCCAGCAAGGCCAAGCGACGGAGATTGCAGGCGCCATTGCCTGGAATGACGGCCAGCCATGCGTTCAGCAGGTTGTAGGTTTCCTCGAAGGCCGCACCGTCGTGAGCCGCGAGCACCTTCATGGCGTCGGCTGCCGCGGCGTCAAGACTCCGCCCCTCAGTGCCGATCAGCACGATCGACAGCGACGCCAGGCCGAAGAAGTGGCCGTGGACTTCGGTCTCCGTCAGGGCGTCGCCCAGCTGCCGCACCATGGCGCTGGCGGAGTCGTCGACAAGCATCTCTTCGGGGCGGGTCTCGGACGACACGTAGTTGATGAGCGAGACGCGCTTGTTGAAGAAGTGACGACGACGCGACTGGATGTCACGGCGTACGCGATCGGCCGGCAGGCGCTGCCACTCCAGGCAGGCGATGAGCGAGCCCGTGACAGCCACCAGGTCCGACAGGATGTGGGCGAACGTCTGCGCGGGTGGCTCCTTCATCGTCAGAACCTTGACGGCGTGACGACCGACGCGCAGGTGGTCACGGTGGCATTCGATTGGGGCATCTGCGACGAAGTAGTCGAGATGCGTGTCGTAGGTCAGCGCGGCTGCAGTTGCCCGGACCGAGTCGTAGTTCAGCAGTCGACGAAAGAACAGGAAAGCGTCGCGCTTCCCGAGGCGTTCAACACCAAGATCCGACAGATGCGCCTCCACACCCTTGGCCTTGTAGTGGAGCGTGTCGATCGCCCGGTCGAGTTCGGCTTCCACCAGCCGGCACCGGCGCCCGTGCGACAGCCAATTGCGGAGTGCCTCGCGCGGCGCCCTGAGCGCGTGTTCGGTCGCTCGCGTTGATGAAGTCGTCAGGGGTTCGTGGATGAGGACCAGGTAGTGATCCACGGTGAAGAGGCCCGCGCGGCGACCGTTCAGGAACTCGGCTCGACGCGTCAGCGCCTCCTGCCCGACAGGACGGCTGCACGGCGGCGCGACGAAGGCGGGCGCTTCGGCCTTCAACACGTACTGATACACGCGACACGTCTCGTCGAGCAGACGGAGGGCCGCCTCCATCTGGTGAACGAGCACACGGCGCTCGTCGTGGGTCAGTCCCTCTGCATCGCGCCCGTGGAGGCGGTAGACCACGCCGACGTGGCCGGCTTTGGTGAGGAACGTGTGGTCGTCAACGAAGCCCCAGAGTGCGATCTGGGCGTTCAGGGCTCCCGCTTCTTCGTAGTCGCGGAGGATGCGCGCCAGCCGCATCATGGCGTCACCTCGACATCCTGGCGCTCGTGCTTCGCCGGGTCGAACCGGCGGTGCAGGCGCGATGACGACAGGAGGATCTGCAGCATGTCCGGGTCACGCGCGGTGGCCCAGGCGGCGAAGCCATACAGTCCGCCGAACATCAGCAAGCCGGCGAGGAAGGAGTAGAAGAGGTTGAACGTGGCGGCGCCCATTAGCAGCGCGAGGAAGAACAGGCGTCGCTCGACGCCCCACACCGTCAGCCGTCGGTGGAGCGCCTTATAGACAGGACGGAACGTCGGCGGCTGCGTTGAGGGCATCACGGCACCGTCAGAACAGCCAGGTCAGGAACTGGGCCGCGAACAACGCCAGCCCGCCGCCGAAGACTATGCCGCTGATCTGACGCTTGGCGCCCCCTTCGCCGAACATGAACATCAGGCCGCCTATGACGATGGCTACCAGGGCAAGAGACCGCGCCAATGGTCCCGTGAATGTCAGTTCGAGGTTGCTCGCAGCGCGTTCCCATGGCGACTGCGCGAACGCAATGGTCGGGAGCAGGAGCACGGCGACCACCGCGATGGCGATACGGCTGACCTTCGGAGGGGTCTTTCGAGTTCCGCAAGCGGAAGCCCCTCGGCGCTTGCGTCTTGTGCTACGCTCAAACCTCGGGTCGTTGAGTCGCCAAGGCCCACGCAAACGCCGAAGACTCTCGCGCATCTCGTTCACCTCGGTTTTGGGGACGCCCTTCCAGCAAGTCCGTCCCGTAATAGGTTGAACGCAGCGAGCCACTGAAACCTTACAAGGGCCTCGAATGTTCACGAGCGAGGTCTATACTGTCGTCACTGGCCTCGAAGACGCGGCGCTTCCTCCCTCAAGCGCCGGACGGGACGTGTCATGGATCGCATGCGCACGCTCGGGCTGCTGGACAGCAATGGGAAACCGCTCGCCGAACGGATCCAGCGAGCGTTGGCTAAACTGCTGCCCAAGGTTCGACGCCAGTTCCCATCGCTTCGGGACGACCTTGCCCTCACCGAAATCATCGAAGAGGCCGGACGCCGTATCGCCAGCCGCGAGGAACGCGGCGGCCCGATAGAGCAACTCCATGCTTACGCGTGGGTCACGCTGCGAAGCGTGGCGACCTCGCATCTACGAAAGCCAGCAAATCGGCTGATCCGGGACACGGTCGGCTCCACGGCGGGAGAAATCCACATCGCCTCTGTCGAGGCGTCGTACGGGTCTCCCCAGGATGTCGAACGGCAGGTCCTGATACGGGAAGCGATGGATGCGCTCTCGGACGACGAGCGCATGGTGTGCATCTGGAAGACGGCCGGATACTCGGCCCAGGAGATCGCGGAGCGCCAAGGACGCTCCGTTGCCGCCGTCGACACGTTGTTCTCACGCGCCAAGGCCAAGCTGCGTCACGCATTCGGATACACTCCCGCTAACAGCACAGGTCCGACCGAGCCAAAGCCGGTGAACGGCCAGATCCACCGACCAGTGCGCCTTGACGAGGACCAGACTGAGACCCTCGATGCCAAAGACTCCTCAGTCGGCGAAGGGCAATGACGATCAGTTCCAGCGCGACATTGACGAGGTCTTCAGCCGCGCGAATCCGAACCCCGATCGCGTTGGGTGCCCGCCCCGAGAGACGCTAGCCAGACTGGCCCAACGCCAGCAGCCCATCGCTGATCCCGCCTATGAGCATCTTGCGAAGTGCTCGCCGTGCTTCCGGGAGTTCAGGGCGCTTCAGGCGGGGCTTGCTCACGTCCCGGCTCGGGTCGAAGGTCGCCGGTGGTTGCTAGCAGGTGTGGCAGCAGGCATCGCTCTGGCCCTCGCCGCTGGCTGGTGGCTGATCGGGAGACAAGCGTCAGTATCGGAGTCTCAGACCACGTCCGTCGCACCAAGTGTTCAGCTGCGAGCGGAGGTGGACCTACGCCGTTTCGCGGTCCTTCGGAGTGAACAAACCCAGGGCGAGGCCGAACCCGTGTCGCTTCCCCGCGGCTCAGCCGACCTCGTCATTCTGCTGCCAACAGGGTCCGAGCCAGGGCCCTACGACGTGCAGCTGCTCGATGGCGACCTGCGTTCTCGGGCGGACGCGAAAGGGACAGCGGCCATCGAGGACTTCGTCACGACCCTGCGAGTCCGAATAGACCTGGGGCAGCTGGCGGCCGGTCGCTACCAGCTCGCCGTGAGACGCGAGGGCGACAGCTGGCGGATGTTTCCGGCGGTTGTGAACTGAGTGGCGGAGGCGCGGGAGGCGGGTCAGTTCATGATCAAGGACCTGGCACGCTGAAGCTGGTTGTCGACACCGCCCCAGAGAGCCTCGGCATCCAGAGGCGCCTCGACGTCTGGTACGACACCGTGCCCCTCGAGATTTGTCCCCTTCCACGTGTAGTACGCCGCGACCGGCAGGGCCACGCGGTACCCGTGGCCAACCTTGAATGCACTGGTCGCCACCAGGCGTCCCGGCGTCTTCGCACCAACGAGCGTCGCCAGTCCGTACTCCGAGGCGAATGCGGCAACCATCTCGGCGGCACTGGCCGCATGCTCGTTGATGAGCAGAGCCACTCGCCCATGATGACGCGCCTTGCCAAGGCGCTCCGTGTAGACCGCGACCGAGCGACCCGCGCGGGCGAACCTGATCGCCAGAGGCAGCACGCCCCACTTCGAAGACGGGATACGGTCGAATGCGGGGAGCTGTTCCTTCGTTCTGCCGGCCTTCAGGGCGTCCCGGCCAAGGCTGTAGCCGACGCCACGCCGGTCGTCGCAGAGCAGGCTCATGAGGCGCAAGCAACCAATCCCCCCGCCGGTGTTCCCCCGCAGGTCGACGATCAGGCGGTCGCAGGCCAGCTCGGAAACGGCGCGCGTCATGTCCCGAGCGACATCCATACCGAGGACTCCGGGGAACATGCTGACGCGGAGCAGACCAATCCCGTGCTCGAGCCGAGATGCGCTCACGACCTGGTTGGGTACGACGACCGGCTGCCGCTTGTCCTTGGGGCGCGGCACATCCAGGGTTGGCGATATGGTCGATCCGTCCGGACGCCTGAGGACGACCTCGTAGCGTTCGCCGAGCGTGAACGGCGTCGCCGTGGGAGGTGTCAGCTCACGGCCGCCAATGGCGAGCAGAACGTCGCCGGGTCGAATGCCCGCCGCGGCGGCGGCACCGCCGGGGTGCACATCCTGGAACATCCACCGCTCCCCGTCAGCGGTCTGCGCCTTGGCGAAGGTTGCCGCGATCGCCACACGGCCGGCGGTTCGCGGAGTTGATTCGTGGAAGAACCCCGTGTGGCTCACACCGAGGTCCTTGAGCATGCCGTTCATGGCCGCCTCGAACGCCTCGGAAGAATCGGCTGCGCAGATGGCGGCTTCATGGCGATTTCGCAGCGACGCGGTGTCTGGGTCCGGCCCCATGAACTTGGTCGCGACGTGCCGAAGCACCGCGTCGAGCACGGTGCGTCGCTGCTCGGCCGTGAGATTGAGGCTGGCCATCACTGCCCCCGCGACGCCGTCGCGCCGGCCGCTCCGCTGATGACGCCGCGGCCATCACCATAGACCAGCACTCCGCTCCACAAGCGTGGCAGGGCCTGCGGGCCGAACGTTCTCACCATGTGCACCTTCGCATCACGAAGGCTCTCGGCAACGTCGCTGCCAGCCGCGAGTCTCCGATAGAACTCGCGCATCAGGGTCAGGCTGAAGGTGTCGTCCGCCGCCCAGAGATTCGCGACAACCGAGCGCGCTCCCGAGGCAAGAAACGGCCTCACGAGGCTTGCCGGACCATCCTGCCCGTGGCCACTCCCAGAGCCCGTATCGCAGGCAGACAGGGTCACGAGCATGGCATTGAGTCGCAGCAGAAGGATCTCGCGGGCTTGAAGCACACCATCGTCGTTGGCCCCCGGATGGAGCAGCAGCGCAGCACGCGCCGGGAACTTCGCACTCGGCAGCCCGTGCACAGCGAAGTGGAGCACCTGATAGTCGGCGAGCGCCTGGCGCTTCACGGCATCCTCGGTGGCGGCCTCGTCGAGCAGCACAGTGGACGCGCTTTCGCCAAGGATGTCGCCCACGGAACGTGCTTCGTCACTCGCGGACGGCAGCGCACGGAGCTGACGCGGATCGAGGTCGTACACATCTCGAGTGATGGCCTTCGCACTCGGAACAACGCTGGCGCCCGGTGGCGATGCGCTGACGGCCAATGCGCGTCGGCCTGGCGCTGGGCGTGTTGTGCTGCGCAGGACGGTCAGGACGGCTCCGGACGGTACGTACGACACGACATGAGACTCGAGCAACCGCTCGCCCGCCGCCCAAGGAAGCAGCTCGAACGGAACACCATGGAGAACGCCGTCCGGCCCGACGATGAGCCGCCGGTGCGTTCGCAGCTCAGTCACCGGTGCAAGAACGGTCGATGCCAATGCGGCGGCCGGAGCCGTGACGGAATCGCCGCTCTGGATCCCCTTGGTGACGGCGTTGGCCTGCGCCTCAACCGACTGTCGCGATGGCAGGGATCGCACGCGTGCCCCGGTTCGGGTCACGATCAATGCGTACGATGCGGGCTCGGCGAGGGCGTACTCGACGAAGACCTCGTCCGGCCGCAGCGCTGCCTGAAGTGCCGACAGTTGCGGGACCGCTCGCGTGCCCGCTCGGGTGGCTCGATTGAAGAAGGCGGTCGAGGCCGGAGCGAGTCGCTCCTCGGCTGCGAAGATCTCTGCCAGGAGCCGCTCTCGCGCGGCGCGGTCGCTGGTTTGCAGCAGACGCCGCTGAAGGTCAGAGATGCGTCGTTCCCCTTGCAGCAGCTCGCGAGATCGCGCTTGCAGGGCCAAGGGTCGGTTCACGAGCAACTGGAGCAGGGCCCGACCGCGTGCATCTTCGATGGCCGAGAACATCCGCCGAGGATCGGAGCCGCGCGCACCCTCGAGCCGAATCCGAGCGACGAATACCTCGTCCATCCCGCTTACCAGGCGGCTCTGGACCCATGGACTGCTCGCGGACGTGAACAGTCCGCTGAGCATGTCGGCGGCTTCGTCGAGCAGAGTCGACGCTTCGCCGAACCGACGCTGGCTTGAACGAAGTTCGGACATCGCGGCCAGAAGGCGCGGCAACAGGAAGCGCTCCTCCATCACCCGCGCCGCCGCGATTCCCTCGCGCAACGTCTGCTCCGCGTCGGTGCGGTCGCCCTGCTGGCGCTGGATACGGGCGGCGTCAAGCGCGACCTCGGCGATCAGGCGATTCGCGCCAGCGGCCTTCGCCAGATCACGAGCCTCGACAAGGAGCCTCAGCGCTTCGCTTGGTTGTTTCCGCGCGTTCGCGATCTGTGCGCGCTGCGCGACGAGCTGCGCCTGGTAACCGCGGGCCCGTGACTTCACCGCGACATCTGTCGCTCGCGTCAGAATCGCGTCGGCCTCATCGAGGCGACCCAGTTCAATCAGCGCATTGGACCGCCCGACGTGCGTCATGACCGGGAACTGGATCTCGGGCACCGCGGATGCGGCGGCCAGCGCTCGGTCATAGAAATCGAGAGCCTCGGCGGGGCGACCGAGTTGCACGTAGCCGTGGCCGAAGAGCGTCAGCCAGCGAACCAGGGAGGAAACGTCGCCGTTGGACTGGGCGGTCTTGAGCGCCTGCCCGAGGCCGACGACTGCGCCGCCGACGTCGCCCTGCAGGAACGCGACAAGACCCAGTTCACCACGCGCCCGGTTTACCCACGCGGCGTCGCCCAACGTCTCGGCAAGAGCTTGCGCGGCGCGCCATGAGTCTGCTGCCAGCGTCGGGTCCAGATCCTGGTCGGTCTCGCCCTTGATGACGAGCACTCGGAGGCGAAGGCGGTCGTCAGTCTGGACGAGGGGATGCTCCAGGTAGTCGGCCAAGCGGGCCGACGCCGCTGGCACTGCCATTCGAGGCAGCGCGCCGCGGAAGGCGCTCACTTCGGCATAGAGGGCGTTGCGCTCGTCGCCGCGAGCGGCGAAGAGTTTCTGGGCTTCAATGAACTTCGGTTCTGCTGCCGCCCATGCTCGAAGCCAGGCGAGGCGATCGGCTTCGCGAAGGAGCTGGTCCGGGTCGGACGCGGCCTGGGGCGCACTTCCGACGAGAACGAGTAATGCGGCCGCCAAGAGCGCACCCATGGGACCTCCTTACACCCTGGGGAGAGCGAGGTCCACCGTAGCATAGCGGGATGACTGCCGGGCAAGCTCAAGGGGCGGCGAGTCCGGGGCGCTGGTCGGCTCGCAGGCAACTGTCAGAGTCGCCGACCTCAGCGCGTTCCATCTTCTGGAAATCGATCTTCTGGGGGACTGTGACCTAATCTGTCACAGCTTCCGATATTCTGTGTTGTCGGGCTGGCGAAGCCGAAATCTACTCCGTTCCCGACTCGCTGGTGCGGTCGTGGGGCGAGTCTTGGCGTCCAGGGCTGCGGCGATCGCCTGTGTGCATGCGACATGAGCCGACTCGAAGACCTTCGCCCCAACGCCGCCGTCAAAGGCATCCTTCCCGATGCGATGGTCACTGTGGTGACCACGCAGTGGTTCGGCTCCGAGGCGCTCGAACTGACGTACAAGACGGCCGCTGGCAAGGTCGCCAACGAGTTGCTGTATCGGCACGACGAGGCTCGCTTCGAAGTCGTTGAGGCCGGCCGCCCGTGGAGCTTCGACGGCGACGGCGCGCTTTTCCGCCTGGTTTCGGAAGCTCATCGCATCCGGCTGGCGCACCTCTTCGACCCGCTCCTGGCCGTCCATGCCTCGCTCGTCGACCCGCTTCCCCATCAGATCACGGCAGTGTACGAGTCGATGTTGCCCCGCCAGCCGCTGCGCTTTCTGCTGGCCGACGACCCCGGCGCCGGGAAGACCATCATGGCCGGGCTCCTGATCAAGGAGCTGATCGCACGTGGTGACCTCCAGCGCTGCCTCGTCGTGTGCCCCGGCAGCCTCGCCGAGCAATGGCAGGACGAGCTGTACCGTCGATTCAACCTGCCGTTCGAGATCCTCACCAACGATAAGCTGGAGGCTGCGCGGACGGGCAACTGGTTCTTCGAGACGAACCTCGTTATCGCCCGTCTCGACAAGCTGTCGCGGAACGAGGACGTGCAGGCAAAGCTTGCGGCGCCGGAGATTCAATGGGACCTGGTCGTCTGCGACGAGGCCCACAAGATGTCGGCCACGTTCTTCAGTGGCGAGGTCAAGTACACGAAGCGCTACAAGCTCGGCCAGCTCCTGTCCCAGATCACGCGGCACTTCCTTCTGATGACGGCCACGCCGCACAACGGAAAGGAAGAGGACTTCCAACTGTTCATGGCGCTGCTCGATGGCGACCGCTTCGAGGGCCGGTTCCGTGACGGAGTCCACGTCACTGACGTCTCGGACCTGATGCGGCGCATGGTCAAGGAGAACCTGCTCAAGTTCGACGCGACACCGCTGTTTCCCGAGCGCATCGCTCACACGATTCCCTACCTGCTCTCGGATCCCGAGGCCCGGCTTTACACCGCCGTCACCGACTATGTGCGCGGCGAGTTCAATCGCGCTGAAGCCCTGCAGAACGACAAGCGCGCCGGTACGGTGGGATTCGCGCTGACCATCCTGCAGCGCCGCCTCGCATCGTCTCCGGAAGCGATCTACCAGTCGCTCCGTCGTCGCCGCGAGCGTCTCGAAAAGCGCCTGCGCGAAGAGGAACAACTCCAGCGCGGTGCTCAGGCGGTGTTCGACACAGCGGCCAGTCTGCCGGCGATGACCGAGGAGGACATCGAGGACATCGAAGACTCGCCAGATGATGAGCAGGAGGCGGCGGTCGAAGAGGTCGTGGACCAGGCCACGGCCGCACGGACCATCGCGGAACTGCAGGCCGAGATCCTCACGCTCACGGGGCTTGAAGCCCTCGCGCTCAGCGTGCGGCGCAGCGGAGAGGACCGAAAATGGCGCGAGCTGGCCGGACTGCTCACGGAGATCTTCTCTAACGCCCGTACGACGCAGCCCGCCGAACCTGATCCCGCTGGACCAGTGCCGGAGAGTGTCGCGGCATCACCGTCCCAGAAGCTCGTCATCTTCACCGAGCAGCGCGACACCCTGAACTACCTCGAACAGCGCATCACGACGCTCCTCGGGCGCAAGGATGCCGTCGTCATGATCCATGGTGGCATGGGTCGAGAGGATCGGATGAAGGCGCAGGAAGCCTTCAGACACGACCCGACAGTGCAGGTGCTCGTGGCCACCGACGCGGCCGGCGAGGGCATCAATCTGCAGCGCGCACACCTGATGGTCAACTACGACCTGCCGTGGAACCCGAATCGCCTTGAGCAGCGTTTCGGTCGCATCCACCGCATCGGGCAGACGGAGGTGTGCCACCTCTGGAACCTCATCGCCGAAGGCACGCGCGAAGGTGAGGTCTACCGCACGCTGCTCGAGAAGCTGGACGAAGCGCGGAAGGCTCTGGGCGGCCAAGTGTTCGACGTACTCGGGAAGCTGCAATTCGAGGGACGCCCTCTGCGCGAGCTGCTCATCGAGGCGATCCGCTACGGCGAGGAGCCGGAGGTCCGGGGCCGGCTGACGAAGGTTGTCGAGAACGCCTTCAACCGGTCGCAGATTCAGGACCTCCTGGAGGAACGTGCCCTCGCGCACGACGCGATGGACGCGAGCCGCGTCCATCGCATTCGTGAGGACATGGAGCGCGCCGACGCTCGGCGCCTGCAGCCGCACTACATTGAGTCGTTCTTCCTCGAAGCGTTCCAGCGGCTGGGCGGCACGGCCAAGCAGCGCGAATCACGCCGCTACGAAGTCACGCACGTGCCGCCGCCGGTCAGGAACCGCGACCGGTTGATCGGCGTAGGTGAGCCGGTGATGCCTCGCTACGAGCGCATCGCATTCGAGAAGGCGTTGGTCGCGCCGCAGGGGCAACCGCCTGCTGCGTACGTGTTCCCTGGGCATCCGCTGCTCGACGCCACGATCGACCTGACGTTGGAGCGCCATCGCGATCTGCTCAGGCGCGGAACAGTCCTCGTGGACGAACGTGATTCGGGCACATCGCCGCGCGTGCTCTTCTA
This sequence comes from Acidobacteria bacterium SCN 69-37, assembly GCA_001724025.1. Taxonomy (GTDB): domain Bacteria; phylum Acidobacteriota; class Vicinamibacteria; order Vicinamibacterales; family SCN-69-37; genus SCN-69-37. The sequence goes on along the minus strand of MEDJ01000023.1, from coordinate 161,824 downwards.
CCTTGAGCACTCGATTCAGGACGCCGTATCGACGCGGGCCGGCGATCGCCGCGTCGTCTCGAAGCGGATGCTCTACGTCGAGCTCAACGCCGCCGGTGAATCTCGGCACCTGCAGTATGCGCCCTACCTCGATCTTCGGCCGTTGGAGTCGTCCGAGCCCGACGTGGCGACGATTCTGGCGAGGCCCGAGGCCGCCTGGATTGCGCGCGAACTGGAGACCAAGGCTCAGGCCCACGCCATCGCCACCATCGTCCCCGCTCACATCGCCGACGTGCGCGGCCGAACAATCGAGCGCATCGACAAGACGGAAGCGGCGGTCAAAGACCGCCTGACCAAGGAGATCAACTACTGGGACCACCGCGCGGAGGAACTGCGCCTTCAGGAAAGGGCTGGGCGTGCGCCGGCGCGGCTGAACTCCGAGGAGGCACGAAAGCGTGCGGACGCCCTCCAGAGTCGCCTGGAGAAGCGCATCGAGGAACTGCGCTTGGAGCGTCAATTGTCGCCGCTCCCGCCGGTCGTCCTCGGTGGATTGCTGGTAGTCCCGGCGGGACTGCTCGCAGCGATGGGTGGACAGCCGACAATGGCCGTGGCGCCAGACACGCAGGCGTCTGCCGCACGCGCCAGAGCGGCGATCATGGAGGTCGAGCGTAACCTCGGATTCGATCCGATTGATCGGGAGACCGACAAGCTCGGGTACGACATCGAGAGCCGCGTGCCCGGAACCGGAAAGCTGCGCTTCATCGAGGTCAAGGGACGTTTGGCCGGCGGCGCCACCATCACGGTCACGCGTAACGAAATCCTTTACTCGCTCAATAAACCGGACGACTTCATCCTCGGCATCGTGGAGTTCCACGATGACGAACGGCACACCGTGCACTACGTCAGACGGCCGTTCCAGCGGGAACCTGACTTTGGCGTGACGAGCGTCAATTACGACTTCGCCGAGTTGCTGGCCAGGGCGGAGACACCGCGATGACCGCGGAGGAGTTTCGCAGCATCCTTGCGGCCCCAGAAGGGACACGTCTTGAGTTCAAGGAGGCTGCGAATCGCTACGACTTCGACGAACTCGTTCGGTACTGCGTGGCAATCGCCAACGAGGGTGGCGGTCGTATTGTGCTCGGCGTCACGGACGCGAGGCCTCGGCGCGTCGTCGGGACAGCCGCGTTTCCGGAACCCGGACAGACGGAGTCATCGATCTTCCAGCGCGTCGGCCATCACGTGTCGGTCGAGGAATTCCACCACGATGGGCACCGGGTGCTGATCATCAGTGTGCCGGCCCGATTCGCCGGAACGGCATGGAACGATCGCGGAGCCTATTGGATGCGGGCTGGCGAGTCGCTGCTCCCGATGACAGACGAGCGACTCCGAGTCATCCACACTGAGGTCGCTCCAGACTTCTCTGGTGAGATCTGTGCGGACGCTTCACTCCAGGACCTCGCCCCAGAAGCCATCGCGGAGTTCAGACGGCGGTGGAGCCGGCGTGAAGGAAACGCGCGGGTCGACTTGTGGTCAGACGACGAAGTGCTCCGCAACGCGGAACTGACCAGGGACGGCCGTCTCACGTACGCGGCCCTGCTGCTCTTCGGCACCCGCGATGCGCTGACGCGTCACGTCCCTCGCGCGGAGATGATCTTCGAGTATCGATCGGCCGAAGCAGCCGGGCCGGCCCAGGATCGTGCGGAGTTTCGCGAAGGATTCTTCCTCTACCAGGATCGGCTCTGGGAACGCATTAATCAGAGAAACGACAGACAGAGCTTCCAGGACGGCCTGTTCCGAGTCGAAATTCCGACGTTCGATGAGGTGACGATTCGCGAAGCGGTGCTGAACGCGTTCTGCCACCGCGACTACCGACGCGAAGGGTCCACCTTCGTTCGGCAGTTTTCGCGCCGGCTGGAGGTGACGAGTCCGGGTGGCCTGCCGCCGGGGATCACACCGGAGAACATCATCGACGAACAGAATCCACGCAATCGCCGGCTGGCGGAAGCGCTCGGACGATGCGGGTTGATCGAACGTTCAGGGCAGGGGATGAACCTGATGTTCGAGCGGGCCATTCGTCAGAGCAAGGCGCTGCCGGATCTCTCTGGCACGGCTCCGCACACGGTCCGCCTGACATTGCGCGGTCAGGTCACGAACCCGTCGTTTCTGGCTTTCCTCGAGCGGGTCGGCGAGGAGACGCTGGCGAGCTTCGACACCCGCGATCTCCTGGTCCTCGATCGGCTGCAGCGAGGTGAGGTCGTGCCGAACGAGCTGTCGGAGCGACTTCCGCGCCTCGTCCAGCTTGGGGTTGTGGAATCCGTGGGGCGCGGGCGCGGGACGCAGTATCTGCTTAGCCGCCGGTTCGCGACCGCCATAGGCGAGCGCGCGGCCTACACGCGTCGGCGCGGGCTGGATCGAGCGCAGAACAAGGAGCTGCTGCTTCGCCACGTTCGTGACGGTGGCGATCAGGGCAGCCCGATGTCGGAACTTCAGCAGGTCGTCCCGGCCCTGTCTCGGGACCAGATCAAGGCGCTCATGGAAGAGCTTCGACAGGAGGGGCGTGTCCGGCTGAGCGGCCAGCGCCGATGGGCCCGTTGGCACCCGGCCTGAGGTTCTATGGGGTCTGAAACGTCGAAATCCCGATATCGGAATCCCCATATGCCCGCAACGCATTATTTCTCAATGACTTCCATGGGGCGTTATCCTCATAGCGGTCTACTGTCTCATCCATGACGATGTACCGGAAGAAACTCATCGAAGTCGCCCTGCCGCTGGACGCCATCAATGCCGCGTCCGCCCGGGAGAAGTCCATCCGTCACGGGCATCCAAGCACGCTGCACCTCTGGTGGGCGCGGCGCCCGCTGGCGGCGGCGCGGGCGGTGATCTTTGCCCAAATGGTGGACGACCCGTCCACATACGTCGACGTGCTGCTGGCGGATTCGAAGCTTCGGCGGAAGGCGGAAAGCGTTCTCCGCGCCCGTCTCAAGGTGTGGGAGGAGGCCGTCGCAACCGCTGAGAAAGCAGCAGGCGCGCACCTCTCAGCTCCGGCTCCAGGTCCGGAGCCGACCATCGAAGAAGTGGCCGCTGAGCTCGAGCGCGAGCGCCTCTTCGGGATCATCCGGGATCTCGTGCTTTGGGAGAACACCACGAATGAAGAGGTCCTCGATCGGGCACGGGCAGAGATCTGGCAAAGCTGGCGACGCACGTGCGCCGACAACGCCGGCCATCCGCGCGCGAAGGAGCTGTTCGATCGGCACAGGCTTCCTGCATTCCACGATCCGTTCGCTGGAGGCGGTGCGTTGCCGCTCGAAGCACAGCGGCTAGGCCTGGAGAGCTACGCTAGCGACCTCAATCCCGTAGCGGTCTTGATCAACAAGGCGATGATCGAGATCCCGCCGAAGTTCGCCGGTCGTCCGCCAGTCAACCCTGAGTCCCGAAACGATCCATCGCTGCTCACAGAGAAGTGGCGAGGCGCACAAGGGCTTGCTGAGGATGTCCGGTTCTACGGGAAGTTGATGCGCGACGAGGCAGAAAGACGCATCGGCCACCTCTACCCAAAGGTGGAAATCACTGCCGCAATGGTCAGGGACCGGCCGGATCTCAAGCCGTACGCGGGTCAGAGGCTCACCACAATTGCTTGGCTCTGGGCCCGAACGGTCAAGAGTCCCAACCCAGCGTTTGCGACTGTAGATGTTCCACTGGTTTCGACCTTTGCACTGTCAACGAGGGCTGGCAAGGAGGCATACGTCGAGCCTGTGATCGAGAAAGGGCACTACAGGTTCACGGTGAAAACGGGCACGCCTCCAGCCGCCGCGACGAACGGAACGAAAGCAAGCGGTCGTGGTGCTGATTTTCTCTGCGTGATGTCCGGCGTTCCCATCAGCGGGGACTACATCAAGGCCGAGGGCCGGGCCGGGCGGATGGGGGCCAGGCTTCTTGCAATTGTGGCCGAAGGCGACCGTGGCCGTGTGTATCTCGCTCCAACCGACGATCACGAGGCCATCGCACGCGACGCCAAACCAGAGTGGAAACCTGAGGTTGAGTTCTTTGCGCAGGCGCTCGGGTTTCGCGTGGCGAACTACGGCATGACGAAGTGGAGCGACCTCTTCACGAATCGTCAGCTTGTCGCCTTGACGACGTTCGCAGGCTTGACCAGTGACACGCGTGAGCAGGCTCTGCGCGACGCAATCTCCGCCGGGATGACCGACGATGGCAAGTCATTGAAGGACGGTGGCCAGGGGCCATTGGCGTACGCGGACGCCATCGCCGTCTACTTGGCTATCTCCGTTGATAAGGCGGCCGACTACTGGTCGACCGTGTGTACGTGGCATTCAAGCAAAGAGCTGATTCGCAATACGTTTGGCCGACAAGCAATACCCATTACCTGGGATTACGTGGAGACGAGCGTATTTTCGGATTCGACCGGCAACGTCTCGAGCGGCATCGAGTGGGCGCGGAAGGCCCTACAGATGCTTCCCGCCGCCGGTGGTGCGTTCGCGCTGCAAGGAGATGCTCAGACGCAAACCATCAGCACAGACAAGGTTGTATCGACCGACCCACCCTACTACGACAACATCGGATATGCAGACCTGTCGGATTTCTTCTACGTCTGGCTGCGTCAGTCACTGCGATCGGTGTTCCCGGACATTTTCTCCACGGTCACTGTTCCCAAAGCTGAGGAACTGGTGGCGACCCCCGCTCGCCATGGCGGCAGCGAGCGGGCAGAGGCGTTTTTTCTCAACGGAATGACACAGGCGATGCATCGCCTGGCCGAACAAACACATCCGTCGTTTCCGGTCACAATCTACTACGCCTTCAAGCAGTCGGAAAGTGACACAGCCGCCGGCACCGCGAGTACCGGTTGGGAAACCTTTCTGGACGCAGTCATTCGAGCTGGTTTCGCCACTAGCGGTACATGGCCAATGCGAACGGAGCTTGGCAATCGGATGCGTGGGATGGATTCCAACGCCCTTGCGTCGAGCATCGTCCTTGTCTGTCGCCCAAGGTCCGCTGCCGCCGCAACGGCTACTCGTCGCGAACTCCTAGCCGCGCTTAAGGCCGAACTGCCTGTCGCGCTTCGCCATCTGCAGGCTGGCAACATCGCGCCCGTCGATTTGGCGCAAGCGGCCATCGGACCGGGAATGGCTGTCTACACACGCTACTCGAAGGTACTTGATGCCGAGGGACAGCCATTGTCGGTGCGCCAGGCGCTCGCATTAATTAACCAGACGCTCGATGAGGTGCTTGCCGAGCAAGAGGGTGACTTCGACGTCGACAGCCGTTGGGCCCTGGGATGGTTCGATGAGTTCGCGTTCGGTGAGGGCGAGTACGGTCGGGCGGAGACGCTCGCGACGGCAAAGAATACCAGCGTCAGCGGCCTCGCTGAGGCTGGCATTCTCCTGTCCAAGGCTGGCAAGGTGCGGCTACTTCGTCCGGACGAACTGCCGGTTGCGTGGGATCCCGACGAGGATCGTCGCATCAATATCTGGGAGATGCTTCACCACTTGATCCGTGTCTTCGAGCTCGCCGGGGAAGCCAAGGCCGCTCAACTCCTCGCCAAGTATGGAGCGAAATCCGATGTGGTGAGGGAGCTCGCCTATCGTCTATACACGGCGTGTGAGCGGAAGAAGCGCGCTAAGGAGGCCGGGTCGTACAACGCCCTCGTCCAGAGTTGGCCCGAGATCGCTCGTCTCGCTAAGGACGGTTCATTGGCGGTGCCGCAGCAACAGGCGGCCCTGTTCGATTAGGAATAGCATGGCCATCAGCAACCACGAGCGGGTCGGCAAAGCACTGGACTTGGTCAAGGACGGGCTGACCCCGTTTGTCGAGCGCGAGTTGAAGTCGCAGCACAACCAGCTGTGGCTCGAAGAGGCGAAGGCAGCTGTGGCGCCAGCGCAGGCTCATCTCTTTGCTTCTGAGAAGACGCTGCGCTGGGACGCTGCCTCTCTCTTGGCGGTGGTGTGGAACCAGTGGAATGTCGTCTTCCGGAAGACGTTGGGGCAAGCGGAACGGACGTTGGTCAGCGAGCTGCGCGACGTGCGCAACCGGTGGGCGCATCAGAACCCGTTCTCCAGCGACGACGCGTATCGGGCACTCGACTCGGCGAGCCGACTCCTCACGGCGGTTTCGGCACCCCAAGCAGACGAAGTCGAGAAGATGAAGATGGAGCTGCTCCGCGTTCGCTTCGACGAGCAGATGAGGACCGAGAAGCGGAAGAGCGCTGGGACCGCGATCGAGAGCCAGGCGACGGGGACGCTCAAGCCGTGGCGCGAAGTCGCAACGCCGCACAAGGACGTCGCGACCGGTCGCTACCAGCAGGCGGAGTTCGCGGCCGACCTCTGGCAGGTGCACATCGGCGAAGGTTCGGACGAGTACAAGAAGCCAGCCGAGTTTTTCCGCCGGACGTTCCTCACGCAGAGTCTTCAGCAGCTCCTTGTTGGCGCTGTCCAGCGGTTGGCCGGCCAGCAGGGCGATCCGGTCGTGCAGCTCCAGACAAACTTCGGTGGCGGCAAGACGCACTCGATGCTGGCGCTCTACCATCTCTTCTCCGGCGTCGCTCCAGGCGATCTCCTCGGAGTCGATGCCCTGCTCGCGAGTGCGGGCGTCGACAAGCTGCCGACGGCCAAGAGGGTCGTCCTCGTCGGCAACAAGATTTCGCCTGGCAATCCCGTCACGAAGCCGGACGGCACCGTGGTTAGAACGCTCTGGGGCGAACTGGCATGGCAGCTTGGCGGTAAGAAGGCGTTCGCGACGATCCAGGCCGATGACGAGCGCGCGACGAGCCCCGGCGACAAGCTGCGGGAGCTGTTCAACGAGTACGGGCCCTGTCTGGTGCTGATTGACGAGTGGGTGGCGTACGCGCGCCAGCTCCACGACTCCAGCGACCTGCCGGCTGGCAGCTTCGAGACTCACTTCACGTTCGCACAGGCTCTGACGGAGTCGGCGAAGCTCGCTGACCGCTGCCTCCTGGTGATCAGCCTGCCGGCGTCCGATACAAGCGGGTCGCCGCACGCGCAGGCGAACGACGTCGAGGTCGGCGGAGAGCGAGGCCGTGCCGCGCTTGACCGCCTGCGAAACGCCGTCGGCCGCGTCGAGGCGTCGTGGCGTCCGGCGAGCGCCGAGGAAGGCTTCGAGATCGTCCGTCGGCGCCTGTTCGAGCCCATCGTCGAGAAGGCGCAGTTCGTTGCGCGAGACACGGTGGCCCGAGCGTTCTACGACCTGTACCGGACGCAGCATCAGGAGTTCCCGCCAGAGGCCCGCGATCCGGAGTACGAGACGCGCATCAAAGCCGCGTATCCGATTCATCCGGAGGTCTTCGACCGGCTCTACACCGACTGGTCGACGCTGGTGAAGTTCCAGCGCACCCGGGGCGTGCTGCGACTGATGGCAGCGGTAATTCACAGCCTGTGGGAGAAGGGCGACCGCAACCCGCTGATCCTGCCGGCGAACATCCCGATTGATGATCCCAGGGTCCAGTTCGAGCTGACGCGCTACCTGTCGGACAACTGGGTGCCCGTGATCGAGAAGGACGTGGACGGCCCCGCCGCCCTCCCGCTGCGGCTGGACGGCGAGGTACCGAACCTCGGCAAGTTCGCGGCGTGTCGGCGCGTTGCTCGCACGATCTACCTGGGATCCGCGCCAACGGCCACGGCCGCCAACCGCGGGCTCGAGGATCGCCAGATCAAGCTCGGGTGCGTGATGCCGGGCGAGTCGCCCAGCATCTTCGGCGATGCACTCCGGCGCCTGAGTGCGGCGGCGACGTACCTGTACCAGGACTCGGCGCGCTACTGGTACTCGACGCAACCGACCGTCACGAAAATGGCGGACGACCGCGCCGAACAACTGAAGCGGGACCCAATCCCCGACTCGGTCGTTCAGGAGATCGACAAGCGCCTGCGCCTCGATCTGCGGAAGGTTGGCGATTTCAGCCGCGTACATCCGCTGCCGCAGTCTGGCCAGGACGTCCCGGACGATACGGACTCCCGGCTTGTCGTGCTCGGGATCGACCACCCGTACGCGAAGGAGCCAGGCACACCGGCGGAAGTGGCGGCCAAAGCCATTTTCGAGAACCGGGGGACGGCGCCCCGCCTTTACCGGAACACCCTGACGTTCCTCGGGGCGGACAAGTCGAGGCTTCAGGACTTGCTCGACGCGGTTCGGCGCTTTCTCGCGTGGGAATCGATCCTCGCCGAGCGCGAGGCGCTGAACCTCACGCTCCAGCAGGTCAAACAGGCGGAGAACCAGCGTGACGCCGCGGACGGTGCGGTGACAGCTCGCATTCCCGAGACGTACCAGTGGCTCCTGGTTCCGGTCCAGAACTCGCCGCAAGCGCCTGTCGAATGGCAGGCCGTGCGCCTCTCTGGTCAGGACGCCCTCGCCGCCCGCGCCAGCAAGAAGCTCCGTGGCGACGAATTGCTGGTCACCGGCTTCGCGCCCTCGCGGCTCAGGATGGAACTGGACCGCATCCCCTTGTGGCGTGGCGACCACGTCGAGGTCAGGCAGCTCGTTGACGACTTCGCTCGCTACCTCTACCTGCCGCGCCTGCGCGATTCGGCAGTGCTCCTCGGCGCGGTGCGCGACGGCCTCGGCCTGCTCGTGTGGACGAAGGACTCCTTCGCCTATGCCGACAGCTTCGACGAAGCGGCGGGCCGCTATCGGGGCTTGCGCTGCGGCCAGTTGGTCAACGTCACGAAAGACAACATGACGGGCCTGCTGGTCCGGCCGGATCGTGCGGTCAAGCAGCAGGAAGAGGACGCAGCCCCCGTCCCTGGAGGCGACGGCGGCATCTCGCCCGGCGGCGACACGGTCGACACGGCGCCAGGACCGGGCGGCACGGAGCCACCAGGTCCGGCCGTGGCTGCCAGACCCAAGCGCTACTACGGCACGGTCGTCCTCGATTCAACTCGCGTCGGTCGCGACGCCAGCCGCGTGGCCGACGAGGTGATCTCGCACCTCTCGGGCTTGGTCGGCGCGAAGGTCAAGGTGACGCTGGAGATCGAGGCGCAGATGCCCGACGGGGCGTCAGAGCAGGTGGTTCGGACCGTGACCGAGAATGGGCGGACGCTAAAGTTCAGCAGTCACGGATTCGAGAAGGACTGAGATCGGGGACAAACAGCCGGGCTGCGTCGAGGCATGCCGGGCTGCCCCCGCGCAACGGCACTGGCGGTGTTGAGGAGAGTCAATGGCACGCGACAACGTGGTGGTCAAGAGGCTGTACGCTGACTCCCGTGGATACGAGTACGCATTAGTCCACCTGGACGCGTTGGTGTTCGACTTTCGCAACCCTCGGATCCCGGCACAGGACTCCGCGCTCGAGAGCATGCTGCAACTGCTCAATGAGGACCCAGACGGCATGCTGGCGCTGGCCGCGGACATCGTTGAGCAAGGCGGAACGAACCCTGCGGAATTGACGAACGTCACGCGCGACGGTGACCACTTCGTGGTGCGCGAGGGAAATCGCCGCCTCGCTGTTCGCAAGATCTTCAGAAACCCTGAGCAGCTTCGGGGCCACCGTCCAGACGCAGAAGTTAAGCGATGGGCGACGTTGTCGAAGGCGGCGACCAACAAGGATCTGCCGACGCAGATCATGTGCGTCATCGGTGACAACCATGAACAGTGGGTTGATCGACGGCACCTCGGACCGCAGGGCGGCAAGGGTCTCGTACCATGGGACGCTGAGGCGAAGCGACGACGGGATCAGGGGCGCACCGGGGAACGCGACGCTGCGATTCACCTGCTCGACGCACTCAAGGCGCACGACCCCGACCGGTTCGTCGACCTGGAACCACCAAAGCGGACATTTACCACGTTCGCGCGCATCCTCGAGTCCGAGGACGGTCGAGAGGCGCTCGGTCTCGACCTCTCTGGCGGCCGCATTACGCTGCGCAATGGGCAACGAACATTGCACCTGATTGAACAGATCCTGCGCGATCTGAGGAAGACCGGCCGCGACAAGTTGACGTCTCGCACTATTCACACGACACGGCAGATTGTCGACTACTTGGACCGCTCAAAGGAGAAGATTCCTGCCGGGCTGAAAGGGACGGCCCTCGTCCTCGGCGGCACCGCCGAGGCCGGTTCGGGAAGCGCGAAGGCATCTAGCACCGAGGCCGGAGGGAAGAGGACGACTCCGGTCAAGGATGTCATGAGGGCAATGACGGTTCCGACGGAGAGGCGACTTCACAGAATCTTCGACGAACTGGCAAAGGCTCGAAAGCGCGAGCTTCCGAATGCCGCAATAGTGCTCACCAGGGTCCTGCTCGAACTCACTATCGACGCATACGCCGCCAAGCAGAAGCTGTCGTTCGCCGGCGACGTGGATCCAACGATCGACGCCGCGGTGTCGTCCTTCCTTGAGCAAGCAGGCCGCGCGTCTTTCTCTGTCCCCAAGGAGATCCGCGACGCCCTGAAGCGGGCGAAGTCACGACCCATGACTCTGACCGAGAAACTGACGACCGCCATCGACGACCTCGTCACGAGGGGCACCTTGAGCGGCAAAGAGGCTGGCGCGAAGAAGCGCGAGCTGAAGGAGCGCGAGGTCCTGCCGATGCTCAATGATGCCGTGCATCGCTTGGACGTTGCGCCCTCGATTCCGCGAGTCAATCACATACTTGAGATCGTTCGCCCCGTGTTCAACGGAATGCTCAAAGACTGATGCCAACGACCTACACACCGCTGCGCTACCCTGGTGGCAAATCGAAACTTGGTCCGTTCCTGGCACAGGTGTTCACGGCGAACAAGCTGATTGATGGCCTCTATGCTGAGCCTTACGCTGGCGGAGCTGGCGCCGGGCTGTTCCTCGTTTTTCGGGGGTACGCCACACGGTTCCTACTGAACGACATCGATCGCGGCGTCGTGTCCTTCTGGCGTGCCGTCCTGAACCACAACGAGCGGTTCGCGTCGCTCATCGAGAAGGTGCCGCTAACCGTTGCGGAGTGGGATCGCCAGAAGGACGCGTACGCGACTGAGCGCCAAGGCTTCAATCTGGGATTCGCGTTCTTCTACCTGAATCGAACGAACCGGTCCGGCATCATGAACGCCGGAATCATTGGGGGCCGGAAGCAGACAAGCGAATGGGGCATAGATGCGCGGTTCACTCGTGAAGACCTCGCGCGACGCGTGCGGGCATTGGCCGCGTTCCGGCGCAACATTTCTGTGTCCCGCCTCGACGCTCTCGACTTTCTTCAAGGGATCGCCTCTGAAAGGCGCTCCCGTCGAACGCTCGTATATCTCGATCCGCCGTACTTTCGTAAAGGCCAGGACCTGTACACGAATTTCTACACGCCTGCCGACCACGCCGCCATCGCGGACCGACTTGCAGGATTTCGGTTGCCGTGGCTGCTGACGTACGATGACTGTCCCGAGATTCGAAAGCTCTACCGTCGTCTGCGCGTGTACGAGAGCGAAGTGACGTACTCGGCTCGTGAGAAGACTCGCGGCCGTGAGATCGTTGTGCTGGCTCCGTACCTGAAGTTGCCTTCGGAGCCTCCGCGGTCCAAGCGCGACTATGCGCCAGGCTTCGAGCTGCTCGTGTGAGGCAGGCCATCGCCGCCGCGGGGAAACGCGACGTCCAGTCCTCGTACGTCGTCGAATAGATTCAGGGCTCTTCCAGCAAGTTTTGACCCCAACGCAGCCGATAGCGTCGCTCGCGCTCGAGGAAGGCGCGTTCCCCACCCTCAAGAATCTGGCAGACGAGCCCGCGGATGGTCGGATTCTCGAGTGAGCCAGCCTGGTAGTCGATCTGCGGTAGCCCGGAGCCACCCGCCAGCCGCGCGGACGTGGCGACGATCACCTGGTCGGCGTCGGTGTTGACGACGAGATTCGCGTTGTGGGTGACGACGATGACCTGGCGGCGCTTCCGGGCTTCGCGGAAGTGCGGTACCAACTCCTCAAAGACGGAATTCGGGTCGAGGTTCTCTTCCGGCTGGTCGATGATGAGCGGACGCTGGTCGTGAAGATCGATCGCGAGGTATAGCAGCAGCAACACGACGCCGCGCGTTCCAGGCGATAGATGCTCGATGGCTACACCGTCATACTCGATGCCGTAGCGAAGGTGGATATGATCTGTGCCGTACAGCCACGCCGAAACGGCTTTGTACCATGCGCGCCGCTGGTCCGCGCTCACCCATGGCGGCATGTTCTTCATCTCGCTCTGAATCTGATCACGGAACTTGTCCATCGCGTCCGCGACATTCTGGGCGTCGCCCGTCCGCCACGCGGGTACAAGGTGTTCCTCGGCCAGTTTCCTGATGCCGCCGCGCCCGCGCACGCGGTTGCCGGAGCGCAGATCGAACTGGTTCTCGCCCTCGTCGCACCACCGGTCAAGGTCGATGGTGCGCTCCGTGACGAAGGCGAGCTTCTGTAGCGCGCCCTTCGCCTCGACAAGCCGCTGTTTCAGCGGCGCGTAGAGGTCCGCAAGAACTTGCTCCTCGCGGACAAGCTGCTCAAAGATCTGAATGTAGAGATTGCGCCGGTGCGCGATGTGCTGGGTGCGGCGCGTGTCGGCTCCCTGTGCTTGCGCGATCTGGTCGTCCAGCCTCTTTAGCGTCAGCTCGTCGAGTCCGATCTGGCGTTGCGCGTCGTCGTATTTTCTCCTTTGCGCTGCGTCGATGCCCACTGCGGCTTTTAGTTCGTCCCGCTTAGCCTTCACGACGTTCAGCGGCCATTTCGAGTGAGGCACCGCAGCCGTGTCGATGGGCGCGTTCGGGTTGCCATCGAGAGCCAGAGACAGGGCCGTGTTCGTGCGCGTCCTGGCAGAGGCAAGAGCTGTGTTCGTGTCACCTGAAAAGCGCAGCCGGAACGCCTTCCACTCGTCGGCCGTCAGCCCAGCGCCGGCATAGGTCGTCTGCATGGCGGCAAGGCGCGTCGTCTCGGCAGCGTCAACGAGGTGAGCGGCGGCGGCACTGAGATCTTCGATGGTCTTCAGTCTGCGCCGAAGGCCCTCGACGGTTCCTTGAGCGTTCGTGCAGGACGTTTCGAGTTCGCCCAGGAGCTTGGCCCGCGCCTCGTTGCCTTTCGGGATCAGCTTCTGCTGCTCCTTCTTGGCGCTGTCGATCTTCTTGGCCAGCGCGCCTCGGTCGGCGGTCGTCTTAGCAAGGCCGTCGCGGAGTATCTCTTGCTGGACGATGGAGTCGCCGATCGTATCGATCTGCGCCTGAAGGTCGGCGTGTGTGCTCCGGATTGGTTCCAACAGGCGCTCTGCAAGTTCGTCGAATGTGTCGGCTTCGAGGCGTTCGAGCGGGTCCGTGCTCTCGAACACGACACGCTCGATAGCCTCGCGCAGTTCGGTCGCCAGTCCGGCCGACGAGCACAGCTTCTCGACAAAGTGCTGCGAGAGGTAGCGCACCGATTCGGGTTGATCCGACGGGAACCCTGGCAGCATCCGCCGGCCGGTTGTCGAGCCGTCCTGCCAGTGGACGATGACGGCCGCCGCTCCGAGATGATCGACGGGCGAGGACGCTCGCCTGAGGAACGAGGCCTCCCCCTTGCCGGCGCTCTGCGCGTGGGCGCCCAGGGCGACGATATCGGCCAGAGCGGTCTTGCCCGATCCTCGCGCGCCGACAATAGCGACGAGGCCGGCGTTAAACTCCACGGCACTCTTCTTCATCCACGGCGCGGCAGTGAACGTGCTCTTCTGGATTGTGAGAGCCGGAATCGCGTACGTTGGGGGCTGCGCGCCGATCCAGACGCGCTCGCGCGGCTCAACGACAGCCTGGCGCAGGGCCTCGAACGTGAGATCGCCCTTCAGCCAGCACAGCCGCCCTTCGTCGGGGCTGCCGGTGTGCTCGCCCGAGTGTGCGTCGGAACCGTGGAGACAGGGCTTGAGCACGCGGTAGTACCTCTCGATGTACGCGCGGTCGGCGCCCGGCCTTTCGCCGAGCCAGAAATCACGATCGCCCTGTCTGCCCGAGAACATGATGTCGGCGAAACTCTCCAATTCTTTGCGAGTAGCGGCGAAGGCGTCGTCGTTCTGAAGGCCGGCAGTCCCGTCACCCGTCTTGGTGGCAATGGCGGCAAGGCAGTTCTCCCGCATCCACCGTTCCGCCTTGAACAGGCCCTTGAGGTCGCGGAGGGAGGTTTTGAACTGGTTGGCTCCCGCCTTCAGTGCGCCGCGCTCGTCCGTCTGCTGCGGGTCGTGGGCCCGACCGAGAGCGATCAAATCGGCGCGCGTGCAGGCGTATTCGCGCTCTCCAAACTCGAACTTCAACTTGCCCAAGTTCCGCTCGATCTCGGCTTCGTGGTTCCCGTCGGTTGGAGAGAACAGGAGATGAATGTTGATGGCACGATCGGCGGCGGTCTTGGTGTCTATGCGGAGTTCGACGTTGGGAAACAGGAAACGCACGTCCGTCAAACGTCCCGCGGCCTGGCGTCTGCGAACCTCCTTGTAGGTCTCGATGCAGAAGTAGTCAGTAACGCCGAGCGCCTCGATCCTGGGATCGGACTGCTCAATCCTTCCCAGATACGCCTCCCAGTCCCCGCCGAACTGGTCGTTGAGAAGCGTACCCGGCGCGTGCAGGTGGGGGTCCCATCGGTGCCAGAGGGAACCCCTGGCATCATGGGCGCTCACGCGCTCCGACTCCGGCGACGAACGCTTAGTCTGATTCTGGAGTCGGGTCTGTTCTGGGGCAGATCCATGCGGAATGAGCCTAGGGGCCGCTCCGACTCCTGTCAACTTTCGTTCGGCACTTGGCCAAGCACGGCGGCAGGAAGACGTGAGAGCTGCCGCTCAGGAAGCAAAGAGGATGGCGCCACCCGCCAAGGGGAGTGAAGGTACCCACACCGTTCGCGACGGGAGCCGACGGGTATCGCTTCAGCCTGGAAGCCGATTGGCCTGGTAAAGCACCCTGAATCCGTCGCTGAAGAACTACCGGGCCCTGTAGCCGCGACCTGTGTCCGTCTCAAGGCTTAGCCCTCGTCTTGGACGTCACGTACAAAACACGTACGTGTATTCAGCAGCTTCGAGCCATCGCCTTTATTTTGAGAGACTTATGATTGGCGGAGAGGGTGGGATTCGAACCCACGTGCCGGTTACCCGACAAATCGCTTTCGAGGCGATCCCGTTACGACCACTTCGGTACCTCTCCGCAGCCGCCCGGGGTGGCAGCAGCCCCGAAGTCTACCAGATGCCGCCCGTACCGACCAGCCACAGATCCCGACACGGCCGGCGCCCACACACGCGGCCGATTCCACCCGTCGCCTGGCGTCCCCGTCGTACCTGAAAGCCATCGGCCTCAAAGCCGCGCCGGCCCCACCTGTCGCCTGTCGTCCCTGTCGCACCCGAAAACCATCGGCCCCAAGCCACACCGGGCCCACCACTCGCCCGTCGTACCTGTCGTACCTGAAACCCCTCACCCCTCCGGTGCCAATTCCTGCGTCCACAGCCGGCGGCCCGTTACGTCGTAGAGCCCGACGGTCAGCGCGCGTGTGGTGGGGTCGATGTCGAGCTGTCCGTAGAACTGAAGGTCGTCGCTCGGCGGTCGGTTGGGCGCGAGGTCGCGCGTGACGCTGTTGAACCGGACCTCGGGGCCGAACGTGGCGTCGAGCGTGTTCGGCCCGAACGTGCCCGCGTGCATCGGGCCCGCCACGAACTCCCAGAAGGGATCGAAATCCGTGAACGCCGCGCGCTCGGGCGCATAGTGATGCGCCGCGGCGTAATGGACGTCGGCCGTCACCCACACGGTGTTCCGGATCGCATGGCGCCGCATGAACGCGAACAGATCCGCCAGCTCGAGCTCCCGCCCCGACGGCGGCCCGCCATCGGCATTCGCCCACGCCTCGAACGTCGGCACGCCCTCGCGCTCGCGGTCCGACACCACGAGCCCGATCGGCATGTCGCTGGCAATCACCTTCCACGTGGCGTTGCTGTCGCGCAGCGCCGCCTTGAGCCACGCCAGCTGCTCGAGCCCCAGGAACGTGGCATCGCCACCCGCCGACGTCTGGCGATTGTGCGTGTTGCGCTGGCGATAACTCCGCAGGTCGATGACGAAAATCTCGAGCAGCGGCCCGTACGGAAACCGGCGATAGACCCGCTCGGCCTCATCAGCCGCTCGCCGGATCGGCACGCTTTCGAACATCGCCTGCTTCGCGCGCGCGGCAATCAGCGACGCGCTCTTCACCTGATACCGATTGTCATCATCGAGCCTGAGCCCGGGAAACCAGTTGTTGACGACCTCGTGATCATCCCACTGCGCGATCATCGGTACGGCCGCGTGGAACCGCCGCACCTGCGCGTCCATCAGGTGATAGACGAAGTTGCCGCGGAACTCGTCGATCGTCTCCGCCACCTTGGATTTCGCCTCGGTCACGAGGTTCCGCCACACGCTGCCATCGTCGAGTCTGACCTCGGCCTGGAGCGGGCCGTCGGCGTAGATCATGTCACCCGAATGCACGAAGACGTCGGGCTCGGCACGCCGAAGCGCGTCGTACATCCGCAGACCGCCGCGCGATGGATCGATCCCCCAGCCCTGCCCCACCACGTCCCCGCCCCAGACGACGCGCAGCGGCCGCGGCATCCAGGGCGCGGTCCTGAACCGTCCCTCGACTGGCTCGCTGAACGTGCCCGGCGAGTCGAGACTTTCGAATCGCGCCCGGTAGAAGATCTGTTCGCCCGCCGGCAGCTCGTGCAGATCGATCGACGCGTTGAACCCGGACGATTCCAGCGCCGCCGGCCCCTGGACGGATCGCCGCTGCTCGAAGCGCTCGTTCGTCGCCCACTCGACGATGAGCCGCGCCGGCCGATCCGTCCGGCTCCAGATGACCGCACGGGCATCGGTGACGTCGCCGCACTGCGCACCATACGGTACGAGCGGACGCATCGACTGTGCCGTGACGATGGCCGGCGCACGACCGGGCCAGACGCGCGACGCCGCCACGCCGGCGCCCGCCGCAAACGACGTCCCGAGAAACCGCCGGCGGGAAGGTCTGTGCTGGGTCATCGCCTCTCCTGGAAGAACGCCTGCATGCGCTGCCGGCACTCGGCCGCAAGCACACCGGCGACGATCGTCACGCGATGGTTCAGGGACGGGTGCGCCCAGGCCCGCTGCGCCGACTCGACGGCGCCGGCGCGCGGCTCGGCCGTGCCGTACGCGATCGTCGCCACGCGCGCGTGAATCGCCGCCCCCACGCACATCAGGCACGGCTCGACGGTGACGTACAGCCACGCGCCCGGCAGGCGATAGTTCCCGACCGTCTGCGCGGCCTCACGCAACGCCACGATCTCGGCGTGTGCCGTGGGATCACACGCGGAGATCGGCTGGTTCCGCCCGCGCCCGACGATCTGCCCGTCGACGACGACGACCGCGCCGACGGGGACCTCGCCGGCCGCCGCTGCCGCATCGGCCTCGGCCAGCGCGACACGCATGAACGCCGCGTGATCGCTCGTCGTCACGACGTCGCGCCCTGTCTACCGCCGGATGCCGATCAGGACGCGTACGGCGGTCCCGCCCAGGTTGTCCTCGCCGAAGAAGTCAGACACGCCGCCGTCGAGCGCGCCGGGCACCGTCCGGTACTGCGCCTCGACGCCGGCGATGATCCAACTGAACACCGACACCTCGACGCCGCCGAACACGACGCCGCCGGTGAACGTGGTGGCCGTATCCTCGCCCTCGAGCGCGAAGTCCGACGTCTCCTTGTAGCCCATGCGCAGCAGGCCGGCGCCGGCATACGGCACGAGACGACCGCCAGCCACGGGCCGGAAGCGCCAGCCGCCGCCAATCTCCAGCGGCGTCAGCCGGACCGTCAGCGGAATCCCGAGCTGAATCACCTCATCGCCAGGCACGACCACGCGCGAGCCCGTAGCCCGCGCCGTGGAAAACGCCACGCGCGCGAAGAGCCCCTTCCACAGGTTCAGTGCCTCGCCGCCACCGCCGCGCATCGTCACGCGTGACGAGCCGATGACGGCGTCGAACGTGTCGGCCGCCGCGAGCGAGGCCGCATCCACGTGGAAATACGCCCGCAGGTACGGGCCGCGCGCCTGGGAGCCGGCCGCGTCGACCTGCGCGGCCGCGGGCGCCTCCGGAGCCATCGACGCGACAGGCTGGGCCTGGACCAGCCCCGGGACCATCAGCACTGCCGCCCACAGGGTCACGATGCACCTACGCATGTCGTCGACTCCTTCCCTATCGCCGGATGCCGAGGCCGAACAGCGCCGTGCGCGGCTGGATCAGCCCGAAGCCGTATTCGTCGTCGCGCCCGCTGGCGCCGAGGTCGCGCGCCGTGCGCGTGATGATCGTCTCGATGTCCTCGGGCCGCGTGATGCCCTGCGCCATCAGCATCGCCGCCAGACCCGCGACCTGTGGAGACGCCATCGATGTTCCCTGATAGGCATCGTCGATGTAGCGATCGAAGCGCGGGAAGATGACCGACGCCGGATTGACGTCGCCGAACCGCAGTGTGGTCTGCCAGATGCCGGCCTCCTCGCCCCCCTGGCGCATGTCGCCTCCCGGCGCCACCACCTCGACCTGCGGCCCCGTGGCCGAATAGTAGGCCCGACGCAGGGTGCGCCCGACGGCACCCACGGAGATCAACCCGCGGATGTCGGGGGCGAAGCCGGCCGGGTAGTCGACCGGGTTCCCCTCCTCATAGCTGTTGCCGGCCGCCGTCACGACCACGACGCCGCGCGCGACGGCGTACTCGATCGCGTCCCGTTCGAACGCCGACGCAATCCCGCCGCCCAGGCTGAGGTTGATGACCTTTGCCCCGTTGTCTGCCGCGTACCGAATCGCATCGGCGATGGCCGTCGTCGGACACCCCCCGCTGTCGAGCGGCTGGTATCCCGGGATGTCGAGCGACGACCGGACGATCTGCAGCTCCCAGTAGCCGATGCACGCCTTGAGCGGCATCAGGCGCGCCCCGTACGCCAAGCCGGCGCCGTACTGCCCGTTGTTCGTCTCCTGCCCGACGGTCGACGCCACGTGCGTGCCGTGCCCGTCGAGGTCGAGCACCGGGCTGCCGCTCGCGAAGAACGCGAAGTCGTAGCCCGGCAGCAGCCGCGGTGTCCGCAACTCGGGACTGACGGCAAACGGCATCGGCACCATCTGAACCGCCTGGCCGTTCCAGGTCGGGAAGAGATACGTCTCGTCGACCGTCGTCACGCCCGTGTCGATGATGGCCACCGTCACGCCATGGCCCGGGTCGGGCTGGATGGTCCACGCGTTGTCCATCCCGATCGACCTGAAGTGCCACTGCTGCGCGGCATAGGACGGATCGTTCGGCGCGGCGGACGGCTTGCGCAGGTAGACCGGCTCGGCCCACTCGACCTCGGGCTGGAGCCGGAGCTGACGGACGAGAATCGCCGGGTCGAGTTCGGCGTAGTCGCGGAGCACGGCGACCTGGCCCACCCAGCGCAGTCCGGACAGCGTCGGTCGGCTACGCAGCCCGAACAGCGCGCGCAATTGCCCACTGGTGCCGACATCCGACCGGAACTTGATCGCCACTTCGCCAGGCAGATAGTCCAGCCCGAGACGCGCCGCCTCGGCATACGCCTGAACCTGTTCGTAACTGACGGCAAACGCGGGGGCGGGCGTAGGCGCCGGCGCGGGCTGCTGGACAATCGGCCCGGCCTGGGCCCGCACCCCCGCCGACGGCGCCCCAGCCAGGGCCATCATCGTCCCCACCACGACCACGCCACACCCGACACACCAGCGTCGCATCACGCCCCCACTTCCGCTCACGATTGGCAGGCGGCGCGCTTCGCACCGCCAGGCGGCCCGCGACATTCCCTGGTCCCGCCGGTTCCCCAGAGTCTAATCCGGACACCGCATCGCGGGGCGTTCCTACCCGTGAACGAGACAGAAGTTCGCGTCGACGGCGGTGTTGTGCCTGTCGCTGGGCCAGTACGACACTTCGTCCGTCGCCATCGAAGTGGCCGACAACTTGCAGTCTGCCGCCCGCATGGCTCTCTACGTCGTCGTGCGGCCCGGTCTGGGAACCGGTACCGCCGAGTCCGCGCGGTCCGCCTGCCAGCCAGCGGTTGCCCCCCAGCCAGACAGTTGCGAGACACTGTTCTGGGCCCTCGATGG
Source organism: Acidobacteria bacterium SCN 69-37 (assembly GCA_001724025.1). Taxonomy (GTDB): domain Bacteria; phylum Acidobacteriota; class Vicinamibacteria; order Vicinamibacterales; family SCN-69-37; genus SCN-69-37. The sequence continues at coordinate 141,830 of MEDJ01000023.1, read as the reverse complement.
CCGCGACCTCGTGGTCCTCGGTCGACGCTGGCACGTGGAGGTCTTCAGCGTCGTGGAGCTGGCGGGTCGCCGCTATATCCAGCTCTCGCTCGCCGGTCTCACCGACTACATGCTGACGCTGCGGCTGACGCCGGCCACGCCCGTTCGCCACCTCATCCCGGCCGTGCTCACGTGGCTGACCCACCCGACGGCTTCGGGTGAAGTGATCGATGTGGCCTAGCACCCGCGGGGACGATCCGAGGAGCCGGCATAGCAGACTGAAGTCTGCCTCATAAACGACTTCACGATTCGCGCTGATGCACACCGCGGTCGAGCCGATTGCTCCTGGAGCGCGCGTGTCCGTCATCCTGACCCTCATCAAGACCATCGGCGGCCCCGGCTCGGCCGGCTTCTTCGTCCTCGTCGCGGGCCTGCTCCTGCTGATGGGTCGCCATCCGCGCGGACGTCGTCCCGCCCGGGTCGGTTTGAGTGGACTCGTGCTGGCGTATCTCGTGCTGGCCCTGCCTGTCGTCGCCAGCGCACTGGCCGGGGGACTGCCCGCAACCGCGAGTCCCGGACCGGACGCTCTCGGCCGCGTCCGGGTGCTGATCGTCTTCGACGGCGACAACCGGGCGGGCAGGTTGCGCCAGACGCGCGAGGTACTGCGCGCAATCACCCCTTCCGACCTGTACCTGCTCGGCGATCCCTACCTGCTCGAGGACCTGCGCGCGCTCGTCGATCCCGCGACGACGACGCTGCACGAGGACGGCTCGACGTGGAATACTGCCGCACAGGTCGATCGCGTGCGCCAGCTCGTCGACCGCTGGCCACCGCTGACCACGGCCCTCATCGCCTCCCGCGTCCAGATGCCTCGAATCGTCGCGTTGTTCACCCCGTCCGCTCCAGACGTCGTCCTCATCCCCTCGCCGCTCGATGTCGAGCCCGCGACCACGGGTCCGGCGGCGTTCGTCCCCTCGCTGGCGGCCCTGCGGGCCAGTCGCGATGCGATCTACGAGCACGCAGCACTGCGCTACACCGCCTGGCAGCAGGAGCGACAGTGACGCGCCGCCGCGCCCCGCGCATCCTGCAGGTGGTGCTGAGCCTGAATCCCGGCGGCACCGAACGGCTCGTCGTCGATCTGGTCACACGGCTGCAGGCCGAGATTCCGATGGCCGTCTGCTGTCTCGATACGGATGGGGCGTGGGCCGAGCAGGTGCGGGCCGTCGGCGCGAGCGTGACGAGCCTCGGGCGTCAGCCAGGATTCCGTCCGGCGCTCGGCCTGGCCATCGCGGGGATCGCCCGTCGCCACCGGGCCACGGCCATCCACGCGCATCACTATTCACCGTTTGTCTACAGCGCGATGGCGAAGCTGCGGACGCCGGGCACGCGCGTGGTGTTCACGGAACACGGTCGCGTATCCGACGCGCCGCCCTCGGCCAAACGGCGCCTGGCCAACCGCGTGCTCGCGACGCTGCCATCGCGTGTGTTTGCCGTCTCCGACGATCTGCGCCAGTACATCGTGGCCGAAGGGTTCGGACGCGAACAGGTGGAGGTCATCTACAACGGCATCAGCCTCCGGCCGCCGGTGACGCCGGCGGCACGCGAGACGATCCGCCAGCGGCTGGGCGCCGACAGCGAGACGCTCGTCATCGGCACGGTCGCGCGGCTCGATCCGGTCAAAGATCTGGGTACGCTCGTCGATGCGGTCGGCCGCCTCTCGCAGGTCAGGTCCGTGCGGCTCGTGGTCGTGGGCGACGGCCCCGAACGCGCGACGCTCGAGCAGCGGGCCGCCGCAGCGGGTACGACATCCGTGATCACCTGGCTCGGCCATCGCGACGATGCGCGGGACTGGTTGGCCGGGTGCGATGCGTACGTGAACTGCTCGATCAGCGAGGGCGTCTCGCTGACCATCCTCGAGGCCATGGCCGCGGGGCTGCCGGTGGTGGCCACGCGCGTCGGCGGCACGCCCGAGGTCGTCACGACAGACACCGGCCTGCTGGTTCCCGCGCGCGACATGGGCGCCATCGTCCACGCCATCGACGCACTCGCGGGCGATCCCGCGCGACGCACGCAGTTCGGAACCGCGGCCCGTGCGCGCGTCGAGACCCACTTCTCGCTCGACCGCATGATTGCGCAGTACCGGGATATCTACGAGGAGTACGCCTGATGTGCGGCATCTCGGGCGCCTTCGCCCTCGACGGTAACCTGACAGACGACGTCCGCGCGGGCGTCAGGCGGATGAACGCGGCGCTCGCTCATCGCGGCCCGGATGGCGACGGCTTCTTCGATGCCGGCCCCGTCACGTTCGGCCATCGTCGTCTCGCGATCATCGATCGCGCGGGCGGGCACCAGCCGATGGCGAACGAGGATGGATCGTGCTGGATCGTCTTCAACGGCGAGATCTACAACCACAAGGCGATCCGCCCGGTCCTCGAAGCGCGAGGCCACGTCTTCCGGACGACCTGCGACACGGAGGTCATCCTCCACGGCTACGAGGAATACGGCCCGACCATCGTCGAACGGCTCGACGGCATGTTCGCGTTCGTCATCTGGGACGGCCGTACGCGTGAGCTGTTCGCCGCGCGCGACCGGCTCGGCAAGAAGCCGTTCTTCCATGCCGTCATCGACGACGTCTTTCACTTCTCCAGCGAACTGCCCTCGCTGACGCAGGCCACGGGCTGGCGCGGCGAGATCGATCTCTCGGCACTCGAAGGCTATCTGTCGCTCGGCTACTTCGTCGCGCCCGACACGCCGTACCGCAACGCCCGCAAGCTGCTGCCGGGACACTGGCTCCGCGTGGCCGGCGGCCGCGTCGAGACCCGGCAGTACTGGGACGTGACCGAATTCGATACGGACACGCGGCCCGACGCCGCCATCCTGGCCGAGATCGACGAGCAGCTGCGCGCCGCGGTCCACAGCCGTCTCGAGAGCGAGGTGCCGCTCGGGGCGTTCCTCAGCGGCGGCATCGATTCAGGCCTCGTCGTGTCCTACATGGCCGAGGCGCTGGGCGATCGGCTGGTCACGGCGTCCGTCGGATTCGGCGACGCGGCCCACAACGAACTCGAGGCCGCGGGCCTCGTCGCCGCCGCCTTCGGCAGCCAGCATCACCCGGAAGTCATCGAGCCACGACTCGACGAGGTGATCGATCCGGTGACGCGTCTGATGGGCGAACCGATGGCCGACTCGTCGGCGATCCCGACCTGGTACGTATCGAAGATCGCGCGCCGGCACGTGACCGTCGCGCTCAGCGGCGACGGCGGCGACGAAGCCTGGGCCGGCTACGACTTCCGCTACGTGCCGCACGCGATGGAAGCTGCGGCGCGACGTGTGCTGCCGGGACCGCTCGCGCCGGCCGTTGGCTGGCTCGGACGGCGATGGCCGCGGTCACCCCGGCTGCCGAAGCCGCTGCGCGCCGGCACCCTGCTCGAAAACCTGGGGCGCGATCCGGCGGGCAGCTACTACGCGGATCTGACGTTCCTCAAGGCGGACGACACGCGGCGGCTGATGGGATTGTCGCCGCACCACGATCCCGCATCGAGCTCCGTCTACCAGGCCGTGACCGAACCCTACAGACGCTGCGCCTCGGCCGATGCGGTGCAGCAGGCCGAGTATGCGGATCTCAAGCTCTACATGCCGAACGACCCGCTCGTGAAGGTGGACCGCATGAGTATGGCGCACAGCCTCGAGGTGCGGTGCCCGCTGCTCGATCACCGCGTGGTGGAGCTGGCGTTCCGCATCCCGGCATCGCGCAAGCAGCAGTGGCGTCAAGGCAAGACGTTCCTTCGGCAGCTCGCGCGCCAGCGGCTGCCCGGCGCGCTCTGGACCCTGCCGAAGAAGGGGTTCTCGATTCCAATTGGTTCGTGGATCGGGGGGCCGTTTGCCGGTCGCTTCCGCGACGAGGTGCTGTCAACCGGTGCGGCGATTGGCGCGCACCTGGATACGCGGCACCTGGGCACGCTCCTCGATGCACAGCAACGCGGCGAGCGGGATCACGGGTACGCCCTCTGGGCGGCCTGGGTGCTCGAGCGCTGGCTGCGCGATCAATCCGCAGGCCGCTGAAGGCAGCGCAACGCCATGTCCATCCCTCCCTCGCCCGCGCCCGCGACGATCCGCCCGCGGTTCGACGTCGGCGTCATCGGCGGCGGCATCCTCGGCCTGGCCGTTGCCAGGCGCGTGCTGCAGGTCCGCCCCGACGCGCGCGTGACCGTCCTCGAGAAAGAGCGGGATCTCGCGCGGCACCAGACCGGTCGCAACAGCGGCGTCGTTCACGCCGGGATCTACTACGCGCCCGGATCGCTCAAGGCCACGCTGTGCCGGCGGGGCGTGGGCCTGCTCCGCGAGTTCTGCGCCACGCACGCGATTCCGTACGAGGCGTGCGGCAAGCTGATCGTGGCGCTCACCGATGACGAGCGCCCCAGACTCCGGACGCTCTTCGAGCGCGCCACCGCCAATGGCGTCCCGGGCGTGCGCCTGGTGGGACCGGAGGCCGCGCGGGACATCGAACCGCACGCGGCGGGCGTACAGGCCCTGCACTCGCCGGAAACGGCCATCGTGAACTTTGCCGCCGTCACCCGCGCCATCGCCGCCGAGATCGCGGCGGCGGGCGCGCGCGTCCTCACCAGCACACGCGTCACCGCCATCACGCCCGACGGTTCGCGCGTCACGGTCGCCACGACGACGGGATCGCACACGTTCGATCGGCTGGTCATCTGTGCGGGCCTGCACAGCGACGCGGTGGCGCGGCTCGCCGGTGGCAGTCCCGATCCACGCATCGTGCCGTTCCGCGGCGAGTACTACGTCCTGCGGCCCGAACGACGCTTCCTCGTGCACGGCCTGATCTACCCGGTGCCCGATCCGCGCTACCCGTTTCTCGGCGTCCACCTCACGAAGCGGCACGACGGCGAGGTTCTCGTCGGTCCCAACGCGGTGCTGGCGCTCGCGCGCGAAGGATATGACTGGGGCACGATCGACGTGCGCGATCTGGCGGGCACGATCGCCTGGCCGGGATTCCGCCGCATGGCGCGGCAGCACTGGCGGATGGGGATCCGGGAGTTTTCCGGATCGCTGCGGCGCCGGGCGTTCGTCGCCCTGGCGCGCCAGTTCGTGCCCGATCTGGCAGACGATGACGTGCAGCCGGGTCCGGCGGGCGTACGCGCGCAGGCCGTGGCGCGCGACGGTGCGCTGGTCGACGACTTCCGCATCGATCACCTCGGGCCCGTCACCGCCGTCCGCAACGCCCCCTCGCCGGGCGCCACCTCGTCGCTGGCCATCGCCGAGCACATCGTCGCGCGCGTGGCGCTCGAGTAGGGCGGCAGTCGATCGTCGGCGTCGGCTTCTGTTACAACTAAGGACCAGTACGTTCCCCAGCCTTTCATGACGTCAGCCGGAATCCGTCGTTTCACCGTCCTGGCCAGTGCCGCCGCCAGCTTCACCTGGCTCTGCTGGCCGGCGATCGTCGGCCTGGTCCGCGACTGGTCGACCGACGACAACTACTCGCACGGCTTCTTCATCGTGCCGCTGGCCCTGTACTTCCTGTGGGAACGACGCGACAGGCTCGCGAATCTGCCGCCGGCCCCGCGCCTCTCGGGGCTCATCCTCGTGATCGGGGGAATCGGCCTGCTGCTGGCCGGATTGCTCGGGGCCGAGCGGTTCCTGTCGCGCATCGCCATGATCGTGCTGCTCGTGGGCGCCATCGTGTTCGTGAAGGGCTGGCCCACGCTCCGGATCGCCGCGTTTCCCGTGGTCTTCCTGCTGCTGATGATTCCGCTGCCGGCCATCGTCTTCAACGAGATGGCGTTTCCGCTGCAGCTGCTCGCGTCGCGTGCGGGCGAGGTCGTCCTGTCGGCCGCCGGCGTGCCCGTCCTGCGCGAGGGGAACCTCATCATCCTCGCGCACACGACCCTGGAAGTGGCCGAGGCGTGCAGTGGTATCCGGTCACTGATCACACTGCTGACGCTCGGAATCGTCTTCGGCTACTTCACCGACACGCGCACCTGGATCAGGACGGCCATTGCGGCGTCGACCATCCCCGTGGCGATCGTCGCGAATGCCGGGCGCGTGGCCGGGACGGGCCTGGCCGCGCACTTCTACGGCCCCGATGCGGCGCAGGGGTTCTTCCACACGTTCTCGGGCTGGCTGGTCTTCGGGGTTGCGTTCGTGCTCGTGCTGGGGATCGCCCGATTGCTCGTCGGCCTGGCGCCGGCCCCGCGGCCCGGGCCCGGCACGCTGCCCGCCGCGATTTGAGGGAGACGATGACCCGCCGGCTCCTGCTGCTCACCGTCATCTTCCTCGCCTCGGCAGCGTACACGCGGCACGTCATGGAGCCGGAACAGGTGCCGCTCCGTCGCGCACTCGGCGATCTCACGTTCCAGCTCGGCGATTTCCGCGGGCAGGACGCGCCGCCGTTCAGCCGCGATGTGCTCGACGTCCTCGGCGTCGATGCGTACCTGAACCGGGTCTACACGCCGGCGTCGGGCGTGCCGGTCGGTCTGTACGTGGGCTATTACCAGTCCCAGCGGCAGGGTGACGCGATCCATTCGCCGGCCAACTGCCTGCCCGGGGCGGGCTGGCAGCCGGTCACGCACCAGCGCCTGCGCTTCGCGGTCGAGGGCCGCGCGACGCCTGTGGACGTCAATCGCTATCTCATCCAGAAAGGTCTCGATCGACAGGTCGTGCTCTACTGGTATCAGAGTCACGGCCGCCTCGTGGCCAGCGAATACGCGAGCAAGGCGTACCTGCTCTATGACGCGGTACGGCTGAATCGATCGGAGGCGGCGCTGGTCCGGATCATCAGCCCGATCGCACCGGGTGAAGACGAGGCGATTGCCGAATCACGCGCGGTCGCCTTTGCCCAGGCGCTCCTGCCGGCCCTGACGCCACACCTGCCGTCCTGACATCGAGAGTCTGCCCATGCACCATCCGTCACCGCCCTTCGCCCGCCTGCTGCTGGCGGTCACGCTCGGCAGCATCGTCGCGGCCTGCTCCACGGATCCGGAGGCGGCCAGGCAGCAGCACCTGAATCGTGGCGACGCGTACGTGGCCGAGAACCGGTATGCCGAAGCCATCATCGAATATCGCAACGCCGTGCAGCGCGATCCGCGTTCCGGTGACGCCCGCCTGAAGCTGGCGGAAGCGTACGCGCACGAGAACGACGTGCCGCAGGCGTTCGGCGAATACGTGCGGGCGGCCGACCTGATGCCCGACCGCGCCGACGTCCAGCTCAAGGCCGGCACGGCGCTGCTGCTCGCGCGCCAGTTCGAGGACGCCCGTGCGCGCGGCGAGCGCGCGCTGGCGCTCGATCCGACCAACGTCGACGCCCAGATCCTCATCGCCAACGCGTACGCGGGCCTCAACCGGTTCGATCAGGCCATCGCGAGCATCGAGGAAGCCATCCGGCTCGATCCCGACCGCAGCACGAGCTACGCGAACATGGGATCGATCGAGCTGGTCCGCGGCGATCGCGCCCGCGCCGAAGCAGCCTTCCAGCAGGCGGTCGCCCTTGCCCCCGGGTTGCCGCGTCCGCACGTCGCGCTCGCCAACTTCTACCTCGCCACGCAACGGCCGGACGAGGCGCGACGCGAACTCGAGGCCACGCTGACGGCCCACCCGACGGACGGCTCGGTCAACCAGGCGCTGGCGTTCCTGAATCTGGCCACGGGCCGCGTGGCCGAGGCCGAACCGTATCTGAAGACCGCCGCGGCCTCGTCGACCGACGCGTCGGGCGCGCTCGCCCTGGCCGACTACTACGTCAGGACCGACAGGACCGACGACGCCCGCCGCGTACTCGACGAGGCGCTTGCGCGCAACATCGGTGCGGCCGGCACCATCCAGCTGCGGCTCGCGGGCCTCGATGTCGTCCAGGGACACGCGGACGCGGCGCTGAGCCGCGTCGATCGCGTGCTCGCCGATACACCGTCTGCCCCGGAAGCGCTCACGGCGAAGGCCGAAGTCCTGCTGGCCGCCGGGCGTCGCGCCGACGCGCTGCCCGTGGCGCGCCAGGCGGTGGCGGCCGCGGGCCCGTCGGCCGCGGCCGCGCAGTTCATCCTCGGGCGCGTGCTGGCGTCGCAGCGCGCCTGGAACGAAGCCATCGCCGCGTTCACCCAGGCCCGCCAGAGCAATCCCCGGCTGGTGGCCGCCGATCTCGAGCTCGGCAAGGCCCTGCTCGCGGCCGGACGGCTCAACGAAGCGAGCCAGATGGCGCAGAGCGCCGTCGACAAATCGCCCCGATCGGGCGAGGCGCGCCTGCTGCTGGCGCGCATCAGCGTGCTGCAGGGCGACAGCGCCAAGGCCGCCACGGCGCTACAGGCCGTCGCGCGCGAGTTCCCCGATTCACCGGCGGTCCAGACGGAGCTCGGCCTGCTGGCGCTCGGCCGCAACGACATCACGGGCGCCAGGGCAGCCTTCACGCGTGCGCTCGCGGCCGATCCGACGCGTCTGGTGGCGCTCGCGAACCTCACCCAAATCGATCTGCGCGCCGGTCGTCCGGCCGATGCGCTGGCGCGCGTCGACGCGGCGCTGGCCGCCGATCCCGGGGACGCGGCCCTGCTGACGCTGGCCGGCAATGCGGCGATGGCGGCCGGCAGGACGGACGTCGCCGAACAGCGCCTGCGCGCCGCGATCGACGCGAACGCCGATCAAATCGATGCGTACGCCTCGCTGGGGCGGCTCTACTACCAGCACGGACGCGTCGACGAGGCCATCGCGCAGTTCGAACAGATTGCCGGGAAGGACAGCCGTTCGATCGCCGCGCAGACGGTGCTCGGCATGCTGTTCGAATCCCAGGGCCAGATCGACAAGGCGCGTGCCCGCTACGAGCGGGCGCTCGAACTGGACCCGCAGGCCGCCACGGCCGCCAATAACCTGGCGTGGCTGCTGACCGAACAGAACGACAACCTCGACGTGGCGTTGAAGCTGGCCCAGACAGCCAAGTCGCGCATGCCGGATCGGCCGGAAGTCAACGACACGCTCGGCTGGATCTACCATCGGAAGGGCCTCAGTTCCCTGGCCCTCCCGCCGCTCGAGGACGCCGTGACCGCCCAGCCGCAGAACGCCACTTATCGCTATCACCTCGGTGCGGCCCAGGTCGCCGCGAGCCGTCACGACGACGCGCGCGCCACGCTGCAGCAGGCGATCGACCGCGGCGCGAACCAGCCCTGGCTCACTGATGCCCGCCGCCTGCTGGCCTCCCTCGAGCCGTAAGGGGGCAGGCTCGACTGTCGCTCAGCCGACACAGTCATCCTCAAAGCAGACTTCTGTCTCCACTCAGGGCGGCACCGACTGACATCACACGGCAGACCGCCAGCGTGGCGAGTTGGCAACACCACTGTTCGCAATGCTTTACAGATTGCCGATTGCTGATTTCAAGAATGATATCGTCAGGCATGGATCGTGCTTTTATACGCGCCGTGCGATGACGCACCTTGGAAGGATTCTCGAACCTCTCATGAAACGATTATTGATGTCCCTGGGTTTGATGTTGGTGGCCGCGCCGTTGACCGCCGGTCCGCTCCAGCTGTCGGTTGGCACTGGTGCCTGGCAGGGGGCGGTCGCTGCGCCGGGATACGCGCCGTGCGTCGACTACGACAACGCGCCCGGTACCGCCGTCGACAGCGTGCGCTGGGCCGGTGGCGTGCTCACCTCTGACCTGACGCCCGAGCAGCTCGCGTTCGATGGGGGTTCGTTCACCGTCGGGGGCGATGCCTGCATGCGTCCGCTCGAAGAGGGAGGGTTCGACCTCCTCTACACGAGCGGCTACAACTTCGATGCGTTCGACGGCACGCTGACGTTCAGCGAAGGCTCGACGCCATTCGTGCTGGGCGAATTCGATCACCTCAACTACCCGATTTCCGAGGCGGTCGGTTCTGTCACGTACGACCTCACGCTCAACCACAACGGCAGCGGAACGCCGATCAACCTGCAGCTCGACTTCCTCCACGAGGAGACGGACAACAACTGCACGGGTGCGGGCTGCTCGGACGACAACGTCCAGGTGGCGTTGCCGTCGCTGGCCTCGTTCATCGACGTCGGTAACGACCGGTACCTCTTCGAGGTCCTGGGGTTCTCGACGGCCGCGGGCGGACCGTTCCAGAACAACTTCACGTCGCCCGAGTTCGGCACGACGTCGACCTTGCTCTGGGCCCAGGTGACGCAGCAGCCGATTCCCGAGCCGACGACGATGGTGCTGTTCGGGACAGGGCTGGTGGGCGCCGGAATTGCCGCCCGCCGGCGGCGGCGCAAGGACGCAGCCGCGTCCGTCTAGCTCGCACGCACAGGTCTTCCCTCCGGGCGGTGTGCTTCGACCATCGAAGCACACCGCCCGTGCTTTTATGTTCGGAACGCGCAGCGCTGACGACAACAGTCTGCTCCCGGGATGTCTTCGATCGCACCACCCCGGTCCGGGGTGCCTCGGCGGCCGGTTTTTCGAGGCGATCGCGGAGCGTGGCCCGTCGCGGTGGACGGTACGAGTCCTGCTCCCCGTACAGGACATGGACGCCCAGCCGCTCACCGAGTCGCCGACACGTACGGGCCGAAGTGCCGTGACCGCCGGTGTGCTCCTGCTGATGGCCCTGGCGGTGACCGCCGCCACGGGTCTGCACGAAGAGGCCTCCCGTGCGATCATCACGGGGCTCCTGCTGATGAGCGTGAGTCGTGCGTTGAAGTCCTCCCCGGCGCTCGCACGGCCCCTCGTCCCTCGTACGACCCGCGGTCGCGGGTGCGACGAGGTCGTCACCGACGCGCATTGACACCTGCCGTCCCGTCGTCCAGGTCCCGACACCGTGCGTGCGGGCCGTGTTGCCGTGCAAACTGTGCGGACACGCGCCAAAGCGCGCAAGGGGTGCCGTCGGAACTCCATAAAATCAGCATGTCGCGATCGTTCGCCCGCTACAGGTCATGAGCCAGCCCACCGGCACCCTTCCCCAGAACGCCATCGCGATCGTCGGGATGGCGGGCCGCTTTCCCGGCGCCCGTTCGGCCGCCGAACTATGGCAGTTGATCCGCGACGGCCGGGAGGCGATCCAGCCGCTTTCCGATGCAGATCTGCGCGCGGCCGGGGTGCCGGCCAGCGACCTGGCGGCGCCGAACTACGTCAAGGCGGCGGCGATTCTCGACGACATGGAGTCGTTCGACGCGGGCTTCTTCGGCTTCAGCCCGCGCGATGCGGCCATCATGGATCCCCAGCACCGGCACTTCCTGGAGTGCGCATGGGAAGCCCTCGAGGCCGCAGGCCACGTGCCCGAATCGTTCGACGGCCCGATCGGGATCTTCGGCGGCTGCGGGATGCAGGCGTATTTCGCACGCCACCTCCTCCCCAACCACGCGCTGATGGCGTCGGTCGGCACGTTCCTCGTGCGCCACACCGGCAACGACAAGGACTTCCTGACGACGCGCGTGTCGTACCAGTTGAACCTGCGCGGCCCCAGCGTCGGCGTGCAGACGGCGTGCTCCACGTCGCTCGTCGCAGTCCACCTCGCGTGCCAGAGCCTGCTCGGCGGCGAGTGCGACATGGCCCTGGCCGGCGGCGTCACGATCGAACTGCCGCACCGGCAGGGCTACTTCTACGAAGACGGCGAGATTCTTTCGCCCGATGGACATTGCCGCGCGTTCGATGCGGCCTCGAAGGGCACGGTCTTCGGCAGCGGCGCGGGGCTCGTCGTCCTGCGTCGCCTGACTGACGCGCTGGCCGACGGCGATCACGTCCACGCGGTCATCCTCGGATCGGCCGTCAACAACGACGGCGCCGGCAAGGTGGGTTACCTGGCGCCCTCGGTCGACGGCCAGGCCGCCGTCGTGGCCGAAGCGCTCGCGCTGGCCGACGTGCGCGCGGACACGATGACGTACATCGAGACGCACGGGACGGGCACGCCCGTCGGCGATCCCATCGAAGTCGCCGGGCTGACCGAAGCGTTCCGCCGCGAGACGTCGCGCACGCGCTTCTGCGCCATCGGTTCGCTGAAGACGAACATCGGGCACCTCGACACGGCCGCGGGCGTGGCGTCACTCATCAAGGCCGCCTCGGCCGTCGAACACGCGGAGTTGCCACCGAGCCTGCACTACCAAGAGCCGAACCCGGCGATCCCGTTCGACGAGACGCCGTTCTTCGTCAACACGCGCCTGCAGCCCTGGCAGCCGGACGGCCCGCGACGCGCCGGCGTCACCTCGCTCGGAGTTGGCGGCACGAACGCGCACGTCGTGCTGGAGCAGGCCCCGGCACGACCAGCCGTCGAGCCCGGCAAGACGCCGACAATCCTCGTGCTCTCGGCGCGGAGTGCGGCGGCGCTCGATGCCGCCTCGAGCCGACTCGCTGCGCACCTCGCCGCACACCCGTCGCTCGATCCCGCCGACGTGGCCTGGACACTCCAGGCCGGACGACGCGCATTCGATCACCGGCGGGTCGTCGTCTGCGACGATCTGCCGGAGGCGATCGGACGGTTGCACGGTGACGAGGGACGACGCGTCATCGACGGGCAGCGGATCGCGGGCACGCCGTCGGTCGTCTTCCTGTTCCCCGGCGGTGGTGCGCAGTACCCGGACATGGGCCGCGAGATCTACGAGCGCGAGCCGGTGTTCCGGGACGAGGTCAATCGCGGCCTCGAGTATCTGCGCGCGACTCACGGCATCGACCTGCGTCCCGCACTGTTCCCCGAACCGACGCGATTCGAGGACGCGGCGCGGACGCTCGAGCAATCGACGCACTCGATCCTGTCGATCTTCATCATCGAGTACGCCCTCGGCCGCCTGTGGATGTCGTGGGGCGTCGAGCCGGCGGCCATGACCGGACACTCGCTCGGCGAATACACCGCCGCGTGCCTGGCCGGCGTCTTCTCGTTCGAGGATGCCCTGACGATCGTCAAGGCGCGCGGCGACATTTTCGAGCAGCTGCCTGCCGGCGCCATGCTCAGCGTGCCCATGAGCGCGGCGGACCTGCGCCCGCGGCTGACGGGAGACCTGGGCCTGGCAGCGGCCAACGCGCCGACGCTCTCCGTCGTGTCGGGTCCTGTCGATCAGATCGATCGACTGGAAGCGGCCCTTGCCGCCGAGGGGATCGAGAGTCGCCGCCTCCGGATCGCGGTCGCGGCGCATTCGGCGATGCTCGAGCCGCACCTGCCGGCGTTCCGGGCGTGCGTCGCGCGCATCACGCTGTCGCCGCCGACGATCCCGTTCATCTCGAACCTGTCCGGGCAGTGGGCGGATCCGGCCGACGTCACGCGTCACGACTACTGGGTGTCCCACCTGCGGCAGACCGTGCGCTTCTCCGACGGGCTGTCGACGATCCTGCAGCAGCCAGACCGCGTGCTGATCGAGGTCGGCCCCGGCGTAACGCTCGGCACGCTGGCCCGCCAGCACCTGCCGGCTGACGCGCAGGTGCCCGTGCTGGCGTCGATGCGCCATCCGCAGGATGCCGTCTCGGATCTCACCGTCCTGTACGGCGCACTCGGCCGCGCCTGGATCGCCGGTCAGCCTGTGGATTGGGCGGCATTCCACGGCACCGCACGGCGCCGCGTGCCGCTGCCCACCTACCCGTTCGAGCACGTGCGCTACTGGATCGACGCGCCCTCGACCAGCGCGCCGTCGCCGGTCCGTCAGGCAACCGACGGCACGCGACACGTGGGCGACTGGCTCAGGATTCCCGTCTGGAATCGGGCGCCCCGCGTGGCTGACGCCACGGCCGCGAGTACGCACTGGCTGATCTGCGCGCCGAACGAGGCGGATGTCGCCGACATCGCGACCCAGGCGCTATCGCGCGGCGCCACCGTCACCGTGGCCATGCCCGGCGACTACTACGTCGCCCCCGATCCCGTACACGGTACGGCCGTCATCGTCCCTGAGTCGCAGGACGACGTCGCCCGGTTGCTCGCGGATCTCTCGGCCATCGACCGCGCGCCGACGCACATCCTGATCGCCTGGCGCCTGGCCTCGGATGCGGATCCCACGCGGGACTTCTTCGCGCTGATGGCGCTCGCGCGTGCGCTCGGCGACTCCGGATCGGCTGGGCGGCAGCGGCTCGTGCTGTTGACGCGCCAACTCTTCTCGGTCCACGACGAACGCGCGCGCGATCCCGGGCAGGCCCTCGCCGCCGGCGCGCTCGCCGTCGTCGCGGCGGAACTGGCACCGCTCTCGACGACCGTCATCGACATCAGCGCCGGCAGCGACAGCGACGACGAGTCGAACGCGTCGGACGTCGCGGCGCCGATCGTGTCCGAGATCCTGTCGGGCCGCGATGCGCGCGTGGCGCTGCGGCGCGGCGAACGATGGCTCCCCGACTTCGCCAGGCTTCCGGTCACGCAGGCCCCGGCGGCGATCCGGGAGCACGGCACGTACCTCATCACGGGCGGCCTTGGCGGGATCGCGCTGACGATCGCGGACGCGCTATCGCGCCAGGCACGTGTGCGGATCGTCCTCGTCAGCCGGCGGCCCCTGCCGCCCAGAAACTCCTGGGACGCGATCACCCAGGCAGCGCCGGCCGGGGATCTGCAGGCCGAACGCATCCAGCGGATCCGTGCGATCGAAGCGCGCGGATCCGAGGTCGTACTGATGACCGCCGACGTCGCCGTTGCTGCGGACGTCGACCGTCTCGTGCAGGACGTCACGACGCGCATGGGCCCGATCCATGGCGTGGTCCACGCGGCCGGCGTGATGGCCGACAGCCTGCTGGCACTCAAGTCCGCGGACGATGCGCGTCGCGTGCTGGCGCCGAAGGTCGCCGGCACGCTGAACCTGGCCCGGGCGCTCGATCACCTGTCGCTCGACTTCTGGGTGAACTGCTCGTCGGTCAGCGCGATGCTCGGTCTGCCTGGCCAGTTCGACTACGCCGCGGCCAACGCGTTTCTCGACGCGTTCGCGCACGCGCGATCGGGTCTGCCGGACCGTGGCCCCACCGTCTCGATCGACTGGCAGGCCTGGCGCGACGTAGGCATGCTGCGCGAGCCCGCGTCACCGGCCATCATCGACAGCAGCTATCAGCAGACGGCGGGAGCACTGCTCCGCTACCACAGAGCCTCGGGGCAGGAGCACCATTTCGCCACGGCCTTCGCGCCTGACGCGGACTGGGTGCTCGCCGAGCACCGGCTGTCGAATGGCACCGCCCTGCTGCCCGGGACGTCGTACCTGGCGATGGCCGCCGAGGCGGCGCACGTCATCGGCCGCACCACCGGCACCACGACGCTGCGCGACGTCGTCTTCCTCTCGCCGTTCGTCGTGACGGGCGATTCGAGGGTGCTGCACGTGACCATCGCGGCGGGCGGCGCGTTCGTGATGTCGTCAGACGACAGCGCGGGGTCGACCGAGCACGTGCGCGGCCTGGTGACGACCGACGCGGCACCCGGTCCGGCCGCCCTCGATCTCGCCGCCATTCGCGCGCGGTGCCCGGTGCCGGCAACCGATCCCACCCCGAACCTGCGCCACCTCCAGACCGGTCCGCGCTGGACGACACGTGTCGATGCGCACGTGGGCACGCACGAAGTCCTCGCCGATCTCGAGATCGCGGTCGCCGCCGCCAGCGACCTGCCGTCATTCGACCTGCACCCGGCGGTGCTCGACGTCGCGACGGCCATGGGTCCGCTGCTCGTCGACGGCTATGACGTCGCGCGCGATTTCTACGTACCGCTGTCGTACGACAGCGTGCGTATCCACGCCCCGCTGCGGCAGACGCGGCTCACCTGTCACACGCGGCTCAGCCGACCCGGCGAGGCGTCGCGTGATCTGGTGGTGGTGGACGTGACGATCTGCACGACCACGGGTCAGCCGCTCGTCGAGATCACCGGCTTCGCGGCCAGGCGGCTGGACGCCAACGCGGCTGTCAGTCTCGGCGCGACCGCGTCGACGCCCGCGCGAAGGACGGCCATCGATCTGACCGAAGCCATCCGCCCGGAGGAAGGTGCCGAGGCGTTCCTGGCCGTGCTCCGGTCCCTGCCGATCGCCCAGGTGGCTGTCGGACCGAAGACCCTCGCGGACCTGACGGCGGCAGCCGCGCGCCTCTCTGCACCGGCCGCGCGCGCGCACGACCGCACCGGCAGTGGGCCCTCGACGGCGCCACGTACAGCCTCGGAACGCGCCCTGGTCGAGGCACTCACCGACATGCTCGGCGCTGACAACGTCGGGATCGACGACGACTTCTTCGCGCTGGGGGGACACTCGCTGCTCGCTGTCCGCCTGGCGACCCAGATGGAGCGACGCCTAGGCGTCCGCCTGCCGCTGACGCTCTTCTTCTCCTCGGGAACCGTCAGGCAACTGGCGGCCTATATCGACGAGCGGCGTCCGGCCGCGCCGACGGCCACGGATGACGAGGCTGGCGATCCGGCGCCCCCGGCAGCAGCGTCGCCCCTGACCGGCGTCCGCAGCCTCGTGCCGATCCGACCGGCGGGCCACCGCACGCCGATCTTCGCCGTCCACGCCGGCGCCGGCCAGGTGCTGTTCTACAGGCACCTGGTGCCGCTGCTCGGCGAGGACCGCCCGTTCTACGGACTGCAGGCACCGGCCGGGCTCGACGGTCGCGAACTCCCGTACGGCGGGCCACGCACGGCCGAGGATCTGGCCGGGGCGTACCTCGAAGAAATGCGCCAGGTCCGGCCATCCGGCCCGTACGTGCTGATTGGCTCGTGCGCGGGCGGGCCGATTGCGCTCGAGATGGCGCAGCGCTTGACGGCGGCAGGGGAAACCGTCGAAGCGCTCCTCGTGTTCGACAGCTGGCTGTCGAACACGGGACCGGACTTTGGCGCCCGTCTCCGACGTCACGCCAGGCGGCTGGTTACGACCTCGCCGATCGAGAGCGTCCGCTACCTGGCCAACGGGCTGATCGCCACCGTCGTGCACGGCGCGCTCCAGTTCCAGCATCGTCTCAAGCGACGATTCCGCGCGGCCCGCAACTCGGCGATCACGACGTCCGTGCACCGGTCGGGCGAACCGCTGCCCCAGGAGGTCCTCGAACAGCAGTTCATCGAGGCGAGCGTCCGGGTCATGACGTCCTATCACCCGAGGCCGTACCATGGGCGGGTGGCCCTGTTCCGGTCGGCCACCTACGATACGAACACCACGATATCCTCCGATCAGGTCGAGATGATGGGCTGGCGCGGCATTGCCGCCGGCCCGCTGGAGGTCTTCGATCTGCCCGGCGACCACCTCGAGATGCTGGATCCGCCCATCGTCCCGGATCTGGCCCGGCGAGTACTGTCAGTGATCGACTGACGACACCACTGCACGACGCACGACGAATGGAGAACCATGCGAGTGATTGACGACTGTCGGGAAGTAATCGCGGAGCAGATCGAATATCGGGAACTGCTGTTCCAGATGACCTGGCGCGATCTGCTGTTGCGCTACAAGCAGACGGCCATGGGGTTTGCCTGGGCGGTGTTCATGCCGCTCGTGAACACCGTGGTCTTCTCGGTCATCTTCATGCGGGTCGCCCCGCTCGAGACGCCGGTGGCCTATCCGTTGTTCGCGTACTGCGGCCTCTGGGTCTGGAACTTCTTCGCCTCCTCGCTCCGGTTCGCGGTGAACTCGCTGACGAGCAACTCGAGCCTCGTGTCGAAGATCTATTTTCCCCGGGAGATCTTCCCGTTTTCCGCCGTGGCTGTCTGTTTCGTCGACTTCCTGATCGGCAGCCTCGTCCTCATCGCCTTCATGCTCTACTTCGGGGTCGGCGTCGGCGCTCATCTCGCGTGGCTGCCGCTCGTCGTGATCGTGCACCTGGTCCTCACGATGGCGGTGTCGCTGCTGCTCGCCATGGCGAACCTCTTCTACAGGGACGTCAAATACCTGTTCGAGATTGCGATCACCGCCTGGATGTTCGCCACCCCTGTCGTCTATTCGGCCGATGGGATCACCGGCAAGCTCGGCCTGCTCATACAGCTGAATCCGATGACGCCGATCGTCGATGCCTATCGATCCGTCATCCTGCTGAACGCGCCGCCTTCGCCGGCCTTCGCGGTCACGGCGGCCCTGTCGGCTGTCCTGCTGGTCATCGGGTGGCTGGTCTTCCACCGGATGGAGTTCCAGTTTGCCGAGAACATCTGACGCGTCAGCAGACCGCCTCAGACGCTCGAGCCGCTGGTTTCTCGCGGCCTGCGCCATCGCGCTCGCCCTGCGCGTGACGACGCTGATCCCGGAGATCGACGCGCCGCACGCGTGGCGCCAGTGCGATACCGCCTCGTTCACGCACAACTTCTACACGGGCGGCATCCATCTCCTGGCGCCGCAGGTCCACTGGCTCGGGAACCATCGCACGCTGCTGCTCGAATTCCCGCTGTCCGAGGCCATCGTCGCCCTGCTCTATCACCTCGTCACGGAAAGCCTGATCGTCGATCGGCTTGTCTACCTCGCGTTCTTCATCGGATCCGCCTTCTACTTCCATCGCACCGTCCGGCTCTTCGAGGACCGGACGTTCGCCCGGATCTCCACTGTCGCCTACGCCTTCATCCCGCTCGGGATCTTCTACTCGCGCGCGGTCCACATCGACTTCGCAGCCATGTTCTTCGCGCACGGCCTGCTGTATCACGGGCTCCGCGCGGCCACGGCCGGCGCCCCCGTGCAGTGGATCGCCACGCTCGTGATGGGCATCTTCGCCTTCCTGATCAAGGCGCCCTACGCGCTGCCCGCGATCCCGGCAATCCTCACGCCGCTCGTCCTGCGCTTCGACCGCCGACGGGCCGTGACCATGGCGACGGTCCTCGGGCTGATGGTGGTGCCTTTCGCCGGCTGGCGGGTCCTCGCCGCCAGGAACGCCGCGACGATTCCGGACCTCAGCGTGATTCCCCACTGGTATTCCCAGGGGGACATGGCCTGGTGGTATTTCGGCACGCTCGATCAGCGCACGAGCTACGCCAACTGGCGGGAGCTGCTCTACTACAGGACGGTCGACAGCAGCCTCGGCTGGGTGGCCGCGATCGTGGTGGCCGCCGGCGCGCTCATCTTCCTGTTCCGCCGCCGGCACACGATCGCGTCGCGGGTGATGGTCGCGGCCTGGGCCGCCGGACTCGCGGCCTACGTCCTGATCTTCTTCAATCTCCACCTGGAGATGGACTACTACCAGATCCCGATGATGGGCGTGTGGGCCTGGTGGGCCGCCACGGCCGTCGATGCGATCGCCACGCGTCACCGTCTCGTCGGCCTCGCCGTCGGCATCGTGGCGTTGATCGCCTGCGTGGTCGTCAGCCGGACGAGCTTCTTCTTCCCGCGCACCGATCAGGTGGCCGCAGCGCACCTCATCAGCGAGGCCACGCCCGCCGATGGGCTGGTCATTGCCGTCGATTCGGGCGTCACCCTGTACTCGGCACCCTGCACGCTGTCGGAATCAGACAGGTTCGGCTGGGCGCTGCACACGACCTGGCTGAGCCCGGCCGTGGTCGCCCGCCTGAAGGAGTTGGGCGCCACGCATGTAGCGCTCTATACGCGGAAGCCGGAAGAAGTGGCACTGCACGCCTGCCCCTTCTGCGGCGTGCCCGTTGTCGAACGCGCGCGCACGCTGGCCGGGTCGCTGGTCTCGGTCTTCGATCTGCGCGCGCCGCCGGCGCCGGCCGTCGTCCCGATCTCCCACTGACCAGCGGATCGTCGCCTGACGTTACGCGCCGCCGAGTTCGGCCACGACCGTCTTCAGCACTTCGACGACCGTATCCTGCTCGTCCGTCGTCATCTGCGCGTACAACGGCAGCAGTACGACCTCGTCCTGCGCCGCCTCGCTGGCGGTGAGCCCACCGCCCGCGCGCCACGGCTCGTGCGCATACGCGCCCTCGAGGTGCGCATTCATGATGCCGCGCCTGGTGGACACGCCACGATCGAGCATCGCCTGCATGAACCGGCGCTGATCGATCCCGTCGGCGAGCCGCACGCCGTAGCTCTGCCAGTTCGATCGCGCCCACGCGGGCTCGTGCGGCGGCGTCACGCCCGGAACGGCCGCCAGCGCCTCGTGATAGCGCGCGGCCAGCCGCCGCCGGCTCTCGATGATGCCCGGCAGCCGCTTCAACTGCTCGCGCCCGATCGCCGCCTGCACGTCGGTCATCCGATAGTTGAAGCCGAGCACCGGGTACGACTCGAAGATCACGGTCGGCGATCCGTGTCTGACCGAGTCGGGCACGCTCATGCCGTGCTGCCGCCACAGCCGGAACTTCCGATCGAACTCGCCGTTGTTCGTCGTGATCATGCCGCCGTCACCGGTGGTGATGACCTTGCGCGGGTGGAACGAGAAGCACGCGATATCGCCGTGCGGCTTCCCGATCGCCTCCCATCGATCGCCGATCCGGATCGACGACCCGATCGCGCAGGCCGCATCCTCGATGAGCGGCAGACCGCGCCGTGCCGACACCGCCAGCAGGGCCGGCATATCGCACGGCATGCCGATCTGGTGGACGCAGAGAATCGCGCGCGTCTTCGACGTGACGGCCGCGTCCACCTGTGCGGGATCCATGTTGCCCGTCACGGCGTCGATGTCGACGAACACGGGAATACCGCCGCCGTACCTGATTGCGTTGGCGGTGGCGATGAACGAGTGGCTGACGGTGACGACCTCGTCGCCCGGGCCCACGCCCGCGGCCAGAAGGGCCAGGTGCAGGGCGGTCGTGCAGTTCGAGACGGCACACGCATGCGCAGCGCCGACGCTCGCGGCGAACTCCTGCTCGAACGCCGCGACTTCCGGGCCCTGCGTGAGCCAGCCCGAGGTGATGGGCCGCCGCGCGGCCTCGGCTTCGGCTTCCCCGACGAGCGGCTTGGCAATCGGGATCACGCCTGGGCTCCCGCTGTCAGCCCGCGTTCGGCGCGCCACCACGCCACCAGCCGGCGCAGTCCCTCTTCGAGCGAGATGGTGGCCTCGAATCCGATCTGCGCCTTCGCGTTGCCCGTCTCGGCCAGGCGGCGTGACACCGGGTTCACCTTGCGCGCCGGCCCGAACTCCAGCGAAGCCGACACGCCCATCGTCTCGATCAGCGCATCCGCCAGTTCCCGCAGACTCGTCTCACGACCGCTGGCGACGTTGAAGACGGCATCGGTCGCCGACGACTTCGCCGCCAGCACGTTCGCCCGGGCGATGTCCTCGACGTAGACGAAATCCATCGTCTGCAGACCGTCCCCGAAGATCAGCGGCGGCTGTCCGTTGGCGAGCCGCTCCATCCAGCGGATGAGCACCTCCGTGTACGCGCCGTACACGTCCATGCGAGGGCCGTAGACGTTGAAGTACCGCAGCGCCACGTAGTCGAGACCGTACATGTCGTTGAAACTGCGCAGCAGCCCTTCGTTGAAGACCTTGGCCGCGCCGTAGAGCGTGCGGTTGTGATACGGGTGGTGCGTCTCGTCGGTCGGAAATTCGTCGGCCAGCCCGTACACGGACGCCGACGACGCCGCGACCACTTTCCGGACCTTCGCGTTTACCGCAGCCTCGAGCACGTTGAACGTGCCGTCGACGAGCACCTCGAGCGCCAGCCTCGGTTCCTCAGCGCACTGCGTGATGCGGATCGCGGCCTGATGGAACAGCACGTCGACGCCGTCCATCGCGTCCTTCAGCAGCGCCGTGTCGCGGATGTCGCCCTCGATCACGCGGACCTTGCCGCTCGGCAGGGCCGTCGCGAGGTTCTCCATCCGGCCCCTCACGAAGTTGTCGAGGATCCGGATCTCCGCCACGTCCTCCTGCACGAGCAGGTCGGCGATGTGCGATCCGATGAGACCGGCCCCGCCGGTGATCAGTACGCGCGCATTCTTCATGATGTCGAACTCCCGGGGAACGGCTGGTCCGGATCGTATCCGTCGCGCCAGCGCAGGAAGGTCGCCGGCACGCCGGCGACGATGGCAAAGTCGGGCACGTCCTTCGTGACCACGGCCCCGGCGCCGACGATGGCGCCGCGCCCCACGGTCACGCCGGGCAGCAGCACGGCATTCGTGCCGATGTCCGCCCAGGCCCGCACGCGGACCGGCTTGATGACGAGGTCGGTCTGGACGATGGGCAGATCGACGGGCACGCCCGTGTGCGCCGATCCGAGGACCTTCGCGCCAGGTCCCCAGCCCACGTAGTCCTCGAGGACGAGATCGCGTGCATCGAAGTAGGCCTGGGGCCCGATCCAGACGTGATCGCCGATCCGGCACGTGCCGTCGAATCGTCCCTGGATGTAGGCCTGCGCGCCGATGAACACCTGCTGACCGATCTCGAACGTCTCCCAGTGCCTGAAGCCGACGCCCGTGCCCACCTGCAGCCCGTCGCCCACGCGCCGGGCCGCGGCGCGCCACAGCACGCGCCGCATCATCACGTCGAAGGCGCCCTCGCCGGCCACGAAGCGGCCGTACAGATCGGCGAGCCCGCGCGAATCGTACTGCGCCCGCAGCGCCTCGGCGAGTCCCACCTCGTGGGCTGGATCGGGCGTTGTCGCCTGGCGGCTGTGCACCGCCCGGATCACGCGATCGCCGTCAGCCACGGGCCGTCGTCCCCAGGGCCAGGACGGCGTCCGACACGCGCGCGATCTGGTCGTCGGTCAGTTCCGCGTACATCGGCAGCGACAGGACCTCGTCCGCCGCGCGCTCGGCGTGCGGGAAGTCGCCACGTGCATGCCCGAGTTCGGCCCAGGCCTCCTGCAAGTGAACGGGAATCGGATAGTGGATCCCCGTGTGAATGCCGGCGGCCTGCAGCGCCTGCTGACACGCGGGTCGATCCGCCACGCGGATGGCGTACACGTGATAGACGTGCCTGGCGTACGACATCTCCGCGGGCACGCGGACGTCGTGTGGCGCGAGCGCCGCACGATACGCCTCGGCCACGCGACGCCGCCCGTCGGTCCACGCCGCGAGGTGCGGAAGCTTGACGCCGAGGATCGCGCCCTGCAGCCCGTCCATCCGGTAGTTGTAGCCCTTCACCACGTGGTGATAGCGCGTCGTCTGGCCCCAGTCGCGCAGGACGCGCATCGCGTCCGCGTACCGATCGTCGTTCGTGACCGCGGCGCCGCCTTCCCCGTACGCGCCGAGGTTCTTGCCCGGGTAGAAACTGAAACACCCGATGGCCCCGATCGAGCCGACGCGGTGGCCCCGGTATTCTGCGAGGTGCGCCTGCGCGGCGTCTTCGACGACAGGCAGGCCGTGCCGTTCGGCAATGGCCATGATCGGATCCATGTCGGCGGCCTGACCGTAGAGGTGCACGGGCAGGATGACCTTCGTGCGCGCGGTGATGGCCGCCTCGATGCGGGCGGGATCGATCGTGAACGACGCGGGATCGATGTCGACGAAGACCGGCGTGGCGCCCGTGTAGCCGATGGCGGCCACGGTCGCCACGAACGTAAACGGCGTCGTGATGACCTCATCGCCCGGCCCCACGCCCAGCGCGAGCAGCGCCAGGTGCAGCGCACTGGTGCCCGAGTTGAGCGCCACGGCGTGCGTCGCCCCGTGCGCGGACGCGAATGCGCCCTCGAACGCCTTCACCTCGCTCCCGAGGATGTACTGGTTCGTCTCGAGAATCCTGTCGATGGCAGCCTGGATCTCCGGCTTGATGTCCCGGTACTGGGCGGCGAGATCGAGGTACGGCACGGCGTCAGCCACTAGACACTCCCCAATTCGATGACACGCCCGCGGTCGCGCATCGACATCGATGCCGCTTCGAGCGCCTGGACCATGCGAAGGCCCGCCCGGCCGTCGGTCACCGACGGCTCGCCGCGGGTGATGCACGCGGCAAAGTGGCTCACTTCCACCTGGAGCGCCTCGCCAATCTCGACCTGCGGCGCCCACATGTCGCCCGACCGGTAGCCGATCTTCAGCTGATAGACGCTGGCCGCGTCGGCGTTCACGGTGATGCCCTTGTCGTAGATCTTGATCTTCTCGCTCGGCTCGAGGTCGTCGTACACGATCATCTTCCGGCTGCCGCCGATGAGCGTGCGCCGGATCTTCACCGGTGCGAGCCAGTTGACGTTCACATGCCCGATGAGGCTGCCGTCGAAGAAGAACGTCAGATACGCGATGTCCTCGTGGCCGCCGCCGACGTGCGCCATCCCCGTCGCCGAGACCGCACGCGCGTAGGACGGCAGGAGGTAATCCATGATCGACAGGTCGTGGACCGCGAGATCCCAGATCACGTTGACGTCGTGCTGGAAGAGTCCGAGGTTCACGCGCGTCGAGTCGTAATAGTAGATGTCGCCAATCCCGTCGCCGTGGATGAGATCGTGGATCTTCCTGACCGCGCCCGTGTAGACGAAGGTGTGATCGACGTGCAGCACCCGCCCGGCGGCCGCGGCCTCGTCGACGAGACGACGCCCCTCGTCGGCGGTCGCGGTCATCGGCTTCTCGACCCACACGTGCTTGCCGGCCTTGAACGCACGGGACGCGAGCGCGTAGTGCGTCGAGACCGGCGTGGCGATCACCACGGCATCCACGTCCGTAGCCGCATACACGTCGTCGATCGACGTGGTGGTGCGGATCGCCGGATAACGCCGGCGCACCTGCGCGAGCCGCTCCTCCCGCAGATCGGCGACCACGGCCACCTCGCACTCGGCCGATTCGGAGAAGTTCCGAACGAGGTTCGGTCCCCAGTACCCGTACCCGATGACACCGACGCGAATCACTCTGTCCTCCCCGCCTCTGCGGCGCCGGCCGGTGCCCGCCGCGTATCCCCGACGACGCGGGCCGGCACGCCGGCCACGATGGCGTAGTCGGGCACGTCACGCGTCACCACGGCCCCGGCGCCCACGAGCGCACCCTCGCCGATCGTGATGCCGGCAAGGATCGTCGCGTTCGATCCGATTGATGCGCGCGACCTGACGCGCGTCTCGACCACGGCCCAGTCGGCCTCCGTCTGGAGCGTCATGTCGGCATTCACGGCCCGGGGATAGATGTCGTTGGTGAACATCACCCCGTGACCGATGAAGACGCCGTCCTCGATGTGCACGCCTTCGCAGATGAAGGTATGGCTGGAGATCTTGCAGAGACGGCCGACCGCCGCGCCCTTCTGGATCTCGACGAAGGCGCCAATCTTCGAATCGTCGCCGATCACACACCCGTAGAGGTTCACGAGATCGGGTTGGAACACCCGCACGCCCGCGCCCAGTTTCACATCGTCCTTGATCATGACGTCTTTCCGCCGGTCGACCGCCGGCCTTCGTTCGTGAGAGTCACGCGCCAGCGTAACAGTCCCCTCGCCTCGTTGCTGCACACCCATGCACGGGAAACCCCGATGTCCCACGGCCCGCGCGGTGGCGGCCCGCGATCATCGATCCCGGCCGGCCTTCCGCCGCCGCATCCACACGACCAGTATCCCTGCGGCCGCCAGGCCAATCACGCCAACCGTCGCAACGCCGATGACGATCGTGCCCCGGTACCCGCTCAGGCCGATCACGTCGATCGCAATCCAGGCCGGCAACGGCTGCACGTTACCGCTGTCATCGACGGCGCGCGCGAGCACGTACACAAGGCCGCGCTCGGTCGGGCGAAAACTGTAGCGCCAGGGCGAGACGCCCTCGGCCGGATGCCACCGCTGGCCGCCGTCGATCGATACCTCGACGCCTGCGGGCACACCGTCCACATCGGTGACCGAACCAGTGACGTCGACGCGCGCATAGAACGGGTGCTCCCCGCTGGCCGGCGAATCAATCGCGGCGATCGGCGGAGTGACGTCCGTGCTCGCCTCACCGGCCCTCAGTCCGGCCTGCAGCGACCCGGGCTGCACGCCCATGTCCGCGAACAGGTTCACCGTCGCCTGCTGAATGGCCGGATCTGTCGGCGCCTTCACCAGGTCGGGATCGTCATGGACCCCGTCGAGCGCCCATCCCCAGTGCGTCAGACCGGCCGAAAACACGAGCGCGCCACTCTCATGTCTATAGAGTGTGAGGTTGTGCGACGCCGTTTCAGGCCAGCCCCGGTAGAACGATCCGAAATCGGCCAGGAACTCGGCGCCGGCAACAGGCGTGGCAGACAGCCTGATCAATCCGCGCGGACGCGCCTCGTTGTCGACGTCCCCGTCCCACTCGAAGCCGACGATGCTGGTCCCGACCGAGGCCGACTCCCCGGGACCCAGCGTGGCCACGGTCGTCTGACGCCAGAACCGCGCGCGCGCCTGCTCGGCAGACACCGTGATGGTATCGAACCGGCAGCAGTTGGTGACGAAGAGCGTGCCGGTCACGGCGTTCTCGGGCCGGGCGCCCTGGTCGCCGAGTCCAAAGCGCGGATCGCGCCAGGTGCCCGTGGCCACCGGCAGCGGATCGATCTTCGCGTTGGCGTGCGTCTCCTTGTACGACACCAGCGTCCGGAGCGGCTCGGGCTCGCCGGCCACCGCATCTTCCCAGCGGGTGCGCCAGAACATCGTGTTGCCGCTGAAGAACGCCAGGTGGACGCCGGCATCGCGCGCCGCCTCCACGTGCGCCCGCTGCGCCGCGGACCAGTACTCGTCGTGCCCCATGGACAGGAACACCTTGTGCCTGAGCAGCGCCTCGCCGTCCCGATGGGTATCGACACCCGTGGAATAGGTGACGTCGTAGCCATTGGCCTCGAGCCACCGGACCATCGGATACGAGGTGGCCCAGAAGTTGGTCCGCCCGTACTGATTCGCGCGGGTGACGAGCGGCCTGTTGTAGCTGACCTTGTAGGCCCGCCCCACGGGACGGCCGGAGTACAGCGAGTTCCCGCCGTAGTCGTTGTAGGCCTGCCAGGTCGTGTCGGACACCTGAATCCCCAGGTCGGATCGGCGCCGGTCTTCGCGCACGATGAACAGGATGAGACTCGCCCCGCCCGTGTCCTCACGCACGAGCCTGGCAAAGTACACACCGGACACCGCGTCGTCAGGAACGCGCCAGGAGGCGGTCACCCGCCAGTTGCCGCAATCGATCAGGCCCGTCGACGGATCCGACAGGCACTCGGGCTGCTCGACTGGCAGGGCGACACTCGGACGCACGGTATCGACGCGTCTGGCGCCGAGCCCGCCGTAGTACCCGACACGATGAATCTCGAGGTGGTAGGCCGCCGCGTCGGTGTCGACCTTGAAGTCGACGCGCTCGCCCGTCGTCACACTGATGGCCGTTGAAAATCCCTGGATGGACGGATCGCCGGCGCCGCTGACGTCCCAGGTCTCCTGCGGCACGCCGGGCCGGCGATTCTCGCAGACGATGCGCTCGGCGCCCGACGCGGGGCAGGCGGCCTGGGCGTACGCCGCTCCGGCCGGCATCAGACACGCGGCCATCACCGCCACGGCAAGCCAGACAGATCGCCGCATCAGCGCATCACGAAGGCCGAGTATGCGCCGGCGCGCAGCAGCGTCGGTTGTCCGCTGCCATCGGCAGGCACGGCCCAGGTGTCCATGACACCCGACCGATCCCCCGGCATGGCGTACATGACCGTGGCGTCGTCGATCCACTGGACCTGATCGTCGACGTTCCCCGGTTCGGCCAGCGCATGCCTGTCGCCCGTCTCGAGATCCAACACCCATATCTGCCAGAAGGCCGCTCCCATCGACTGGGCGGTGCGATGCTTGTACGCCACCCGCCGCCCGTCCGGCGACAGCGACGGACACTCCACGTCGGCCGCCACGATCTCGAGCACGGGGCCGCCGGGCACGCCGCGCACCAGGTAGGTGCGCCCGCCGGTCCCGAGCGTCGCGAAGAACCGCTGGTCGTCGGCTGCAAACGTCACACCCCAGAAGTTGAAATCGACAGACTGAACGGATTCTGCACCCTGCCGGACCGTCAGGGTCTCGAGATCCTCGACCAGCCATCGTCCGGCCTGGAGATCGATGATCGACGTCCGCGTCGAAAAATTGCCGGCCGCGTAGGAATGGCCGGACACGAACACCGTCACACCGGCGTAGCGGCCCGACGGCGAGACCTGCGTCCGGCTCGGAACGCCCGGCAGCGGCAGCTCCGCGCGAACCTGGAAGCGACCGTCGAAGATCACGGCCGCGTACGAGACCGGGAAGCGCCGCCGGCGCGCGAGGCAGACACCGACACCTTCCGCCATGTCCACCCGTTCGCAGGTGAGGGGCGTCGAAATGCCGGACGCAGCCGGCGCATCGAGCGGGGCCCAGACCAGGCGGCCGTCCCCGGCCTCACCGGCCTGCTGGAGAAAGAGGAGACGGGCCGAACCATCGCCGGCGGGCGGCCCGCTCCCGTCGAGGGCCTCCGCCGGGTCGGCCGACGCCGGCGTCGCGCCCTGCCGCACGACACGGGAAACAGACCAGGCAATGACGACAGCACACGCCAGTGCCACGATCGCGAAGAGGACCGTCCGCCAGCGTCCTGGCGGATCCGGCTCGGACTCCGGGTTCAGAGACTGACGCGTGCCCATTCGGCTTCCATCGCGACGACGCCGCGATCGCGGCAGTCGGACTCGACAGAGAGCGGGTAGGTCGACTGGTGCACGTCGTAGGGCGCCCCACCCTTGGGGCGGTGCAGACCGACAGACATCACGTACGCGCCGGGCAGCAGGGCCAGCTTCGGGAGACGCAGTTCAATCACCTGCTCCCCCGCCACTGTCTCCTCGACGTCGTCGTCGTAGGTCGTGGTGCCGTAGCAGTACAGGCCGTCGCCGCGATGGATGTCGACGGCAATGCGGGGCCTGGCCACGGGCTCGTCGGCCACGTAGGCGATCCGGATGGCCACACTGCCGTACGACGACACGACGCCGTCGAAGGGCTCGCCGTTCTCGAGGATCTTCACGCTCGCGATCCGGACGCCGCCAACCGCACCGGACGTGCCCTGGGAGCCGAGCGAGGCGTTCCTGTAGTACTGGATGGCCGCGGCCGGCTTGCCGTCGAACGCGACCGTTCCGCGGTTGATCACGATGACGCGCGTGCAGAGCTCGAGGACCGCCGGCAGGTTGTGCGACACGAAGACGACGGGTGTCCCGCGGTCGATCATGCCGCGCATGTGCTTCACGCACTTGTCCTGGAAGGCCGCGTCACCGACGCTCAGGACCTCGTCGATGATCATCGCGTCCGGGTCGAGGTGTGCGGCAATCGCGAACCCGAGCCGGGCGTTCATCCCCGACGAATAACGCTTCACCTGCGTCTCGATAAACTCCCCGACGCCGGCAAACTCGACGATCTGATCGAATTTCGCCTGAATCTCACGCCGGCGCATGCCCATGATCGCGCCCTGGAGGAAGACGTTTTCGCGCCCCGTGAGATCCGGATGGAACCCCGAGGCCACCTCGATGAGCGCGCCGACACGGCCGCGCACCTCGGCCCGACCGCGGGTGGGCCGCAGGATCCGCGTGAGCAGCTTCAGCGTCGTGGACTTGCCGGCCCCGTTCGGCCCGATGATTCCCAGGGCCTCGCCACGATCGACGGAGAAGGACACGCCCTTGACGGCCCAGAACTCCCGGGCCGTCAACACCTCGGGATTGTCGGCGTCCTGTCGTCCCGTCAACCGCTTCAAGGTGCCGGGAATGAGATCCCGCAGGCTGTCGTGACGTTCGCCGAGCCGGAACTTCTTCCAGACGTCCTCGAACCGGATCGGCGGAACTTGCCGCTCACTCATAGTGCGTTCATCCTCGTCTCGCTCTCACCTCGACCGGCGTCCGCTGCCGCACCAGCGACCGCATCGACGACGGCAGGAACAGGCTCCTCGAACAGGACGCGTCGAGCCGCCGCAGGCGCCGCAGCACCGGGACCCGAATCGCGGCCGGTTGTTCGGCCAGGTGCCGCTCGACGATACCGGCCAGGCTGAATCCCAGACCGAGTTCCCGCAGGGCCACCGTCAGCGGCGAATCATGGTCGGCGTCGGGTACGGCGCAGGTGATGGCCGACGCCCCCGGCCGCACAGCAGCGTACATCGCCTCGAGATATCCCTGCCACCCCTCGCCGCAATGCGCGGCCGTCAGGGACGTCTCGATCCGGGCCGCGACGGCCCGGCGATGCGTGTCGTCGACGATCAATGCCGACACCTCGTCGACATACGCGTCCGCCCCGGTCGTCCGCACGACCGTGCCATCGAGTCCCGGTGCGCCGGGGTGCATCACGTCGGCCTCGGCCGGGAACCGGCAGCAACAGACCAGCGGCACACCGGCGAGGCCTGCTTCCATCAGCGACGTATTCGAGGCGAAGGGAAAGGAATCCAGGTAGATGTCGGCTGCCTCGAACATCGTCGGCGTGGCGGGGACCTCGCCGAGGGTTGCCACGCGCGCCCGCGTCTCCGGTCCGAGGTGGATCCACGGATCGCTCGCCTGCGGTCCGACCGCGAGCAGCCGCGCCTGCGGATGCCGGTGCAGGATCCGATCGATCAGGTCGAAGAACCCCGGCTCCTGGATCGGCCGGTACTTGCCGCCCCTGGCAACCGTCAGCATGAGGATCGCGTCGGCGGGAATGCCCAGGGCCGCCTTGGCCGCGACCCTGTCGAGCGTCCGCTGCCGCGGCTCGATGGGCACCGGCAGCATGACCTGCCGTTCTGCGGGGATCCCCCGGCGACGTCGCCCCAGTTCGGTCCCCGCCTGCCGCATGTGTGCCACGGCATCGACAAGACCGCCGCCGAGCCAGAACATGTGATCGCAGTGATCGACGAGGACGACGGGTGGACGATCGGCGAGCCCGGCCACGGCCAGCAACGGCACGATGTCGAACGGGATCGGAATCAGATCGACGAAGTCGCTCGCCGCGATCGCCGCGCGCAGGCGCGTGGCCCTGGCCGTCAACCGTGTCGACTCGGCATCGAGGATGTGGATCGTCCCGCCACTGGCCCGGACGGCGTCCGAGAACCAGTCCGGAACGGGCTGCGTCCGCTGCGATGTCAGCGCGACTGTATGCCGACGGTGCCGATCCTGGCGGATCCAGTTGGCGACCGTCCGCGTCGTGCCGCCGATCGCACTGGCGCGTGTCATGACGTGCAGGATCGACTCGGGTGGACGCACGCGCGCGCGCTGGCGCAGGCCCGTGCCGGGCAGTTGACGGCCGAGTTCGGCGACGAGCCGCTCGGCCTGCGGACTGGCGAGCGTGCCCGGATGATTGTGCGAAGCGAATTCCGCGGCAATCTGCAGCGCGATGGCGGCACTGTCGACGTGGCGGTCGGCCGCGAGTTCCGCGGCAATCGCCAGGACACCGTGAAATGTCCGCCATGACGCCCGGGAGTCGCGTGGATCGTCCGCAGTCATCGTGTCGAGGTTCGCCTCGACACATGATACCCGCACATCCTGCCCGTCAGGGCGTCAGTGAAAAAGTGAGTACCGCGCGTCCCGCCACGATCGTGACGAACTGCCGCGCCTCCCGCGCATAGGTCACGGGTGCGGCCACGACGATCCCTCCTGTATGGAAGTTCCACAGTTCGTGGCCTGACCGCGCGTCCAGCGCCACGAACCGTGCCTTCTCACCGGCGAAGACGATGCCGCCCGCCGTCGACAACAGGCCGCCAGCACTTCCGACCACGGTCCCGGGAAAGCGATAGCGCCAGCGGAGATCCCCCGTCGCCGCGTCGATCGCGCGGACCTCCGTGACAATCGCCACGCCCGGAACGCCGGCCGCGCGACCGCCCCAGAATGCTCCGTCGGGCCACGTCAGTCGGCGATCCTTGTAGAAGGTGTTCGCATAGCCGTCGCGCGTCAGGACGAAGAACGTTCCTGTCGACGCGTCGTACGACGGCGGCCACCAGGACGTCGCGCCGGCATGGCCGGGCGTGGTGAACGTGCCACCGGACACCGGGCGCGCGCGCGGCCTGATGCGGGGACGTCCCACGGCATCGAACCCGTCGTTCCACGTCTGCCGCGCGAATGGCGTCGCGCGCAGGAACGCACCCGTATCGCGGTTCAACGTATAGAAGAAGCCGTTGCGACTCGCCAACTGCACCAGCCGCGACGACTGGCCACCCGGCGATACGTCTGTCGACAGGACCGGCACGTGGGTGACGCCATACTCCCACTCGTCGTGCGGGACGAACTGATAGTGCCACCGCAACTGACCGCTTGCCGCGTCAATCGCCACGAGCGATGACGTATAGAGGTTGTCACCGGGCCGGGCGTCGCCGTTGAACGCCGGCGAGGGATTGCCCACGCCCCAGTAGATCAGGCCCGTCTCGGGATCGTAGCTACCCGTGATCGGGGTGAGCCCGCCGCCACGCCGCCAGCCGTCGGTGGTCCCCCACGTGTCGTGCCCGTCCTCGCCGTCGGCCGGAATCGTCTCGAACCGCCACAGCCGCCGGCCGTCGTCGGGCGCATACGCCGCCAGGAAACCGCGGATGCCGCGATCGCCGCCAGCGACCCCCACCACGATGCGGCCGTCGACGGCCAGCGGGGCTCCGACGATCGCATAGCCCGAACCGCCCTGGGCCTCTGCGACAGACACCGTCCACCGCCGCGCGCCCGTCCGGATGTCGAGCGCGATCAGGTGCGCGTCCAGGGTGGTGACGAACAGCGTGTCGCCCAGAACCGCCATGCCCTGGTTGATGCGGCCCTCGACAGCCGTCGCAGTCAGCGCCGGCGCGTCGGTGCGCATCGTCCGCCACAGGACGTCGCCCGACAGGACGTCAATCGCGTAGACGTCGCCGAGTGGCAGGTTCACGAACATCGTGCCGCCCACGACCAGCGGCGTGACGGCCAGGGGCTCGTCGCCACCCGGCAGCTGCACCATCCACGCCAGGCGCAGGCGTTCGGCCGTCGTCCGATCGATCGTGGTGAGCGCACTGTGGCGCTGGCCGTCGTACGTGCCGCTGAACGTGAGCCACTCGCCTGACGCCCGGGCCTGGCGCAGATCCGTGAACGTCACGTCGTGGACGTCGACCGACGGACGCGCGGCCGTCGGATCGGCATCCGCCCGGTACGGGTTGGCCTCGGCCGCGAGGTGACGCACGTACCCCGTCACGCGCCAGGCCGATGCGGGATCGAGCCCGCTCGGCCCCATCGGCGTGCCCGCGATGCCCGCGCGGACCGTCCGGTACACGGCCCAGTCGCCGGCGCCATTGCGGAACTGCCCGGACGTCAGGTCGCCACCGGCAGGCGCGCGACCATCGGCCCCGTGACACGAGGCGCAGTGCGCCTCGAATATCCCGCGTCCGGCCGCCAGATCGGTCGGGCCATCGGGCGCCACGAGCGTCCGGTTCGGATTGCGGGAGGTGGCGAGCGCCTCAGCCCACACGGGCGCGCCCGGCGTCACGATCGCGGGTAGTTCGCTCAAGGGCAGATCGGGAATCCGGCCGGCCAGCGTGAGCGCGACGACCTGCGCGCGCCAGCGGATGGGCGACGGCACCAGCACGGCTGCCGCGAGCCCGCCGATCAGGCCGGCGGCCAGCATCACGCCGGTGCGCACGACTCGACTCATGATGCCGCCGATCGTCGTCCGGGCCGCAGCCACCAGATCGCCCCGCTCACCGCGATCCCGAGACCGACGGCGCCGATCGCGAGCGCCGTGCGAATGCCCGCGGCGTTCCACAGCGCGCCGAACAGCGCCGCGGCCGCCAGCCGCGACAGCGCCACCGCCGTGCTGACGATGGCCAGTCCTGTCGTGACCTGCGCCTCGGGCAGGGCCGCCGCGGCCAGCGCGGCCAGCACGCCGTCGGTGGCCGCGTAGTAGACGCCGAGCAGCGCCACGCACGCCACGACGCCCGCGCGCGGCAGCACCGGGCTGACGACAAGGGTGAGATAGATGGCCATGACAGCGAGATGTCCGGCCACGAACGTCACGTGACGGCCCACCCGATCCGCGAGCCGGCCGAGCGGCAGGGCGAGGACGAGATAGACGAGCGCAGTGCCGACGAAGAACAGCGGGAAGATCGACGGTTCGACAGCGCCCGATCGCTGCAGCATCAGGTAGATCAGCGCGTCGGTCGACGTCATCACACTCAGGCCGACGCCCGCCCCCAGCACGGCCACGAAGCCGCGATGGCGCCCGATCTCGCGCAGGCCGGCGCGGCGTGCCGTGGCGTCCGGCGGTGTCAGCGGCACCTGGTTCCGCACGAACAGCGTCACAATCGCCAGGCCGACGATCGCAAACGCCAGGCTGACCACGAACACGGCGTCGTACGCCGACGAGGCCATCGCGAGCAGGCCGAACGCGAAGACGGGGCCGAGCACCGCGCCGATCGTGTCGAGGGCGCGATGCGCCCCGAATGCCGCGCCGAGCTGGGCCGGCGGGCTGCTGAGCGTGATCAGCGCATCACGCGGCGCGGTCCTGATCCCCTTGCCGACACGATCGATCATCAGCAGCGAGGTGATGCCCGCCAGCGATCCGCCGGCCACGATCAGGCCCGCCCGGCACACGGCCGACAGCGCGTAGCCGACCACGGCCACGGTCTTGTAGCGTCGCCGCGCGTCGGCCACCATGCCGGCCGCCACGCGCACCACGGCGCTGGCTGCCTGGTACAGGCCGTCGATCAGCCCGATCTGCAGCGGCGTCATGTGCAATTCGAGGGCGAGATAGAGCGGCAGAACCGCCGTGAGCATCTCGGCGGAGATGTCCGTGAAGAGGCTCGTGAGACCGAGGAGGATGACGTTGCGGGCCACGCCCGACCATCGTCCCGGTCGAGGCGCGACGGGAGAATCGCGTACCGAGGGATACACGCTTGTGCCATCATACCGACAAAGCACCCGCACGATGCCCCCGTCCATCCCCGCACCCGATCCTCCGCTCCGGATCCATCAGGTTCTCGCCTCGCACCTCATCGGTGGGGCGGGATTGGTCGGTCTGAACCTGGCTGCACACGTTCGCGACCTCGGTCACCAGTCACACGTCTGGGTTCCCGGTCCCGGTCCGGCCACCGCACAGCTGGATCGCGAAGCGATCTCGTGGTACCGGTACCGGCTCGACGCGCTGAAATCCGGCGGCGTCAGCCAGGCCCTGGCCGCGGGTGCCGCCGGTGCGCACGTCCGACTCTCGCGTCCCCACCTGGTCCACGTGCACAACCCGACGATCTACGGGCTGCTGAGCCCGGCCCTCCGGTTCGCCGGCGCGCCGATGATCGTGCACTTCCAGATCGACCCGACGGCCGACGAGGTCCGGTGGGCGCTGCGCCATCGCCCGGCAGCGGTGATCACGTGCTCGCGCCACATCCGGTCGCTCGTGGAGGCCTCCCGGCCGCCGGCGGCCAGCGACGTGCCTGTCGTTGCGGTCCAGAACGCCGTCGACCTGCGACGCTTTCATCCCGGCGATCGCGCGGCGGCCAGGCAGCTGGTGGGCGCAGCCCCCGATCGGCCGCTGCTCGTGATGCTCGCGAACCTCGCGCCGCACAAGGGCCAGCTCACCGTCCTGCGGGCGCTGCGTCACCTGCGCGATCGCGGCGTGGACGTCGATGCCTGGTTTGCCGGCGAAGATCGCGGGGGCGCGGGCGCGTTCGCTGCCACCCTGCACCAGGCCACGAGCGAACTCGGCCTGACCGATTGCGTCCGCTGGCTCGGATTCCGTGATGACGGTCCGGACCTGCTGCGCGCGGCCGATATCTTCCTGCTGCCCTCCACCCACGAGGGGCTGCCCCTGTCGGTGCTGGAAGCCCAGGCGTCGGGGACGCTCGTGATCGGCGCGCCCATTCCGGGCATCGCGGAAGTGATCGAAGACGACGTGACCGGCCTGCTGATTCCCCCCGACGCGCCGGAGGCGTACGCCGAGGCCATCGCCGCCCTGCTGGCGTCGCCGGATCGGTCCGAACGTATCCGCCGTGCGGCGCTGGACATCGTGCGCAGCCACTACAGCTGGGATCACTATCTCGAACAGATTCGATCGGTGTACGGGACCGCGCTGGGGCGCGCGAACTGGGACCGCGCCGCCGGCCGCGACCCGGACCAGCCGACGTCCGCCCCCGCCTGATCTCATCGCCTGGCGGCGCACGGCGGCGCAGACGTTGTGGCGCGTTGCCGGCAGCGATCAGTGCGTCGCCTGACGGCGACGCCGGTGTTCGTCCACGACGTCCTCGTAGATTCGCGCATAGCGATCCCGGAACGTCGTCTCGTCGAACTCGCGCTCTGCCAGCGCGCGCGCCCGTTCGCCGCGGGCCTGCCACTCGCGGATGAGGACATCGACGCCGCGCGACAAGCCCGCCACCGATCGGTCGACGGCCACGCCGGCGCAGTGACGCTCGACCAGGTCCGCCAGATCGAGCCTCTCGGCCACGATCGCGGGACGCCCGGCGGCCAGCCCCTCGACAACGAAGTTCGGGCAGGACTTGCCGACGCCCGGCGCGAACGCCACGACGGTGGCGTGGACGCGGGCGACGAGCGCCGCCATGTCCGCGATCGGTTCGTGCAGGACGCGGAAGTTGCCGGGCGGGCGCAGCGCCGCCAGGGCCTGCTTCGCCGCCGCGACATCGCCCCATTGGCGCCAGGGCACGACGATCGCGATCTCGGGCCGCGCGCGCGCGAGTTCGACGAGGAGCGGAATCCCCCGCGGGGCGATCTCCGCCGCGTCCGACGGCGTGCTCGCGAACAGCAGCGTAAAAGGACCATCGGCCGGCGGCTGCGGCCGGAACCGGGCCAGATCGATCCCGGGCCTGACAATCGACAGGCGATCTTCAGGAACGTGGGCCGCGCGCCATACGGCCATCGCTGCCTCGGTCTCGACGACCACGCGCACGCAGGCCTCGAGCGGCAGAGTCGCGGCGTCGTCGGTTGGGACAACGGCGGTGAGCACGATCGGCCGCCGGCCCAGGGCGCGCAGGAGATGCCAGGATCCGCCGCCGCCGAAGACATGGCTGACGTCTGCCGTGGGCTCGACGAGAGCGGCGACCGCGCGCAGCAGCAGCCATCGCCTGTGCGAGAGCATCAGCGTGGCCGCGCGCCGATCGAGGCGCGTCCGGTTCCCGACCGAAAAGGCGACGACGGGCGACCGGCGACGGGCTCCGGACCGGAGGGACTCGATTTCCTTGGAAATCGCCTCGCGGGCCGGATCCCATGTGCCGGTCCAATACGTCACGCGCGGCGGCACGTGACGACCCATTCCAGCGGCGGTCCCCCGGTCTTGTCGACGATCGCCATCAGCCCACGGGCCAGCCCGTCGCTGCGCGGCGCCACCAGGTACTGGATCTGCTGGAGCAGGCCGAAGCGGTACTGCACGCCCTCGAGCCCGACCGTGTCGAATCCGGCCTCGCGAAGCTCATCCCGGATCTCCCCGGGCGTGAGCAGCGCGTCGTAGTGCGCGTACTCACCCGGCGCGGCCTTCGCGCGGAGGGGCGCCGACACGACCGTGTTCACCGCGTCGAACACGAGCCAGCCCCCCGGCTTGAGCAGCGAACGGATCTGCGCGTACAGCCGCAGCCGATCCGATCGTTCGAAGTGCCGGATGAGCCGGAAGGAATACACGAGATCGTGCCTGTCGACCAGCGGCAACTGGAACGCGTCGGCCTGGACCAGGTGGACCGGCGTGCGGACGCCACGCTCGCGCAGCCGACGTGCGGCCTCGCTGAGCATCTGGGCGCTGGCGTCGATCAGGACCGCCGATTCGAGGCCGGACAGCACGTCGACGCTGACGCGGGCCGGCCCGGGCGCGATCTCGACCGCGCGTCTGACGCCCTGTTTCGCGATCACCGACGCGACGACGTCGACCTGCCGGCGATGGAGCAGGGAGCCGAGCGGCGACTCGAAGCGTCGTCCGACATATTCCCGCGCCACCTGCCCGTCCTGATACGCCCGGCGGAGGTCGGTCTGCCCCATGATGACGGACTGGTGGTCGTCTCGACGCTCTACCATGCGTGGCTCTCCCGGCCCATCGGCCCCTTCACTCGCCTCATTGCTTCACCTACTCCACACCGTGATCCCGGACGATGCGGCGATGCACATCCGCCACAGTGGCCGCCGCCCGCTCCCACGAGAAGTCGCGGACGACGCGTGCGCGTCCGGCCAGTCCCATACCCCGTCCATCGCTGATGAGCCGTCGGATCGCGGCGGCGAGGTCCTCGACGCTGGCCCCGTCGACCAGCACGCCGGTCTCGCCCGCGGCAATCGCCTCGGGCACGCCGCCGGAGTTCCCGCCAATCACAGGCAATCCGGACGCCGCGGCTTCCAGGAACACGATGCCGAACCCCTCGATGTCCGCGCCGTCGACGCGGTTCGGGTGACAGAAGACGTCGGCCGCCGCGTAGTACAGCGGCAGATCCTCGGCCGGCACCGCTCCCGTGAACACGACGGTCTCGTCCAGTTCGAGCGTCTTCACCATCTGGACGAGACGATCGCGATCGGCGCCGTCCCCGACGATGACGTATCGGAGTCGATATCCCAGATCGCGCAGCACGGCCACGGCCTCGAGCGTCAGATCGTGGCCCTTGCGCCGCTGGAGCCGTCCAACGGTCAGCAGCAGCGGGACGTCAGCCCCGGCCAGCCGCGCACGGACATGGTCGGCACCCGGCACGCCGGGCCTGAACCGCTCGACATCGACACCTGGATAGACGACGACGACCTTCGACGCCCTGACGCCGCACGCCCGCGCCATGGCCGCCGTGTTCCGGCTGTTCGCCACGACCGCCGACGCGCCCTGCAGCACACGCCTGTTGAGCCAGTCGAATTCGCGCGACGTCCGCGCCGACGCGATGTCCTCGCCGTGCGCCCAGCACACATAGGGGGCACCGCCAGACATGCGGGCCATCCACGCGTCGACGCCTTCCGGCAGCGCGCGCGCACAGTGCACGACCGTGGACGGGCCGCGCGACGTGCGGCGGATCTGCGCAGCGCGGCGGACGTGGTGGATCAGCGCTGACGGGGACGCGAGTCCCCAGGCGTCGGCGTGGATGTTTTCCCGCACGATGCGCAGATGCGGCGGTACGTCCGCCGGCTCCTCTTCGGCCGGCTCCGTCGACACGACGACGTCGATACCCTGCAGACGCGCGTACACGTTGTGCAGGAATTCGCCGCTCCCGCCAATC
The DNA here is from genome assembly GCA_001724025.1 of Acidobacteria bacterium SCN 69-37. Classification (GTDB taxonomy): domain Bacteria; phylum Acidobacteriota; class Vicinamibacteria; order Vicinamibacterales; family SCN-69-37; genus SCN-69-37. Next base: position 103,155 of record MEDJ01000023.1, on the reverse strand, counting down.
GCAGGCGGATAGATCTCCGACAACACCACTGCCGTCATCGTCCACTCCGTCGAGCGAGGGGCACACGCGCCGCGACGCGCGGCGGTACCGCACGGGCCGGGGCTGCCGCGGCCGGCACCGGGACCGGCGGATCGGCAGGCGGCCGTGCCGAAATGCGGGCGGCCACGCGGCCGGTCACGAAACACAGCACGATCACGTGCCAGGCCATCTCGTTGTACTGCATCGGCACGAAGGCGCCGCCGACCAGGAACACGAGCAGCGCCCCCTCGAGTCCGGCCGCCAGGTCCGCCAGTGTCGTCAGGCGCGGATCGCGCCGCGCGCGACGACGGACGCCGAGGGTCGTCAGGAGCGCCCCGACACACAGCCCGATGAACAGCAGAATCCCGGGGTAGCCGAGTTCCGCGAGGATCCCGAACCAGGAGCTGTGCACCGACCGCCCGCGGCCGAACGCCCCGTGCGACGTGTCGTAGTTGTCGTACACGAAGTTGTACGCGTTGAGCCCGACGCCCGTGAGCGGCCTGTCGGCGGCCATGTCGGCGGCCACGCTCCAGAAATGGAGGCGTCCGAGAATCGACTGATCGTCCGTCTCGCGTGTCGCCCCGACGGACGGGATCGTGTCCATGCGCTCCCAGAACGCATCCGGCAGCACGTTCACGATGATCACGGCCGCCACGGCCGCGGCCAGCATGGCCACCACGCGCCGTCGGGCCCGCATCAGGAAGTGCATCAGGAGCACCGCGCTGGCCAGGAACCCGCCGCGCGAATAGGTGCTCAGGCCACGGTAGAGCACACCGAACGCCATGACGCCGGCTGTGCGTCGCTCCCACACGTTCGTGGCCGTGCGCGACAGGGCAATCGTGATCGCCGTCAGCATCAGCATGCCGACGGCCACGCCGTTGTTGTCGCCCAGCATCGGCCAGGGGTTCATGTTCGACGCGCCCGGGTGCCGCACGAACTCCACGAGCCCCTGCTTCGCTCCCTCGAATCCCAGCGACGCCGCAATCGTCAGCATCGTCGTGCGCAGGTGCCACTCGGTGGTGATGAGCGACAGCATGAGCAGGCCCATGACACAGACCTTCGCGAAGTCGACCCAGTAGGGCCACGCCGAGCCGGGGACGGTCGAGGCGAGGACCGACACGAATCCGTGCAGCAGGAACAGCAGCAGGAACCAGCCGGCGCCGCTGACCGAGAATCGACCGCGCAGCACGGTGCCGACAAGCGCCAGAATGCCGACGAGCATCGAGGGCGCGAGCGACGAGAGGAAATCCGACCACAGCCATTCCTGCGGGCGGAAGTAGGCAAACCACAGGTAGAACAGCAGGGCGTAGAACGGGTCCTTCAGTGAATACCGAAGCCCGACGATGATGGCGCCAAAGACGAGAAGACTGCGAAGCATCGATTCAGGTCACAGAATCGACGATGTCCGGCGCGCACGACGCCTGCCAGCGTCGCGATCCGCTGTCGATACGCGGCGATGACGCCAGCCGATCGCCCGGGAGGCCCCAGGGACCTCCGGCATACGCCTGTGTCGGGGGCGCAGGCACCCGTGCATCCGTCAATACTCTCATGAATCGGCCGACAGACCCGGGACTCCAGTGCCCGGAGAGACCGCACGCACGCCCTCGGCGGCGCCGGTCCGCTCCGACAGAGCAGCCGCGGGTCGTACACCAGTCGCGGCACACATCATCAGACCGGCACGATTCTTGGTTGATCCGGTCCGATCCGGGCGCTGCCAATAGCGTCCGGTCGGCCTGCCGTCCAGGCCGCTTGCAAGCCCTCGCATACGCCCCACCCGCACGGTCACGAACTCGCAGCAAGCAACGGGCCGCCGACACACTTCTGTCACAAACGCACCCGGATGGCATGGCGATACCCCGGAGGGGCTCCTGCTGCTGACGGTCACGCGCTGGTCGTGTCGGCACGCCGCCACCGGCATCGGCCCGCCGACGATCATCGACACGATTGCGCGTCGCCTGTCGTTTCTGAAAGCCGAACGGGCTCCCCGGACACGGAACGCCACGCCCGTGACGGGCATGAAAGTTGCTTGGTTACAGCCGCGCGAGACGTCCGTTCCCCTCCCTGGACCCGTTTTCTCGTTCTATGGATGCCCATCGAGGGCAGGAGTTACACGGCGCCTGTAAAAGTGGCGTCGAGTTGAGGAGCACTGATGCGTCGACTCGTCTGGTTCGTCTCGTTCACCCTGCTCGCTGTGGCCGGGATCATGCCCCTGAGATCCCAATCTGCACTGCCCACCAAGCTGGTGCAACAAGGCGACCTTTCGTATCTCGGCAGTTTCACGCTGCCGGATGTCCAGGACACCGCGGGCCGCAACGGCTTCGAATACGCGCAGGGCGTCATCGCGTTCAATCCCGCCAACCAGTCGCTGTTCATCGTCGGCCATGACTACGGTCAACAGGTGGCCGAAGTCACGATTCCGGCGCTCGGACAGCGGGCCACGGTCATCCAGGGCTTCCGCGATCCACTCGAAGGGCGGATCAACCAGATCAATCCGTCAGACCCGAACAGCAAGAAGATCGGCGGCATGACCGTCATCGGCGATCGACTCGTACTGACGGCCTACAGCTATTACGACGGCAACGGATCGGCCTCGTCGTCGCACTTCGTGCGGTCGACGAACCTGTCGTCGGGCGGCGTGCAGGGCCCCTTCCGCGTCGGGACGACGAACCCGGGCCTGATGGCCGGTTACTTCGCACCGATTCCCGCGGCCTGGCAGGCGGCCCTCGGCGGCACGCTGCTCAACGGCCAGTGCTGCCTCAGCATCATCACGCGCACGTCGTTCGGTCCGTCCGCCTCGGTCGTCAGCCCGTCGGAACTCGTAGCCGCGAAGAATCCGTCGTCGGCCACGATGCTGGTCGGGTATCCAGAAGGCACGACGCCGCTGGCCGGATGGGAGTCGACCGGCCCGCTGTTCAACGGCACGACCATTATGCGCGGCGTGCTGCTGCCCGAAAACACGGCCACGGTGCTGTTCTTCGGCCGGCACGGGATGGGCAAGTACTGCTACGGCGAAGCGGCCGCGTGCAACGACCCCGAAGATGGCGGCAAGGGCACGCACGCGTATCCCTACGAACCGCACGTCTGGGCCTACAACGCGAACGACCTGGCGGCCGTGAAGGCCGGCAGCCGCAAGCCGTGGGACGTGAAACCATACGCCACCTGGCGCCTGCCCTCGCAGATCAAGGGCGCAGGTATCGGCGGCGTGGCCGTGGATCCGGCCACCGGCCGCATCTTCGTCACCGAGCAGGGCGGCGACGGCGTGAAGCTGCGCGTGCACGTGCTCGCGATCGGCGGCAGCAGCGGCACCGGCGATACCACGGCGCCCGCCGTGAACATGACCGCACCGACGGGCGGGACGGTCAGCGGCACGGTGGCGCTGGCGGCCAACGCGTCGGACAACGTCGGCGTGACGAGCGTGTGGTTCACCGTCGACGGGTCGGCCGTCGGTGCGGAGGACACGACCGCGCCCTATCAGGCCTCGTGGAACACGACGACGGCCGCCAACGGCTCGCACGCGATTCGCGCCGTGGCCCGCGACGCGGCAGGCAACACGTCCACGTCGCCGGCGGTGACCGTCACCGTCAACAACGCCGCATCGGATACAACGGCGCCGAGCGTCAGCCTGACGGCCCCGGCCGCAGGCGCCACCGTCAGCGGCAGGGTCACCGTGTCCGCGTCGGCGTCCGACAACGTCGGCGTCGCCTCCGTACAGTTCACGCTCAACGGCGTGAATCTCGGATCGGCCGACACCACGGCGCCCTACAGCCTCAACTGGAACACGTCAGGTGCGGCCAACGGCAGCCACGTGCTGCGCGCGGTTGCGCGTGACGCGGCCGGCAACGTCACCACGTCGGCCGCCCGCACCGTGACGGTCAACAACGCCAGCACCAGCAGCGACCGCACGGCACCGACGGTGAGCCTGACGGCACCCGCGTCCGGCGCGACGGTCCGGGGCACGGTCACCGTGTCCGCCACCGCGACCGACAACGTCGCCGTCGCCTCCGTGCAGTTCACGCTCAACGGCGTGAGCCTCGGATCGGCCGACACCACCGCGCCCTACAGCCTCAGCTGGAACACCGCGGGTGCGGCCAATGGCACGCACGTGCTGCGCGCGGTCGCGCGTGACGCGGCCGGCAACGTCACCACGTCGGCCGCTCGCACGGTCATCGTCTCCAACGTCGTCAGCGCGCCGCCAGCGGTGTCCTCGCCCGTCGTCTCGACACCGACGACACCGACACCGACGCCGACGCTCAACACCTCCTGCGCGACGCCCGACCCGTTCACGGCCATGGGCGGCGGCACCTGCTACAACGGCGGCTGGCTGCCGCCAGGCATGGTCCCACCGACAACGATTGTGCCGCCGACGATCACCACGCCGTCGACACCGACCATCCCGTCGACGCCGGCCGCCTGTACCACGCCGCAGCCCGGGGCCGGGTGGAACTGCTACAACGGCGGCTGGCTACCGCCCAACATGGCCCCGCCGGCGATCTCGAACGTCGTTCCGTCGGTCGTTGTCCCGCAGACACCGACGCTCCAGACCACCCCCGGCGCGTGCGTGACACCACTGCCAGGTACGGGCTGGGTCTGCATCAACGGCGGCTGGCTGCCGCCCGACTTCCCGGGGCTGTGATGATCCGGCGGTTCATCGGCCTTACCACGCTGACGCTGGTCGCCGCCACCCTCCCCGGCTTCTGGTCGCCACGCCCCACGCTCGCCCTCTCGCCTGACTCGGTGCCGGCTCTGCCGGCGCCGGGCGGGACGGTCATCCAGGTCTCGACCGTCGCAGCCCTCCAGGCGGCCGTCAACGCCGTCGCCTCGAATCAGACCATCGTCATCGCGCCGGGCACGTACGCCCTGACCAGCACGCTCTGGGTCAACGGCAACAAGACGAATGTCACGCTCCGCGGTGCGACCAACAACCGCAACGACGTTGTCCTCGTCGGTCAGGGCATGGGCGTCGCCAGCTCTGCAGTGCCGTTCGGCATCTGGGCCGGGAACGGCGTCACCAACCTCACGATCGCCAACCTGACGATCAGAGATATCTATCAGCACCCGGTCATGCTGAATCCCGGGACGCAGTCCCCGCGCCTCTACAACGTCCGCCTGGTCGACGGCGGCCAGCAGCTGGTGAAGGCGAATCCGGACGGTACCGGCGGCGGCGTCGACAACGGCGTCGTCGAATACTGCGTCTTCGAGTACACGACCACGGCACCGAGCTATTACACGAACGGCCTCGATATCCACACGGGCCGCAACTGGGTGATCCGGCACAACCTCTTCCGCCGCATCCGCGGTCCGCAGGGTCAGCTCGGCGGACCGGCCGTGCTGATGTGGAACGGATCGAGCGGCACGATTGTCGAGGGCAACACCTTCGTCGACAACCACCGCGACATCAGCCTCGGCCTCGTCGAGCGCACGCCGAACGATCACACGGGCGGCATCATCCGCAACAACATGATCGTGCGCAGTCCCGGCAGCGGCGGCGATGTCCCGATCGCGGTCTACGACAGCCCGTCGACCATCGTCGCGCACAACACGATCTGGACGAACGGCCAGTATCCGAACGCCATCGAGACGCGCTTTCCGCACACGACCGGCGTCACCGTCATCAACAACCTCGCCGACAAGGGCCTGCAGAACCGCGATGGAGCCGTTTCGTCGGCGTCGGGCAACGTCTGGACGGCCGCATCGAGCTGGTTCGCGAACGCGAACGGCGGCGATCTCCACCTGACGGCCAGCGCGACGCCGGCCATCGATCGCGGCACGCTCACGACTGACGTCCCCGTCGACTGGGACGGTCAGGCGCGCCCGATCGGCGGCAGCGTCGATGTCGGCGCCGACGAATACGCGGGCAGTGCGAGCGCCGTCGACACGACCGCGCCTGTCGTATCCGTGACGACGCCGGCGACAGGGACGACGGTCTCGGGGACGATCGCGCTGACAGCTGCCGCCTCGGACAACGTGGGTGTCAGCAGCGTGTGGTTCACGGTCGACGGCGTGACGATCGGCGCCGAAGACACGACGGCTCCCTATCAGCAGACGTGGAACACGACGTCCGCGGCCAATGGCACGCGCCAGATCCGCGCCGTGGCCCGCGATACAGCCGGTAACACGGCCACCTCCGCCCCCGTCACGGTGACGGTCCGCAACGTCGTGGCCGACACGACGGCGCCGACAGTGAGCCTGACGGCGCCAGCCGCCGGCGCCACGATCCGAGGCGTGGTGACGGTCTCGGCAGCCGCGTCGGACAACGTGGGCGTAGTGTCCGTGCAGTTCACACTGAACGGCGTGAACCTCGGATCGCCGGATACGACGGCCCCCTACGCCGTCAGCTGGAACACGACGAATGCCGTCAACGGCAGCCACGCCCTGCGCGCGGCCGCGCGGGACGCAGCCGGCAACGTGACGATGTCTGCCGTGCGGGTGGTGACGGTCGGCAACGTCACGACCGCGCCACCGCCGCCAGCCCCGCCACCAACGCCGCCAACATCGTCGAGCGGCTGTCCGACGCCCGATCCGTTCGCGGCCATGGGTGGCGGGACCTGCTACAACGGTGGCTGGCTGCCGCCGGGCATGACACCACCGGCCACATCGGCCCCGGTCATGCCACCGCCCGTGACGTCGCCGCCCGCGCCCCCCGCGTCCTCGGCCGGCTGCTCGACGCCCGATCCCTTCGCATCGATGGGAGGCGGCACCTGCTACAACGGCGGCTGGCTGCCGCCGGGCATGACGCCACCGACGACATCGGCCCCGATCACGCCGCCCGTCGTGCCGACGGTGCCCCAGACGCCCTCGACACCGCCTGTCGTGTCTGTCTGCACCAGCCCGCGCCCCGGCGCGGACTGGGTCTGCGCTGGCGGCGGATGGCTGCCGCCCGGCGTGGTTCCGGCGCCCGTCGTCCCCCCCGCCGTGACGCCGGTGCCATCGACGCCAGGCAGCTGCACGACGCCGGCACCCGGATCGGGATGGACCTGTCGGAATGGGGGCTGGCTGCCGCCAGGCTATCCGGGCGCCTGACGACGAGGGACCACGACATCGACCGCTGCCGATGACCGCCGGGCGCCCGCAGTATCATCGGCGATATCGGCATGTCGTGGCCTCCCTGTCCTTTCCCTGTTCTTCGCCTCACCGTTGTCGACAGTCCGGACGAAACGGGCCCCCGCTTCCGGGAGCCCGTCACCACCGGTGTCCCGTTCCCGGCCGGCATGGTCCGGGATCTTTCGACACTCCGGCTCGCCCGCGATGACGCCGCACCCGCCGCCACCCAGTTCCGCGAACTGGAACGATGGCCGGACGGCACCATCCGGTGGGCGCTGCTGGACTTCGCGGCCACGCGCAGCGGTCGCGCGGGGACGGCCTACGATCTCGCCCTCGCCGCCGACGACACCACCGCACCTGCTGACGACGGCCTGATCCTCGATCACGGCCTCAATCACGTACAACTCACGACGGGACCGACGACGTTCCGGATCGAGCGCGGTGGGTCGTTTCCGATCTCATCCATGACCACGGCAGCCGGCGACGTCGTCGCCGCCGACGGGGCGGGCCTGGAGATCGCCACAGGGGGCCAGACCGGCGCCTGGACCGTGGATGCCATCACCGTAGTCGCCCGCGGACCGGTCAGGGCCGAGATCCACGTCACGGCCACGCCGCCGGCCGGCCTCGGGTCGACGTCGCTGGTCGTGTTCGCGCGTGTCGAGATTTTCAGCAGCACGCCGGCCGCGCGCGTCCACCTGACGATCCGCAATCGCCGACGCGCCGAGCACCCGGGAGGCCAGTGGCCCCTCGGCGATCCCGGGTCGATCTTCCTGGACGCGGCGCGTGTGCGCATCCGCCCGGCCGGGGGCATCACCTCGGCGGGCCTCGCGATCGATCCCTCGACGCCGGCCGCCGCCGTCACGCCGCCCGTCACGCTGCTTCAGGCGTCGAGCGGCGGCGATCAGTGGCAGTCCCGCACACACGTCACCAGGGACGCCCGGATCCGCCTGCCGTTCCGCGGCTACCGCTGCCACACGGCGGAGGGCACGTGGACCGGCGATCGCGCCACGCCGGTGCTCAGCGTCCAGGCCGCCGCCGGCCCATTGCACGTCGCCGTCCCGGACTTCTGGCAGAATTTCCCGCGCGCGCTGGCGCTCGACGAGGCAGCCGTGACGATCGGCCTGTTCCCCGACGACGCGGGCGACGTCCACGAACTCCAGGGCGGCGAACAGAAGACACACACGTTCGTGGTGGCCTGCGGCGACGACCCGGTCTCTCCCCAACCGCTCGCCTGGTGCCTCGTCCCGCAGCGATTCCGGATCCCGATCGACCAGGTGGCACGGGCCGCCGCCATCCCCGGCCTGGACCAGCCGCTCGGCGAGCCGGATCCCGCCTACACGTCGCTGGCCGATCTCTCGCTCGATCCCGATCGCGGGTTCGTCGCCAAGCGTGAACGGGCCGACGAATACGGGTGGCGGCATTTCGGCGATCTGCCCGCCGATCACGAGTCGGCTTTCCAGCCCCCGGATCGGCCGTTCGTCTCGCACTACAACAATCAGTACGACGCCGTGGCCGGCTTCGCGTGCCAGTTCCTGTTGACGGGCGATCAGCGTTGGTGGCGCCTGATGGACGACCTCGCCAGGCACGTGTACGACATCGACGTCTATCACACGAGCGACGACAAGGCCGCGTACAACCACGGTCTGTTCTGGCACACGAACCACTACGTCGACGCCGGCACGTCGACGCACCGCACGTATCCCCGCGTCGGGTCGGCCGGCGGCGGGCCATCGGCCGAGCACAACTACAACCTCGGCCTGATGCTGCACTACTTCCTCACTGGCGACCCGCTGTCGCGCGAGACGGCCATCGCCCTCGGACAATGGGTCATCGACATGGACGATGGCGGGCTGACGCCGCTGCGCCGGCTCAGTCGGCAGCCGACGGGCCTGGCCGACTACACGGCGGGCCACCACGGGCCCGGCCGCGGCGTCGGCCATTCGATCCTCGCGTGCATCGTCGCGCACCGTTTGTCCGGCGAGCGGCGGTTCCTCGACAAGGCGGAGGCGCTCATCCGGCGGACCGCGGCGCCGGGCGATCCGGTCTCATCGGCGTACGTCGACGACATCGAAGGGTACTGGTCCTACACCGCGTTCCTGCAGGCACTCGGCGTGTACCTCGATCACAAGATCAGCCTGGGCGAGTGCGACGCGATGGCGGGATGGGCGCGGTCGGTGCTCCTGACGTTCGCACGTTTCATGACGGATCACGAGCGTCCGTACCTGGAACGTCCCGATCGGCTGGAGTTCCCGACGCAGACGTGGACCGCGCAGGATCTCCGCAAGGCCGATGTGTTCCAGTGGGCCGCACGGCACACGGACGGCGCCGATCGCGATCGTTTCGCGGAACGGGCCACGTTCTTCTTCGATCACGCCACGACGGCGCTGCCGCAGATGGACGGCTACACGTTCACGCGGCCGATCGTGCTGGTCCTGACACAGGGGATTCGATGCGGCTGGCTCGTCGGGCGCCTGCAGGCGCTGCCGCCGCCCGTGACGCTGGCGCCGCCACCGGCGACGGCCCGACGGTCCGCGTTCGTGCCGCAGCGAACGCACGCCGTCCGGCGGCTGGCGATGCTCGCCGCGACGGGTGTCCTCGTCGTGCTCGCAGTCGTGATCTGGTGGCTGCTCAGCTGACGCGCGGTGCAGGGACGATTTCGGCAATCGCCCGGGCCGCGCGGCGACCGATCGCGGTCCAGTCGTAGTGCTGTTCCACGAGTCGTCGCGCGGCGGCCGCCATGCGGGCCGCGCGTTCGGGCTCGCGCAGGACACGCGCAATCGCCTCGGTGAACTCCGGCAATTCGGCCACGACCAGGTGCTCGCCGTCGACCGCGTCAATCCCTTCGCACCCGATGGGCGTGCTGACGACAGGGATGCCCGCGGCGAACGCTTCGAGGATCTTCAGCCGCGTGCCACCCCCGGCGCCGAGCGGAACGGCAAGCACCGTCGACTCCCGCAGGTACGGCATCACGTCGGGGACCGACCCCGCGATATCGATGGCTGGATCGTCGGCCAGTCGCAGGATTCTCGGCCCCGGATCCCGACCGACGATACGGAGCACGACGCCGGGGACGTGCGTGCGCAGTTGCGGCAGGACGTCGTGTGCCAGGAACTCGGCTGCCGTCGCGTTGGGCGCCCACGACAGGGCGCCGAGGAACATCACCACCGGCGCGCCCCGACGCCCGACCGGCAGGTTGGCATACGCCGCGCAGTCGACGCCGTTCGGGACGATCTCGACGCGGGCCGATCCCAGCGCGGCAAAGTGCCGCTGCTCCTGTGCCGAGACGCTGAACAGCAACCGCGCGCGATTTGCCGCGGCGGCTTCCGCACGCGCGAGCAGGCGCGCCTCGCGCGCGAGATACGGCCGCCAGATCGGCCGGCGTTCTTCGGCGGCGGTCCGGGCCAGCAGCATCGAATACACGTTGTGCAGATCACCGACCACGGCCGTACCCGGGACGTCGGGATACGCAAAGCCATCGAGATGATCGAAATACAACACGTCGGCCGCCACGTCGCTGGCCACACGCGGCAGCGCCCGGGCCACTGCCTGATGGCGATGGCGTCGGTACATCACGTACGGCTCGGACCTGAGCAGCGCCGACAACGCCGCCGTGCCCTGGCGCACGGGACCGCCCATGCCGCACGCGACGACACGCAGGTCGATGCCCGCGGCACGCAGGGCGTCACCGGCGGTCGCCGCGGCGCCGGCGATCGGCACGACGAGCGTCACGCGATGGACCTGCGCCAGTTGTCGCAGCAGATGATAGGTCCGCAACCGGCCGCCGCTCGTCAACGGCCAGGGCACTTCACTCGTGACGGCGAGGATCGACGCGGGCGGCATGTCGTGGGTCGTCATTACTGCCAGATCCGTCCAGGAAGCTCGTCGGACGGCCGACCGATCGTGGCAGTCGCAGACACGCGCGGGATACCTGCGCTTTTCAGCAGGCTCATAGTAACATCGGCCGGCGCGGGCGATGTGCCACCTGCCTGCGCGCGGATCTCGCCATCTTGAACGTCCTCTTCCTCACGCACCGGCTCCCCTACGCCCCCAACCGCGGGGATCGGGTGCGCGCGTTCCATATGCTCCGCACGCTGGCCGGACAGGCCGTCGTCGACGTCGTCTCGCTGGTGCACGACGAGGACGAAGCAGCACGCGGACCGGATCTGGACGGGCTGGCGGCCTCCTGCGAGCTGGTGCGCGTACCAACGTGGCGGAATCGCCTGCGCGCGGTCACCGCCCTGCCCACGCCCCGCCCGCTCACACACGTGATGCTCGATGGCCCCGGCCTGCGGACGGCGCTCGCCACGGCCGTGGCCCGGCGCCCGCCCGACGTCGTGCTGGCCTACTGCTCGGGCATGGCGCGGCTGGCCCTGGAGCCACCGCTGGCGGGCCTGCCGTTCGTCCTCGACATGGTCGACGTCGATTCCGCGAAGTGGCGTGCCCTGTCACGGGTGGCATCACCACCGATGTCGTGGATCTACAAGCGCGAAGCCTCGCGGCTGGCCGCGTTCGAGTCGATGGCCACGCGTGCCGCACGCGAAACGCTCGTCGTCACGGAGCGGGAACGCGCGGAACTGGCGGCCCTCGCTCCAGGCGCACCGATCACCGTGGTGCCCAACGGCGTAGACGTCGACGCCCTCGCCCCACCGAATCCGCCGGCGGCCGATGCCCGCGTCGTCATCTGCGGCGTGATGAACTATGCGCCGAACGAGGAAGCCGCGTCCTGGCTCGCGCGCGAGATCTGGCCGCACGTACGGCGCGTCAGACCTGATGCGACGCTCGCGATCGTCGGGGCCGCACCCACGCCGCGGGTGCAGGCGCTGGCGGATCCGGCCCTCGGGATCGAAGTGACGGGCGCCGTACCCGACGTCCGGCCGTATCTCTGGTCTGCGGCCGTGGCCGCGGCGCCCATCGTCACGGCGCGTGGCATCCAGAACAAGGTGCTCGAAGCCGTCGCCGCCGGCCTGCCGACCGTCGTCACACCGAACATCATGGCGAGCCTGCCCGACGCGCTGCGCCCGGCCTGCGTGGCGGCCGAGACGCCGGAGACGCTGGCCGCGGCCATGGTCGACCTGCTGGCGCTGTCGCCGGACGCACGACGCGCATTCGCCGGCCGCGCGGACGTCACCGGACTCACCTGGTCGCGCCAGCTGGGACCGCTGGCCGACATCCTGCGTCGGGCGGCCGAAGGACGACGACCGTGACACGCCGACGCATCCGCGTCCTCGAACTCCGCAGCGTGACCGGTCCGGGCGGCGGTCCGGAAAAGACGATCCTGCTCGGTGCCGCACAGACCGATCGCGACCGGTACGACGTACGGGTCTGCTACATCAGGGACGCGCGCGATCAGCAGTTCGATCTCGACACGCGCGCCCGCGCGCTCGGCGTCGACTACGTCGAAGTGCGCGAGCGGCATTCGCTCGATCTCGCCGTCCTCGCGCCGCTCGCGGCCATCGTCAGGGACGGCGGCTTCGACATCGTGCACGCGCACGACTACAAAACGGACGCGATCGCGCTCTACCTCCGGCGACGAACCGGTGTGATCCCGCTGGCGACCGCGCACGGGTGGACGGGCCAGAGCCCGCGGGAACGCCGGCTCTACTATCCCGTCGATCGCTGGCTGCTCGCACGATTCCCGCGCGTGATTGCCGTCTCGAGCGAGATCCGCACCACGCTGCTCGCCGCCGGCGCAAAATCCGATCGGGTGACAGTCATCCTGAATGGCATCGATCCGGCGGCATTCCGCCGGCAGCCCGATCGCGCGGCCGGCGTTCGTGCCGCGCTCGGCGTCGCTCCGGACGAGATCCTCGTGGGCGCCGTCGGTCGCGTCGAGCGCCAGAAGCGCTTCGACCTGCTGCTCGAGGCCACGGCGCGTGTCGCCTCGTCCGTCCCGCGTCTCCGCCTCGCCATTGTCGGTGACGGCAGCCTGCTGCCGGCGTTGCGCGAGCAGGCCCGGGCGCTCGACCTGACAGACCGCGTCATCTTCACCGGTCATCGCACGGACATCGTCGATCTGCACAGTGCGTTCGATCTGTTCGTCCAGGCATCCGAGTACGAGGGCACGCCGAACGCGGTCCTCGAAGCCATGGCGCTGGGCACACCGCTCGTGGCGACCGACGCCGGCGGCACGGCCGAACTCTTCACAGATGGTCGAGAGGGGCTGCTGGTGCCGAGACACGACGCCGCGGCGCTGGCCGCTGCCATGATCGACGCGCTGTCGCACCCCGATCGCGCACGCGAGATGGCGGCCGCCGCCAGGCAGCGCATCGAAACGGTGCTCTCGTTCGAGGCCCGGACCCGTCGTCTCGAGGCCATCTATGCGGAACTCGCCCATGCGTGACGCGCTCAAGCTCACCGCACGCGCCCTGGCCACGGTCGTCGTTGCGCCGAGCCTGCTGTCGTACGCGCTGCGACGCCGCGTCCTGGGGGCCGATCGGGCACTGGAAGGATCGACCCAGGCGCTCGCGTGGCTGCCGGGCCTGTCCGGCTCGTACCTGCGGGGCGCGTTCCTCGCACGCGTCCTCGCGTCGTTCCACCCGACGGCCAGTGTGCACTTCGGCACCATCCTGAGCCAGGCCGAGACGCGCATCGACGCGCACGTCTACGTGGGCCCCGGGTGCCATCTCGGCCTCGTCCACCTCGAACGCGACGTGCTCATCGCCTCCGGGGTCCAGATCCCGAGCGGCCCCGACACGCACGGCACCGCGCGCCTCGACGTGCCAATTCGCGAGCAGCCGGGGCAACGCGTGATGGTGCGGATTGGCGAAGGGACGTGGGTCGGCAGCGGCGCCATCGTCCTGGCCGACGTCGGTCGCCACTGCGTCATCGCCGCGGGCAGCGTCGTCACGCGGCCCGTTCCCGACTACAGCATCGCGGCCGGCGTGCCGGCGCGTGTGCTGCGCGATCGCCGGGACACGACGACGTCTGCGTGATCCGCCGGCGCGGGTGACGCGCTGTCAGGGCAGGTGCTTCGCGACGATCGGACCGAGACGGTTGGCGATCCCGAGCGGCAGGCGCTGCCAGATCGCGATCGCGCGATCGAACTTCGCATTCGACGGGCCCTGATCCGGCGGCTCGGGCCGCGACAACAGCACGTATTCCCAGCACAGGGGGTGTTCGACGGCCCCCCACTGGAGCTTGAACTGGTGCGTGCCGGCGCCCGGGGACGACCGGCCGAAGTCGAAGACCTCGGCGCCATCCGCGACGGCCTGCTCGAGCAGCGTCCAGTACAGCAGCATGTTCGGACAGAGCGGCCGGAGCTCGCGGAGCGACGAGGCCCACGGGTTGAGGACCGTGCGGCCGAACGTGAGACTGATGCCGGCCGCGGCCGTCTGCCGGCCGTGACGCACCACGACCACACGCGCTTCGCGGGCGAACGTCTGGAGCGTCAGCGTGAAGAGCGCCTTCGGATAGACGGGCGTTCCCAGATCGCGCATGTTGCGGCTGAATACGTCGTAGAACTCGTCGACCAGTTCGACGCCGCCAGACGCCACGGTCAATTCCGCCTTCTGTGCCTTCCGGACCTGGTTGCGGACCTTCCGATCGAGGGCCGTCCAGAGCGTCTCGGACGACGCGGGCAGATCGCGCAGCATCGCCAGCTTGTGCTGGCGGCACGGCAGCGTCGCGCTCTGCCGCCTCGTGTGGCGCAGTTCCACGTGACTGCCGCCGAATCGCGACGCCGCGTCGCGCGCCGCGTCGATCAGCGCCTGCACGACGTCGGGATCGTTGCCGTCCGCCAGGATGCCGCCGTAGTTGAGGAACGGCAGCGAGATCACGCTGCGACCGAAGATCCGCGATCGGACGAGAACGAGGGGCAGCACACCGACGACGGTCGTGGCACGACGGGCCTCGAGGTAGAGACTCTCGTGACCGAGCGCGTCGGCGATCACGTGACGCCATTGCCACAGGTGATCGACGGTGCCGGCCGGATGCGCCGCAACGAAGGCATTCCAGGCCACGCCGTCGGTGGCCGCCTGCACCGTCACGCCCGGGGCCACCTCGCGCAGGTCGGCCTCCGGCCCCGCGTCCACAGAAAAAGACACGGGCGGCGTCACCAGGAGTACGGCAGCGCCGGGGTCGTCGCCGCACCGTAGCCGGCCTCGCAGGCACGCGAGACGATGGTGTCGACGGCATCGAACCGGAAGTCGGTCAGCAGTTGCCGCAGCCGCGCTTCCGTGTGCTCGATGTTGCGATAGTGGCGGAAGCGGCCGAGCCGGCCGGCCGGCAGCCGCGGTTGTCCGGGATCGATTTCCCACGGGTGCAGGTAGAACACCGCCGGCCGATGCTCCAGCCTGTTGACGCGCGAGATCCCCCAGCGCGTCCACCAGTACGGCAGCAGGCGGAAGTATCCGCCGCCGGCCACCGGCAGGTTCACCGGCCCGACCTTCGTCGTCGATCCGGGCACCTCGATGAGTGAACGCGTGCCGCGGACGATCCGGTAGGGTCGCCGGCCCGAGACGGGAATGCCGTAGCGATCGTGTCTGATCGGGAAGATGCTCGAGTCGTACGTGTAGCCTTCCTCGGCCAGGATATCGAGCGCCCACAGCGATCGCGGCGTGATCGAATAGCTGGGGGCCCTGTAGCCGCAGACCACACGCCCCGCCGCCTCCTCCAGGAGGCCTTTCGCTCGGCGGACGTCCTCGCGGAAGGCGGCCGGCGTCTGGTCGTAGATGAGCCGGTGCGCGTAGCCGTGCGAGGCCACCTCGTGCCCCGCACGCGCAATCGTCGACACGAGATCCGGATGCCGCCGCCCGACCCAGCCCAGGACGAAGAACGTCGATCGCACCTTGAACTCGTCGAAGATCTCGAGCAGCCGGAGGGTGTTGGCCTTCACCCGGCTCTCCATCGAGTCCCACTGCGAACGGGGCACCAGCCCGTCGAAGACGCTGACGTGAAAGTAGTCCTCCACGTCGATGCTCATCGCGTTGACGATGGGCTCGTCTGACGCACGGTCATGGTCGGCGGCAATCACCTCACGCTCCCTTCCTGAGCACGACGGTCTTGATGGTCTCGAACATGATGTAGAAGTCGAGCCAGACCGACAGGTTCTTGATGTAGTAGAGGTCGTACTGCAACTTCTGCAGCGCGTCCTCGGTGCTGGCCCCGTAGGTGTAACACACCTGCGCCCAGCCGGTCAGTCCGGGCCGGACGATGTGGCGCTGGCCGTAGTACGGGATGACGCGCGTCAGGTCGGTGACGAACTCCGGCCGTTCCGGGCGGGGACCGACGAAGCTCATCTCGCCCTTGAGGATGTTCCACAACTGCGGCAGTTCGTCGATGCGCGTCTTGCGCATGAACCGCCCGATCGGCGTCACGCGGCTGTCTCCTGTCGGCGAGGCCCACACCGCCCCGGTGGTTGCCTCGGCGTCCTGTCGCATGCTCCGGAACTTGTGCACGAAGAAGATATGGCCGCGCAATCCGACCCGGCGCTGGTGATAGAGGATCGGCCCCGGCGACGTCAGGCGCACGAGCACGGCCACCAGCAGCAGCAGCGGAGCGCCGATGACGAGGCCGCTCGCGGCGATCCAGACGTCCATCGTCCGCTTCAGTGCGGCAATCGTCCGGCTGCGCCGGAACCCGGCGGAGAAGATCAGCCAGCTCGGCCGCAGGTTCTCGACGGCGATCTTCCCGGTGTACTCCTCGTAGACCGATGGCAGGTGATCGAAGGTGACGCCGTCGAGCTTCATCTCGAGCAGCTTTTCCATCGGCAGCTTGCCGCGGGCATCGGCCAGGCTGACGACGACGCGATCGACGCCGCGGGCCCTGACGATCGACGGAATATCCTCGATCGTCCCGAGGACGGCCTGGCCGGCTTCGGCAATCGCCGCCGTGTCGCCGCCGACATCGACGAACCCGACGATCTCGACGCCAAGATCGTGGCGGCGTTCGTCGAGTTCCCGCGCCAGGACGATGGCCGCCGGACTCGCGCCGACCAGCAGTAACCGCTCGCGCGGCCCCACGTATCCGCTCAGCCACTGAAAGGCGATCCGCCATCCCGGCACGATCAGCACGATCAGCACGGCCGCCACGAGGAACACGCCACGGCCGATGATGAGTGACGGGAACCAGAAGTACAGCCCGGCCAGCACGACGGCCGCACCGCCGACGGCCTGCAGTACGCGAATGAAGAACTCGCGGCGATCGGTCACGAGCCGCTGGTTGTAGAGGTCGGCGTAGTAGAGGCACGCCTGCGTGACCGCGGCAATCAGCACCAGCTTCCACACGCCGCCGTCGGCCATCAGGGGCCCGGCATCCTCGCCCATCCGCACGTACAGCGCCACGATGGCGGCCCCGACGATCAGGAGCCCCTCGAGGACGACGAACGTGGCACTTCTGAGCGTGATGCGTTGCATGGACCTCGACCGTCAGCGCCGCCCGGGGGGCGATGTCCGCTCCGCGTACCGGCCGTAGTTCGCGCCGTACCGCACGTCGGTCGGCGGCGTCGCCAGATTCAGCACCACACCCAGGATGCGTTCCCGGCCGAGCTCCGCAATGGACCGCTGCACGAAATCGTACTGGGTGGCATCGGCACGGACGACGACCACGGTGCCGTCGGCCAGACCACTGATGAGGCCGGCATCGGGCAGCAGTCCCACAGGTGGCGTATCGATGACGATCCAGTCGAACTGCTCGCGGGCCTCGGTGATCAACGCCTGCATCCGTTCGGCAGCGAGCGTCACCATCGGATCGTCTGTCGGCTCGCCCGCGGTGATGACCGTCAGCGTCGGCGACACCCGGTGGAGCGAGAGCGCCGCGTCCGTCCCCACCACACCCTCGGTCAGGCCCGGCGACACCGGCAGGCCGAAGACCGCGTGCTGCGACGGCTTGCGCAGGTCGCCATCGATGAGCAGCACCTTCCGCTGGTAGGACTCGCTCAACGTCAGCGCCAGATTGGCCGCCGTGAGCGTCTTTCCCTCGCCCGGCATCGCACTGGCCACCGTGATGACCCGCAGGCCCGACTCGGCCTGCAGAGCGTGGAGCGTGGCCGCCATCCGGCGATACTGCTCGCGCGATCCCGCATCCATCCCGCTGTCGACCACGATCTTGTTCGCGAGATCCGCGGCAATCCGCTCGCCGACAGGCGACGATGGCGCCCCGGACGCCGGCGGACGTGACGGCAGAATCTCCGGCACCGTGGTCACCGGTCGCGGCCGGGGCCGCTCGGCGCCCTCGGACGAGAACGCCTCGACCGGCGCGGGCGCTGCTGGCCAGCCGACGGTCGGGCCCCCGGCGGCATCCCCCGCGTCCGGACTGATCGGCTGTCGTGCCTCCGCGGCACGACGCATGGCTTCATCAACGCGGCCCATCCAAACGCTCCCTTCAACCCCAGAAGAACGAGAACTTCCGTCGCCGCCGGGCGAACGATCCAAACAGGTCGCCCTGGCCCTCGCGCGGCGTGGCCGACGGGACCTCGGAGGACGGCCCCCCAGGCCCATCGGACGCGGCGGACCGGTCGCTGCCGGGCACCGGCGGCGCCACGGCCGGACCGTGGCGCTCCGTCACCAGCCCGAAATCGAAATCGCGACACACGTCCTCGACGATCTCGGCCGTCACCGGCCGCACGCCCGCGGCGAACCCGCCGAGCAGCGCATTGTCGCCGAGCACGTTGATGACGCGCGGCAGGCCGCGCGACGCCTCGTGGATGCGGCGCACCGCCTCCCGCGTGAACGCGAGCGACGCCTTGCCGCCGGCCGCGTGGATCCGGCACGCGATGTAGACCTCGGTCTCGGCCGCGGTCAGCAACCGGATCGTGCACCGCAGGGCCACACGCTGCTTCAACTGCCGCAGGCTCGGATCGTTCAGTCGATCGGCCAGCTCGGGCTGTCCCGCCAGAATCACCGACACGAGCTTCTCGGTGTCCGTCTCGATGTTGGCCAGCAGCCGGATCTCCTCGAGCAGTTCCAGGGAGAGGCTCTGCGCTTCGTCGACCACCAGGACCGTCGTCTCCCCCGCCGCGTGCCGGTCCCGGAGAAGCGTCTCGAGTTCCAGGAGCAGCTGGCTCTTCGATCCCGAGGCACGGGCCGACAATCCGAAGCGCGCGGCCAGCAGCTCGACGAACTCGTCACGCGTCAGCGCCGGATTGTTCAGGTGCACGCAGTGCACGGTCGACGGCTGAGCCTCGAGGGCGGCACGAATCACCGTGGTCTTGCCGGCCCCGGCATCGCCCACGAGCAGCGTGACACCCTTCCGGCTCGCGATGGCGTACTCGAGGTTCCTGAGGGCCTCGCGATGCGAATCGGTCAGCACCAGGAACTTCGGGCTCGGCGTGAGATCGAAAGGCCGCGCCGACAGTTCGAAGAAGGCCTCGTACATCTGCGCCTCACGCCACCAGCGTGTACACCACGGTCGCCAGCCCGCCGATCACGACCAGCGTACACGTGACGTTGAGCAGCAGGCGTCGCAGGCGCTGGCGGGTCCTTTCCGCCTCCGTCTGCATCCGCGGGACGACGGCGAGCACGGGGAGTTCCAGCACCGAGGCCACATCGTCCTCCGTGTGCAGGCCGCGATCGCGGTACTCGAGCACGCCGGCGATGGCCACGCCGATGACGAGCGTTGCCATCAGGGCCACGAGGATGATCTGCTGCCGGTTCGGGCTGATCGGCCGTTCGGGCAACTGGGCCGGATCGAGGATCTGGAACTGCTCGCCGATCTGGCGACGCTCCAGGTTGGCCGAAATCCGCGCATCTTCCTTCCGCGCCGCGAGGCTCTTGTACAACGCGTCGAGCGTGCTGTAGTCGCGCGACAGTTCGACGAGTTCGGACTCGCGCATCGGCACCGCCTCGAGCCGGCGTTCGGCCTCCTGAGCCGCGGCCGTAAACCGTCCCTGGTCGTCGCGAGACCGCGCGATCTGGCGATCGATCTCCGCCAGGTCGTTGCGGAGCTGTGTGAGGCGCCGCTGACGCGCGACCTCGGCCGGCGATGGCAGTACCTCGGCGCTCCCGCCCGCCGACATCTCCGACTGCAGGCGCGCCTGCAGTTCGGCCACACGCCGACGCGTCGCCTCGAGATCGGGATGGCCGGGCCGGAAGCGGGTCTCCTGATCCGCGAACAGCGCCTGCGCGGTCGCCAACTGCTGGGCCGTGTTGCCGACCTCGACCTGCGTACCGCCGGCATCGGTCGTCATCGACGGCACCTCTGTCGATGGCGCGGCCTCGAGCTCGGCAATCTGCCGCTCGACGAGGATCCGACGCTCCTGCTGCCTGTTGGCCGTGTCGGCGGCCGTCTGCACCTGGGCCTGCGCGTTGCGCAACTGCTGCAGGTTGGCTTCGAACTGCGACGGGAGCTCGCCCGCGTGGCGCGACCGGTACTCGGCGAGCAGACGCTCCTTCTCGAGCAGCCGGCGTTCGACGTCCTTCAACTGCGATTCCAGGAACTGATCGGTGCTGTCGGCCAGCGCCTCGCGATCGCGCAGGCTCTCGTCGATGTAGAGGCCGGCGAGCCGGTTCGTGACGTCGCGCACCTTCTGCGGTTCGCTGCCCGTGTACGTGATCCGGAAGGCGTCGCCGCGCGACACCTGTACGTCGATGTTCCGGCGCATCAGCGCGACGACATCTTCCATGACCCAGATGCGACGCTCGTTCGGGTACAGGTCGAAGTCGAGAATGATCCGCTCGAGGCGCGTCCGGCTCTGGATGATCGGATTGATCGTCTGCAGCCGGTCTTCGATCCGCGTCGTCACCGTGTTACGGACGATGGTGTCGGGCACGCGCTGGGCGACCACGAGCACCTGCGTCTCGGCGCGGTAGACGTTCGGCAGCCGCTGGGCCAGCAGCGCGACGATGGCTGTCACGACCGCCATCGGCACGAGCAGGAGCCAGATGCGCTTACGGACGATCGCCAGGACGTCCTCGGGAGTGTAGGTCTTACCGGGTAGCATTTCGTCCCCTTCGATAGAACACCGGCGCCCAGACATCGACGACGGCCCGGATCCCCGAACGGTTGAAGTGTCCGTTGAACGCGACGGGGATCGCACGGACGTCATCGAGGCGATAGCGGTCGTACGCGTAATCGACGGTGAGGCCGAGATATCGGTTCAGGCCGACCGTCATGCCGGCCCGGCTGGCAGACGCGCGATAGTCGCTGCCGTTCGAACCGAGTCCGATCGTGCCGAACGAGAGCGCGGTCGATGCCCGCAGTTCGACGCGGCGACCGAGCAGACTCGACCACTGCAGTGTCGCCGTGTCGGAAATCGCCGGCGCGCGAAGCGTTTCCAGGAAATCCGCCTGGCGCGCGTAGGTGGCGGCCAGCAGCCCCGTGCGTCCGACCTCGTGGCTCAGCGTCGCCGAACCCGTCAGGGCATACTGCGTGCGCCCGCCGTCGGAGAGCGCCGTGGTGCCGGTCCGTACGTCGAGCTGCGTCCGCCGCGTCAGCGACCACGGCCGCAGGAAGTCGATCCCGACGTCGATGATGTGACTGGAGAAATCGTAGGTGTAGGTCTCGTCGGCCGTCTCTTCCCCGCCACTCGACAGGCCGCGCCCGTACGCGGCGCGCAGCGCCAGGTACCGGCTCACGCGCTGCGAGACGCCGACGGTGATCGTGCGGCTCGACCGCTCGAAGGTCGTGCCGGCCAGGCGGGCGCGCCTGTAGAAAAACGTGCCCATCACGGACGTCCCGCGCGCCACCTGCTGCGCGATCTGGACGCTCGCGTCCTGCGTGAGCGTGCTCGAGACCTCGGAGCCCGGCGCGTAGTCGATGGGCAGGACCGTGCCGATGCCGCCGAACGCCCCCGGCAACAGACTGGAGATCGACACCGGCTCATCGAGATGCGCGCCCCTGGCCGAGAGCGTCGTCGTCCGGCCGAGTTGATACTGCACAGCGGCTGTCGCGTTGTTGCCGACAAGGACCGGCCGACTCTGGCGCAGGATCTTCCGGCCGCCAAGGCCACCCGACGCCTGGAACGCCAGGCGACGGCCGGTGGTCGAGTAGCCCACACCGCCCGTCCACTCGGCCGACGGCAGACGTCCATCCGGCAGGCCGACGGGTGTCTCGGGATCGATCGCCGCACCGGTCGAGAACCAGTCGGCGCTGGCGCCAGCCGATCCGCTGATCGTCAGCACCTGTTCGACGTCGCCGAGGCCACCGCCGAACAGGGCACGATTCGGGCGCTCCGATCGGGGATCGGGACGCTGGGGCCCCTGAGCGGCAACCGGCCGTGCGCCCACGACGCACACGGCCCAGGCGGCGAATGCCAGCACGGCCACGCGCACGACGGGTTCGGTCCGTCGGTGCCTCACGGGACGAGCACCGTATCGCCCGGGCGCAGTTCGATGTTCTGCTCGAGGTTCCGCCCGTTCCGGATCTGGTCGTAATTGAACGGGAGCCGCACCTGCTTCGAGCCCTCGTCACGGATGACGCTGATTTTGCTGCGGTTGGCGTACTCGTTGAGTCCGCCCGCCAGCGCAATCAGCTGCAGCACGCGCATCCCGCCGCCCAGGGGGAACGATCCCGGATTGGCGACCATGCCGGTGACGAACACCTGCCGGCTGTTGATCTCGCGGACGGTCACGAAGGCCGGGGCGTCGGTGAAGAACTTGGCACCCGCCGTGGTCAGGCGATCCCGCAGCTGGTCGGGCGTCAGGCCGGCCACCTCCACGTCGTTGAGCAGCGGGAGCGAGATGCGGCCGTCGGGCCGCACGACGACCGTCGACGTCATGTTGTCGTGTCCCCAGAACCGCACGTCGAGCGCGTCAGCCACGCCAATGACGTAGTCGGCCGGCAGCTTCGGGCCATCGGTCTCGGACGGGGCGACGGCCGCCGGCGGCGGTGCCGGCGCTGGCGCCTGTGCCGCCAGGACGGGCGCTACTCCCGTCAACGCGACGACGAGCCCGCCCACGATCACGCCCCGAACCACGGTTCCTCTGTTCTGCATCACCCTGTCTCGCATCAGCGGTATTCCTTGAACGGCAATTGACAGTCGTGCTTCCTCAGGAAGTTGAGAAAACGCTTGTAGTCGGTCGGCTCCATGTTGAACAGCCGCAGGACGATCTTGTAGTTGCCCCGCGCTTCCTCGAGCCCCTTGTGCACGAGATCGCGCACGTTGCCGCGCGTGATCTCGCGATTCATGTAGAGCGGATACACGGCGGTCCAGAACGACTCGCCGTCTTCGCGGAGCTTCTTGAACAGCTCGTCGGCAATCGTCCGGCGTCGTTCCCGCCGCGGCCGCATGTGCAGCTGGCCGGGCACGCGAATCTCCGGCGACAGGTCGTCGAGCTGAATCACCTCCCGGCGACCGGTGACCACCAGCCGCTCCACGACGTTCTCGACCTGGCGGACGTTGCCGGGCCAGTGATAGTCGCACAGCGCCGCCAGGGCATCCGGGGCAATGGCCTTGACCGGGCTGAAGTCTGCCGCCATCGCCAGGGCCTGCCCTCCATTGGTGAGGCCGACCCCGCTGCCGTTTCCGTGCCCGTGCAGCGGCAGCGACGTGAATCGCCGCAGGAAGTGCTCGACGAGCAGCGGCACATCCTCGCGGCGCTCGCGCAGCGGCGGCACGACAATGTGGATGACGTTGATGCGGTAGTAGAGATCCTCGCGGAACAGGCCCTGCCCGATCAGGTCCCTCAGGTTCCGGTTCGTCGCGGTGACGACGCGCACGTTGGTGACGTTGGTCGGCCGCTCCGCCCCGACCTTCTGGATCTCGCCGGTTTCGAGGAACCGGAGCAGCAGGCCCTGCATCCGCAGGGTCATCTCGCCGATCTCGTCGAGGAAGATCGTGCCGTTGTCGGACATCTCGAGCTTGCCCGGCTTGTCGCGGTACGCGCCCGTGAAGCTGCCCTTCACGTGGCCGAACAACTCCGACTCGAGCAGGGTCTCCGGAATGCCGGCACAGTTGACGGGCACGAACGGCTGCTGGGCCCGGGGACTGGCAGCGTTGATGGCCCGGGCGACCACTTCCTTACCCGTGCCGCTTTCGCCGGTGATGAGCACCTTGGCGTCCGATCGCGCGACGCGATCGATCTCCGCTTTCAACTCGGTAATCGCACGGCTCTTGCCGATGATGTCAATGGGACCGTAGTGGCGCATCGCAGTTCACGAGAATCCGAGTCAGCCAATCGGCGGACCTATCTCCGCCTTGAATCGGAACTGCAAGGACACGGCCGGCCCCCATGCCCGCGGCCGCCTCAGGCCCTATCACCTTCGTCCACAACTGCTTAAGACCTCAAGGGGAGGCGTCCACCGCCGATTGCTGGTCGGAGCGAATGCCCGAACCGACGAGCGAACGAGAGAACAAAGTCTCCCGAATCAGAGATTATGCCACAGGACGGATCGGCTGGTGTCGGCCGACCGACACGGGGCTCGTGACTCACAACAATTATGTAAGTCACACAAAAATATGACGTTGGCGACATCACACGGCTCGCGAAACCGTTGACGATGGCCGGCATTCCCATTAGGATCCGGAATCCTGGACAAAAGTCACACAGGATCAGACAAACCCATCAGCTCCCCCAGAAAGGACGCCAGCCCGTGTCCCTCCCGTCCCGCCCTCAGGAACCACGTTTCATCGCCAGGAGCGATGCGATGCGGGCGCTGGAAGCCGATGTCGACAGCGCGGCGCGGTCTGATGCCAAGGTCCTGATCACCGGCGAGACCGGTGTGGGCAAGGAAGTCATCGCCCGGCTGATCCACACGCGCAGTCCGCGGGCCTCGGCACCGATGGTGACGCTCAACTGTGCCGGCCTCCCCGATTCGCTGCTCGAGTCCGAACTGTTCGGCCACATGAAAGGCAGCTTCACGGGCGCGTACCGCGACAAGCCGGGGCTGCTCGAGACCGCACCGAACGGGACGGTCTTCCTCGACGAAGTCGGCGAGATGAGCATGCGGATGCAGGTGGTCCTGCTCCGGTTCCTCGAGACCGGCGAGATTCAGCGCATCGGGGCCGACAGGGCGCACACGCGCGTGAACGTCCGCCTGATCACGGCGACCAACAGGAACCTCGAACAGGAAATCGCGTCAGGGGGCTTCCGCGAGGATCTCTACTTCCGTCTGAACGTCATCCGTCTGCACGTGCCGCCACTGCGCGAACGCGTCGACGACATCCGGCCACTCGTGCAGTACTACATGACGTGGTACGCACAGCAGCACCGCCTCCCGCCGGCCGAGATTACCGCCGAGGCCACCGAGACGCTGCTCGCTCATCGCTGGCCGGGGAACGTCCGCGAACTCCGGAACGTGATCGAACGCGTCGTCCTGAAGACCGCAGGGCGCGCCATCACGCAGGCCGATCTGCCGACCGAACTGCTGGGACACGCGACAGGCGCGCGACTTCCGGGCAGCCCGGCGGCCGAGTCCGCTGCGCGCCCGTCGCCGGCCGAGGAATTCGTCGCGCTGATGCGACGCCAGGGCCAGTCCTTCTGGACGGCCGTGTACCCGGTGTTCATGTCGCGTGACCTCACGCGCGCCGATCTCCGGCGCATCGTCGAACTGGGCCTCGAGGAGACGCGCGGAAATTACCGCTTGCTCGTCGAGCGGTTCAACATGCCGGCCAGCGACTACAAGCGGTTCCTGGCCTTCCTCCGCAAGCACGACTGCCACCTGCCGTTCCAGCGCTTCCGCTCGTCATCATTCGACTCGCGGCCACCGCTGCGCGCGGTGGTCGGCGGCAACGGCTGACCGCGCCGCCTCTATCCAGCCATGGCCTGCCTGACGCATCCCGCGTGGTCCCGGCACCGGCACTCGTGGCGCCGGTCCGTCGTCGTGGCCGTCGTCAGTCTCGTCGTGCTGCTTGGCATCCACGGCCCGATGGCCGCGCAGCGTTCACCCGATCCGCTCGGCGGCGTACAGCTGGCCTACGAAGGCGCCTTCCGCGTCCCGCGCACCGAGAGTGACATCGAGACGTTCGCGTACGGCGGGACGGCACTGACGTTCGATCAGACCAGGCAGTCGCTCTGGCTGGTCGGCCACGATCACCACCAGCTCGTCGCCGAGATCTCGATTCCCGACATCCGCACCGGCCAGACGATCGAGGATCTCGCCACCGCCGAACTACTGACGCCGTTCCGGGACATCCTCCAGGGACGCCGACGACTGGTGGGGGAGAACACCTCGAAGATCGGCGGCCTGCTGCGCGACGGCTCCGACTGGATCGTGACCGCGTGGCTCTACTACGACGGCGGCGGCGTCCAGACGCTGTCCCACTTCCGCGTCGGCCGGACCGGCCAGGTGTCCGGTCCGTTCCAGCTCGGTACCGAGACGGGCCAGGCCGGCTTCGTGGCCGGCTACATGACGTCCGTACCCGCCGAGTGGCGCAATCGCCTGGGCGGCCCCGCACTGACGGGCCTCTGCTGCGTCAGCGTGATCTCCCGCTCGAGCCACGGCCCCGCGGTCTCGGCGTTCGATCCACGGGACGTCGGCAGCCGCTCGCCCGTCCCGATCAGGCCGCTGCTCGCGTATCCCGAGGCACACGCAACGCTCGGCGAATGGTCGAGCAACAGTCCGCTCTTCAATGGCGCCACCCAGGTCGGCGGCCTCGTGTTCCCGGCCGGCCTCGGACGCGTGATCTTCTTCGGCCGCATCGGCCTCGGGTCGTTCTGCTACGGCACGGGTACGTCCGTGCGCGCGCTGCACGGCCGGCCGCTTCCCGACGGCTCCACGATCTACTGCTACGACCCCGACGCGCCGTGGCAGGGAGTCCACGGCTATCCGTACGCCCTGCACGCCTGGGTGTACGACGCCAGCGATCTGGCTGCGGTCGGCGCGGGACAGCAGGCACCATGGGATCCACGGCCCCTGACGGCAGGGACGTTCTCGCTGCCGTTCGAGCGCGGGCAGAAACTCGTCGGGGGCGTGGCCTACGATGCGGCCACGCAGCGCGTGTTCGTCAGCGTGCTGGCCCAGGACGACGAGTGGCCGCTGATCCACGTCCTGCGCGTCACGGATGCGCCGCCCGTCGATCCGACACAGGATCCACCCACCTCGCCGGGATCGTCGCGTCGCGGCAACAGCCCAGCCGTCGGCCGCGCCGTGCCCCGCTGACCCGGCCCGTCCACTCAGTCCCTGTCAGGGTCTCCGGCGGTCAGCGCCTCGTCCACCATCTGCGCCCAGACGTGGATGATCAAGGTATGGACCTCCTGAATCCTGCAGGTCCGATCAGACGGCACGCAGACGACGTCGACGCCGGCCATCCGCGCGATCCGCCCGCCACCGCGGCCAACGAGGCCGATGCACGTCATCCCGATCGCCTGCGCCGCCGCCACGGCCCTGACCACGCTCTCGGACTCTCCCGAGGTCGAGATGGCCACCAGCACGTCACCGGCCGTTCCGAGCGTCCGGACCTGGCGCTCGAACACCGCCTGATAGCCGTGATCGTTGGCCAGGGCCGTGAGCAGCAGCGAGTCGGCCGTCAACGCCAGGCAGGGCACGCCCCGGCGCTCGCGCTCGAAGCGGCCCACGAGTTCCGTGGCGAAATGCTGTGCGTCGGCCGCCGACCCGCCGTTTCCGCAGACGAGGATCTTGCCGCCACGCTGCAGCGCCTCGACGATCCGCGTACCGGCCGAGGCGATGACCGGCGCCAGCGCCAGGCTCGCGGTCTTCACGTCGATGGACTGTCGCATCTCGCGACCGACGTCGATCATGGTCGGACACTCCGGGGGACGGGTGCGGATTCCTCGGCCAGATGGACGTCGGGCGCAATCGTCGCGACGAACCCGTCGGGATCGTCCGTGACGTGTACCAGATCGACGTCGCGCAGGCTCGAGAGCACACGTGCACGGGGACGTGGATCGCTGCCGCCACCGGCGTGCAGGCCGATCACGAGCAGGTCGACGGTCCGGCGCACGGCGCGCAGTTGATCGAGATTGACGGCGTGCAGCGTCTCGAACACGCCGGTGACCACGCCGATGCGCCGCCCCGCCGCGCGCACCTCGCGGATGCGGCCGGCCAGCACCTCGCCATCGACCAGCGCGTCGGCGCCCGAGGCCTGCAGGACCTCCGCGCGCGAGACCGTGGCCGTGCCGAGTTTGGCGACCACGACGCCGGCCGCAAGGTTGGCGAGCCGCAGGGCGACCTGCACATCGGCCCCCGCGGCCAGCGCGAGCGCGAAGGCCGCCACCACGGTGTCGCCCGCGCCGCTCACGTCGAACACCTCGCGCGCCTGCGCGGGCTCGTCGAACAGCGCGCGGCCATCGCGGCCGAAGAAGCGCAGGCCGAGCGATCCGAGCGTCAGCACGACGTGCGCGCCGAACCGCCCGGCCAGCCGCCGGCCGACGTCGGCAATGGCTGCCGGCGAGGGCGCGGCCTCGACATCTCCGAGCAGGGCCTGCGCCTCTTTCCAGTTCGGCGTCAGGTACTCGCAGCCGACGTAGGCCTCGGCGTGCTGCGGCCGCGGATCGATCACGACCGGCACGCGGGCCTCGCGCGCCAGGGCCAGCACCTGCTGGCAGAACGACACGTCGACGAGCCCCTTCGCGTAGTCGGACACGACGACAACGGACGCGGTCGCGAGGTGCTCGCGGACGCCTGCGAGCACGGCCCCGGCGGTGCCGGGCGAGACGGGCCTGTCGTCCTCGTAGTCGAGCCGCAGCAGCTGCTGATGCCCACCGAGCGCGCGGACCTTCCGCGGCGAGGCGCGCTCGTCCTCGACGAGCGCGGTGTCGATCCCGTGCGTCCGCGCGAGGGCCGTCAGCCGCTGCCCGGCCTCGTCCGCGCCAATCGCGCCGACGAGCGTTGCGTGCCCGCCGAGTGCCACCACGTTGGCCGCCGTGTTCGCCGCGCCGCCGAGCACCAGCCGCGCCCCGTGTACTTTGAGGACGGGAATCGGGGCTTCGGGTGACAGACGGGTGCAGTCGCCCGTGACGTACTCGTCGAGGATCGGATCGCCGACGACGAGGACACGTCGGCCCTCGAACCGGCTGAGGACGTCGCGCACGGTCGTCTCGGTCATCGCGACCACCGGGGCAACTGCTCGTCCAGATCAGCCAGCCGGCCCGCGGCGGCGTCCCTGGGGGACAGGATCGGCACGTCGACCGGCCACGCCACGCCGATCGCGGGATCGTTCCACGCGATGGCGATCTCGGCGTCGGGTCGATAGAACTCGGTGCACTTGTAGGAGAGCAGGGCCGACTCGCTGGTCACGCAGAAGCCGTGCGCCACACCCGGTGGGATGTAAATCTGGAAGTGATTGGTCGACGACAGGTGGTAGCCGACCCACTGCCCGAACGTCGGCGACCCCCTCCGCACGTCGACGGCCACGTCGAAGACCTCGCCATCGAGCACCTGCACCAGCTTGCCCTGCGGATACGGGTGCTGCACGTGCAGCCCGCGCAGCACGCTGCCGCTCGATCGCGAGACGTTGTCCTGCACGAAGCGGGTCGGCAGCCCGATCGCCGCATAGCGGTCGACCTGCCACGATTCGAACAGGTAGCCGCGCGCATCGCCGTGGACCACCGGGACGATCAGCTGCACGCCCGGAATCGTCGTGGCCTCGATGGTCACGGTCATCGTCGATCCCGCTCGTGGGCCACGTCGAGGAGGTACTGGCCATACCCGGCCTTCCCGAGCGCCTCGGCCTGCGCCACCAGTGCGTCCTTCGAGATCCAGCCCTGGCGATAGGCGACCTCTTCCGGACTCGCGATCTGCAGCCCCTGGCGCGACTGCAGCGTCTGCACGAAGTTGGCGGCCTGCAGCAGCGCGTCGGGTGTGCCGGTATCGAGCCAGGCCGTACCGCGGCCGAAGCGTTCGACGCGCAGCGTGCCCGCCTCGAGGTACGCACGGTTCAGGTCGGCGATTTCGAGTTCGCCGCGGGCCGACGGCTCGAGCCGCTTCGCGCGGGTCACGACGTCGCGATCGTAGAAGTACAGCCCCGTCAACGCCCACGGCGATCGCGGACGAGCGGGCTTTTCCTCGATGCTGATCGCCCGCCACTCGTCGTCGAACTCGACCACGCCGAACGCTTCGGGGTGACGGACCGCGTAGGCGAACACCGTCGCGCCCCGCTCGCACGCGACCGCGCGCTGGAACAGGTCCGGCAGGCCCTGCCCGTAGAAGATATTGTCGCCGAGCACCAGCGCGGCGCCCTCCCCGTCGAGGAACGCCTCGCCGATCAGGAACGCCTGGGCCAGACCGTCCGGGCTCGGCTGCACGGCGTACGACAGCCGCATGCCCCACGCCGTCCCATCGCCGAGCAGCGCCTCGAACAGCGGCCGGTCCTGCGGCGTGCTGATCACGAGCACGTCGCGAATCCCCGCGAGCATGAGCGTGGTCAGCGGGTAGTAGATCATCGGCTTGTCGTACACGGCCATCAACTGCTTGCTGACCGCGCGTGTGAGCGGATAGAGCCGGGTGCCCGATCCCCCGGCCAGGATGATGCCTTTCCTGATCACACGCGCCCCGCGTAGTGGCTGTCGATCCAGGCGCGATAGGCGCCGGTCCGCACCGCCCGCACCCAGGCCTCGTGGTCGAGGTAGAACCGCACGGTCTTGCGCAGTCCGGTCTCGAACGTCTCGGCGGGCGAAAATCCGCACTCGCGTTCGATCTTCGCGGGATCGATCGCGTACCGGTGATCGTGTCCCGGCCTGTCGGGGACGAACGTCACCAGGTCGCGCAGCGTCGATGCGGATACGCCCGTGCACTCGGCCACGACGTCGCAGACGGCATGGACGACATCGAGGTTGCGGCGCTCGCTGCGACCGCCGATGTTGTAGGTCTCGCCGATGCGGCCGTGCCTGATGACCCGCCAGATGGCGT
This sequence comes from Acidobacteria bacterium SCN 69-37, assembly GCA_001724025.1. Taxonomy (GTDB): domain Bacteria; phylum Acidobacteriota; class Vicinamibacteria; order Vicinamibacterales; family SCN-69-37; genus SCN-69-37. The sequence continues at coordinate 72,414 of MEDJ01000023.1, read as the reverse complement.
CGCAGTGATCGGTGACGTACAGCCAGTCCCGCACGTTGTCTCCGCGGCCGTAGACCGGCAGCGGCTTCCGCTCGAGGGCGTTGAGGATCATCAACGGGATCAGCTTCTCCGGAAACTGGTACGGCCCGTAGTTGTTCGAGCAGTTCGAGATCGTGACGGGCAGGCCGTACGTCCGATGGTACGCGCGCACGAGGTGATCGGACGCCGCCTTCGACGCGGAGTACGGACTCGACGGATCGTACGGCGTCGTCTCCACGAACGCGCCGTCGGCGCCGAGCGTGCCGTACACCTCGTCGGTACTCACGTGATGGAACCGGCGGCGGTCGACATCCGGCAGGGCGCGGAAGGCCTCGAGCAGGTTGAAGGTCCCCATGACGTTCGTCTCGACGAACGCCTGCGGACTGTGGATGCTGCGATCGACGTGACTCTCGGCCGCGAAGTGCACGACGAGATCCGGCTCGATGCGGGCGAACAGCCGATCGACGGCCGCGCGATCGCGGATGTCCACACGCGCGAAGCTATAATTGGGCCGGGTCGCGATCGCCTCGAGACTGGCGGGATTGGCCGCGTACGTCAGGGCGTCGACGTTGACGAAGACGTGGTCGGTGCAACGGGGCACCAGGCCATTCAGGAAGTTGGCCCCGATAAACCCGGCCCCGCCGGTCACGATGATCTTCATGGTGGCGCTGCGACGTGACGGGCGGCATCTTATCAGGAAGTGCGGCCGCCCCGGCTCGAGACTCGCGGCGCCCGCCCCCGGCTCCCCGGACGTCACGGACACGACTGGCGTGCCGATTGAGCAATTGAGCAGCAGTGCCGCCACGTCGGCCGTCAGCCATGAGCGACACGACCACACGACGACACCCGGCACATTCCGACCCTCATCCCCACGGAGACAGACGTGACTGACGCGCCGCGCCCCCGGAGCGCCTGGTTCATCGGCGAAGGTTCCCTGCTGGCGCGTTGCGCCGACGTGTACCTGACCGCTGGTCACGCCATCCTCGGCGTGGCCTCGTCCGATCCGGCCGTGGTCCGCTGGGCCGGATCCCACGCCATTCCGGTCGTGCCAGCCGGCCCCGGTCTCGCGGCGCACCTGGCCGCGCAGCCGTTCGACTACCTGTTCAGCATCGTCAATCTCGAGAAGCTCGGCCCGGAGATCCTGTCGGCCCCGCGCGAACTGGCGATCAACTTCCATGACGGTCCGCTGCCCCGCTACGCCGGGCTGAACGCGCCCGTCTGGGCGCTGCTGCAGGGCGAGACCTCGTACGGGGTGACCTGGCACGAGATGACGGCCGCCGTCGATGCCGGCCGCCTGCTGACCCAGCAGACCTTCGAGATTCCGCCGCACGAAACGACCTTCGGACTCAACGCCCGGTGCTACGAGGCCGGGCTGACCGCGTTCACCACCCTCGTCGACGACCTCGTCCACGACCGGCTGACGCCAATTGCCCAGGATGCCGGACAGCGCACCGTGTTCGGACGCCACCAGCGCCCGGAGACCGTGGGGGTGATCGACTGGACGGCACCGGCGGTGGAGATCGATCGGCTCGTGCGCGCGTCGGACTTCGGCCCATATCCGAATCCGTTCGGCGTGTGCCGTCTGGTGACCGCGGCCGGGACGGCCATCGTGACGAGCGCCGAGGTCGATCCCGCGCCTGGTGTGCCGGGCCAGGTCGACCTGGCGGACGCAGGCAGCCTGATCATCGGCACGGGCGCCGGACGCCTCCGGATCACCGGCCTGGGACGCCCCACGGGCGAACCGCTGCCCATCTCCGTGTTTGCCGCCGAGGCCTCGGTGATCCCGGGGAGCCGCCTGACGTTGCCGCACGTCCTCGTGCCCGACGTGGCCGCGCGGCGTCACGCCGTCCGCGCCGAACGGGACTGGCTCGACACGCTCGCGTCACTCGACAGACTGGCCCTGCCCTTCGCCAGCGACACGGGTCAGGCTGCGGCGCCTGACGATCGCACGCACGTACGTGCAGCTATCCCAGCCAACCTGGCCGGCCTCGACCACGACGCCATCGTCGCGTCGGTGGCCGCATTCCTGATCCGCATCGGCGGCCGTCCATCGGCGGTGCTGCCGCTGGCCGTGGCGCCACCGCCACAGGCAGGATTGCCGCTGCTTGCGGACCGCATCCCCGTCGCCATCGACATCGCGCAGCCCTGGTCCGCTGTCCGCGACGCCGTGACCGCCGCGCGACGCGCGAGCGCGTCCGGCACGTTCTTCACCGACGTCTGTCTCCGCTACCCGGATCGGCCGGGTCTGCGCGGGTTCGCCGCGTGGCGATCGCACGTCGTGCTCGATCCCGATGGTCATACGACGACACGCCCCGACGCCAGCCTCGTCGTCAGGCCGGACACCGCGAACGGACACATGGAGTGGGACGCATCGAGCGGGCTCTACACGACCGACGCGCTCACGCGGCTCCATCGCCTGTGGATGTCGTTCGCCTCGCGACTCGTTGCCACCGACGCGCCCGTCGCCGGCGTGTCGCTGCTCGACGATGAGACGCGGACCACGCTGCTCGAAACGTGGAACCAGACGGCGGCGGCATACGACGCCGGGCCGATCCACGAACAGATCGAACGTCAGGCGCTGGCGACGCCGGACGCCGTGGCCCTCGTGGCCTCGGACGTGACGCTGACGTATGCCGAGCTCGATGCACGCGCGAACCGCCTCGCCCGGCACCTGAAGACAACAGGTGCGGCACCGGGCGCGCGCATCGGCGTCTGCCTGTCGCGTTCCGCCGATCTCGTCGTCAGCCTGATCGCGATCCTCAAGAGCGGCGCCGCGTACGTGCCGCTCGATCCGGACTACCCGTCCGATCGCCTGCAGTTCGTCGCGCACGACGCCGCCATCACCGCTGTCATCGCGGACGACGCGCTGGCCTCGCGATTCGGCGACGGCATGCGGGTCGTCTCGCTCTCGCGCGAGGCCGCGACGATCGCGACGCTTTCATCCGCGCCCATCGGCCGCACCGCCGCGCCCGATGATCTCGCGTATCTCATCTACACCTCCGGGTCGACCGGGACGCCCAAGGGCGTCATGCTCGAGCACCGCCAGGTGGCGAACTTCTTCGCGGGCATGGATGCGTGCGTGCCGCACGACGTCCCGGGCGTCTGGCTGGCGGTGACGAGCATCTCGTTCGACATCTCGGTGCTCGAACTGTTCTGGACGCTCGCGCGCGGGTTCACCATCGTCATGTACGCGGGCGCGGCGGCGGCCGCGCATCGCGTTGCCTCGACATCGACACGGCCCGAGCCGATCGACTTCAGCCTCTTCTACTTCTCCGCCGACGAGGGGCAGGATTCCGGGCGCAAGTACCGGCTGCTGCTGGAGGGCGCCACGTTCGCGGACGCGAACGGCTTCTCCGCCGTGTGGACCCCCGAGCGTCACTTTCACGCATTCGGCGGCCTCTATCCGAATCCAGCCGTGACCGGTGCCGCCGTGGCGGCGCTCACCACGCGCGTCGGCATCCGGGCCGGCAGCTGCGTCCTGCCGTTGCACCATCCGCTGCGCGTCGCCGAGGAATGGAGCGTCGTCGACAACATTTCCGGCGGGCGCGTCGGCATCGCATTCGCGTCAGGCTGGCAGCCGAACGACTTCGTGCTGCGACCGGAGAATTACGCCGAGCGCAAGCGCGTGCTGTTCGAGAGCCTCGAGACCGTGCGTGCGCTGTGGCGCGGCGAGGCGGTGACGTTCACGACCCCGCGCGGCATCGAGCAGGCGATCCAGACCCTGCCGCGACCGATCCAGCCGGAGCTCCCTGTGTGGATCACGGCGGCCGGGAATCCCGAGACTTTCGAAGCGGCGGCCCGCGCGGGCGCGGGCGTGCTGACGCACCTCCTCGGGCAGAGCGTCGAGGAGCTGGCCACGAAGATCGCGGCGTACCGGGCGGCCTGGCGCGCCACCGGTCGCGAGGGCGCCGGCCACGTCGTCCTGATGCTCCACGCGCTCGTCTCCGACGATGACGCGTTCGTGCGGCGGACGGTGCGACAGCCGCTGATGGACTACCTGCGCACGTCGATCGATCTGGTCAAGCCGTTTGCCGAGTCGTTCCCGACCTTTGCCGCCCGCGCCAGCGGGCAGAACCCGAGCGAGATCTTCGCGTCACTCTCCGAGGAGGATTACGACGCGCTCGTCGAGCACTCCTTCGAGCGCTACTACGAGACGAGCGGGCTCTTCGGACGGCCGGAGACCTGCCTGGCGACGATCGATCGGCTCAAGACGATTGGCGTCGACGAGGTCGCGTGCCTGATCGACTTCGGTGTCGAGACAGACGTCGTGCTCGCAAACCTGCCGTACCTGGCAGCGCTGCGCCACAGGGCCAACACCACGGCCCCGGCCGACGAATCGATTGCCGATCTGCTGACGCGCCACGCGGTGACGCACCTCCAGTGCACGCCTTCGATGGCGCGCATGCTGCTGCTCGATACCGACGCCCGGGCGGCCCTGCGCCGGCTGCGCGCGTGGTTCGTCGGCGGCGAGGCGCTGCCCGCGACGCTGGCCACCGACCTCTGCGCGGCGATTCCCGACGGCGAGTTGTGGAACATGTACGGCCCGACGGAAACCACTGTCTGGTCGACCGTCGCCCGCGTGATGCCGCCCGTCGAGACGATCACGGTGGGCCGGCCCATCGCGAACACGCAGATCTACATCCTCGACGAAGCGCAGCAGCCGGTCCCCATGGGCATGTCCGGCGATCTCTACATCGGGGGGGACGGTGTGGCGCGCGGCTACTGGCAGCGACCGGAACTCACTGCCGAGCGTTTCCTGCCGAACCCGTTCGTCGCGGACGGCCACGCCCGCATCTACGCCACGGGCGACGTGGCGCGCTATCGCGACGACGGGACGATCGAATTTCTCGGCCGCCGCGATCAGCAGGTCAAGATCAGGGGTCACCGGATCGAGCTCGGCGAAATCGAAGCGGCGCTGACCGCGCTGCCCGACGTGCGCGAGGCGGTCGTGGTCGCCCGCGAGGATCGCGAGGGAGACAAGCGGCTCGTGGCCTATGTCGTCACGACCTCGGGCACACCGGGCGATCCCACCGCGATCCGCGCGGCCCTGGCAGCGCGCATGCCCGATTTCCTCGTGCCGTCGCACGTCGTGTCCCTCGACGCCTTCCCGCTGACACCCAACAACAAGATCGATCGACGGGCGTTGCCGGCCGTCGACGACACGCCGAGGACGGCGCACGTGCCTGCCGAACCCGGCTCGGACACGGAGCGGCTGGTCGTCGAGATCTGGCGGGACGTCCTGCGCGTCGATCGTGTCGGCACGCACGACAACTTCTTCGATATCGGCGGTGATTCGCTGCTGGCGGCGCAGGTCCTGAACCAGTTGCGCCAGCGCGTCCCGCAGCCCGTCTCGCTGACGGACCTCTTCCGCTTCCCGACCGTACACCGGCTCGCCGAACGGCTCGACGGCACGACAACGGACACGACCGTCACGCAGTCGGTCGATCGCGCCCGCGCACGCGTCGACGCCAGGCGGCAGCAGATGGAGACGGCCGCAGCGCGACGCCAAGCGCTCCGATCAGGCCGACGGGAGTGATGACGATCCGCCAGGCGCGTTCAGGCCAGGCGGTTGATGGCTCGGAAGAGAGACGAAGAAGGGTGGTGCGCCCTGCACGATTCGAACGTGCGACCTCCTGGTTCGTAGCCAGACGCTCTATCCAGCTGAGCTAAGGGCGCGCACAAGAAGGGAGATTATACACGGATCCCGGCGCCTTGGGCATAATCACCTGGATGTCCGTGGCCGACCTGCAGCATCCGCCCCGGCGAACCGTCGCCTGCGCCGTCCTGACCATCAGCGACACCCGCACGCCGGCCGCCGACAGTTCGGGCCAGGCCATCCAGGCCCTACTCGAGGCCGGCGGCCACGTCGTGGTCGAGCGGCGCCTGGTGACGGACGATCCCGCGGACATCACGGCGCCCGTGGCCGCGTGGGCCGCGCAGGGCACGTGCCGGGCCATCATCACCACCGGCGGCACGGGCATCGCGCGGCGTGATGTGACGGTCGAGGCGCTCGAGCCGCTCTTCTCGGTCCCGCTACCCGGGTTCGGCGAGATCTTCCGCCGGCTCAGCTACGACGCAATCGGCCCGGCGGCCATGCTCTCGCGCGCGACGGCCGGCGTCATCCACCGGAGTGTCGTGTTCGTCCTGCCCGGCTCAGAACCAGCGGTCCGCCTGGCGATGACCGAACTCGTCCTCCCGCAACTGACTCACGTGATCAGCGAGCTCGACAGATAGCGCCTCATGCGACCGGACCTGTTTCCGCACCCGATCGCCTTCGAGGACGCCCGTCGCCGCGTGCTCGACGCCGTCACGCCCATCACCCGGACCGAGACCGTCGACGTGCTCGATGCGCGGGAACGCGTCGTCGCCGCGGCTGTGACCTCGGCCGTCGACGTGCCGCCGTTCGATCGTGCGGCCATGGACGGTTACGCGGTCCGCGCCGCCGACGTGGCCACGGCCACCGCCGAGGCGCCAGTGCCGCTGACCTGCGTCGATCGGCTCTTCACGGGCCGCATGCCGTCGCGGGCCGTCGGCGCCGGAGAGTGCGCGGAGATTGCCACGGGGGCGCCGCTGCCCGAGGGAGCGGACGCGGTCGTGATGGTGGAACGCACGTCGCGCGAGGGCGACATCGTTCACGTCCGCGACGCGGTGACGCAGGGCCGCAATGTGGGACGTCGCGGCGGCGACATCGCCATCGGCCAGCACGCGGCCCGTTCTGGCGATCGCCTGACTCCTGCGCGGCTGGGCGCGCTCGCGGCCATCGGCTGCCTGCGCGTGGACGTCTTCGCCCGGCCAACGGTGGCCATCCTCTCCACCGGCACCGAACTCGTCCCTCCGGGCCAGCCGCTGCCGCCCGGACGCGTCCATGACGTCAACAGCCTCACGCTCCGCGCGTTGACCACGCAGCACGGCGGCATCCCGCACGTGCACTCGGCCGTGGCCGACGACGTGGATGCCCTCGTCGACGCCCTGGAGCGCACGGCGTCATCGGACGTCATCCTGACGTCAGGCGGCAGTTCGGTGGGCCGGCGCGACTTGCTGATCGATGCGATACGCCGGTGCGGCACCATCGACTTCCACGGCATCGCGATCAAGCCCGGCAAGCCCACGCTGTTCGGACGCGTCGGACGGACGCCGATCTTCGGCATGCCGGGCAACCCGACGTCGTGTCTGTCGAATGCGTACATCCTGTTCGTGCCGTTCCTGCGGCAGATGGCGCGTCTGCCCGCGTGGCAGCCGACGCGTATCCAGCGCACGCTGGCGCGCCCGATCGCGGCCCTACCCGATCGCCACCAGTTCCATGCGGTGCGCGTGGTCGAGGCGGAGGTGTGGCCGGCGTTCAAGTCGTCGGGCGACATCACGAGCCTGGCGTCGGCCGATGGCTATATCGAAGTTCCAGCCGGGGTGAGGGGATTCGAGGCCGGCGATGAGGTGACAGTCGTGGTGTTGTAGGGGGCGGGCCCCCGTGCCCGCCCACATGGTGCATCCTGCCCATGAGCGGGCCGACACGGGGGTCGGCTCCTGCGATCCCGGACTTACTTCTTGAAACGCTTGTTCACGGCATCCCAGTCGACCACGTTCCACCACGCGGCCAGGTAGTCGGGACGACGGTTCTGGTACTTCAGGTAGTAGGCGTGCTCCCACACGTCCACGCCGAGGATGGGGGCCTTGCCCTCCATCAGCGGGTTGTCCTGGTTGGCCGTGCTCTCGACCGACAGCTTGCCGTTCGACTCGACGAGCCAGGCCCAGCCGCTGCCGAAGCGGCCCGCGCCGGCCTTGTTGAGCTGCTCCTTGAACGCGTCGAAGCTGCCGAACGTCGACGTGATGGCCTCACCGATGGCGCCCGTCGGCGCGCCGCCCTTCCCGGGCCCCATGATTTCCCAGAACATCGTGTGGTTGACGTGACCGCCGCCGTTGTTGCGCACGGCCGTGCGGACGTCCTCGGGCACCGACGCGAGGTTCTTGATCAGATCCTCGGCGCTGCGTCCCTGGAGTGACGCGTGCTTCTCGACGGCGGCATTCAGGTTGTTCACGTATGCCGCGTGATGCTTTCCGTGATGGATCTGCATCGTCTGAGCGTCGATGTGCGGTTCGAGCGCGGCAACGTCGTACGGAAGCGGCGGCAACTGATGTGACATGAATCGACTCCTCGTGCGTCCTGCGGACTTCCGTCCTCGGACTTCAGCGTGTGTATACGTGCATCAGGCCAGTTCGAGCATCCTGTCGAGCGCAACGCGGGCCCACGTCCTGGTGGGCTCGGGCACGACGATCTCGTTGTGGACCTGCCCGGCCACGAGTCCCTCGAGGACCCACGGCAGGTGGTTGGGGGAGACCCGGAACGTCGTCGAACACAGGCACCCCATCGAATCGAGCGTCATCACGGTGCGTTCCGGTGCGACTCCCGCGCCAGACGATTCACCAGGTGGATTTCCGTGCCGACGGCCCGCATCGATCCAGGCGGACTCGCCTTCACAAGCAGCGGCTGCCGCTCGTGCAGTGCGGTCTTCTCGTACCAGGTCAGCACCTGCACGTCCATCGGCGGGAACTCCACGTCCGGCACGCCCCGGGCAATCCCCGGCACCGGAAACGAGAAAGGCCAGGCCCCGGCAGCTCTTGCTGCGGCAGTCCCGACGCTTCAGTGTAACAGGCCCGCGGGCCGGTCCTCGACCGCGTCGCCCGCCGGCTCCAGCACGCGGTAGAGCGTGTCGCGCTCGACGGGCTCGCGGCCCGCAATCCGGATCAGCCGCCGGATGTCGGCAATCGAGAGCGTCTCGGGCGTCCGCGACCCGGCCATGTGATAAATCCGCTCTTCCTGCACCGTGCCGTCCAGATCGTCGGCGCCGTACCACTGCGCGATCTGGGCGACATCCACGCCCGTGGCGATCCAGAAGGCCTTGATGTGCGCGACGTTGTCGAGCAGCAGCCGCGCCACCGCGTGGACCCGCAGCGTGTCGGTGGCCGTGGGCGCCGGCAGCTTGCGCATCTGGTTGTGATCGGGGTGGAAGGCCAGCGGAATGAACGCCTGGAACCCGCCCGTTTCGTCCTGCAGCGCGCGGATGCGCAGCAGATGATCGACGCGCTCGGCGAACGTCTCGATGTGCCCGTAGAGCATCGTCACGTTCGTGCGCAGCCCGAGCCCGTGCGCCAGGCGGTGCACGCCGAGATACCGCGCCGCGTCGGCCTTGTCGTGGGCAATCCGCGTCCGCACGCGCTCGGCGAAAATTTCGGCCCCACCGCCGGGCAGCGAGTCGAGCCCGGCCGCCATCAGTTCGCGGAGCACGGCCTCGTCGGTCATGCCGTAGTGATCGGCGAAGAACGCGATTTCCACGGCCGTGAAGCATTTCAGGTGGATGCCCGGCCTGACGGCCTTCATCCCGCGCAGCAGCTCCGTGTAATAGCTGAACGGCAATCCCGGGTGCAGCCCGTTGACGACGTGGACTTCGGTGAGCGGTTGATCGGCGCGCGCGCGCAGCTTGTCGAGAACCTGCTCGACCGACAGCGTGTATGCCTGTGGATCGCCGGCCTTGAGTCGCGCGAACGAGCAGAACAGGCAGTTCGCCTGGCAGACGTTCGTCGCCTCGAGGCGCAGGTTGACGTTGTAGTAGGTACGGGCGCCGTGACGACGCTCGCGCTCGCGGTTGGCCAGCCAGCCGACCGCGTGCAGATCCGGGCACGTGAACAGGGCCACGCCGTCGTCGAACGACAGCCGTTCACCGGCGTCGAGCTTCTGCGCGATCGTGTCGAGGCCGAGCAGACGGAGGCGCGCCATCGTCATGCCGCTAGCCGAGCCCCATCACCTGGAGGCGCAGCGATCGCGCCCGGGGACCGTCGAGTTCGGCCAGCAGCACCCGCTGCCACTGCCCCAGCACGAGATCCCCGCCCGCAATCTGCAGCGTGATCGCCGGTCCCAGCAGCAGGGCGCGCAGGTGCGCGTCGGCATTGAACCGATCGCAGTCCGAGTGCGCGGGGTCGTTGTGCAGCCAGTCGGCGTCGCGATCGACGACCTGCTCCAGGAACCGCTTGATGTCGGCCATCAGGGCCGACTGCGACTCGTTGATCAGCACCGAGCAGGTCATGTGCAGCGCATGGCAGCGAGGCCAGACCCTCGGTGATGCCGGTCGCCTGAACGGCGGCCCTGACGCGATCGGTGATGTCGACGAGCGCGAACCGCGTCCCGGTCTCGATCGTCAGCACGTCGGCGGACACGCGACACGGGCCCGACACCGATGTCGCGCCGGCAGGCCGATCGGACGCGGGAACAGCGGAATGGTGGGTCATGCAGGCTCCGAACCCGCCCATTTTCGCATGGTATACTCCGCGCCGACAACCGACGCCCGCCCGGCGGTCGCCCGCGGATGTAAGTGGGAATCCCACACAACGACGCCACGGTCCGCGGGAGTCGGCGCGTCACACCCGAACGGATTCCGGACGCGCCAGCCCCGGGACGCCCGACGGAGGCCCCATGCACCCACGTCTCCGGGACGACACACGCGCATTCCCGTCGATCGGTACCGGCTCCGGTGTTCCTGCGGGCCGCTGATCTCACGTTCGGCTACACGCGCCGGGGCCCGTCGCGCACCGCGATCGCCCCGGACCTCGTCGTGCGCGATGTCTCACTGGCCGTGCCGCACGCCGCCATCGTGGGCCTGCTCGGTCCGAACGGCTCGGGCAAGACCACGCTGCTGAAACTGCTCTCCGGCGGCCTCCGTCCCTTGTCGGGGACTGTGCACCTCGACGGCCAGCGCGTCGAGACCATGCCGCGCCGCCTGCTCGCCAGACGCGTCGCCGTCGTCGCGCAGGAGACGCACACGGCCTTCGATTACACCGTCCTCGAAATGGTGCTGATGGGACGCTACGCGTGGCTCGGCGCGTTCGAGGTCGAGGGGCGCGGCGATCACGAAGCCGCCAGGGACGCGCTCGAGGCTACGGGCACGGCACACCTGGCCAACAGGCTGTTCCCCACGCTCAGCGGCGGCGAGAAGCAGCGCGTGGTCATTGCCTCGGCACTCGCACAGCTCGACGACCGCGCGACGACGGCACCGGGATACGACGGGTCGAAACGCGCCCTGCTCATCCTCGACGAGCCCACCGCGTCGCTGGACCTGCGCTACCAACTCGAGGTCATCGCCCTCGTCAGCCACCTGCACGCCCGGCGCGGCGTGACCATCGTGCTCTCGACACACGACCTGCGCGTCGTCCGCGCGCTGTGCGACTCGGTCGTCCTGCTGCGCGAGGGCCGCGTGCTCGCGGCCGGCCCGACGGCCACCACGCTCTCGCCGGCCCTGATCGCTGCGCTCTACACGGTCGACGAGGCGCTCGTCGCCCCGCTGCTCGGATGACGGCATGGCGCGCACACTGACGCAGCGGATGGTCGTCGTCGCGGGACTCGTGTCGATGGCGCTCGCCGTCTGTCTCGCCCCGTTGATCGGATCCACCACGCTGTCGCTCACGCGCGCGTTCGATCGCACGATCCCGTTTGCCGACAACCTCGACGCGCAGATCTTCTTCCTCGCCAGGCTGCCGCGCGTGCTGGCCGCCGCCATGGTCGGTGGCACGCTGGCCGCCGCCGGCACCGTCTTCCAGGCCCTGCTGCAGAACCCGCTGGCCACGCCCTACACGCTTGGCGTCTCGGCCGGGGCGTCACTCGGCGCGATGATCGTCATCACGATCGGCGCCACGCTGCCGCTCGTCGGCGTGACCGGCGCAAGTCTTGCCGGCGCCACGCTGGCCGTCCTCGTCGTCTACGCGCTGGCGCAGGCGCGTCATCGCGGCCTGTCGACCACGGTCCTGCTGCTGGCGGGTGTGACGTTGAACGCGTGCTTCTCGGCGCTGATTCTCTTCGTGCAGTATCTCGGCGACGCGATGCAGACGTTCCGCGCGATACGCTGGCTGATGGGCAGCCTCGACGTAGCCGGGTACGGGCCGCTCGTCGCGGCCTTCCCGTTCATCGCCATCGCATTCCTGGCGTTCGCCTGGCTGGCCCGACCACTGGATCTGCTGACGCTCGGCGCGGACGCGGCGGCCTCGCGCGGTGTCGACGTCACGCAGACGCAGCGCGTAGCCTTCTTCAGCGCCTCACTCGCCACCGGCGCGGCCGTCTCGGTCGCCGGCCCGATCGGGTTCATCGGCATCATCGTCCCGCACCTGGTCCGACTCGTGGTCGGCGCCAGCCACCGGATCGTGCTGCCGGCCGCGACGTGCTTCGGCGCCACGTTCCTGGTCCTGTGCGACACGGTCGCACGGACCGCAATGGCGCCGCTCGAACTGCCCGTCGGCATCATCACGGCGATGATCGGCGGGCCGTTCTTCCTGTGGCTGCTGGTGAGGGCGCGATGAATGAAGGCTGGGAGGCAACAGGCTGGAAGGAGGCAGGAAGGAGGCTGCGTCGGCGCGCGTGGCTCGGCGGATGCGTCCTCCTCGTGTCCGCCATCGTCGGATGTGGCGCACCACCGCGTGAGGTGCCGGCGACGACGGCGTCAGCGACTCGCGTCGTCAGCCTGGTGCCGGCCGCGACCGAGATGCTGTACGCGATCGGCGCGGGGCCGGACGTGGTCGCAGTCTCGAGTTTCGATCGGTTCCCGGCCGAGGTGGCCGACCTGCCGCGGGTGGGCGCGCTCATCGATCCCGATTTCGAGCGCATCCTCTCGCTGCGGCCGACGCTCGTCGTCGTGTACGAATCGCAGGACGATCTGATCGCGCGTCTCGATCGTGCACGTATTCCTGTCTTCCACTATCGACACGCCGTGACGGGCGCACTCGCTCAGGTGACGGACACGATGCGGCAGCTCGGCGACGCCCTCGATCGCACCGCTGGCGCAGAGACGGCCGCCGCCACGATCGAGCGCGAACTGGACGACGTGCGCCGGGCGGTCGGCGCACGTACCCGGCCGCTGACCGCACTCGTATTCGGCCGCGAGCCGGGTGAACTGCGCGGCATCTACGCAAGCGGCGGCGTCGGTTTCCTCCACGAACTGCTCGAGACGGCCGGGGGACAGGATGCGTTCGCCGACATCCCGCGCGAGAGCGTCCAGGTCTCGACGGAGATGCTGCTCGCGCGACGTCCCGACGTCCTGATCGAACTCCGCACGTCAGCCGGCGAAGCGGGCACGGTCGACGCCGAACGTGCCGTATGGAACCGCCTGTCCGCACTCCCGGCCGTGCGCGATCGCCGGGTCCACGTCCTCACCGACCCGTCCCTCTCGATCCCCGGCCCGCGCATCGCGCAGGCTGCCAGAACGTTGTTCTCACTCATGCATGAGTGATCGGGTACGACAGGGACGACAGGTACGACGGGCGACTGGTGCGGCCGGTGTTGCCTGGGCCGGATGAGTTCAGGTGCGACAAGCGGCAAGCGACCGGTCGCCTATCGTCCCTGAGATCGTCCGGCCCAAGTCGCTCCGGCCGCACCAGTCGCCTGTCGTCCCCGTCGTACCTGAATTCACTCATCGTCTCAGCCGCACGAGCTGACCAAACAGGCGCCCGACCGATGCGGGTCCGGCCAGACGCCAGTCGATCAGGTGCGTGTGCGGCCGCTCGCCGACGCCGAGGGCGATGTCCTCGTCGCCAAGGGCGGCGAACGCATCCTCGTCCGTGCGGTCATCTCCGAGGTAGACGATCGCGACGGGCTCGTCCGCGGCCAGACGCACGCGCCCCCGGATCCACTCGCAGGCGCGGCCCTTGTGCCAATCGGTCGCCGGCAGCAGTTCCATCGCTTTCGCACCCGTCAGCAGCTTCAGCACGCGCGCCTCGAGCAGCGGTTCGGCCAGTGCCTCGAACTCCTCGAGCGCGCGATCGGCGAGCGCCGGCGGGGCCAGGCGGACGTGACACGTCAGCGCATAGGTCTTGTCTTCCAGGTACACGCCCGGACACCACGCGAGTTGCCGGGCCGCCGCGTGCATCAGCGATCCGATGACCGCGCCCACCGATTCCAGCGCGTGATGGTGGAAGACCGTGTCCGGCCCCGCAATCTCGAGGCCGTGCAGGCCGGCCACGAACGCGGGAGCTGGTCCGACGCGCTGCGCCACGTCGGTGAGCCGCCGCCCGCTCACGACGCCGAACGTCACCGACGGCAGCGCCGCCAACGCGTCGATCTCCGCGCGCACCGCGTCCGACAGCGCCGCCGCATCCGGCGTCGGCGCCAGTTCGGCCAGCGTCCCGTCGAAGTCCGTCAGCAGGAGCAGGTGGCGTGTGCCCACGCGTGCCTGGATCTCACGCGCCACCTCGTCCGAAGCCGTATAGGTCGATCCCGTGCCTGAATCCCGTCTACCCAGAGAGGAACCCGCTGCCTTTCCGCCGCTCCAGCCGATCGAGGATATCCGACGCCCACGCCAGCACGTCGCGGCCGGCGACCTGACGCCGGAGCGCCCGCATGCGCCGATGCCGTTCCCAGACCGGCATCTCGATCGCGCGGGCAATCGCCGCCGTGAACCCGCGTTCGTCGTAAGGATTGATGATCAGCGCTTCCGGCAGTTCCTGCGCCGCGCCCGCCAGTTCGCTCAGGATCAGCACGCCGTCGAGATCGTCGCGCGCGGCCACGAACTCCTTCGCCACGAGGTTCATCCCGTCGTGCAGCGACGAGACGATGCAGAAATCCGCGAGCCGATACAGCGCCACCAGATCGGGCAGGCGGAACGTCTGCTTCAGGTAGCGGATCGGTCCATCGCCAGGCCCGCGGCCGAACTCGGCGTTAATGCGGGCCACCAGCGCATCGATCTCGGCCGAGATCGCCGCATACGCGGGGACGTCCTCACGTGACGGGACGCCGATCTGCACGAACGCGAATCGATTGGCAAGGGTGGGATCCTGGCGGAGCAGACGCCCGATGGCCGCCATGCGCTCGGGGATGCCCTTCGTGTAATCCAGCCGATCGACACCCACGCCCACGATCCGCCCCTCGAGCCGCAGGTCGGTGGCCAGCGTGCGCATCCGCTCGGGCGTCGACTCCTCGGCCAGCGTCGTGACGATGCGCTCGAAGTCGGCGCCGATCGGAATCGACACGACGCGCGTGGCGTGCCCGTCCCAGAACACCGTGTTGCCGGTCACCGGCGCGCCGAGCTCCTCCAGCACGGCCGAGAGGAAGTTGCGCGTGTCGCGCCGGACCTGGAACGCGAGCAGATCGTTGCTCAGCAGACCTTCGAGGATGTCGCGGCGCCACGGGCAGATCCGCAGGCGATCGACGTCGGGCCACGGGATGTGCCAGAACAGCGCCGTGCGCAACTGCGGCCGGCGTCGCCGCAGACCGCGCGCCACGAGCGCCAGATGATAGTCGTTGAGGAACACCGAGGACTCGGGTGGCGCCTCCTGCGCCACCGCGTCCGCGAAGAGCGTGTTCACCTGGCGATAGGTGTCCCAGTCCTCGGCCCTGAAGACCGGCCGCACGTGGGCCTGATGACAGAGTGGCCAGAGCGCGCTGTTCGAGAACCCGGCGTAGTACCCCTCCACCTGGGCGTCGGTCAGCCACAACCGCTTCAGGCGATACGCGGGCGCCTCGGGCGGCACGAGCACGGAATCCTGTGCGTCGACCACGTCGCGATCGGCCGATCCGCCACCGTGCGCGATCCAGACGCCACCGCGCTCGCGCATGAGCGCGTCGAGCGCCACCGACACGCCGCCCGGCGTGGGCCGCGCGACAATCGTCCCGTCGTCTGCGCGTTCGTGCAGCCACGGCTCGCGGTTCGATACCACCACGAGCCCCCCGCCCGATCGCCCGATCTCGCCGGCCTGCGAGAGGCCGGCCCTGAACACGATCGGTCCGGCAATCTGATTGATCGCCACGACGGCCGCCACGAGGATCTCGAGGCGCACGCCCCAGACGACGTGCTCCCCTGCCAGCGCCGCGGCGAGGCCCAGCGTCACGCCCGCTGTCGGGACCAGGGCCCGCCAGAGCATCGGCACGCCACGCGGCTCGAGGCCGCTCAGCCGGCGACCGGCGGCGATTCCAACCTGCCACGCCACGACGCGGGCGCCAGCCCACGCCAGCGCGATAACGCCGATCGTGGCCAATGGCTCGACGTGCATCGCGGCACCAGCCGCCGCGAAATACAGCACGAGCACGGGCATGGCCGCGTACTCGATGGCGTCGCGCAGCACGTCGCCCGCCTGGCGCAGCACGTTCTGCACGACAATTCCGGCCGACAGGCCCGCCACGAACGACTCGAAGCCGAACGGCTCGGCCAGCCGGCTCAGGATCAGGCAGACGGCCATCAGGACGACCGTCACTTCCCGGCCGATGTGACGGAGATAGAGCGCGAACACGCCACCGATCAACGCACCGAATGCGACCGCGCCGAGCAGCGATCGCGCCGACAGCGCGATGAGGTTTGCCGCGAACGACTCGTCGAGCCCGAACACGATCCGCGCCCAGCCGAGCAGCAGGATGAACGTGACGATCGTGGCGATCTCCAGGATCACCGTGACCTGCACCGACAGATCGGCCACGGGCCCGCGCGCGCGGCTCTCGGTGACGACAGCCACCACCACGGCCGGTGACGCGCTCACGAGCAGCGTGGCCGCCAGGGCCGAGGCCACGAGACGCTGGACACCCGCCAGGTCGGCCGCGATCGGCAGCCACGGCCACGCCAGCCAGGCGGCCGCCACCATCAGCAGCCACGCGCACGCGAACGCCCCCATCGCCAGGCGCGTCACGCCGCCAATTCCGGGACGGAGCGCCCGCAGGTCGAGGTGCAGGCCCGTCATGATGGCGATGACCACGATCGCGAAGCGGCTCGCCGCCTGCAGGTCGCGCGCCATCGCCTCGGTGATCAGGTGCGCCACGGACGGCCCGCAAATCAGGCCGACGGCCAGATATCCGGTGATGCGCGGCAGCCGCACGAACTCGCACAGCCACCCGGTAATCGCCGCGGCCAGCAGGGCAATCCCGAGCGACAGCGCGGCCGAGTGTCCGCCGCCCTGCCCCAGCGGCCCGACGACGAGCCACGTCATGGTGATGGCGAGCGCAAGCGCTGCCACACGTCTCACTCGCGCCTCCCGGGTCCCCAGTGCGGCACCACCGCCAGCGCAAACAGCTCGAAGGCCGCCGTACCGACGGCCACCGTCGAGAGCAGCATCTGCCCGGATGCCGCGGGCAACAGCTGGGAGAAGTTGAGGGCAAACGCCACGGCGAGCACGCCGGGCGGCATGAGGAACGCCGCGAGATCCGACGATCGGATCTGGATCAGCGGCGCCGCCAGCCAGGCCCCGCTCACCTTGCCCGCCAGCCGGAACAGCAGGTACGGCGGCAGCAGCCAGATGGCCGCCGACGAGAACACCGCCGACGCCCCGGCCGTCACGAGCAGCAGCACGACGACCGGGTGCTGCACGCGCTGCAGATCCTTCTCGACGACGCGGTCCACGCGGCCGGGCACGATGGTCCACATCACGCCCGCCACGAAGCCGGCGGCCAGCGGCGAGACGTGCAGGTACGCAGCCGCGCCTCCAGTCAGCGCGAGCGTGCCGAGGACGAAGAGCATGCGCTCGGGACCGGACTCGGCGCGCTCGAACAGCAGCCATCCGATCCCGCCGACGGCCAGGCCGATGATCGGCGGCGCCAGCAGCATCGTCGTCACCTCGGCGCGCGTGGCCGCTCCGATGAGGGCGACGACGAACACGGCGAGGACGATCGGCAGCACGTCGTCGAGATCGGCGACGCGGGTCGCCACGGCCACGGCCGGCTCGGAGTCGGGGTGCGCAGAGGTGGCCGACGACGCCGACGCACACAGGCCGAGCGCGAGCACGAATCCGATCAGCGACGCATCGAGCGGCACCTGCGTCGTGGCCACGAAATACGCGGCCGCGGCCGCGACCATGGCGGTCGTGACCGCGCTCTCGAGGCTCGCCGCGAGGAACAGGCGGGCTGCCGTGCGGATCTCGCGGCCGAGCGCCATGCCGACCATGACGCCGAGAACCGCCAGCGCAATCGTGACGGCCAGCGTCAGCCGCTCGAGCAGCCTCGGCGTGATGAGTCCCGTGGCCTCGGGCCCCAGCAGCAGTCCCAGCGGCAGGAAGATGACAGCGGGCGTCAGCGACGGCGCCAGGCCAAGTGCGGACCGCGTGCGCAGCAGCGACAGCAGCCACGTGAGCGGCGAGGGGGTCTGCGGAACGCCGAGCCGGCGGTCGATCGGATCGGGCCCGCCGAGTTCACGTCGTCGAACGTCGGACGGCACGTCCCTCACGGCGTCGTCCCTTCGGGCGCGTCGAGGGCCTGCACCAGCGTCTCGATCGCCGGCGCAGGCACGATCATCGGCCCGCGCTCGCCATCCACGACGATGCCGATCAGACGGCTGTTGAGGGAGAAGACCAGCGTTCCCGGCGACACACCGGGCGCCACAGACGCGGGAACGAGCGCGTGCGACCAGCCCGGATCGGTCACGGTGTCCGATCGCCCGACGAACACGGGCTGCACCGTCGGTCCCACGGGCGTGGCCGTCACCGCGGCGACGTACGAGAAATTCGGAAACGTGCGGACCGAGGCCGACAACGTGTCTGGTACGGCGTTCGACGGCGGGACGCGCAGCAGCCACATCCCGCGCGGACCGTCGTGCGCAACGACATCGAACGTCGCCCCCTCGCGGCTCATCACCGTCAGTCCGCCGGGGACATAGGCGAGCGCCAGATCGCGCCGCACGCGCAGCGCCAGCGCCCACGCCTCGGGCACGGGCGCGGCGTTCGCGTCGTCAGGCGTCGTCGCGGGGGCGGGTGCCTGCCGGCGCACCGGGGCCGCATCGCGCGGGTCGGGTTCGAGGATCGTCGCGAGCGGCACGGCCACGGTGAGCGGCGACACGCGACCGATCACGTCGGCCATCGTGCCGGCCATCTCGTCGAACGTGGCCCGCGCCGCCAGTCCGGCCAGCGGCGCGCCGCCCGGCGTCACCACGGACATCGTCGAGCCGGGAAACTGCCACTGCGCCAGCAGCAGGAGGACGAGGACGGCCACGCCGACCACGAGCACGAGGAGACGGGTCTCGCGTCCCGTCTGCGGTTCGGTTCCGTCTGGCGCCATGACGTGACTCCTTGTCGATCGGGATGGCACTCGGGGACGAGCACCGATGATCGGCGCCGCCGCGTGGCGACGCCGGAAGGTGCGTCGCGCCGGAGACGCGACAGCACCAGCAAACTCGTGCGGCTAGACCGGCGCCGTCTGGCGCAGGTGACGAACGACGGCAGCGAATCGCGCCACCGCGTAATCGACATCGTCGGCCGTGGTGAAGCGTCCCAGGCCGAAGCGGACCGAGGCCGACGGCACGGCGCCCGCGCCCATGAGGGCCGCCAGCACGTGCGACGGGGCCCCCGTGGCCGAACTGCACGCCGATCCGGTCGACACGGCGATGTCCCCGATCCCGATGAGCAGCGACTCCCCGTCCACGCCGGCGAAGCTGACGTGCAGGTTGTTCGGCAGCCGGTGCACGAGCGAGCCGTTCACGATGACGCCGTCCAGTTCGCGACGCAGCCCCTCGAGCAGGCGATCGCGCAGTCCGCCGATGCGGGCACTGTCGGCCTCGCGCTCGGCCGCAGCGAACGCGCACGCGGCCCCGAGCCCGACGATCCCCGGCACGTTCAGCGTGCCGGCGCGCAGGCCGCGCTCGTGGCCACCGCCCACGATGAGCGGCTCGATCTCGAGGCGACGACGTACGAACAACGCCCCCGTCCCCTTGGGCCCGTGAATCTTGTGGCCCGTGAGCGACAGGAGATCGATGCCCAGCGTTCCAACGTCGATCGGGATCTTGCCAACGGCCTGCGCCGCGTCGACATGCAGCACCGCGCCGGCCGCGGCGCAGATGCGTCCGATGTCGGCCAGCGGCTGCAACACGCCGATCTCGTTGTTGGCCGCCATCACGCTGACCACGGCCGTGTGGACATCGACGGCGTCGGCCAGGGCATCGAGTTGCACGCGCCCTTCGCGATCGACCGGCACGACGACGACGTCGAAGCCCTGGTGGCCGAGCCGCGCCGCGGTTTCCAGCACGGACTTGTGCTCGATGGCGGACACGACGATGCGCCGGCGCGCAGCGTCGGCCGTCGATGCCGCACCGGCAATCGCGAAGTTGTTGGATTCCGTGGCGCCGCTGGTGAAGACGATCTCCCGCGCCGACGCACCGATCAGTCCCGCCACCTCACGACGGGCCTGTTCGACAGCCGCCTGCGCCTTCCAACCCCACTGGTGTGTCGACGATGCCGGATTGCCGAAGTGCTCCGTGAAGTACGGGAGCATGCACTCGAGCACGCGCGGGTCGAGCGGTGTCGTGGCGTGACAGTCGAGATAGACGGGCGCGCGCGACATGCCCGGTATTATCCCCCAAAGGCCGGCCCGGGGTCGCACCCGTGCGACGGGCCCGTGACGCTACTCGGTCTTCACCACGCTCGCCTCGTCGAGCAGCGCGGCCTTCAGCGTGTGCCACGCGAGGCTGGCGCACTTGACGCGCATCGGGAACTCGCGCACGCCGGCAAAGACCGACAGTTTCCCGAGCGTGTCGGTTTCGACGTCACGATCGATGGGCGTGGTCAGCACGGTCTGGAACCGATCGAACAGCGCCAGGGCGTCGGCGACGGGCCGCTCGCGCACGGCTTCGGTCATCAGCGAGGCCGAGGCTTTGGAAATCGCGCACCCGGCGCCGGTGAACCGGACGTCCGTGATGACGCCGTCATCGACACGGAGCGCCACCGTCCAGCGATCGCCGCACAGCGGATTGTGTCCGTGCGCACAGCGATCGGCATCGGCCAGCTCGCCGAAATTCCGCGGGCGGCGGTTGTGATCGAGGATCAGCTCCTGGTAGAGATCCGTGAGGTCGGACATGGCACCACAGCCTCGACGACGATCACATGAAGCCGAGCTGGAGCCTGGCGACCTCGGACATCCGATCCTTGTCCCACGGCGGTTCCCACACCACCTCGACGAACGCGTCGGTCACCTCGGGGAGCGCCTTGATCTTGTAGCGCACCTCGCTCGGCAGCTGCTGCGCCGACGGGCACGCCGGGCTCGTCAGCGTCATGGTCACGTAGACACGCTTCTGCGCGTCGACGGCAATGTCGTAGATCAGGCCGAGCTCGTAGATGTCGACCGGGATCTCCGGATCGTAGACCGTCTTGATCTCCTCGATGATCGCGCCCTGCATGGCCGCGGTCAGTGCCGGATCGCGTTCGGCCACGGGCACTGTCGGATCGGGCGGCAGCGGCGCGGTCAGCGCCTCGACCTGCCAGTCGCCGACGTCGGCGACGGCGGATGCCGTCGGGTTCTCGGCTGGTGCGGTTGGTGCCGCGGGCGTCTCTTCTCCACGCCCCCCGGTCAGGAACGAAAACAGTCCCATCGTCTCACCCCATGATCGCGCGCACACGTTCGAGCGCGCCGACGAGCGCGTCGACGTCGGCGGCCGAGTTGTAGAAGGCGAACGACGCACGGGCCGTCGCGGGAATCCCGTAGCGATCCATCACGGGCTGCGCGCAGTGATGCCCGGTCCGGATCGCGACACCCTCGCGGTCGACGATCGTCCCGATGTCGTGCGGGTGTACGCCGTCCATCACGAACGAGATCAGGCCGCCGCGGACGCGCGGCGTGCCGATGAGCCGCAGCCCGGCGATCCCGCGGAGCCGCTCGACCGCTGCGCCGACGATCGCCGCTTCGTGCGACTGGATCGCGTCGAACCCGATCGCGCGCACGTAGCGGATGGCCGCCCCAAGCCCGATCGCGCCGGCGATGTGCGGCGTCCCGGCCTCGAACTTGTACGGCAGGTCGTTCCACGTACTGGACTCGAGCGTGACAGTCCGGATCATGTCGCCGCCGCCCATGAACGGCGGCATCGCGTCGAGCACCGCTTCACGCCCCCACAACACGCCGATGCCCGTCGGTCCGAACAGCTTGTGCCCCGTGATGACGTAGAAGTCGGCCCCGAGCGCCTCGACGTCGACGGCCATGTGCCCGACGGCCTGCGATCCGTCGATCAGGACGTGGGCACCGACCGCCTTCGCGCGCGCGACGAGTCCGGCCACGGGATTGACGGTGCCGAGCGCGTTCGAGACGTGCGTGACGGCGAACAGCTTCGTCCGTTCGGTGAGCAGCCGATCGAGGGCCTCGTCCACCAGGTTACCGCCGTCGTCGATCGGGACCACGCGCAGCGTGGCGCCGGACCGCGCACAGAGCTGCTGCCACGGCACGATGTTCGAGTGGTGCTCCATCGCGGTGATGAGCACCTCGTCGCCGGCATGCACGTTGGCGTCGCCCCAGGCGCGTGCCACGAGGTTGATCGCCTCGGTGGCATTACGCGTGAAGACGATTTCCGACACGGCACGGGCGTGAAGCAACTGGCGCACGAGATCGCGCGCCCCCTCGTAGGCCGCGGTGGCGCGCTCGCTGAGCACGTGCACGCCGCGGTGGACGTTGGCGTTGTCGTCCTCGTAGTAGCGGACCAGCGCCTCGATGACCGCGCGCGGCTTCTGCGTGGTCGCGCCGTTGTCGAGATAGACGAGCGGACGGCCATGCACCTGCTGCGCGAGCGCCGGGAAGTCCGCACGCACCGCCGCCAGGTCCAGCGTCGGCGCCGTCACCAGAGCTGCCTGTTCTCCTGCCACGTTCGTCGTCTCCCACGACCACGCAGGGGCTGAAGCCCCTGCGCTCGAAAACGGTGCTGCCGCCCGCAGCCGCGCGACCGGACCGACTTGCCTCTACGCGGGCAGGCCGAGCATCTGCTCGACGAGCGCCATCGTGGTCGTCCGGACGGTCTCGAGGCGAATGCCCGTCAGCACGTCATCCGCAAACGCGTGCAGCAGCATGTTCCGCGCGTCGAGCGCCCCGATCCCGCGCGCTTTCAGGTAGAACAGCGCATCCTCGTCGAGCTGCCCGATCGCGGCGCCGTGCGTGCACTTCACGTCGTCGGCGAAGATTTCGAGCTGCGGCTTCGTGTTGATCTGCGCCTCGTCGGTCAGCAGCAGCGCCTTGTTCGTCTGCTTCGCGTCGGTCTTCTGCGCGTCGAGCCGGACCAGGATCTTGCCGTTGAACACGGCCCGCGCGCGGCCCGCGAGGATGCCCTTGTAGATCTCGTGGCTCGGGCAGTGCGGCTTCGCGTGATCGATCGTCGTGTGCGTGTCGATCAGCGCGTCGCCCGTGCCGACGTAGAGGCCGTTGAGCGTGCACGTGGCGCCCTCGCCATCGAGCACCGACACGATGTCGTTGCGGCCGATGCGCCCGCCCACGGTCACGGCGTGCGAGGTGAACGTGCCTGCACGCGCCACCCGCACGAACGTTCCCCCGAGGTGGAACGATACCGGGTTCTGCCGCTGCAGCTTCACGTGATCGACGATCGCCCCAGGCGCCACGTCCACGTCGACCACGGCATTGACGAACGCCACGGCATCAGGCGAGGCGTCGGCGTAGGTCTCGAAGATCGTGGCCTGCGACGCTTCGCCCGCCCGGATCACCAGCCGCGGTGACACCAGCGGGGCGTCGCCGTCGGCGACGGTGACGAACAGCACCTGGATCGGATCGATGACGATCGCTTTCGGTGCGATCTCGATCACCACCAGATCCTGGAAGAACGCCGTGTTCAGTTCCGGGAAGATCGTCCCGCCCGCCGGCCGCATGGGCCGCAGGTCCGACGACGTGGCGGTATCGAGGGTCCTGATCGTCACGCCCGCCGGCAGGGCCGGCGTGTCCACCAGCCGGCCGTTGACCACGACGAGCGAGACACCGACGGGTCCGGCAGGCTGCAGGCGCGCGGTCACGTCCGCGTCGATCGTCCGGGCCGCGGCGGGCGCCAGCGGCAGCGCCGCGATGGGCGCGATGTTCGTGAAGCGCCACTCCTCGTCGCGCGTGGTCGGGAAGCCGCGGGACAGGAACCGATCGAACGCCTGCGTCCGCGTCTCGGCCAGGCCTTGATGCCCGAACGCCGGCTCGCGCTTCAGGGCCTCGAATCCGGCCGCCAGGGAATCATGCCGCTCGGCGAGTTGCGTCATGGTCAGCCTCGCGCTCCCGCCGTCTCGGCCTCGATCCAGCCGTACCCCTTCTCCTCGAGCTCGAGCGCGAGTTCCCGGCCGCCCGATCGGACGATCCGGCCGCCGGTCAGCACGTGGACCACGTCGGGGACGATGTAGTTGAGCAGCCGCTGGTAGTGCGTCACGACAATCATCGCGCGATCGGGGGTGCGGAGCGCGTTGACGCCATTCGACACGATCTTCAGCGCGTCGATGTCGAGGCCCGAGTCGGTCTCGTCGAGCACGCCCAGCCGCGGCTCGAGCATCGCCATCTGGAAGATCTCGTTACGCTTCTTCTCGCCGCCCGAGAACCCCTCGTTGACCGATCGCCCGAGCATGGCCTGATCCATCTCGAGCAGCTTGGCCTTGGCGCGCAGCAGCTGCATGAACTCGACCGCGTCGAGATCGGACTTGCCGTGATACTTACGCACGGCGTTGACCGCGGCCTTCAGGAAATAGGTGTTGTTGATCCCGGCAATCTCGACCGGGTACTGGAACGCCATGAACACACCTTCGCAGGCGCGCTCCTCGGGCTCGAGCTCCAGCAGGTCCTTGCCATCGAACGTGATCGATCCCCCGGTGACCTCGTAGCCCGGGTGTCCCGCCAGCACGCGCGCCAGTGTGCTCTTGCCGGAACCGTTCGGCCCCATGACGGCATGGACCTCCCCGGCGTTCACGGAGAGATTCAATCCCTTCAGAATTTCCTTGTCCTCCGCCTTGACGCGAAGGTCCTTGATCTCGAGCAACATGTGTCCTCTTTGACGGCTATCGACTACCGGCTACCGCTGACCGGCTCTCGGCCATTTCCAACTTCCGACTTCCCACTTCGAAGTTCCCAGCACTTCTGGCTTCTGGCTTCGAACCCCTGGCTTGGTCCACCAGCGTCAGCCGACGGATCCCTCGAGGCTGATCGAGAGCAGTTTCTGGGCCTCGACCGCGAACTCCATCGGCAGTTCGCGGAACACTTCCTTGCAGAAGCCGCTGACGATCATGTTGACGGCGTCCTCGGTCGGAATCCCGCGCTGCCGGCAGTAGAAGATCTGGTCCTCGCCGATCTTGGAGGTCGACGCCTCGTGCTCGACCTTCGCCGACGTGTTCTTGATCTCGAGGTACGGGAACGTGTGCGCGCCGCAGCGGTCGCCGATGAGCAGTGAGTCGCACTGCGAGTAGTTGCGCGCGTTGTGCGCGTTCTTGCCGACGCGGACCTCGCCCCTGTAGGTGTTCTGGCCGAAACCGGCCGAGATCCCCTTCGAGACGATCGTGCTGCGGGTGTTCTTCCCCAGGTGGATCATCTTCGTCCCGGTGTCGGCCTGCTGCCAGTTGTTCGTCGTGGCCACCGAGTAGAACTCGCCAATCGAGTTGTCGCCGACCAGGATGCAGCTCGGGTACTTCCACGTGATCGCGGATCCGGTCTCGACCTGCGTCCACGTGATCTTCGCGTTGGCCATGGCCTTGCCGCGCTTCGTCACGAAGTTGTAGATGCCACCCTTGCCGTTCGCGTCGCCCGGATACCAGTTCTGGATCGTCGAGTACTTGATCGTCGAGCCATCGAGTGCCACGAGCTCCACGACCGCGGCGTGCAGCTGGTTCTCGTCGCGCATCGGCGCCGTGCACCCCTCGAGATAGCTCACCGACGCGCCCTCGTCGGCCACGATCAGCGTGCGCTCGAACTGCCCGGTGTTCTTCGCGTTGATCCGGAAGTAGGTCGACAGCTCCATCGGGCAGCGCACCCCCCTGGGCAGGTAGATGAACGACCCGTCACTGAAAACCGCCGAGTTGAGCGAGGCGAAGAAATTGTCGGTGTACGGGACGACCGATCCGAGATACTGCCGGACCAGGTCCGGGTGCTCCTTCACCGCCTCGGAGAACGAACAGAAGATGATGCCGAGCTCGGCCAGCTTCTCGCGGAACGTCGTCGCGACCGACACGCTGTCGAACACCGCGTCGACGGCCACGCCGGCCAGCGCCTTCTGTTCTTCGATGGGAATCCCGAGCTTTTCGAACGTCCGGCGCACCTCGGGATCGACCTCGTCGAGGCTCTTCAGCTCGGGCTTCTTCTTCGGCGCCGAGTAGTAGCTGATCGCCTGGTAGTCGATCGGCTCGATCTTCAGGTTGTGCCACGTCGGCGCGGTCATCTTCTGCCAGACGCGGAACGCCTTCAGGCGGAACTCGAGCAGCCACTCGGGCTCGCCCTTCGTCGCCGAGAGCCGGCGGACGACGTCCTCGTCGAGACCGGGCGCGAACTGGTCGGTCTCGATCTCGGTCTCGAAGCCGTACTTGTACTCGCGTGTCGCGAGCTGTTCGATGGTTTCCGTGGAAGTGGACATGAGCTTCTTCTTCTCTTGGTTCGCGCGGGCCCTGCCCGGACGCGCTGCCTGCACTGGCGCGTGAGCCTCAGTCAGCCCCCGCGCGGATTGTCCCGGACTACACCGAGAACGACGTCCCGCACCCGCACGTGCTCCTGGCCTGCGGGTTCTGGAAGACGAACCCGCGGTTGAGCAGGTTGGTGTCGTAATCGAGCGTCGTCCCGTCGAGCAGCCGATGGCTGCGCGGGTCGATCCACACCCGCGTCCCGCCGGGCCCCTCGAACACGAGGTCGGTGTCGCGCGGCGCGGCTTCCCACTCGAAGACGTACTCGAATCCCGAACAGCCGCCCGCCTTGACGCCAACCCGCAGCCCGGAGGCCTGCGGATGCTGCTGCGCGATCAACTGGCGGATCTGTTTCGATGCGCTCGCTGTGACCGTAATCACGTCGTCCCCCCGCTACCGCCGGACCACCGACAACGGCCGCACCATCGGATCGGCCGTCGGCACCACGGGTGCGTCGACCACCAGCTCGGCCACCGAGGTCGCCGCGAGCGCGCTCACGATCCGATCCTTGATGCGCCACAGCGGATCGCGGATGTTGCACTTCGCATACTGATCGCAGCTCTGGTCGGTGTCCGAACACGCCGTGACCGTCAGCGGACCGTCGACAGCCTGGATGACATCCGCGACGGAAATCACCTGCGCCGGGCGACCGAGGCCATATCCCCCGCGAATGCCCTGATGCGACGCGAGCAGCTTGCCGCGCACCAGCTTCTGCAGCACCTTCGCCAGCAGTTCCGCCGGAATGTCGTACGCCTCCGCCAGCTCACGCGCCGATACCGATCCCCTGTCGGTGTGAGCCGCCAAGTGCCTCATGGCCAACAGGGCGTAATCCGCTTTCTTGGAAAGTCGCAGCATAGGGAACCTCAATCAGGAAATGCCGACCGAGATAGTCCATATTAGCCCGGTACGCGGCGCAGTTCAAGTACGTGACTCGCGTAAACCATTGATGAGACTGATCTTAATAAGAGCCGAGACCCGACGGGCCGGACCTACCCACCCGTCGTCTCCGCGGGAACTGCTGCCCGCCAGGCCTCGATGCCGCCCGTCAGGCTCCGCGCATCGACCCCCGAGTCCCGGAGCAGAGAGGCCGCGCGGGCGCTGCGCAAGCCGGTGCGGCAATAGACGATCACCGGACGATCGCGAGGCAGGGAAGGCCGCACCTCGGCAATCCGGCCGAGCGGCACGAGTCGCGCGCCCTCGATGATGCCCGCGGCCTGTTCCGACGGCTCGCGGACGTCGATCAACAGATGCGCGACGGCACGCCGACGCCAGTCGGCCAGCGTCGCGCTGTCGATCACCGCCGCCGCATCGACGGGAGCCGCACACAGCACGTCGGTCCGCTGCAGCGTGCGGATCGTCGGCGCCTCGCCGCAGACCGGGCAACGCGGGTCGCGCGGCAGGACGATGTCGCGTGCGCGCATACGTAGCGCCTCGTAGATCAGCAAACGTCCGACGAGCGGTTCGCCAACGCCTGCCAGCACCTTCACCGCCTCGACGGCCTGCAGGGATCCAATCACCCCGGGCAGGACGCCGAGCACGCCGCCCTCGGCACAATTCTGGATGGCGCCCTCGGGTGGTGGGTCCGGGTGCAGGCAGCGATAGCACGGTCCGCCGGGCGCGGCGAACACGGCCACCTGGCCGTCGAATCGCGACACGCTGCCGAACACGTTCGGCCGGCCGCCCATGACGCACGCGTCGTTGACGAGGTAGCGCGTCCCGAAGTTGTCCGTCCCGTCGACCACGAGATCGACGCCCGCGACGAGCCGCGCCGCATTGTCGACGCCGAACGGCTCGTCGATGACCTCGACGTCGATCGCGGGGGTAAGACGGTGCAGTGCCGTGCGGGTGGCCTCGACCTTCGATCGGCCCACGTCGGCCGTCTCGAAGAGCACCTGACGCTGGAGGTTGCTCTCGTCGACACGATCGAAATCGACGATCACGATCGATCCGACACCGGCCGCGGCCAGGCCGATGGCGGCAGGCGCGCCGAGTCCGCCCGCACCGACCAGCAGCACGCGCGCCTCACGCAGCCGCCGCCTGCCGGCCTCGCCGTACTCTCCCGTGTGCCGGTGCACGCCCCCCATGAGGAGAGCGTATCTCAGCGCGGCTGCAGCGCCTCGGTCAGCACACGCCCCTGCGCCTGTGGCAACGTGATGCCGGCCAGCGCGGCGAGCGTCGGCGCGATGTCGGCTGGCGACGCCGCGGTCGTGTACGTGCCGGGACGCACACCGGCGCCGTACAGGACGAGCGGGACACGCTGATCGTAGGCATTCTGCGTGCCGTGATTCGTGCGGATGGCGTCGTACGTCCAGCCCGGCTTCAACACGACGATGAAGTCGCCGCTGCGATCGGGGAAGTAGCTCAGGCGCCACGCCTTCAGATCCGGATCGTCTGTCGGCGTCGTCGACGACAGCATGTCGCGATCGAAGACCTTCGCGACGCCGGGCGACGCCCCCAGCGCCAGCATCAGCCTCGCCTTCACGTCCGGCCGCTCGCGGAGCGTGGCCAGGGCCTGCGGCGTCAACGCCAGTTCGGGGCCATCCCCGAGTCCCACGTGCCGCCCTGCCCCGAGCGTCCACTGCAGCAGCCCGGTCGCCATCTGCCCGATCGGGGGCAGCCGTCCGGCCTGTCCCCCTTCGGCGAGTACCTGCTCGGGAATCCGCGCCACCCCGTGATCGGCCGACCAGGCGAGCACGTAGTGGTCGCGGCCGACCTGGCGATCGAGCGCGTCGAGGAGCCGGCCGATGGCCACGTCCGCCCGTGCCAGCAGATCCTGCACCTCGTGACTCCGCGGCCCGTATTGGTGCCCGGCCTGATCGAGCGCGCCCAGGCTGAGCGCGAGCATGTCCGTGCCGTCGTGCTGACCGAGCTTTCGCGTCTCCATCAGGTGGATCGCCAGATCGACGATGAACGCGTCGGACCAGGGCGACCGTCCCCACGCCGTATAGAAGAGCCCCTCGTCCTCGCCCTCGCGCGGATCCAGCGGGTGCGGGAACGTGCGGCCCCACGGCGCCGGCGTCGGCTCGGCC
The DNA here is from genome assembly GCA_001724025.1 of Acidobacteria bacterium SCN 69-37. Lineage (GTDB taxonomy): Bacteria > Acidobacteriota > Vicinamibacteria > Vicinamibacterales > SCN-69-37 > SCN-69-37. The sequence goes on along the minus strand of MEDJ01000023.1, from coordinate 43,042 downwards.
GGGTCATCGTCGGCGTAGAGATAGGCGCTCTCGGGCAGGAGCTTGGTCCAGACCTTGCCGCGATCGTTCGTGATCGGACGACGCTGCACGTACTCGACGGCATCGGGCCACGGCGTACCGGTGTACGCACTCGACGTCGACCACACACGTCCCGCCGTCTTCCACAGCACGACGGTGCCCGGACCGCCGTGACCGCCGAGCCCGATCGCCGACCGCGGCTTCTCGGCCACGGACACGATCGACGGCTGCTGCGGCAACTGCCGACGCAGCTCATCGGCCAGCGACGGCACCATCATGTATTTCGCGCTGTGCCGGTTCGTGGTCTCGCCGTCACCGAGTACCACCGGCGTGACCGACGCATCCTCCTCGCACGTCACCGCCTTGTCGAGATCGCGATCGAACCACTGGTTGCCGACCAGGCCGTGCCGTTGGGGAAAGGCACCGGTACCAATCGTCCCGTGGCCCGCACACGTCGCGGTGCGGCCATACGGATATGCCGCCTCCGTGAACAGCGCGCCCTCATCGACGAGCCGGCGCAATCCGCCGGTCCAATTCCCGCCGTACAGTCCGATGTACTCGCTCGGAAACTGGTCGTTGACCAGCACGACGACGAGCTTCGGCCTGGTCGAGGCCGCCTGTGGGTGGTCCGGGCCAGCCGACAAGGCGAGCGGCAGGGCGCACAGGCCCGCCGCAACCAGCGCGAGGCCCAGACAACGACGACGGACAGGGGTCATGGAAAGCACTCCGGGTGTGGAATTGATGCGTGCACCGCGACGATAATCGAAACGGCACATCACGGCAATCGCCGCGGGCAGGCGTGACCCCGCGTGTCAGCCACGTAACGCAGACTTCCCCCGATGTTCGATCCACTATCCCTCATGATCGGCCTGCTGGCCGGCGCCACGCTCGTCGCCGTGGCGTGGCTCTGGACGCGCCAGGACACGGTCAGCCGACTGGCCCGGCTCGAGGCCGAGCGCGACGCGGCCACGCGCGCGGTCGACGCGCAACGCGATCTCCTGCACCGCACGCAGAGCGAAGTCCGCGAGACCTTTGCCGCCCTGTCGCGCGATGCGCTCAAGGACAACCGCGCGGAATTCCTCGGGACGGCCGACTCGCTCCTCACGCCCGTGCGCGAGACGCTCGGGCGTGTGCAGGCCCACCTGGCCGACGTCGACAAGGCGCGGGAGGGCACTTTCCAGGCCGTCACCGCGCAACTGCGCGCACTGGCCACCGCACAGGAGCAGCTGCGCACGGCCACCGAGGGCCTGTCGCGGTCCCTGCGCTCCCCGAACGTCAGGGGCCGCTGGGGCGAGGTCCAGCTGCGGCGCATCCTCGAACTCGCCGGCATGCTGCACCACTGCGATTTCGTCGAGAAGGAATCGGTGGCCACGGCCGACGGGGCGCGACGCACCCCGGACCTGATCGTCCGCCTGCCCGGCGGTACGACGATCGTTGTCGACGCGAAGGTGCCGATCGATGCGTATCTCGCGGCTGCCGACGCGCCCACCGATGCCCGTCGTCAGGAACACCTGACGGCCCACGCGCGCCAGGTGCGCGATCACGTCCGCGCGCTGGGCGCCAAGGAATATTGGCAGCAGTTCCCGCAGGCTCCGGAGTTCGTCGTGATGTTCCTGCCGCTCGAGCCGCTGCTGTCGTCGGCCTTCGAGCACGACGCGACGCTGCTCGATCAGAGTGCGGCGCTGCGTGTCATTCCCGCCACGCCGATGACGCTGCTGGCGTTGCTGCGGGCCGTGGCCTATGGCTGGCAGCAGCAGGACGTCGCCAGGAACGCGGAAGAAATCCGCGCGCTGGGACGCGAGATGTACGATCGGCTGGCGACGCTCGTCGATCACCTCGAGGCGCTCGGTCGCAGCCTCAAGCAGGCCGGTGCCCACTACGACCGCTTCGTTGGATCGCTCGAGCAGAAGGTGCTGCCGGCCGCGCGTCGCTTCAGGACGCTCGGCGTGGCCGCCACCAAGACGCTCGAATCTCCCGATCCACTGCGGATGGCCGTTCGCGACGTCCGAGTTCCCGACAGGCGCGACCCGACGGACGTCCCGGGTCTCGACGACTCCGATCCGCAGTTGCCCCTGCCGGACGACAAGGTCGATCCGACACCGTAGTCCGGCATCGGTGCACGCCGGTTTCCCGGCGCTTGGTCGCTACCGCAACTCGGCCGTCACCGTGACCACGGCACGAATCTCGAGTTCACCGGGCGTGATGGGGGTCGGCGTCGCGTCAGCCGCGGCCATCCGCATCACGGCCTGTGGTGCGGAGAACTGCACACCCCCGAGGTTGTGATCCTCGATGCGCGTCACCTCGCCCAGCGTCCGACCAGCACCCGCAGCGATGGCTCGCGCCCGTCCCAGCGCGGACGTCACCGCCTGACGCAGCGCCTCGGCCTGCGCCGAGGCCTCGTCCTTCAGTGCGAATCGCGGTCCGGTCACCGACACCGACGTGGCGCGCGACGTGGTCACGGCATCGATGACGCCCGAGAGCCGGTCGAGATCGTCGACGCGCACCTCGATCTGGTTGCGCACCACGTACCCGCGCACGACGCCCTTGCCGCTCTTCCAGTCCATCTCGGGCACGAGCGAATATCCGGTCGTGCGAATCGCATCCTCGGCCAGGCCCGCTCCCGCGATCGCGGCCTGCAGCGCCGTCATCCCCTCGGCGCCGAGTTCCCGGGCCCGATCAGCGCGCGCGTCGCGCGTTTCCGTGGCCACCGTCAGCCATGCCCGATCCGGCGCGCGCTTGATGACGGCCTCGCCCTGCGTGACGACGACAGGACCGGACGACTGCGCCCGGGAAGGCGCGGCCATCATCACCATGACCAGGGCGACGAGCAGAACGGTGCGAGTCATGCGGGTTCTCCAGATCAAGGTGCGACGTTGGACGGTCGCGGCACGCTGTTGTCGAGTCTGCCCTGCTGGAGCCGGAGCGTCAATGGCGGGCGGTGGACGCTGCGGAGCCCCGGGGGCTCCAGGTAGTCTGTGGCCTGATGATGGTGCGGGCGCTCGGTGCCGGTCGGCGCTCAGCCGCGGACATTCGAGAACGACGCGGGTGGGCCGGCGCAGGGCTCTCGATCGCCTGGTGAACGACACGGTCGTGCAGGGCACCGAACCCCGCATTGTCTTCGGACGCACGAGCTCGCCTGCCGGTCTGGCCCGCCGTCAGATTTTCACGACAAGTTTCGGGACGGCCGTGACGAGATACGCGGCAAGATCGTCCTCGGTCAGCTGGGCGACGGGCCGGCCCTGGGCGATCGGCCGCTCGTCGACGATCACGCCCTGCCGGCCGCGCGCCAGGCTCACACGCCCGACCACCTCCGGTTCGATGCCGCTGCGATCGAGCGCGATCTCCAGGTACGTCTCCGCCGCGTGCTGCGCCGACAGGCGCACGGTGTCGGCCGGCGTGTTGACCACGAACGTGCCGCCGCCGGCATTCACAATCGACGCCGCCTGCTTCAGCATCGGCACCGCGATGTCCGCCAGGAACAGGTCGTACGCCTTCACCGACTGATCGATGAGCACCCGCCGGGCCGCGGCGTCCTTCCGCGCGTCGTCAACGGCGCGCACGATTCGTTTCCGCAGCTCGGACACATCCATCACAGGCCTCGGTGCTCATTGTATGAAATGCGCGCCACAGTTGGGGTCTAATGAGCCGATGCTTCCGTCGCAGACGGTCGAGAACTACCTGAAGACGATCTATCTGGCGCAGAGCGCGGCCGCCGGTACGGAGACGCTGGTGCCCATGGGGCAGCTCGCCGCCGCCCTGGGCGTCGTCCCGGGGACCGCGACAACGATGATGAAGGCGCTGGCCGAGTCGGGGCTCGTGCGCTATGAGCCGTACATGGGCGTCCGGCTCACGCCGTCCGGCGAAAAGCTGGCCACGCTCGTGCTGCGGCGCCACCGGCTGATCGAACTGTTCCTGGTGCGCGTGCTCGGCATGAGCTGGGCGGAAGTCCACGACGAGGCGGAGCAGCTCGAGCACGCCGTATCGGAGCGCCTGATCGATCGCATCGACGACATGCTCGGCCGGCCGGCCGTCGACCCGCACGGCGACCCCATCCCCACGGCGGAAGGCACGGTGGCCCAGAGCGACGACGTCGACCTGATGGCAGCCCCGCTCGAGGTCCCCCACCGCGTGACGCGCATCGTGGACCAGGGCCCCGAGTTCCTGCGGTTCATCGAAGACCACGAGCTCATGCCGGATCAGGTCGTCGTGGTGCAGGAACGCGACGACCTTGCCGATGCGGTCCGGCTGCGCTCGGCCTCGGGCCGTGAGACGACGCTCGGCACCCGCACCGCCTCGAAGGTGCTCGTCCGCCCCCTCCAGTCCTGACAGGCCCGTCGACCGCCGGACGCCCGCCGCCGGTGGCACATTGACGCAGCGTGCAGAATTCGTTACGATTTTGATGATTCAAAATCGATCATAGCCGATCGATAAAAGGTTCACACGATGCGTCCCCTGCTCCTGATTCTGGCCGCTCTGGCGGTTGTCGTTGCGTTGGCGTGGCGGCACTGGACACACCGTGTCGTCCGCGAGCGGCATCGCATCGAGGACGCGCTCAAGCACCTGTTCGACCAGGAATACCGGGGACGCCACGCATCGCTCACCTCGCTCAAGGGCACGCTGCACCTGCCCGACGGGCCCGTACTCGCCCTCGTGGCCCGCATGCAGGCCCTCGACCTGGTCCGCGCGCGCGGGCAGGAATTCGACCTGACCCCCGAGGGCGAGCGCCTGGCGCTGCAGGTGGTCAGGGCCCATCGGCTGCTGGAGCGGTACTTCGCCGACGAGGCGCGCCTGCCGCTGAGCCAGGTACACGCGGCTGCCGAACGGCACGAGCACTCGTTGTCGGCCGAAGCGGCCAACAGGCTGGCGGCCGACCTCGGCCACCCGACCGTCGATCCGCACGGCGACCCGATCCCGTCGCGCGAGGGCGACGTCCCGCCAGCCGTCGGCGTGCCCGCGACGTCCTGGACGCCCGAAACGACGGGGCGCATCGTGCACCTGGAGGACGAGCCGCCGATCTCGTTCGCCCAGATCGTGGCCGAGGGCCTGCGCGTCGGCCAGACCGTGCGCGTCATCGAGCGGACACCGACGCGCGTGGTGTTGACCGACGGCGAGAACGAGTATCGGTTCGCGCCGGCCGTGGCCGCCAACGTCTTCCTGGCCCCGGCCCCCGCGCACACAGCGGCGGCCGGCGTCGTCCGGCTGCCCGACCTGCCCGATCACGTGCTGGCCGAGATCACGGGCCTCGACGATCGCTGCCAGGGATTCAGCCGGCGGCGGATGATGGATCTCGGGTTCACCGATGGCGCGCGCATCGAGCCGATCCTGCGGACGTTCGCGGGAGACCCGCGCGCCTACCGGATTCGCGGCACGGTGGTGGCCGTGCGCCGCGATCAGGCCGAGCACGTCATCGTCCGTCCGCTCGACACCGCCACACGGGGGCTCGCATGAGTACGCACGACTGTGACACCTGCGTTTTCCACGCCGAACTCGAGCGGATGGGCGTGAGCACCGACCGGTTCGATCGCGTGGTGGCGCTGGCCGGGAACCCGAACACCGGCAAGTCGACGCTGTTCAACTCGCTGACCGGCCTCAAGCAGCACACCGGGAACTGGCCGGGCAAGACGGTGAGCCGCGCCGAGGGCGGATTCGAGTTCAACAAGGTGCGCTACAAGATCGTCGACCTGCCCGGCACCTACTCGCTGCTCTCGGCGTCGCACGACGAACAGGTCGCCCGGGACTTCCTGCTCTTCGGCCGGCCCGACGTCACCATCGTCGTCACCGACGCGACGTCGCTCGAGCGCAACCTGAACCTCGTGCTCCAGGTGCTCGAGATCACCGATCGCGTCGTGGTTGCGGTGAACCTGATGGACGAAGCGCGTCGCAAGGGCATCACGGTCGACCTGCGGAGCCTGGCACGCGATCTCGGCGTGCCGGCCGTCGGGATCGTGGCCCGCACGGGCGAAGGTGTGCGCGACCTGCTCGCGCAGGTCGATGCCCTTTCGTCGGGCGAGGCGGTGACGGCGCCGCTGCGGATCCGCGGCACGGGCGAGTTCCAGCGTGCGGTCGACGAACTGGTCCCGCTGATCGAGGCCGCGGCGCCAGGCGTGCCCAACGCGCGGTGGATTGCCATCCGCCTGCTCGACGGCGACGCCGAGGTCGAGACCGCGCTCGCCAGCGGCCGCCTGGCGCAATTGACGGCCGAACAGCAGCAGGCCGCGCAGGGCTTCAGCCGCAAGATCGCCCTGGATGGTGCGCAATGACGACCGGGTCGACATCCGCGACCACGCCCGAGGCGGTCATCAGGCGCGCGGCCTCGCTGCGCGACACGCTGAGCCGCGGCTTCCGCGACGAGGCCGTCCGATCGCTGTACGCCGAAGCGTCGCGCATCGCCGATCGCGCCACCGTCCGCGATGGCGCACGGCTCGACATCGATCAGCGCATCGACGCCCTGGTCACCTCGCCAATCCTGGGCCTGCCGATCATGGCGCTCCTGCTGGCGATCGTCTTCTGGCTGACGGTCGCCGGCGCCAACGTGCCGTCCGCGATGCTGGCCGAGGGCCTGTTCTGGATCGAGGGTCTCGGCGTCCGGATGTTCGAGGCCATCGGCCTGCCCTGGTGGATCACCGGCTTCGTGTGGAACGGCGTCTATCGCGGGCTCGCCTGGGTGGTGAGTGTGATGCTGCCACCGATGGCGATCTTCTTCCCGATGTTCACGATCCTCGAGGACCTCGGCTACCTGCCGCGCGTGGCGTTCAACCTGGACTTCCTCTTCCGCCGCGCTGGCGCGCACGGCAAGCAGGCGCTCAGCATGGCGATGGGCTTCGGCTGCAACGCGGCGGGCGTCATTGCCACGCGCGTCATCGATTCACCACGCGAGCGGCTGGTCGCCATCCTCACGAACAACTTCGTGCCGTGCAACGGCCGGTACCCGACGCTGATCATGCTGGCCACGATCTTCGTCGGCGCGGCATTCCCGCCGGCGTTCGCCTCGTTTGCCGCGGCCGGTGCGGTCATGGCCGTGGTCCTGATCGGCGTCGGGGTGACGCTCGTCGTGTCGTGGGCGCTGTCGCGCACGATCCTGAAGGGCGAGGCCTCCGCATTCACCCTGGAACTGCCGCCGTACCGACGTCCCGGGATCCTGCGCATCATCTACACGTCGCTCATCGATCGGACGCTGTTCGTGCTGTGGCGCGCCATGCTGACGGCGGCCCCGGCCGGCGCGGTGATCTGGATCCTCGCCAACGTCCACGTCGGCGGCGCGTCGATCGCGCAGCACACGGCCGACGCCCTGGGCCCGCTCGGCCACGCCATCGGTCTCGACGGGGCGGTGCTGCTCGCCTACATCATCGCGATTCCCGCCAACGAGATCGTGGTCCCGACACTGATGATGATCTATCTCGGTACGGGGATGATGACCGACGTCACGTCGTTCGAGGATCTCCGGCGCGTGCTCGTCGACGAGAACGGCTGGACGATGCTGACGGCGGTCAACCTGATGCTGTTCTCGCTGCTGCACAACCCGTGCGCCACGACGATCCTGACCATCTACAAGGAGACGCTCAGCGCGCGCTGGGCCACGATCGGGGCGCTGATGCCGCTGGGCCTGGCGTTCATCGTGACGTTCCTCGTCGCCACGATCTGGCGGCTGGTGGCGTAGAACGGCGACAGACAGTCGCTCACCGACGAATCGGCTTCCGGAGCCTCGGGTCTTCAGACCCGGCCAGATGCCGATCGCGTGTCCCCTGGGGCTGAAGCCCCCAGGGCTCCGAAGATCTTCCCCCACCGCCCGCGGCCGTGCAGCCGCGCCGCCGCTTCTACCCTCGGAACTCGGCGAACGACGTCGGCGTTTCCCACACGCGCGTCGCCACCACGGCCAGTCCCTGGTCGTGTGCCATGTCGAAGATGAGCTTGCAGATCCGCTCGACCGTGGGGTTGCTGTCGATCTTGAACACGGGCTCGCCCAGCGCCTCGAGCGGCCCGACGAGCGGATCGTCGTGGCGCAGGATCATCTTGTGATCGAGCTCGCGATCGATCCAGCCCTTGACGATGCGTTTGATGTCCGAGAAGTCGACGACCATGTTGCGGGGGTCGAGTTCGTCGGTGCGCACGTCCACCTCGACGACCGCGTTGTGACCGTGCGGGTGCTTGCACACGCCGTCGTAGTCGAGCAGGCGATGCCCGTAACAGAACTCGATCCGCTTCGTGACGAGATACATGATCACACTGTAACCTACGGCACACGATGTCGCGCGCGGCCGTCCTGCTCTCCGGTGGTCTCGACAGCGTGGTCCTGCTGGCCCTCGAACAGGCCGCGGGCCGCGACGTCTGGCCCCTGCACGTCCGTTCCGGCCTGGCCTGGGAAGACGCCGAGGCCGCGGCCATCACCCGCGTGCTCGCGGCCGTCCCGTTCGCGGGCCGCGTCAGGGCCGTCACCACGCTGCGCGTGGACATGCGCGACGTCTACCCGACCTCGCACTGGGCCATCAGCGGTCGGGTGCCGGGCTACACGGAACCCGACGAGGCGGTCTATCTGGAGGGCCGGAACATCACGCTGCTCGCCAAGACCGCGGTCTTCTGCGCAGGACACGCCATCGATCGCATCGTCATCGGCCCGCTCGCCGGCAATCCGTTCCCCGATGCGCGCCCGGAGTTCTTCGACGCGATGGCCCGGGCCCTGTCGCTCGGGCTGGCGTGCGATCTCGCAATCGCTGCACCACTCGCACACCTGCACAAGGACGCTGTCATCAGGTTGGGGCAGGAACTGGCGGTCCCGTTCGCCCTCACGCTCTCGTGCAACGGACCTGTTGGACAGCGACACTGCGGCCGCTGCAACAAGTGTCGCGAACGACGCGAGGCGTTCCGCGAGGCCGGCGTGATCGATCCCACGGACTACGCGACGCCCGCGCCGCCGGCATTGCTCGGCTGACGGACGCGAGTGCCGACGGGACGTCAGGGGTCAGTGGCTGCGCTTGCCGCCACGCCGCCGGCGTCCGCGACGCTTGGCCGGCACGGCCCCGGCGGGACCGCCCTGGTGCCCATGGCCGGCGCCATGCCCGTTGCCGTTCCCGTGGCCATTGCCGTTGCCGTACTCCGGGCCCGGCACACGACCGACGGCCTGTCCACCGCGGATCGGGCGACCGAACGGATCGCCCTGCGGACCGTAGAGCAGCCGGGCCTGTCGCCCGCGGCTCGACTGCGGCTTCTGGTGCATCGTGAATTCGGGAATCGGACGCGGGGGCGCCGGTTCACCGGTGAGCTTCGGCAGCGAGGCCCGGATCAACGTCCGGTGCGCGGGCCACGCCTCCTCGGTCGGGTGGCGATCGGCGCCGTCGGACGCGACATCGACCGCCTCGGGCGGCGACGAGTCGACCGCCTCGGCCTCGGGCATCTCGTCGACATCTGACGCCACGATACGCGCGGCGGCCCGTGGCGGACCTGCCACGTCGGCGAGGACGCGGTCGAACAACGATCCGGTCGATGGCTTGCGACGTCGCGGTTCACGGCCCTGCTTGTACACGTGCTCGTAATCGCAGGTGGTGCACCGCGTCTGGCGGATGGCGTCTTCGACGATGGCGACGATGGCGTGGTTGGTGAGTCGTCGCTCGCGTGGACAGTAATCGTCCACGATATCGCCGAGCCGCAGCGAACGCTGCTCCATTCAGTTCTCCCGACGGGACTGCATAAAACCGATTCTCGTGCGTACCCTTCCCGGCCTCATGCTCGGGTCTCGCGTGTCATCGGGCGCGCGCAGCTCAGGACCGGACCTGGTCCCGGCGCGGAAGGGGGAACGCTCTTGCAGGTCGTCGCAGGATAACAGGAAGAAAACGGCCGGGGCAAGTAGTTTCGCGCGGACGTCTCGCGGGCCTCAATTCCGGCCGAAACGCGGGTTGACGATGTTGTTGAAGATCGACCCGAAGGTATACGAGAGGCCGATGGAGCACTCGATTTCATAGCCGCTCTGCAGTTCGCGCACGCGCAGCAGGACTTCCTCGGGCGTCGCCCCGCGCCCGGGCAGCGAGATCTGGTCCCGGATGCGGGATGCGCTGCCGCCGATGTCGAGCGACAGGCCCCGAATCAACCGCAGGCTCACCTCGCCGTCGAACTCGAGGCGCGACAGCCCGGGGTCGTGCAGATACTGCGACCACTCGACGCGCGACTCGATACTGCCCCACGGCTGCCGCTGCTGCAGCGTGGCCGCCAGCAGATGCCGGGGGCGTGTCTCGCGCAGCCGGCCGAACAACGTGACCTCGTTGTAGCGCGCATGGATGACACCGACGCCGTACTCCAGCCGCAACTGGCGCGTCGCGTATTCCGAATACGGGAACACGCTGTACTCGAGGGCCGGTGTCACCTGGGTGCTGAGCTCGACGTTGCCGAACGTCGACGACTGCACGTCGCTGTCGACGCCGGCCGACCAGTGACGGCCGAGCGACCTGGCCAGGAACAGCCGCGTGGCCCACTCGCGGCGCGTCACCTCGACCCGCCGTCCCCGCTCGTCATCGTCATCGAGATCGAACGACTCGGTCTGCGCCTCGACGTCCGCGCGGAAGTCGACCAGCCAGTCGCGCGTCACCCTGTCGGCCTGGACGCTGACCTCCCACTCGGTTTCGCGCCGCGTCTCCTCGGCCTGGATCCCGCCCTCGGCACCGAGCTCGAGCACCCAGAAATTCCACGGATCGCGCGCCGGTGCGGCGGACGTATCGACCGCGGGCGCCGCGACGTCGACCCGAAGACCCGCCGGTATCCCGTCGCGCGCGGCAACCGTCAGGAGTCCGACCTGTATCGTGCTCAGCACGGTGCGCCGCTGACCGTCCTCGGGCTCTCCGGGGATCGTGACGGCGCGCAGCGAAAAGTCCGAGCCGGCGTAGCGGCCGGCGCCGACGAAGCGCAGCGTCCGCTCGGCGCCGCCGGCACCGGTCTGCACGGTCGTGCCCAGGATCTGCAGGTCAGCATCTTGCGGCTGGCGCACGAAGTCGACCCACGCAATCGCGTCGCGGAGAAAGTCCTCGAAGCAGTGACACGCCTCGACGTAGACGCGCAGACGCGTTCCCGGCGTCGCCGGTTCGGCCGGCGGCGCTGCCGGTTGCGCCCACGCGAGGGGCGTCGCGCACGCCGCCACGCACACACAGACCAGGACCCTGACGAATCGGCAAACGTTCATCTCGACGCGGTTGTAGCACCGCGGGCGTGAATCCGCTGTGAAGCGGGGGCTTCACCGGCCCTTCACCGCCCCGCACGCTACAATGGCCGGAGTTTCTGGTCTGCTGGTCCTGCGTCATGGTGTCTGCTTCGGCCCGTCTCGTCCTCGTCGCCGGCCTGCTGTGTACGAGCGCGCTCGCCGCGAGCCAGCACGCGTGGACGATCACCTTCGAGGACGATCGCGCGGATCAGCCGCCGACGGGCTTCACGCTCGCGGCGATGCGGCAGTCCGATGCAGGCCGGTGGCTCGTGCAGCGCGCCGACAACCACAGCTACCTCGTGCACCGCGCCGATCCGTCGGCACATGGCTTCGCCCTGGCCATCTCCAATCGATCGGCCTCCGACGATGTGGCGCTCTCGGCACGCGTGCGCTTCGCCGGGGCCTCGCGCGTCGGCGGCGTCGTCTGGCGCTATCGCGATGCCCAGAACTACTACTGCCTCCTGCTGGACCTCGATCGCGGCGTGCTGTCGGTCTACCGCATCACGGCCGGCAACCGCATCCAGCTCGACACGCGCGATGAACTCGAGCTCGATCCCGAGGCCTGGCACGCGCTGAAAATCGTGCACGTCGGTAGCGACATCCGCGTCATGCTCGGCGGGGTGCGCGTCTTCGACGAGCAGGATCGGCGGTCCGATCGCCGCGGTCCCGACGATGGCCGCGTCGGCGTGGTTGCCAGCGGCACGTCGGAAATCTGGTTCGACGACATCAGCGTCGAGGCCAAGCGGGGTCACCATTGAGGCTGCTCGTCGTCGAGGACGAACCCGACCTGCGCCGCAGCCTCGTGCGGTCGCTCGCCGATGCCCAGTTCGCCGTCGATGAATCAGCCGACGGCGAGGACGCCCTGTTCCGCGCGCTCGAGGTGGACTACGACGCCATCGTCCTCGATCTCATGCTGCCGATCCGATCGGGCGAGTCGGTCCTCGAAGCCATTCGCCGCGCCGGCCGCACGACGCCGGTCCTGCTGCTCACGGCGCGCGACACGATTGCCGATCGCGTCCGCGGCCTCAATCACGGTGCCGACGACTACCTGACCAAACCATTCGTCATCGACGAACTCGTCGCCCGCCTCCGTGCCCTGATCCGCCGCGCGCAGCAGCAGCCGTCACCCATCGTGGCGATCGGCGACCTGCGGATCGATCTCGTGCGTCGCCGGGTCTATCGTGACGACATCGAGGTGCCGCTGACCGGCCGGGAATTCGGCATCCTCGAACAGCTCGTCCGCCATCGGGGCCGCATCCTGACACGCACAATGCTCTCGGAGCACCTCTACAACGATGCGAGCGAGGTCATGTCGAACGCGATCGACGTCCACATCGCCGCCATCCGTCGCAAGCTCGGGCCCACGCTGATCGAGACGCGCCGCGGGCAGGGTTACCTGATCGATGCGTGAGTCGCTGCGCGCCAGGCTCCTGCTCTGGCACGTAGCCACCGGCGCCGCCATCATCCTCGCCTTCGGGGCCTCGGTCACCTTCCTGACGTGGCACACGCGGATCGCCGCCGTCGACGAGGACCTGCGCGCCCGCGCGGCGCTGCTCGAAGCCGCCATCAGGCCTGACGACAGCGGCCGGCTCGACTTCATCCTCGGACCGGAGCTCAGGCAGGCCGACGCCTCCGGGCTCTACCACGTCGTCTGGACGCGCGACGGCGTGCTGATCGATCGATCCGCGACGGACGTCCCCGCGCCCGAACCGGCGGCCGACGGCCTGCGGTTCGCCGACGGGCATCGCGAGCGCCACTCGACGGCGGCCGAGGGCGTCCGCGTGCTGGTCGGCACGGATCTGGCCGGCGTGCGCCGCGACATCTGGTCGCTCGCGATCCGCCTGCTGCTGACCGGTGCGGCCATCCTCGTCGTCTCGGTGGCCGGCGGCTGGTGGTTCACCGGACGCGCGCTGGCCCCGCTCGATCGCATCAATCGGACCGCCCGCCTGATGGGGGAAGGGGACCTGACCGCCCGGATTCCCTCGGAAGCCGTCGACTCCGAAGTCGGGCAACTCGTTGCGGCGCTCAACAGCGCGTTCGACCAGCTGCACGGCGCCGTCGAGCGCCAGCGGCGGTTCACCGCCGATGCGTCGCACGAACTGCGGACGCCGCTCGCGACGATGTCGGCGGAAGTACAGTGGGCGCTGGCGCGCGAGCGTGATCCGGCCGATCTGCGCGCCTCGCTCGAGGTCTGCGCACGGGCGGCCGGACGCATGCAGTCGGTCATCGAGCGGCTGCTCTTCCTCGCCCGGGGCGAAGCGGTCGCCTCGCGACCCACGCTCGTGCGACTCGACGAGGTGGCCCGTGACGCCGTGGACCACGTCCGCACGCTGGCCGATGCCGCCGGGCTGCACGTGACCGTCGAAGCGATGCCTGCCACGATTCACGCCGACCCCGAACGCCTGCTCGAGGCCGTGACGCACGTGCTGACGAACGCCGTACGGTACAACGTGGCAGACGGCTCGATCGCCATCGAGACGCGCGAGATCGACGGGCACGCCGAACTGCGCGTGCGCGACACGGGCATCGGGATCGGCGCCGAGGATCTGCCCCACGTCTTCGAGCCGTTCTTCCGCGGGGATCCGGCGCGCAGCCGCGACACGGGCGGCGCCGGCCTGGGCCTGGCCGTCACCAGGTCGGTCGTCGAGCAGCACGGCGGGACGATCGCGTGTCAGAGCACGCCAGATGCCGGCACGACCATCGTCATGCGCTGGCCGGCAGTCGGGTGAGACTTCAGGCTGGCTTCATGTGGGTTCACTACGCTCGCAGAGTTCGCGCGCGTCGGTTCGGCGTTCACGGACAACATCCGCGCGACAGCCGTCGTAATCCTCACGACCGATTTCTCCGGTGGGCTCCCGGCGCCCACCGCTTGACCCGAAAGAGAGCATGCACATGTTCACTCGACGCGAATGGCTCACGCTGACTGCCGGCGCCGGCGCCGCGCTCACCCTCGATCCCCGTTCCCTTCTCGCGCTGCAGGCCCAGCCGGTCATCCGCCGCGCCATCCCCGCGAGTGGCGAGGAGATCCCGATCATCGGCCTCGGCAGTTCCGCGACGTTCTCGCAGATCGCACGCGCCGAAGATCTGACGGCAATCCGGAGCGTGCTCGAGACGCTCGTGAAGGAAGGCGGGACGGTGTTCGACACGGCCCCGGGCTACGGCGCCTCGGAGGAAGTCGCCGGCCGCGTGGCCGCCGACGCCGGCCTGACGAACCAAATCTTCTGGGCCACGAAGGTGAACGTGGCCGGCCGCGGCAACCCGAAGGCCGACCCGGCCGCGGCGCGCGCGCAGCTCGACACGTCGTTCAGCCGCCTGAAGAAGGACAAGATCGATCTGATCCAGGTCCACAACCTCGGCGATGTGCCGACACAGCTGGCGATCCTGAAGGAACTGAAGCAGCAGGGTCGCGTCCGCTACATCGGCGTGACGTCGACGAGCGAGAACCAGTACGCGGAGCTCGAGCGAATCATGCGGAGCGAGCCCATCGACTTCATCGGCGTCGACTACGCCGTCGACAACCGTGAAGCGGAAGAACGCATCCTGCCGACGGCGCGCGAGCGGAAAATCGGCGTCCTCATCTACGCGCCCTTCGGCCGGACGCGCCTCTGGGCCCGCGTCGGTGATCGGCCCGTTCCCGAGTGGGCGAAGGAATTCGACGCGACGACATGGGGACAGTTCTTCCTCAAGTTCGTGGCCGCGCACCCCGACGTGACCTGCATCACGCCAGCCACCAGCCAGGCGCGCAACATGGCCGACAACCTCGGCGGCGGACGCGGTCGTCTGCCCGACGAGGCCACGCGCAAGCGGATGATCGAACTCGTCGACGCGCTGCCGCAGGCGTAGAGGCGGCGACACGCGGCAGGCGGCACGGCCGCAACCGTGCGGCCTGCCGCCGTGCCGCCATCGCTCCCGTCTCACCTCGGCGAGACGCCGTCGATCCATGCGAGCGCGGCGGACTCCGCGTCGTGCCCGGTCGCCAACATCGCGGCGTCCATCGGCACCACCTCATCCGGCTCCACGCCGATTCCCTCCAGCCGTCGTCCCGTCGACGTCACGAAATCGCCGACCGCGTACATCAGCACATCGCCATTTGCCAGCCGACGCGTCACGGCCGGCAGCGCCTGGCCCGCCGTGCGTGTCCCGAACACGCGCACCCGCCCGATCGCCTGGAGCCCGCCGGCGAAGCACTCGGACGCACTCGCCGTCCGCTCGTCCACCAGCACGGCGACGGGGCCGCCATACGGCACGACCGTCCGGCCATCGGCCGTCGATCGCCGCGGGTTCGCGCGGAACGTGAGCGTCAGCTCGCGCATCTGCGCACGACCGAGCACGACAGGCGCGTCGACGAGGTGCCCGGCCACGCCGCGAATCATGTCCGCGAGCCCGCCGGGATTGCCACGCAGATCGATCACCAGGCCATCGACCGTGCGGAAGCGATCGACGGCGTCGTCGATGGCCGCCGATAGCGTCGCCATCCACACACTGAACCTGATGACGCCCACGCGTCGGCCGGTGCGCGTGCGTCGCTCGGCAACCTCGACGGACGCGCGCAGTGGCGGCAGATTGCCAACCGTCACTGACGTCCCTGGCGCTGGCACGCGGGCAACGGTCTCGGATCGCTCGGCACCGGACGGATCGCGCAGCCGCAGGCGGACGGGCGTCGGCGTGTCGCTCGACAACACGTGCATCACGCGGCGCCAGGCCAGATCCGCCCGACGCGGATCGCCGGCTTCCGTGCCGTCGATCAGGCGCGTGACGTCCTGCGCGTCGATCTGCAGAATCGCGTCCCCGGGTCGCACGGCCACGTCCGCGCCGTCGTGCACACGCGTCACCAGCACGTCGTTCTGCGTCACGCGCACGTCGAACGGTACGATCGCGCCTCCGATGGCACCGGGCGCACCGGGCGTCGGTGCGAGCAGGGCGAAGTGCGATCGACCGAGCCGGCCGATCATCTCGCGGACAATCGCGCGCAGGGCCTCGGGCGATGTGGCCGCCGCCGCGCGTGGGCGCAGTTCGCGACCGACGGCCGCCCAGTCGACACCGCCGAACGTCGGGTCGTAGTCCGTCTCCTGGATCGTCTGCCAGACTTCATCGAAGGCGGTGAGGCCCGCCGCGCGCCAGTCCTGCGCGGACGCGACCGTCACGGCGATCGCCACGATCAACGCCGCGATCACCGGGACTCGCCGCGCGCGCATCGACTCGACGCTCACCGGGCCGGCACGAGCGCCGCGATCGCCGGGGGCGGCGTGAACGTGTCTGCCGGCACGTCGTCATAGGTGCACGACGAGAGCGTGACGGTCTGTTCGAAGCCCATGGCGCGCTGCACGAACGTGGTCGCCTGGAGGAGTTCGCCGAATCGCTGGTAGTCGCGCAGGATGTTGATGGTGGGCACGATGCCCTGCGGGGTGGCGCGCTCGCTCTCCGACCCGATCTGGAGCCCTGTCTCGACGTCGAAGTACTCCATCTGCTCCCGCCCGGTCCGGAAGACGACGCGCACCTGCCAGGCGTCACGGCCGTCGAAGGTCGTCCGTGCCACGGTGGTCAGTTCGCGGATGCGATCCGAAGAGTGCAGCGGCCCGTCGAACCAGGCGTCCTCGGCCGCTTCTTCCAGTTGCCGGCCCTCGAGCAGCTCCGGACCGGAGATGGGATTGACGGTCCAGCCGATAGCGCCGTCGTAACCGTTCTCGATGCGGCCGACGCCGGGAACGGTCACGCGATACAGCATGCGGTTCGGCCTGACGGTGAACAGCTCGATGGCGGCGACGATGCCCTGCGCCGGCAGTTCCAGGCGTCCGCGCGCGTGGATCGCCTGCACGCGGCGGTAGGCCTCCGCGCCGCCGACGGCCTCGACGTGACGCGCCACGATCGATGCGGCGTCCGGGAGGGATCCGCCAGGCGGGAAGGCCTGTCCCATCACCGTGGACGTGGCGAGCGCCACGCCAATCGCCCACACCGCCACCATACGCGTCTTCCAGAGGGCCGTGCGCATCACCGGCCGATTTTATCCGCGCCGCGCTGCGAACCGCGCGATAAGCTGGAACAGTCGGTCATGCTCAAAGGCACCCGCTCGGGCATCGTGACGCGCATCCAGCCGGTCTCCATTCACGGGCAGATCTCGCTCGATGTCTTCTGGATGGATCCCGACGACCCGGACAGCGAACTGCGCCACGCACGCGTGGGGAACGAGTCGGTGCCCCACGACCTCGCGCCCGGCGATCGCGTCACGCTCCACTACCTGCTCGGCAGCGTCACGCGCATCGAACGGTAACCGTCCATAAAAAAAGGCCCGCCGAAGCGGGCCTTCACGGACGACCTGGCTCCCCAGCTCTCCACGGCACCTGCCGTAGAACAAGTCATCCGCACCCTCCCTCATAGCAAGGCGCGTGCCTGTTCTGCGTGGTCCTCCCTGTCAGGGAAATGCGCGGTCCCTCGCCGGATCGCGCGCCGACGCCCTGTCATTCCTACCCACCATGGGCCCCGGGGTTCCACTTCTATGCGGCATCAGACCATGGCTCCCTCGGGATACTGGAGCGCGAGCCGCAGTTCCTTCGTGAGCTGCTCGACCGTCGCCCCCGACCGCTTCCAGGCCCCGTCGGTCTCGAACCGCAGGTCGCCGATCCGGCGGCCCCACGGGGCGATGATGCGGCCGATGGCGCGGAAGTCAGCGCG
This sequence comes from Acidobacteria bacterium SCN 69-37, assembly GCA_001724025.1. Classification (GTDB taxonomy): domain Bacteria; phylum Acidobacteriota; class Vicinamibacteria; order Vicinamibacterales; family SCN-69-37; genus SCN-69-37. The sequence goes on along the minus strand of MEDJ01000023.1, from coordinate 25,176 downwards.
TTCGGCGTGCTGCTGATCGAGGTGCCTGACGATCTCCGGCGTCACCCGGATGAAGGCGCGCAGGGCCGCGGCGCTCTTGATGCTGTATTTGCGCCCGTGCCACGCGGCCCCGAACACCACCGACACCTGCTTGAAGTAGTTGACGAAGAACCGCGTGGCCTGGTCGCGGAACTCGTCCCCGCGCCGGCCCGTCCCGAAGGCGTCGGTACCGAACAACCGCTTCAGCTCCTGCGCCAGGGGCGCCTGCGCCACACGACCGCGGCCCACACCGAGCAGCTTGATCTCGCCGTGCAGCGGCGACTCCTCGCGTTCGCTGAGCGCGCGCACGACGTCATGCGCGGCCGCGAGGTTGTCGTCGCGATAGAGCTGGCGGCCCGACAGCGAGACGAGGTGTGACGGGTTCAGCCGTGTGTGCTTGGCATTGATCGTCACGAACATCTGGACGACGTGATCTTCGGGCAGACGATCGAAGATCACGGCCGGCACGGTGAACGTCTCGTCGCGGAACTGGTCCATTCCCGCGTGCAGTGCCAGCAGCCGGTGCTGCCCGTCGATCGCCCGCAGGATCCCCTCACGTTCGGGCACTTTCAGGATGCCGAGGGACGGGTCGCCGGCCATGGCCTCGAACTTCAACGGCTCGTCGCACGAGATGATCACCGCACCCGGAATCGACGGCAGGTCGCGGGCCTGCCGGCACTGGTCGTAGTAAGCGACGAGTTCGTCGATCTTCCGGCGGATGATCTGCCGCTGGTACGCCTTCTCGTTCGAGGCGATCCGGCGCTCCAGCAGATCCCATCGCACCTTGGAGACCCGGGCGCGGCCCCGCGTCCCCCGCGCGCCCGTCGATCCACCGTAGTCGAGGACCTCGAAGCGCACGAGCTTGTCGATATCGTGGGCGGTCAACGACGCCTGGTAGAACTGGACGCCGAATTGCTGCATGCGAAGTGCGGCAACGCTGATCATGGGCAGCGGGGTCCTTTCCGGGGCCGGGAGGGACGCGCGCCCCGGCACACGCCGTGTGTGCGGGCATTTTATGTGCCACTCCCGCCGGCGGCAAGCGGCAAGCGGCGGGCTGCGGCAGCGATCGGCAGGCAGGACAGGATCGGAGCCTTGCGGCCTCAGCCGCTCCGAAGCCCTGGGGCTTCAGCAGTTCCGGAGCCCTGGGGCTTCAGCCCCAGGGGGTCCCCCCGAGGCTGAAGCCTCGGGGCTCCGACTATCAGCCAGCGACCGACGGCCGGCCGTCGGTCACGGGTAGCCGGTTGCCGCCATGTGCGCCGGGACCAGCGGACGACCGGCGGGCCGGCTCACCCACCAGCGCGCCAGCCCGTACATCAGGACCGTCATGGCCAGCACGCCAGCCAGCGCGCCCGGGAGCGACAACGCGTGGTGCAGCGGGTAACTGACGTTGCCATACGCCAGCTCGACGTGGACCCAGTAGACGATCAGCGACGCGCGCCCCAGCACGATCATCGGCCCGGCCGTCCCGTTGACGCTCCGTCGACGCAGCAGCCCGCGCACGACGGCCAGCGCCACGATCATCACGCCCACGCGCAGGACCACGAGGGCGGCCGGCCCCAGCCAACGGTGCAGCTCGGCCGGCACGGGGACGACGGCGGGCGTCATCGACAGCCCGACCATCGCCCCGCCCACGAGCGCGGCCCGTACGAGGAACGGCCCCTCGCGCTCCATCGGAATCTCGGTCAGCAGGCTGCCGGCGAACGTGCCGGCCAGCACGTACGCCACGGCGGGAAACAGGCTGAACACCGCGTTGCCGCCAGCCACACGGACGTAGCCCTCGATCCGCGGGTGCAGCAACGACGGCCACCACCAGTCACCAGCCCACGGCGTGAGGACGACCGCCACCACGACCGCCGGCACCAGGAGCCACCAGACACGGGCACGGGCGGACGTTGCCCGCCACCAGGCGATGGCGGCCATCACGAGCCCGAGCCCGAGCACATTCAGGATGTCCGGCTTGAGCAGGCTGTTCCACGACGCGGCCGGATTGAGCAGGAACGACTGGAACCGGAACAGGTGCGCCAGCAGGAAGACCATCCACCCGCGTCTGACCAGCGCCCGCGCGGCCTCGTCGCGCGTGCGCCCGCGGGCCATCTGCGCCGCGGCCGAGAACGGCAGCGACAGGCCGGCCAGGAACAGGAACATCGGCGCGGCCCAGCCGGCGAAGAACACGACGACTGCAAAAGCCGTCGTGTCGCGGCCCGTCGTCACAGCCCACGAATCGGTGACGTGCCAGAGCACCATGCAGAGCACGGCAAAGCCCCGCAGCCAGTCGATATAGAGCCGCCTCGGCGGTCTCGGTGTGGACGGTCTCGTCATCCCTGTGCGGAGGGCTCGGATCCGGACACCGCCTCGTCGATCGCCCGCACGGTCGCGACCGTCGTCAGTTCGATATCGGGCCTGAGGGAGCGCCACACGGGACAGTACGTGGTCTTCGACAGATTGATGGCCCGCTCGACCACCGCCGCGTCGGCACTGGTCGTGATGTCGAAGTGCAACGTCACGTGCGTGTAGCGCCGCGGAGGCTGGGCGGCGTGCTCGCCCTCGAACCGTACGGCCATTGCCGTCAGCCGATGACGGCCGCGCTCGAGGATGTGGACGACGTCCATGCTCATGCAGCCCATCACGGCATAGCCGAGCAGTTGCATGGGCGACGGCCGATCGGCGTCACCGCTCGCCATGGCGATCGACGCGCCGTTTCCGACGCTGGTGAACGACAGGCCACCAGTCCACGCAATCTCGAGCGACGTCATCATCCGATTCTATGCAAGCGGTTCGCACGCGTGTCGATCAGGCAATCCCCAGGGCCGCGAGCAGCACGGCCTGTACGTCGCGCGAGTCGGCAGCCACCAGCATGCCGTCGCGCGCATCGAGCGGAACGTGGCCGAATCCGTACGCCGCCAGGCAGAATCGCGCCCGGGCCTGACGCGCGGCGTCGCGATCCACGGGTGAATCCCCCACCATGATCGTCGTGTCGGGGGTGGCGCCGGCCGAGGCCATCAAGTGCCGCAGCGACGACGGATCGGGCTTGCGCGGCCAACGCGTATCGCCGCCGATGACCTCGGCAAAGGGCGCCCGGAGGTCGAGTGCATCGAGCAGCCGCGTCGTGTGATGACCTGGCTTGTTCGTCAGGATGGCGAGCGCGGCGTGCCGGTCCAGACTCTCGATTGCCTCGCGAATACCGGGATAGACCTGCGTGTGGTCGACGAGGTGCTGATCGTAGATCGCGAGGAATCGCGCGAGCGCCTCGTCGAGGGTCGATCCTTCAGCTGGCGTGCCCGCCGCCGCGAGCACGCGACCGACGAGCACGCGCGCGCCTTCGCCCACCATGCCGACGACCCGGTCGACCGAAAGCGGCGCCTGTCCGCGTTCGGCGAGCAGCGCGTTGGCACTGCCGGCCAGGTCGAGGCGGGAATCGACGAGCGTCCCGTCCAGGTCGAACACGATCAGGGGGGTCATCGGGGTGTCTCCTCAGAACTGGAAATAGATGAAGTCGAGCGACTGGCGGCTGCGCAGCACGAGAATGGCCGCCAGCGCGACGCCGGCCAGCAGCGCCCTGCCCATTGTCGGCCAGCCGCCCCAGGCACCGGCCGCGGGTGACGTTTCGGCGGCACGCTCGGGCGTCCCGTACACCGACCAGATATCGTGGATCCACAGCGGCAGCGAGTACGCCGCCGCCGTCAGGAACAGGTAGCCGCCGATCTGACGATCGCCGATGGTCGTGTCCCAGGGAGAGAGCGTCAGGTCGCGCCAGAGCATGTGCATGTCGGTCTCGCGGAAGATCAGCCAACCGATACACGTCAACACGAACATCGCGAGGACGCGCAGGGGTTCGACGATCGCCCAGGCGTCCGATCGCGGCGTCTCCCGTCGTCGTCCGGTCACCAGCCGCGAGACGGTCACGAGCGTGCCGTGCCACGCGCCCCACAGCACGTAGTTCCAGTTCGCGCCGTGCCAGAGTCCGGACACCAGGAACGTGATCCACAGGTTGACGAGCGCGCGCGTCGGGCCGCGGCGTGAACCGCCGAGCGGGATGTAGACGTAGTCGCGGAACCAGGTCGACAGCGAAATGTGCCAGCGACGCCAGAAGTCGACGGGCCCGGTGGCCATGTACGGGTGCCGGAAGTTGATCACCAGATCGAACCCGAGCCAGCGCGCCAGCCCGCGCGCGAGATCGCTGTACGCGGAGAAGTCGGCGTAGATCTGGATCGCGAAGGCGAACACGCCGGCCCACAGGACGGTGAATCCGGGCTCGGCGAGCGAGAACACCTTGTCCGCGATCAGGCCGACGTTGTCGGCCACGACGAGCTTCTTGAAGAAGCCCCACGCGATGAGGAACGTTGCCTCGCGGGCGTGCGGCCACGACCAGGCGCGGCGCTGCTCGACCTGCGGCAGCAGGTGCGTCGCGCGCTCGATCGGTCCGGCGACCAGCTGGGGATACAGGCTGACGAACGCCGCGAAGTCGATCAGGTTGCGGCACGCGGCGAGACGTCCCTGGTACACGTCAATCGTGTAGGCGAGCGCCTGGAACGTGTAGAACGAGATGCCGACAGGCAGCACGACGTGCAGCACGGGCATCGACACGTGCCAGCCGACCGCCGCGAGCGCCGCGTGGACGTTCTCGACGAAGAACCCGAAATACTTGAAGAACCCGAGCAGCCCGAGATTGACGGTCAGGCTCACGGCCAGCCAGCGACGCCGCTGCGCCGGTCGCGATTCGATCAGCCGCGCCACCGTGTAGTCGGTCAGCGTCGTCGCGACGATGAGCGCGACGAACCAGGGATGGACGTAGCCGTAGAACAGGTAGCTCGCAGCCACGAGCAGCACGTTCTGCCCGCGGTGCGGCAGCCGCCAGTAGATCACCGTCGTGATTAGGAAGAAGACGACGAAGTCGAGGCTGTGGAAAATCACGGCTCGTCGAACGCCTGCAGCTTCTGCCAGAAACGCCGCGTGTAGGGCGCGCGGGCCTCGCGGGCCACGTGGTCGCCGTCGGCGTAGGGCAGGGCCGCCAGTTCGGGATCGTCGCGGTCGTCGAAGTAGACCGCGCCGCGGGCCTCGACGTAACGCCGCAGATCGGCCGTGTACCGGGCCAGCGCCGGGGTCTCGACGGCCGGCTCGCCGGCCTGCGTGCGCCGCAGCACGCGGACGAGGCACAGTCGGATACCGGCGTCCCGCGCCTCATCGAGCAACTGCGGCAGGACCGACGCCTCGACGAAGCGATCGAAGTCCGCACTGGCGTCGTCGGCGGCGGCCATGTCGGCCTGCTGCATGGGCCGCAGCCGCGGCAGGTCGAATGCCGCGTTGGTCCGCTCGAGCAGGCGAGCCGTGCCGGCCTCGCCGGCCACCAGCCGCGCGGGCCACCGGCTGAGGATCGGATCGAGCCACTCGCGCGTCCGCTCCACGCGATAGACGCTGTCGATCCGCCGGTGCACGCTCCGCCGGCCGCCACCCACGCGCCGATCGACGATGGCGTTCAGGACAGGCTCGGTATCCTGCGCCACCTCGTCGAGCTTCCAGCGGTACGGACCATCGAGTCGGAACATCACGTCCGTCATGTTCGTGTCGCGGAAGAACACGATGACCCAGCGCGGCTGCACACCGCTGACGAGCACGTAGTTGTGGAAGACGAGATACCAGTAGGCCGACCCGGTCGCGTTCTGGAGGATCGGCGCCACGGGGCCGCCGCCGACCGCCGCGAGTACGTCGGGATCGATCCGTCCAGCCATCGAGTCCCCGATCGTGACGAACTTCGGCTGGACGTCGTGCAGGAAGCCGATGGGGTGATCGGCAAACGGCCCGCGTGGGCGCTCGAGTTCGAGCGCGGGCAGATAGCTGGGCTCGATCGCCGCACCGCTCCCCGCCCGCCAGTCCCACGACCAGCGCCAGACGAGCGGCACGGCCAGCACGATTGCGGCAATGACCATCCCGGCGACCGCCTGGCGCCAGGCTCCTGTCCGACTCACGCGCGGCAGATTAGCAGAACGGCGGTGGCGTCCGCCTCGCACCCGGCGTAGGCTAGGAGGACACCGGTGCCGATGACGCGACGTCTGTTCCCCGCTCTCGCCGTCCTGATCCTCGCCACGGCCCTCGTGGCAGTCCCGCACGGCCAGCAGTCCGTCTTCCGCAGCGGCACCACGACAGTCGGCATCTACGCCACCGTCGTCGACGCCGGCGGCCGGCTCGTCCCCGACCTGCGCGAGGAACACTTCGAGGTGTACGACAACGGCAAGCTGCAGACGCTGGGGCTGTTCAAGAGCGACGTGCAGCCGATCACGGTGGTCGCCATGCTCGACACGAGCGGCAGCATGACGTTCAACCTCGAGTTCCTGAAGAGTGCCGCCGAGCGCTTCGTCCTGCGCCTGCTGCCAGGCGACCAGGCGCGCGTCGGCAGCTTCTCCGACAAGATCCGCCTGATGCCGCAGTTCACCGGCGATCGCGACGCCCTCGTGCGGTACCTGCACAACGACATCCAGTTCGGCAGCCCGACGTTCCTCTGGGACGCGATCGACGAGAGCATGTCGGCTCTGGCGGGACAGACGGGCCGGCGCGTCGTGCTGGTGTTCACCGACGGCGAGGACGACAGGAGCCAGCGCGTGGGGTTCGGCGACGTCCTGCGCCGGGCGCAGCGCGAGGGCTTCATGATTTACGCCATCGGCCTCGAGGGCGAGGTCCTCGGCCGCCGCACGCGTCCCGATCGGAACCTCCGGCGGCTGGCTGCCGAGACCGGCGGTGGGTATTTCGAGCTGCAGCACACGGCCGAACTCAACGCGACGTTCACGCGCGTGGCCGACGAACTGCATCGTCAGTACGTCCTCGGCTTCGCCCCGGAGACGCTCGACGGCCAGGTCCATCAGCTCGACGTCCGCGTGAAAGTCCCCGGCATGACCGTCCGCGCCCGTCGCTCGTACGTCGCCTCGGCCGAAGCCGCCGCCAACAACGCCCCCGAATAGCCCGTCCGGCCGGGATGTTAGAATCGGCGCCGGTTCCCCCTTTTTCACGCTCGACGGAGGCATGGTGACGAAACGACTCATGATGGTGGGCCTGGCCATCGCCACGGCGATGGCCTGCGGCCGCAGCGAACAGCAGCAGGCCGAACGCGCGGCCGATCAAATCCAGCAGGGCGCCGAACAGATGCAGCGCGCAGCCGAGCAGATGGCTCAAGGCAGCACCGATCAGATGGCCCAGGGACTCCAGCAGATGACGCAGGGCCTGGCGCAGATGGCGCAGGGCTCGGGCGAAGTCGTCGACTACGAGGTCCTGAAGGGCGTGCTGCCGACCGTGAGCGGCTGGACCCAGGAAGGGGTCCGCGGCGAGCAGACGTCGATGCCGATCAAGGTGTCGCGCGCCGAGGCGCGCTACACGCGCGACGCCGCCAACGTGGAGCTCGAGGTCATCGACGCGTCGCTCAATCCAATGTTCCTGACGCCGATGACGATGTTCCTGTCGGCCGGCTTCTCGGAGCGCTCGGACGATGGCTTCAAGCGATCCGGCAAGATTGGCGAGCACCCGATCATCGAGGAGTGGGATATCCCGGCCAAGCGCGGCGAAGTGACGGTCGTCGTCAACAGCCGCTTCGTCGTCCAGGCCACCGGTCACGACGTGGACGACCTGGCCGCCGTGCGGCAGATCGTCGAGGCCGTCGATCTGTCGAAGCTCGCGACGCTGAAGTAGCGTCGGCGCTACTGATTCGTGTTTCCTGCGGCGGCCGCCGGATGTCTCGACGTTCGGCAGTCGCCGGTCCTGTCTGACGCGTGCACCATCCGACGTCCTCCTTCCCGCGCCTGGCCGTCTCGCTGGCACTCACGGCGATCTGGCTGAGCGTCGCTCCCGCCGCGGCCGACGAGCTCGACGCGCAGGCGATCGTCGCGTACCGCGCCGCGTACGACCTCGATCACGAAACGGCCCTCGACACGGCACGCGCGGCCATGGCCCGCTGGCCCGACGAGTCGCGTGCCTACCGCACGCTGGCCGGCATCCTGTGGCTCCAGGCGGTGTTCCACCGCGGCGCCGTCACCGTCGATCACTACACGGGCGGGCTGACCAGCTCGACGCTCGATCTTCGCCCGCCGCCCGCGGCCATCGCCGCCGAATTCCACACGACCGTCGCGCGCGCGATCGCCCTGGCCGAGACCAGGCTCGCGCAGAGGCCCGACGATCCCGACGCGCTGTACGAAGCCGGGGCTGCGTACGGCGTGCAGGCCTCGTGGATCGCCTCGGTCGACGGCCGCGTGCGCGGGGCGTTTGGCATGGCCCGCCGTGCGTTCAATGCGCAGGAGGCCCGGGATCTCGCCACGGTTGCCGAGGCCGGCCGGCTGATCGCGCGTCCGTTCGTCCTTGCCCGCGCCTTCCCGGTGCTGCGCACGCCGATGGCGCGATCCGCTGCCGGACGGGACGTCCGGGAACCTGCCCTCGTATAGGAGATCAGGCACATGGCCACACGACGGACATGGTTCTGGATCATCGGGGGGACGGCGGCCGCCGGCCTGATGGGACTCGTGTGCCTGGCCGGAGCGGGCGTCTACTACGTCTCGCGTCACGTTCACGCCGAGACCTCGAACAGCGCCGACGCGATCCGCGCGTTCGATCGCATCACGGGAGACTTCGGCGACCGCAAGGCGCTCTACGAACTCGACGCCCGGGATCACCCCCAGCTCACGACCTCGCTGGCCTCGCTGCCGACATCGTCTCGGCGGCCCTCCTCGCTGATGGTGCAGGCGTGGAATCCGGAGGATGAGCGACTCGTCCGCCTGTCCCTGCCGTTCTGGCTCCTTCGCTTCACACCCGACAAGATGCGCACGAGCAGGCGCGAGGGCCGCTTCGACATGCACGAGCTCCAGCTCGACATTCCGGAACTCGAGCGTATCGGCCCCGCCCTCGTCCTCGACTACAGGAATCAGGACGGTGTGCGTGTCCTCCTCTGGACGGAGTAGGCGCGAAACAGGCGGATCCGCATCATCATGACCGCAAGGCGATCGTGGCCCGTCTCTTGCACAAAGGGCGGCCGGGAGGTCGCCAATGTTTCGACGACATCTGATCTGGGTTCTTGCTCTTGCCGTACTCGTCCCTGCGACCGCGTCGGCGCAGTGGGGTCCGCAGCCGCGCGCGCAGGCCACGCGTGGTGCGGTGGGTTACGACCAGGGATACGAACGCGGATACCGCGCCGGTGGCGAGGATCTGCGGCGCCAGTCGGCGTTCAACTTCTCGATTCACGTCGACTTTCGGCGTGGCGATCTCGGCTATCGCGCGCAGTTCGGCAATCGCGATCGGTACCGAGATGACTTCCGGCGCGGCTTCGAAGCCGGCTACCGCTCGGCGTATCGCAACGACCGTGGCGGCTACGGTCCGGTCACGCGCGGTCCCGGGCGAGTCGTGGGTCGCGTCGACGTGGCCGTGCAGCAGGGGTACAGCGACGGCTACGAGGCGGGCGTGAACGACGCGCGCGGCCGGCGTCAGTTCGACCCGATCGGCGAACGACGTTACCGCAGCGCGGATCGCGGCTACAACCGGAGCTACGGTCCGAAGGAGGCCTACAAGGCGAACTACCGCGCGGGATTCGTCAACGGCTACGAAGAGGGCTACCGCACGGTCGCGGGCCGCTACGACTCCGGCCGGCGCTGGTAGCGCCCGCTCGCACCGCACATCCACACACGGGCCGCGTCATCGCGTGATGGCGCGGCCCGTTGTCGCGTACATCGAAGCCGAGCGCGAGGTGCGACTCAATCCGCACGCAGCGTCACTGCCGGATCGGTTCGCGCCATCACGCGCGTGGGTACCCAGGCCGCAATCGCCCCAACGGTCAACACGACGATGGCCGCGACGACGAGTTCGGCGCGCGCGGTTGCACCGGCCGGCATGACATCCGGAAAGCGGCGGACGGCCCAGAGCGCCAGTACGCCTCCCGCAACCACCCCCACCGACATCGGCCAGAGCGTTACGGCCAGCACCCGGCGGCGGACCGCCGCTGTTGTCGAGCCCAGCGCAAGGCGGATGCCGGTTTCGCGGCGACGCTGTACCACTTCGAACGTCGTCACGGCGTGCAGTGCGACGATGATCAGGAACAGCGTGACACCGCCCAGCACGCCGAACAGGACGGCCAGGAACCGGGGCTGTTCGAGCATCGGATCGATCCGCGCGGCCACCGACTCGACCTGCAGGCCGCCCCGGCCAAAGCGATCGTCGAGCAGCGCCCGCAGGTGTACCGGATCGGGTGTCCTGCCGGGCTCCATGCGCAGGAACACGGGCAGACTGCTCTGCGGCGCCCTGAATCCCGCGGCGCCGAGCGGAATCAACATCGTGGGCAGCACCGGTGCACCAGGCTCGCTGCGCACGTTGCCATACACGCCGACGACGACGCGACCACCGCGTCCGGCGTCGACTGTGCGGCCCAACACCGCCGACGGCGCGTCGCCCGGCCACAACACGCGCACGGCCGCCTCGTTGAGCACGGCAACGCCTCCGGCGTCATCGTGCTCGTCACCGGTGAAATCCCGTCCCGACATCAGGCTCACGCCAAGCGTCGCCCGATAGCCCGGCCCGATCGGAAGCACCACGCCCTCGACGCCGCGGTTGCGCCAGAACCCGTCCGGATCGAACCGCGCCGCGAACGGATCGGCAATCACCGCCGAGGCGCGGGCCACGCCCGGAGCCGCACGCAGGACCTCGAGGACGGCTTCGGCTCTCTGCCGCGCTGGCGCGCCGTCCAGCATCGCGTCTGGACCGGGCGGCACGCCGTGCCCCACTCGCAGCGCGTAGAGCCCATCGGGATCGAAGCCTGGCGACCGCGTGAGCAGCGACACGAAGGGCGGCACGGTCAAGGCGGCGCCCGTGAGGACCACGACGCCAAGTGCCGCCTCGGCGCCGAGCACGATCGGTGTCAGCCCCCTCGACGAGCGGCCGCTCCGAGTCGACCGCGCGCTCATGGCCTGTGTCAGCGAGGTTCGCCGCGACGCCAGCGCAGGAAACACTCCAGCCGCAGCGGCGCCGCACACGGCGAATCCGATTGTCGCTGCCAACAGCCGTCCATCCCACCCATCGACTGCGAAGTCACGCACCACGCCAGGCACGACGCGAAGGACGAGGGCGTGTGTGGCAAGGTAGACAGTCCACCCGGCTGCGGCCCCCAGCACGCAGATGACGGCCGCCTCGAGCAGCGCGATCCGGAACAGCCGACTCGGCGACGCCCCCAGCGCGAGTCGTATCGCCGCATCGTCGGCGCGCCAGCGTCCCCAGGTCAGCAGGAGCGCGGCGAGGTTGACGACAGCGACGGCGAAGACGATCCAGACGGACGCCGTCACGAGCCAGAGATAAGGCCGGACCAGAATCGTGAAGCCTGCTTGCAGCGGCTGCACGGTCACTCGATGCGCCGGCGGCCCTTTGGGTTCGACGCCCGCTTCCCACGGGATGTCCGACACCTGATCACCGGCGACCTGGGCCGCAGCGAGCGGCACGCCGGGTTGCAGTCTCGCGAATGTGCCCACGGTCATCGGCCCGCGAGGAAACTTCTCGAGCATGGGGTTGCGATACGCGAAGAGGCCGTCGAAACGCCCAAGAAGGCGCGAGGACGGCAGCAGAAAGCCTGGCGGCAGGACGCCAATCACGCGGTACGTGAAGTACTCGGTGTGCCAGCGAAGGTCGAGGACCGACTCCGCCCCGGCGAAATCGCGCTGCCACGCCTCGGCGGTCAGCAGCACCACGCGTTCCCGCTCGTCGTCGTCATCGGCCGACGAAAAGCCGTGACCGAGGATGGGCGTCACGCCCAGCAGATCCAGCGTATTGACGGTGACGGGCGTCAGACGGAGCGGATTCTGCCCGGCAATCGCGGCTGTCTCTTCGACGGCCCCGTCAGCCCAGGCAATGCCCTCGAAGAGATCGTCGCGTTCGGCCAGGACACGCGTCATCGCGTATGGCATGAACGACTGGGCCAGGCCCGGATCGCTTCGAGCCAGGAGGTGGATGTGGACGAGACGGTCGGGATCCGCAAACGGCAGCGGTCGGAACATCAGGCGATCGACCAGTCCGAGGACCATTACGTTGAGTCCGACGCCCAGCGCAAAGGTGACGACAGCCGCCGCCACGAGCGCGCGGCCGCGCAGGACCGCCCTGACGGCAGCGATCAGATCCGACGGCATCCCAGGCATCCGAGCGATGATCAACCCGGATGGCCCCCGTCTACAAGGCGATCGAGGGCGCGGCGAAACGAGTCGAGCGGTGCGGCGCCGGGAATGATCTGGGACACGACAACCGCGTCGTCCACGATGCGACCAATGAAGAAGGTCGGCGTGGCCGCCACGTGGAACTGCGCGGCGATACGCCGGTCCTCATCGAGCCTCGGATCGACGATGTGCGACATGCAGGCGTCGTACTGCGCGCGGTCGATACCGAGCGCCTCGGGCAGGGCGTCGACGACGGCCCGTCCCGTACCCACGTGAAAGAACCGATCGTGCGCATCCCAGAAACGGCCGCGATCGCCCGCGCAGTTCGCCGCCCTGGCCAGCTTGACCGCCACGGGGTGGCTCTCCGGGTTCGGCGCGTGCCGGAAGGACACCCGGACGAGACCCGTATCGACGTACTGCGTCTTCAGATCCGGCCATGTGTCATTCGCGAACCGCGCACAGAACGGGCACTCGAAGTCCGAGAACACCACCATGGCCACACTGGCATCAGCCGAGCCATCGATGGGAGCGCCGGCCAACGGCAACGGCCGCTCCGGAAGTGCGAGAACCGCCGGTGGCGGCGACGCAGGGCGCCAGGACCTTGCCAGGTCGAGAAACACGTAGAAACCAACCGCCATCAACAACACGGTCGTCGCGAAGTTCAGCACACCATGGACCGTCAGTCTGTTCGCCATCGCTCCTCCACGGTGCTCAAGTCGATCAACTCAGCGGGTGATCCGGACCACCTCGAGAACGAACGGCTCAACGCCCCACTGTTGCATCTCGGTCAGGCGTCTGGTTTCGCCAACCTTGAGCACAGATTCGCCCAAGGGCTCGCGTCTGGTATTTACGATGCCTTGCGGTGATGCATAAAACGCGTTCGGCACGCCCTCTCTTGGCACAATGGAGAATGGCCAGACCCGCACACCGTCCCCTTCCAACCATGCCACCACACCGATGCCAGACACGATTCGTCCTTTCTCGTCCTTCGCATCCCGCCGTTGAAGGAACTGCATGTTCACGCTTGACGTCCTCTCAAGATCTTCTGGCTTCTCGTCACGCGCCTGATAACCTCCGCGCAACTTCCCGTCTACTTGCTTGATCTCGACCATGACATACTCCCGAGTGTCTTGGGCCAGGACGGGAATGCCCAGTGTCGCGCATGCCATCACGACACCTATCAACCATGCCTTGCTCATACTGATTTCTCCTCTCAGCCCGCGAGACCCCAGCCCGGTCGCTGCTCGTCTCCACCAGACATTCGCTGGCGAAGTCAGAGCAGCCGACTGCCCCGATTTCGCCAGCGAGGTGTGCATGCAGCTAGCTGCAATCCGCGTAGCCGCTGAACTCCTGTCCACCGTTGTTGTAGCACCACACCTGGCAACCGGTATAGGCGATACCAGACCCGTCACAGTAGGCGTACGTATTACACCCTGTCGTGTGGTTACATTCCCACGTATCAGCTCCAACCTGCTGCCCCGGCAGGGCAAGCAGTGCCATGGCCAGCGCGGCCTTGGCCGCGCTCATTGCGAGCGTCGTCTTTTCAGTTCCGGGCATGATACTCCTCCTTTTATCCGCGGCGCACGAGGATATCTCGTGCTACCCTCCGCAGAATTGACAACTCGCTGGAACCGCGTAGTCGACGACGCGTCCAGGCACCACGACGCCCATGGCGGGGGCCAATGCATCGGCGCGATAACGGAAGGCCCCTTCCGGCAGTCCCGCGATCGTCAGGCGGTCGGCCGCTGTCGCGCTCTCCAGATCCACATCCAACGCCGCGACTGGCACGGGGCACTCGGTTCCGGGCAAGCCATCCAGATCGCCGACCGGCCGACCGGGTCCACCGAGGAGGTTGAGTATCAAGCGATTCGGACCGCGCGGCTGAAGCGTCACGACCTGGCGTCCGTTTGCCTCGGTGATCACGCAGGCCGGCAGCCAACCCGAGGCGCTCACGAGGAGCGGCACGCCGGCGGGCACGTGGCTGAGATCGAAATGACCAGCCGAATCACGCTCGAGACGCTGCCGAAGAGCCAGAGCGTCCGCGTAGTCGATCGGACTTCCATTCGGATCCAGCACCTCGAGCGCCAGGCGACGGTCGATCAACCGCAGATCGACATTCGCCGTGGGCCTGTCGGGCGTCAGGACGAACGTCGCAGGTGTCTCGGCGGTCAATCGCTTCGTTGCGTCGCTTCCCGTGAACGCGGTCAGGACATAAGCGCCGAACCCGATCCCGACGAACCTGACTCTGGCTCCCGGGCGCCACGTGAAGAAGCTGACCGTATCGGCCTTGGTGGGCGCTGTCGGCCCCAGCACGGCCACCTGTACGACGTCGCCGGTCTTCAACCCGTCGGCCGTGAACGCCACGTCCACAGTCGTCGGAGGAAGGTCCACGTCGACAACGTTCGCGCCTGGCGAGAGCGTCACTTCGCGATATGTCGACCACAAGGTGTCGCTTGTCCCGATAATCACGATGTAGTCGCCGGGACCGTCGAGGCCCGCTTCGAAGCCGCCGTCTCGGCGAGTCGTAGCGTCAGCGACCTGGATCCCAGCGGTATGAAAGAACATGCGAACGCCGGCCAGAGGGAGACCAGCGGCCGTCACCGTACCGGCCGCGACCACCGGCTTCTCGGCTTTCCTTGCCGGCACCATGCCCGTGAGATCTATCCGAGTGGCCGCAACCACAGCGACGGCACAACATGCCGCGAGTCCGTAATAGGCGAGAAGGCGTCTCATCCCGTCCTCATTCCCAGATGGGGGTCACGTTCACCTATCAGGCAAGTTGTCCGATAATGCGCCTCGGACAATGTCAGCGCAACAGCTTTCGCTACCAACAACTGACACGGGCGCAATCAATTGCTCACCAGGACGCGCCCGGTCTTGTGAGGATGCGTCACCGCCCACTCTCCTCGCCGAGACGGTGCCTCGCGCCTCCACCGCGACCGAATCTCGGGGTGGGCGAGTAACGGCAGGCCGATCTGGTCGGCGGCCCAGGAAATGACGAAATCGTCACAAAATTGCCCTCGTTCTCCGGCACGTTGCATGTCGGCGCATCGTGCCCACGTCGTTCGCCAGTGCTCGACGCAGTTCTTTTCGTTCAGAACGCCAGCCGCGAGAATCGCCCTGACGGCGTCGGCGGTCATGCCGATGCACCCCCCCTGAACGTTCGGTGGACCATCCACGTCTGCCAGGCGTCCCTCAGTGAGCGTCTCGAGTGTGCCAAAGAGGCAGGAGAACGCCGGCAGCGCCCGAAAGCGCCGCCAAACGGCAGTGTCAGGGTCGATCTTGAAGCAGTAGGTCTCGTCGCCGGCCGACAGCGCCTCCAGGATCCGGATCACGTACAAGTGGCACGTCGCGAGCGCGTGCATATGGGCACCTTCGACCAGATCGCAGCCCAACGTCCGCGCGATGTCCCCGTAGTCATCGCCGTCGCCGTCGCTGATGAGGACCACGCGCGAATACGGGTGGCTTGTGCGCAGGTTCTGGAGACACCGTTCCACCTGTCCCCGGCTCTGGTGCAGGTGCATCGCCCACGCAATCGCGGCGTCCGGCACGTCACGATGCCAGGTCATCCGAAACGGCGCAATCGGCAACGACCTCATCGCGTGGCCACCTCCTCGAGGACGCGCGTCACGTGACCGAAGGCGATGTCGCGCGACTCGGCGTCGCGAAAAATCGCCTGCATCCGCGCAACGCCTGACGCGATGCGCGCGTCCGACAGCACGTCGTCGGCCGTCCGTCGCATGAGGTCGGCAGTGGCGTCACCCGGCAGCACCATCGCACCAAGGTCGTGTGCGACCACGCGGTCGGCGTTCGGGCGCTGATCGAAGACGAAGGGCACGACGACCATCGGCACGCCAGCGAGCACCGCCTCCTTCACGCCCCCCAGGCCTCCGTGAAGCACCGCCAACGACGCGCGCGAGAGAACCCGCAGTTGGTCGACCGACCGGCAGATCTCGACGTTGGCCGCCTGCGACGCGTCGTCCACCCGATCCGCCAACGCGCCTGCCGCCACGACCAGACGATAGCCGTCGCGGCCGGCGAATGCGCCAATCACGCGGCTGAGAACGGCGGTCGCCTGCTCGTAGGCGACCGCCTGCGTGCCCAGCGAGCAGAAGATCAGCCGTTCGTGACCACGCACGTCCGCGACGCCAGTCGACCCATCGGCGACCAACCGCCTGCGAAATACCGATGCTTCGCAATAGTGCCGCCCCGACGTTACGGACCTGAGCGTTGGCAATTCGAGTTGCACAGGGCACAGCACCAGGTCGAGATGCGCGACGGGATCACCAATCGGAAGTTCGGTGCGAATCGCCACGAGCCGGCAGTTCGGCAGACTCCGCGCCAGCACATCGCCGCAGGCTGCGGCAATCTTCGCGTCGCACAGCAGCAGGTCGGGCTCGCCGTCCACGACGGCCGGAACAATCACGGTGGCGGCCACGGCCCTGATGATCGTCCGAACGGGAGCATCGGATATCCCTGCTGCTGCTCCAAGACTCCGCCAGAGATCGACGCCTGGTGCCGGCGATGTCCAGAGTGGCAGCGAGACAACCGGTCGATTGGTCCGTTCCAGCGGATCCTCAAAGGCCGCCCTCAGGTCGAATCCGAGATCGCAGAGTGCGGACCTGTAACACGGCAGCGTCGCGTACGTGACCGAGTGGCCGTCCTTCAGCAGCCGCGCAGCGAGACGTACTGTGGGCAACAGATGACCGGGTTCCGGAAACATCAGGACGACGATGCGTGCCATCGGTGGGGATGTTATAGCTCGAACTTGCCGGCAGGTCACAAGAATTCGCTACCAATATTTGACCTCTGTCGATACAGCCTGACAGAGGCACTGCTATCATCTTGGCTTCAACTGTATGGGTCCGTGCGCATGCGAACCTTGGCGCCGCACCTCTGCGCGCAAGTTTCCTCCTCATGCGGCACGTAGCGAGAGGACGACGTGTCGACGTACACCTCGAGAGCCCTGCCAACGGAAACGGACGTGCTCGCCGCGGTCTGCCTGCTGCTGGTCCATGTCCCCGGGCATCGCCCGACCGCTGCTGATGTGGCGGCGTTTTTCGGGTATCGAGAGCGCGGATTCCGGAAGCTGTGGAAGAACGCGACGCGGGAACCCCTGAAGAGCCTCATCCCATTCGCTTGCGGGCTTCGTGCGGCATGGCTCGTGAACGTCGAACACGAGAAGGGGCTGAGCGCGGCCATCGCGGCAGGACAGACCAACCCGTCGAACGTCAACAGGCAACTCAAGCGGCGGCTCGGAATCACGCTCCGTGACTGCCGCGATCGGCTCCCGCAAGGCTTCGACTGGAATCGCCTTCGTGTCGCCTGCATCGATCTCGAGACGCGTCGGCACCGGGCGGAGGCGCCCCATGGCTGAAGACACGCTCTGGATCCCACGGGCAACCTCCGGATTCGCACTGGGGAAAGAATCGGTCCTGATGCTCGACCGGCGGAGCCTCGCCGTCGAGACGCTGGAACCGCTCACCGCGGCCGTGTTCAGCCGGTGCCAGGCCGCACGCCCGCTTCACGACCACGTCGCTGAGGCATGGACGAGCGGCGTGTCGCCCAGCGCAACGGCGATCGCGGACGCCATCGACTATCTCGTGTCTCGCGGCCTGCTTCGAGAGATGGCTCGACCAGCACGAGTTGAGGGACCTCAGCGATCGCAGGCGATCGAAACAGTTGCCATTGTCACAGCCGACCGGCCCCGCGCCGTCGCGCGGGCGCTTCAAGGCTTGGGTCACCAGCGACGACGTGGAATCGGAGCCCTTGTTATCGATGGCTCACGCACCAACGCCGGGCACACGCGCGCAGCGACCGCCAGCAAGGACGGGACGCCCGGCCTTCGCACCCATTACATCGGCGTAAGCCAGACGGCGCTATTGCGACAGCATCTGACTTCTTGCGGTATCCCCGCGGCCGTCACCGAGTACAGCCTTACCCCCGGTGACATCGGCAGCGGGCGTAACATCGCGGTTCTCCTGACAGCCGGCCGGCCGCTGATCATGCAGGACGACGATGTCATCGCCACGACCTGGACAGAGGGCGACGCCGATACGGGCGCGGTCGCGCTCGCAGGCCATGCCGATCTGCGCCGTTGGCGCTTCTTTGGTGACCGCGATGCCGTGCGCGCGGCTCTTCGCGACCTCGAGAGCGGGGCGGATATCGCGGACGCCCACGGCGCGGTACTGGGACTCTCCCTCGCGGATGTCGTCGGATGCCGGGATGCGAACGTCAGTTACATCGACGCCTGCGGACACATCGTTGCTGCTTTGAACGACGCCGCTGCCCGAAAGGTAAGGGTGACGTTCGCCGGCCTCGCGGGCGACGCGGCTCGCTATTGCTCGCACGGACCGCTCTTCGCCTCGAGCCCCACGCGCCGGCAGTTCTGGAGCGACGAAGCAGCGTTCGCGTCAGCAACGAGCAGCCGGGAAGTCACGGCGGTCGCGACGCGCGTCATCGTCGGTCACGATCCCGCATGCGTCGCCTACTGCATGGGGGTCGACAACACAGCGCTTGTGCCGCCGTTCATGCCAATGGGTCGCAACGAAGACGGCGTGTGGGGGGCTACGCTCGCCCTCATCGCCCCTGGCGCGCTCTTCGCACATCTGCCGTGGGGGGTCTGGCACGAGTCGGACCGCCCGGCACAATACGAGAACCTGATGCCTTCGGCGCGCCAATCGCGCCTGGCTGACTTCCTCCTGTTCGTCGTCACCCGCCTGGCCCCGACAACCCTGGCAACGGACCCCGCGGATCGGCTGAGACATCTCGGACGGCTGTTCGACGACATGGCAATGCTGCCCGCCGAGGATTTTCGTGCGCTCGTCGCTGAGTCGAAGCTCAGCACGCTGTCCCAGGAGTTGACGCGCGCGAGTTCGGCCGCGGCCGACCCGGCGTGTCCGGTGTACTGGCGTCGGGCGCTCGAAGACTACCAACGCGTCTGCCGGAAGAGCGTCACACGACCAGCATTCTTTCTGCCCATCGAATTCCACGACGGCGACCTCGACGCTGGCTTCGCCGAAATGCAGCAATTCGTAGCCAGATTCGGCGAATTGCTGTGCTGGTGGCCAGAAATGTGGAGCGCGGCGAAATCACTCGACTGGGAGCAGTTGACAGCGGCTTGAGCCGATACGCCCCTGAGGTCGGTGCGTGATCCCGGAGCCGGAGGCACACAACGCCGGCCGCGTCATCACGCGATGGTGCGGCCCGTTGTCGCGGCCGGATTGATATAATCGGCGGCCATCCCCGGGGGCAGCTTGCCTCCACGCCCAACTTGCTTCGATCTGGAGCCGCCCCATGAACGCGATCGTTGGTCTCATCAGCACCATCTTCTGGCTCGTCATCGTGCTCGGAGCCTTTCTGGCGCTGCTTGCAGTCTGGGGCTACAATACACTCCGCCACGCGGTCGAGAACGTGAAGGAGGCGCAGTCGAACATCGACATCTCGCTGCGTAAGAAGGTGTCGCTGGTCAATCAGCTGGGAGACGTCGCGGCGAAGTACATGGACCGCGAGAGCACGGTCATGCTGAAGGTGTCGCAGGACGTGGCGACGGCCGCCACCCCGCAACTCTATCAGCAGACAGGCACCGTGCTGTCGACCATTCAGGGGATCGCGCAGAAGTTCCCGGACCTGAAGGCGAACGAGCAGTACACGAAGCTCGCCACCGCCATCGCGGAGTCCGAAGCCGACGTGCAGAACCGACGCCTCAAGTGCAACGCGGCGATCAAGGATTACAACACCAAGCGCGCCTCGCTGCCGCACGCCTTGTGGGCAGGCTTCCTCGGGTTCAGGCCGGCGCGCTACCTCGAACTCGATACGGTCGAGTCGGCCGACGCCTCGGTGCAGAAGCAGATTCTCTCGGACGACGGCGACCGGCTGAACGAACTGCTGGGCGTGGCAGGCGCGCGCGTGATTGACGCGACAAAGACGCTGGCCTCCCAGGGCAAGCTGATTGCCGAGAAAGCGGCCTCGCGGGTCCAGACTGAAATCGCGGCGCGCTCGGCGGTCGCGCAGTATCACTATCTCGACGTCGAGAAGGCGCCGAAGGGCCCGATCTCACGAGATCAGCTCGACGCGCTGTTCGCGACCGGCGCGATCACCGCCGATACCGATGTCCTTGAGGCGGGTGCGAAGGCCTGGACGAAGTACGCCAGTCTTCCGCCGCGGGCACCTGACCGCGACCCCACGGCACAGGACGCGCCGCTCCTGTAGGGGTTGCGAGAGACCGTCCCGACTGACGGACGCGTCATCCCGTCCCGATTCGGATAGATCCGCCGGTTACACCTCTGTGCCACAAAGCCAGGGTCTGGCGGGGCTCTATCGAAGATGCCGTTGCGCCAGAGCCGCATCCGATCCTGACTTCAGATACCCGACTGCGTACTACGGAGGGCCTCGGCGCAGCGGCCGATCGGCGGAGGTCTGGTA
Organism: Acidobacteria bacterium SCN 69-37; assembly: GCA_001724025.1. Classification (GTDB taxonomy): domain Bacteria; phylum Acidobacteriota; class Vicinamibacteria; order Vicinamibacterales; family SCN-69-37; genus SCN-69-37. The sequence continues at coordinate 4,582 of MEDJ01000023.1, read as the reverse complement.
CGGGTACGGGGATTCGAACCTGCTTGTAGCGCAGAATTCGGCCTGAAACTGCGTATTGAAGGATCCCTGCGAAGGAAGGTGGCCGCCTGAGATTCGCCCCGTCTCTTCCTGTGCCGCGCGGAGGAACGCGCCTGGCACGCATAGACTTTGAGGTCGGATAGCGCCTGTATGCGCCATCATAGTGGCGCATATGCCAGATTATGGCGTATAGGCCTTGATTATGGCGCATAGCCGTGCTTTCCTGCGCATAGCAATGACGCGCGGCAAGCAAGAGCCGCAAGGAGCGCCCAGATGGCCCGACCCAAGAACGACGCGGCAGTGGAGGCCGTGGAACAGGCGATCCTGGCCCAGGGCTCCCCCCTGACAGCAGGCGAGGTGAACAATCTCCTCGCGAAGCCCCTCCGCCCGCGCACACTCCAGAGGCACCTCAGCGACCTTGTACAGGAGGGCCGCCTGATCAAGGAAGGCTCCGGGCGGTGGACGAAGTACCGGCCCGGCACGCCGCCGGCCGCGGACACGCCTGAGCCGGGCATCACGCTCTCAGCCGACGGCAACGACATCCGCCGCCTGGTGCGCCTGCCCCACACAGCCCGCACGCCGGTCGGCTACAACCGCGCCTTCCTGGACAGCTATCGCCCGGGCGAGACGTTCTACCTGTCGCCGGGCGAACGGGCGCGCCTTGCCGACGTCGGCCGCCGGCACGGTGATGCGCAACAGCCGGCCGGCACCTATGCCCGCCAGATCCTGAACCGTCTGCTGATCGACCTGGCCTGGAACTCGAGCCGCCTCGAAGGCAACACCTATTCCCTGCTCGACACGCAACGCCTGATCGAGTTCGGCCAGGAAGCCGAAGGCCGCGACCGCCTCGAAGCGCAGATGATCCTCAACCACAAGGACGCGGTGGAGTTTCTCGTCACCAACGCGGCCGACATCGGGTTCAACCGCTACACGCTCCTCAATCTTCACGGCATCCTGGCCAACAACCTGCTGGTCGACGCGCGCGGCGCGGGCCGCCTCCGCCATATCGGCGTGGGCATCGGCGGTTCCGTCTACCACCCGCCAGAGACGCCGCAACTCATCGAAGACTGCTTCGTTCAGGTGCTCGCCACCGCCGCCGCCATTCTCGATCCCTTCGAGCAGGCCTTCTTTGCGATGGTGCACCTGCCCTACCTGCAACCCTTCGACGATGTGAACAAGCGTGTCTCGCGCCTGGCCGCGAATATCCCCTTCGTCCGCGCGAACCTGTCGCCCCTGTCCTTCACCGATGTGCCACGCGATCTCTATGCGCATGCGACGTTGGGCGTCTATGAACTCAATCGCGGCGAGTTGCTCAAAGACGTCTTCCTCTGGGCGTACGAGCGATCGGCGGCGCGCTACGCATCCGTCCGCCAGTCGCTCGGCGAACCTGACCCCTTCCGGCTGCGTCACCGCGATGCGCTTCGCGCCATCGTCACCGACGTCGTCCGCGCTCCCATGGATCGCCGTGCCGCCGCCGGTCATATCGCCGCATGGGCGAACCAGAACATCGCGGCAGATGAACGCGAGTCGTTCCGGTCTCTCGCCGAAGAAGAACTGCTCAGCCTGCACGAGGGCAACTTCGCGCGCTACCAGATCAGGCCCGCCGAGTTTGCTGCCTGGACGGCCATCTGGAACGCCGGCGACTAAGAGCCCACAAAGCTACGCTGGCGTGATAGGCGTTTGAGGAGGCAAGAACGAGGGACAATTCGCTTCCAAGGCTGACCGCGAATCACTGATTGGCAATGATTTATCTGGCACCTGCACGGAGATTCGAACCCGATTGTAAGCTCGAATTCGGCTTGAAACTGTATATAAAAGGGACCGTGCGAAGAAATCCGCCCGCCGCATAGCGGTGCCAGCGTTGGTGCGCTCTACCAACGCCTCGATCGGTTCCTGCTGCCGGCGGTGCCACCGGCTATCGGCGAACATCTCCCCAGGGCGGTCGCGCCGGTGGAACTGCACAAGCCTCGCCATGGTCTCAAAGGCTCCGACGCGGTTCAACCGCACGAAATCGAAGGGGGGGTCTACCGGAGGAACACTCGCGGAATCGCTTGGTTCAGCGACCCCGACAGAGCACGTCGTCCGGATGAACCAGATCGGCGCAGTCGTACCCAGGATACAGTCTCGGGTCTGCCCTCACCGACCGCCATGGGCTCAGCCTCGAGGACGCCGCTGTGAGCCGGTGCCCCGCCGCGAACGGTTCCACTATCACCTCCTCCTCGTATCGTGCGGGAGTCGCGGTGGCCGGACTGCGGTCGCTTTCTCCGAAGACGAGAGTCCGACGGAGGAGCGTCGCTTTGGACCTTGACCACCGCCGGCAGACGCCGGTGGCCATGACTTGCGAGCGACGACACCAGCAGTCAGGTGTTTCATTCGACGAAACAGATTGTTGCAAGTTGCGCGTTGCATCACACACGCACTCGACGGCGATCCGTCTTTACTTCTCGATTCAGCGCCATCCACGTGCGAGTGGCAGCCTCGTCGTCCCTACTACGCAGGGGCATGGTCCTTGCACCGATCGCGTGTGGCCGCCGCGGGCAAGACGTGCTCGTCAGTGGTCCACGTCACTGAAGAAGGAGTTTCGACATGACACAGGAATCGACGGGTTCTATCAAAAAGGCCGTGCAAGCAAGCGCAATGTGCATGGCGTCCATCGCGGGGATCATCTTCGGCGCCTCGCTCAGTCCACAGACGGTTCAGGCAGAGTGGTGCGAAAACGACGAGTGCTATAGATTCGATCCAATCGGTTTCGAGGCCTGCAGACCGGCGTCTCAGGCCACCGGCTGCGACATGGACAGTGGGGGCGGCTACCACTGCGATAGCTACTCGTGCAGCTAGCCGCTGTCACACACGACTCAATCAGCAGGAGATCAATATATGTTGATGAAGCGGAATCAACTCGCTCGGGCCAGCCTGGCCTTTGCCGCCTCGGTGTCTGGAGCAACGTTTGGACTTCTGGCTGCGACGCCGCAAAAGGCGGCCGCGCAGCCGTCCTGCGAGCAGGACATCTGCAACTGGCAAGGTGCGGTCTGCTTGGGAAATCCAACCGCGAGAACCGGCTGCAACGCCATAGGGCCGCATACGTGTGAACAGTACTGCTGCGAGGGCGAAAGCTGCTCGTCGTAGGACTGACCGAGCTGGACCGGCGCTACGTTCCCGAGCGGGACGGGGCGTCGGTCCAACGCGTCGAAGGCTGTGCCGGCAGTTCGCACGTATGTCACCAGCCGGCCTCGCGAACCAGTGTCGCACATCGCCGCGCATGACAAGGCATGCACCGAAATGAACGCACATGACCAAGCACGTCTCGCGGCGACGCGGTTCGTACTGCACGACCTGCAGGACGGCTCGTTCCTCGTGCATGACCTCCTCCGAGATCGCGTGCAGTTGGTCGAGACGGAGGCGGCAATGCGACTGCGATCGCTTCAAGGCGGCCAACTCACGCCGACTTCATCCCAGCTGGCGGCAACTACGCGTTCGCGAATTCATGAGTTGTTTGCCCGCTGCCGGTCCTCCGTCACAGGTACCCCGAGTGCTGCCAGACACGCCGCGGTCGATGTGCGCCAGCTCTCCGCCGAAGGATGGGTTGTAACGGAGCGCGATATTCTCGCGCAGTTAGCCGGCGCGGCGATTGACGAGGAGCCATCAATTGGCAGTGTCGCCATCATCACGAAAGACCGGTACCCGACGCTGAGACGCTGCCTACTCAGCGTACTGCGGAATCGCCAGCACTGGTCTCGCCAGTATCGTGTGGTCGTCCTCGATGACTCGGAGCAACCGGCTTCACGCCTCCTCGGAGCGCGGCTCGCCGATGAACTGTCGAAGGAGTTCGCAACGCCGATTGCCTACATCGGCCAGGATCGAAAGCGCCATGCCGTGGCCGCAATCGCATCGGCGTCAGGGGTCGATGTCGACGTGCTCCAATTTGGGCTGGTTGGCCGACAAGAGATCGGCGCATATCCAGGTGCGAACCGGAACAACTTTCTGCTTCACGCTGCGGGGGAAATGGCGGTCCATCTAGACGACGACGTGGTATGCAGTATCTCGCCGACGTCGGAATCAAGGCCAGATCGCCTAGCTCTGACCGACGAGGCTGAACCCGCTGACTGCCGATTCATGCGGGATGCGCTTGATCCGATCCGGTGGACGGTTTAGCTACGCGGCTTGAGTCAGCCGCCGCTCGTACGCGGCCGGACTCATGCGGCCGGCGGCCGAGTGCCGCCGACGCTGGTTATAGAACACTTCGATGTAGTCGAACAACTCCATCTTCGCGTCGCCGTGACTGGCGAACCGCTCGCCGATCTCGCTCTTGACCGTCGAGAAGAACGCTTCGACGACGGCGTTGTCGTAGCAGTTGCCGCGACGACTCATGCTGCAGGTGATGCCGTACGCGGTCAGGACGTCTTGGTAGTCCTCACTGGCGTAGGTTGAGCCCTGATCGGAGTGGTGGAGCAAGCCGAGACCTGGGCACCGCCGCTTCACCGCCATCTCGAGCGCCTTGATGGTGAGATGGCGGTTGTTGACGGCACTGATGGCCCAGCCGACGACGAACCTCGAGTACAGGTCC
>MEDJ01000022.1 GCA_001724025.1 Acidobacteria bacterium SCN 69-37 | reverse complement strand
AGGAAGACCATGGCCGTCGCAAATTGCCATGATTTTGCAGCCTTTGCCCCGCTTGGTGGGGCCCACGCGATCCTCCCTTTTTTCGCCGAGCTGCAGCCGGCGTCGATGAACCCTTCGGAGAGATCGAGCTTGCCGCGGTCGCGGAGATCGGCCGCGAGGGCTTCGAGGATCCGATCGTAGACGCCGCTGCGGCGCCACGCTTGAAACCGACGATGACACGTCTGATACGAGGGATACCGATCGGGCAGGTCGTGCCACGGGGCACCGGTGCGAAGAATCCACAGGATGCCGTTCAGCACGTCGCGCGGATCGCGCCACGGTCGGCCGCGCCGGTCGCGTCGCACACGCGGCTTCGGCAAGAGGGGCGCCAGCACCGCCCACTGGGCGTCGGTCAAGTCCATGTCGCCGCGTACGCCGGCGATCGTCGCAACGTTTCACTCGCACACTCGGGATTTATGAGATGAGTTCTAAAGTTCTTGGCACGAACAGTCGAGGCAACCGTGCTCGGCGCACGTGCCACAGGACGCCGTCACCTGCTTCCGAAGCGCTTCTCGAGCCCGGAACAGGCGGACGCCGGCATTCGACGTCGTCAGTCCGGCTGTGTTGGCAAACGTCTTGACGGGGGTCTGCTCGACATCGACCGCCTGGAGGACGGCGGCGTATTCCGGTTTGAGGGTGCGCGCCAGCCGGCCGACGCAGGCACAAATCTCTCGGTGAAGGTCGTGATCAGGTTGAGTCGCGCCGGCGAGTTCCTGTGTGAACGTGGTCAGTGCCCGGTCCTCAACGCCCTTCCGGCGCTGGCGGTCGATCGCCGCGTTCCGCAGCACACGGTAGAACCAGGGCACGAGCGCCTCCTCCGGCAGGTTCGACAACCGGTCCATGTTCCGCGTGAACGCGTCCTGGATGAGGTCTTCGGCCGCCGCCCGGTCACCGACGCGCCGCTCGAGGAAACGCAGGAACGCACGATGGTTCTCGACGAGCACATCGGCCACTCGGGCCCGCTCGTCAGCTGAGCCTTTCTCGGCGGTGCGTGGCTCGGTCATAGGCGCAGTATAGGCGGCGGTCAACCACAGCACCCTTGCCTCACGTCAGGCCAGCGCTCTGCAGCCGAGTCATGACGGCACCTCTGAATCCGGCTTGCCGCGTGACGGTGGAACGGGAGGTGCGTCAGTCGCGGCTGCGGCATCGCCCTCTTCGACGGGTGACGGCCCCTGCTCACCAGGAGGAGAGGGGCTCGCTTCGGCGGGAGTCGACGTCAGCGCAGACTCCTCCACGGCCACCATGTTGACGAGCGGCGTGCTTGCCATGGCTCGGCGGACCTGTCCCCTACGCCACATCGTGTAGGCGGCCGGCAGCACGAGCAGGGTGAGCACCATGCACGACCACAGGCCGCCGACGACAGGGGCCGCCGTCCGCGCGGAGACATCGGCGCCCACACCAGATTCCCAGAGCAGCGGCAGTAGCCCGAACACGGTCGTCGCGACGGTCATCAGCAGGGGGCGCACCCGCGCCGACGCGCCCTCAATCACCGCCGCGTCCACATCGGCCGGCACACGGATCCGGCCCTCGCGCATGTACCGCTCGAAGGCCTCGTCGAGGTACACCACCATCACGATGCCGGTTCCCGCGGCGACACCGGCCACGGCGATGAGCCCCACCCAGACGGCGGTGGACAGGTGGTAGTGCAAGTACGACAGCAGCCACACGCTGCCCGCGACGGCAAACGGCAGGCTGGACAGCACGAGCAACGTCTGCGGCCAGCCCTGCATCGACAGGTAGAGCAGGATCACGACCAGGACGAGCGTGAGCGGGATGACGTAGCGGAGTCGAGCCTCCATCTCTGCGAGGAATTCGTACTGCCCGGTCCACTGCAGCCGGTAGCCGGGCGGCAGCGTGACCTGCCCCGCCACGATCGTCTTGGCGTCGTCCACCCAGCCCCCGAGATCGCGCTGCGTCTGATCGATATCGGCGAAGACATAACCGACAAGCACCCCGTTCTCGTCCTTGATCATCGGCGGCCCGGTCGTGACCCGCACGTCCGCGAGCTGTCCGAGCGGAACGGATGCGACCGGCTGCCGCCACTGCTCGAGGAAGTCGGGGTCCGGCGTCGCGGTCCCACCCATCGGCGGCTGCGACGCGGCTGACGCCATGCCGCCGGAGGCAATCGCCGGCCGCGCGCCGCCGCCCATGCCGCTCATCCCGCCACCGCTGGCCGCCGTCAGGCCGACCAACCCGGCGCCCGCGCCGCTGGCCCCGGCCCCGGTGTTGGCGCCGGACACCTCAACCAGGGCGCCGGTGGACGGCACCGGGACGAGCAGTGCTCGCAACGCCTCCGGGTCGGACCGCTGGTCGGCGGCGACGCGGAGGTTGATCGAGAAACGCGCGCGACCGGCGATGACGGTCGATACGGGCATGCCGCCGACGGCGGCTTCGACGATGTCCTGCACATCGCGCACCGTGAGCCCGTATCGGGCGATGGCGTCGCGGTCGGGCACGATGTCCACGTACTCACGTCCCGTCTGGCGCTCGGCGAACGTGCTGCGTGTGCCGGGCACCTGCCGCAAGACACCCTCCAGGTGGACGCTGATCCGCTCAATCTCGTCGAGGTTCTCGCCGAACACCTTGACGCCCACCGGCGTCCGCACACCGGTCGTCAGCATGTCGATGCGGGTGCGAATCGGCGGGGCGATGGACATCTGGTAGCCCGGCATGCGCAGGGCCGCGTCGAGGTCCCGGCTCAACTCGCCGATCGAGCGTGCCTGCTGCTCTGGCCACAGCCGACGCAGTACGAGTCGTTTGGTCCAGTCGGGTGCGGCGTCGCTGTACCAGCGCGGCGTGTAGCGCGTCGGCCACTGGTCGCGTGGACGCAGCGTGATCACCGACTCGATCATGTCGAGCTGGGCGGGATCGGTGGCGGTTTCCGCGCGGCCGACCTTGCCGTGCACCGACTGCACCTCGGGGAAGCGCATGATGATCCGGTCCTGCACGACGAGCGCACGGCGCGCCTCCTCGATGGAGATACCGGGAAACGTCGTGGGCATCACGAGCAGCGAGCCTTCGTCTAGCGGCGGCATGAACTCGGACCCCAGCCGCTGGAATACCGGGACGGTGGCCACCATGAGCGCGATCGCGGCCAGCACGACCAGTACCCGTGCTCGCACGACGAGCGTCGCCACCGGCCGGTAGACGGCGCTCAGGAAGCGGCTGACCGGGTTCGTGGCGTCCGTACGGAAGCGTCCCCTGAGCAACAGCACCATCAACGGTGGCGCCAGCGTGATCGACAGGATCGCCGCCGCGAACATCGCGAACGTCTTGGTATAGGCCAGAGGCATGAAGAGCCGCCCCGCTTGCCCGGCCAGCGTGAAGATCGGCAGGAAACTGATCGTGATGAGGAGCAGGGAGAAGAAGATGGGGCGTCCCACCTCCTTGCAGGCGTCGACGATGACGCGCCTGCGGTCGCTGCCTGCCGGCGCTGCGGCCAGCCGCACGTGGGCGTTCTCGATGAGGACGATCACCGCATCGGCCAACTCGCCCACGGCGATGGCGATGCCGCCGAGCGACATGATGTTCGAGGTCAAGCCGAGGTACCGGATGGCGATGAACGACATGAGCACCGACATCGGCAGGACGATCATGACGACCAGCGCCGAACGGGCGTGGAAGAGGAAGACCAGGCAGATGATGGTGACGATGACGGCCTGCTGAAGGAGTGTCGTCGTCAGCGTGTTGACCGATCCGACGATGAGCTCGGAGCGGTCGTACGTCGGGATCAGGCGAACGCCGTCCGGCAGCTGCAGCGTGGCGATCGCCGTCTCGAGGGCGCGAATCACGTCGAGCGCGTTCGACCCGATGCGCATGACCACAATGCCGCCCACGGTCTCGCCGGTGCCGTTCAGATCGGCGGCCCCGCGACGGATCTCCGGGCCGTACTGCACCCGCGCAACGTCCCGGAGTCGCACCGGGATGCCGCCGCGTCCCACGGCGACGACACTGCGTTCGAGGTCCTCCAGATCCTTGACGTAGCCCCGGCCGCGCAGGACGTACTCGCGACCGGCGAGCTCGAGCACGCGAGCCCCGACCTCCGCATTCGCGTCGCGCACCGACCGCGTGATGTCGCTGAGGGTCACACCGTAGCCGACGAGTCGGTCGGGGTCGATGACGATCTGGTACTGCCGCTCGAACCCACCGAGCGAGGCCACTTCCGCGACGCCCGCGACCGCCTGAAGCGTCGGCCGGATCGTGAAGTCCTGCAACGTACGCAGCTCCGCGAGGTCGAGCTGGCCCGTCGTGTCCTTGAGGGCGTACTGGTAGACCCAGCCGACTCCGCTGGCGTCGGGCCCCAGCGTCGGCGTCACGCCGGGCGGCAGCAACTGCTGGACGCGGCCCAACTGCTCCAGCACCCGGGTGCGTGCCCAATAGATGTCCGTGCCCTCCTCGAACAGGGCATAAGTGAAGCTCATGCCGAACATCGAGTAGCCGCGGACGGTCACGACGCCGGGTGTGCTCTGCAGCGTGCGGACGAGAGGGTACGTGATCTGGTCCTCGACCAGATCCGGACTCCGGCCCATCCACTCGGTGTAGACGATCACCTGCGGATCGGAGATGTCGGGCAGCGCATCGAGCGGCGTCTTGCGCACGGAGTCGACCGCCCACAACGAGAGCACGAGGACCACGCCGAAGACCACCCACGTGTGCTTCGCCGACAGCTCGATCAGTCGTTCGACCATGGCCGCTATTCCTCGTGGCCCGCGTGGGGATCCGCAGCCGGTGGCATGTCGGCCTTCGGCGGCGCCGCCGGCGTCGACTCCTGCGCGGGCGTGCTCCCGTGCGCATGCCCTCCCATGCCGCCGGTCGCCCGCAGCCGACTCTCCGAATCGAGCAGGAACACGCCGGCCGTGACGATGTGGTCGCCGTCGTTCAGGCCGGCCACGACCTCGACGCGGTCGGCCAGTTGCAGCCCCAGGGTCACCGGTCGCGGTTCGAAGCGATCGCCAACCGCGACGAAGACGTGCTGCTGGCGGCCGGTGTCGACCACGGCGTCGCGGGGCACCGTGATGGCCGGCGGGCCGGCCACCGTGAAGGCTGCCGTGCCGTAGAGGCCGGGCCGCAGCGTGCCGCGGGCGTTGCCGACGGAGAAACGCACGCGGAGCGTCCGCGTGCGCTCGGTCAGCGTCGGATACAGGAAGTCGACGCGTGCGGTGAACGGCGCGCGGCCCGACGCGGGAAAGTCGAGCATCGCCAGGGTCCCGGCGCGCACCGACGGGATGCTCGCCTCGGGCACCTCGGCCAGCACCCAGACGGACGACAGATCCGCGATCGTGAGGAGCGGCGTCGAGGGATCGATCGCGGTGCCCACGGTGATCCCGCGGGTTACGACGACGCCGCTGCGTGGCGCAACCACCGTGACCAGACGTCGTGGTTCACCGCTCTGTTCGATCGCCGTGATCTCGTCCGGCGTCATGCCCAGCACGCTCAAGCGGGTACGGCCTCCTGCGACGACGGCACTCGAGATGCCTGATGCCGCCACCGCCTGGCGTGCGGCCAGATACTCCGTCTGCGACGACAGCAGTTCCTGCGAGAACACGCGCGCCACGGGTTGGCCAGCGCGCACGGTCTCACCGGTCGTGTTGACGTCCAGGTGTTCCACCCATCCGGCGACCCGCGTGTGTACGTGTGAGATGCGCGACTCGTCGGGTGCCACGGTGGCGACCGCCTGGATCGTCTCGGTGAGCGCCTCGCGTGTGACCGGCTGCACCTGGACGCCGAGCGTCTGCCGTGTGTCGGCCGTGACGTCGATGGCCACGCGTGATGGCGGGTTGCCGTTCGTCCCGCCGCTCATGTCCATGCCGGCCATGTCTCCAGTGGCCGGAGCCTGGCCTGCCACGGCGGCCGCCTGCTCGGGCGCACGGTCGAATGGCCAGCCGTGGCGCTCGCGTTGCACCCACAGCACGGCGATGAGCAGCGCGGCGGTCATGAGTGATGCCAGGGCAGCAGGGCCTGCGGCCCGTCGAATGCCTGCATGGAGCGTCATCGCAGCACCCCCTCGTACGAGCCGATGGCGCGGCCCAGCCGCACCCACGCCAGGCCGAGTTCGACATCGGCGACGATCACGTCCGCCTGCACCGTCCAGAGGGCCTGTACCGCTTCGATCACGCTGACCAGCGGCAGCTGGCCGGCGGTGTACCCTGCGATGGCCGGCGCAATCGCCATCCGCGCGCGCGGCAGAACGTCGGTCACGAGGGCGTCCTGACGGTCGCGCCAGGCCTGGACTTGTCTGGTGGCCGTCGCCGCCTCGCCTTCGAACATGCGTGTCATCGCTCGCAGGTCGGCTTCCGACATCGCCCGCATCGCCTGGGCCTCGGCCACGCCGGCACGCAGCTTCCCGCGCCAGATCGGGAGGCTGAGGCCCACCATGACCATCCAGCCCCTCCCGTCGGTCATCGTGTAGGCCGGGCCCGTGCGAATGGTGGCCATGGGGCGAGACATGTCGCGCATGACCTGCACGTCGGCCTCGGCTCGCGCGATGTCCGCACGGACCGCGGCGAGTTCCGGACGTTCCCTGAGCGCCGCACGAAGCGTCGGCCATGGTGGCGGAGGCTGCGCCACGACAACGGGCTGGAGGGGTGGGAGTACTGTGTCTGCCTCGAAGCCAAGGCTCGTTGCGAGCATGCTCTCGGCGCCGCGCACCTCGTTCACCAGAGAACGGGCCAGCGCCTCGAGACGTGCCACCTCCACTTCGGCGCGGAGCACGTCAGACTGCGGGGCCGTGCCGGCGGCGTAGCGGGCGTTGGCGGCCACGACGACGTCGCGCGCGAAGGCCACCTGCTCGACGAGCAGCGCCTGGGTGCGCTGGCGCTCCTGCAGCATTAGGAACGCGGTGGCGGCCTGCAGGCCGACGTCGAGCCCTGCGCGCCCCGTCTCTGCGCGCATTCGGTCGACTGTCGCCAGAGCCGAGGCGCGGCGATGGCCGCGAACCCCGGACAGCGGGAACTGCTGTTCGACCGTCAGACTGACGTCCGCGCCGCCCCACATGAAGGGCAAATGGTCCAGAGACGGCGAGACCATCGGGTCCGGAAGCGCCGACACGATGGCGGGCCGCTGCTCGGCGGCGCGCGTGCGGGCCCGTGCGGCTTCGATCTCGGCCCGGTGCTCACCGGCAATGCGCACGACGTCCACAAGCGACAACGGCGAGGGCAGTGGACTCGCGGTCTGCGCGCGTGCCAGGGGCGGCTGCGCCAGTGCCACGAGCACCAGCCAACGCGCTGCCAGCGCGCGTGAACGACACTTCATGATGGTCTCCTCCGGACGTCGGCAGGGCCAGCCTCCAACGGCCGGCTCCGTCTCTCTTTCGCTAACGTGGGTGTGCGAGCAGCCAGGAAGGCTGCGAGACGCAGTCGCGCGATCGGACTGCGCGCGTCGAGAGGTATCAGATGCGGAGCGGTGTGCTGTGGGATTGCCTCAGACAGGACGGTGGTCGTCCCTGGGGCCGCGCCGCGACGGGAGACATCGCGGTCGCCGTGACCTGAAGCCGCGCCATGAGAACAGCCGGACCTGCATCCGGCAGGGGTGCGCGGCGGAGGTCTTCCTTCAGAAGACCAACTGGTCCAAGGGAGTCCTCGCAGGTGTCTGCGCTCCCGACGCTCGCGTCTCCGCCGCTCCGCGCGTGGTGACACCCGGTCTCCGCCGTGGCGCGAGGCGTGCACCACGCCTTGCACAACGGCAAGGCGCTCGGCCCGATGGCAAAAAGCCAGACGATGGTCAGGATGGTGGCGCGGAACACGACGAACTCTGCTGGTGCCATTCGCAAGGGTCGTGCCGGGCTAGACAGCCTTTGTATCCTGCATCCTAGCGCCCGGGTGGAACGCATCAACGAGTGCCGGTCGCATGGAATTCTCCCCACGGATGCGGAGATTTCCGCACTAACAGCGAGGTCCGTCACGGGCGGCTTCTGACTCCTGACCGTCATGCGGGATCACCAGGGTCCGGATCTGCCTGGTGCGTATCTCCACAGTGTCCAGGGATGAGGGTCATGGAACGCGGTGACCCAGCGCCCGCCAGAACGACTTTCCGAAGGAAATGTCGCGACCTACAGATGTTCACGAGCCATCTCGTGGCGACATTGTGGAGACGCGAGAAGAACGTAGCTGTAAGTCTTTGTATTTCAGTAGGTTATGGCTGGGAGGCAGGGATTCGAACCCCGATAAGCAGAGTCAGAGTCTGCTGTCCTACCGTTGAACGACCTCCCAGCACGGCGTTGGTCGCCACGAACAGAACGTTAAAAGTAGCAGGAAACACAGCCGGCCGTCCAGAGCGCCCGGCCCCGCTTTCGACAAGCGCCGCCCCTTCGCCCCCGGTGGCCTCGCCTCGCCGCGCGGCCCGAGCCGCGGTGCGCCTCGGCGCCGGCAGCCTCCAACGCCGCCTGCCGGACCGTCCGTCCCACCGCGCCGTCGCCCGTGCCGCTCGCCCCGTGTCGTCCGCCGCCCACGCTGGCCTCGCAACCGCGCCGTTCCGCCGTGCCATCTCGCCGCTCGCGTCGGCCCGCGCCGTCCGCCGCCCCGCTGCCCCGCCCGCCGTCACTCCCGCTGCCCGCCGAGTCGATAAGATGCCCTCGTGTCCCCCTCGCGCGATCCGTTGAGTCCGTTCGCCCCGCCGGTCCGCCGCTGGTTCGAGTCGGTCTTCCCGTCGGCGACCGCGGCTCAGACGGCAGGATGGCCCGCCATCACCCGCGGCCAGTCGACGCTCATCCTCGCGCCAACGGGCTCGGGCAAGACCCTGGCCGCCTTCCTCGCGAGCCTGAATCACCTGATGTTCGATCCGGCGCCGCCCACCCGCGCGCGATGCCGCGTGCTGTACGTTTCGCCGCTGAAGGCTCTGGCCGTCGACGTCGAGCGCAATCTGCGCGCGCCGCTCGTCGGCATCAGTCAGGCCGCGCGCGCGATGGAGGTCCCGTTCACCGATCCGATCGTCTGGACCCGCACAGGCGATACGCCGGCCGACGAACGGGCGCGATTCGCACGCCAACCGCCGGACATCCTGATCACGACGCCCGAGTCGCTCTACCTGATGCTGACCTCGAACGCCCGCACGGCGCTGGCGTGCCTGGAAACGGTGATCATCGACGAGATCCACGCGCTGGTCCCGACCAAGCGCGGGGCGCACCTGGCCCTGTCACTCGAACGACTGCAGGCGTTGGTGCCGCATCCCCTGCAACGTATCGGCCTGTCGGCCACACAACGCCCGCTGGATGAAGTCGCCCGCTTCCTCGGCGGCGTCGAGGCGCCCGCCACCTCCTCCGCCGCGACCCGGCCGAAAGTCCGTACGCGCCGGCGAAGGCCGGATCACGCGCACACCGACGCCCCACAACCGGAGGCCGCGCTCCACGCCGAGTTTGCGGCACGCACGTCGACCGATCCGGTCTTCCGTCCCGTCACGATCGTCGACGCGGGCGTCAGACGACCGATCGCGCTGCGCATCGAGGTTCCCGTCGACGACATGGCCAGACTGGGCGAACCCGCTCTGGTCAGCGGTCCGGCGGCCGGCACGAACCGCTCGTCAATCTGGACCGCGATTCACCCGCGCCTGGTGGACCTGATCCGTGGGCACCGCTCGACGCTGGTGTTCGTCAACAGTCGTCGCCTCGCCGAACGACTCGCGGCGGCGATCAACGAACTCGCGGGACAGACGATCGCGCGCTCGCACCACGGGTCGCTCGCGCGCGAGCAGCGCGTCGAGATCGAAGATCGCCTGAAAGCCGGCACGCTGCCCGCGCTCATTGCCACCTCGTCGCTCGAGCTCGGGATCGACATGGGCGCCATCGACCTCGTCATCCAGATCGAGGCGCCGTCGTCGGTGGCGAGCGGACTGCAGCGGATCGGCCGCGCAGGACACCGCATCGACGCCATCAGCGAAGGCGTCGTCATTCCGAAGTTTCGCGGGGATCTGCTGGCGTGCGCCGCCGTGGCGAAGCTGATGCACGAGGGACGCGTGGAAGCGACACGGTATCCGCGCAACCCGCTCGACGTGCTGGCGCAGCAGATCGTTGCCGCGGTCGCCATGGACGATCTCCGCGACGACGCGCTCTACGATCGGGTCCGCCAGGCCGCCCCGTTCGCATCGCTCGGCCGCACGGCGTTCGACGGCGTGCTCGACATGCTGTCGGGCCGCTATCCCTCGGACGAATTCGCCGAACTGCGCCCTCGCCTCACCTGGAACCGCACCACCGGGATGTTGACGACGAGGACGGGTGCGAAGCGGCTGGCCATTGCCAACGCCGGCACGATTCCGGATCGCGGACTCTACGGCGTGTTCCTCGTCGGCAGCGGCCGGCACAACGTCCGCGTCGGCGAGCTCGACGAGGAGATGGTCTTCGAGTCGCGCGTCGGTGAAGTGTTCGTGCTCGGCGCATCGAGCTGGCGGATCGAGGAGATCACGCACGACCGCGTGCTGGTCACACCGGCGCCGGGCCAGCCGGGCAAGATGCCGTTCTGGAAGGGCGATCGCGTCGGCCGTCCGCTGGAACTCGGCCTCGAGATCGGCGCACTGACGACGCGAATCGCGCAATGGCCGCAGGCCACGGCCCTCGCGCACCTGACGCGCGAGCACGACCTCGCCCCTGGCGCGGCCGAGAACCTGATTCGCTACGTGCGCGATCAGGCGGCCACGGGGGCCGTGCCCGACGCCGCCACCGTTGTCGTCGAACGCGTGCGCGATGAGCTCGGCGACTGGCGCGTATGCCTGCTCTCGCCGAGGGGCGGCCGCATCCACGCGCCCTGGTGCATGGCCGTGACGGCGAAGATCCAGCGGGAACTCGGGATCGACGTCGAGACGCTCTGGGCCGATGACGGGTTCGTCGTGCGATTCCCGGACGTGGATACGCCGCCCGATCCGCAGGTGATGGTGCCCGACCCGGAGGAGGTCGAGTCGCTCGTGTTGCGCCAGATCGGATCGACCGCACTCTTTGCCGCGCGCTTCCGCGAGAACGCGGGACGGTCCCTGCTGCTGCCGAAGCGCCGGCCCGGCATGCGCGCGCCGCTCTGGCAGCAGCGTAAGAAGGCGACGGATCTGCTGGCCGTCGCCGCGAAATATGGGTCGTTTCCCGTACTGCTCGAGACCTATCGCGAGTGCCTGCGCGATATCTTCGACGTCCCCGCGCTCGTCGAAACGCTCCAGCAGCTTCGGACCAGGACGATCGCGCTGAAGGTCGTCGATCCGTCGTCTCCTTCGCCGTTCGCGGCGTCCCTGCTGTTCGGATACGTCGCGAACTTCCTCTATGACGGGGACGCGCCGCTGGCCGAGCGTCGCGCACAGGCGCTGTCGGTGAACCAGGCACAGCTTCGCGAGCTCGTCGGCGACGCCGAACTGCGCGATCTGCTGGACATCGGCGACATGGCCGCACTCGAAGCGCACCTGCAACGGCTCGACGAGGGGCAGCAGGTGCGATCGGCCGATGGCCTGCACGATCTGCTGCTCGAGCTCGGCGGCCTGACGGCTGACGAAATCGCCGTCCGCGCCGCGCCGGGCGTGGCGCCGGCAGCCATCGAGGCGCTCCTTGCCGATCGGCGCATCCTGCTCGTGCCCGTTGCCGGCGCGTGGCACTACATCGCCGTCGAGGACGCCTCGCGGTATCGCGACGCTCTCGGCGTCCCGTTGCCGACAGGCATTCCAGAGGCCCTGCTCGAACCGGTCGCCGATCCGACCGGCGATCTGGTTTCGCGCTTCGCGCGCACTCATGCGCCGTTCGTCCCAGCCGATGTCGCGTCCCGGCTCGGATTGCCGGACACCACGGTGCGCGCGGCGCTCGTTACGCTCGTCGCGCGCGGCCGCGTCATCGACGGCGAGTTCAGGCCCGGCGGATCGCAGCGCGAGTGGGTGGACGTGAACGTCCTGCGACAGCTGCGCCGGCGATCGCTGGCGCGACTGCGCCGCGAGGTCGAAGCCGTTGACGGTCCGACGCTGGCGCGGCTCGCCATGGCGTGGCACGGCATCGGATCGATGCGCCGCGGTCCCGACGCGCTGCTCGACGTCATCGAGCAACTGCAGGGCGCGGCGCTGCCGGCGTCGATCCTCGAGTCGGACATTCTCGCTGCGCGGCTCGATCGATACGAGCCCGACTGGCTCGATACGCTCGTGGCCGCCGGCGAAGTGCGATGGACCGGCGTCGCGCCGCTCGGACAACGTGATGGCCGCGTGGCGCTGTATCTCGCCGATCAGATGGCTGCCCTGCTCCCCGCGCCATCGACCGCTCCGCTCTCCGATCGTGAAATCACCATCGTCGACTGGCTCGATCGCGAGGGGGCGTCGTTCTTCGGCCCGCTGCACGAGGCCGTGGGTGGCGGATTTCCCGGCGAAACGGTGGACACGCTCTGGCAGCTCGTCTGGCGCGGCCTCGTGACGAACGACACGGTCTTCCCGTTGCGGGCGTTCGTCGACAGGCCCGGCAAACAGGGACGACGTCAGGTGCGTGTGCCGTTCCGAACACGTCGTCTGGTACCGCCGGCGGCTGAAGGACGATGGACGCTGGTGCGTGGTCGCGACGGGACGGCCAGGACGCAGACCGAACACGTGGCGGCGCTGGCGCGCCAACTGCTGGCGCGGCACGGCGTGCTGACGCGGGAAGCGCTCGCGACCGAGGGCATTGCCGGCGGGTTCAGCGCGATCTATCCGGCGCTGCGCGCGATGGACGAGGCCGGCCGGCTGCGACGAGGGTACTTCGTCGCCGGGCAGGGGGCCACGCAGTTCGCGCTGCCGGGCGCGCTCGATCTTCTGCGATCGCTGCGCGAACCCGGGCCTGACGCGCAGGTCCACGTCCTGGCCGCAACCGATCCCGCCAATCCCTACGGCACGTCACTCGCGTGGCCGGCTCCCGATCTTGCGCGCATCGTGGGCGCGTGGGTCGTGATCGTCGATGGCGAGATGGCGGTGTACCTAGCGCGTGGGAATCGCGACATCACCGTCGTGCTGCCGGAGCACGAGCCGTTTCGTACACGCGTGGCGCGCGCGGCCGCGCAGGCGCTCTTCGCGCATGGCGTCGGTGCGCGCGGATTCGCGTGGCCGATGGTCATCACCCGCATCGGAGGGACGCCTTCGCACGAGCACCCGTTCAGTGCGTTCCTCGAAGACGCCGGGTTCGTCCGCGCCGGCGGCGGACTGCACATTCCCCGGCACCCGGGGGACTGACCCGAGGGCAGATCGGCTCGGGCCTACGCCGGCAGTCGACGGACGACCACGACCGAGACGTCGTCGTGCGGTTTCGCGCGACCGACGAACGTCCGCAGGGCGTCGAGCACGGCCTCGCCGCGTACCTGCGACGACAGTCCGGCGGCCGCGGCAAGCGCGGCACGCAGGCGATCGTCGCCAAAGAAGTCGCCGTCGCCATTCATCGCCTCGACCACGCCGTCCGAGACGGCGACGAGGGTGTCGCCAGGCGCAAGGTCCACGTGCCGCTCGACGAACGACGCTTCCGCAATGAACCCGAACGCAATGCTGCCGCCCGTCAATTCCTCGATCGTCTCGCCCGTCTCGTGGCGCATGACGAGCGGGGGCAGGTGTCCCGCGTTGAGGTAGCGCACGGCCCCGTCGCCCTCGGTCAGGATCAGGTACACCAGGGTGGCGAAGCGGTTCGGCAGACCGTCGCGGTGCAGGATGCGGTTGACGCCGGCGCCCAGCGTATCGAGCGTAGTGTGCAGCGGAACCAGCGCGCGCAGCGTGGCCTGCAGTTTCACCATGAGCAGCGCCGCGGGAAGCGCCTTGCCGGCCACGTCTCCCAAGGCGATCCCGTGCCGGCGATCGTCGATCCGCAGGTGATCGATCAGGTCGCCGCCAACGTCGTTGGCGGGCTGCGTGTAGAGCCACACGTCCCAGCCGGGGACGTCGGGCGTGGCCGGCGGCATCAGGGCCAGCTGTACGGCGCGGCCGGCGACGAGCTCGTTGCGCGCCACGAGCTTGTCCTTCAGTTCCAGCATCAGGACGATCACGATGAGGATGGCGCTGAGGAGCGGGTGCTGCAGGTCGATCCGGAAGTCGACGTTCCCGCCGATGTGGACGGTCGGCATCAGCATCAGCAACGCGAGCGCCAGCAGAATGCGTCGCGCGGGCGTCAGCTTCATCAGCAGGCTGCGGACCAGCCAGAAGACGCGGACGATGAACCGCCGCACGCGGCCCATCCGGGCCATGCGCTGGCGCCTGGCCTCGTCGAGGTAGAACGATTCGATATCCTCGAGCGTGGCGCTGAATGTCGACGCGACGCCTTGGAGGCTGAGGTCGGCCGTCACCTGCCGCACGTCGCTCGAAAGGGTGTGGAGCAGCCGCGGCTCGCGTCTGTCGCCCGATGGGGGTGCCTGGCTCACCCGGTGATTCGGTGCCGGCAGGTCCTATCCTGTCAAGAGGAGATCCATGCCCGAAGGCGATACCCTCGCCCGGACCGCCCGCACGCTCGCCAGAGCGCTCGAGGGACGACGCGTCAGCGCGTTCGAGACGCAGCTGTCGCCGCTGGCGGTGGCCGACAGGCGGATGCCCGTCGCCGGGCGGACCATCGAGTCGGTCGAGGCGCGCGGCAAACACCTGTTGATGGCCTTCTCGGGCGGCTGGGTCCTCCGGACGCACCTGCGCATGCACGGCAGCTGGCACATCTACCGGCCCGGCGAACGCTGGCGCGCACCTCGACATCGCGCGCGGATCGTCATCACGACGCCCGAGTGGATCGCGATCGCGTTCGACGTCGTCGATGCCGAGCTGATCGCGGCGGCGAACCTGGTACGACACGCGCGGCTGCGCGCGCTCGGACCTGATCTCCTCGCTGCGACGCCGGACCTGGTGGAGGCTCGGACGCGCCTGCGATCGGTGGACGCGCCGCACATCGCGGCCGCCCTGTTGAGTCAGCAGGCAGTGGCCGGCATCGGCAATGTCTACAAGAGCGAGCTGCTCTTCCTCGAGCGGATCGATCCGTTCACCCCCGTCGACGAGGTGGATGACGCCGCGATCGATGCGCTGCTGGCGCGGGCGCGGCGGCTGTTGCAGCTCAACGCTGCGGAATCGTCGATCGCCGGCGCCGGGCACGGCGGGCGCGTGACAACGGGGCGCCTGAACCCGCGTGAACGGCTCTGGGTCTACGGTCGATCCGGCAGGCCGTGTTTCCGCTGCGGCACGTCGATCGCATCGCGCAGCGAAACCGGCGGCCGCCGGACCTACTGGTGCCCGCGGTGTCAGGACGCGATCCGGCACGAGTGACGAGGCCTCGTGCCGCGCCGCAGGCCCGTCGTGTTCTACAATCGGCCGCCCATGCCCATGTCGCCGCCCGCGCCTGCCGCGGCCCCTCGCGTCCTCGGCTTCACGTCGGTCGTAGCGATTGTCATGGGCAACATGATCGGGTCCGGCGTTTTCCTGCTGCCGGCGTCGCTCGCGACCTATCGCGGCGCGAGCCTGGCCGGGTGGCTGCTGTCGGCCGTGGGCGCGGTGATGCTCGCACTCGTCTTCGCGCGACTGTCGCGGCAGCTGCCAGCGGCTGGCGGCCTGTATGCCTACACGCGTGAAGCGTTCGGACCAGCGGTCGGGTTCCTCGTCGGCTGGGGATACTGGCTGTCATCGATCGCCACGCTCTCGGCGCTGGCCGTGGCGTTCGTCGGCTATCTCGATCCCTTCATCCCGTCGATCGTCCGCACGCCCGTGCTGGCCGCCGGTCTGGCGGTCATCGCCATTTGGCTGCTGGTGGGGGTGAACATCCTCGGCGTGCGCGAAGCCGGCCGACTGCAGGTGGCAACGCTGATCCTGAAACTCGTGCCGCTCGTGCTCGTTGGCGTTGGAGGCCTCTTTTACTTCCGCCCGGCCGCGTTCGCACTGCCGGCGGCCGAGGCATCGTCGGTTCCCGCGCAGGGCATCGCGGCGATGACCCTGACCTTGTGGGCGTTCCTCGGGCTCGAGACCGCGACCATTCCAGCGAGCCACGTGCGGGATCCGGCGCGGACGATCCCGCGCGCCACGATTGTCGGGACTCTCGCGGTGGCCCTGGTCTACATCGTGTCGACCGTCGGGGTGATGAGCCTCGTGCCGGGCGAGGCGCTGGCGGCGTCGACGGCACCGTTCGCCGACGGGGCCGGCATCCTCTTCGGACCGCATGCCGCGCAGTTGGTGGCGATTGGCGCAGCCATCTCGTGCTTCGGGGCGTTGAACGGCTGGACGCTGGTGACCGGCCAGTTGCCGATGGCCGCGGCGGCCGACGGCCTGTTTCCCGCGGTCTTCGGCCGCCTGTCCCCGCGCGGCACGCCGGCCGTGTCGATGCTGATTGCCGGGCTGCTGGCCTCGGCGCTCGTGCTGATGAACTACGCGCGCGGTCTCGTCGACCTGTTCACGTTCATCATCCTGCTCTCGACCCTCAGCACGCTCGTCCCGTACGTGTTCTGCTCGCTGGCCGTCTGGCTGATGCCGGGATCTTCGCGTGTCACCGGTGGTGCCGCGATCGTAGCGGCACTCGCGTTTGCCTATTCGCTGTTCGCCATCTACGGTGCCGGACAGGACACGGTGTTCTACGGCTTCCTCTTGTTGCTGGCGGGCCTTCCCGTGTACGTCTGGCAGGCGAGGCGCCGGACGTAGGGGCGAACGCCTACGTTCTTACCGCCGCCCGCGGCCGTACGGCCCGCGGCCTGCGCTCGGAGCCCTGGGGCTTCAGCCCCAGGGGCGTCCCCCGAGGCTGAAGCCTCGGGGCTCCGTGTGAATCGCCGCCGCCGCGCGGCCGATCCCTACATCGTCTCGATCCAGTGGCTGGGCATCTCGCTCCCGCGCCAGCGGCGCACGGATCGCTGGAAGAACAGACTGTTCGGAATCTGCAGGACGCTGCCGGGTGCGTTGCCGGCCGTCGGCACGTCCTGCAGCGTCGTGTAGATGATGTTGATGTCGATCACCTGGCCGCGGAAGCCCGGCTTGTCGCTGCTGTCGAGCAGCTCGATGTAATCGAACAGGCGGAACGGCCGAGTCGTGACGATCAGCAACGCGCAGAAGATGTTCGACAGGACGCTCCACGCGGCGAAGAACGCCACGGCCCCGACGGCGGCGAAGCCCGTGAACGCCCCCCAGAGCACGTCTCTCGAGACACCGAGCCGCTCGAGCGCGAGCAGCAGGGCCGCACCGTAAATCACGAAACTCGACGCGCGGCGCGCAACGACGGCCAGTTCGGGCGGCAGGGCGTAGCGCGTGCCGATCCGCTTGATGAGGCGACGGACGATGCGTTGGAGGATCCAGGCGGTCAGCAGGATCAGGAGCACGTGACCGACAGGGACGATCACGCCGAGCTGGTCCTCTATCCACACGGGCAGGTAGGTGCGCATCCAGAGAAGGCTACTAGGCTCCGAGGCTATGAGGCTACTTGTGTTCCCCGAGGCTGAAGCCTCGGGGCTCCGGGAATCGAGGGCGCCGTGCTGACAAATGTTTTCGGAGCCCCGGGGCTTCAGCCCCGGGGGGACGCCGCGGACGCGATTGCTACGCGCCCGCCGTGCGATCCGGGCCGGGGCTGGCCGGAACGTGCACCGGCGGATCGAACCGCAGCGACTGGGACGCGCGTTCTCCGCGGAGCCACGCCGACAGGGCTTCCATGTAGAGATAGAAGACCGGCGTGATGAACAGCGTCAGCGTCTGCGACACGAGCAGTCCGCCCACGACGGCCAGGCCGAGCGGCTGGCGCGACTCGCCGCCGGCGCCCAGGCCGAGCGCGATCGGCAGCGTCCCGACGAGCGCCGCCATCGTCGTCATCATGATGGGACGGAACCGGATGAGGCAGGCTTCGTACATCGCGTCGGCCGGCGACTTGCCCTCGTTGCGCTGCGTCTCGATCGCGAAGTCGATCATCATGATGCCGTTCTTCTTCACGAGACCAACGAGCATGATGATGCCGACGAACGCGTAGATGTTGAGATCGACTCCGAAAATCAACAGCGTGATCAGCGCGCCGAGGCCGGCCGCCGGCAGGCCCGAGAGAATCGTCAGCGGATGGATGAAGCTCTCGTAGAGGATGCCGAGCACGATGTAAATGACGAGCACGGCCGCCAGCAGGATGATGCCGAGGCCGCGCGTCGATTCCTGGAACGCCTGCGCAGCGCCCTGGAAGCTGGTCGTCACCGAGGCCGGCAGCGACGTCGCGACCTGCTGCACCTGCGAGACCGCGTCGCCCAGCGACACGCCGGGCCGCGTGTTGAACGAGATCGTCACGGACGCGAGCTGGCCGGTGTGGTTGACGGCGAGCGGACCGACGCCGGACGTGGCGGTCGTGAGGCTCGACAGCGGCACCTGCTGGCCCGATGGCGTGCGCACGTGAACCAGATCGAGCGCCGAGGCATCGCGCTGGTATTCGGGCGCCACGCGCAGGATGACCTGATACGCGTTGTTCGGCGCGTAGATCTGCGACACCTGGCGCGAACTGAACGCGTTGAACATCGCGCCCTCGACCTGATCGGCGTTCAGGCCGATGGCCGCCATGCGCGCGCGATCGAGCGTCACGTCCACCTGCGGATTGGTCAGCAGCAGGTCGCTCGAGACGTCGCTCAGCCCGGGCAGATCCTGCATCTGCTGCTCCAGGCGCAATGCGCCGTCGTAGAGCGCATCCGTGTCGCCACCCGTTAGCGTGAACTGGTACGGCGCCCGGGTCGGCCGGCCGCCGATGTTGATGACCGGAGGGTTCGTGATGAACACCCGCACGCCCGGGATCCCCGCGAGTTTCGGCCGCAGGGCCTCGATGACCTCGTCGGCCGAGAGCGTGCGCTCGGCCCGCGGCTTCAGCTCGACCTGCATGCGGCCCGTGTTCCCGGCCGATCCGCCGAAGCCGCCGCCGACCGACGACGTCACCGACTGCACGTTCGGATCGTCCTGCACGATGGCGGACACGGCCTGCTGGTGGGCGACGAGCGATTCGAAGCCCAGGCCCTGCGCCATCTCGGTCTGCACGTTGATCTGGCCGATGTCCTGGCTCGGGATGAAGCCCGTCGGGACGATCGTGAAGCAGTACCATGTCGCGCCCACGAGCAGCAGCGAGATCCCCATCGTCGTGGCGCGATGGACCATCGCCTTGTGGAGCAGCCAGCCGTAGGCGTCGCGCGAGGCGTCGAACACGCGTTCGATGGCCAGGTAGAGCGCGCCGTGTTCGGTCGTCGGCGGCCGCAGGAACCGCGCCGCCAGCATCGGCGTGAGCGTCAGCGCGACGAACCCCGAGATCAGGATCGACACGCCCATCGTCACCGCGAACTCGTGGAGCAGGCGCCCGACGATTCCGCCCATGAAGAGGATCGGGATGAACACCGCCACGAGCGAGAGCGTGATCGAGATGATCGTGAAGCCGATCTCCTGCGAGCCCTTGAGGGCCGCCTCGAGCGGGCTCATGCCGTGTTCCATGTGACGCACGATGTTCTCGAGCATCACGATCGCGTCGTCGACGACGAACCCGACGGCGAGGGTGAGCGCCATCAGCGACAGGTTGTTGAGGCTGAAGCCGAGCAGGTACATCGCGGCGAACGTGCCGACGATCGACGCGGGCAGCGCGAGGCTCGGGATGATCGTGGCCGAGACGTTGCGCAGGAACAGGAAAATGACGAGAACGACGAGCACGACGGTGAAGATCAGCGTCAGCTGGATGTCGTGGATCGACTCGCGGATCGACTGCGAGCGGTCGAGCCGGACCTGCAGGGTCAGCGCGGCCGGCAGCTGGGCCTGGATCGCCGGCAGCATCGCCTTGATCGCATCGACCGTCTGCACCGTGTTCGCGCCTGGCTGACGGTTGATCGAGATCGACAGATTCCGTGCGCCGTTGTACCAGCTGGCCTGCTTGTCGTTCTCGACGCCGTCGTAGACGCGCGCCACTTCATCGAGCCGCACCGGCCGACCGTCGCGGTAACTGACGATGAGGGGCCGGAAGGCCTCGGCGTCCATCAGCTGGCCGTCGGTCTTGATCGCGAGCGTGCGATCGGGGCCGTACAGCGTGCCCGTCGGCCGGTTCACGCTGTTGCGGCTGATGGCCGTGGCGATCTGTTCCATGTCCAGATCGCGCGCCGCGAGCTGGCGCGGATCGACGTCGATCTGCACGGCGTGCTTCTGCGCCCCGTAGATATTGACCTGTGCGACGCCGCGCACCGTCGAGATGCGCTGCGCGATGTTCGTCTCGCCGTACTCGTTGATCGCCGAGAGCGGCAGGGTGTCGGAGCTCAGGGTCAGGAACAGGATGGGGAAGTCGGCGGGATTGACCTTCTGGAACGACGGCGGATCGCGCATGTCGGGCGGCAGCCCGCGCGTGCGCGAAATGGCGAGCTGCACGTCCTGCGCCGCCGCGTCGATGTCGCGATCGAGGTCGAACTGGAGCGTGATGGCCGTGCTGCCCGTGTAACTCGTCGAGCTGATCGACGACAGTCCCGCGATGGCCGAAAACTGTTTTTCGAGCGGCGTGGCCACGGCCGACGCCATCGTCTCCGGGTTGGCACCCGGCAGGGCCGCCGAGACCTGGATCGTCGGGAAGTCGATGGCCGGCAGATCGCTGATCGCCAGCGCCCGATACCCGATGATCCCGAAGATGACGATCGACAGCTGGAGCAGCGTCGTCGTCACCGGACGCTTGATGAAGAGAGCCGAGAGGTTCATGGGGCCGTCCTTGTCTGCTCGCCGGCAGACTGCGTCGTCACGCGCGCGCCTGGCGTCAGGCGGAGCTGCCCGTCGGTCACCACGGTCTCGCCAGGCGTGAGACCGGTGCGAATCACGATCTCGTTGCCGGCCTGCCACGCCACGGTCACGGGCCGCACGTCGGCCGTGGCGTCGGGCTTGATCACGTACACGTACTGGCCCTGCTGGCTGGCCTGCACCGACGCGTTCGGGACGACAATGGCGTCCGGCACGATCGACAGCTGCAGCGTGACGTCGACAAACGCGCCGGCCCAGAGTTGCCGGTCATGGTTCGGGAACGTGGCTTTCAGCCGGATCGTGTCCGTGGACGGATCGACGGCGTTGTCGATGAAGCTCAGTGTGCCGGTGACGGCCTCGTCTGCGCTGCCGGCGGGTGCGGCCAGCACGCGCAGCGCCCCGCGCGACTGATCGCGCTGCACCTGGGACAGCAGGCGCGCCGGGACGGCGAAGCTGACGTAGGCCGGCGACATCTGGTTGATCATCACGAGCGGCGTGGCGTCATTGGCGCGCACGAGCGAGCCCGGATGGACCAGCAGCGCCCCGGTGCGGCCCGAGACCGGCGCCGTGATCGTCGCGTACTGCAATTGGAGGCGGGCGTTGGCGAGCGCGGCCTCGTCTGCCTCGATCGAGGCGCGATAGACGGCGAGTTGCGTGGTCAACTGGTCGTACTCGGCCTTGGAGAGCAGCTGTCGCGCGAACAGTTCCTCCGCGCGGCGCACCTGTACGGCCATGCCATCGGCCTGCGCGCGGCTGCGGGCCAGCGCGGCCTCGGCCTGCTGCACGGCCACTTCGAACTGCCGCGGGTTGAGGACGAACAGCGTCTGGCCTGCCGTGACGTTCTGGCCCTCGGTGAAGCCGACCTTCAGCAGGTCACCTGATACCTGCGAGCGGACGGCGATCGACGACGACGCCTCGACGTTGCCGACGGCGCGCGCCTCGACCGCCATCGACTTCTCGATGACCGTGGCGGTCGTCACCACCACCGGGGCTGGTCCGCCGCCGCGGCCCGCCCCGCCGGTGGCCGGCGCCGGCACCTGCCCGCCACTCGAGCACGCGCCGACGAGCAGCGCGGACGACATCACCATCAGGAGCCGCGCGAACGCGCGGTGCACTCGGAGGCCGGACTGATTCATGGCGTATTCCCGCCGCGACGAACGCGAAAGTATGACGGACCGCTAGATACTACGCCAGTACCTGAACGAACGCTCAGTGCGCCGGCCGGACGGGGCAGGGCGACAGGGTTGGCACAGGGGACGGCCCGGCCCCTGCACGAGGGACGGGCACCGCCGGCAGGACGGCCGCGCGGGCGTCAGCCCGGTGCACGGTCGTCGGCGCGGGAGCCAACCCGTGTTGGATTGACTGTCTCGAAAGCCGACTTGACAGGTCCGAGTTAGCTCAATACGATGGCCTTCTAGTGAGACGAATCGCGTTAAGGCGACCGTCCAAGTCGAAGTGAGGCCCCAATGTCGTTACAGGGAATGCACCGCCGGTGCGTGGGGGCCGGCTCTGCCATCATCACGGCATCGCTCGTGCTCGGCCTGGGCGCCGTCCGTCCGGCGGTCGCCCAACAGCCTGCCCCACCACCCACGTCGGCGCCCGCCACCTCGTCCGACGACACCGAGGAACCCCCGCGGTATCTCGATACGGTCACCGTCAGCGCCACACTGAGCCCATCGTCGGTGCGCGAGACCCCCGGCACGATCTCGGTGATCGACGCCGCGGCCGTCGAGCGCCGCCTGGTCGAATCGATTGCCGACCTGGTGAAGTTCGAGCCCGGCGTGTACGTCGAGACCAACCCGACGGGCGTCGGCCTGAACGGATTCAACATCCGCGGCATCGGCGGCAATCGCGTCATGACGCAGATCGACGGGGTGAAGACGGCCGAACAGTACGATTTCGGGCCGTTCAACATGCACCAGATTGCCCTCGATCTCGACACGCTCGCGAGTGCCGAGATCGTGCGCGGCGCGGCGTCGTCGCTCTACGGCAGCGACGCGCTTGGCGGCGTCGTGTCGTTCTTCACGAAGGATCCGACGGACTATCTGCGCGGCCGGTCCGTCCGCGTGGCGGGAAAGGCCGTATTCGACGGCCGCACGCGTGGGACCAGCGGCAACGTGGTGATCGCCGGCGGCCGCGACCGGGCGCAGGCCTCGCTCTTCGTCAGCCGCGGGTTTGGACACGCGCTCGCCAACCGCGGCACCGTCCGCACGGAAGACGCGACGCGTACGGCGCCGAACGATCAGGATCGGACATCGACGCAGGTGCTGGGGCGCCTGGTGGTCACGCCGACGCCCGGCCAGCGACTGCGCGGCACGGTCGAAGTCACGGACAGTGACATCGACACGCACGCCTTCACATCGCAGGGGGCCGTGGTGTCCGGTCCGTCCGTCACCCAGGTCTCGAACGTCATGGCGCGGGACCGGATGCGACGCCAGCGGTACTCGATCGCTCACGACCTGCCGGGCCGGGGCAGCCTGGTGGGCTGGCACTGGAACGCGTACCTGCAGCACACCGATCAGTCACAGGTCATCAACGAGGTGCGGGCGGGCGCGACGACGATCGACAGGGAAGGATCGATCGACTACAGCCAGCATGGGTTCGGCGCGGCGGTGCAGGCGCGCCAGGCGTTCACGCCCGCTGGCGGGACGCTGTTGATGACCTACGGCGCCGCGGTGTCGCGCGATCGGTTCGACGTGTTGCGTGATCGCACCGACGTCGACGCGGCCACCGGCGTCGTCGTGCCGGCGCCGCCAACGTCGCCGCTGCCGACGAAATACTTCCCGCTGAGCGACGTGACGCAGAGCGGCGCCTACGTCCAGGGCGACCTGCGCATTGGCGCCGTACGTCTGCTGCCGGGCCTGCGATACGACAGGTTCTCGCTGGATGCCGATCAGGACGATCGCATCTACCTGGACAGCTTCAACCCGGTGCCCGAAGACTTCTCGGCGGGTGCGCTGTCGTCGAAGATTGGCGTGACGGTCGACGCGGGCGATCGTGTGACGTTCCACGCGCAGTACGCCGGCGGATTCCGCGCACCGTCCTATAACGCGATCAACAGCGGGTTCACCAATCTTCAGGGCCGCTATACGGCGCTGCCCAATCCGGATCTGCGCGCCGAGACGAGCGATAGCTTCGAGTTCGGCGTCCGCGGCGGCGATCGTCGTCTCAGTCTCGGGGCAACGGGGTTCGTCAATCTCTATGACGACTTCATCGATCTGGCCACGCTCGGGGTGAACCCGGCAACCGGGCTGCTCGAGTTCCGGAACGAGAACCTGGCCGCTGTCACGATCCGTGGCGTCGAGCTCCAGGCCGACGCGGTGGTGTCGGATACGCTGCGCCTGCGCGCGAGCTACGCCGTGATTCGCGGCCACGATGTTTCGGGTGACGAGGACCAGCCGTTGACGTCGATCGCCCCGGATCAGGGCGCGATTGGCGTGCAGTTCGATCACGCCTCCAGGCGTTGGGGCGGCGAGGCCGTGCTGCGCGGTGCGCACGGCCAGTCGGTCGATCGCGTCAACGCCGGCGACTTCACGCCCTCGGCCTACGCGGTCGTCGATGTGACGGCGTGGATGCAGGTGCAGCGGGACGTGGTGCTGCGCGCCGGCATCCTGAACCTCACGAACGCCACCTATTACGAGTGGGCATCGGTCCGCGGCCGCGCCGCCGCCGATCCCGCGATTGCACGGTATACCAGCCCCGGCATCAGCGGCGTCGTGTCGCTCGGCTACGGCTGGTGACTCTCCTCTGGAGTACACGAACGATGGCCGATCTGCACGACGACGGACAGGATGATCTGATGGACGAGCGGCAGCGATTCTTCATCTCGCGCTGTGGTCAGGGGGGCGTGCACCTCGGCTTCGGTCGCGTGGTGGTGACGCTCGACGCCGAGGAATTCGACACGGTGTGGCGCCTGATGGCGCGCGCGCGACACTCGGTCACCGACGCGGCCTCGGCGGCCGACGTCACGCATTGAGGGCGATCATGACGTCAGTGCATGCCTGGTGCGTGACAGCGACATTGGCGGCCGTCATCATGATGGGTGGTCCGGCCGCGGCCTGGGCCGGGCCCGGAGACGACGACACGTTCGAGCGCGATCGTCAGGCGATCCTGGCCATGACCGGTGACTTCACGGTCAGGTTCGACATGCGCGAGACGGTGCCTTTCGTAAACGGCTACGAGCCGCTCGAGCCGAAGGTCTCGGGCGGGCACGAGGTCGTCCGTGTGGCGGAAGACACGGGCCGCGTGATCCGGCTCCAGCACATGCTCGTGGTCGGTGGCGGCATGATCGTCAAGCACTGGCGCCAGGACTGGGAGTACGAGCCGGCGTCGGTGCTCGTCTACGATCGCGCCGGTCACTGGACGCTGCAGGACGTGCCGGCCGACGGGCGGACGGGCCGCTGGGCGCAGACCGTGTGGCAGACCGATGATTCCCCGCGGTATGGCGGCCTGGGACGCTGGGAATACGACGGGGGTGTCGCGCGGTGGACGAGCGACGAGACGCGGCGGCCGCTGGCACGCCGCGACGCCGTCCGGCACCCGGTGTACGACCATTACATCGGCACGAATCGTCATGCGATCACGCCGGGCGGCTGGGTCCACGAGCAGGACAACGCCAAGCGCGGGATGAAGGATGGCGTGGATACGACGTTCGTCCACGAGGTCGTCCTTAATACCTACACGCGATCGACCGCCTTCGATGTGGCATCAGCCGATCGGTACTGGCAGGCGACAGCGGCCTACTGGCAGCAGGTGCGCGAAGCGTGGGATCGCGAGATTGCTGCGCGTCGTGGCGTGGCAGTTCCCGAGGAAGCCGAGATGGGATCGCTCACGGCCGAGCGGCTGATGGATCTGGCGTCCCGTCTGGTCGACGGCGCACGGACCCTCGCGTCCGCCACGGACGAAGCACGGCAGATCATCGCCGCCGCGGCCCGAGGCGAAGCTCTGCCCGCTCCCGTCACTGCGCGTCGCTGAAGCTCGCGCCGTTCTTCGGAGCCCGGACTGCTGACGTCTCGAGGTCCTACGGAGCCCGGGGCTTCAGCTCCGGGGAGACTCCTCCCAACCGCACCCCGCTCCTGCGCTCATTCCGCGCGCAGCTCTCGCGCGACTGCCGGCCGTCGATGGCCTCGAGTGTCGCGAGTGGGTTTCCGAAGCGCAACCGCGCTTCGCGCGCTGCCTCCTCGCGCGACCGTCCCATGGCCTCGAGTTGCTCCGCCTGCATGTCGAGGTGCGCCTGCAGCTCATCGCGCGCGTCGTCATCGTGCATCGTGGTGGACCCTGTCCATTCCGGGCCGATACAGGGGGCGGCCCCTACGCCTGTCCGTGGGCTCGTTCGTACGGAGCGCAGGGGCTTCAGCCCCTGCGGGCGGCAGGCCCTTCCTGTCTCCAATCCCGATCGCTATTTCGCCCGCACGGGTCGCATCACGCGGGCCACGGCCTTCGTGAGCAGTTTCCAGCGATTGGCTTCGGCCCGCAGTTGTTTGCGTCCGGTCGGCGTCAGCGAATAGAACCGCGCGCCGGTTCGTGTCGGACACGCCCTTCGATCGGCATGACATAGCCATGCCCGGCGCTGTTACGGCCAGCATGTGCGAGACCGGGGACGCCGTTGGACGGCATGGCGCGATCGAGCACGCTCGCGCGCGGGATCCCGTACCATCGGCGGCGCGGGGCGCGGTAAAATGGTGATGCACGATGTCCAGACATGAGGTAGTGCAGCGGTTGGCCTCGAAATACATCTGGTGGAAGACACCGGAGGAGGCTGCAGTGACGCCCGCGCGTGTGATCGCCCAGGTCATGAACATTGGCGACTACGATGACGTGCAGACGATGGTGAAGGCCGTCGGTGACGACGACCTGCGCGAGGTGCTCCGCGGCGCGGAGGCCGGCCAACTCGACGCTCGCTCGTGGACCTACTGGCACTATCGATTGGGCATGGCCACGCCGGGCGCCGTGCCACCGTTGCCCGGGCGCCGGGTGGGATGACCGCACGATTTCGGCCGCGTCTCGACGTGCTGCCTGCAAGTCAGCGGGCGCTCTGGCCCGCCCTTCGCGACCTGAAGACGCTGGGATGGGTGCTCTACGGCGGCACGGCCGTGTCGCTACGTCTGGGACATCGCGTGTCGGTGGACTTCGATTTCTTCAGTAGCCAGCCCCTCGATCGGATGGCATTGGCTGATGCGTGTCCGTCTCTCCGCACGGCCACCGTACTGCAGGAGCGTCCGGATACGCTGACGGTGTTGATGCACGCCAGCGGCGCTCCTGACAGGAGCGCCGTCAAGGTGTCGTTTTTCGCGGGAATCGACTGTGGTCGAGTGGCGGGCCCGGATCTCACCGACGATGACGTGCTGTGCGTGGCGTCGGCGGACGACCTGCTGGCACACAAGGTCAAGGTGCTGCTTCAGCGTGTCGAAGCGAAGGACTACCTGGATATTGCAGCGCTCGTCGAGTCCGGCGTGCATCTCGACAGGGCACTGGCCGCGGCGAGACTCATGTTCGGTTCGGCGTTTCAGCCGAGCGAGAGCCTGAAGGCGCTGGCGTTCTTCGAGGGCGGCGATCTCGACACACTACCGGCGCGAACCAGGCAGACACTCATCGCCGCGGCGGCTGCGGTTCGCGACCTGCCGCGTGTGCCGTTGATCGCTGGCGATCTGTGCGCCATTTCAGGACCGGATCGGCTGGATTCCTGAAACACTCCATTCGCGGCGCGTCAACAGAATCGGCTCTGGAGATTGCCGGGCCCGCCGCTCGCCTGTCGTCCCTGTCGCACCTGAGACGATGGGCGCCGGCCTTGTGTTGGTCCTGACGGCGGTGCGCCCACCGGCGCTACTCCCTGATTACCACAGCCGGGTTCAGCCGCGCGGCGCGTCGTGCCGGGATGATCGTGGCAGCGAGCGCCACGCCAGCCAGCAGCACCGCGACGCCGGCCACCAGCAGGAGATCGGGCGTCAGCAGACCGAACAGCGTCCGCGCGAGGACGCGCGTGAGCGCGATCGCTGCGGCCAGGCCGACGACAATGCCAGCGACCACGGGCACCGCGCCCTGGCGCATCGTGAGCGCGAGCACGTGGCGGGCCGTGGCGCCGAGCGCCATGCGCACGCCGATCTCGCGGCGCCGCTGCGCCACGGTCGTCGCCATGAGGCTGTAAGCGCCAAACGCGGCCAGCCCGAGCGCGAGTACGCCAAGCGTGCTCATCATGCCGGCGATCAGGCGCAGGCCGACCGTCCGCTCGTGTACCACGGCACGCATCGGCGCGCCACCAAACACCGGCTGATCGGGATCGACCGACGCGACAGCGCGCCGCAGGTCGTCACCAAGCCGGTCGGGATCGGTCGTCGTCCGCGCGACCAGCGTCACTGATGTCGTCGGGTGCTGCGCGAACGGGACATAGATCGTCGGTACGCCACGGGCGTTCGTCCAGCTGTCGATGGTGTCGCCTGCCACGCCGACGATCGTCGTCCACGTGTCGTCCGACGTGCCCGTCTGAATCCGCCGGCCGATCGGCGACGCCTCGCCGAAGTGCCGCTGTACGAGCGAAGCGGACACGATTGACACGCGGAGGCTGCCGGCAGAGTCCTCAGCGGTGAAGCTGCGGCCCGACACGATCGGAATGGCCATCGTGTCGAGATAGTCGGCCGACACCTGACGATAGTTCGCGTACTGCGGACGGTCCGGATCGGCGGGCACGCCGTCGATGATGACGGTCCGATCGGCGGAGGTCAGGGTCGACGGCAGAATCGACGTGACGCCGACACTGGTGACGCCTGGCGTGCGGCGCGCCGACTCCAGCAATTGCTCGACGAAACGCGCCCGGCTCGCGTCGGTCGGGTAGCGCGAGGGCGTGAGTTCGGTGCGCAGTTGATAGACGCCGTCGGGATCGTAACCCTGCGGTCCGTACGCCATGTTGTGGCCGGCCCGGGCCGTCATCGCCGACGACACGAGCAGCGGCAGGGCGAGCGCCATCTGCAACGCCACCAGGCCATAGCGCAGTCGGCCGTGACCACCGGCAATGGCGCGGCCGCTTCTCCGGATGCTGAGATTCGGCGCTACGCGAGACGAGGCGAGCGCGGGCAGCAGGCCGAAGACGGTCGCGGCCACCACGGCTGATGCCAAGGAGACGACGACGACCCGCGCGTCGATTCCCACGTCAGCCCAGCCCGGGATGTAGCGGATGACTGCCGTGGGCACGGCGCGACGAAGCAGGTCGAACAGCCCCCACGCCGTGACGAGTGCACCGGGCACCGCCACGAGCGACACGACCAGGCTCTCGACGAGCAGTTGTCGCACCAGTTGAAGACGTCGCGCACCGAGCGCCACGCGCACGCTCATCTCGCCCTGTCGCTCCAGTCCGCGCGCGAGCAGCAGACCCGCAATGTTCGTGCAGCCGATGAGCAGGACGAACAGCGCTGTCGCCTGGAAGAGGCCCAGCATCAACGGCGTGCCGTTGTCGGTCATGCCAGTGTCGAACGCCCACACGTTCACGCGGCGCCGGCGATCGATGCCCGGCACCTCAGTCTGCTGCTGCGCGAAGAGAGCCGTGATTTCCGCGTGTACGTCGTCGACGCTGGCCGCACTGTCGAGCGCGCCCATCACCGTGACCGTCGATCCGCCCGGCGTACCGCGTGACACGACGGGCAATGCGGCCCAGAACTCGCTGCTGTTGGGAAACGAGAATCCCGGCGGAGCGACGCCAACGATCTCGTACCGCTCCCCGTCGAACTGGATCGGCCGGCCGACGATGGCGGGATCGGCGTCAAAAGACACGACGCCACATCGTGTCGCCGATGACGACGCGCTGATGGTGTCCCGGGACCTCGTCGTCTGCGTGAATCGCGCGACCGAGCCCCGGAACGATCTGCAGCAGTTCGAAGAACCCGGCTGACACTTCCTGGCCTTCGAGGCGTTGCGCGTGCTCGCCATCGGTCATGTTGACGTTGGCTGGCCTGAACGCGGCGATTGACGTCATGGTCGTGGCCCGATCGCGCCACTCGCTGAATCGCCACATCTGCACACCGCCACGCCGTTGATTGGCGCTGACGCTCTCCGAAATGGTGACCAGGCGTGACGTCTCCATCGCCGCGAACGGTCGAAGCATGAGTCGATCGACCACACCGAAGGCGACCGTGTTCGCGCCGATCGTGAGGGCCAGCGTCAGCACGATGGCGGCGGTCATGAGCGGCCGGCGCGCGAGCGCGCGCACCGCGAGACGACAGTCGGTGACGAGGGTCCGCATGAGCGGGTCTCCGTGATGAGCGCGTCCAGGGCTGGCGATGTTCCGCAGCCGTTGCTGTGCGAACGACAGCGCCTGCTGCCAGTACCACAGCCGCGCGATCCACGCCGCGTGCCGGCGTGTCCGTGCGTCGAACTCCTCGGCGAGATCGCCAATCGCGATTTCCCGCCAGTGCGGATCAGTGACGAGCCAGGCGACGAGGCGCTCGGCGAGGCGCGGTGGGCCGGGCGGCGACGTCGTCATGTGCCGAACTCCGCGAGCACGTCGAGGCCCTCGGACATCCGCGGACCGCGGACCGCGGCCTGCGCCGATCGCCGGGCGGCGAAACCGGCGGGCGTCACGGCGAAGTAGCGTCGCGATCTCCCGCCGCGGTGTCCACGTAGTGGTGTCCGGCACCACGCGCAACACGCGGATGCCGAGACGAGCGCGGCCTGCTGTCCCGGGCCATCGGCATGTCCCAGAGCGGCCATGCCATCAGTCACGATCCTCGACGACGTCCCACGAATCCTGACCGCCATCCGCAACGCGCGGCCGCGGCCGCTGATGCCCGCGCGATGGCTGGTGCGCATCAGCAGGCAGTCGCGCGCATCGCACCCGCGACTCGGGCCGCTGCACGCCCGTGGCACGCAACGTGCCCTTCATGACCGCAGCCCCCAATCGTGTCGGCATCAAACATGTCGTGAGGACGAAGCGATGAGATCTGTTTCCGTGACCCTGCGCGTGATCTGTACCCTGGCAATGCTGGCCGCCGCTCTGGCGTGTGGCAAGAAGAGTTCGAATCCCCTGGCCCCGTCGGCGGAGCCGACGCTCCAGTCGGTCGACATCGTCGGCAAGACCGACTACGTCGTCGGCGAAACCCTGCAATTGCGGGCCCTGGCCCGGTACAGCGACGGTACGCAGCAGGATGTGACGGCGCAGGCGCAATGGTCCGACTTCGGATCGGGCGCGATCAGCGTCTCGGCGTCGGGCCTGCTGGAGGCGTTGGCAGTGGGCCGCTGCGGCGTGCTCGCGACGTATCAGAACGTGTCGGGCAAGCTCGCGGTGAAGGTCGGCCTCGCGCCGCCGGACTCAGGGCCCGGCACCCCCGACCCAGACCCCGACCCGGCACCGGATCCGGATCCCGATCCGGGCCGCGACCCGGGCCCCGACTCGGGGGTCTCGCTCATCGGTC
This sequence comes from Acidobacteria bacterium SCN 69-37, assembly GCA_001724025.1. Lineage (GTDB taxonomy): Bacteria > Acidobacteriota > Vicinamibacteria > Vicinamibacterales > SCN-69-37 > SCN-69-37. The sequence continues at coordinate 213,380 of MEDJ01000022.1, read as the reverse complement.
TCGCTCTCCAGGGGGGCCCATCCGTCGACGTGGGACAGACCATCGCCTGGCAGGCCGTCGCGCTCTTCAACAACGGCACGGAGCGATCCGTCACGACCTCGGCCACGTGGTCGAGCGGCGCGCCGATGACGGCAGCGGTGGAGCGAGGCGTGATTACCGGGCTGACGGCCGGAACGGCATCGATCTCCGCCGCATACCAGGGACGTCAGGCCTCGAGTGTCGTACAGGTCACGCAGCCCGGCGGCCCGGTGCGGGCGGTGTCGGCCGTGACGCTGACAGGCAACACGTCAATCGAAGTGGGACAGACGACGCAGCTCGATGCGGTGGCGCACTTCAATGACGGTACGACGCAGACGGTGACGGCCTCGGCCTCGTGGTCCAGCGCCAACGGCGCCGCGGCATCCGTCGTCGGCGGCCTCGTCTCCGGCCTGGCGCCAGGTGCCGCCCAAATCACGGCGTCCTATGACGGACGGTCGGCTTCGACAACGGTGCAGATCAATGCGGCCAGCGTGACGTCGCTCGACGTCACAGGGGCGACGACCCTGCGGACCGGCGAGTCGACGCAGTGGCAGGCCATCGCGCACTACGGCAACGGGTCGTCACAGGTCGTGACCGGTTCGGCTGTGTGGACCAGTGGGACGCCGTCGGTGGCGACCGTGTCTGCCGGTCTCGTGACGGGCGGATCCGCGGGATCGAGCCAGATCGCTGCTGCCTTCGGCGGCCGCAGCGGCAGCGGCACCGTCACGGTGTCTGCCACGCCGCCCGCGTCGAGCACCATCACCATCGTCGGTGCACCGTGCGCAACAGTCGGCCAGTCCGCGCAGCTGACGGCGAGGCTCGACGGTCAGGACGTCACGACGCAGGTGACGTGGGCTACGGGCAACGCCGGCGTCGTCACCGTGTCGGCGGCGGGGCTGCTCTCGTGCGTCGGCGTCGGCAGTACGTCCGTGACCGCATCACTCGCCTCGCACACGCCCGGCAGCCTGGCCGTGACGGTGGCCGCTGCACCCGTCGATCTGATCGGCCTCGAGGTGCACGTGGCTGGCGATGTGCTCACTGGCAACGGGCCTCTTGGACTCGACCTCGACCTGGCCGACCTGCTCAACGGCAATCCGCTGCTGGATCTCACGGCGTACGGACTCTACAGCGACGGCAGCAGGCAGGAAGTAACGTCGCTGGCGACCGTCAACTGCCCGACCGTGCCGAATCCGGTCGTGCCCTGCATCGTCGGCCTCGACGGCATGGGAACGGTGGACGTCGTCACCCTGCTGCTGCAGGGCCTGCTGATGTCGAATCACCCGGTGAACGTCAGCTACGGTGGATACACGGCCAACCTCGTCGTGGACCTGAAGCTGCCGGTCCTGCAGTCGATCGGGTTCACGACGGGCAGCACCAATCTCAAGGCGGGCAACCAACTGCCGGCGCTCGCAGGCCTGTTCTCGCAGGGGATCTCGAGCAGCATCAGCTCGTCGCTGCCGCAGATCGACTACGAGATCGCACTGGCCGACACCGGCCTCGTCGGGCTGATCGGCTCGATTCCCCTGGTCGGCGGCGGTCTCGTCTCCGCGTTGAACACCGTGGTGGGCGGCGTATCGGTGGTAGGCGGCGTCGTCGAATTGACGGCCGGTGCCAGCACGGCACTCAACGACCTGCTGGACAACGCCGTCGTGCGTGGGCTGCTGGGCGGCAGCAGCCTGCCACTCGCGGTCACGGCGGAGGTGGACGGGATCCGAACCACCAGCCCGCTCCTGTTGAACCTCGGTCGCTGAGTCTGTGTCACACGCCATCACCCCCGCCATCGTTCGGCGGGGGTGATGGCCTTTTCGGAAGGTGGTGAATCATGACCAGACGTGCGACTCGCGTGGGTTACACCAATCGCCACGGCCAGACGGTCATCGGCCGGATGACCGTCGTCGACCGCGTCTCCGCCATCTATGTCCTGCGGTGCGAGGACTGCGGCCTCGAGTACAGCGCATACGAGATCGACGTGAAGCATCGCCGCTGCCCCCACGACGCCGACGCCGGACGGCCGGCACGGATTCATTGAGCACGACGTCAGCGACAGCCGATGTCGAATAGCGCGATCGTCTCGGCCGTGACGGCGTCGCCCATGTGCCTCAGCCAGGCAGCGTGCACGGCCCACGCGCCGCCTTCGTCGATCGTGCGATCGCGGCGCTGGTCCGGACACGTGTGTCGGTACCCTTCGGCATGCCGCGCTTCGTGAAGCAGGATGCCTGCGGCCAGTCGGGCGTCATCGGGATTGTGGGGATCGGGCGACCATCCGGTCGACCACCGGATCCGCCGGTCGGCGCCGCAACACTGCGCCCGCACCGACGGAGGGATCGAGGGATCGACCACCACCCCGCGCACCGTCCGTCTGAGCCAGGTTCCGGCCGCCTCGCCCACGATGGGTATCGGACGGTCGTCGGCATCGAGCAACGCCAGCGACGGCAGGAGGAAGGCCGGCACGTCAAAGGTGGCTGCGGCGTCGATGCGATCCGGATGCAGTGGATTGCCGCTCGCCGCACACCCCGTCGCGATGGCCGCCCCCAGCAAGAGGACCACGATCGATGGACACTGACGAGCGATCGAATCTGGCACGCAGCCTCGAGCCGGCGTCTCCGATCCGGATCGGCATGATCCGTCGGCGCGCCGATCGGGAGGAGCGGGGGCAAGGGATGTGCCAGGACGTCAGTCGGACGCGACTCGCGCCAGGCCGCACGAATCCGCCGGTTCAGGCAGATTCGACATGGTCGGAAGTCACCGTGGGTGCGATCTTCTGTCTGCGTTCCCGGGGAAGGTGTCCGCCTCGATGACGGCGCCGTTCAGAAGGACACATCCACGACGAGCACGTCTTCGTAGACACCAGCGGGCGGGGTCGATTGCGGCACCACGATTCGGGCAGTGTAGGGGAAGGACTGAGGCAGCACGCCGTGAGCCGGTGCCGTCGGGACGGCTCGATCCGCGCCGGCCACACCCCAGATCTCCTGCGACGATCCTTTGAAGATCTCGTAGGCCAGGAAGGCTCCGTTGCCTGCCATGCGGCGCGTCGTCCCGGCTGCGTATCGGCCGGTGTCGATGCCGACGCTGTAGGCGGTCAGGCCCTTCGTGCAGACCACGCCGATCTGCTGGGACACGGCGTCGAACGACGACGGCACCGGGGCCGCACCGAACGAGACGGTCGGCGTCGACGTGATCGCGCACGTGTTGGTCACCGTCAGGGCGATCTGGAACGTCGACGTGCCCCCGCCGACATCGCGTCCGAGGCAGATGCCCAGCGCACCGATCCCCCGGCAGTAGTTCCAGCTCCAGTCGATCGTGATCGTGTCGGTGTAGACGCCGGCCGCGACGTTCGATCCCGCCGTCGTGCGGAAGAAGATCGGCAGTGGCGTGGCCGGCCCGCCAAAGATGCCGAGCAGGTTCAGGAACTGGCCGGACATGAAGTTGAACGGCGTGCCGATCGGCAGGGGGTACGTCGTCGTGCCGTCGCCGTAGACGCCGTACTCGACACGATCGCCGCCAGGGCCGAGCAGTCCGCCATTCGCGGACGTGATGGTGGCGGACAGGCGATCGCCGCTGCCGAGGAGGGCGAGCAGCGCGCCCGTGCACACCAGTCCGGTGTTCGTCGACGTCTGCATCACCGTCTCGCGCACGACGAACGAGGTCGCGCCTGCGCCGAAACCGGCATCGTCGGCCGCCTGGACGGAACAGGCGGCGATGGCGGGCGACGCAGCGAGCGTCCCCATCAGGAACGTCCCGGCCGCCAGCACCAGACCCCGCACGGTCGTCATGGCCGACATACCTGACGGGACACGGCACCCGGAGAGATCGGCAGCGCATCGGCCCGGACCGACACGACGCAGCGGCGGCCGCGGTCCAGCGTGACGTGCAGCGTGTTGACCGCGTCGATCTGCTCCAGGAACACGAGGCCCGCCCAGCCGACCACCGTCACGGTACCTGCTTCCTCGTGCGTGACGCGGCTGCCGACCGGCAGGGGTTCGCCGTCGGGATCGACCAGCCGGATCGAGGCACTGACGACTCGTCGCACGGCAAACCGCACGCGCGTGCCGGCGTGCCGGTCGACGACGACCTGGCGCTGCACCTGATCGACGGCGACATCGAGCGGCAGATGCAGCGGATCGATCGCAATCGTCGCGGCGTGATAGGCCGACACGCCGGGAATCAGGAGATGTCCCCGGCGATTCGTCGTCCCCACGCGACGGTGCTCGAACAGGACCGGCACGTCGGGCGTGCCGTTGGTGTCGACGAGAATGAACCCGTCGCTCACGCGACCGGTCGGCATGATCGTGCCGCCGGTTGCGACGATCGAACCGCGCATCGACGCCCAGTGCGTGGTCGATGCGCCCTGCGTCGTCGTTCCGGTCTGTGCGTCGAACGCACGCGTGCGCCACGTGAGCGAGCCATGGCGATCGGCGGTCTGGCCGACCGCCAGTGCTGCATCCACGCCCACGCCGCCGTCGATTGGGGCTGGCCGGTGAACGGTCAGGCGCGTTCCCGGCCCGTCGTCGGCCGTCTGCGCGGCGCGCGCCTGCATCGTGGTCGAGCGGCCAACCAGCGCCGTCACCGAGACCTGCAGCGCCAGCGCGCCCCGGCGCCACGTACCGGTCAGGGCCAGACGGCCGCGGCGGTGCACGGGGCGACTGGTCGAGAACGTCATCACGGACGACGGCGCGCCCGCTCGCACGCCGCGGACGTAGCCGATCGTCATCGGCATCGATCGCAGGGGCGTGAACGACAGGAAGGCCTGAATGTTGTGCTCCGCGGTCCGTCGGGACGCCGCGCCCGGCGACAGATCGAGATCGCCACCGTCCGCGAAATCCGCCGATCGACGCTCGTGCTGCAGCAGCAGGCCGAGTCCGGCCGTCCGGTACTCGTACCGGGCCGTATACTGCCGTCCCTGCTGGCCTCGGACCTCGGACGCGCCGATCGAGAATCCCGCGATGCCCGCGCGCCCGATTCGGAACGTCGAGCCCACGCCCCCAGTCGACCCTGTGGACGCGGCCGCTGCCTGTCCCTCGAGTGTCACGGCATCCGTTAGTCCATAGCGGATCACGCCCGATCCGGTCATCCGGCCATAGGCGAACGACTCGGTGCCGTACGCGCGACGTGGCGCGCCGATGGCAACCGCGTAGTCCGCGAGGCCCTGCCGCAGGAGGGCACTCGACACATAGAAGGACATCGTCCGTTCGGTCCGGCGGCCGAGCGCATCGGTGGTCACGATCGTGGCCGACCCTGCGCCGTTGACGACAGGCAGGTCGCTGAACGTGAACGGCCCGGGCGCCACCTCGTGTCGTGCGATCGGTCGGCCGTCGAGCAGCAGATCGACAGTACTCGGCACCGTCGCCTCGCCGCCGATGTCCGGGGTGGGATACGTGATCAGATCGGGGCGAACCGAAAAGTTCCTCGCGATCGAGATGCCGCCAAGGCGGATCGCGCGGTTCCAGGTGTGCGCACCGGTAACGACGTCGCCAACGGACACTGTCAGGCGTCGCCGCGGGCTCGTCATCGACCACGTGCTGTCGTAGCGCGTCGTTGTCGACACCGCGGCCTCGTGGTCGCGGACGCTGCGCTGATACCGCACCGTGTGTGACAGGTTGCCCCACCGGCCAAAGCCGCGGCCCTCGATCCAGGCCGAGGTGATGCGGGTGCCCGGGCCGGATGCCTGGTGGAGGACGTCGTAGTTGACGAGCATGCCAGGGGCCGTCTCGAATGCCGGTCGTGGATTGGCGTCCCTCATCGTCAATGTCCGGCCGGGCAGTTCAATCGCAGGCCTGTCGATGTCGAGGCGCTGCATCAGGGCGTCGTAATGCACCTGGAGGCCGGGGACCGTCTTCAGCGGCACGTCGTCGGTCTCGTCCGCGCTGTCGATGGTGAGTCCGAGACTGCGCAGGATGTCCGCACGGATCGTGAAATCGCCGTCGGCGTGCACGACGGGCACGACCCGGCCGGCCGGGACGCCGTTGAGCACGATCTCGAGGTACAGGTCACGGGGACCGTCATCTGCGACCGGCTGAGCCAGTGGGTTCTGCGAAGCGACAGCGGCTGCCAGTCCGAGCACGAAAGGAAGCAGCGTCAGAATCACTGTCGTTCGGCGATCGGGGACATGAGAGCGACGGGCACGCTGGTGACGTCGCGGCCGTTCACGTCAGCATCGACGAGCAGGGCGTTCTGGCCGACGAATCCCTCGGGCAGCCGCCATCGCCGTTCGGCATCGGGCAGCACGTAGCCGAGCAGGCCGGCCGAAAGGGCCGCGTCGGCCCCGACGGCCCTGACCCGGACGCGACTGAGCCGGGCGTGGCCGCTCCCGGTATTCCGGACGTGCAGCCATGTCGCAGCGTCGTCTGCGACGAGCCGCCAATGCAGATCCGGCATTGCCGACCGCACGGTGGTCGGTCCGTCCGCTGCCGGCTCGCGTCGGGCGACCAGACCCTGGCCATAGACGAACAGTGGCAGCGAATACCGCAGCCGCAGGCTTACGCCGATCGCGACCTGCGTGGCCGGCGTCTGCGGTCGGTCGGGGCGCGGCAGTTCGTCGACAATCACGCGGAAGGCCTGTTCGCGTCCAACTGGCGCGGGCGCCACGCGCACGAGCCGGACGAGTTGCTTCTGTCCGGCGGGCACCTCGGCAATCGGCGGACTCGCGATGACCGCCTCCTGCTCTCCGACGAACACCTCATCGAAGTCGACAGTGGTCCACCCCACGACACGGACCTGCAGCGTCAGCGGCCGATCGCCCCGGTTTTCGAGCCAGAGCGCCGTGGCCTGGTGGCCGCTCGGGATGGACGGATCGATCGGCCAGATGACGAGAGACGTGCCTGACTGTGCCCGTGCAGAGCCCGACAGCAGGGGGGCAACCGCGGTCAGTGCGGCGACGAGGAACAGGACGACAGCGCGATATCCGTGCACGAGAAATCTCCACCGTTACCAGGACACCGTGACGGCCAGCGTATCGCCGTAAACGCCGGCCGGCTGGCCGGCGCCTGCCGGATACGCGACCGCGTGAATCGGCAGATCGAGCACGCCGCCGGCGGGAATCGTGACGTCGACGCGGCCGTCGATCGAAATCGGCTGCTGACGGCCTGCGTCGGCGTACAGCACGTACGGCACCGTGTCTCCGTTGACGGTCGACAGTCGGCGCGTGCCGCTGCTGGCGTGTCGGCCGGCATCCACCGCCACGGTGAGCGCCAGGCCCGGCGTGCACTGCAGATCCAGGCCGCCGAACGGCACACCAGCCGCGGTGGCGTGTGCCGGCGTGGCGTCGGTGGCCGACTGCACGCCGAAGTCGAGCGTGCCGAACGCGAGCGAGGACGTCTGGTGCGTGCCGCCAACGACGCAGCCGGCCACGAGTTCGGCCGACACCGCGAACGACTGGGCATCGACAACGGCGCTCGTGCCGAGGCCGGCGGCCAGCGCCAGGAACCACCACCCGTGTCGCATGGGCGGACCTCGTCAGAACTCGATCGTGACCGTGAGCGTGTCGGCATAGGTGCCGACGGCGACGGCGACAGGGCTCGTCTTGTCGATCCGGCCGTAGACCGGCAGCGCGAATGCCGTCCCCGGCGACGGGACGGTGACGGCGACCGGCGTCCCATTCGAGGGGTACACCGTGGCGTGCCCCGCGTCGGCGTAAACGTCGTACGGAATGTAGGACGTCGATTGGGCCAGCGCGCGTGACCCCGCCCCGATGGTCGAGCCCTCGCCCGCGTGCGCACCGGCACTGACCGCCACCGCAATCGACGTGACGTCAGGCGAGCAGAGGATCTGCGTCGGCCCCGGGCCGCCGGCGCCACCCGTGGCCTGGGCCGTGACGATGCCGGTGAACGTCGCCGGTTTCGAGCCGAAGTCCAGACTGCCGAAGTTGGCGCCGGTCGTCGCCGAATCGCCGGAAATGACACACGAGGACGTGAGCTCGAACGTCGCGCCGAGCGTACCGTCCAGGGTGCCTTGTGCATGCGCGGCCGAGGGCAGCAGCACCGCGGCCAGGGCCATCCACATCATCCGTTTCATGATCGCTTCTCCATGCGCGCGGTTCCCGGCAGCGGCCGGGGCCGTCACGCGCTCACGGCCTGCGATCGGCAAAGCGCGTACCCGATGCGAACAGGCCGGATCGATGACGAATTCACGAATCGTGGTGACCCGACCATGGCCGGGCTGTCGTCGGCAAACCGACGCGGGTCGGCCCTGTGACATAGCTGTCTGTGTAATACACGTATGGCCCCTTCGGAATGACCAGGTTCGAGCCAGTGGGTTGGCCTATTCAGGCCCGGCGCGTCGCGGAACGCCGCCCGCACGGGTCACGTGGCGCGGCGCGGACGCGACGTCGTGCGGACACGACGAGCTGGCCGGAAACTGGCTGGCGGTGCCATGCGTTCGGCACGTCGATGGCCGGATCGTGTCACCGTTCGAAATGCGCGACGGGCGGTCGTGCGTGCTTCCGCAGCGTTATCGGGCCGGACGAGGCGATCGTTTCCGAGCGACGAGGGGAACGACTCTTGCTATGGCCCGATCGCGTGCCTCTTCACCCCTCTCCAGGTCAGGCCGTCCTCGTCGTCGACGCCGATGTGCAGATGCGGGACATGACCATGTACGCCGTCCGCGACCTCGGGGTTGCCGTCCGCTATGCGCGCAATCGCAGTGATGCCCTCGAGGCGGCGCGGATGATGCCGCCAACGGTGATCGTGACGTGCGTCGAGCTGGACGGCACGGCTGTCGGGCCGTCAATCGCCCGTACCTGTCGCCGCAAGTACGGCAGCGGCGTCGTGTTTACGTCCGGGCGGCTGGCTCCGCAGCACCTCGACGCCGTCGCGGCAATCGAGGATGGCGCGCTGCTCTGCAAGCCGATTCGCATCGAACAGTTGCAGGCCACGCTCCGGGTGATGCTGCAGCGTGCGCGGCTCGTCCGGGTGCAGGACGCGTCGCCGGCCACGCCGGCTGCCACGGATCTGGCGCGGGCCCTGCGGCAGATTGCAGGCGTGGTCGCTGCAACGGGACTCTTGACGCTCGATCGGCCGACGTCCGCTCCGGTCGGCCCCATGCTCGCGATGCTGCGCCCCCGTGAGCAGGAGGTCGTCCGTCTGCTGTTCGCGCACGTGCGCGTGCCAGGCATCGCGCGACAGCTCCGCATCAGTCCGCAGACGGTTCGCAATCACCTCAAGCGGATCTTCCAGCAACTCGGCGTGCACTCGCAGCAGGAGTTGATCGTGCGGCTCCAGCAGACGCCGCGGCCGGGGGCGGGCAACGACGCGCCAGATGTGCCGGACACCTGGACCGACGTGTCCGACACTTCGTCTCCGTTGAGGCTGCACGAAGCGGGCGCGTGATTGCGCCGACGGGCCGTGCTAGAGTTCGACCTCATCGTTCGTCCGGCCATGCGTCTGTTGCTCCTCCCGGCTGCCGTCGCGTCGGCGGCGACCGGCCCGATCCGTTCCGTTCCATGGCGGCCGAGAGCCGCCTCCTGTCGATTCCTGTCGATCGGAGGCTGGCGTCGGATGCGTCGGGCACGCTGTTCCATCCCGGACTCGACCCAGTGACATGCGCCGACGGCTGACGACGCTGGTCGTGCTGGCGGCCGTCGTGACGGCTGCCATCGTCACGGCGGCGGTCTTCGTCTATGAATCCTGGGCGTACCGTGCACACGAAACCACGCGCGTGGCTGCACGGGCGGCGCGCTACGCGAGGGTCCTCGAGCCGCTGGTGGCCGCCGATGCCCGTGGGGCAGCGACCGCGTTCGTCGATCGCCTGACTGACGCCGGCGACGGAGAGGTGTGGATCGGCCTCTATGATGCAGGGGGCCGGCGCGTCTTCAGCGGTCGGGGGGATGACGGGCCGACGCATCGAGGCGAGGCGGCTGACGGGGCGGTGTTCGTTGACGGAGGCGTTGGCGCATGGGCGACCATCGGTCCGTCGGATGCCGGCTTCGGATCGCTCTATCTCTTCACGCCGCCCGCGCCGTTCTCCGCACATCTCGCCAGCTACGGTCTGGCCGCGGCCGTGGCGTCAGCGGCCATCCTGATTTTCGGTGCCGCGCTGATTCTGCGCGTGCGGCGGGACGTGATCGACCCGCTGTCGACGCTCATCGGCACCACGACACGCATCGTCGACGGCGACGACCATTCCGTCCGTGCTCCGATCGGCCAGCCCGACGAGATCGGCACGCTGGCGCAATCGTTCAACCACATGCTCGACATCATCGAACAGAGCGTGGCTGCGGATCGCGAGCGGGAGCAGCGGTTCCGCCGGCTCGCGTCTGCCAGTTCCGAAGGGATCGTCTTTTCCCGAAGCGGGCGAATCGAGGAGGTCAACGATCAGGCGGCCGCGATGCTCGGGTGCACGCCAGCCGATCTCGTGGGCGCGTCGATATGGGACCAGTTCGATCCGTCCGCGCGCGATCAGGTGGCGCAACGGATCGCGAACGGATTCGTCGGCCTGATCGAGGCGACCGCCGTCCGCCACGACGGAGCGACGTTCCCCATCGAGGCGAGGGTTCACGCACCGGGGACGTCGGGCGGCCCCACCGTCTTCGTCTTCCACGACGTCACCGAGCAGCGACGCGAGGGCGAACGTCGCATGGCGCTCGAAGTCCAGTTGCAGCAGGCGTGGAAACTCGAGGCGGTCGGCCGGCTCGCCGGAGGGATCGCGCATGACTTCAACAACACGCTCACCGTCATCCTGGGCTACGCCGAACTCGCCATGGGCACGCCGGATCTCCCCCCGCGCGCCAGGTCGGGCATCGAGGCGATTGCCAAGGCCGGCCGCCAGTCGGCCGCACTCACGAAGCAGTTGCTGACCTTTGCGCGCCAGCAGGCCGTCGAGCCCAGGATCCTCGATCTGAATGCCACGATCGACAGCACGATCGCGCTGGTGAGGCGCCTGATCGGCGAGCACATCCGCCTGATCTGGCGGCCGGGCGCCGGCGTGCCACCCGTGTCGATCGATCCCAACCAGGTCGGGCAGTGCCTGGCGAACCTGTGCGTCAACGCGCGCGACGCCATTCGCGGCTCGGGCGACGTGACGATCGAGACGGGCATCGTCACGCTGCCGTCGACCGATCCGCGCTTCGCGTCATGCGCCGAGACCGGGATGTTCGCCGTCCTCGCCGTCACCGACACCGGGCATGGGGTGCCGCGAGAGATCCGCGACCGGATCTTCGAGCCCTTCTTCACGACGAAGCGCCAGGGCGAGGGGACCGGTCTCGGACTCGCCACCGTATTCGGCGTGGCTCGCCAGGCGGGCGGCTTCGTGCTCCTCGAGAGCCAGCCTGGATGCGGCTCGACATTCTTCCTGCTGCTGCCGGCCGTCGACGGACCAGCTGCCGATCCAGATCCCGAACCCGTTCCGGATACCGGCGTGACCGCCGCAGACGCATCGGGGGACGGGCGTATCGTGCTGATGGTCGAAGACGAGCCCGCCATCCTGGAGTTGGGCCGGGACGTGCTTCGGCGCCACGGGTATGTCGTCCTGGCCGCCGCGTCGCCGTTGCAGGCCGTTGAAGTGGCCCGGACATTCGACGGGCCGATCGACCTGCTCCTCAGCGACGTCGTCATGCCGGAGATGAGTGGTCCGGAACTGGCGGACGTCCTCACGACGGTTCGGCCGGGCCTGCCGTGTCTGTTCATCTCGGGATACGAGGCCAACTCACTGGACGCGCGCCCACTCGGGCCCGACAGGGCGTTGATGCACAAGCCGTTCTCCCCGCGCGATCTCGTCGTGGCCGTCCACGCGGCGATCGGCCGGCGCGGCACGCCGAACGGCACGGGGCACTGACGCAGCGCCGTCGACGTGCGGGCAGCATGTCGGAGCACGGGCACCCGCCTCGATGCCGGTCGTGCCTATTTGTCGGAGCGCCGCGCGCGGCGCAGGCGAGCGGCAAATGTCGTGCGCTTCACGCCGAGCAGCCTGGCAGCCTGCACCTTGTTGCCGCCTGTCTTCTCGAGGGCGTCGAGCAGCAGGCGTCGCTCCACGTCTCGCAGCACATCATCGAGGGGCATCGACTCGGCGGACGGGGGACGGGTCGCGGCTGGTGCCGGGGCGTGGACGGTGTCGGTCGGTCCGTGCCGGGGACCATGCGTGATCTCCACGGGCAGATCGTCGGGCAGGACGACGGTGGCACTGCCGGTGAGTGCGGCGGCCCGTTCCATCGCGTTGCGCAGTTGACGGACATTGCCCGGCCAGCCGTATCGCATCAGGACCGCCAGCGTCGCTGGTGCGAGTTGTTTGTGCGGCAGGCCGAGTTCGGTACACGAGGCGTCGAGCAGCGCCTGCGCGAGCAGGCTGATGTCGTCTCCTCTGGCCCGCAGCGGCGGCAGCACCAGGCGGATCACGTTGAGACGGTAGTACAGATCGGCGCGGAACGTTCCGGTGCGGATGCGGTCCTCGAGGTCCGCACTCGTCGCCGCCACGACGCGGACGTCCACGTGTATCGTCCGGTTCGACCCGAGGCGCTCGAACTGGCGCGCCTGGAGCACCCGCAGCAGCTTGGCCTGCAGCGGCAGGCTCATGTCGCCGATCTCGTCGAGGAACAGCGTGCCCTCGTGCGCCTGTTCGAAGCGGCCCGTTCGTGCGTCCTGGGCGCCGGTGAACGCCCCGCGCACGTGACCGAACAGTTCGTCCTCGAGTAGTTGTTCGGGAACCGCGGCGCAGTTGAGGGCCACGAAGGACTTCGAGGCGCGCGGACTGTGCGCGTGCAGCCGCTGCGCCACCAGTTCCTTGCCCGTCCCGGTCTCGCCCGCGATCAGGACGGACGTGCTGAACGGCGCGATCCGATCGATTTGATCGAGCACCTCCTGCATCGCGACCGAATCTCCGAGGATGGGAGGGGCCGGTGCGTCGACGGCGGCACCGACAGCCGGGGACCGCGCCGCGGCGAGGCGCAGCAGCGTCCGAAGCCCCTGGGGACTGAACGGCTTGGTGAGAAAGTCGAGCGCGCCGCGCTTCATCGCGGTGACGGCCATGTCGACGGTTGCCTGACCGGAAATGACGATGACCGACAGCCCTGGGTGCAGCGAGCGCATGCGGGTCATCAGATCGATCCCCGACATGGCCGGCAACAGCACGTCGGTCACCAGCACATCGACGCGTGTATCGGCCGCGCAGACCAGGGCGGCTTCGGCTGTCGCGGCAGCCGAGGCCTCGAAGCCGCTGTCGAGCGCGATGTCGAGCATCAACGACCGGAGCCCGTCGTCGTCTTCCACGCAGAGCACCCGGGGCCGCTCCGTCATGTCCGTCTGATTCGATCGGGAGGACACCGGCGGCAATCATACTTCACGCCTGCAGCGCCCTGGCACGGCGCGTCCTGTGGTCGGAGCGCCGCCGCGTCGTGATCATCACTCGTCGGTCTTCATGCCCGCCGCCTTCACCACGAATGCCACGAGCGGTGAGACGCGTGTACAGGTGTCGATGTACCGGTCCATGAAGTCACAGGCACACACGTCCTCGTCACTGAACGGATCGACGACGTACAGGTCCCTGCGGCGCAGATCCTCGGCAAACGGGTGCGCGGTATCGAATCCCAGCGGCACGCGCTTGAGCATGGCGCCTTCGATCGTGAGGCCCGCGCGCTTCACGGCCCGCCAGCGCCTGGCGTCCTCGATCATCGTGCGGCGGATGCGCGTCAGGAGCGAAGGATCCGGGTGATAGATGCCGCCGCCGCCGAACGAGTCGCCGGGCTCGAGGTGCAGGTAGAACGATGGCCCCTGCGCGCCCTTCGGCTGTGCGCGGTGCAGGAAGCGGGCGGCCACGTGCGTCTTGTATGGCGACTTGTCGGCCGAGAAGCGCGTGTCCCTGTAGATGCGGAACATCGATCCGCCACTCTTCCGCGGATCGGCGACGAACGATCGGTTCACCGATGCGAGTCGCGGGCGGAGATCGTCGATGAAGCGCAGCATCGGCTGCTGGACGTCCTGCTCGAATCGATCGCGGTTCGCCTCGAACCAGTCCCGTGAGTTATGAGTCGAGAGGCGCTCGAGGAACGAGAAGAGCGCCGGGGTGAAGTACGCGGACATGTTTGACCATCCCTCGCCGCGGATGGTATCAGGAGCGGATGGATGTCGACATCGACGAGCTCGAGTGCCATCGTCCTGCCCTGACCGGCCACTGCTATCGCGTGCTGGGATCGGTGGCCGACGCGGAAGATGCGGTCCAGGAGACGCTCGTCCGGGCCTGGCGCAGCCGCGATCGGTTCGAGGGACGATCGTCGCTGCGCACGTGGCTCTATCGCATTGCGACGAACGTCTGCCTCGACGCTGTCGCGGCGCGCGGCCGGCGGGGGCGCCCGCTCGAGGAGGGCCCGGCCGGCACCGTGGATGATGCGCTCGAGGAGCGGCCGCGGACGCACTGGCTCGAGCCGGTGCCCGATGCGCTCGTGGTCCCCACTGACGCCGATCCGCTCGAGCAGGCGATGCTCCGCCAGAGTGTGCGGCTGGCGTTCGTCGCCGCGCTCCAGCACCTGCCCGCGCGGCAGCGCGTGGCGCTGCTGCTGGCCGATGTCCTCGGCTGGAAGGCTGCCGAGATTGCCGAGTGCCTGGAGACCTCGGTGCCGGCCGTCAACAGCGCGCTGCAACGGGGACGCGCGACGCTGGCCAGCCGCGCCACGGCCACGGCTGACGACGCGTTGACGGCTGACGCGGAGGTGCTCGTCGAGAAGTACCTCGACGCATTCCATCGCTACGATGTCGACGCGCTCGTGGCGCTGATGCGTGAAGACGCCACGCTGTCGATGCCGCCGTATACGCTCTGGCTCCAGGGGTCGGGCGCGATTCGGAACTGGCTGCGCGGGCGCGGCGCCGGGTGCCGCGGTTCGCGCGTATTCCGCGTGGCCGCGAACGGGTCGCTGGCGTTCGCGCAGTATCGGCCACTCGGTGGTGACGCGGGCCATCGCGCCTGGGCACTCATCGTGCTCGAGGGTGCCGGTGGTCGCATCGGGGCGTGGAATGCGTTCCTCGACGTCGAAACGCTCTTCCCGCGGTTCGGGCTGCCGCTGGACCTGGCGCCCGATGAGTTTCCGTCCCGGCTCCGGTCTATCTCCTCGTAACGCGATTTCGCGAGGAGCCTGCTCATGATCACGTCCCCGTCCCGAAAGGTCTTCGTCAACCTGCCCGTCCGCGACCTGAAGCGGTCCATGCGCTTCTTCGAGGGGCTGGGGTTCAGGTTCAACCCGCAGTTCACCGACGACAACGCCGCCTGCATGATCTTCAGCGACGACGGCTACGCGATGCTGCTGGCCGAACGGTACTTCCGGACGTTCACGACGCGCGAGGTGTGTGACTCGACGTCACGGAATGAGGTGCTGATTGCCCTGTCGTGCGCGAGCCGCGAGGAGGTCGACACGATCGTCGACGCAGCAATCGCGGCCGGCGCCACGCCAGCCATGCCGCCGCAGGATCACGGGTTCATGTTCGTGCGGACCTTCTACGACCTCGACGGCCATCATTGGGAGTTTCTCTGGATGGATCCGGCGCAGGTGCCGGCGTAACGCGCGGTCGGTCGTCGACGCGCGATCGTCCCGGGGCCGCTGACGAGTGGGGATGTTGCCGCTCGCATGCGCGACCCCGGGACGGCCGTCAGTGAATCGTCCAGCCGCCGTCGACCATCAGGACGTGTCCGACGATCATGTCGGCGAGGTGGCTCGACAGGAAGAGGACCGCGCCCACGAGATCGTCGGGCTGGTTCCAGCGGCCGATGGGCAGCATCTGCGTGGTTGCCCATTCGCGATACCCGGGGCGCTCGAAGATGTTCTTCCGGGACTCGGTTTCCGTGATGCAGGGCGCGACGACGTTGACCGTGACGCCCTGGCGCGCCCACTCGAGGGACAGCGCACGCGAGAGGTGGTGCACACCGGCCTTGGCTGCGGCATAGACGGAGCGCTTGTCGAACGCCACGATGCCGAAGTTCGATCCGATGTTGACGATCTTGCCGCCGCCTGCCGGGATCATCACCCGCGCGGCGGCCTGGCACGCGAAGAACACGCTCTTCAGCGTCGACGCCATCGTCTTGTCGTATTCCTCCTCGGTGACGTCGAGGGCGGGTGTCGTGCCCGTCCACCCCGCGTTGTTGACGAGGATGTCGATCCGGCCGAATGTCGTGACGGCCTGCTGCATGAGGGCCTGCACCTGTGCCACGTCCGAGACGTCCGTGGGCACGATGATCGCGCGGCGGCCGAGCGCCTCGATCTCGGCCTTCACGGCCTGGATCTCCTGTTCGCCGCCACGCGGGTACTTGGCCAGGACCAGGTGGGCGCCGGCCTTCGCCAGTCCGAGGGCGATGGCGCGACCGATGCCCTGCGATGCGCCCGTCACGATCGCGATCTTGTCCGTCAGTCCGAAGCTCGAATAGTCCGTCATCAAATCAACCCCCTGATTGTGCCGCCGATGTCGAGGCCCGCGCCCGTGATGAAGCGGGCCAGTGGCGAGGCCAGGAAGACCGCGGCGTGTGCCACGTCTTCGGGCTGGCCGATGCCCATCGGCATCTGCCGGTCGCGCAGGAACCGGTTCACGGCCTCGTCGCGATCGGTCACGTCGTAGTGCGTGACGAGCTGATCGACGATGCCGCCGGGCCGCGTCCACATGCGCGACCAGATCGGTCCCGGCAGGACGGCGTTCACGCGAACCGCCGGTGCATACTGCCGCGCGAGCGCCTTGGTGAGATAGAGCAGCGCGGCCTTGAACGACCCGTAGTCGACGAAGTCCGGCTCCGGTTGCTTGGCCAGATCGGAGCCGGTGTTGACGACCGCCGCGGAGCCGAGCGCTGCCATCCGCGGCACGAGCGCGCGAGACAGACGCACGCTGCCCATCAGGTTCACGTTGAACGAGGCGAGCCAGCGATCATCTGTCGTCTGCTCGAACGGCGTGGCATCGCCGACGCCGAGGTTGTTGATCAGGATGGCGGGCGGGCCGTCGAACCGGCGCAGCACGTAGTCCACGGCGGCCTGGACGCCGTCGGCGCTCGACAGATCCGCGGCAATCGTGCCGTCCCACTGACCCCCGTGCGCCTGCAGTGCGTCCTCGTCCCTGTCGGCGACGATCACGCACGCGCCCTCGGCCGCGAGCAGATCGGCAATGGCGCGTCCGATGCCGTGGGCGCCGGCCGCCACGAAGGCGCGCGTGCCCTGCAGTCCATAGTCCATCTGCCGGCCCTCCTGTTCGTCCGTCTCAGGCGCCGAACGCGTATCCGCGCGCACCGAGCCAGGTGCGGGCGATTTCCGCGGTCTCGCGTGGAGGGATGGGCATCACGTCACTGCTGTCGAGCTCGACCATCACCATCCCGTCCATCTGCCGGCTCTCGCACATATCGAGAATGGCCCCGAGATTGACGTGGCCACGGCCGATGGGCGCGTATCCGAGATAGGCCGGGCCGCCGTCGAAATCCTTCAGGTGGACATGGTGGACGAGCGGAAGGAAATCCTTGACGATCTGTACGGGATCGGCGCCGCCCTTCGCGAGCTGGCCGACGTCCGGGCCGAACTTCAGGTACCGCGTGTCCACGTTCTCCATGATGGCGTAGGTCTCGTCCCGGGTCTCGATGCACGTGCCCGTGTGCGGGTGCAGCACCGGTGTCAGGCCCAGATCGACCACGGCCTTCGCACCGTCGTTGAGCGCCGAGAGGATATGAGCACGATGCTCGTTGAAGACGAACGAGCTGCGATTGACCGCGTTCGGCCCGAAGACGATTGCCTTGCCGCCGTAGCGCTTGACGAGCTTCGCGTTGGCGATGGTGCGCTCGAGCGAGGCTTTGCGCTGGTCGGGATTCGTGAGGTTGGGGCCGCCGTAGACGGCGATCAGCGGCAATTTGTACTTTTCGATCAGCGGACCGATGCCGCCATGACCCTCCATCGCGTCGACCTGCCACGCGAAGATCTCGAGGCCGTGGAAGCCGACCTGCGAGACATCCCGGAAGACCGTTTCGACCGCCTGTGGATCGATCTGTCGCTGGCCGGCTGGTGCGGGGGCGAGGCTGACGTCACCCCCGCCGGACGGCGGGGCGCTGCGGATCTCGCCCCAGGGCCAGGTGATGCCCGTGTGGCCGATCTGCAGGTTCTTGCGACCCTGGGCCCAGGCGGGCAGTGACAACGCGCCGAGGCCGATGGCGAGTGACTGCGTGAACGTCCGTCGATTGATCGTCATGGGAACTCCTCGTTCGTGAAGGCCGTCTGGTTGCTGCGCTCTCAGAATGTCCGTGACCAGGCGCGTGGCCATCGTTCGACCACGACCTTTTCCTGCGTGAAGAACTCGAACGCGTCGCGGCCCTGGCCGTGCAGGTCGCCGAAGAAGCTGCCGCGTGCGCCGCTGAACGGAAAGAACGCCATGGGGGCGGCCACGCCGACGTTGATGCCGACGTTGCCGACCTCGGCCTCGTAGCGGAATCGGCGCGCGCTGGCGCCGCTCGTGGTGAAGAGCGAGGCCTGGTTGCCATAGGCCCCGTCGTTGACGAGGGCGATCGCCGCGCTGATGTCGTCGACCTCGTGCAGCGACAGCACGGGGCCGAAGATCTCGGTCCGCGTGATCTCGCTCTCGATCGGCAGGCCGCTGAGCACCGTGGGCCTGATGAAGTTGCCACGCAGACGATCCGGCATGGCCGGCCGGCGGCCGTCGACGATCGGCCGGGCGCCGTCGGCGATGGCGCGTTCGAGGAGCTGTTCGATGCGCGCCTGGCTCTCGGGCGAAATAACGGGTCCCATCTGCACGCCGGCTTCGAGCCCGTCGCCGGTGACGCGGCTGGCCGCCTTCGCCTGGATCGCCTCGGCAAACGGCGCGCCGGCGTCGCCCACGGTGACCGCCATGGCGGCGGCCAGGCATCGCTGCCCGGCGCAGCCGAACGCACTCTCGGCGACAATCTCGGCGGCCGATGCGATGTCGGCGTCCGGCAGGATGATGACGGGATTCTTCGCACCGCCCTGGCACTGCACGCGCTTGCCTGACGCCGCGGCGCGCGCGTAGACGTGTCGGGCCACCGCGCTCGACCCGACGAAACTGACCGCGCGAATCGTCGGGTGATCCAGAATCGCGTTGACCACGTCGTGGCCGCCATTGATCAGGTTCACCACGCCTGGCGGCAGTTCCAGCTCCGCCAGCATCTCGAACACCTTCTGCATCGTCATGGGCACGCGCTCGGAGGGCTTGATGACGATGGTGTTGCCGGCGGCAATGGCGTAGGGGAGGAACCAGAACGGGATCATGGCGGGGAAGTTGAACGGCGCGATGATCGCGCAGACCCCGAGCGGCTGGCGAATCATCACCTCGTCGATTCCCGACGCGATGTCTTCGGAGTTGTAGCCCTGTGTGAGGATGGGCGCGCCGCACGCGACCTCGACGTTCTCGATGGCCCGGCGCAGTTCCCCGCGCGATTCGGCCAGCGTCTTGCCGCACTCGAGCGTGATGATGCGGGCGAGGTCGTCGAGGCCGTCTTCGAGTTTCGTCTTCAGCCGGAACAGGAACTGAACGCGGTCGGTGACCGGCACGCGTCGCCAGGCGGGAAAGGCCGCGTCGGCCGCGTCGACGGCCTGTTCGAGTTCGGCGAGGGTCGAGATTGGCGTCTGGCCGATCGTGTCACCGGTGGCCGGGTTGCGGATGGGGAGGAAATCGGTCGTGGTCGACGGGCGCCACTCGCCCTGAATGAAGTTCAACATGCGTGCTCCGGCCCAGGCGCAGGGGAAAAGTGCTGGCGTGGGATGGGCGTATTGTAACCCAATTGCTAGATAATCGATTATCTTTAATCGTGTTGTTGTCGTGTGGCGCGCGCCCCGGAGGGCGTTCCCACCCTGGCCGATGTCGTCGAGCGCTCCGTTCGCCCCTGTCGACTTTTCCGTCGACGACTCGCAAGTCGGCCACCGGCGGTCATTACGCAGCACGCCTTGACATTGCTGCCAATGTTATCGACTATCGATAATCAAGGGGCATCAGAGTGGAAGTGAATCGCAGGGCGCACCGGTCGCGCGCGTGGCGGCGGTGGACTCCGCTGGGGATCGCGATGCTGCTCGTCATCGTGATGGTGGCCGCGACCCGGTCGCCCCTGCACGGCAACCCGCAGCAGTCGTCGGGCCCCGAGGAACCGGCTGAATCCGTGGGCGCCGGCTATGTGAGCGCCGCTGCCTGCGCCGCCTGCCATCCTCGCATCGCCCAGACGTACGGCCTGACCGGCATGGCCCGCTCGTTCGCCCGCGTGCGCGCCGGCACCCCGCAGCTGTCCGATGTCGAGACCGACGGCCAGTTGTTTCACGAGACGTCAGGCCGTCACTACACGATGGAGGAGCGGGACGGCCGCCTCGTTCAGCGCCGTCACATGACCGGCTTCGACGGCCAGCCGACGAATATCGTCGAATTTTCGGCCGACTACATCATCGGATCCGGCAATCACGCTCGCACGTTCCTGCACCGGGAGGCCGACGGCCGGCTGCGGGAGCTGCCGGTCAGCTGGTACGCGGATCGCGGCGGCTATTGGGCGATGAGCCCCGGCTACGACCGGCCCGCGCACCTCGATTTCCGCCGCGTCATCTCGACAGACTGCATGGCGTGCCACAACGGCTACCCAGCCGGCGCCGTCACCGATGTGGGCGGCGGTCCCGGCTTTGCCGAGCCGTTGCCGGAAGGGATTGATTGCCAGCGATGTCATGGGCCGGGACTGGCGCATATCGAGGCGGTCGAGGACGCCGACTACGACGCGGCCCGCCGGGCGATCGTCAATCCGGCGACGCTCGATCGAGAGCGGCAGATCGAAACGTGCCTGCAATGTCATCTCGAGACAACGAGCAGCCCCCTGCCGTTTCAGGTCCGCCGTTACGATCGTTCGCCCTTTTCGTACGTTCCGGGGCAGGCGCTTGGCAACTATGTTCTGCACTTCGATCATGCGGCCGGATCCGGCCGCGAGGACAAGTTCGAGATCGCCGGCAGCGGCGCGTACCGGCTGCGCCAGTCTGCGTGCTTTCTGCGCAGCGAAATGACGTGCACCACCTGCCACAACCCGCACGATATTCCGCGGGGCGAGGCGGCCGTTCAGCACTATGTCGCCGTCTGCGAGAGCTGTCACACGGGGACGCACAGCAAGACGCCGGGCGTGGGAGTGCCCGCCCTGGCGCGCGGTGCGGCGGGCGCCGGCACATCGCCTACCTGCCTCGACTGTCACATGCCGAAGCGCCGCGCCGAGGACGCCGTCCACGTGGTGATGACCGATCATCGGATCCAGCGATTCCTGCCGCCGCGCGATCTGCTGGCCGCGCGCGAGGAGGCGGAAAACTTCGAAGATGGCGCCTATCGCGGTGAGGTCGTTCCCTACTACCCGGCCACACCGCCGCCGGGGCCGGACACCGCGCTGTACGTCGCCGTCGCGCAGGTACAGCATGGCTCGAATTTGGAGGCCGGCATCGGACGCCTGCAGCAGGCGATCGAGCGGTACGCGCCCGATCGCCCTGAGTTCTATTACGAGCTGGGCCGCGCGTACGCGAAGCGCTCGGATCCCGAGGCGGCAATTCGCTGGTGTGAAGAGGCGCTCCGCCGGGACGCCTCCTTCGCACCCGCGCTGAAGGAACTGGCCGACGCGGCCGTGGCGCTCGGCAACTTGGAACGGGCCGCGCAGGCGCTGGAGCAGGCGGTGGCGCTCCAGCCGGAGGACGCCGCTGCGCTGGCCTCCCTCGGCAACGTCTATCTCCAGCAGCACCGCGCCGGCGAGGCGCGGGGCGCGCTCCTGCGGGCGCTCGAGCTCGACGCCTCCCTGCCGCGCGCGAACAACACCATGGGACTCGCCGCGCTGAACGATGGGAACGCGACGGCCGCCGAACAGTATTTCCGCGCGGCCATCCGGAGTCAGCCGGATCTGGCCGAGGCCCAGAACAACCTGGGCAATCTGCTGGCAGGCCGCCGGGCGTATGCCGAGGCCGGTCACCACTTCTCCGAGGCAATCCGCTACGCGCCTGACTACGTGGACGCACACCACAGCTATGGGGTGGTGCTGGCGATCACCGGGGCCTATGCCGAGGCCGTGACCGCGCTCCGTGAGGCCGTGCGCCTGGCGCCGGGCCTGGCGCAGGCGCATACCGATCTGGCGGCCGTCCTGGCGGCGACGGGGCGCATCGATGAGGCGGCGCGCGAGTACGAACTGGCCATTCAGGCCGATCCCCGCGACTACGACGCGCATCTGGCGTTGGGAGAGCTACAGGCGAGGGCGGGGCGGACGGTCGAGGCCCGCTGGCACTTCGAGGCCGCGGCCCAGAGCCCCGATTCAGACGTCCGGGAGGCCGCCGGCGCGGCGCTGGCCGGCTTGCCGCCGGTGCCGTAAAGAAAATCTTGACACTTGTTACACGATAATCGATTATCTGTTATCTATCGTAGCGAGCTTCGATTGACGACCGGGCGATTCTCGACGAGCGCCGATCGGCCAGAGGTCGTTGTTGTCAGGGCCCGGGCCAGTGTCCGGTGACCCCCCAGGAGGCATGTATGTCGAGTAGACACGTGGGGTGGCGGTGGAAATCGGCCGCGCTCCTGCTGGTGCCGCTGCTGTTGGTGGCCGTACCCGCGATGAGCCAGAGCTTCTATGGATCGCTCGTGAGCGTGGTCAAGGATTCCGCCGGCGATGTCGTGCCCGGGGCCACCCTGACGCTCGTCAACACAGGAACGAATGAACGTCGCCAGGGCGTCAGCGATGGCGACGGCACCTATCAGTTCGTGAACCTCGTTCCGGGTACCTACCGACTCCAGGTCGAGTTGGCTGGCTTCAAGGCCTACGTGCGCGAGGGGATCGAGGTCAACGTGCAGGCCACGCCTCGCATCGAGGCCACCCTCGAACTGGGCGGCCTGTCGGAGACGGTCGAAGTGACAAGCCAGGCGCCGCTGTTGCAAACCGAGAGCGGATCGGTCGGCGCCGTTGTCAGCTTCCGGTCGGTGCAGACGTTGCCGCTCGACGGGCGGAACGTGATGAACCTCATCACGATGGCGCCGTCGGTTGTGCCGCAGGGCGGCAGCGAGGGCAGCCTGACGGGTAAGAACGTGTTCGCCGGCGGCAACTACCAGATTGGCGGCGGCACCGCCAACCAGAGCGCGACCCTCTTCGACGGCGTCACGGTCCAGGACGCGGCCTACGGCAACATCGTCGTCCTGACGCCGAGCCCCGATGCGGTCGCGGAATTCCGTGTGCAGACCAACGCCAGCAGCGCCGAGTTCGGACGCTTCACGGGTGGCGTGGTGAACATTGCCTCCCGATCGGGAACGAACGCGTTTCACGGCGGTCTCTTCGAGTACTACCGCAACCGAGAACTGAACTCGAACACGTTCTTCGGCGAGCGCGCCGGGCTCGACAAGCCGCCCTTCTCGCAGCACAACTTCGGTGGGTCGGTTGGCGGACCCGTGGTGAAGGACAAGCTTTTCTTCTTCACGAACTTCGAACGCTATCGGAATCGCGAAGGCGTCCTGTTCCAGCGCACCGTGCCGACGATGGCGATGCGGAGCGGCGACTTCTCCGATTTCCGGAACCTGACGACGGGCCAGGTCGTGCCGATCTACGACCCGTGGACGCAGTGCGGCATCGTCAATCCTGGCACGGGCGCCTACAACGGTGATTGCGGAACGGTACCGACACGCCTGCAGTTCCCGGGCAACGTGATTCCGCAGAACCGCATCAGTCCCATCGCGCGTGCGTTCCTGAACTTCCCGATCTACGCCGAGCCGACCGAGGCCGGTCCGTGGAAGACGCAGAACTTCAACAGGAACGCCCAGGTCGGCGGCGACAACTCGCAGGTCAACCTGCGTCTCGACTACAACCTGAACCAGAATCAGCGTCTGCTGGGTCGTTATACACGGTTCGAGTCCACCAATCTCCCTGTCGATGTGTACGGCAACGGCCAGCGGAACGGAGACCCGTATTCGCCGGAGCACTTCATCACGACGCAGGTGATGATCGCCAGCACCTCCACGCTCAACTCGAGCACGGTGCTCGATCTGCGCTTCGGATTCCTGCGCTGGGACTACGACCGCACACCGGGCAACCTCGGTATCGACCTCGTCGGGACGTTCGGCCTGCCCCAGACGCCGTACGGCGAGATCTCGACTCGCAGCGACTCGATTCCGAGGATGGAGACGATTCCGGGCATCGCCGCCGGATCGAACAACGTGATTGGCACCGGGCTGCTGCTGGCCGACGACAAGTCATACGAGTTCACGCCGACACTGACCAAGCTCGCCGGCCGCCACGCGATCAAGGTCGGCGCCAACCTCATGCTGGCTCAGGGCAACTACTTCCAGAACAACAGCCCTGGCGGCAATTTCACGTTCTCCAACGCGCCGACGGCGCTGAACGGTTCCAACCCCGGCTCCACTGGCGATGCGTTTGCGTCGTTTCTGCTGGGCATCCCGACCGGCGGCACGTATCAGTCGTCCGGCTATACCTACAATCGCACGTCCTATCAGGCGTACTTCATCGACGACACGTGGCGAGTCACGCCGCGGCTGACACTGACGCCCGGCATTCGCTGGGAGAGGCCAGGCGTCTACGGTGAAAAGGACGATCGCATCGTCAGTTTCAACCCGACGGCCGTGAACCCGGTTCTCGACGGAAAGACCAATCCAGTCACCGGCGAGCCCTACCTCGGCGCGTTCGAGCTCGTGAACAGCGACGCGCTGTCGGATCGTGGCCTCAGAAACAACGTCAGCCGTTTCGCGCCGCGTTTCGGCTTCGCGTATCAGTTGGCTGACAGCACAGTCCTGCGCGGCGGCACGGGAAAGTTCATCACGCCGTCGACGGTGCGGTTCACGGACGGGGTCAATGGTCCCCTGGTCCAGATCACGAACACGATCGTGACGAGCGTCGATGACAACCAGACGTTCTTCGCGGATATGAGCAACCCGTTCCCCTCCGGCGTGAGGAACTTCCCGGGACGCGATCCCGGCTTCCAGCAGGCCATGCTCGGCGGCACGGCCACTCAGTTCTACCGGGACGAAGAGGGATATCCCGGTTACACGTATCAGTGGAACGTCGTACTGCAGCATCAGTTCCGCAACAATCTGTCGGTGGAGGTCGGCTATACGGGTCTCGATGGCAACCATCTGCCGACGACGCTCAACATGAATCAGTTGGGCCTCGAGCACATCAACAGGGCTGCGAACGATGCGACGGTGTGTAGCCTGACCGGCAACGCCATCATTCCTCAGGGTGAGCCCGGCTTCGTGGCGAGCCAGGCCGATACCTGCTACGGGGCGTACCTGCGGCAGCAGGTGCCGAATCCGTTCTACGGCACGATCACCGCTGGTCCGCTGTCGACTCAGACCATCCAGCGGTCCCGACTGCTCGTGGCGCACCCGCAATACAACAGCGCGAGCCGTTCGGGCTACGAAGGCGAGAGCCGCTATCACGCGCTGCAGCTCCGCGCTGACAAGCGGTTCAGCGCCGGCGCCAGCGTGAGCGCCAACTACACGTTCTCGAAGAACATGACCAACGTCGAATCGACGACCGGATGGCTCGAGAGCGGCGCCGGCACGCCGATCGCCGGCTATCAGACGAACAATCTCGACAACGAGATGGCGCTGAGCAGCTTCGACGTGCGGCACCGGTTCGTGCTCAACTACACCGTTGATCTGCCGTTTGGCGCCGGCCGACGGTTCCTTGGTGGTGCGAGCGGTCTCATGGAACAGCTGGTGGGCGGATGGAGCGTGTCCGGTGTCGTGACGCTTCAGAGCGGCTTCCCGCTCGGCTTCGGCGCCACGCCGAACCTGATCGGGAGCGGCTACGGGTTGCGGCCCAACGTTGATGCCTCCTGCAACAAGACGGTGAGTGGATCCACGCTCGATCGACTCGATCAGTGGTTCAACACCAGTTGCTTCAGTGTGCCGAACGCGGGTTCGGCGGGCGACCCTCGGCTGCGGTGGCAACTCGGCGATGCGCCCCGCACCGATCCCGATTTGCGCGGGCATGGTGTCAACAACTGGAACCTCGCCATCTCGAAGACCACACCGCTTCAGGGCGGCGTGAACCTGACCCTGCGCGCGGAGGCCTTCAACCTGTTCAACCGCGTGCAGTTCGGCATGCCGAATACGACAGTGAGCACGGCGGCCACCAGTACGTTCGGCAGAGTGACGTCGCAGAGAAATCAGCCGAGACTGATTCAGCTGGCGGCTCGCCTGACGTTCTAGTTCGACAGACACGCGACGGGCAGCAGGTCGATCGTGATGATCCGCCTGCTGTCCGTCGGCGCCCGCGGCGACCGGCCGTGGCGAACCGCGATATCATCGATAATCCATCGAATGCGTTCTGACGTGGCGGGGACATACCCGCGCCGGCCGGCTTCTCCAGGGACTCACTATGCGCAGCACTCGTCTCGCTCTCGTCCTGACCGCGTCGCTCGCCTCGGGCGTCCTGGTGCCCGTGTTCGGCGCTGGGCCGTCGTTCCGGCCCGATCTTCGCTTCGAGGGCTCCAGCCTCACTGGCTGGAATCCAATCGGGCAGGCCGACTGGCGCGCCGCCGAGGGCGAGATTACCGGAACGCCGAAGGCAGACACCGGAGGGTGGCTCGTCTTCGACCGGTCCTGGCAGGACACGGGCTTCTTCTCCACGTTCCAGTGTGCGGCCGGTTGCCGCGCCGGTGTGCTGCTGCGCGCGGAGAAGACCGCCGACGGCCTGAAAGGCATTTACGTCTCGCTGACAGAGGGCGACGTCGGCGCCTACGCGTTGACGATCGACGCGAGTGGTCGCGAAACGTCGCGTACCCGCCTGCGTGTGCCCGGCGGAGGCCAGGTGCGCATCGCGCCACCACCGACGCCCGACGCTCCGGGACGGGGACGTGTGGGTGGCCCTGCCGCGCCTCCGGCCGCGGGTCGTGGCGGCCGCGGGCCTGCCGTGCAACTGCCGATTCCCACGCCGAATACGGGGCTGCACCCCGGTGAATGGAACGACCTCGAGATTCTGATCGACGCCAACATCGTGCGCACGTTCATCAACAACGCCGGACCGAGCGGCGTGGCCGACGACGCGATGGGCCGATTCGGGTCCGTGGCCCTGCACGTGGCCGGCACGGGACCGGTTCGCTTCAAGGCGATCGCGTTCAAGGATCTCGGCGTGCGCACACGCGAAGCCGAGAAGGTGTCCCCGCGGTTCCGCGTCCAGCAGATCAGCGACTTCTACTACTCGTTCGGTGCAAGCGCCGCCGACTTCAATCACGATGGCGTCACCGATGTCGTCGCCGGTCCGCACATCTATTTCGGGCCCGATTATCAGCGCAGCCGCGAAATCTATCTGACCACCACGATCAATCCCTCGGTGCAGTTCGCGAACGACGCCTGGATGCAGTTCGCGTACGATTTCACGGGGGATGGATGGCCTGACGTTCTGAACGCGAGCTTCTCGGGCGAGAACGCCGGAGCGACGCTTTACGTGAATCCGAAGGGCGAGTCGCGGCGGTGGGACAGCTACCGCGTCACCAGCGCGCAGCAAACGGAGATTGCCGTGCTCGAGGACGTCGACGGCGACGGCAAGCCGGAGCTGGTCTACGGGGCGCAGGGCGCGATGCACTACGCGAAACCCGATCCCGCCAATCCGACGGAGCCGTGGATCGTGCGCACCGTTTCCGAGACCGGCTATGCCACCGCGCACGGCGTGGGCGTGGGCGACGTCAACGGTGATGGCCGGAAGGACATCCTCAACGCATACGGGTGGTGGGAGCAGCCGGCAAACGCGTCGGCGACCGGGCCCTGGCAATACCATCCGCAGGCGTTCGGTCGTCCGATCGGCCGCACGAGCGCAGGCGGCAGCGTGATGGCCGTCTACGACGTCAACGGCGACGGCCTCAACGACGTCGTCACGTCGCTCTCCGCGCACGGCTGGGGACTGGCCTGGTACGAGCAGAAGCGCGACGCCTCGGGGACGATCTCGTTCGAGCAGCACATGATCATGGACGATCACAACTGGCCGGGCAATGCCGGTGGGGTGTCGTTCTCTCAGCTGCACGGTACGACGGTTGCCGATATCGACGCCGACGGCATCCCGGATTTCATCGTGGGCAAGCGGTACTGGTCGCATCAGGATACGCAGATCGATCCCGATCCTTACGGGCCGCCGGTGATTTACTGGTACCGGACCGTACGCAATCCGAAGGCCCCCGGTGGTGCCGAGTTCGTGCCGGAACTGATCCACAACCAGTCGGGAGTCGGGTCAGACGCCTGGGCCGGAGACATCAACCGCGATGGTCACGTCGACATCGTGACGAGCACGAAGTTCGGCACGTTCATCTTCTGGGGAAAGTAAGGCAAGTCAACGACTTTTGACTTCTCACCCGTCGTCCGTCAGTTTCCCCAGCAGCGTCCGCTGTGCGCCTTCGAGCTCCAGCAGGAACCGCTTCGTCGGGAGCCCACCGCCGAAGCCGGTGAGCGATCCGTTGGCGCCAATCACCCGGTGACAGGGCAGGACGAGCGGCAGCGGATTTCGGCCGTTGGCGGCGCCCACGGCCCGCGTTGCGCTGGGCCGTCCCACGCGAATCGCCAGTTCGGTGTAGCTGATGGTTTGGCCGTAAGGGATCGTCGCGAGCGTCTCCCAGACATGCCGCTGGAAGGACGTGCCAGCCGGCGCGAGCCGCAAATCGAACACTCGGCGCCGCCGGGCGAAATACTCGGCGAGCTGCCCGCGCGCCGCCTCGATCAGCGGGTGCGTCCCCTCATGCCAGTCGCCGGTGCGTGGTACCGCGTGCCGCGGCGCGTGGAACTCGATCGCGTGGATGCCGGCGTCTGACGCCGCGACCAGGAGCGGACCGACGGGGCTCTCGACGGACGACGTATAGACGGTCCCCATCGCTCGACATACATTATGGCAAGCCGCCGATGAGAAGCCAGAGGGCCCGTCGTCTAGTCCGGAAAATCGACACCCTCGTGTGTGACGTAATTGTCCAGGCCCGTCGGCGGAGCGAAGAAGCACACGACTTCCATCTCCACGGCGCTCGTGTTGTGGAGCATGTGGATCGCGCCCTTCGGGAACAGCACGACCGATCCGGCCGACACGGGAGCCACCTCGCCCGCGACGAGCACACGCCCCGACCCGCTCATGATGTAGATGACTTCCTCGCCGTTCGGGTGCGAGTGCGCGGGAGACACCTTGTCCCCCGGTGCGACGAGGATACGGCAGACCGAGCAGTGCGCGGCCGCGATCCCGCCGTTGTTGACCAGCCATTGCAGGCGTCGTCCAGGGAGGTCGAGGGCCTCGACCTCCGATTCGTGTCTCGTGGGAACGCTCATATCGACGAATCTCCCTTATCGATCGGGCTGTGACGTGTCGGCCGTCGTGACGCGGGCGGTGACGGCCGCGGCAATGGCCGAGGCCGACAGGCCGAACGCCTCGATCAGCTCGTCGTACGTGCCCGAGTGGATGAATCGCGGTCTGCCGGCGGCATCGAGGGCATTGATGGTCAGCACGCGCGCCAGGCCGGCGGTGTCGGTCGCGCGGCGACGATAGACGATCCTCAGCAGGTTCTGCAGGATGAAGCCGTTGTTCTGTTCGGCGAGGCAGAGGGTCTGTCCCGAATCGTACAGACGCAGCAGCAGATCTTCGTCGATCGACGGCATATCGACCACGCCGACCGGCAGACCGTCCCGCTCACACGTGACAGCGGCGGCCAGAGCCTCGTGCACACCGCGGCCGCTGCTGACGATGACCGCGCGATCGGTGGGGCTCTCGCGCAGGACGTGGCCCCGACCGAATGCGAACTCGTAGTCGCTGTCGTACAGCACGGCCGAGGGCGTGCGCATCACGCGGACGTACACGAGGCCTCGGTTGCCTTCCATGCTCCAGCGCATGAACGCCAGCATCTGCTGCGGGCACGAAATATCCACGATCTGCAGGTGCGCCATGCCGTCGAAGATCGTGTTGTCGTCGTTGGCCATGTGCGTGGCGCCGTTGGTGCGCGTCTCGAAGTTGGCGGCCGTCGCCAGCATCACGAGATCGAGCCCGTGCCCTTCACCAAGCCACCCGTCAGGCGCGGCCATCGTCTCGAGCCGCTCCTGCTGGCCGACAGCAATGCGTCGCAGGACTTTCCAGTCGAAGAACGGGCAGAACGTGCTGATCCACGTCTGGTGGCCAAGAGCGGCGAATGCCTCGCCCAGGCCCATCATGTTCGCCTCGGCCACGCCGGCGTTCAGCGCCCGACGCTGATCGACGGCGCCGACGCCGGCCTCGAGTCCGCTCGTCGTGGCAAGGTCCGCGTCGATGGACACGACGGCAGGGTCGCACGCGAAGACCCTCATCGCGGCGGTGATGATGTCGCTGGCGGCGTACGGCTTCGACGGATCGAGGCGTGGGAGTCGGCTGGCGTCGTAATGCACGCGTTTGTTGCGCGCCGGCGTGCGGCGTGCCCGCACCGGCCCGACGACGGGCGCGAGCGACAGACCTTCGTCGCTCGTGCTGGTATCGAGGAACATGCCCGCGGCAATTTCTGCGAGCGCGTCGTGGATCGCGGCGCCGTCGGCACGGGCGGCGAGCGATTGATCGAACGCGTGGAACTCGCGCACGCGATCCTCGCGCTGCCGTGCCTGCAGCGCCAACTCCTGCTGGAGCGTCGCGTCGGGCACGGTCACCTTGTGCTTGTTCATGAAGTCCGAGAGGGCGCCGTGCCCCTTGGTCGTGCGGCAGATGATCGCTGTCGGTCGGCCGGTACGTGGGCCGAAGCGGAAGCGTTCGAGCGCCGCGTACACCGGCTCGTACTGCGTGGCGTCGACGCTTTGAACCTCCCACCCGAATGACGCGAACACCGGTTCGAGGTCGGGCATGGGGAACACCATGCGATTGGCCATGTCGAGCTGCCCGTTGTTGCGGTCGACCATGACGCACAGGTTGTCGAGCTGCTTCTGGCCCGCGTACATCACGGCTTCCCAGATCGGGCCTTCCTGCAGTTCGCCGTCGCCGCAGATGCAGTAGGTATCGAAGCGAGGCGACTGGCGGCCGGCGATCGCGAAGCCCTGCGCGACTGCAAGGCCCTGGCCCATCGGCCCGGTCGCCAGGTGGACGCCAGGCAGGATCGGGCCCGGATGGCCATTGAGGATGCTCGCGAACGCCCGTGATCCTCGGAGAATCGATCGGTCGAAGTATCCGAACTCGGCGTAGATGGACGCCATGGCCGCAACGGCGTGCCCCTTGCTCAGGACGAAGAGGTCTTGTCCGCGTCGCGTCGGATCGACGACGTCGAGGGTCATGAAGCCGCCGTAGTACAGGCTGACGAGTGGGATGGTGGCGGAGAAGGCGCCACCGGCGTGCAGACTCTTGTCGACGGCGTCGCGGCACTGTTCGAGCGTGAGCGTGCGGACGTCGGAGTCCTTGATGGCAAGCAGCTTCAGGATGCCCTGCCGCAGCAGGTGCTGGGGCGTGGACGCGGGCGGATGAAGCGGCTGGTGGTGCGACGCGCGCACGGCCGGGAACTGATGCATGGTGGCAGGCCCCCCTGGCCCGACGGTACCGGGCGGTGGTGAAGAGTAATCGACAATCGATTATATGCGAGATCGCGACGAGCGGCGATCGTTGGCGGGCTGCCCGGCCCGAAGGTTGGCGCCGTCGCACGGCGCCAACCTACTTCATCGGCGCGACTTACGTGCGGGCGTCGTTCGGGCCGGCGCCGGTGGCGGCGTTGGCCGCTCCTCGCCTTCGGTATCCAGTGCGAGGCGCAGCCACTCGCCCGGTTCCTCGATGTGCCGACGCATTGCGCGTTCGGCCGCATCGGGATCGCGGCGGCGCAGCGCCTCGAGGACCGGCGCGTGGCGTTCGGCGATCTCGGCCAGCGCATGGTGCGATCGCGAGACCGTCAGGAACGTTGTCGTGGCCAGGCGCATCCGCTCCCAGAACTGCTTCAGCAGCCAGTTGCCCGAGGCTTCGACGATGATGAGGTGAAAAGCGAAGTCATCGGAGATCGCGGCACGGGTGTCACCCCGTGCCGCGGACTTGCGCATCGACGTGACGAGGCTCTCGAGTTTCTTGAGGCCTGCTGCGTCGAGGCGTGTGGCCGCATCGCGGGCGGCGAGTCCTTCGAGCACGGCGCGGATCGGATAGATCTGCACGAGGTCGCTCGTCGACACCTCGCGCACCACCGACCCGCGGAACGGCGCACTCACGACGAAGCCGAGCAGTTCGAGATCGCGCAGGGCCTCGCGCACCGGGGCCTGACTCACCCCGTAGCTCTGGGCGATTCGCGTTTCGACGAGTCGATCGCCTGGCACGAGGCGACCGCCGAGAATGTCCTCGATCAGGCGATCGCGGATCTCCTCGCGGAGCACGCGTCGCTCCGGGAGTCGCTGGAGCGGTGCCGCGGTCCGGGCCGCTACGAGACGTGTCGAGTCGGAAGCAGAAGTCGAAGCGGATGGTGACCGCGTTGCCACGAGCCCTATCGTAGCACCGCCCCCTGCGGCCGGACGTCGCATCGTGCCGCGTGCTCCGCTATAATCGTCGCGTCCGCATAATCGATAATCGCGAGCGTGGCGGTCCGGTCGCCGGCCGCGGGTCAGGAGGCTCTGTGAGACTGCAGAACAAAGTGACACTGGTGACTGGCGCCAGCCGAGGCATCGGCCGTGGGATCGCCGAAGTATTTGCCGACGAAGGTGCCGACGTCGCGATCAATTACGTAGGGAACGCCGCGGCCGCCGAAGAGACGGCCGCATACGTGCGCAGCAAGGGACGACGCGCGCTGACCGTGAAGGCCGACGTGGCCAGCCGCAGCGATGTGGAGGCGATGGTCGAGCGTGTCTGGCAGGAGTTCGGTCCGCTCGACATCCTGGTCAACAATGCCGGCATCGAGACGATCGTGCCGTTCCTCGAACTGACCGACGAGCAGTGGACGCGGCTGACCGACATCAACCTTCGGGGCAACTGGCTCTGCGCCCAGGTCGTCTGCCGCCGCCTCGTGGCCGAGAAACGGCAGGGCAGCATCGTCAACATCGGATCGATCCAGGCGGCCAAGGTGCTGCCGGGACGTACGCACTACGCGCCGACCAAGCTCGGGCTGGAGGCGCTGACGCGCAACATGTCGGCCGAGATGACCCCGCTCGGCATCCGCGTGAACTGCGTGCATCCCGGACTGATCGAGACCGACATGACCGACTGGGTCATGAAGAGCCCGGACATCCTGCCGCAGGTCCTTGCACAGATTTCGCTCGGCCGCGCCGGGCAGCCGCGCGAGGTCGGCCGCGTTGTCGCGTTCTTCGCGTCAGACGAGGCGAGCTATCTCACGGGCCAGTCCGTGCACGTCGATGGAGGATGGCAGGGGAAATAGGCGGCGGGCTGCGGGCGGCACGGCGGCGAATGGCATCGGCAGCCGTGCCGCCCGTCGCCTCCCGGCCTTCTCCCAGGCTGCAGGCTCCCCGCCTTCCCCTCATCGTTCGTGCCAGTGCACCATCGGCAGGCCCGGGACGGGCGCTCGGAAATAGGGAATGCAGCTGCCCTTGAGTGAGCCGATATAGACAGTCCGCAGGTCCGGCCCGCCGAACGTCACGCTGGCCATCCACGGCGCGACGCCGCGGCCGGTGGCAAAGAGCACGTCTTCGGTCACGCGATTCTGGCGGAACTGCTGCTCGAGTGCAGCCACCTTCTTCGGATCGCCCTCGTCGAGCAGGACGATCAGGTCGCCCTTCGGTGTCAGCACGAAGAGCTTGTCCGAATAGACGAGCGTGCCCCACAGGTTGCCGACGCTGTCGAACGCGATCCCGTCCGGCCAGGCGCCGGTCCCGAGCGAGGATGGTCCGAAAATCTCGCGCTCGGCCACCTCTCCCCGGTCATCGATGCGCAAACGCGTGATGCAGCCCCCCGTCGTTTCGACGACATAGAGCCATTCTTCGCTGGCGTCGAACCGGATCTCGTTGGTGAAACGGAAGCCGTCAGCCACGATCCGCAGCGTGCCGTTCTCGTAGCGCGCCAGATAACCGTCGGCCAGGTCGGTGCGCAGCGCGTGCATCCAGTTCTTGATGCGCGTCGAGATCGTCACCCAGATGCGATTCTTCGAATCACGCAGGACGAAGTTCACCTTGCCGACTTCTTCGCTGTCGACGCGATCGGCCAGCACGACGGAGCGGCCGTCACGCGTCATGCGCTCGAGCCGATCGGTGCCGAAGTTCGAGATGAGGAAGTCGCCGTTGTCGGCGAAGGCCAGGCCGTTCGGCAGCGTACCGCGCAGGTACCGCGTGGCATCGGAGTCTGCCGCGCCGAAGTGGCTCGACTGCGCCTGCGTCACGATGGTCTGCGTGCCATCGTGACGCAGGCGCACGACGCCACCGCGCGCATCGGCTGACCACAGTGTGCCGTCACGTTCGGCCAGGATGCACTCGGGGCGCTGCAGGTCGGCACCGAGATATTGCAGCGCGCTCTTGTCGATCCCGAAGTCGAGAATCGGATTGGCGGCGGTCGGGTGTGCGCTCACGGGCGAGGCTCCAGATGAATCCGCATGGGGGTCCGTTGTCTCCGTCGCCGGTATCGGGCGCTCGCGTCCTGCGCTCCGCGTCGGACGGGGCGGGGACGAAGGGCTTGCCGATGGCGACGGCGCAAGTATACAATATCGATTATCGATACCACCACCTCGCGACAGGATGATCCCGTCGCGCGCAGGGACGGCGATGTCCGCACCCGGCGACCACCGCCGGTCAGACCGATGGAGCGCTCATGAAGCTGCAACTCTATGTGTTGACCCTGTTTCTCGGCATCGTC
Organism: Acidobacteria bacterium SCN 69-37; assembly: GCA_001724025.1. Classification (GTDB taxonomy): domain Bacteria; phylum Acidobacteriota; class Vicinamibacteria; order Vicinamibacterales; family SCN-69-37; genus SCN-69-37. The sequence goes on along the minus strand of MEDJ01000022.1, from coordinate 178,733 downwards.
CTCGCCGTTCACCTCGCCATGAACGGAGCGGTGGGAGCCGCGCTCAACAACCCGCGCGTGGCCAACGCCCTCTTCTGGATCATCGGGGCGGTGATGGCGGCGATCATCGGCGTCACCGGCTGGCAGGCCGGGGCGCTGGGAGGCCTGCGCAACGTACATCCGCTGCTGCTCGCGGCCGGCGCCATCGGCGCGTGTCTTGTGTTCGGTATCGCCTGGCTCATTCCGCAGATTGGCGCCGGGCCGGTGATGCTCGGCCTACTCGCCGGGCAGATTCTCGGCGGGATGGCCATGTCGCACTACGGATGGCTGGGATCGCCCGTGCAGCCCGTGAGCCCTGTCAATGTCGTCGGTGCCATGGTGATGGTTGCCGGCGTCCTGCTCGCGACCCGACGCTGACCGCCGTCGCTCATCGTCTCACCTGTCGCAGGAGTTCGTGCATGCTCGCCTTCCGGCATCGTGGATCCGTCATCCTGACGGGCGTGGTCGTCTTCAGTGTCGTCGCGGCCATCGGCGCCCGTCCGGACGCCCCACCGCAATCCGTCGCCGACAGACCGTGGATCGGCTATTCCGGTACCCTCGACAGTTCTCGATACGTTCCCGGCAGTCAGATCACCCGTGAGAACGTCGGGCGTCTCGAGGTGGCGTGGACGTATCCCTACGCCGACACGATCTCCACACCCGTGGTGGCGCACGGGTTGGTCTATGGGCGGGGGCGTAACGGTGCGCTCGTCGCGCTCGACGCCCGCACCGGTGCCGAGGTCTGGGTGCGCGAGAACATGCAGGGGATGACGTCGCGCGGCATCAACTACTGGGAAAGCGCCGACGGCAGCGACCGTCGGCTGCTGTTCGCGATGCAGGACTACCTGCAGGCGATTGATGCGCGCACGGGAGCGCTGATCAAGAGTTTCGGCCAGGACGGCGCCGTTGACCTGCGCGAGGGGCTCGGTCGCGACGCCTCGCAGATCGGTCGCATCCAGTCGGGCACGCCCGGGCAGGTGTTCGAGAACCTGCTGATCCTCGGGTCGGCCACGGGCGAAGCGTACATGTCACCGCCCGGCCACATTCGGGCGTACGACGTGGTGACAGGTCGCGAAGTCTGGCAATTCCACACGATTCCTCATCCAGGCGAGTTCGGCTACGAGACCTGGCCGCCCGAAGCGTACCGGTACGTCGGCGGCGCCAATGCGTGGGGCGAACTGACCGTGGATCCGGCCCGCGGCATCGTGTTCGTGCCGACAGGATCGCCGACCTATGACTACTACGGCGCCGATCGGCACGGTGCCAACCTGTTCGGCACCAGCCTCGTGGCGCTCGATGCCCGGACCGGTAAGCGCCTCTGGCACTTTCAGCTCGTGCACCACGATCTCTGGGACTTTGACACGAGCTCTGCACCGCAGTTGACCACGATCCGGCATGGCGGGACGACACGCGACGTCGTGGCGCTCGCCGGCAAGACCGGCTTCCTTTATGTCTTCGATCGCGAGACCGGTGAGCCGATCTGGCCCATCGAGGAACGCCCCGTGCCGGTGAGCGGGATGCCGGGCGAAAAGAGCTGGCCGACGCAGCCGTTCCCGACCGACCCGCCGCCGTTCAGCCGCCAGACGTTCTCGGAAGACGACATCACGCCGTACGCCAACATCACGCCCGAAGAGCGCGCTGCCTTCCGGGCCCGCGTGCGCGGCGCACGCAACCTGGGCATGTTCACGCCGATCGATTTCGTCGATACCGTGCACCTGCCGGGCAGCAATGGCGGTGCGCTGTTCGGTACTACCGCGGCCGAGCCAGACCGGGGCATCGTCTATGTGATCGGCCAGGACAATCCTGGGATCCTCCGGCTCCTCCGGCCTGGCGAGGGACGAGGCGGCCCGGCCGCCTCTCCCGGACAGCAGGTTTATCAGCGCGATTGTCAGGTGTGTCATGGACCGGCACGGGTCGGCACTGAGAATGGCCCGTCGCTCGTCGACGTGACAACGCGCCTCGACGAGGCGGCGATTCGCGCGACGATGACTGGTGGCCGCGGGCGCATGCCGGCGTTCCCACATCTGACGGACGAGGATATGGCCGCCGTCATCGCGTATCTGGCGATACCGGCCGCGGGCGCTGGTCGTGGCCGGGCCGCCGGTCCCGCACCGGTCTTTCCACCCGGGCCCGCCGTGGGGACAGGTGGTGCCCGGGCGCGGACGGGTGCGGCCGGGCCTGGCCGTGGTGCGGTCATTCGCTATCCGGAAGGCGTGCCCGATACACCGCGGTACGTAATCAATGAATACGGCACGATTGGCGTCCGGATGAAGCCGCCGTACACGACCATCACCAAGTACGACCTGAACATTCCTGCCATCGTCTGGCAGGTGGGTCTCGGCGATGATCCTGAATTGGCCGAGATGGGGATGACCGGCACCGGCATGACGCAGATGCGCAATGGCGCCGTGGTCACCGACACCGGCCTCTACTTCGCGTCGGGCGGCGACAACAAGATCCGCGCCTACGACACGACCAGCGGCGCGGTGGTCTGGACCGGACACTACGGCGGCACGTTTCGTGGCGCGCCGATCCTGTACGCGATCGGCGGACGCCAGTACCTGCTCGTGCCTGCGGCTGGTAACAGGCTGCCGGCCGGCAACCAGCGCGCTCCGCACGGCACGCCGCCGGGGCCGCTCGGCTACGTTGCGTTCGCCCTGCCGCAGTAGGCGCCCGAAGTGATCGAATAGAGGATTCGGACAATGAGACGTATTGCGTTGGTAGTGGGAGGTGTCCTGGTCGTGTGGCTGGCGGTCGCGTCAGTTGGTCAGCGCGCACTCGAACGAAAGACGTGGAGCGATCACGGCGGGGGCCCCGACAACGCTCGCTACACGACGCTCGATCGGATCACGAAGGACAACGTCAACAAGCTCGAGGTCGCGTGGACGTATCCGACGTCCGACAACGTGTCCTATGTGTGGGGACCTATCGTGGTCGACGACACGATGTACGTCCTGGCCCGCAATCAGTCGCTCGTGGCGCTCGACGCGACGACAGGAAAGGAACGCTGGGTGCACGAGGGACTGCAGGGCATCGCGCCGCGTGGCATCAATTACTGGCAGAGTGCCGACGGCACCGAGCGCCGGCTGCTGTTCCAGCGCTATCACTATCTGGAGGCGCTCGACGCCCGTACGGGCCTGCCGGTGCTGACGTTTGGCAACCAGGGGGCGGTGAACCTGAGGGAGGGCCTGCGACGCGACGTCTCGACGGTCGGGCGGGCGCAGTCGTCGAATCCCGGGAAGATCTTCGAGGATCTGCTGCTGCTCGGCTCGGCCACCGGCGAGAACTACATGGCGATGCCTGGAGACATCCGGGCCTTCGACGTGCGGACGGGCAAGATCGTCTGGCAGTTCCACACGATTCCGCTGCCCGGAGAGTTCGGCTATGACACCTGGCCACCCGACGCGTACAAGTACGTCGGCGGGGCCAACGTCTGGGGCGAAATCACCGTCGATGCTCAGCGGGGCATTGCGTACTTCCCGACGGGCTCCCCGACGTACGACTACTACGGTGCCGACAGGCACGGCGCCAATCTCTTCGGGACGTCACTCATCGCCCTCGATGCTCGTACGGGCAAGCGGCTCTGGCACTTTCAGATGGTTCACCACGATCTCTGGGACTACGACAACGCGGCCGCGCCGCAGTTGACCACCATCCAGCACGAAGGGCGCGCGCGTGATGTCGTGGTGCAGGCAGGCAAGACGGGGTTCCTGTACGTCTTCGATCGCGTCACCGGGGAGCCGATCTGGCCGATCGAAGAGCGACCCGTACCGCCGAGTGACGTTCCCGGCGAGGCGGCTTGGCCGACCCAGCCGTTCCCGACCATCGTCCCACCGTTCACGCCGCAGACACTCAGCGCAGACGACGTGAATCCGTATGTGTTGACGCCTGAGGAACAGGAGGTGTGGCGCACGCGGATCGCCAATGCCCGCAATCTGGGACTGTTCACGCCGCCGGCCATTGGTGTCGACACCGTCGCCATCCCGGGGGCGCAGGGCGGCGCCAACTGGGGGACAACGGCTGCGAATCCAACCAACGGTACGTTCTATGTGCTTGGCATCACGGTGCCATCGATCTACAAGCTCAGCCTCGACCCGCCTGGACGTGCCGGGGGGGCTCCCGCTGGTCGCGGCCGCGCCGCCGGGCCCGCGGCTTCGCCCGGTGAATTGGCGGCAGGGCTGGCGGTCTATCAGCAGCGATGTGTGGCGTGTCACGGTACGGACCTTCGAGGTATCGGGACGGTCCCAGCACTCGTCGATGTCGGAATGCGGGTGGGCCCTGAGACGCTGCGCGAGATCATCACCGGCGGTCGCCTGAGCATGCCGCCCGCGTCGCTGACAGCGACCGAGATGTCGTCGCTGCTCGCCTTTCTCGCGAGCCCGGGTGCGGCGGCGGCTGCGGCCCCTCCGTTGCCTCCGCCAGCGACGTCGACGACGGATCGCGGGCCCGTCGTAGCGTCGGGCGGTACGCCCGGATCGCGCGCCGGCGGTGCCCGCAGCGCCGGTGGCATGGTCGGTCCTGACTACCCGGCGGGATTGCCGGTCCCGTCCATTCGCTACTACACCGACTACGGGATGCAGAACAGCCTGGTGAAGCCGCCATATTCCACGCTCACGGCTTACGACCTGAATACGGGCCGGATCAAGTGGCAGGTGCCGGCCGGTGGTGACGAACCGCGCGCGGTTGCGGAAGGAGCGAGTAATACCGGCTATCCGCGCGTGCGGACGGGGATTGTCACCACGACGACCGGACTGTTGTTCCAGGCCGGGCTCGATGGCAAGCTGCGGGCGTACGATGCCGAAACCGGCGAGGTCCTGTGGACGACGGACCTGCCGGCCGGATCGGCAGGTATCCCCGCGATGTACGAAGTTGGCGGTCGTCAGTACTTCGTGGTCAACGCCACGCAGTCGACCGGTGCGGCACGGGGGAACGCTTCGGATGGCGTGGGTGGGAGCGCTCCAGCGCGTGCGTACGTCGCGTTCGCGCTGCCGGTGGATTGACCGGGCGATCGAGCGGCTCGATGCATCGCGGGGCCGTCATCCCGTGTACGATGGGCGCGGACGTTCGTCTTTCACGGGAGCCCCCACGATGTTGAACGAGTTCAAGACGTTCGCGATGCGCGGCAATGTCGTTGACATGGCCGTCGGGATCATCATCGGCGCCGCGTTCGGTGCCATTGTCAGCGGTTTCGTCGATCAGATCATGATGCCGCTGCTCGGCCTGATTACCGGCGGAACCGATTTCTCCAACATGTTCGTTCTGCTCCGCGAGGGCACCACGCCAGGCCCCTACGCGTCGCTCGAGGCCGCGAAGAACGCGGGCGCAGTGGTCGTCGGCTACGGTGCGTTCGTCAACACCGTCGTCAACTTCCTCATCGTCGCGTTCGCGCTCTTCCTGCTCGTCAAGGGCATGAACTCGCTGAAGGCCGCCGAGGCGCCGGCGCCGCCACCGGGGCCGACAACCGAGGAATCCCTGCTGACCGAGATCCGCGACCTGCTCGCACGACGTTGATCGCCGACCGGGCCACCCGGGGGGCGGTCGTGAGAAACTGGGACGCATGAAGTATGCGTCCGCTCTCGTTTTCATGACCGCCCTCCTCATTCCGGCGGCAGCCCTCGCGCAGGATCCTCCACCCCCGACCCACGAACAGAACTTCGAGGCCGCGTACGTCGGGGTCACCGGTAACGCCTCGAGCTCGACATTCGGCCTCGGGGCAGATCTCGTGTCGCGCCCGGACACGTGGCTCATCCGCAACAAGGTCTCGTTCGTCAGGAACGAGTCGAACGACGTGCTCGTCGCCAACGCGTTCGATCTGACGTCGCGTGCCCAGAAAGAGCTGAATGCGCGCACGTCGGTGTTCGGTGAGTACGGGTTCTTCCGCGATCGCTTCGCCGGCGTCGTCCATCGCAATGCGGTGACAGGCGGTGTCGCCCTCAAGGTGATCGATGACGCGCGCCAGACGTTCGGCGTCGACCTTGGCGCCGGGTACGTCAGCGAGGCGAGACTTGCCGGTGACGACATCTCGAGCGGCTCGTATGTCGCGGGCGCCGGCTACAAACTGAAGCTGACCGAGACGGCCGAGATCAGCGATGACCTGCGCCTCAGCGGCCTGTTCGCCCAGGGCGACAACTGGCGGATCGATCACGCGATTGCCCTGACCACGCGCGTGGCCGCCGGCCTCTCGCTGAAAGTCTCGCACGCGATCCGCTACGCGAATTTCCCGCCGCCCGGATTCAAGAAGACGGACGCGATCATGTCCGTCGCGCTGGTGGCCAAGTTCGCGCAGCCGTGAGGTACGCAGCGTCCGGCCCTTGTGTCGGCCGCCCACCCGCATGATGCGGGCGACCAGGCCTCTGAAGACCGTGGTGGCCGCGTCGAGGCGCCCGAGTGCGCCAGACGCGGCCATCGTTGTCTCGGCGGCCAGCCTGTCGTCGATCGTGCCTGATCGCTACAGCTTGATCAGATTCAGCGCCGGCAGCGATCCCCCCGGGAACTGCATCAGGCGACCGCCGGCGGCGAGATCGCCGAGATCGACACCGGCGAAACCGCAGGCGGTGAGCACGGCGTCGACGTCGGCCTTCGCCTCGTTATCGTTCCCGCAGTAGAAGATCACGCGGTGCCCGCCGCCCTCGCGGGGATCGCGCGCGATCACCGACGGCGTCAGCGTGTTGAACGCCTTGACGAGCCGCGCGGCCGGCACGAGTCCGGACACGACCTCGCTCGACGTGCGGCCCTCGAGGTCGGCGACGGTGAAGTGCGGTGGCTCGATCGGATTGGTCGTGTCGATCACGATCCGATCGTGCCAGTCGCGAATGCCGCCCAGGACCGACGGCAGCTGACTCCAGGGAATGGCCACGATGACGATGGGATGCGCGGCGGCCTGCTCGACGGTGGCGGCCCGCACGGCGGGCCCGAGCGCGGTGACGACGTCGGTGAGCGAAGTGGGCCCACGTCGATTCGACATCGCGACCGTGAATCCGCCCGCCACCAGCCGCTTCGCCAGCGCCCGTGCCATGGCGCCCGCGCCGAGAATCCCTATCGTCAACACCGCCCCCGCAATTCGCCCGGCACATCACCGCGCCCCCGGCATTCTAGTCCGACGACACGCAGCACACGCGGTATCCTGCTGACACCATGGCCAAGACTCCTGCCCGCTGCTGGCTGATGAAGTGCGAACCCTCCGCCTACACGATCGACGATCTCGAGCGGGATGGCACCACGAGCTGGGAGGGCGTGCGGAACTTCCAGGCGCGCAATTTCATGCGTGACGACATGCGCGTGGGCGATCCGGTCCTGTTCTATGCATCGAATGCCGATCCGTCGGGCGTGACGGGACTGGCGCGTATCGCCCGTGCGGGATATCCCGACAGCTTTGCGACGCGGAAGGGCCACAGATACTTCGATCCGGACAGCCGCGAGGAGGCACCGACCTGGTACATGGTGGACATCGCGTTCGCCGAGAACTTCCACGGGACGGTGCCGCTCGAGACGCTCAAGCATACGAAGGGCCTCGAGAAGATGGTCGTCACGCAGAAGGGCAGTCGGCTGTCCGTGCAACCGGTTGCCGCGGCCGAATACGACATCGTTGTCGCGCTCGGACGCGGTGGCGCGGCGGTGGTGCCGGCGCCGGCACGCACGGCGAAGTCCGCGAAGCGCCCGCGCAAGGCTTGAACGCGCCCGTCCGAGTTGTTACGCTCGACCGAGGTTCCGCCTGTTCGCCGCCGGCGTATCGCCTCGCCCGAGGCTGCGCGGCGTTTCTCCCCTCCCGGTCGGAACCGCGCAGTTCGCAGTCCGTCTCGATCCTCCCGTCGTGACGTCGTGTGGGGTGACGGGACCGCCGGCAGGGGGGAGTGCGCATGCCTGAGACGCTGGGCGCGCGGTTGCGCGAGCGACGAGAACAGCAGGGAATTGCCGTGAGCGTGATTGCCGAGCGCACGAAGATCAAGTCGTGCCTGCTCGAAGCGCTCGAGCGCGACGATGTGTCGCGGTGGCCGAACGGCATTTTCCGTCGCGCCTATTTCCGGTCGTACGCCGAGGCGATCGGGATCGATGCCGACGAACTGCTGCCGGAGTTTCTCGCCCTGCACCCGGATCCGCACGAGGCGGTCGAGATCGACGCGGAGGTCGCACGTTCGACGGTTGACGATCTTCGCGCTGCGACCGCGCCGCCCACGCGCCTGGGCATGATGCTGAACTCGGCGCTGAAGATGATGTCGCGACTCGGCCGCCACCAGGAGACCGCGGCCGCTGCGGCGTCCACTCCCGCCACTGGTCCTGTGCCGTCGTCGGCTCCGTCGGCTGCCGATGAGGGCACGTTCGTGCCGGAATTCCCTGCAGCGCCCGCGTCGCCCATCGATCCGTTCGTGCCGGCACTCGTGGATCCGATCGCCGATGCAGTACCGGAACCGCCAGTCGCCACCTTCGCGCCGGACTTCCTGGCGCTGTCGCGCGTCTGCACGGAACTCGGCCGGGCGGGCAGCGTCGACGACGTGCAATCGTTGCTGGCGGACGCGGCGAGAATCCTGCAGGCGAAAGGGCTCATCGTCTGGATGCCCAACGGTGAGCCGGCCCTCCAACTCGCGCCCGTCCTCGCGCACGGCTACTCACGACGCGTGCTCGCGCGGTTGAGTCCGATCGCATACGACGGGGACAATCCCACGGCCGCCGCATTCCGGTCCGCCCGCACGGTGGGCGTACACGACGAGGCTGGTGGCGCGCTGGTCGTCCCGATCCTCGGCGTGGACGGGTGCGCGGGTGTGCTGGCACTGGAACTGCCGTGCGGGCACGAACAACTCGACGCGGTGCGCGCCGCCGCGGCAGTCGTGGCGGCCATGCTCGTGGCATGGACCGGAAACGACGTGCCCGTCGATGAAGGGACCGGCGGGTCCGCGGTCCTGCCGCCCGAAACGCCGCTGGCGGCGATCGAGAACTGATTCGACGTCGTCGTTGGACGGCCTGCTGCTGACACTGCGCCGCTTGGCCGCCTGCGTTCTTCTGCAGGCGAGCTAGCGGTCGTCCCGGCGGATGCCCCTTGTCCGCGCGTGGAACCACGCGAGGCACCCCACGATCAGCGTGAAACCTGCGAACGAGAGCAGGGGGATCGTGATGAAGCCAATCCACTCGATCTGCCTGTCAGTACACGACACTCCGGCCCCGCACGGCGCGAAGGTCTCGAGGATGACGTCGTAGTAGAGCAGGTTGTGGTAGATGGCGATGGCCAGGCCGACGAGCGCGAGCGGCCAGACGTAGCGCGGGACGCGGCGATCGTGTCCGGCCAGGCCGACCGTCAGGATGACTGCAATCGGGTACATGCAGATGCGCTGGTACCAGCAGAGCACGCAGGGCGGTAACAGCATCACCTCGCTGAAGTACAGGCTGCCCATCGTCGCGACCAGGCTGACGACCCACGCGGCGAACAGCGGAATCCACATCCGTTCGTTCGGAACGGGCGACGGCACCTCGGCTGGCATGGCCGATCACAGTAACACGCATGGCCATCCGTCGCCGAAGGGGCGTCCCGGCCTGCGATAGCATCGAGGCAAAGGAGTACTGATGAATCTCAACGATCCGATGCTGGCGGGCATTCGCCTGTACACCGTGCTCGTCGCCGGCGGTGTGCTGCTGGCGGCGGCACTGATCAACGTTCTGCTGCACGTCTGGCTCACGCGACGCTCGACCGTGATGGAGGCGGCGGCGCCGTCGGGCGTGGCCGTCACCGACCGCGTCCGTCGATGGGTGGCGCGCGGCCTCCGGACCATCCTGCCGCCTGTCGGCGTCTTGCTCTGGATCCAGGCCTTCTACGTGGTCGGCGACCTGCTGCTCGCCGAGACCACGGTGCCATTGCTCGTGCAGCGGGGGCAGCCGGCGCTCGCCTGGGTGTACGCCGTGCTGATGGTGGCGGGGGCGGTCTGGCTGCTCGCACGCATCGGCCGCGTCATCGAGCACGTCCTCGTCTCCGTTGCCGGGCGTACCGACAATACCTGGGATGACGTGATGCTGCCGCTCGCCGGGAGTGCGGCGCGGCGGCTGTTGCCGCTCGTCGCACTGATTCTGGCGGCGCCGGTGCTGGCGATTTCCCCGTCGCTCGAGGTGATGTTCCGGAACGGAGCGAGCCTCGTGCTCATCGGCGTCATCGCCTTCCTGCTGATTCAGGCCGTCGACGCGGCGGCGGCACTGGTCCTGCGCCAGCACCGCGTCGATGTCAGTGACAATCTGCAGGCCCGGGCGATCCACACGCAGGTAATGGTGCTGCGCAAGGTTGCCATTGCCGTCATCGTCATCTTCGGAATCGCGTCGATGCTGATGGTGTTCGAGTCCGTGCGGCAGTTCGGCGCGTCGATCCTGGCGTCGGCCGGCATTGCCGGCATCATCATCGGATTCGCTGCGCAGAAGAGCATCGCGACGCTGCTGGCCGGATTCCAGATCGCCCTCACCCAGCCGATCCGGGTCGACGACGTAGTGATCGTCGAGGGGGAGTGGGGCCGGATCGAGGACATCACCCTGACCTACGTCATCGTCCGGATCTGGGACCTGCGGCGGCTCGTCGTGCCGATCACCTACTTCATCGAGCAACCATTCCAGAACTGGACGCGCACGTCGTCCGACATCCTGGGCACCGTGTTCCTGCAGGTGGACTACACCGTGCCCGTCGACGAACTGCGCGGTGAACTGACGCGCATCCTGCACGCGTCGAAGTACTGGGACGGCAAGGTCAACGGCCTGGTGGTGACCGACGTGAAGGAGCGCACGCTCGAACTGCGCGCGCTGGCGAGCGCGGCCGATGCGTCGCAGGCGTGGGACCTGCGCTGCGAGGTGCGCGAGAAGCTCGTCGATTTCGTCAGGCGGCAGTACCCGGAGAGCCTGCCGAGGCTCAGGGGCACGTTCGAGGGCATGGCCGTCGGAACGGCGTGAGCCCCGCTCGATCGTTGCGATCGTCGCGCGCCGATCGATCGCGTGTCGAGCGGCGAAGCGCGTGTTAAGGTGGACGCCACCATGGCGAGCACCAGAAAAAAGAACACGACGCGTCGCGCGACGTCCGCCGGGCGTGGCGCGCGGCCGCGTGTCCTGACCGTGGACCAGGCCATCATCGCCGTGCTCATCGGATCGATGATGGCCAACGATCACGTATCGGCGGAGGAGAGCGAGCGCGCGCATCACGTGACGTGGTCGATGCGGCGGTTCCGCCGGCGATCGGGCGACACGGTGGGCCGGTTGATCGGCCGCGTGCGCGAGCGCATCGTCGTCGAGGGGCCAGCGGCCGTCGTGCAGCAGGCGTCGAAGGTGATTCCAGCGGCGATGCGCCCGTCGGTGCTTGCCGTGGCCGCCGATCTGGTGCTCGTCGACGGCACGTTGCAGCGACAGGAGCGCCAGTTCCTGAGCGAGCTGGCGCGTCAGTTGAAGATCGCCCCGGCGCTGGCGCTCCAGATCCTGAAGATCGTCGCGATCAAGAACGCCATCTGAGCGACAACCCGGACCGGCCTGCGCGTCCTCAGCCGATGAGGTGATTGACCAGCAGGGCGAGTGCGACGATGGCGCCGGTGCCGGCTGCGCCGATGAGGCCGCCGGTGCGGATGAAGTCGCGGCTCGTCAGCTCGTCCGACCCGTAGGCCATTGCATTGGGGGGCGTGCTCATCGGCAGGGCCATGCTGAGCGAGGCGACGAAGGCGGTGACTACGACGTACGTGGTGACGCCCATGGATGTCGAGAGCGACGCCGTGATGACGGCGACAGGCACGAACATGCTGGCGATGGCCGTGTTGGAGAAGAACGTGCCGAGAGCCAGCGTGGCCCCGGCAAGGGCGGCCAGGCGGACCCAGTCGGGGGCGTCGACGGGCACCACGGCGGCCAGACGGACGTCGAGCGCCGTGACCTGCAGCGTGTATCCGAGAGCCAGGCCGCCGGCAATCAGGATCAGCACATCCCAGTCCAGCGAGTTCACGTCATCGCGCGTGATGACCGTCGTGGCAAAGAAGAGCGTGACGGGCAGGGCCGCGGCCACCGACGCGGGCACCCCGTGCAGCGGCTCGGTGATCCACGCCGCGAACGTCAGCAGCGCGACGACGATCACCCAGGTTCCACGTCTCGAGAGCGTCGCGTCCGGCAGGTCGATACGCCAGGTCTCGGTCGTGGAACGGTACGACCGAAGGAGCCACCACCAGGTGACGGCCAGAAGCCCGAGCACGAGCGGGACCGCGATCACCATCCAGCCCACGAAGCTGATCTCGAGCCCCGCCCGGCTGATGTAGCTCACGGCGATCGCATTCGGCGGGGACGCGATGGGCGTGCTCATGCCGGCGATATTCGCCGACACGGGCACGGCCACGACGAGTGCCTTGCGGAACGGATCGCCGGCCGGCAGCTGCGCCAGGATCGGTACCACCAGCGTGAGCATCAGCGCCGTTGTTGCTGTATTGCTCATCCACAGGGAAAAAAAAGAGGTGGCGGCAATGACACCGGCGAGCAGGTGCGCCGGCGAGTCGGTCATGGGCCGCAGCATCACGGCGGCGAGCTTGCGATCCACGCCGGTCTTCACGGCAGCGCGTGACAGGACGAGCCCGCTGAAGAACAGTAGCAGCACGGGATCGACGGCAGCCGACATGAAGTCGCGCAGGGTCGGCCCGTTGCCACTTGCGAACCCCAGCCAGCGCCAGTGGCCTGGATTGGCGAGCAGCAGGATTTGCAGGGAAATCGAGATGAACGCCGTCGCGAAGAGCGGCAGCGTCTCCGTGATCCACAGCAGGACCGTCGCCACCAGGACGGCCGTGGCCAGCACCTGCTCGCGCGGCCAGCCGGCCACATGCGCGAGCCAGGCCACGCCGCAGGCGATCACGGACAGCAGCAGCGCGGCCACGGGCCGCCGGATGCCCTCGGGCAGGCCCGGCGTGAGTCTGGAAGGAATTTCCGGCATGGAGTCTGTAGCCCGTTGCCCTGGCCGTCCTCGGCCGGTAGTCGACCACTGGTCGTCGGCAGTCGATCCTACCCGGAGTTCCTGCCTGCATGGTGCGTGAGCCGAACCCTGCGCGTGAACCTGGCAGACCTCCTGCCGGAGGTCACCTGCCTTCCGGCCTTCTCCCAGCCTGTCGCCTCCCAGCCCTCAGCCGTTGCGGCGTACGTGTCCCCACGTCACCAGGTCGGCTGCGGCGTCGAGGACCGTCTGCTCGATGGGCCGGAAGGCGATGTCGAGGTCGCGCCGGATCTTCGTATTGTCGGCCTTCAGCGATCGGCCGAGGTTCGTGCGCAGGTACTGCCGGATGCCCGGCGCCTGGGCATAGGCTGCCAGCCGCACGAGGGCTGTGCCGACAGGGCCATCGAGGCCGAGGCGCGGCAGCCGGTATCCGTCGTAACCGCGCGATCGGAGCAAGGCCACCATCTCTCGCGCGGTCATCGTGCCGGCCAGGCAGAGATAGCGGCCGGCTGCTCCGGGCGCGTCCATGGCGCGCACGTGCGCATCGGCGACGTCCCTGACGTCGACAACGCCCCACGTCAGCGCGAGGATGGCCGGATACGCACCGTTGAGCAGGTCGGCCACGACCTTGTTCGACGTGTTGAGCGCGCGCGTCAGGCTCGGGCCAATCACGAGGAACGGATTGATCGCGATCAGATCCCAGGAGGGCCTGTGCGTGTCGATGAAGGCCCACGCCGCACGCTCGGCCCTGACCTTCGACAGATAGTAGGGATTGCGCGTCAACGCCGAGTGGGTGTTCCAATCGGCTTCGGTGAGCATGCGCCCATCCGGTTCGTCGGTGACCGCGGCCATCGATGACGTGAGGACGACGCGACGGATGCCCGGCGTGTTCAGGCATGCCGTGAGCAGGGATGTCGTGCCGGTGACGGCCGGGTCGACGAGATCGCGTTGCGGATCCTTTACGTCGAGGGCGTACGGACTGGCCATGTGCAGCACTACGTCGCAGCCCTCGAGGTGTCCGGCGAACGCGTCGGGTGCGAGCAGATCGGCCTCGACGAGATCGAGCCGGTCGTCCGCGCCCGGCAGCACCCGGAGCGGCGCAAGGACTTCCGCGTTCCGCGTGCTCCGCACCGATCCGCGAACGCGATGGCCGGCAGCCAGTAATTGCGCGATGGTGTGGGTCGCGATGAACCCGGTCGCGCCGGAGACGAAGATGCTATGAGGCACGAAGGTGATCATAGAGGCCACGAGGCTGCAGGGCTGAAGCCCTGGGACTCCGAAAGGCCCGTGTCGGCGCGTCCGCCGCCGCGCCACCTGATCTACCCCCTTCTACCCCGCGAAGTAGGACTGCACCTGCACGATGACCAGCCAACCGGCGAAGAAGCCGTAGAACACCATCGCGAAGACGAGCATGCCGAGCCGCAGGCCGCGGACCCGGAGCGGTGCCGGCAGCGCGCGCCGGTTCAGCTGGATGAGCAGGATCGAGTAGACGAACATCACGCCGCCGTTCAGACAGGCGGCAATGACGAGCAGCAGCAGTGGCTGGTTGAAGCCCGAGAGCAGGATGATCGAGCCGGCCAGCACCGTGATCCAGACGCACGCGAAGTAGATCCGGCTCTCGGTCCAGCGCTGACTCGTGGGCAGATACACCGTCTTGATGATGTCGGCGACGATGCGCGACACCCAGTCGAGCACGCCCATGGCCACGAGCACCAGCGAGAGCGATCCGAACACCCAGAAGAACGTGCCGAACCACGGGCCCACGACTTCCTTGAGCACCTCGCCCTCGGCGACGATGAAGGCCAGGTTCGCCTGGTCGGAAACGTCCTGCCCGAACACCGTCGAATACGCGAGCAGCGAGAAGACGGTGATCGAGAAGACGCAGATGAACCAGAAGCTCCAGAACTGCTCGGTGTTGGCGCGCTTCCACCACACCTTGAACCGCGCGATGTTCTCCGGCGTCTGCCGCACCATCACACCGGTGGCTGGCGCGGCCGTCTCTTCACCGGTAATGGGCGACACGATCTTCGGAATGTAGACGCCCATGCCGAAGCCCTTGTCGCGAATCCAGTTGCTCTGGGCCAGGTTGTTGACGCCGCCGGCCCCCGCGAAGACCAGCGCGCTCAGCATCAGCGACACCGGAATCTGGTCAGCCGGGGGCAACTGGCCGAAGTGCGTGACGGCCGTGGGCAGATCGGCCCATGCCGTCGCGGTAATGGCCGAGGCAATGGCCACCGCCAGGAAGACGATGGTGAGGCCCACCTTGAAGAACTGCGCCTTCTCGAGCGTCTGGTACACGACCGGCGAGGCCGTCAGCACCGCGCCCAGGGCGATGAGGACGCCAATCGTGATCAGCGGCACGTTGCCGCCACCAATCAGGAACGTGAAAATCGTGATGCCGCTCGTGGCCCAGCCGGGCCACATGTTCGGGAGAATCGTGAACAGGATGAAGAGCGCGCCCCACGGCTTCCAGAACCGCACGAAGCCGGCGATCGCCGTCTCGCCCGTGGCCAGCGTGTAGCGCTCGATCTCCATGTTCAGGAAGTACTGCACGGTGACGCTGAGCACCGCGGCCCACAGGAACCACGGGCCGACGATCGACGTGATGAACGGCCAGATGATGTACTCGCCCGATCCGACGCCGAGCCCGGCAAGGATGACGCTGGGGCCGAGGATTTTCCGGAGCGGCAGGGGCTCCGGCATGTCCCGATAGGGCATCGGGGGCAGGCTGCTGTCCGGCACGGGAACGTAGCGGTCGTCAGTTGATGGCATGGGCCTCCGTGTGTCGTGCACGACGATCAGGTGCGCGTGGCACAGGCGGGACGCCGGGGAGTCCTGGCCGCCGTTCAGCACAGCGCTCGAGTTCTGGAAACGTGACGGCGAGTCTATCGTATCCGCGCGCGCGACGGCGCCGTCTCGACGCGGATTCGGCCGATTCCGGCAGATTCGATGCGATATTCTTGGGCGGCCCGCGCGTCTCGACCCCGGAGGCCGTGGGGCGATCGCGTGGCCGCTGACGGACTCGTCGTCGCGGGCGGCCGCTCGGCGTGCAGAGGCGAACGTCATGACAGCGCGGACACCGGATTCATCAATGTCGTGGCCGACCACCCGCGTGATCGTGACGGGTGGCGCCGGCTTTCTGGGACGAGCGGTCGTCGATCGCCTGCGATCGCGAGGCGCGGCCGAGGTCGTCGTCCCGAGGAGCCGCGACTACGATCTGCGCGATGGGGCTGCCATCCGCCGGCTGCTCGCCGGGACCGCGCACGTGCGCGACGGTCGGACGGAGCCTGTCGACGTCATCATCCACCTGGCGGCCAGGGTCGGCGGGATCGGTGCCAATCGCGCGCACCCGGCCGAGTTCTTCTACGACAACCTGATGATGGGGGCCCAGCTGATGCACGAGGCGTGGCGCGCCGGCGTGTCGAAGTTCGTGGCCATCGGGACGGTCTGCGCGTATCCGAAGTTCGCACCCGTGCCGTTCGACGAGGACGCCCTCTGGGATGGATATCCCGAGGAAACCAATGCGCCATACGGCCTTGCCAAGAAAATGCTGCTGGTGCAGGCCGAGGCGTATCGCGCGCAGTACGGATTCAACGCCATCTACCTCCTGCCCGTGAACCTGTATGGCCCCGGCGACAACTTCGATCCGGCGTCGTCGCACGTCATCCCGGCGCTGATCCGTAAGTGCATCGACGCCGTCGAGTCGGGGCAGGACGAGATCGTGGTGTGGGGCGACGGCACCCCGACGCGCGAGTTCCTGTACGTCGACGACGCGGCGGAAGGGATCGTGCTGGCCACGGAGCGATTGAACGACAGCCGGCCCGTCAACCTGGGATCGTCCCGCGAAATCTCCATCCGTGAACTGGCCGAACGCATTGCCGCCGCGTGCGGATTCACCGGCCGCCTGGTGTGGGACACGAGCCAGCCGAACGGACAGCCTCGGCGCAAGCTGCAGACGCACCGCGCGCGCGAGGCCTTCGGCTTCGAGTCGCGCGTCGATTTCGCGGCCGGACTGGAACGGACGATTGCCTGGTATCGGGCCCAGCGGGCCGCTGGCCTCGTGTGAGTCACCCCGTGCCGCGTATGGCCGTGCGCAGCCGCGACGGTCTCGGCCCTACCAGCTGCGGCCCGGCCAGATGCGTTCGAGATACGTTTCCATCGCCAGCCGGAATCGATCGACAGAGGCATGGCGACGAGCCGGATTCGGTGCGACAGCCTTGAGGAGTACGTCACGCAACTCGTCATCGAGCGTCTCGTCTGCGGCGACGCGCGGGGCAATGGCTTCCTGGCCGACCCACAGGTCCCCCGTCAGCAGTGTGTGCAGGACCGCGCCGAGCGAGAACACGTCCGCCCGCGCGTCCGGCGGCTGGCGGGCGACTTCGGGCGCGGTATAGCCGGGCGTGGTCGGCGGGCTGTAAAAGGCACCGTGGCCGTGTCGCGATGAGTCATACGACGACTCGAAGTCGATCAACCGCACCACGGGCCGGCGACGCTCGACGCGGTACAGGATGTTCATCGGATTCAGATCGACGTGAAAGATGCCGAGGCCGTGCATGTCGATCAGCGGACGGGCGATGGCGATCGCGGCGATCAGGTGCGTGACCAGGCGGCCGGGATCCGGTTCCGTGTCGACCATCGTCGAGAGTGGGAACTCGTCGAAGAGCGACATGACGAGATATCGCCGGCCGTCGTCGAGGTGCCCGTGCTCGTAGACGAACGGGAAGTGATGTGAGTCGGGCAGCCCGTCATTGATCCGTTGGAGCGTGGCAATCTCGTTGTCGAGATCGCGCTCGTAGACGAGACCCGGTTTCGACGTCACCTTGATGAGCACCTGGACCGGGTTGTCCCTGCCGGTCCCGACGTAGAGGTGATGGCGGACGTGGCTCCGAGACTCGTGCCCGCTGCGGCCAGGCTCGAGCCGGCGGACGCCCTTGTACTTGTCGAAGGGCGCCGCCTTGCGGTCGATGGCGAGAGGATCCTGGTGTGACACGATGACGTCCCGTCATCGAGTCTGGCCCGGCCGCGCCACCTGCCGCAACCGGTCCGCCCGCGCGACTACTTCCGGACCGCGCAGCCGAACATCCAGGGGATCCCGAACTCGCCGGTGAGGGCGGTCCCGTGCACGCGCCCGTGCGGTGGATCAGCGTCGGCCGTCGGCCCGCGCCTGCCCGTCCAGCGCCGCGGCCAGTTCCACGAGCCTGACGAATTCGGCGCGATAGCCGTCCGCGTCGTCTCCACGGTACCGACGCGCGAGGTCGAGAGCCTCAGTCCAGCCGGCGCTTCCGCTGTGCTCCGATCGCCGCAGCAGCATGCCGAACTCCGCGACCGCGGCTGCGAAGCCGAGATTTGGTGTCATGGCGCCGGCACGATCCTGCACGGGCACGGATATCAGCTGGCTCGCGCCACCCTCCGGCTGCTTGTAGCGGAGTTTGACGGTCATCAGTTCGTCCGAGCCAGCCGCCGATGAAGGCCGCGTGACCGTCTGATAGCGCAGCGGATCGACACCCGGCACGTCGATGGTCACGCCGGGCGGCACGATCTCGTAGAGCGCCGTGACCGTGTGGCCCGCGCCCATCTCACCCGCGTCCTTGCGGTCGTCGTTGAAATCGCTGTGCGCCAGCACCCGGTTCTCGTAGCCGATCAACCGATACGCTCCGACTCGTGCCGGATTGAACTCGACCTGGATCTTCACGTCGCTCGCCGCGGTCACGAGCGTGCCGCCGCCCTCGGCAATGAGCACGCGCCGCGCTTCGTGCAGCGAATCGAGGTACGCGTAGTGGCCGTTTCCCCGGTCCGCCAGCTGCTCCATCGTCGAGTCCTTGAGGTTGCCGGTGCCGACGCCGAGGACCGAGAGGAAGACGCCGCGCTCGCGTTGCTGTTCGATGAGGCGGACGAGCGCGCCTTCGCTCGTGACGCCGACATTGAAGTCGCCGTCGGTTGCGAGGATGACGCGATTGATGCCGCCGCGGACGAACGACTGGGCGGCGATGTCGTACGCCAGCTGGATGCCGGCCGCGCCGTTCGTCGATCCGCCGGCGGCCAAGTCCGCAATGGCCTGCTCGATTCGCGTCTTGTCCGAGCCGGGCGTCGACGGCAGTGCCACGCCACTGGCGCCCGCGTAGGTGACGATGGCCACGCGATCGGCGGGCGTGAGGGTGGCGGTGAGCATGCGCATGGCCGTCTTCACGAGCGGCAGCTTGTCGGGCGAGTACATCGATCCCGACACGTCGAGCAGGAAGACGAGGTTGCGGGGCACGTGCCGATCCGCATCGATGGGCTGTGCCTTCAACCCCACCAGCACGAGCGTGTGCGCCGGGGCCCAGGGCGCGGGCCCCACGTCGGTCGTGACCGAGAACGGTCGATCGCCAGCCGGCTCCGGGTAATCGAAGCGGAAGTAGTTGAGCAGTTCCTCGATGCGGACGGCGTCGGCGGGCGGCAGTGTCCCCTGGTTCAGGAAGCGGCGCACGTTCGCGTACGACGCCGTGTCCACGTCGATCGAGAACGTGGACAGCGGGTCGTCGGCCACGAGGCGGAACCCATGCTCGTCGATCTTCGAATACGACTCGGTGGTGACGTCCGTCATCGAGACCATTGGCCTGACTCCACCGATCCGAGAAGGCATCGTCGTGGCAAAAGGCGGAGATGGCGGAGGAGCGGGGTGCATTGCCTGCTCGCGGGCCGCCAGGCGGACCTTCGTGGTCTGGCTCACCCCACTGACGACGACGCGCAAGGCCGGGACGATGGCATCGGTGACCGTGAGAGCGAGCGTGCCGGTGCCGAACGGGGCCGTGGCCCGCACCTGATAGCGGCCCGGTGCGACGCTGTCGAACCGGAAGAAGCCGGCGTCGTTGGTGGTGGTCTCGCGGACGACCTGCCGGCCGGCGAGCAGTTGAACGGGCACCGTGGGCACGGCCGCGCCGGCGGCGTCGACGACGACCCCGGAAAGCGTGCCGGCACCGATGGCGGCCGGACTCGCGGAAAACCCGACGGCCATCAGGCCGAGAAGCAGGACGGACAGGACGAGACGCATGGGGGACCTCCTCGGGAGTCTGCAGCCGGACGCTCGGTGCGCGTCATGGCCGCTCGAACCTGGAACGTGGGTCCCCGGATTTCTTGCAGCGCTGGCTATCGGCGGCAGTTTCCGCGATGCTTGCTGGGTGACTGCCGCGCCTCACATCGACGTGCACGCCAGGCAATTGCTGGCGTTCCTGTCCGCGCACAGGCGTCGGATCTCGCCGCTGCTGATCCTGACGCACGATTTTCCCGACCCTGACGCACTGGCCTCGGCCTGGGGGCTGCACCATCTCGCGAAGGCCGTCGGGATCGACGCGCACATCGCCTACGGGGGCGTGATCGGCAGGGCCGAGAACCGGGCGATGGTCGAGCTGCTGCGGATTCCGGTGCACCGCCTCAAGCCGTCGGATTTGAGGCGGTATGCGCACGTGGCCCTGGTCGACACGCAGCCCAGGTTCGAGAACAATCCGTTCCCGGCCGACCGGCGGGCGACGATCGTGCTCGATCAGCACCATCCCGTCGAGGACGTCTCCGCCGATCTCGCGATCATCGACACCGGGTGCGGTGCCACGTGCGTCATCGTCGCGCAGGCGTTACTGATCGAGGGCATCGAGATTCCGGTCACGATGGCCACGGCCATTGCCTACGGCATCCTGTCGGACACGCTGGATCTCTATCGCGTGACGCGCACGGACGTGATCCAGACGTACCTGCGTGTTCTGCACCGCTGCGACATGCGGACGCTGGCCGAGATTCAGAACCCACCGCGGTCGCGGCATTTCTTCACCACGCTCGGTCGCAGCATCCGGACGGCCGTCGTGTGCCGGCGCGTGATGGTGGCGCACCTTGGCGCCGTGTCGAGCCCGGAAGACGTGGCGCTGGTGGCCGATTTCCTGCTGACGTACGAGCACGCGTCCTGGAGCTTCTGCACCGGCCGATCGCGGGGGAACCTGCACCTCTCGCTCCGGACGGGCCTGCCGGATGCGCAGGCCAGCGACGTCCTGCGCGACGTGGTGGACGATCCGGACGAGGCAGGTGGGCACGGCGGCGTGGCCGGCGGACGTATCGGCGTGGGACGCAGGACGACGGCGGATCAGTGGACGGCGCTGGAGCAGACGCTGCAGACCCGGCTGGCGAAGCGCTTGCGCTTGCCGGCCAAGGCCGTGTTCCGCCGCGTGTTCCTCGATACGTAGTCTGGCAGCCTGTCACCTCGTAGCCTCGTGGCCGTGTGACCCAGTCGCCTTCTCGTCAGAGCTTGTCGTATTCGGCCCTGATCAGTTCAGGCGAGTACAGCCGTTCGAGTCGTCGCACGGTGAAGTGTCCGCGTGCCATGTCCTGGAAGTGATCGATGAACATGACGTTGATGACGGCGCCGCCCGCCGCACCGACGACGGGGACCGCCTGCGCCGCGAGTTTCTGGGACACCGTCGCACCGAAACGCGATGCAATCTGCGCCACCAGGCGGAGCAGGGCCGGAGCGCCCTGTTCGGCAAGCCCACGCTGAGCCACGAACGCCGCCGCATCGGTGATCGACTTTGCGAGGGCCGCGCGCACCAGGAAATACGCCGACTCGCTGGCGTCGTCTGCGGCTGAGCGGCCGCCGAGCGCGAAGACTTCCAGGCACGCCATCTTCGCCTCGGGTGTCTGCAACTGTTCGCCCTCACTGCGGGCGATGTCGGCAATCGAGCGGAGCATGATCGTGGTGGACACGGGCAGTTCGAGCGGGAGTCCCATCAGACCGAAGGCGCCACCGCCTGCACCCGTGGCCGCGACGGCCAGCCGGTGCAGCGCGTCGCGTGCGCGTGGTCGCTCGTGATCGCCGAGCGTCGTCAGCGCGAGGTGCAGGGCCGTGTCGAGCGACTTGCGCGTCGCGCGCGACACGACGTCCGTCCAGTGCGCCGGCAGCAGTTCGAGTGCCTTTTCCATCGGCATCCCGATCATGCCGGTAATCCTGGCGCCGAGGCCGGGCGTCTCGAGCAGGTGCTTGGCCGTACGGAGCGCCTCGCGATCGACATCCGACAAGGACATGGTGATTACAGACTATAGGCGGCGGGCGGCGGGCGGCGGGCGGCGGGCGGCGGGCGGCGGCACGGCGGCGCGGCGGCACGGCCGCAGGTCCCGACGTCGCCATCGCGCGGGCGGGCATACGACGTGCCCGCCTGCCGTCAGCCCTCGGCGTCCACCCCTGGATCGTCCTCGGCGAACAGCGAGCCCCGGTCAGCCAGTGTGCGCAGCGGCACGACCTGCACGCGATCGGACAGGCGGTACGACCGGTCGCCGGGGTACACGACCACGACGCGATCGAGTTTCAGATCGTCGAGCGCATGCCGGATCGATGGCGTCAGGCGTGGCGCGTCGGCGCGTTTGAACTCGACGCCGAAGAGCCGGCTGCCGCGCTGGAGCACGAGATCGATCTCCGCTCCCTGGTGCGTGCCCCAGTAGAACGCGTCGTGGTGCGGTTCGTTGGCCAGGACCTGCTCGATGGCGAAGCCCTCCCACGACGCGCCCAGCTTCGGGTGCCTGAGCAGACCGGACATCGACTCGATTCCGAGCAGGTGATGGAGTAGTCCACTGTCGCGCACGTAGATCTTTGGCGCCTTGATCTGCCGTTTGCCGATGTTGGCATGGTACGGCTGCAGCTGGCGAATCATGAACGCATCGGTCAGCAGATCGAGGTGACGACGGACCGTGGGCTCGCTGACACCGAGCGCCCGCGCGGGCTCGGCGGCGTTCCAGACCTGGCCGTGATAGTGCGCGAGCATGGTCCAGAAGCGGCGGAGGGCGTTGGCCGGGACGCGACCGCCCCAGGTCGGAAGGTCCTGTTCGAGCAGCGTGCGGATGTAGTCGGCCCGCCAGGCCGCGCTGTCCTCATCGGAGCCGGCCAGACAGGACCGCGGCAGTCCGCCTCGCATCCAGAGGCGATCGATGGCGTCGGCGCCGAGTTCCTGCACGGTGAAGCCTGAGATCGTGATGCGTTCGACGCGTCCTGCCAGGCTTTCCGAGCTCTGACGAAGCAGGGCACCCGATGCGGAGCCGAGAACCAGGAACCGTGCAGGCATCGGATCGCGGTCGGCGAGGACCCGGAGAATGGGAAACAGTTCCGGACGGCGCTGCACTTCGTCGATCACCACGAGTCCGCGCAGACCGGCCAGCGCGGTCATGGGCTGGTCGAGCAGCGCAAGGCTGACGGGATCCTCGAGATCGAAATAGTTCGGCGAACCGCTCGCAACCAGTTCCCGGGCCAGCGTGGTCTTACCCGATTGTCGTGGGCCGGCTACGACGACGACACGGCCCCGGTCGAGCGCCTGCAACAGTACGTCGCGCAGATCGGTTCGCGAAACCACGGAGCCAATCTACCATGAAAATCGAACATTTAAGATTCGATTTTCATGGTAGATGATTCTTGAACATTCCAACAGCGGCAAGTTCTCGAACTGCTCTCGGCACGCGATGTCTGCTACGGGCTGGAACTGGTGGCGGCATCCGAGGGGCGACTGACCCGCGGCGGCATCTACGTCACGCTCGGGCGGATGGAGCAGAAAGGACTCGTGACATCCGAGCCTTCTGACGACGGCCGGCGTCGTCGGCTGGCGAGAGCAGGCGACCCAGCGTCGGCTGTGCGCCAAGGACCGCGAAGTAGGTGCCGCTGACGATTTCGCCCCAGGCCATCTGCGTCGTGTCGTCCGCGCTGAGGTTCGTGACGACCCGGCTCCAGGCGGCCAGCTGCGCGAAGCTCTCCTGGTCGGCGGCAATGTCGCGGAAGTCCGGCCACGACAACGGCCGTGCCCATCTGTTCTCCCGGATGTCGGAGAGACTCGCGCGATCGTCGATCCCGTAGTCGACGCGCATGAAGTGGTGCACCGTCGAATAGACCGCCGTCGTGATGCCGATGGCGAGCGCGAGTGTCACGATGGAGAACACCGCATAGGCTGGGGCCGCCAGCAGACGACGGACGGCCATGCGGAGGTCGCGGGCAACGCCCGATAGGAAGGTCACGCCACGTATGCGCAGACTTCTTCCGGATCGATCAGGGATGGCGACGCACTATAGCAGGCGTACCCGCCTCCCGTGCCTCCCAGCCTCCTTCCCGCCTGCCGCCTCCCCACCTCCTCAGAATCGATACCGCAGCCCGAAACTCGGCAGCAGCGGCAGTCGGCCGGTGCGCTCCTCGGTGATCGCCGGGCGATCGGATGAGGGGTCGAAGCCGAGCACCGTATTGATCTCGCTAGCGTTATCGCGGTTGAGGAGATTGATCACCTCGACGTACAACTGCCAGCGGTCGCTCGACCAGCGGGGGCGGAACGTCACGCGCATATCGAGCCGCGCGAAGACCGGCAGTCGTCCGGTATTGAAGTTCGACGTATCACCGTAGTCGGCCGACCAGACGAGTTGGCCGCGTGCGTCTCGAAGCGGGATCAGCCGCGTGCGGCCGGCGGCCGCGGCGAGCGGATCCTCGACGGAAGCCGGACGCACGCCGATCGCCGGCGTATAGGGGAATCCCGACTGTGCGCGGAACGTCGCGCCGACCTCGATCAGTCGGTTCAACCGGAACGACGACACTACACTCAGGGCGTGCCGACGGTCGTAGTCCGCGGCAAACACGCGGCCGTACGCCGTCGTCTCCGCGCGACCGAGCGTATACGAGGCCCAGCCGGACAGTCGGGTGTCGGGAGACGTGGCCCGCTTCTCCGCGTAGATCTCGGCGCCGTACGACCGTCCCGTTCCGATGTTGGCCGGTACGGTGGTCACCTGCGCGGCGCGAGGAATGCCGGAGGCGAGCGACGCCGGAAAGTCGTATGTCGCCACACGTGCGGCCGTCTCCTCGGGCGTCTCGAGCCGGCCGAGTGCCAGCCGATCGAAATCCTTGTAGTACCCCTCGAGCCGGATCGTCACGCCGCGGGCCAGACGACGCTCGACGGCGGTCAGCGCGTGCCACGCGCGCTCGCTCTTCACGGAGAGGCCCCCGGCGTCGGTGAGGTCGAGGAAATAGTCCGACTGCAGCAGCTTTTCGTAGCCGGGACTCTGCGTGAACAGTCCGCCCGCGAGCCGCAGGCGCGTACGGGACGTCACGTCGATCACGGCAGCCAGTCGCGGCGAGATCGTCGTTTCGCCTGTCACGCCACTCCAGTCGAGGCGCAGCCCCGGCTCGACGCGCACACCGGGCGCCATCGTCCACCTGTCCGTCACCCACGCGCCGACACGCACGCTCGCCTGCGCCGAGTCGAGCAGCGACGGGATGCCGGCGCCACCTTGTCCACTCGAGCCGTTCGATGCGTCGAAATTGCGCTCGCCCGCGATGCGCCAGCGCCACGTCGTGTCGAGGTTGTGCGTCTCGACGCCGGCCTCGACGAGGTGCGACGTCCCGAGGTTGATGCCCGACTCGTGACGCAGCGCCACGTCCTGAATCGACAGCCGCCGCGTGAAGACAATCGCGGCGAGCGGCATGCCGTCCGTATCGGGGCTGTTCGACCGCCTCGCGCCAGGCCGGAGATCGCCGGCGAAGTCGATGAGTTCCCGATTGCGGTACCACGACACCGTGGTCCGGCTGAACGCGCGGCTGCCAATCGTCGCGGCGTACGACACGGCCCCGAGATCGTTCTGTGTCGACGTGAGAATGTCGACATACTCATCACCGTCGTCGTCATCCTCGAACCGTGCGTCGGTGCCTTCGCGGCTGTTGAGACCGAAGATGGCGATCCGGTGGCCCGGCCGTACCTGGAGATCGAGGCGCGCCTGGAGATCGGCAAACGAGGGCAGATCCGCATCGACGATGCGCTCGGCCACGAGGTCGTAATAGGTACGGCGGCCGGTGACGAGCCACGAACTGTCGTTCGTGCCGGGCACGCGTCCCTCGGCCACGAGGTTGCCATCCGTCAGGCCGATGGCTGCCGTGGCGCCCAGTCCCGGAGACGCGCGACCGGGACGATTCTCGACAACGAGGATGGAGGAGAGACGGTCACCGTACTTCGCGCTGAAGCCGCCGGTGGTGAGTTCGAAGTTGGCGACGGTTTCGGGATTGAACGCGCTCGTCAGGCCGAACAGGCGATACGGGTTGTGGATCTCGACGCCGTCCATCACCGTGAGGTTCTGATCGGGACCACCGCCGCGTACGGTCAGGCGGCTGTCGAAGTCGTTGACCGCCCCGACGCCCGGCAGCGTCTGCAGCACGCGATAGATGTTCTCGGCCGCGCCCGCCACGTTCTGGACGATCGTCGGCGGCAGTTCGATCGTCGATGGGGCCGCTGCCGGTGGCGCCTGATCGGCCCCCACGGAGACGACCTCGCTGATGCCGGGCACGCGAAGCACCAGTGTGAGTGCGCGCGTGGTGCCAGCGTCGATCACCAGGTCCGGGATGACCGCGGGCACGAGGCCCGCGCGCTCGACAATCACGGCATAGCGGCCGGGGACGAGCTCCGGGATCGCAAACCGCCCGTCAGCGTCCGTCGCTGCGCGCGAGATGGCGCCGTCGACAGACGCGGTCACCGTGACGTCGGCGTCCGGGATCGGCGCGCCCGACTCGTCGCGCACCTGGCCCGACAGGCCGGTGGGCGCTGGCTGAGCCAGCGCAGTGGCGGTACCGACCAGCAGCATCAGCAGCAGCGACGTGCACCTGGCGAGGGTCATGACACCGGAGATACGTAACACGGCGAGGAATTCCCCGGCGTGACCAGCGGGTGCACGAACCGATTCTGCGTCATGGGGTGGAACGGGCACACGACGCCCGCCGGTTCAGCCGTAATACTGCTTGTACATCCCGCGCCGGAACAGCCAGCCACCGAGCGGACCGAGCCAGCCGAGCACGTAGTACATGTAGCCGAGATCCATCAGCTCGATCAGGTTGCCGTCGAAGTCGCGCACGAAGAAGAACGAGTGTCCGCGCGGCGATCGCTCGGGTTTCGTCACGATGGTGACGCCCTTGCCGGCCAGGTAGTCGTGCCACTTCTGGAGGTTGCGCACGTTGAACGAGAAGTGCGTCAGGCCGACGCGGCTCCACGGGATTGGCTCGGCTGGCAGCTTGGGTTCGAACGCGAAGATCTCCAGCACGCCGCCGCCAGGCACGCGGATCCAGCCGATCTTGCAGCTTGGCGCCGGGGCGTCGACGCCGAAGAACGTCCGGACACGTTCGGGTGGCGTATCGGCTACGCCGACGAGCGGGCAGCCGAAGATCTCCCAGTAGAAGGCCACAGCCTTGTTGAAGTCGGATACGGTGAGGCCCACGTGGCTGAACGATCGGGCTTTCATCACGATGCGAGATCTCCTGGTTCGAGGCCGAGGTGCGTGGTCCTGATGTGATCGGCGACGCGCAGTGCCTGCGCCACCACCGTCAGGCCGGGGTTGACCGCCCCCGACGACGGGAAAAAGGACGCGTCGACGACGTAGAGGTTGTCGACATCGTGTGTGCGACAGAACGGATCGAGGACCGACGAACGGGGATCGTGGCCGAACACCAGCGTGCCGCACTGGTGCGTGGTGTTGCGGACGCCTGTCGAGTGCGCGAAGACCCGCGGCGACCAGTAGCCGATCCGGCCCAGCAGGCCGCGCAGCCGGTCGACGAGTTCAGCGTGTGCGGTCACGTTCGTCGGTGCGTAGGTCAGCCGGATCTGTCCGTCGGACGTGAGCGTCACGCGATTCTCCGGACGCGGCAGATCCTCGGTCATCGCGAGCCAGTCGTTGGCCCGCGAGACCCAGCCGGCATACGCCCAGAGCGGGATGTAGCGCATCGGCAGGCCCTTGAAGCGCCAGGTATCCCCCACGCCCTTGGCCATCCGGGCGTCGGTGCGCCCCTGCGACTGGATCTGTCCGAGCGGATACCGCGTGTCCGGCCGGCGCAGATAGAAGTCGTTGATCGCCAGCGTCTTCTGGAACTCGTCGTTGTTCCGTCGCCACGACACGCCCTGGAGCATGGTCGCGAGATGGGCCATGTAGTGGCGGCCGACGAGGTCCGATGAGTTTGCCAGGCCCCGGGGATGCCTGTCGTTGGCCGAGCGCAGCAGCAGCACGGCGGAATTGACCGCCCCGCACGAGACGATGATCACCGGTGCCCGCACGGACACGAGTTCGCCGTGCCGATCGAGTTCCACACGATCGATCCGGCGGCCCGACGCGTCGGTCACCAGGCGTCGGGCCACGGTCCGCTCCCACACCGTGACGTTGGCGTGCGCGCGTGCCGGCAGGACGCCGCAGACCTCGGCGTCGCTCTTTCTGTGGATCCGGCACGGGAACGAGTTGCACGTCCGGCAGAGGATGCAGCCGTCCGGTTCGCCCGGGTTGATCAGGCCCAGCGGCAGTGGCGACGGGTGCAGACCGAGATCGCGCAGCCGGGCCGCCGCCTGGGCCATGCCCGGCGCATGGGGGATCGGGGCGTGCGGAAACGCCCGGCGCGGCGGTTCAGTCGGATCGTCGCCCACCGCGCCGTGGACGTGGTACATCGCCTCGGCCTTGTCGTACCAGGGCGCCAACGTCTCATAGTCGATCGGCCACGCCGGCGAGACGCCATCGGCCAGTTCCAGCGCCCCGAAGTCTTCGCGGCGCAGACGGTAGAGCACCGCGCCCCAGAACTTCGTGTTACCCCCGACGTTGTAGTGCATGGTCGGGATGAACGCCTCGCCCGTGTCATCGAGCCACCGCTCCGTCGTCCGGTAGCGCAGATCGTTCCAGACGGCCTGCGGGCTCCAGTTCTCCGGCTCCTGCGGGACGGCGGCCCCGCGTTCCACGACCAGGATGCGCGCGCCCGTGTCGGCCAGGGCGTGAGCCATCGTGCCCCCGCCTGCACCGCTGCCGATGATCACGATGTCGTAGTCGAGAGGGGTCATGCCGGGGCCAGCCCCGTGATTGCGTCCATCTGTTTCATCGATCTCTGATCGTCCCTCGCGCGCGGCTCATCTTGAGCGCCGGTGCCGTGACGAGGCAGGGAGATCATACAAGCTCGCGACCACCGACGACCGACGAGCGTCCCGGCATCAGCGGGCCGGTGGAATGTCACACGTGCGCCGTAACTTTCCGGCACCGACTCTCGTCTCTTCTCCCTGAAAGGAGAGACGGCCATGCGTATCCATTCATTCGGCTGGGACTTCTCGAGCACCGCGGAACCGGTCACCGGCATCCTGCTCGTTGGTGCGGCCCTGCTCGCCATCATCTTCATCTAATCTTCAAACACCACGTGCGATTGCCGCGAGGGCGCCCCGGTTCCGGGGCGTCCTTCGGACGGTCACGGTAGAATGCCCCGGGATACATGGGAACGTCTGACGTCTGTTCCGGGTGTGGTCTGGGTGCCGGCCGGCAACGCTGCCAGGATCTGTTCACGGACGTCTCGCTGCGCGTGCGGGCGCTGGCGTGGACGGACAGCCTGAAGACCTGGCGCCTGATGCACGACGTGTACGCGCTGCAGCACCCGGCCGATCTCTGCACGTCCTATGCGGAGCTGATCGTCCACCTCGGCGGCGTGGCGTGGGCGCTCGAGCACGACGGGTCCGAACGCGGCCATCGCGCGCTGGCGCAACTGGCGGCCCGTCCGGACTGGCAGCACGCGCCGTATCCGCCCGCGCCCGGCTGGCCCGACGGCCGCGGCAGCATCCTGGTCAACAGTCTCGAGACGCTGAGCGAACCGCTGCTGCTCGTGGCGGGCATCGATCGGTGGGCGCGCGCGACGTGGCTGGCCTACGCCCCGCTGCAGGCGACCGCGCGCGACTGGATCCAGCAGGCCTCGCCGATCACGCCGGCGGGTCGCCGGTAAGCATTCGCCTCGATCAGTCGAGTGGGGGCAGCGTCGGCTGCGCCGTGGCAAAGGCGCGGGGCGTCATGCCCATGCTGTCGCGGAAGTGGCGGATGAGGTGGCTCTGGTCGAAGAATCCCGCGTCGAGCGCGTCGACACGGGATTCTGTGCGGAGCCGCTCGCGGATTGCCCGCAGGCGGAGCTGGTTCTGGTAGGCGTGCGGCGACAGGCCGTACAGGCCGGCGAAGAGGCGGCTGAAATGGAAGCGTGACAGGCCCGCGATGCCCGAGAGCTGTTCGAGGCAGACGGTCTCGGCGACGTGGGTTTCGAGGTAGTCCCTGGCGCGCGCCAGCGCCGCGCGCACGCCTGGAGGCGTCGCCGGTTCCGGCAGCGGATCCCCTGACGCCATCACCAGGTGGCGGAGCAGCGTCGACAACCGGACTTCCCGCTCGAGTTGTGTCGACGGCTGTGCCAGGGCGTGGTAGAAGCGCGCGAACACGTCGTAGAGCCGGGGCGTGCCGATGAGCGGCGTCGGAAAGTGGAGCGGCCACTGGTTCAACTCGACGGCGACGGCCGTCATCAGCTCCGGGTCGATTCTGAGCAGGCAGTACCGCAGCGGCGAGTACACGCGGACGCACGTGTGGACTTCACCCGGCTCCTCGATGCTGACGTCCCCTGGGCGGAACTGGTAGATGTGGCCGCGGTATTTCCACGCCGTGAGGACTGTCGGAGCATTGCCCGTGTGCGGCACGACGCAGACGGTGTAGCTTTCGTGCAGCAGGCGGCAGCGACGGCCGGCATTGATCCCGAGCATGAGCTCCACGCCGGGCAGCGTCGGCGATCGCCAGACCTGTCCCACTGCGGGGCCGGCAGGGCACGGGTCGGAGGGCGTTGGCGTCACGCGGGAGGTCTCCACGGGATCGCGATGGGAACGGTTCGTGGACTATACGAGGGAGGTCTCCGGCACCCGTTCAAGTCGGGGTGACGGTTCCCGTGTGCCGCCCGTCTCGCGTGCGCGTCAGCGCGAGTGGACCGACAGCTCTTCGACGATGGCGTTGGCCGGCAGGGTGGCGGCGAGCCACACGCAGGCGGCCACGTCTGCCGGCTGCACCATCCGTGCGCGGGCCTCGGCCGACGGCGGCTCGGGACGACGATCGAGCAGCGGCGTGTTGATGTCGCGCGGAAAGATCGAACAGGCGCGGATGCCGTGCGCCCGCTCCTCGACATTGAGTGCCTGGGTGAGACCTGTCAGGCCGAACTTCGACGTGACGTACGCCACGCCCGCGAGATCGCGCGCGAGCTTGCCCACGTCCGAGTTGATGTTGATCACGGTGCCTGCCGCGCGCGCGCGCATGTGGGGCAGGAACGTCCGCACGCAGTAGAACGCGCCGTGCAGGTTCGTGCCGAGCACGCGGTGCCAGTCCTCGATCGACAGCTCACGGAACGCGCGGCGCCGCACGTTGGTGCCGGCGGAATTGACGAGCACGTCGACGTGGCCGAAGCGCTCGATCACGGCCGCAGCCATGCGCTCGACCGCTGCGGCATCCGACACGTCGCACGCGATCGCCAGGCATCGAGCGGCCGCGTCCGGGCCCGACAGCGCGATCGTCTCGTCGAGCGCGGCGGCGTTCCGGCCGACGAGCGCCACGTGCCAGCCCTCGGCGGCAAATCGCTGCGCGACGGCGCGTCCGACCCCGCTGCCGGCGCCCGTGACGACGATCACCGGAGGCGCGGGCGTCTCCATCAGGCGCGGCCCGCGAACTCGCGGGTCTCCGTGTGGACCTTCACGCGCTCGCCTTCCTTGATGAACAGCGGCACGCGGATCTCGAGGCCGGTCTCGAGCGTGGCCGCCTTGGTCACGCCGCCGCTGGCCGTATCGCCGCGCACTCCCGGCTCGGTCGTCGTCACCGCCAGCACCACGTGCGGCGGCAACTGCACGGCGATGGCGTTGCCGTTGTACTTGTCGACCTGGACCTCGAGGTTGTCCGACAGCATCAGGCGATCGTCGCCCAGCGTCTCGGCACTCAGGGTCATCGTGTCGTAGGTCTCGAGATCCATGAAGTGATAGCCGCTGCCATCGCCATACTGGAACGACGCCGGCACGCGCACGAGATCGGGCTCGGCGAATTTCTCGCCGGCCTTGAACGTCTTGTCGAACACCGCGCGCGTCAGCATGTTGCGCATCTTGAGCCGCACGAGCGTCTGCCCGCCGCGGGCCGTCGGCTTCGACACCTCGACGTCGAGGCAGTGGTACGGTGCCCCCTCGTACTCGAAGAACATCTTCCGCTTGATCTCGATCGCTTCAATCAGGCTCGCCATCGGGGAAACAGTATAGAAGAGAGGCGGGGAGGCGACAGGCTGGGAGGAGCCCTGGGGCTCCAGCCCCAGGGGGATCCCCCGAGGCTGAAGCCTCGGGGCTCCGATCGCGCCGCCGCGCCGCCCGCCGATCGCGCCGCCGCTATCTGCGACCGAGGACGATCGCGAAGGTCTTGCGATAGGGCACCGGCGTGCCGTCCTTGAGGGCCGGGCGGAATCGCCAGCGCGTGGCGGCCTCCACGAGCGTGCCGTCGTAGAACGGGTGGATCGGGGCAATCAGCGTCGCCGCGGTCACGGCCCCGGTCTCGTCGATGCTCACGTCGAGCAGGCCCCGGAACTCGCTCTGCGCCAGCGCCGGCGGCGGCGCCCAGGTCGGCAGGCGACGCTGCACGTCGACGGGCGGCTGGACATCGGAATCGGCGTCCGAGTAGATCCGGACCGGATCTGGCGCCGGCGCCGGATCGCGCGTGGCGATTGTCGATGCGGCCGCAACAGGGCTCGCCGTGCCGGCAGCGGGCGCGGGCGTCGCGGCCTGCTGGATTTCACGCTCCGCGAGATCCAGGAACCCGTCGCTGAGGGCCTTCAGATCGCGCAGGCCATCGATGTCGGCGATGAACGCGGGGTCGGCCAGCAGCGTCTGCACCTCGCGGAATCCGCGTGCGGCCTGCGGGAACTGCCCGCGATCGAAGGCGGCCCGCGCCTCCAGATAACGGGCCCGTGCCGTCGATGGCAGCAATCGCTCCCGTGCCGCCTGGAACAGCGCGAACAGGCGCGGCGGGACCTCGGCCTCGGCGATCGCATAGGACGGGTGATCGACGACGAGCCGATCGATCGTGCGCTCGGCATCGGCGACGCGGTTCAATCCCAGCAGGCAGAGCGCGCGGTACTGCGCCGCGCGCGAGGGATCGACGCGCGCGCCGGCCGCATCGAGCTGCGCCAACGCGTCCTCGTATGACGCCAGCGCGTAGAGTTCGCGCACGCGCGTCAGCGCGTCGGCGTCCAGCGATCCCGACGGCTGCTGGACCCCGAGCGCGAGCACGAGGATCGTCGCGGCCCATCCGGTCATCGCCCGAAGTCCACCCCCACCCGCGTGGCCGTGTGCGTCGTCACTCGCACGGTCTGCGAGCGTTCGCCCAGCTGCGGGTGCTTCCAGGTGACCTGGTGTTCGCCAACGGGCACGGCGATGTGTCCGAGCGGCGTCTGCCCGACGGCGCGGCCGTCGATCCAGACGTCGGCCCACGGCATGGCGCTGATCGAGAGGGATCCACTGGGCAGCGTCACCGGTACGTCCACCGTGCGTCCGGCCTGCACCTGGACGGTGACGTCCGCCTTGAATTCGTATGCCGCGGCCCGCAGTTCGAGCGCGTGCGTGCCGACGGGCAGCATGATGCGTTCGCTGCTCGTGGTGCCGACGATCCGGCCGTTGTCGACAATCTGCATCTCGAACGGGGCCCGCACCGTAATCCAGCCGCCCGTCGCCCCGGCGGGCGTCATGGCGGCCGCGACGGTGACGGCGCCGCCCGGCACGACGTCGACCACGCGATTCACCGTGAGCGTGCCATCGGTGACCACGACGCGATGCTGGCCGGCCGGCACCGCGGCCAGCACGAGCGGCGTCACGCCGCGCGAGGTGCCGTCGACCACCACGCGCGCGCCCGGCGGGTCCGACGAGATTTCGAGACGACCCGACGAGGCCAGGCTCGGCACGAGGTCGACGAACGGCTGCACCGTGGCGTTGGCCTCCACGGTCAGCGGCAGGACGCGCGTGACCGTGTTGTTGCGCAGCTGGAGCGTATAGTCGCCCGGCGGCAGCGTGATCCGTAGCGGCGTCACGCCTCGCGGTTCGTCGTCGATGAGCACCTGCGCCCCGACCGGGTTCGACGTGACCTGGACGACGCCGACAACAGGTGGAGGGGTGACGGTGGCCGCTGCGGCCGTGGCGAAGGCGGCCGAGGCGGCCGCGTCCGGGGCCGGGCTCGAGGCCGTCCGCAGGTACGCGATCGACGGCACTGCCATACAGATCAACGCGAGCATGCCGAGCAGGATCGACAGGCGTCGCCGCCCGGCCCGGGGCTTGCGGGGCGGCGGCATGAACGGCAGCGCCGCGGGATCGAGCGCGCCGCGCCCGAAGCCGTGGCCGGGAGTTGCCGGATCCTGCGAGGTGTCTGGTGGCGACGCGTGTGAGTCTGACGAGGCGGATGACGAGAATGATGACGACATGGGAGGGCCGCGTCGCTCTCCACGAGCAAGTCCGCTGCCAGCCCGATTGCGGGCCGTTCGGCAACACGTGATTCGCGTGTCGTTACAAGTTGCGACCCGCGTACACATTCCTGAAAGGCGGGCGAGGCCGCGAGGACGGCAGTGGTATCCTTCTGCCGGACATTCACGTGGACATCCCTGCGCTCAAGCCCGGGCGCACCATCAACGGTGCGTCAGCGGTCCTGCTGCCGTGGCTGCCGGATGACGGCCCGGACTGGGCCGCGTTCCGCCTCCTGCTCGATCGCACGTGGGCGGCCGGACTCACGCCAGCCGTGAACATGGACACCGGCTACGTCAACCTCATCACTGCCGCGCAACGCGCGCGCGTGCTCGCCGAGACGGCCGAGGTCGGTCGGGGACGTTCCTTCGTGGCCGGCTGTTTCATCGAGGGCGGAACGGGCGATCCGGTTCGTCTGTATCTGCGCGAGATCGACGCGGTCCGTACCGCGGGCGGCACGCCGATCCTGTTCCAGTCGTCGGCCCTCGGCACGCGCAGCGAGGACGAGATCTTCGATGTGTACGCCGGCGTGGCCGTCGAGGGCGGTCCCATGCTCGCCTTCGAACTCGGGGCGATGTTCGCGTCGTTCGGGCGGATCTATTCGGACGATCTGTTCCGTCGCCTGATGAGCCTCGAGCCGTTCATCGGCGCGAAGCACTCCTCGCTCGATCGCACGACCGAATGGCGACGCCTCGCGCTGCGCGACGCGCACCGGCCGGGCTTCACGGTGTATACGGGGAACGACCTGGCCATCGACATGGTCTTCTACGGCAGTGACTACCTGCTGGGGCTCTCGGCGTTCCACGTCGAGGCGTTTGCGGCGCGTGACAGGCTCTGGCGCGAGGGCGATCCGCGGGCGTTCCTCGTCAACGATCTGCTGCAGTATCTCGGGCAACTCGCGTTCCGTGCGCCGGTGCCTGCCTACAAGCACTCGGCGGCACAATTCCTGAAACTGCGCGGTCTGATTGCCACCGATGGCGCACACCCGCAGGGCGCGGGGCGGCCGTCGACCGACGTGCCGCTGCTTGCCGACATCCTCGATCGGATCGATCGGGTGCTGGGAGATCTGGATCGATGAGCCGACCGGCGTTCCCCCGTATGGCAACGCTCAAGACCGCCGCGCTCTTCCGCGCACACCTCGAACGCAGCGGCATCGGGATCGACTTCGACGACACGCTGGCGTCGGGCGACCAGGCCCCGCTGGCCCGATCGATCGACGTCGACGGCTTCCACATCGGCAACCGCTTCTGCGTGCTGCCCATGGAAGGGTGGGACGGCACGCTCGACGGCCAGCCGAGCGATCACACGCGGCGTCGCTGGCAACGCTTCGGGGCGAGCGGCGCGAAGCTCATCTGGGGCGGCGAGGCCGTGGCCGTACGTCACGACGGGCGCGCGAGCCCGAACCAGCTGCTGATGGCTGACCGCACGCAGGCGTCGATCGCGGCGCTGCGCGAGGATCTTGTGCAGTCTCACCGAAACATGTTTGGCTCAAGCGCTGACAGCGATCTGGTCATCGGGCTGCAACTCACGCACTCCGGCCGATTCGCGAAGCCGAACGCGTCGGATCGTCCCGAGCCGCTCACCGCCGGGCCGCACCCGATCCTCGACGCGCGCGTCGCCGGACCCGTGCCGGTCCTCACCGACGACGATCTCGATCGGCTCGTCGACGAGTTCATCGTCGCGGCGGGGCGCGCAGCGGCGTGCGGGTTCCAGTTCGTCGACGTGAAGCTGTGTCACGGCTACCTGGGGCACGAACTGATCGGCGCCCGTCAGCGCCCCGGGCGGTACGGCGGATCGCTCGAGCATCGTCTGCGATTCCCGCGCGCCATCATCGAGGGGATCCAGGCCGCCGTGCCCGGACTGAAGATCGGTGTCCGGCTCTCCGCCTTCGATCTCGTGCCGTATCGGAAGGGGACCGACGGCGTCGGCGAACCGGACGGTGTCATGCCGCAGGACCCGCCGATCGGCTTCGGCCTGGCCGACGCGGGCGACATGCACGCGGCGCTCGACGAGGGCCGGCAGTTGATCGCGATGCTCGAGCGACTCGGCGTGCGACTGATCTGCGTCACGGGCGGCAGTCCGTACTACTGCCCGCACACGCAGCGGCCCGCTTTCTTCCCGCCGGCCGATGGGTACCTGCCGCCCGAGGATCCGCTCCACGGCGTTGCGCGGCAGATCGACGCGACGGCGCGGCTCAAGGCGGCGTTTCCCACGATGACGTTCGTCGGCTCGGCCTACAGCTACCTTCAGGAGTGGCTGCCGCACGTGGGCCAGTACACCGTCCGCGAGGGGCTGACCGATTTCGTCGGCCTCGGGCGCATCGTCCTCTCGTATCCGGATCTGCCTGCCGACGTGCTGGCGGGCCGGCCGATCCGGCGCGGGGACCTGTGCCGTACCTTCAGCGACTGCACGACCGGACCGCGCCTGGGGTTCATCTCCGGGTGCTATCCGCTCGACGCTTACTACAAGGCGATGCCGGAGGCCGCGCGTGTCCTGGCCGTACGGACGCGGATGACGGCCGGGGAGTCACGATGATCGGACGATGGATGCTGGGCCTGGCGACGATCGGAATGGCCGTCGCGATCGTCGCGACGGACGTCGTCACGACGGCGCGACTGGATGCGCAGGCTGGGCCGCCGGCGCGCAAACGCGTGCTGGCGCTCGGCGATACGCACACAGGCTTCACGCACGACTCGATCAGTCACGCGCTCGCTGTCATCGATCGGCTCGGTCGCGACACCGGCCTGTGGGACACGTTCATCCGCACCGATTCCCAGTGGATCACCAGGCAGCCGGTTCCCGCACCGGCACGCAACGCGCGGACGCTCGACGACTTCGACGCGGTGTTCCTGTTCATCTCGGGTGAGGGGGACTGGACCGATCAGCAGAAGCGCGACTTCGTGTCGTTCGTGCGCGACGAGGGGAAAGGCGTGGTGGCGGCGCACTCGGGCAACGCGGCGTTCTACGGCTGGCCCGAGTTCGGCGAGATGGTCGGCGGCTATTTCGACAACCATCCGTGGAACGTGGTGGACGCGCGCGTACGCATCGAAGCACCGGATTTTCCCGCGATGAAGCACTTTCCCGCGACGTTCACGCGCACGGAGGAATACTACGTGCTCCGTCCGTCCCCGTATTCACGCGATACGGTCCGCGTGCTGGCCAGCCTCGATCCGGCGTCCGTCGATCTCGCGCATCCCGATCTGCACCGGACCGACAGCGACTTCCCCGTGGCGATGGCGCGGACATACGGCAAGGGGCGGACGTTCTGGTCGACTTTCGGTCACACGGCAGACACCTGGGACGATCCGTCGATCCAGACGATGTATCTCGAGGCGATGAAGTGGGTGCTGGGACTCGTCGAGGGAGACGCGACGCCGAGACGCTGAAAGAAGGCGGGAAGGCTGCAGGCTGGAAGGAGGCCGGAAGGCCCGGGCCTTCCCGTCTCCTCCCAGCCTGTCGCCTCCCAGGCTTACCCTACACTCCAGAGTTCCGCCCGCGCCTCGGCCTGCGCGCGCGAGACTTCCAGATCCGCGTTGAGATCCGGCTTCGACAGCGTGACCGCATCGGACAACGATCGGCCTTCGTTCAGGAGGCGATGCTTCAGCAGGACGAAGGGCACGCCCGTGTTGTGCGCGAGATACGCGACCGTGGCGAACTGCTCGGCACTGTCGAATCCGCTGGCTGCCAGCTCGACCTTCGTGCCGCGCGCGAGGATCGGCTGCAGCCGCGCGTGCAGTGCCGGCGTGTCTGGCGTGATCGACGCCAGGCGCGCGGTCACTGTGGTTTCGGTGGGCGTGCGCGTCTCACGTGCGGGAGCGGTCGCGACAGGCGCCGCCTCGGGCGCTGAGTCGACGGCCGCAAGATCGACAGTGGGCGTCGCACGGGTACCCGTGACGTACGGAGCCATCCAGACACCGACAGCCATCGACGCTGCCATGCCAAGAACGACGAGTGACGCTTTGGGGAACGACATGCTGCACCTCCGCTGGGAGCCGACCTGACAGAGTGCAAGACGCGTGACAGATTCCGGTCCCCGCCACGAATGCGGCAAATCCTGCGGGAAATGCGTGGTTCCTGCGGCGATCGACGGTCGGATGGGTAACGTCGTGCCCATCATGGGCAGCAGGAGCCCCGCCACGACGTCGGCCATGCTTGACCCCTCGGGCTTTCCGCGGATATCGTCGTTAGCCGTGGAACGGGGTGCATCCTCAGCCCTGTCATCTCAACCTGAAATGCGAACGTAGCCGGTCCTTCATCGGACCGTTACGCTGCCCCGGTACCATCCGCCTTCGGCATCGAACGTCGTCGGCGGGTCGCAGGCTTCGTCCATCCATGGTGCCCGGCCACGGGAGGTTACATGCTACGTATGTTGTCGCGGGTCGTTCTGATCCACACGCTGAGCCTTGCGGTGCTCGGCGGTTTCGCCGTGGAGGCCGCCGCCCAGGGCGTGACCACGGCTTCCATTGCCGGCATCGTCAACGAT
Source organism: Acidobacteria bacterium SCN 69-37 (assembly GCA_001724025.1). Taxonomy (GTDB): domain Bacteria; phylum Acidobacteriota; class Vicinamibacteria; order Vicinamibacterales; family SCN-69-37; genus SCN-69-37. The sequence continues at coordinate 140,029 of MEDJ01000022.1, read as the reverse complement.
GCGCAGGGGCAGCCGATGCCCGGCGTGACCGTCGTGGCGGTGCACCAGCCCTCCGGATCCACCTACACGGCCGTGACGCGCGGCGACGGCCGCTACACCATCCCCGGTATGCGCGTCGGCGGTCCCTACGAGGTGACCGCGTCGCTCGCGGGCTTCCAGTCGCAGGTGCGCGGCAGTGTCGTGCTGAGCCTCGGCGTGGCGGCTGACGTCGATTTCGTGCTCGGCCTGGCAGGTGTCCAGGAGAGCGTGACGGTCACGGGGACGTCGGACCCGGTCTTCAGTTCGCAGCGCACGGGGGCGGCAACCGCCGTCACGCGCACCGACATCGGATCGCTGCCGACGATTTCGGGCCGCATCTCCGACGTCACGCGGCTGACGCCGCAGGCCAGCGGCACGTCGTTCGCCGGCCAGGACAACCGGCTCAACAACATCACCGTCGACGGGTCGTTCTTCAACAACTCGTTCGGGCTCGGCGCGCAGCCGGGCGATCGCACGGGCGTCGCGCCGATTTCGCTCGAATCGCTCGAGCAGGTGCAGGTGAGCATCGCGCCGTACGACGTGCGGCAGGGCAGCTTCATCGGCGCCGCGATCAACAGCGTGACGCGCAGCGGCACCAACCAGATCCGCGCGTCGGTGTACCACCGGATGCGCGACGACAGCTTCGTCGGCACGGAAGCGGCCGGCGCGGCCGTGAACCCGGGCACGTTCTCGTTCCGCAACACGGGCGTCTCGCTTGGCGGGCCGATCGTGCGCAACCGCCTGTTCGCGTTCGGCAGCTACGAGAACGAGAACTCGGAGCGGCCGCTCACGACGCTGGTCGCCAACCGCGGCGGCGAGCCGGTGGGGGGGAACATCACACGCGTGCTGGCTTCTGATCTGGACCAGTTGAGCGGGTTCCTGCGGCAGAACTTCGGCTACGAGACCGGCGGGTACGAGAACCTGCCGAGCAAGACACCGGCGAAGCGCTACCTGGTCCGCACCGACTACAACCTGACGAACACGAACAAGATCAGCTTCCGCTACTCGCAGCTTGACTCGAGCTCCGACAACCCGCCGTCGTCCTCCTCGTCGGCCGGCGTCGGCCGGACGTTCGGCGTCAACGGCGGCCTCTTCTTCGAGCGGTCGAAGTACTCGGTACTCGAGAACATCAAGTCGGGCGTCGGCGAGTGGACGTCGGTCATCGGCGGCACGATGTCGAACAACCTGATCATCGGGTTCACGTCGAACGACGAAAGCCGCGGCGATATCGGTCCGCTGTTCCCGTACGTCGACATCCTCAAGGACGGGGTCTCGTACGCCACGTTCGGCGCCGAGGCGTTCACGGTGCAGAACCAACTGCGCTACCGGACGTTCCAGATCCAGAATAACTTCACGAAGTTCGGCAATAGGCATACGCTGACGTTCGGCTTCTCGGCGCAGCGCTACGGGGCCGAGAACGTCTTCTGGAGCTGCTGCCCGCAGAGCAACTACACCTACAACTCGCTCGAGGACTTCTACGCCGACACGGGCGATTATCTGGCCAACCCGAACCGCACGACGTCGCCGGTGACCCTGCGCCGCTTCAAGGTGCGGTACTCGAACGTGCCCGGCCTCGATCAGCCGCTGCAGGAACTGCGCGTCTGGTACACCGGCGCGTACGCGCAGGACGAGTGGCGGCCGCGGCGCGACGTGACGGTGACGGCCGGCGTCCGGGCCGATACCTCGATCTTCGCCAACACGGCCTACCAGAACGAGCGGGCCGACGCCCTCACGTTCCGCGCGCCCGACGGCAGCCCGATCCAGTTCCAGACCGGTGAGATGCCGGCCACGAAGGTGCTCTGGTCGCCGCGCGCAGCCGTGAACTGGGACCTGGGCGGCCGGCAGCAGACCCAGCTGCGGGCGGGCACCGGCCTGTTCACCGGGCCGCCGCTCTACGTCTGGATCTCGAACCAGCTCGGCAACACCGGCGTGCTCATCGGCGAGGAAGTGGTCGACAATACGACGACCCGTCCGTTCAACCCGAACCCGGATACCTACAAGCCGAGCAACGTCACGGGCGAGGGCGCATCGAGCTTCGAGCTGAACGTCACCGACAGGAACTTCAAGTTCCCGCAGGTATGGCGCTCGAACGTCGGGATCGATCATCGGCTGCCCTGGGGCATGACCGGGACGGTCGAGTACATCTACACGAAGGACGTCAACGGGTACGCGTACTACAACGCGAACCTGCCCGCGCCGCAGACGACGTTCGCGGGCGTCGACGACCGGCCGCGCTACACGTCGAACCGCATCAACAACACGGCGGGCAACGTGATCACGAACGCCTACGTGCTGACGAACCAGCACGACGGCTACTCGTGGAACATCGCGGCCAGCGTGACGAAGAACAGTGCGATCGGCCTGTCGTTCCGCGGCGCCTACAGCTACGGTGTCGCGAAGAACACGATCGATCCCGGTTCGACGGCCGGCTCGACGTTCACCAACAACCAGCACACGGGCGATCCCAACAATCCCGGGCTCGGCTGGAGCGGCGGCACGATGGGGCACCGCGTGTTCCTGCAGGCCTCGTACTCGCGCGAGTACTTCGGCTTCGGGGCGACGACGATCTCGGCGTTCTGGGAGGCGCGTCCGTCGCAGCAGAACTTCACGACCCGCGCCAGCTACACGTATGGCGGCGACGCGAACGGTGACGGCGGATCGAACAGTGATCTGATCTACGTGCCGCGTGACGCGTCGGAGATGAACTTCGTCCCGTTCACGGCCGGCGGTCGCACGTTCACCGTCGACGAACAGGTCGCGGCTTTCGAGGCCTACATCGCGCAGGACCCCTACCTGCGCAACAGGCGCGGCAAGCTCGCCGAGCGCGGCGGGCTCCAGATGCCGCTCGGGTCGAAGCTGGACTTCAGCGTCATCCAGCAGGTGTTCCGGAACGTGGCCGGCCGTCGTAACGCCGGGGAGATCCGGCTCGACGTCACCAACTTCGGGAACCTGCTGAACTCGAACTGGGGTGTCGGCGAGCGCACGGTGATTGCCAATACCGGCGCCAACAGCCTGCCGATTCTGACCAACGCGGCTGCCGACGCGCAGGGGCGCATCTCCTACCGGATGGCGACCGCCAACAACGAGCTCGTCACCAGCACGTTCCAGAAGAGCGCGTTCCTGAGCGACACGTACTCGATGATGCTCAGCTTCCGCTACTCGTTCAACTGAGGAAGGCTGGAAGGCGACAGGCGGGGAGGAGGCGGGAAGCCTCTTCCCCGCCTGGCTCCCAGCCTTCCCGTCTCCTTCCAGCCTGTCGCCTTCCAGCCCTCTTCTATCGCCCCGGCGGATACTTCGCCAGCTTCCGCTGCAGCGACCGACGGTGCATGCCGAGCACGCGCGCGGCTTCCGAGATGTTGTGATCGCAGTCGACGAGGACACGGTTGATGTGTTCCCACTCGACACGGTCGAGCGACATGGGCTGGAGCGGCGCGGCTGCGACGTCGGCCGAAGCGCTGTCGCGCGAGAACGCGGCCACGATCTCGTCGGCATCGGCCGGCTTCGTCAGGTAGTGGACCGCCCCGCGGCGCACGGCTTCGACGGCCGTGGCCACGCTGCCGTACCCCGTGAGGACAACGATCTTCGTGGCTGGATCGGCCGCGAGCAGTCGAGGAATCAGGTCGAGGCCGTTGCCGGCCGGCATGCGCAGATCGAGCACGACGTACTCCGGCGGATCGGCCGCCAGGGCCGCCTCGGCGTCCGGCAGATCCGCCGCCTGCCGCACGTCGAACCCGCGCGTGACGAACGCGCGCGCGAGCCGCTCGCGCAGCCGCTCGTCATCTTCCACCAGCAGGAGCAGCGGGGCAGCGCTCATGAGACGTGCGGCCGGTCCGGCCGCGCGGGCAGCGCGATCGTGACCGTCGTGCCGGCTCCTTCGCGCGAGGTCATACGGAGCGTACCGCCGAGTTGCTCGACAGCGGATCGCGCCACGAACAGGCCGAGGCCCGTGCCTTCGCCCTGGGCCTTGGTGCTGTAGAACGGCTCGCCGACCCGCGCGAGCACGTCGGCCGACATGCCGGCGCCCGAATCACTCACCATGAGCATCACGACGTCATTGTCGCCGACGCGGGCCGCGATCCGGATCGGGACGTGAGGGGCGGACGCCTGGAGCGCGTTGCGCATGACGTTCACCACGGCCCGGCGGATCACGTTCGGCGGCCAGGCGATCGGCACGTCCGGAATGGGGGCGTCCACGCGCACGCGCGCCCGCTCGGCCGGTGACAGGACGACGAGCGTCGCATCGAGGAAGGTCGGGAGCACCGTGGGTTCGATGCCCTCGCCCATCGGCTCGCTGAAGCGTCCCGCCATGTCGTGGAGCAGGAGGCGGCAGCGTTCGACCTCGGCACGGATGAGCCGCGCGTCCTCGCGCACGTCCGGGTCGACACCCGCCCGCTCCAGTGCGATCTCGAGCTCGCGCGAGGCGACGGCAATCGTGCCGAGCGGCGTGCTGAGCTCGTGCGCGGCGCCCGCGGCCAGCGTGGACATGGCCGCAAGCCTGGCATCACGGGCGGCCCGGTCGCGCAGTTCGGCGAGCGCGCGATCGCGGCGGGCGATGAGCGACGCGAGCCGGCCGACGAGAATCGCCACGATCAGCGACGTGGCGGCAAACGCCAGCCACATGCCGCGGACGTGCAGCCCGATCTCCGGGTGCATCGTCGTGGCCGCCGCCACCTCATCGGACGGGGCGAGAAACAGCAGGCCATAACCCCCGACAGACAGCGTCGTCACGATCCACGCCCAGGCGCGGTCGAGCACCAGCGCAGCGAGCACGATGTCGACGAGGAAAAAGATGCTGACCGGGTTGAGCACGCCTCCGGCGCCCTGGAGCAGCCAGGAGAGCACGATGACGTCCGCACAGACGAGCCAGCCGCCCGTGGCCATCGTGACCGGCTGCCGGCGGCCGAGCCGCCAGCTCAGCCAGCCGTTCGACAGCGCCGAGATCGCGATCAGCGCAATCGGCAGCGAGACGCGCATCGTGGCGCCGAGTCCCTGGGCGCCGGCCGCCACCGCCGCGGCCTGCGCCAGCACGCCCGCCCAGCGCACCGTCACCAGCCACGGCAGGGCCACGTCGTCGAGTCGGTCCTGGCGAGGCGCCATCGGACGATGATTATCGCGCGGGCGGGCCGCGGGGGGGATGGTGCGCTCTTCCCTGGGGCTGAAGCCCCAGGGCTCCGGATGTCCCGCCGACCACCGGAGCCCCGTGCGAAGGTGGTCAGCCTCCGGGGGACACGCGTTGGGCGGATCGTGCGTTTTCCCCGGGTCGAAGCCCCAGGGCTCCGGGTGTCCCGCGATTCTCCTAGCCGGGCGGCCGGCCCCCGGTCTATCGTAGGGACCTCGATAACTGTGCAGCGTGCCAGGAGCTATTTACGATCGTGCCCGAGAAGATTCAATCAAGCGACCGACCGGCCGGTAGGAAGGTCAATGTCATCCTCATTGGCCCCCCGGGGTCGGGCAAGGGAACTCAGGCGACGCTGATCTGCGAGCGCTACGGCATTCCCTGGATTTCCACGGGCGACATCCTGCGGGCGGCCGTCAAGGCCGGCACGCCTCTCGGCGCGCAGGTGCAGGCGCTGCTCTCGGCCGGGGCGCTGGTCGATGACACGCTGATGATCGACCTCGTCCGCGAGCGGCTGGCCCGGACCGACACCGCCGCCGGCTTCGTCCTCGACGGCTTTCCCCGGACGCTCGCGCAGGCCGCCGCCCTCGACGTCATCGTCGGCGCCACGCCCATGCGCGCCATCGTGCTCGAGGTGCCCGAAGCCGAGCTCGAGCGGCGCCTCACGTCGCGGCGTATCTGCACGCGCTGCAAGACGCTCACGACGTCGCGCAGCCTGTATGGGTCCGAGGAAGAGCTGTGCTCGAAGTGCGGCGCCGTGCTGATCACGCGCGATGACGACAACCTCGAGACGATCAGGCGCCGGCTCGAGCATTACCGGACACTGACCGAGCCGCTCGTTGCGCATTATCGCGAGCGCGGGGCGCTCGCCACCATCGACGGCACGCGGCAGCCCGCCGAGGTGACGGCCGCGATTATCCGCGTCCTCGACAGTCCTGCCTGACGCCTGAGCGGTCGGCGATCGGCTATTGCCGGACGCGCGCACGATCGAGTACCGACCGTGCGTGATCCAGTTCGTCTGCGTTGACCGTGTGGGCCATGCCCGGGTAAATCCGCAGCGTGACGTCGCCGCCGAGTCGCGTCAGCACCTGGGCCGACTCCTCGACGCGCGCCAGCGGGATGTGCGCGTCCACGTCCGAACACCCGATGAACACCGGCGTCCCGGCGAGCGAACCCGGCGTCGTCCACGTGGTGCCGGGCGGGCCGATCAGGCCGCCGCTCAGCATCACGAGCCCGCCCCAGCGGCGCGGCTGGCGCGCGACGAACTCGGACGAGAGGCACGCGCCCTGCGAAAAGCCGAGGAACACGATGCGATCGTGCGGGATGCCGGCCTCGAGGATCTCGTCGACCAGCGTCTCGATGCGTCGCAGCGCCGATCCGAGGTCCGGCTCATTGGCCGCGATTTCCGCGATGAAGCGATGAGGGTACCAGCGGCGGCCCGCGGCGGTCGGCGCGAGCCAGGCCACGTCGCGATGCGCGAGTCTCGACTCGAGCATCAGGATGTCGAGCGGCGAGGCACCGCGTCCGTGGATCGCGATGACCGCGACCGTCGCGTCTGTCAGCGCCGCGCCTGCCGTAACGACCGGCAGGTCGGCGTGGGGGTCGGTGGCGCTCGTCATCGCGGGAGGGTGACCACGGCGAGACCGGCCTCGATCGTCGCACGCTTGGATTCTTCCCAGGGTGGCAGCTTCAACTGCGCCCCAAGCGCGTCTTCGGATTCGTCGGCCGTGAATCCCGGCGCACTCGTCGCGACCTCGAAGAGGACTCCGCCAGGTTCACGAAAATAGATCGACTGGAAATACTGGCGGTCCTGCACGGGCGTCACCATCACACCCAGCGACACGAGGTGCTCGCGGATGGCGAGTTGTTCCTCTTCTGTATGCACGGCCATGGCCACGTGGTGCACCGTGCCCAGACCGTTGCGGCCCGGCGGCCGGCCGTCTCCGGCGACGACGTCGAAGATGTGTCCGGGACCATCGCCCCCGATTGTCATCCGCACGCGTCCGTCTTCCTCGCCGTCCGTCGTGAACCCGAGGACATCGGTCATGAAGTCGCGCGTGCTGGCCGCCGCGCGGCTCGTCAGCGTGACGCTGTGAATGCCGCGAATCGCCTGCGTGGCCGGGACGTTGGCCAGGGGCCAGGGGTCGCGCGTGTCGTGCGCCGCTTCGATCAGCTCGATGACGAGTCCCGATGGATCGCGCAGCGCGAGGACCGGCTCACCGAAGCGATGATCAATCTCGATCGGATCGAGGTGCCTGGCGTCGAGACGTTCGCGCCAGGATTCGCTCGATCCCGCCGGCACGGAGAACGCCGTGGCCGTGATCTGCCCTGCGCCGACGACTCCCCGCCGGATGCCGTGCCCGCCGTAGGGAAACGTCGTCCAGATGGTGCCGGGGCTGCCGACGCGGGTGCCGTAATAAAAGTGGTAGACGAAGGGGTTGTCGAAGTTGACGGTCTTCTTTACCAGTCGAAGGGCCAGCGCGCCCGCCGCGAAGTCGAGGTCGGCCTGCGCGTCGTCGACCGTTGCCGTCACATGGTGCAGGCCGAGGATGGGCGAAGACACCGGATCAGTCTAGCAGGCGCGTGCGGGGATCCGCGGAAACCCTGGGGCTGAAGCCCCAGGGTCGCAGTCCGTGCGTCGATCGGCCGATCGCTACCGCTTGTTGATCGGCAGCGAGACACCGAAGAAGTAGCGCACCGCGTCCGAGTCGCCCAGGAAGAACTGCAGTTCCGCGCGGAAGTTCACCTGCGGCGTCCACGCGATGTCGACACCGCCGCCAATCGCGGGCTCGAACTCGTTGTCGCCGCAGCAGTGCACGATCCCGACGAGGAACTGGCCGTAGGGCGATACCTTGCCCGACGTGTTGAACGTGAAGCGCGGGCCGCCCATGAAGGTCGTCACCGTGCCGAAGTCGTTGTCGTTGATCCCGAAGTCGCCCACGATGCCGAGTCGGCCCGTATTGCCGGACGTGAGGGCGTTGAACAGGACGTTGACGCCACCACCGATGCCGGTGTTGTCGCCCGCATCGAGCAGGGAAAGGCCCAGACCCACGAGCATGGTCTGGTTGTCGCCTCCGGAGATCGGCCGCGAAGGCTGCTGGGCCGCGGCGGGAAGGGTCAGGCCGAGCACGAGGGCCGCGGCAGTACAACAGGTTTTGAGCATGGAAATACGCATGGTGATGGTCCTTTGTCGATTGTCGGGTATGAAGCGATGAAGGTCCCCTGACCTGAAGACTGCTGGCACCGGGAGGGGGCCCGCCATCGTTCAGGCGATGCGCTGGGGGTCTCAGCAAGATACACCGGAACGGCGCACGCACGGTACATCGAGTTAACGCCGCCGTTCCTGGTCCGACATCGGACCGTCACCCCGTCCCGCGATGCTCATCCTGCTGCCGGCGGGCGACGATGGCCGGTCAGGGACTGCGCTGTCCGCCGGCCGGATGAGCCGGCGCTCGCCGCACCGACTTCCTGCCGACCATCGCCGTCCGCCCGCACCATACGGCCCGGCGTTCGTGGCGGGTCGGCCTGGGAGGTCTGGTGAGACTCGACACGCACGTGCACTCCAGCTACTCCGGGTACTCGACCATCGCGGGACTTTCCCGGCTGATGCGCGAGTCCTACAACTCGCCCGAAGGGGTCTACCGGCTCGCCAAGGCGCGCGGTATGGACCTGGTCACCCTGACCGACCACGACGTCATCGCCGGCGCGCTCGCGATCGCCGATCGACCCGATGTCATCGTCGGGTGCGAGGTCACGGGCGTTTTCGCCGGCGACGGCGTGCGCGTCCACCTGGGTGTCCTCGGCCTGAACGAGGCGCAGTTCGCCGACATCGAGCGACTGCGTGGCGACGTGTGCGAATTGTTGCCGTATCTGAAACAGCAGCGACTGTTCGTCTCGCTCAATCACGTCGCCTCACGTGTGAACGGCCGGATCACCGGTGCGCACGTGGCCGCCCTGATCCCGTGGATCGATGGTCTGGAAGTCATCAACGGCTCCCGCCTGCGACTGCAGAACCGTACGGCCACGCAGCTGGCCGCCGCGCATGGCAAGGTCGGCATCGCCGGCAGTGACTGCCACACGATGCGCGGCGTCGGCCAGACGTGGGTCGAGGCCCCGCACGCCACGAACCGCGATGAATTCCTCGATGAGCTCCGCGCCGGTCGTGTGCGCGTCGGCGGCCGGCACGGCAACGTGCTGACGATGTCGTCCGACGTCATCCGCATGACGTCGTCGCTCTACGCCGAACACGGACGCGCGTTCGTGGAGCAGCCGTGGCGCTGGCGTCGGCAGCTGATGGTCGCGTGCCTCGCCCTCGGATCGCCGCTGATCTCGGTGCCGCTGGTGCTGGCCTCCCTGCACTTCACGCTGGAGGCGCGGTTCAACCGGTCGCTGCTGCGCGACATGGCGCGGTTTCCGATGCTGCGGGTGCCCGAGCTGGCGTGATGCGCGTCGCCGTCTTCACCGACAACGACTTCGACAAGATCAACGGCGTCACCACGACGTGGCGTGCCGTGCTGGAAGAGATGCGAACGCCGGGCAGCGTCCGCATCTTCACGGCCGCCGAGACCGACGTCGAAGCGCCCGACTACTTTGCCACCGCGTCCTTCGGCGTCGGACTGCCGTGGTACCGCGAGATGCGCGCGTACTGGCCCCGCGTACGGCGCATGCTGCGTCAGCTCGACGCCGACCGGATCAGCGTCGTGCACCTGGCCACGCCTGGTCCGGTCGGGCTCGCCGGGCGCTGGATCGCCGCGCGCCGTCGTCTGCCGGTCGTCGGCAGCTACCACACGGAACTCGGCGAGTACGTGCGCGTACTCAGCGGGTCGCCGCGCCTCGGTACCGCGTTCGACGCGTACATGCGCTGGTTCTATCGACCCTGTGCCTCGCTGCTCGTGCCGTCCGTCGCCACCGCGGAGCGGCTCGCGGCCTTCGATTACGCGCCGGATCTGCGTCTGTGGCCTCGCGGCGTGAACGGCGAGCGCTTTTCCCCTGCCCGCCGATCCGACTCATGGCGGCGCACCTGGCGGGTGGACGACCGTCGTCCGGCGATCCTGTATGCGGGCCGGTTGTCGGCAGAGAAGGGACTGCGCGTGATCGGCGACGTGCAGCGTCTCCTCCATCGGCACGCCGTGGACCATCGCATGATCTTCGTGGGCGATGGACCGCTCGACCTGGAACTGCGACGGCTCGTACCCGGCGCCGTGTTCACCGGTGCGCTGCCCCACGATCAGGTGGCGATCGCAATGGCTTCGGCGGATCTCTTCCTGTTCCCCAGTGCGACGGACACGTTCGGCAACGTTGTGCTCGAGGCGCAGGCGTCCGGCCTGCCCGTCGTGGTGAGTGACCGAGGCGGGCCGTGTCAGCAGATGCGACCGGGCGTGACGGGTACGGTCTGTCCCGCAGGCGATGCGACGGCCTTTGCCGGCGCCGTGCTGGAACTGGTGCGAGATCCGTCTCGTCGTCGTGCGGTCGCCGCAGCCGCACGCGACTACGCAGTCGGTCGATCGTGGGCCGCCGCCACGGCGCCGCTGCGGGCGGCGTGGGCCGACGCGCAGACCGCAGCGGCGCTGGCGCGCCGCCCCGCTGACCCGACACGCGCGCGCGTATCAGCGACCGCGCCCCGAGCCTCGTGATGGTGCCCGTCACCACCGGTGCGGCGGCCCGCCGGCGCGTGTGTGCAGTCTGGAACTGGAAGGCGGCGCTGGTGAGCGCGACGATGCGCGCGCCCGTATTCTTCACCGTGAATCTGCCGGCCGGTTTCGACGCGGCCGCTGCGGCTTGCCTGACAGAGTTTCTCTATCGCATCTGCTCGGCCGGCTTCTACGGCGCACTGACCACGTACTTTGCGCGCCGCCGGGCGCAACGTGCGGCCACGCTCCAGGCGATCGTCGTGCTGCCGGCGCTGGCGCACAGTGTGGAGTATGTCGTGCATCGCGTCGCGGGCACGCCCTTCATTGCGACGGCCATCGGCGTGTCGATCGTGATCAGCATGACGACAACGCGCTTCAGCCTGGCCATGATGCGACGCGGCCTGTTCGTGGCCGGTGGTCAGTCGCTCGCGGCCGATCTGCGCGAGCTCGTTCTGCTGATCGTCGGGGCCGTGCGACGCGAACATGCTCACCCTGGCGGTGTCGCGGCTCGACGCTCGATGTCGCAGGTTGCCGAAGAATTCAGCAGCCTCGAGTTCCGGCCTCCGCCTTCGAATTTCCGGCTTGGGAGCCTGCGTTATTCAGCCGGCTCACGGCCGCATTCGAAGGGTACACCAGCAGATGGTAGGATCCCGCGGTGGACCGTGACGCGGTGCAGCAGTTCGTGCGTCGAGATTGGTCGGCCGTCGCGACGTCGAAGACTCGCTCCTGGCACCGACTCAAGGCGCGTCGCCCGGCCGACGTGTTGAGCGTCGCCGATCGGTTGCGCGCGCACGCTCAGCAGATTCGTCCCGGTTGGCCCACGCGTCAACAGCGTCTCGACGATCTTCTGGTTCACCAGCGGGTGGGGGAAGCCCTGCGTGTCGTCAGCCGCCGGCCCTGCTGAACTCCTCTCGGATCTGACGGTTGCGCTGGGTGCGGTCGGCGCTCCGTGGTACGTATTCGGCGCACAGGCGGCACTGGTCTGGGGGCGGCCGCGCCTGACGACGGATGTGGATGTGACCGTTAAGTGCGGCGTCTCGACCGACGACCTGGTGCGTGCGCTCGAGACGCATGGCTTCTCGCTCCGTGTCGACGCTACGCCCGCCTTCATCCGGACCACACGCGTTGTGCCGCTGGAACACGGCGCATCCGGGCTTGCCCTCGATCTCGTCCTCGGCGGGCCGGGGCTCGAGGAGCAGTTTCTTGAGCGAGCCGTGCCGATCGACGTCGCCGGTACCCTCGTCCGTTTCATCAGCCCTGAAGATCTGATCGTCACGAAGCTTCTTGCCGGGCGCGAGAAGGACATCGGGGATGTGCGTGGCGTGCTGTCCGAGCGCGGGGATGCACTCGACGTCGGTCGAATTCGGGCGACACTCGCGCTGCTCGAGAAAGCCTTGGGCCAGAGCGATCTGACACGGATACTCGAAGACGAAATCAGCCGGTGGCAGAGAACTGGTCAGTGAGCTTCCGGGTTCGGCCGTTACATCGCCAGCGCCCATCGGTGCCTGGTAGTCGGTCGATCGTCGTCGGCGCTGCGACAAGCCGCGGTAGCGGCAGCGGCAGGATCAGCGCCGCGATTGCGGAGGCCAGTACCGCGGTGGTGGCTGAGATGACCCTGGTGCGCGCGAAGCGCACGGCGTCCGGAAACAGGGCCGAGATGCGGGTTGCGAGGCTCGACCGGCCTTCGACGAGCGCGGGCGAGGCGAGCAGGCCGCGTCGCGGATGGTGTTCGACTACGAGCAGCAGGAGTTCGCCGTACGCCGCCGCGTCCGTCCGCGAACCCGCGCGCGCCCAGCACGCGCGCGTCGTAGTCGAGCTCGACGGCCAGCCGCAGCCGCGACGCCATCCACCAGACCAGCGGATTCCACGGCATCACCGTGACGGCGAGGACGGCGACGCGCATCAACCATTGATCGTGTGCGCGCACGTGTTCGCGTTCGTGTCGCAGAATCAGGTCGAGCGACGCGGCGTCGAGCCCGAGCGCCCAGCCTGGCAGCACGATGCGCGGAGACAGGAGTCCGACGACGGCGGGGCCCGTTGTCGGGGAGAGCAGGGCCGGCTCACCGGAGACGATGGCCTCGCGCCACTGACGTCGCTGCCGGGCCAGCGTCATGGCGCCGACGAGCATGAGGGCGGTGAGCACCGCGCTGCTGGCGATCCAGAGGCGCGCCAGCAGCGGATCGAGCTTGGTAGTCGCGGTGGTGAAGGCATCGACGCGCGCGGAGCGGCGACGGCATTCGTCGATTCGGTCGCGCCGACTGCGAGGGTGACGCCCAACGATGCGGCGCCGGTGTCCGGCGCGTCGGTCGAGCGCCACGGTGCGGCCGCCGTCAGTCCGAGGCTCGCGGTGAGCGCGGCCACCCAGATCCAGCGCCGGGGGCGACGGCCGAGTGTGGCGGCGCGGTCGACGAGGGCGTCAACCGTGGCAAACAGCGCCCCGAGGACGAGTGCGTAGAGTCCCACAGCGGCGAGCATCGTGTGTCTCCTACGGACCCGACTTCCGCTGCATCAGTGCCCGCAGGCGCTTGATTTCGTCGGCCGAGAGTTTGCGGTCCTCGACCAGGTGCGTCAGGAGCAGTTCGGCCGAGCCGCCGAACACGCGGTCGACCATCTTCGACAGGGCACTGCGGCGCGCGGCCTTCTCCGTGACGGTGGCGAAGTAGCGGTGCGTCTTGCCTTCTTCCTCGTGATCGACGTGTCCTTTGGCCTTGAGTGTACGCAGGACAGCTCCCGCAGGCACCCGCCGACCTGCATGAACTCGCCATCCACGTCCTCGTCGCCAGCGTGGGACCACACACACGGGCCAGTACCAAGAATCTTGGCGCTCTGCCGGAGGGTGTGGCCGCGCGGCTGCGCAGGGAAGCCCTGCAGGCCGAAATGAACGAGGCGCTGGCAACGCAGGGCACGCTTCGTGTCCTTCCCGATCTGACCGGCGGCCGTACGGTGGTCAATCGCAATGCGCCGGAACAGACGGTGTCTGCGATCTTCCGCGAGAGTGAGTCGTACTATCTCATCGGCTTCGAGGCCGCGCGCGATCCACATGCCGGCGCGTTCCGATCGATCGACGTGAAGGTCGCACGCCGCGACGTGCAGGTATCGACCCGACGACGGTATCTGCCGCCAGCGGCATCCGAGGCGACGTCGTCCGCCCCAGCCAGCGTGCGGCGCGGCGTGGCGCCGGATGATGCCGTGAACGGCCTGCTGCCGGATGCCACCCGTCCCTTGACGATGGCGGTGGCCGCGTTCGCGAGCCCGGACGGCGGGGATGCCATCGTCAGCGCCAGCGTGGATGTGAGCGGCTTCGTGTACGACACCGCGTCGTCCATTCCGCTCGACGTATCGGTGAGTGCTGTCGACCAGGCGGGCCGGTCCGTTGCGTCGGCCCGGCAGACGTCGACGATTCCCGGACCGCGCCCCGCGTCCAATACCGGCGTGCCCATCCATCTCCCGACACATCTGGTGCTTCCGCCAGGCGACTACGAAGTGCGCGTGGCGGTGACCGATACCACGACGGACACGATGGCCAGTGTTTTCTCGCAGATCGTCGTACCGGCGTTCGCGAGCGAGCGGCTCGCGCTGTCGGACATCGCGATCGAGCGCCCTGCGAGCGCGGCGGCGTCCGTGCCAGCCGCGCCGACCACGGAACGGTCGTTCGCCCGCACCGACCAGGTGCAGGCGCTTCTCCAGATCTCCCAGGGCACCGAACGTACCGACAGCCTGCAACCCGCTTCCCTGCGTGTGCGCATCATCGACACGCACGACGTCGCGGAACGTGATCAATCGATCGTGCTGGCGCCCGATCAGTTCGGGACGAACCGAACGGCGACGTCGCGCCTGACGCTGCCGGTGCAGAACCTGGCGCCTGGTGAATACCTGCTGCGCGTCGAGGCGGCAATCGGTGAGCGGACGGCCGCGCGACTGGTGCGGTTCGCGGTCCGTTGAGGCGATGGCGTGAAGGTGACGCCTGCGTCACCCGACGACGGCGGAGAGGTTATGATGCAGAATCCCATGCCGATCGCCGGACGATGTCGTCTGTTGGCCTGGCCGCTGGCGGCCGTGTGCGCGGCGCTCGTCGTGGTCCTTCACGCGTGGCCGATCGCTGCGCAGCAGCCCACGCCGCAGGCGCCGGCACCGCCCGTCTTCCGGGCCGGCACCACGTTCGTCTCGGTCGACGTCTATCCGCGCCGGGATGGCCAGGTCATCGAGGGGCTGGCGCCCGGCGACTTCCAGGTGTTCGAGGACGGCGTCCCGCAGACGGTGGAGGGATTCCAGTTCATTCGCATCGATCCGAATCCGCCGGACAACGAGCGGCGCGATCCGAACACGAAGGCCGACAGCGACAGGCAGGCCGCCGACCCGCGTAACCGTATCTTTGTTGTCTATCTTGATCTGAAACATACGACGGTCGCGGGCGCGCACTACGCGCGGCAGCCGGTGCTCGAGTTCCTGACCCGGACGATTGGTGCGAACGACCTGTTCGGTGTGCTGACCGCCGAGGTGCCCATCGGTCAGCTCGTGTTCGGTCGACAGACGACGACCCTTGCGGCCGAGCTCGAGAAATACTGGCCATGGGGCCAGCTGGATCGATCGAGCAACGAGGTCCGGACGCCGCTGGAACAGCGCCTCGCCGTCTGCGAGGCGTATCTGAGCCTCGATACGCCTGGAGCGCCGCTGATCGATCTGTCCCGCGACGACCTGCTGATGACCAGCCTCGAGCACCTGATCATCAGGCTCGGCGATCTGCGTGACGAGCGGAAGAACGTGCTGTTCGTGTCCGAGGGTTGGGTGCCGCGCGGGCCTCGTCCCGAACTGGTCAACACGTCGGTCAGCGGCGGCGACAGGCCGGCCGTGGGCGTGGGGCCCGGCGGTCGGATCGGGATCGGCCAGTCGATGCAGCCGTACGCGCAGGACCGGGCGTGGTGCGATTCGGAGATTCGGCGGCTGGCCGGCATCGACTTCGACATGCGGTTCAGGCAGCTGCTGACATCCGCGCAGCAGGCCAACGTCTCGTTCTATCCGATCGATGTCGGCGGCCTGCGTACCACGCGGACGAAGGCGACGGACACGCTGATGACGATGGCCGACAACACCGATGGCATGGCCGTGGTCTCGACGAACGATCTGGTTGGTGGCGCGCGGCGCGTCTCCGATGATCTGTCGGCGTTCTATCTGCTCGGCTATTACTCGACGAACGCGGCGGCGAACGGCCGGTTCCGGAAGATCGAGGTGAAGGTGAACCAGCCCGGCGTCCGCGTGTCGGCGCGTCCCGGCTATCTGGCGCCGACGCCGGCGATGGTGGCCGCGGCCTCGGCCCCACGCGCGGTTGCGGAGCCGTCGGCCGTCGACGATGCGCTGGCGACGCTGGCAGCCGCGCGGACGGGAGCCGAGCTGTTCGTCTCCGGCGCCGCCATGCCTGACGGACTGCACGTCGCCGTGGAACTGGCCGCGGCCACGGCGTCACGTGCGGCGTGGCGCGAGGGCGGCACCGTGCAGGCGGTGGCCACGCGATCCGATGGTGCGTCCGCCTCGGCTGCCGTCGACATGGCGGCTGGTGCCCGAAGCGCTGTCGTCACGATCCCCGTACCCGATGCGGCCCCGGGCGTCTGGCAGGTGGTCGTGCAGGCGACGGCGCAGGATGAGCGTCTGGAGCAGCGACTCGAGATCGCGGCATCAGCGGCGCGCCTGATCGGGCAATCGATCGGGTGGCGCGCGGCGCCGTCTCCCCGTGCGCCGCTGCGGCCGCTTGCCGATCCGCGCCTGACACGCGCCGAGCGGCTGCACGTGGAGTGGCCCGTGCTCGCGCCGGTCGAGAGCCGCGTGGCACGCCTGCTCGATCGCACGGGCGGACCGCTCGGCCAGCCGCTGCCGATCGCGACCACGACATCCTCACCTGATGTGGTGGCTGTGGATTTGCCCATGGCGTCGCTGCCCGAAGGGGACTACGTGATCGAACTGGTCGCCACAGCCGGCAGCGAATCCGAACGCCGGCTGCTGGCGTTCCGCGTGGTGCGATGAGGGAGCGCGGCTGCGGGCGGCGCGGCGGCACGGCGGCGGGGAAGGGGCGGCGAGGCGCGGCGGCACTCGTATTCGCCGGCCTCATCACAGTCACGGTCTTTGCCGATCAGTCCGCGGGCGTGCCCCAGACACCGCTCCGTGTCGGCACAGACCTCATCACTGTCGACGTCTCCGTGCTCGATGGCGATCGGCGACCGGTCCGCGGCCTCACCGCCGACGATTTCGTGGTCCTCGAAGACGGCGCTGCCCGGCCCATCGTCGCGTTCTCCGTCGTCGACGTGCCGACGAGGGAGTCGGACAGCGCGATGCAGGCGTCGTCGGTGCGCGATCGATCTAGGGACGTCGTGACCAACGATCTGCCGGCGGAAGGCCGGCTCGTGGTCATCCTGCTCGATCGATCGATTCCCTCGGGGGCGCCCGTAGCCACGGCGCGCGCCGTGGCGCTGGCCGCCATCGATCAGCTTGGTCCCGGGGACGTGGCAGCAGTCGTGCGATCCGGTGCGTTTGCCGACAACGGTCGTGTGCAGGGATTCACAGCCGATCGGGCGCGGCTGCTGGCGGCCATCGAGTCGACGTTCACCGGCGAGACGCCTGTGGCGTTGAATCCGTCGCCTATCCCGGGCGACAGGGCGTGGGCCGGGGGCTGCGATTGCGGGCGCTGCGTGCTCGAGACCCTGGGCCACGTGGTCGCGGCGATGAGCGAGGCACCGCGGCGTCGCAAGGTCCTGCTGTTCATCGGCGAGCTCCCGCTGCCGCTGGAGACGTTGCCCGCAGGCCGCTATGTCGTGCGTGTCGAGGTAGCCGCGGGTCAGGCGGCCACGCAACGCGACGCGCTGTTCGAGGTGCGGCCGTAGGGTTCCTGGTCTTGCTGCCGCGCGGTCCTTCCCGCTACTCTCACGAACGGTGTTTCCTTATCACGACGAGAACGTCACCCTTCGCACGCCGGTCGTCACCATCGGGCTGATTGCCGCGTGCGTGCTCGCGTGGATCGTGGTGCAGGGGGCTGGCGCGACGATGCCGCTGGCCGCATCGGTCTGCAACTACGGCCTGATTCCCGGCGAACTCCTCGGCACGGTGGCGCCCGGCACGAGCTGGCCCATGGGCGACAACCTCGTCTGTGTCGTCGATCAGGGACCCGAACTGCGCAACGTCTTCACGCACATGTTCCTGCACGGTTCGTGGATGCACCTGCTCGGGAACATGTGGTTTCTGTGGCTCTTCGGCAACAACATCGAGGATTCGATGTCGCGGCCGCGCTTCGTCGCGTTCTACCTGCTCTGCGGTCTGGCGGCGGCGGCGCTGCAGGTCTTTGCCGATCCCGCGTCGGGCATTCCGATGGTGGGCGCGTCGGGCGCGATCAGCGGCGTGATGGGCGCGTATCTGGTGCTGTTTCCGCGTGTGCGCGTGTTCACGCTCGTGCCGCTCGGCTTCTTCATCACCAGGGTGGCGCTGCCGGCCTGGGCGATGCTGATCTACTGGATGGTGCTGCAGTTCGTCGGGGGGCTCTCGGCAATCGGGGCCGAGGGAGAAGGCGGCGTGGCGTTCTGGGCCCACGTCGGCGGATTCATCGCCGGCGTCGTCCTGGTGAAACTGTTCGCCAGCCGTTCGCGCGTGTCCTCACACCAGCGGAGTCACTGGCAGCCCGCGGGCCCTCGGCGCGGCTGGTGAATGTCTTCCCTGGGGCTCCGGATGTCCGGTGGCCCTGTGTCGCCTCGTAGCCTTGTAGCCTTCCCCCGAGGCTGAAGCTTCGGGCTCCGAAAGCTCCTCCCCGCCTGCAGCCTCCCCGCCTGCCTACACGTTGAACTTGAACAGCATGACGTCGCCGTCGACGACGACGTATTCCTTGCCTTCCATGCGGTAGAGACCCTTCTCGCGTGCCGCGGCAATCGAGCCGCAGGACACCAGGTCGTCGTAGGCCACGGTCTCGGCCTTGATGAATCCGCGTTCGAAGTCCGAATGGATGACGCCTGCCGCCTTCGGGGCCGTGTCGCCCGCGTGGATGGTCCACGCGCGCACTTCCTTTTCGCCGGCGGTGAAGTAGGTGCGCAGGCCGAGCAGATGGTACGCGGCGCGGATCAGCGTGCTGATGCCGCTTTCGGCCACGCCGAGATCCGCCAGGAACTCCGCGGCCTCTGCCGGTTCGAGATCGATCAGATCGCTCTCGATCTGCGCGCTGATGACGACCGCTTCGCAGGCCAGGTGCGTCTGGACGTAGTCGCGGACCTGCTGGACGAAGGGGTTGGTATCGGCCGTGGCCAGATCCTGTTCCTTCACGTTGCACGCGAACAGGGTCGGCTTGTCGGTCAGCAGGAACAGGCCATGCACGAGGGCGCGTTCATCGGCGGACAGGCCGGCGTTGATGGCCGGCGTGCCGGCATCGAGGGCCGGCTCCAGTTTCGCGAGCGCGGCCTCTTCGGCGACAGCGGTCTTGTCCCCCTTCTTGACGTCCTTGAGCAGCCGCTCGCGCCGCTTCCGCACGGATTCGAGGTCGGCGAGGATGAGTTCCGTGTTGATCACCTCGATGTCGCGGACCGGATCGACCGTCCCCGACACGTGATGAACGTCTTCGTCCTCGAAGCAGCGCACGACCTGCACGATGGCGTCGACCTCACGGATGTGCGTGAGGAACGTGTTGCCGAGTCCCTCGCCCTGGCTCGCGCCTTTGACGAGCCCGGCGATGTCGACGAACTCGACGACGGCGGGAATGACCACGTTCGTCCTGGCGATGTCCTGGAGCACGGCCAGCCGCGGATCGGGCACCGTGACCATGCCGACGTTCGGGTCGATGGTGCAGAACGGATAGTTGGCCGCCTCGGCCTTGCGGGTGCGGGTAACGGCGTTGAAGAGGGTCGACTTGCCGACGTTCGGCAGTCCCACGATTCCGGCTCTGAGCATGATGAGGACCAGCAGCGACGAGGCGGACGGGCCCGCCAGCCTTACAGGATACGGCATCCGCGCGGCCGGGCAGTACAGCGATGTCCGTGTGTCCCCCGTCGCGTCCGGCGCGACGAGCCCATGTTCACGGCCCCGGTCAGCGGGGACCGCGGAGTGAACGATGAAGGTTTCGCATGGGCCGCGGTGTAGATTCGGCCTCGCGGGGCCGTAAGATATAGGGCAACGCAAGAGGAGGAGCCAGATGTCGCTGACGGTCAGAGAGATGTACGGCTGCGTCGTGATGGCCATGACGCTGCTGGTGATACCCGCAGGGGCCTCGGCGCAGGCGCCGGGCAGGTTCCTCATCAGCGGCGGAGGCGGATATGGCTCAGCGGATGCACGCTGCGACGATTGCGTTGGCGATCGGCAGGGCGGCGCCGCGGGCTACTTCAGGCTCGGATACGCGGTGACGCCGAGACTCGTGCTCGGAGGCGAAGCCAACGTGTGGACGAAACGAGAGAGTCTGGGAGGGGCGTCGACCAGGTTGCGGTTCTCCAGCGTGTCGGCGACCGCAGCGTTCTATCCCGACAGCGCCGGTTTCTTCATCCGTGGTGGTGCCGGCCTGGCCATGGCGAGGCTCGACGTGAACGCTCGCGACTCGAGTCTCAGAGAGGACCTCGGCAGTGGTTTCGGCGTGCTCGCCGGCCTGGGCTACGACATCCCGATCTCGAGGCGACTGTCGATGACGCCTGGAGTCAATGTGTCGCGTGGGCAGATCGGTGACCTGAAAGCGCTCGGCCAGACGTTCGCGACCGGCTGGTCGCAGAACGTGATCGACGTCACGATCGGACTGACGTTCCGCTGAGCCTGCGGCAGGACGGCGTCCTGGCGCCCGCAGCGCGGCTCCCTACCGCGTGATAACCTGACGGGCTGGGATCGACAGGACAGACGCCGCGTATGAAGAAACTACTCGCGCTCAATCGGGGAGAAATCGCCATCCGCATCATGCGGGCGGCCACGGAACTCGGACTTCGCACGGTCGGGATTTTCCCGAAGGAAGATTCGCTCAGTCTGCACCGGTTCAAGGCCGACGAGGCCTACCAGATTGGCGAGGGCAAGGGCCCGGTGGAGGCGTACCTCGACGTCGAGGGCATCGTCGCACTTGCCAGGGAGAAGGGCGTCGACGCCATCCATCCCGGGTACGGCTTCCTCTCCGAGAATCCCGCGCTGCCGCGCGCCTGCGAAGCGGCGGGCATCACCTTCGTCGGGCCCAGCGCCGAACTGCTCGAGATGCTGGGCGACAAGACCGCGGCGCGCCGGCTCGCCGCGCGCGCCGGCGTCCCGATCATCCCGGGTGTCGAAGCCGCGCTCGCAACGCACGACGCCGTGCGCGAGGCTGCGGCGCGCATCGGGTTCCCGCTCATCATCAAGGCGGCCTTCGGCGGCGGCGGCCGCGGCATGCGCGTGGTCGAGTCGGCCGATGACCTGATCGCGCGTTTCGACGAGGCCAGTCGCGAGGCCTCGGCCGCGTTCGGCAATGGCGCGGTCTTCATCGAGCGCTACATCCGGCGGCCCCGGCACATCGAGGTGCAGATCCTCGCGGATCGGCACGGCAACGTGCTGCACCTGTACGAGCGCGACTGCTCGGTGCAGCGCCGGCACCAGAAGGTCGTGGAAGTGGCGCCGGCCATGGCCCTCGACCGCGGCGTACGCGACGCCATCTGCGCGGCGGCCGTGACGTTGATGAAGACGGCCGGGTACCAGAACGCCGGCACGGTGGAGTTCCTGCTCGACTCGGACACGCGCGAGTGGTTCTTCATCGAGGTGAATCCGCGCATCCAGGTCGAGCACACGGTCACCGAGGCGGTCACCGGCATCGACCTGGTGCGCAGCCAGATTCTGGTGGCGCAGGGCTTCGCGCTGCACGGGCCCGAGTTGCACCTGCCGTTGCAGGCGGCGATTCCGCTGTACGGCCACGCACTCCAGTGCCGCGTGACCACCGAAGATCCGCAGAACAACTTCGTGCCCGACTACGGCAAGATCCACACCTATCGATCGCCGGCCGGTCATGGCCTGCGGCTCGATGGCGGGTCGGCGTACGGCGGCGCGGCGATCAGCCCCTACTACGATTCGCTGCTGGTGAAGCTGACGGCCTGGGATCGCGATTTCCCGGCTGCCTGCCGCCGGATGGACCGCGCGCTGCGCGAGTTCCGCATCCGCGGGGTCAAGACCAACATCCCGTTCCTCGAGAACGTCGTCAACAACCCCGTGTTCCAGTCGGGACAGGCGACGACGCGGTTCCTTGACGACAACCCGGAGCTGTTCCACTTCACGCCGCGCCGCGATCGCGCGACGAAGATGCTGACGTACATCGGCGACGTCACGATCAACGGCAACCCGGAGGTCAAGGGCAAGACAATCCCGACGAAGCTGAAGACGCCGCCCGTGCCGCGCCGCCTGGCCGGTGCGCCGCCGCCCGGCACGAAGCAGCGGCTCGACGAGCTGGGGCCCGAGCCGTTTGCCGCCTGGACCGCGTCGCAGACGCGGCTGCTGCTGACCGACACGACGCTGCGCGACGCGCACCAGTCGCTGATGGCCACGCGCGTGCGCACGTACGACATGGCGGCCATCGCCAACTTCATCGCCCACCGGCTGTCGGGACTCTACAGTCTCGAGATGTGGGGCGGCGCCACGTTCGACGTGTCCATGCGCTTCCTGCTCGAGGACCCGTGGGCGCGCCTGCACCGGCTGCGCGAGCTGATCCCGAACATCTGCTTCCAGATGCTCTTCCGCGCGTCGAATGCGGTCGGCTACACGGCGTATCCCGACAACGCCGTGCGCGAGTTCGTGGCGCACGCGGCCGAGGCGGGCATGGACATCTTCCGGGTGTTCGACTCGCTCAACTGGCTGCCGAACATGCAGGTGGCGATGGACGCCGTGCGCAAGACCGATCGCGTGTGCGAGGCGGCCGTCTGCTATACCGGCGACATTCTCGATCCGGCGCGTGACAAGTATCCGCTCCAGTACTACGTGCGGATGGCGAAGGAGCTCGAGAAGATGGGCGCCCACGTGCTCGCCATCAAGGACATGGCGGGGCTGTGCCGGCCGTACGCCGTGGAGAAGCTGGTGCGGGCGCTGAAGGACGAGGTCGGGATCCCGGTCCACTTCCATACCCACGACACGAGCGGGCTGAACGCCGCGTCGATCCTGAAGGCGGCCGAGGCCGGCGTGGACGTGGCCGACGTCGCGGTAGCGTCGATGAGCGGCACTACGAGCCAGCCGAACCTGAACTCGATCGTGGCCGCGCTCGATCACACGCCGCGCGCCACCGGACTCGACCTCGAGGCGCTCAACCAGTACTCGGACTACTGGGAGATCGTTCGCGGCTACTACGCCCCGTTCGACAACGCGCCGCTCTCGGGCACGGCCGAGGTGTACCTGCACGAGATGCCCGGCGGCCAGTACACGAACCTGCGCGAGCAGGCCGAGGCCATGGGGCTCGGCGAGCGCTGGCCCGAGATCGCGCGCACCTACGCCGACGTGAACCGCGCGTTCGGCGACATCGTGAAGGTCACGCCGTCGAGCAAGGTGGTCGGCGACCTGGCCATCTTCCTGGTCACGCACGACATGACGATGGCCGAGTTCGAGGCGCTGGGGCCGGCGCACGGGCTGACGCTGCCCAATTCGGTAGTGGAAATGTTTGCCGGGTCGCTCGGGCAGCCCGATGGCGGGTGGCCGAAGGCGCTGCAGCAGCAGATTCTGCGCGATCAGCCGCCCATCGAGGGGCGTCCGGGTGCGAGTCTGCCGCCGATCGACTTCGAGGCGACAGCAGCGCAGATCGAGCGGCTCATCGGCCGGCCGCCGTCGCGGGACGAGGTGCTGAGCTACGTCATGTACCCGGACGTCTTCATCAAGTTCGCGCGCGCGCAGGCGAGCTATGGCGAGCTGGACGCGCTGCCGACGCGGCCGTTCTTCTACGGGATGGAGACGGGCGAACAGATCGCGATCGAGCTCGAGCCGGGCAAGACCATCGTCGTGAAGTACCTGACGGCGGGCGAGCTGCGCGCCGACGGGCACCGGACGGTGTTCTTCGAACTCAACGGCCAGCCGCGCGAGGTCAGCATCCGCGATCGCTCGCAGAAGGTGGCGGGCGTCGTGAAGGAGAACGCCGATCCGAACCATCGTGGCCACATCGGCGCGCCGACCCCGGGCGTGGTCACGTCGGTCCTGGTCGAGCAGGGCCAGGCCGTGAAGGAGGGACAGAAGCTTCTCGTGCTCGAGGCGATGAAGATGCAGAGCACGGTCTACGCACCGGTCGCCGGCAAGGTGGCGCGGCGGCTCGTGCAGCCCGGACAGACGGTCGAGACCAAGGAGCTGCTGCTCGTGATCGAGTAGGGCACGACGCGGGTGCCCGCCCGCTGTGACTCACACACCTTGACATGCCATCCGCGTGTCGGCCAGACTGCCCGGACAGCGTCGACACGATGCCGGCGTCCAGTGAGGTGGGTGATGCGTCCGTTCCTCCCGACGGCGCCGCGCGTCTGGTGTGTCGCGGCCTTCTGTTCCCTGATGGTGGCGTTTCCGTACGCGCAGGAGACTCCGCCCCAGCCAGCCACACACGTCAGCGTGGCCATCGGCTCCCGATCGCCCTCGTCTGACGTGGCCGCCGTCGATGCGCGGATCGCGGCCATGGTCGCGGCCGGGCAACTCGTCCGGCGGCCGGCCGTCAGCGACCCGCTGATCCCGGGCCGGACGCACGAATACTTCGCGCAGGTCCACGCCGGCGTCCCGGTGCTCGGTGGCGGCCTCAGCCGCCAGCGCGATGGCGAGCGCACCGTGTCGGTCTTCGGCACTATCTATCTCGACATTGTCGTGCCGACGGACGCGCGGCCCATGGGCGCGGATCGCGCGGTCCGCGGGTTGCGCGGTGTCAGCACCACGTCGCTCGCCCCGGGCGACGTCCCGCTCGTGGTCCTGCCGCAGTTCGACGGCTCGTACAGGCTGATTTACCAGGCCACGTTCCGTGACGGCACCGTGCGCAGCATCGATGCCCTGACCGGCGACCTGGTCCGGACCGAGGACGCGTTCGTGACGCAGGGCACTGTGGGGACCGGCACCGGCGCACACGGCGACGTCAAGAAGGTGAGCGCCTCGAGGGCTACCAATGGCTACGAGGCGGTCGACCAGATGCGGCCCGCCCGGATCCGGACGCGATCGACGCAGGGCACCAACGTGCCGCGCGATGCGCTCTTCGAGGGGGCCGGCGAGACGGCCCTCAGTGCGCGTAACGTCTGGGAAGACCGCGCCGTGGTCGACGCGCACGTGAACGCCGGCCTCGCCTACGACTACTTCAACCAGCAGCAGGGATGGGAGGGGCTCGACGGGCGGAATGCCCTGATCGATCAGGTCGTCACCGACGGCGCGACCATCCAGAACAATGCGTTCTTCGCGTATCCCGCTCCGGGCGGGAACGTCGGGCTGATCGCGTTCGGCATGTCGTCGACGGGCTATCCGATGGCCACGCTCGATATCGTCGGACACGAGATGATGCACGGCGTGACGTTCTTCTCCGTGCGCGGACGAACGGGCACCGGTCTGGTGAGCGCGATCGCGCCTGACGGCCTCGGACCGTCCGAAGTCACGTTGAACGGCCAGCGCCTGCCGTGCACCCTGACCGTCGTCCGCTTCGACAACGGGGCAGAGGCGCCCATGCTGTGCGTGGACGGGCGATACGTGCTCGCCTCGAACGCGGGCGGGGCCATCAACGAAGGGTTCTCGGACGTGTTCGGGACGGCCATCGAGTTCCAGTTCCAACCGCCGGGCCGCGGCGTGCTTCGCGCGGACTATCTGAATGGCGAGGATGTGACATCCGCGGGGTCGACAGCGTCACCGCAGATCGGCAGGTACCGGTCGCTCGAAGATCCGATGTCCGTGCCGCTCGAACCGACGGGGACGATCAGGCAGCCCGATCACATCGATGGCCGCGTGCGGTACCCGGTGTACGTCCTCAACAACCAGGCCTACCTGCTCTCCTACGCCATTGCCGACGGCCGTCTGGTGCCTGTGTCGCCGGACAGCGGCGCTGTGCACCACAACTCGACGATCCTGAGTCACGTGTTCTATCGGGCCATCGAGGGGGGCACGCACAGGACGTCTGGCCGCACGGTGGCCGGTGTAGGGGCGGGCAACCGCGCGATCATCGAGCGCGTGTTCTTCCGGGCGATGACGACGCTGATGCCGGCGTTGACCTCGTTCGAGACCACGGCCGCGGTGTTGCGGCAGGCGGCCAGCGATCTCGAGGGCCCGTCGAGCGCCGCCTATCGCGCGATCGACGAGGCTCTGGCAGCGGCTGGATTGTAGGCGGGGGCGTGATGTCGATGCGATGGATGGTCATGATGGGGTTCGTCCTGGCGACGACGCCGCTGGTCTATGCCCAGGAGGCACCCGCGACGCGTGCCCGGTCGTCGGGACCTGCGCGCGATCACGGGTTCATCAGCGCGGGAATCGGCGTGCAGCAGAAGGCCGGCAGCTTCTCGGAGACGTGGACGACCCCGCTGCACGCCGAGGACGCGCGCTTCTCGGCGCGCTACGCCCCGGGCAGTGGCCGGCTGTTCCGGGTCGGGGGTGGTGTCACGCTGTGGCGCGGGCTGGGTGTACGGGTCGCTGTGAACTCCGCAAGTCCCGGCGCCGACGTCGCGTTGTCCGGCAGCCTGCCGCATCCCTTTCGCTTCGATGACGCCCGGACGATCGAGGGGACGAGGCCGGGCGTCACGCGTGCCGAGACCGGTGTGCACGTCCACGCGGCATATGTGCTGCCCACGCCGCGCCGCATCCATGCGAGCGTGTTCGCCGGTCCGTCCTGGATCTCGATCCGGCAGGAACTGGTCGATCGCGTGACGTACGAGGACAGCTATCCGTACGACACCGCCACGTTCACCGGTGCGGTGTCGACGAGTGTATCGACGCGCCGGGGAATCGTCGGCGTTGGCGCGGCGGTCTACGTCGGCGTGCTGGGCCCCGTCCACGCCGGTGTCGAGGTCCTGCACGCCCGTGCGACGGTCGCCGTCGATCGTGCGGGAGATCGCCGTGTCGAGACGCGTGCCGGCGGGACCCAGGTCACCGTCGGCGTGCTCGTGCCGTTCTGACCTCGGCGCGACGCCAGGCCGAGCGTCAGTCGCCGGTCTGAAGCGCGACTCGACACAATCCGGTTACGCCGGGTGGAGACGCCCGTCCTCTGGGACTCGGCGAACGCGCTGTCCGGAGATCGATTGTGACCGTCGTGTAACGATTGCGACAGGTCGTCGTCCGTCACACGACGGTCACGTGCGCTCGCTACCATCGGCCCCGCTGTGCTGCTTCATCAGCACGCGGAGCCGCTATGTTCATACATGTCACTCGATTCATCCTCGCCATCGCGCTGATTGCCGTGCCGGCCACTGCGTTCGCGCAGTTCGATTCAGGCACCGTGCTCGGCCGCATCGTCGATCAATCCGACGCGGCGGTGCCGGGCGTCACCATCACGCTCACCAATCAGGCCACGAAGCAGCAGATCGTGACCGTCACCGACGCCGTTGGCGGCTATCAGTTCGCCAACGTGCGCGTCGGCACCTACCGTCTCGAAGCGGCGCTCTCCGGCTTCGCCACGGCCGTCGCATCAGACGTCGTCGTGACCGTCAACGCGCGGCAGCGCGTGGACCTGTCGCTCGCCATCGGCGCCGCCGGCGAGACCATCGAGGTGACCGGCGCGGCCCGACCGCTCGAGACCGATTCGAGCGACCGCGGCCAGGTCATCAGTCGCGAACAGATCGTCAACCTGCCGCTCAACGGCCGGGCATATGCGGATCTCGCGCTGCTCAGCCCGGGTGTCCGCCGGTCGGCCATCAGCACCTCGCGCGACGCCTCGTTCAATGTGAACGGCATGCGCAGCGCGCTGAACAACTTCACGCTCGACGGCATCGACAACAACGCGTACGGCACGAGCAACCAGGGCTTCTCGAACCAGGTCGTGCAGGTCTCGCCCGATGCGGTCGAGGAATTCCGCGTCCAGACCAACAACTTCTCGGCCGAATACGGCCGCGCCGGCGGCGCGGTCATCAACGCCACGTTCCGCAGCGGCAGCAACCAGTTCAGCGGCACGGTCTGGGAGTTCAACCGGAACACGGCGCTGAATGCCGTCGGCTACTTCAAGCCGACCACGGGCAAGCCCACGCTCAGCCGCAACCAGTTCGGCGGGGTGGCCGGCGGGCCCATCGTCGAGAGCAAGGCGTTCTTCTTCTTCGACTACGAGGGGTTCCGACAGAAGCAGCGCACGGTGACGTTCTCGACGATCCCGACAGCAGCCCAGCGTCAGGGCATCCTGGGCAAGCCGGTCGTCAACCCGATGACGGGCGAGCTGTATGCCGACGGCGTGATCCCGCAGTCCGCCATCACCCCGTTTGCCGCCAAGGTGCTGGCCGGCCTGCCCGCGCCGACGCGCGACGGCCTGAGCAACAACTACGACACGCTGCCGACACGCACGGACGACAGCGACAAGTTCGACATCAAGATCGATCACGCGGCCAACGCCGGAACCAACTCGTTCGTCCGCTTCAGCCATCGCAAGGTCAACAACTTCGAACCGCCGCCGATCCCCGGCGAGACGAGTAGTCCCGCCAACGCGTATGTATACGTGCTGAACCAGCAACTCGCGCTCGGCACGACGCGCACGTTCTCGCCGCGGTCGCTGCTCGAACTTCGTTTCGGCCTGTCGCGCACCGAGGCGGGCAAGACCGCGTTCGGCACCGGCACGCCGAACATGCTCGACGGCTACGGCATCACGGGCCTGCCGACCGACACCGTCTTCGCTGGCGGTCTGACGCAGCAGAGCATCAGCGGCTGGACGGCCCTCGGTCGTCAGAGCAGCAACCCTCAGTACCAGGATCCCCTCGCGATCGACGTTCGCCTCAATCAGACGTGGCTGCTCGGCGCGCATTCGATCAAGGCCGGCTACGAATATCAGCGCATCAACACCGAGGTGGACGACGTGCATCCGAAGTGCGGCGCTGATACGTACTCGGGTCAGTTCAGCCGTCCAGCCGGCGCGGCTGCCGATCCCGCCACGTACAACCTGGCGGACTTCCTGATGGGCGCGCGCAGCAGCTACGAACTCGTCAACCCGGCGGTGTTCAACCTGCGGCAGCGGATGCACTTCGGCTACCTGCAGGACGACTGGCGCGTGCGGCCGGATTTGACGCTGAACCTCGGCGTCCGCTACGAGTTCGCGACGCCGCAGTGGGAGGCCGACAACAAGCTGACCAACTTCGACCCGGCGACGAATACCCTGATTCAGGCGCGTGACGGATCGATTTACGATCGCGCGCTCGTGCGGCCGGATCGCAACAACTGGGCGCCGAGACTCGGCGTGGCATACACGATCAACGACCGTACTGTGCTGCGTTCGGCGTATGGCATGAGCTACGTGCACTTCAATCGCCTGGGCGGCGAGAACCTGCTCTCGTTCAATGGTCCGAACGTGGTGCCGATCGCGATCACGCAGCAGCCGTCACAGGGCCCGTGCGCCGTCGGTCAGAAGCCGACGACCTGTTTCCGGCCCACGCAGATGGGCTATCCGGAAGGGTTGAACGTCCCGGCGAACTTCGATCCGATCAACGGCCGCGTCAACTACATCCCGGCCGACCTTCGGACGGGCTATGTGCAGAGCTGGCACGTCACGCTGCAGCGGGAACTGCCGGGGCGCTTCGTGGTGGACGTCGCCTACGTCGGCAATCGCAGCGATCACCTGATGATCCTCGGCGACCTCAACCAGGCGCGGCCGAACGCACCGGGCGAGAATACCTCGCTGCAGGCGCGTCGTCCGATTCAGGGGTACCAGTTCATCCAGGCGGCGTTCGATGGCGGCAAGGGGGACTACCGCGCCCTGCAACTCAAGGCCGAACGACGCTTCGCCGACGGGATCTACCTGCTCAACTCGTTCACCTGGTCGCGCGCGCGCGACAACGCCAGCGGCCACCTCGAGACGGCCAACGGCGACAACAGCCGCGTCAACATGGCGAATCTCGCCGGCGAGTTCGGGCTGTCCGGCTACAATCAGCCGCTCAGCAACACCACCACGCTGGTGTGGGAGATCCCGTTCGGCCACGGTCGGCGATGGGGCTCAGACGCGAATGCCGTTGTCGAAGCGTTGCTCGGCGGCTGGCGCGCGACGGCCATCAACACGATGACGAGCGGTGTGCCTGTGAACCTGACCTATTCGCCGGCGTCGGCCTTCAGCGTGAGCAGCGCGCCCACGTATCGGCCGAACATCGTCGGGAGTCTGTACAGCAGCGCGCGGTCGCCCGAGCGCTATCTCGATCCGGCGGGCGTGGCGATTCCGACGGACTCGTCGCAGCCGTTCGGCAATGCGCCCAGGAACGCCGCACGCGGACCGGCCATCGCCACGCTCGATCTCGGGTTCCACAAGAGCGTGCCGATGGGCCGCGGGTACGTCGAGTTCCGGATCGAGGTGTTCAACCTGCTCGATCGCGCGAACTTCAACGCGCCGAACGGCAACGCCTCCTCGGCGGCCTACGGCACCATCACGTCGCTGGCGACGACGCCGAGGCAGGGACAGATCGGCGTCAAGGTGGGATTCTGATGACGAAACGCTGCTTCGCACTCTCACTGCTGGCCTGCGTGCTGTCCTCGTCGTGCGGCGGGACCGATCGAGGTGCGGCCGCGGTCGATTGTTCGACCATCACGGCCGGAAGCCTCGACGCGTGCGTGCGCATGAACCAGATTCAGACGCTCGGCACGCACAACAGCTACCACGTCGTCGCTGAACCCGCGGTCCTGGCCGTGCTCGGCCCGCGGGCGCGGAACCTGGAGTACACGCACCGGCCGCTGACCGAGCAACTCGCGCAGCTCGGCATCCGCCAGTTCGAGATTGATGTGTTCGCCGATCCCGAGGGAGGGCGCCACGCCACGCCTGCCGCCTTCCGGCTGGCCAGGGGCGCGACACTCGAGCCGGTGTCCGAGGACATGCGGATACCGGGATTCAAGGTGCTGCACGTGCAGGATCTCGACTACCGGACACGCTGCGCGACGTTCATGACGTGCCTCACGGAAATTCGTGACTGGTCGCGCGCCAACCCGACGCACGTGCCCGTGCTCGTGCTGGTCGAAGTCAAGGATTCGCCTGTCGATGATCCGACCGGCATCGGGTTCGTGACGCCCGTGGCGATCGGCGCGCCCGAACTGCACGCACTCGATGCCGAGATTCGCTCGGTGTTCGACGCGGATCACCTGCTCACGCCCGATGACGTGCGTGGCCGCCACGCGACGCTGAACGAGGCGATCGTGACAGACGGCTGGCCCCGGCTGGGTGACGTCCGCGGCAAGGTCCTGTTCGCGCTCGATAACACGGACGCGCACCGCGACGCCTATCTCGAGGGTAATCGCTCCCTGGAGGGGCGCGTGCTGTTCGTCACGTCGCCCCCGGGCGATCCGTCGGCCGCGTTCCTCAAGTTGAACGAGTCGATGGGCGACGACGAGGTGAACATCCGTCGCCAGGTGCAGGCCGGGTATCTCGTCCGCACGCGAGCCGACGTGCCGACCGACGAGGCCCGCAGCGGCAACACCACGCGACGCGACGCCGCGTTCCGGTCCGGCGCGCAATACGTCAGCACCGACTATCCGGAGGAGAGCCCGTTCGGATCGGGCTATCGCGCGCAGCTGCCGGAGGCCGAGACGCTGGCCGCACGCTGCAACCCGGTCAATGCACCGGCCGGCTGCAGGCACGCGTGGCTCGAGCCGCGATAGGCGCCCGCTGAACAACGCAGACTCGCGAGCCGGCCGCTCGAATCCGGACGCGAGACGTCGGCGAGGGCTCGACACAGCCCGGTTACGTCGGGTGGATACGCTCGTCTCATGAGATCGAGGACGAAAGTCTTCATCGCGACCGTGCTTTGCGGCGCCGGCGTGCTGAGCGCCGCGAGCATGGCCGGAGCGCAGACGACCATCCGCATCATGCCGGCCGACGGCGCCGTCTTTGCCGTCGGCCAGCGATTCGACATCCGCGTCGAAGCCACCGGTGCGAACGACCTCCCGCCACGAGGGCTGGTCGTCACGATCAACGGCGCGGACGTCACCGCGCGGAACGTGCTCGATCCCGGCATCGGTGGTGAGCGCGGCGCCGGGGGCGCGGGTGCGACGAGTCCCACGCTGCCGGCGGAGCACCGCGCAGCGGCCGCCGCTCCGGACACCACGAATTTCCTGTTACGCGATTACGCGGTCGACGCGCCGGGGCCCGTCGTCGTTCGTGCGCGCACGGACGACGGGGCGACGGCCGAGGCGCGGCTGGCGGCGGAGGCCTGGGCCTCGTCAGGCACAGCATCAGGTCCGCGGGCGAAGAACATCATTCTGCTGGTGGGCGACGGTATGGGGATCGCGCACCGCACCGCGGCGCGTCTCGTGTCGCGCGGCCTGCACAACGGCAAGGCCGCCGGTCGTCTGGCCATGGATACGCTCGACGTCACGGGACTGGTGATGACGGCGTCGCTGAACTCCGCGATCACCGACTCGTCGCCGGGCATGTCGTCGTACGCGACAGGGCAGAAGGCCAATAACAACCAGGAGGGCGTCCTGCCGGACAACACGGCCGATGTCTTCGACAACCCGCGCGTCGAGTATCTCGGCGCGCTGTTGAGGCGGACGCGCGGCCCGGGATTCCATGTCGGCATCGTCTCGACGGCCGATCTGACGGACTCGACGCCGGCGGCCAACGCCGTGCACACCGCGCACCGTTTCGCCTCGCCGGGCATCGCGGCGCAGTTTTTCGACGAGCGCCAGCGCAACGGCGTCACCGTGCTGCTTGGCGGCGGGGCACGCCACTTCACGAAGCGCGCCGATGGCCGTCGTCTCGACGACGAGTTTGCGGCTGCGGGATACAGGACGCTCACGACCAGGCAGGACCTGCGTGCCCTGATGGCCGTCGAGGCCGAGCCTCCCGCGGCGCTGCTCGGGCTGTTCCACCCTGCGAACCTGCCCGTCGCGTTCGACAAGGTTGGCGCCGGACGCTACAGCCGTGAGCTCGAGCAGCCGGCCAATGCCGCGTACCGGGACGTCCCGATGCTGGACGAGATGGCGGCCCTGGCGATCCGGTCGCTCAGCGCGCATGCACCAGATGGGTTCTACCTGATGATCGAGGGCGCGTCGATCGACAAGCGCGCTCACGCCGCCGACGCCGAGCGCACGATCTGGGACGTGATCGAGTTCGACCAGGCCGTGCGCGTGGCGCTCGAGTTCGCGGCCGTTACCAACGGCGATGCGGATCCCGGCAATGACACGCTGGTCATTGTCACGGCGGATCACGAGACCGGCGGCCTGGCCATCGTTGGTGTGGGCAACGAGCGCTACGCGCCGGAAGTCATCGGTCGGGCCGTGCGCGACTATGCAGCCGTTTTCCGGTTCGTCCCGGATCAGCAGCTCCAGTTGTTCCCGAACTACGTGGTGGATGCGCAGGGATTTCCGATCGAGCCCGATCCGTCGCGCAAGGTGCTGCTCGGCTGGGCTGCCGCGCCCGATCGGTATGAGAACTGGCTGTCGAATCGTCTCCAGCAGGAGGCGGCCGTCGTCGATCCAGGCGGCGCCGGAAGCGTGGCCAATGCGGATCGCGACGGTCACGACGCGACGAGTGACAACGCGACGGTAAGCGGCCGTGCGATTCCTGGATTCCTCGTAGCCGGGGTCATCGAGAACGGCGCCACGCCGTGTCCGGCCGCGGGCGGGTGTCCAGGCGACACCGCGTCGGTCGGGCACACGGTGGCCGGGCACACGGCCAGCGACGTGCCATTGTCGGCAACAGGCCCTGGCGCCTGGCAGTTCACCGGTGTGTACGAGAACACTGACGTGTTCCTGAAGATGTTGCGGGCGACGACCGGCACTTACCCAGCCGGACCGGCGCGCTGAGCGCCAGGCAGACCAATGGCGAGGTCTTGACGTCTGATGGGTGATGCGTGATGCTCGGTGCATGCGAACCACGTTGGACATCGACGACGACGTCCTGCAGGCGGCCAGGGAACTGGCTGCCTGCCGCGGGTCCACGGCGGGCAAGGTGCTTTCGGACCTGGCGCGCATCGGCCTCTCGCGACCGGTCCTCGCGGCCGAGCGCAATGGCGTGCCGCTCCTGCCGCGACGGCTGCCCGATGCGCCCAGGCCGACCATGAAGCTGGTGAACGAACTGCGCGACGAGGCCTGACGCGTGGCGGCGCTGCTCGACGTCAACATCCTCGTGGCGCTGTTCGATCCCGATCACATCCACCACGAGATCGCGCACGACTGGTTTGCCGATCACCGTGAGGCGGGCTGGGCCACGTGTTCGATCACCGAGAACGGACTGGTGCGGGTATTGGCGCACCCGTCCTACGGCGCTGGTCTGCGCGCCGTCGATGTGGTCGATCGCCTGCGCCGATTCACGGCCAGCGGACACCATGTCTTCTGGGACGATCGCCAGTCCATTGCGAATGCCAGTGCGTTCAGGACGGATCTCATCGCCAACCCGCGTCAGGTGACGGACGTGCACCTGCTCGGCCTGGCCGTCCAGCACGGCGGCTGCCTCGCCACGCTCGATCACTCCATTCCCTGGCGCGCCGTCGTCGGCGCCTCAGCCGATCGTCTGCAGGTCATCGAGCCGGCCGGGGACGGATCTGCCGTTGTCGATGCGGGGCCCCGCGGACGTCCGGATCGCTGAAGCTGATCGGGCAAGCGGGCCTGCCATCTGGACGATTCAGCCGAGTCTCTGCAGGCCGATGGGCTGTCCGGGCATGCGCGGATCGAGTCCACTGCAGGGAGTCGGTCATCGCGCGCCGGCGTCGGGCCGAAGCCTGCGACTGCGCGGACGTATCGTCGCAGGTATCACGGTTGTCCGTCGTACCCGGTGTGAACGGCGGCCCCGGAGAGGGCATGGACCCATTGGTCGCCTGTCGGCCCCCTACGGTTGCGTCGGTGTTCGCGTCGCGAGGTAGATCCCCGGCAGGATCAGCGCCGCACCGATGGCGTGGAACGTGCGGATCGGTTCGCCCAGGGCCATCCACGCCATGACCGCAGCATACACGGGGCCCATGTAGAGCACGACGCCCACGCGCGAGGCCCCGAGTTCCCGGAGCATGAAGGAATACGACAGGTACGCGCCGAACGCCGGGAACAGCGCGGTCGCCATGACGTACCACACGGCCCGCCACGAGAACGCCGTGGGCATGATGGCGGCTTCGACGAGCGTGAAGGGCAGCAGTACGAGCACGCCGCCGGCGGCGATGAGGGCGAGGCGCGCTGTCGGGCCGAACGCCGACGGCCACCGCTTCAGGAGCAGCGTGTAGGCCGCCCACGCGACAGCGGCCACGGCGATCCACCAGTCGCCCGGCGTCAGCTGCACCGACGAGAGATCGCCCCACTTGCCCTTCAGCACGATGTGGAAGAACCCGGCGAGGCTGACGCCAATCCCGGCCGCCTGGACCAGGCCGAGGCGTTCCCCGAGTGCGACCATGGAGAACCCCGCAATCAGCACGGGGGACAACGCATAGATCAGGCTGATGTTCGTGGCCGGCGTCGTGCGGCCGCCGATGTAGACGAACGCGCCGCAGATCCACATGCCCAGTGCGCCCAGCACGAGGTAGTGCGGCCACTCGCGCGTAATCGCCTGGCGTCCGGCCGCCAGTTCCCGCCAGGCAATCGCGCCGAGGAGGAGGCACGCGACGAACCAGCGCCAGATCGCCAGCATGTGCGGGGCGATGACGTCCGCGGCCGCGCGCGCGACCACGTAATTGACGCCCCACAGCGCGGGTGCGACGAATACCAGCACGTGGGCCAGGCGACGACGACGGGCGTCGGTCATCCTTCGCCCGTGCCCGTCTGCATCGGCGGGAGCCGCAGCGGCCGCTCCAGCGTGGTGTACAGCCGGCCGAACAGTGCGGTCCCGACGAGCGCGCCGGCCAGTGCCGCCAGCGCGTAGACCTTGCCTTCGCCGATGTTGACGAAGATCGGACCGGGGCACATCCCGCAGATCGACCAGCCCACGCCGAACAGCAGGCCGCCGACGATGTTGCCGCGGTGCGCCGGCTTGGCCTCGACGTGCAGGGGCGTTCCGAGCAGCGTGCGGCGACGACGCTTCACGAGCCAGAGCAGGGGGACGCCAAGCGCCACGGCCGTGCCGATGATGCCGTAGAGCTGGAAGTTCTCGAACAGGAACATCTGCTGGATGTAGGTGTAGTCGGCCGCGCCCGATCGGCTGAGGACGAAGCCGAACGCCGTGCCGAGGATCAGCGAGACGAGGGCCGTCATGGCAGCACCACCCGGTAGAGGAGTTGCGTGGTGATCAGGCCGCCCATCATGAAGCAGATGGTCGTCACCAGGCTCGGCCACTCGAGGTTGGAAAGGCCGAAGATACCGTGACCGCTGGTGCAGCCGCCGCCGAGGCGCGTGCCGAAGCCAATGAACAGGCCGCCGGCGAACATCCACGCGAGCTTGCCTGCCGGTTCCAGGGCCAGGGTGTCGTCGAGCATGCCCAGGGCCCATGTCGGTTGCCACCCGCCCGTCGAGATTGCCGCGATGACGCCGCCGAGGACGAGGCCGCCGATGAACGGCAGGCGCCAGCGCCGGCCGTCCCGCAGGCTCGCGCGGCTGAAGTAGCCGGTGCGGCTGGCCAGGCTGCACACGTCCTCGAAGCCTGTCGAGATACCGAGCCGTCGATTCTGGAAGAGCAGCAGTAGAGCCGTGATGGCGGCGATGGCCATGCCGGCCATCGACCAGGGCATGGGGGCAGCGTCGTGGAGGATGAGGGGCGTCATCAGGCGATTGTAGGACTGTCTCCCCGGGACTGAAGCCTTGGGGCTCCGGGAGACTCGCGGCCGTGCTGCCGGCCGCCGCGCTGCCCGCCGCCGTGCGGCCGTGCCGCCCGCAGGCCGCCGCCGTGCTGCCCGCGGCCTGCGGCCTAGAGCCGGCTGACGTCGCGCACG
Organism: Acidobacteria bacterium SCN 69-37; assembly: GCA_001724025.1. Taxonomy (GTDB): domain Bacteria; phylum Acidobacteriota; class Vicinamibacteria; order Vicinamibacterales; family SCN-69-37; genus SCN-69-37. Next base: position 103,391 of record MEDJ01000022.1, on the reverse strand, counting down.
GCACCCTTGTCGGCCGACAGCGCCATGGCCGCGTAGGCTTTGAGGGCCGCGGAGACCTTGCGCTCGCGGTGCGCGGGCTGGTAGCCGCCGCCGGCTTCGAGCGCCGCGCGTCGCGCCGCAAGCGTCGCGTCGTCGACCTCGAGGGTGATCGTCCGGTTGGGGATGTCGATCGTGATGCGATCGCCGTCCTCGACCAGCGCGATCGCGCCGCCCGAGGCGGCCTCCGGGGAGACGTGGCCGATCGACAGCCCGGAGGTTCCGCCTGAGAATCGGCCGTCGGTGATGAGCGCGCAGCTCTTGCCCAGGCCGCGGCCCTTCAGGAACGCGGTCGGATAGAGCATCTCCTGCATACCCGGCCCGCCCTTCGGCCCCTCGTAGCGGACGACGACGACGTCGCCGGGGGTGACGCGCTTACCGGTGATCGCCTCGACGGCATCTTCCTGCGACTCGACGACAACGGCGGGACCGGTGAAGCGCCAGATCGACTCGTCGACGCCCGCCGTCTTCACCACGCACCCGTCGGGGGCGAGGTTGCCGCGCAGCACCGCCAGGCCGCCGTCGCGGGAGTAGGCGTGCGTCACGTCGCGGATGCAGCCGTCGGCCGCGTCGGTATCGAGCGACTCCCAGCGTTCCGACTGCGAGAAGGCCTCGGCCGTGCGCCGGCACCCGGGAGCGGCGTGGAACAGCTCGATCGCCTCGGCGGTAGCGTGGCCGCTGCGGATGTCCCAGGCGTCGAGCCACCCGGCCATCGTGCGACTGTGGACGGAGGTGACGTTCTCGTGCAGCAGGCCCGCGCGCCGCAGCTCACCGAGGATCGCGGGGACGCCGCCGGCGCGGTGCACGTCTTCCATCAGGTAGGTACCGTTCGGGGCGACCTTGCAGATGCACGGCACCTCGCGCGAGAGCGCGTCGATGTCGGCCATCGTGAAGGGCACCTCTCCTTCCTGCGCGGCGGCCAGCAGGTGCAGGATCGTGTTCGTGGAGCCACCCATGGCGATGTCGAGTGACATGGCGTTCGTGAACGCCTCGAACGTGGCGATGCTCCGCGGCAGCACCGAGGCGTCGTCCTCGAAGTAGTAGCGATGGGCGAGAGCGACGGCCGCGGCGCCGGCGTGTTCGTAGAGCGCGCGTCGCGCCGTGTGCGTGGCGAGCGTGGAGCCGTTGCCGGGCAGGGCGAGGCCGAGAGCCTCGGCCAGGCAGTTCATCGAGTTGGCGGTGAACATGCCGGAACACGAGCCGCACGTCGGGCACGCGTTTTCCTCGATGCGGGCCAGATCCTGGTCGGAGACCGATTCGTCGACGGCGCCCGACATCGCGTGGATCAGGTGCATGCGGCGGGTGACGCGTCCGTCGACGAGCGTGGCCGTCCCGCCCTCCATCGGGCCGCCGGAGACGAAGACCGCGGGGATGTTCAGCCGCAGCGCGGCGTTGAGCATCCCGGGCGTGATCTTGTCGCAGTTCGAGATGCAGACCAGGGCATCGGCGCAGTGCGCCTCGACCATGTACTCGACGGCATCGGCAATCAGGTCGCGCGACGGCAGCGAGTACAGCATCCCGCCGTGTCCCATCGCGATCCCGTCGTCGACGGCGATCGTGTTGAACTCGCGCGGGATGCCACCGGCGGCCTTGATGGCGTCGGAGACGATGCGGCCGACGGGCTGCAGGTGGGTGTGGCCCGGCACGAATTCGGTGAAGGAGTTGGCGACCGCGATGATCGGCTTGCCGAAATCGGCGCCGTTCACGCCGGCGGCGCGCAGCAGGGCGCGGGCGCCGGCCATGTTGCGGCCGTGAGTGACGGTACGGGAGCGAAGTGGAGGCATGGCAATTCGTCGGACGCCCGGCCGATGCCGGGCCCAGACATCAGTGTAGCGGGTCCGCCGCAGGCTCAGTCGGCCGCGTAGTGTCGCGTGACGCGCAGGATCTCGGGGCCGAGATAGTGCGTCAGGTCTGCCTCGGCACCCGTCAGGGCCCAGAGCTTCGCGTACAGGCGGCTGAGGCTGTAGCGCGTGACCACGCGCATCGCGATGTCGTTGGCCAGGCGCTCGGTCTGCAGGTACGGGTGATTGGTCGCCACCCAGACGTGGCCGAGCTCGTGCGCCAGCGCGGCCGTCACCTCGTCGTCTGTCAGTTTGTCGAGGAAATCGGTCTGCACGGCCAGCGAGAAAGGATCGCCGGGCGCCGGCGGCGGCATCATGGACACGACCCGTGGATTCGTGTCCACGAGCGTGACGGTGACCTGTTGCGTGATGCCGAGTCTGGCGCACAGGCTGTTGACCGTCTGTTGGAGTCCGGCCACCGGGAGCGCGCCGGGCTCGGCAGCCGACGCCCGCGCCGCCCATCCCAGGAGGATGAAGATGGCCAGGGTGGCGCGCAGGGCGCTCGAGGTTCCTGTGTGCCGGGATGGCCGGCGTGGCGGCATGAAAGCTGCTCTGACCTGTCGCATTCCAGTCCGACTCAGCGATGCTTACCCGATGTGGGCGCCGCAGGGACGTGAGTCTGTCCCTGATTGTCCAAAGTCGGTATTCTAGCAGCCTTTCGCCCGATTGCACGCTCCTCGTCAGGCCCGGACCCGGTCCATCCCCGCCTGACCCTGGCGGTCCTGCGCAACCGGGGCTTCGCTGCGGTAACGGGGGGCCGGGAGTGGAGAAACTTCACGCAGTGGGCAATTCGTGCCTGAACGTGGCCGCCCTCTGCCATATACGCGGGAATTCCGGCCGCAGGGGCGGACTGACGTGCGTAATAGGGGTTGGCACGCGATTCGCTCTGAGAAAGGGCAAGCGTTCCGTGATGTGCTCCCCCATCGCGAACATCATGCTCAGGAGGCATCAGATGACGTTCACCACCCGCATGTTCATTCCCGCCGCTGTCGTTGTGGCACTGAGTGCATCACCACTGATGGCGCAGGAGGCGCCTCAGCCCGCCGAGCAGCAGCAGCCGGCACCGGCGCCCCAGGCGCAGGCGGCGTCGGTCGAAGGCGAACTGCTCCGCGTCGATGCCGACGCCAAGATGATCACGGTCCGGGCCGACGAAAAGGAACAGCAGTTCCGCTTCACGGACGAGACGGAGATCACGGGCGCGGGCCGCGACGTCGAGGGGCTGTCGACAATGACGGGCACGCGCGTGACGGTGCAGTACAAGGTCGAGGGCGAGTCGAACGTGGCGACGAAGATCGACATCCAGGCGCGCGCTGAGCAGCCCGCGCCGGCGCCCGCGCCGCAGCAGTAACGCGGCCCAGGCACGGAGTCGGAGTCCCCTCCCCGCCGCACACGCGCGGCGTCCGGCTTCGTGTCCGCTCCGGCGGGGCTCCCGCCACCCCACCTGCCCGTTCGTCTGGCCCCGATCCATACCCTGATCGCCCGTTCTCGTCGTCTGTCGTGCGGCCGGCGTCGTCATGAGGGGCGAGCCGTTTCCCGTCTCCGGCGTGTTTCGCACCGCCGAAACGCTGTAGCATGGGCGCGATCGTCCACAGACATGACGTCTCGCCGCCTGATCGCCCCCCTGATCGTGCTGGCCAGCCTCCCGGTGCTCGCGGCGTCGCTGCCTGCCCAATCGGCTGTCGAGCAGGCGATCGCCGACGCCGCGCAATATCTGCGCGTGTTTGGCGACCAGGCGTCGGGCGTCGTGCTCGAGGAACGCTATCTCCAGCAGGCACAGGGGCGCGTGGTCTCGGCGCGTGAGCTCGTGTCCGATCTCGCGATCATGGCGGATCCGCAGTTCGGCTGGGTCGAGTTCCGCGACGTGTACGTGGTGGACGGCACCGAGATTCCCGATCGCCAGGATCGGGTGGTCGAACTGTTTGCCCATCCGAGTGCCGACGGGCTGGCACAGGCGCAACGCATCGCCCAGGAAGGCGCGCGGCACAACCTGACTCCCGTGGGCGTGCAGTTCGCGCGCACGTTGAACCTGCCGATGGCGGCGCTGATGTACCTGCGCGCGGAAAACCAGTCGCGATCGCGCTTCCGTCGCGAGTCGCTCGACTCGGTTGCGGGACACCGCGTGCTCATCGTCCGTTTCGAGGAACAGGCCACACCGCGGCTGATCGGATCGGTCGACAACGCGCCGGCGCGCGGCCGTTTCTGGATCGAGCCCGGCACCGGCCGCGTGCTGCGAAGCGAACTCGAGATCAACAGCCGGCGGGGGACGACCAACGTGCAGGCACTCATCGAGGTCGAGTACAGCGAGTCGGACGACCTCGGCCTCTGGCTGCCGAGGCAGATGGAAGAGACGTACGAGTTCACCGACGGGATGGGCCGCCAACTCGCCCACATCTTCGGCCGCGCCGTGTACAACAACGTCCGCAAGTTCCGCGTCGACATCGAAGAAAACGTCGACGAGGACGAACTGATGCAGGACACGGTGCCACAGGCCGTGGCGCCGACGGCGGCTGCCCCGTAGACCGGGCGTCATCCCGCCAGCAGGCGCGGCAGCGCGCGCATGAACACCCGCACGTCGCCAATCTGTGCCCTTGTCGAGATGAACCGGAACGCCGTGGGGCTCACCGACCTGATGCGGCGCTCGAGAATGGCCGTGAGTGCCGCGGGCAGGATCGGACACTCGTCGAGCAGCCCGCGCACGGCCATCCACGCGGTCACGTCCAGCGTGGCGAGCACGTCCGTGGCCCCGCGTGCCAGCCACGGCGTCCCCGCCCGGCGATCCGTTGCGAGCCGACGTGCCAGCTCACCCAGGCCGCGACGGGTGTCGACGTCACGCGTGTGGATCTCGTCCACGACGGCCAGGAGGCGATCGGCCACGAACAGGCTGACGTCGCGGTGCAGCACCGACCAGCCGACCTCGAAGACCGCTATCAGATCGTGATCGGCCAGAAACGCGTCGGGCAGCGGCCCGCGCGGCGACCAGCACTCGAGTCCGAGGTGACAGACGCTCGCTGCGGCCTCGGAGGCTTCCTGCGGCGTGAACGGCCGTGACTGCACAGCGCATCCGGCCATCAGCGCGTTGGTGAGAAACACCAGTTCGTGGCTGCGCGCTTCGAACGCCGCCGGTACGCGATGCCGCACGTGCGTCATCAACCGCTTCAGCAGCGGGAGATCATTCGTCGCCGTGTCATCGACGTCGGCAGCGGCGCGGAGCAGGCGCCGCTGCCGGTCGGGCACCACGCCCGCATTGATCAGTTGCCCGACGATCGTGTCGACAGGAGCCGGGGGATGGTCGGCGCCCTGTGTCGGCACCTGACGCGCGTCGGGCCCGCCTGCCGCCGTCCCGTCTGCCACATGGAGCCAGGCCCCGGCCAGCATTGCGGCCGCCGACACGTCCGACGTCGTGGCCGGAGTGACCGCGAGGTCCACGTGCCGGGCGGCCTCCAGGAAAGCGCGTGCATCGGCTGGTGTGACGAAGCCGCGCTCGGCGTGCCGGTGCTCGCGGTCCACAGCGAGATCGTGCAGCGATTGCTCAGGCGCCTGCAGCAGATCGTCGAGGCCGTCGACTTCCGGCCGCGAGTGAGAGAGACGGCGGCAGCCCTGCATGATGGCGTGGAAATCGTCCGCGTGGTTCGTGTCGAGCGCCGCCAGCAGCGCGAGGATGGCGTCCCACGTGTCGGCGCGTCGCGCACGCACCAGGTAGCCGCCAATCTCGCACTCGGGCATGTCGCGGCTCGTGCCGGCATGCATCATCTCGTGGCGATCCATCGGCTCGTCGTCGCTCTGCGCTGTGGGCTCGAACGTGCCCGGATCGAAAATCCGCACATAGCGCGACAGGCCGGCGATCGTCAGCGAGGCGTCGAGCGCCGCGACCGTGCGCGCGGCCACGTCGTCGCCGGCGTCCACGAGGACCTCGAGCCACGTCCCGAAGCGGTCGACGTCGAAGTGCGCGTCAGCACCGGGATGTGCGCCGTGCCAGAGGTCGAGGTCGAGGACCGCCGTGAGTTGCGAGGGCGTGGCCAGCGTCAGGAGATCGCCGCAGGCCTCGATCCCGCAGTGCTTCACGATCTGATGCAGTGTCTCGGGCGGCAGCTGCGTGACGGCCTGCGCGATCGACGAGCGGACGTGCGTCGCGTTCCGGTGCGTGGGCATCGACATGGGCCGGCGATGATACCGATCCCTCCGGCCAACAAACAGTCTTGAAGTGAGACGGCACGTGCGCGACACTGATCATGCGGCCACGAGTTCCTCCAATCCACCAGACAGGCGATTCACTGCACGCGCGCTCGCGGGCGGACGCTCACGATCGCGGGAGCGTTCCTCGTCGAAGAGGTTGGCCGAAGCTGCTGAAATGCGCAGGCTCCCAAGCCAGAAGGTCGAGGCCAGCAGGCAGAGCAACCTCCTACGCCAGCGGCTCCGCGAAATGACACGCGGAGAGGTGACCGCCGTCAGATGATCGAACAGCGAGGGCGGGCTCTTCGACGGCGCACACGTCCTGCGCCTTCCAGCAGCGCGTCCGGAAGCGGCAGCCCGAGGGCGGGTTGGCCGGCGACGGCACGTCTCCCTCGAGCCGGATTACGCGTCGCGTACCGCGGGCGCGCGGATCGGGGACCGGCACGGCCGACAGGAGCGCCTGCGTGTACGGGTGCGTGGCCCTGTCGTAGATGTCGTCGCCCGTGCCGATCTCCACGATCCGGCCGAGGTACATCACCGCCACGCGGTCCGAGATGTGCCGCACCACCGAGAGATCGTGTGCGATGAAGATGTAGGAGAGTCCCAGTTCAGTCTGCAGATCCTCGAGCAGGTTGATGACCTGCGCCTGGATCGACACGTCGAGGGCGGAGACCGGCTCGTCGCAGATGATCACCTGCGGCTTGAGTGCCAGGGCGCGGGCGATGCCGATCCGCTGCCGCTGGCCGCCCGAGAACTGGTGCGGATACCGGTTGATGTGCTCGGGGTTGAGGCCGACGAGATCGAGCAGTTCCTGTACGCGCGCCCGGCGCGAGGATCTCGGCGCCACCTCCGGGTGGATCTCGAACGGTTCGCCGACGATGTCGCCCACCGTCATGCGCGGATTGAGTGACGTATAGGGGTCCTGCAGCACCATCTGCAGGTTCCGCCGCAGTCGCCGCAGGTCGCCGCCCTCGAGATCGAAGATGTTCCGGCCCTCGAACAGCGCGCGGCCGGCTGTCGGTCGTTCGAGCCGCACGAGCAGCTTCGCGAGCGTCGATTTGCCGCAGCCCGATTCGCCGACGATGCCCAGCGTCTCGCCGCGGGCGAGATCGAGGCTGACGCCGTCGACGGCCTTCACGTCGCCGATATGCCGCTTGAAGATCACGCCGCGGGTCAGCGGGAAGTGCTTCACGAGCCCGTCGACGCGCAGCAGCGGATCCGCCGTCGTGCGATCAGCGGCGGCCATCGAAGACCTCCTCCGCGAAGTGGCACGCGCTCGTGTGACCGTCACCGAGATCGATCGACGGCGGCACGTCCGTCGTGCACACGTCCTGGCGCAGCGGGCACCGCGGGTGAAACGGGCAGCCGCGCGGAATCCGCGTGAGGTTCGGCGGCAGGCCGCTGATCGTCGTGAGCTTGTCGGCCCGGCCGTGGTGGCGCGGGATCGAGTCGATCAGCGCGCGCGTGTACGGGTGTCCCGGACGGCCGTACAGCGTGTAGACGTCGGCGTGTTCGACGATACGGCCGGCGTACATCACGGCGATGCGGTCGGCCACCGACGCGACCACGCCGAGGTCGTGCGTGATGAGGATCAGGGCCATGCCGGTTTCGCGCTGGAGGTCGGCGAGCAGATCCATGATCTGGGCCTGCACCGTGACGTCGAGCGCCGTCGTCGGCTCGTCGGCGATCAGGACGCGCGGGCCGAGTGCGAGCGCCATGGCAATCATCACGCGCTGGCGCATGCCGCCCGAGAACTGGTGCGGGTAGTCGCGGACGCGATCGCGCGCGGCCGGGATCCGCACCCGGTCCATCAGCTCGATGGCACGGGCCATCGCGTCGGCCTGCGATCGCCCCTCGCGCACGCGCAGGCCCTCGGCAATCTGCCAGCCGACGGGGAAGACCGGGTTGAGTGCCGACAGCGCGTCCTGGAACACCATCGCGACGCCGGCCCCGCGGATCGCGCGTCGCTCGTCTTCCGCCATCGTCAGCAGTTCGCGGCCGTCGTAGCGGATGTGGCCGGCGCGGATGACGGCTGGCGGCACGTCGAGGATGCCCATGATCGCCTGGGCCGTCACCGACTTGCCGGAGCCCGATTCGCCGAGCACCGCGAGCGTCTCGCCCGCATCGACGTCGTACGACACGCCGTTGAGCACGCGGGCCACGCCCTCGCGCGTGTGGAACTCGACGAAGAGATCCTGGACTTCGAGCAGGTGTCTGCCTCCCGCTGGCGGCGCGTCGTCACGCTGCGGCACGGTGGCGTCGTCCGGCTGTCGTGTGGCCGTTGTCATCGCCCGATCACCTGAGCCTCGGATCGAACGCGTCGCGGACGGCGTCGCCGAGCATGATGAACGCGAGGACCGTGGCCGTCAGGAAGCCGGCCGGGAACAGCAGGGGAAACGACGCCTCGCGAATCCAGCGCTGCGCTTCGGCGATGTCGACGCCCCACGACACCGTGTTGCGCGGCCCCACGCCGAGGAACGAGAGCGTGGCTTCGTACGCGATGAACTGGCCGAGGAGGATCATCAGGACCACGATCATCGGGGCCATCGCGTTCGGCAGGATGTGCCTGAGCATCAGCCGCAGGTTGCCGGCCCCCAGGATGCGGGCGGCGTTGACGTAGTCCTGGCCGCGCGCGGCAATCACCGACGATCGCACGATCCGCGCGGTGGCCGGCCAGCCCAGCAGCCCGAGCGCAATCACGATCGGCCAGATGCCCAGGTCCTGGCCCGACAGCGCCTTGGCCATGACGATGGCGCCGAGCAGCGGCGGGATGCCGAGGAAGACATCGACGACGCGCGCCAGCCCCGCGTCGATCCAGCGACCGTAGAACCCGGCAATCATGCCGACCACGAGCGCGACCACGCCGGCGATCAGGGTCGAGAAGACGCCGACGATCACCGAGGAGCGGGCTCCGTAGACGACGCGCGCATAGACATCGCACCCCTGCTTGTCGAAGCCGAACCAGTGCGACGCGTCGGGCGGGCGCAGCGAATCGGTGAGCGAGCACGGCGCCACGCGGGCATCGACCGAGCTGAAGAGGCCCGGCGCCACGGCCAGCATCACCATCAGGAGCACGATGGCGCTGGCGATCCAGAATACGGGCCGGCGGCGCAGGTCGTACCACGCGTCGCCCGTGAGGCTCCGCGGTGCGGCGACGGCCTCGTCTTCGGCCCCGGGGATGACCACGGCCGGCTCACTCATGGCGGATCCTCGGATCGAGCACGGCGTAGAGCACGTCGACCACCAGGTTGCTGACGAGGTAGATCAGGATGATCAGGCTGACGATCGTCACGACGAGCGGCCCGTCCTCGAGCCGGATGCCCTGGAAGAGCCGGCCGCCCACGCCGGGGATGTTGAAGATGCCCTCGGTCACCATCGCGCCGCTCATGAGCCCGCCGAGCTCGGTCGCCAGGAACGTGATGACGGGAATCAGCGAGTTGCGCAGTACGTGCACGCCCACCACGCGGTTCCGCGTGAGACCCTTCGCATTGGCGGTGCGCACGTAATCGGCGCGCAGGTTCTCGGCCACCGACGTCCGCGTGAGTCGCATGGTGGTGGCGAGCGACAGCAGGCCGATGACGATGGCGGGCAGCACGTACGTGGCGATGCCGAGTTCGGGAGCGAAGCTCGGGCGGAACCAGCCCAGTTCCACGGCGAACACCGTCTGGAACACGGTGCCCAGCACGAACACCGGCGTGCCGATGACGATGAGCGTGATGGCCAGCGTGGTCTGGTCGAAGACGCCGCCGCGTCTGAGCCCGGCGAACACGCCACCGGTCACGCCGAACACGATGACGATGAGCATCGTGATGGCGGTGAGCTGGAGCGTGCGGGGCCAGGCTTCGGCGAGCACGTCGGTGATCTGGCGGCCCGTGATGGTGCGTCCCATGTCGCCGGTCAGCAGGCCGCGCATGTAGTAGCCGTACTGGACGAGAAACGGTTCGTCGAGGTGGTACTGCGCCGTCAGTTGCGCGCGCTGGCTCGGGCTGAGCGGCCGTTCGCCGGCCAGCGCCTGGAGCGGGTCGGTGGTGACGCTGAACATCAGCGCGTAGATGATCAGCGTCGCGCCGAAGAAGGTCAGCACCGACTGCAGCAGGCGGCGGAGGACGAAGCGGGACATCGGGGGAGGAATCCGGTCGTCGTGACCCGCCGGTTACCGCGCGCTGGCCTCGATCCGGAAGAGGTCGACGAGGTTGAACAGGTCGAGGTGCACGTTGGTCACGCGCGTCGAGTACCCGAAGTTGTTCGGTTCGTAGCGCAGCGGCAGCATGGGCAGGTCGCGCGCGAGGATGTCCTCCGCCCGCTGATAGAACGTCGTCGCCTCCTCGGGCGTGGCCGCGCGGTCGCCCTGGGCCACGAGCCTGTCGAAGTCCGGGTTGCTGTAGCCGTAGTAGTTCGACGATCCGTAGGTGGTGTAGAGCGGGCCGAGGTAGTTCTCCATGGCGGGATAGTCGAAGACCCAGCCCATGCGGAACATGCCGACCGGCTGCTTCTTCTCGACCTTCGTGAGCATCTCGGCAAACTTCGGCTGCGGGTTGCCGAGGCACTCGACCCCGAGGTTGGCGCGGATCTGGTTGCACGTCGCATCGATCCACGGCTTGTGCCCGCCGTCGACGTTGTAGGCGATCTCGACGCGTCCGCCAACGGCCTTGGCACCGCCGGCCTGCTCGAAGAGGGCCTTCGCCTTCTGCGGATCGAACACGCACCACTCACCGCACGTGTTCCCGCGGTACCCGGGTACGACGGGTGAGACGAACGAGCGCAGCGGCTTCTGCGCGTCGAGGAAGACCTTGCTCGCGATCTCGTCGCGATCGATGGCCATCGAGATCGCCCGCCGGATGCGCACGTCGGCGAAGTGCTTGTCGAAGGTCGGGAACGCCAGCGTCTGGATGACCGACGCCGGGCTCTGCTGGTAGCGATCGCCCAGGTCGGCGCGTGCGCTGCCGATGTTCTCGATCGGCAGACGCGGCACCACGTCGAGCTGATCGGCGAGCAGATCCTGGTACTGCGTCGGCACCTGCTGGTAGATCTTGTAGGCCACGCCGGCGATGTGCGGCTTGGCGGCGCCCGCGTAGTCCTCGTAGCGCTCCGTTTCGATCAGCTGATCGTGCTGCCATGTCCCCTTCATGCGGAACGGGCCCTGGCCGATAGGGGCTTCCTGGTAGCGCGGATCGATGACGTTGTCGGCCACGTCGGTGAAGGCCACGTCGGGCAGCGGGAAGAACGCGGCGTACCCGAGCATGGACTTGAAGTTGACGTAGGGCTCGGTGAGCGTGACGCGGAAGGTGAGGTCGTCGACCTTCTCGAGGCCGGTGAGCTTCCTGGCCGTCGGCGCCGTGCGGGCGTCGCGCGGGTTCATGTCCGCGTAGCCCTGGATCTTGTCGAAGAAGTAGTTGCCGTCGTGTGCGTTCGGGCCCCATGCCCCGGCGTTCCACGCGTTGATGTAGGAATCGGACGTGACCGGCTCGCCATTGTGGAACGTCCAGCCCGGCTTCAGGACGATCGTCCAGACCTTGTTGTCGGGCGACGTGATCGACTCGGCGGCCAGTTCGATCGGCCGGAACTGGTCGTCGTACTCGACCAGCGGCGTGAACAGCGCACTCAGCACGTTGTGGCCGTTCGTCTCGGTGGCGCTGCTCGGGATCAGGAACTTGGGCTCGCCGATGCCGATGCTGACCACGAAGGCGTCCGAGGACGTCGAGGAGCCGCCGCAGGCGGTCGAGCCGAGTGTCGCGATGGCCACGAGGGTCCAGGCAGCCAGCATCCGTCTGTTCATCAAAATCTCCTGCTCCTGCGGCCGGCGTGCCCGTGCCGGCGGTGAATCGGGAACCCGTCATGAATTATGCCGCACCGCGGCTGTGGGCAGCCGCCGCACGGCGGGGGACCTGCCGATATTCCCGTGAGGAACGGCAATCGAACCAACAAAGTTGTTGGCCCGCTGCGGATTGGCCCGGCGCCGGTGCCTGTCGCACGCGTCCGCGTGTGGTCCACCGGTTACCCAGGTTCGACGTTCGCGTAGGCAGATCGGGCGTCATCGACAAGGATGTGGGTTCGGCACGAGCGTGTCCAGCCGGGCATCGCGGCGCCAGCGCGACGCGTAACTGATTGACTGACAGGTGGTTGCCCGCATCGATCGATTACGCTGACGCCGACCACGATTTCGGCCCGGGGCTTGCAAACACCCTCTCTGCATGGCCCGGGCCGACGTCCTCGAACGTTCCCTCGACATACCGGCTGCCCGCCATCGTGATTTCTGCACGATCATCCTGCACTGATGCCTCAATCGGCTCAGGGCCATGCACCACCCATTCGCGGCGTCGCGGCCGGCGGCGCCGTTGCCTTTCTTCTCCTGCCGCCGACGCCGCTGGCGTAGGATGGACGGCATCGTGACGTGGTCGACGACCCGGCGCTTCCTGTGTGCCTGCCTGACGCTCCTGGCCGTGGCTTGGCTCGTGCCGTCCGCGGGGCGCGCCCAGCAGCCGGTGTTCCGCAGCGCCGGCGACACGGTCCGGCTGTTCGTGACGGTGACCGACAGGGACGGGCGGCTCGTGACGTCGCTGACGCAGGCCGATTTCGAGGTGCGCGACAACGGCCGGCCCCAGCCGATCGTCATCTTCGACAATCGGCCCCAGCCCATTCAGATCATCGTGATGCTCGACGTGTCGGGCAGCATGCAGGGCAACCTCGAGTTGCTGCGCGCCTCGGCGACGCGCCTGTTCACGAGTCTGTTGCCCGGCGACCGGGCGCGCGTCGGTACGTTCGGCGCGGACATCACGATCAGCCCGGCCTTCACCAATGACGCCGCCGCGCTGGAGGCGGCGCTGCCGACCGAGATCGATCCCGAGGCGCCGACGCCGCTCTGGCGCGCGATCGACAGGGCGATGGCCGAGTTCGACGACGCGTCCGACATGCGGCGGGTGGTGCTCGTGCTCAGCGATGGCCGTGACGGATCGTCGCTCGGCTTCGGCGGCCGGCGCGTCAGCCAGGTGCAGGTCATCGACGAGGCGCGACAGCGCGACGTCATGGTCTATGCGATCGGCATGCGCAGCCGCGGCACCGCGCCGACGATGGGAGTCGGGCCGGGAGCGCTCTCGTCGATGCTCGCCGCCGACATGCCCGACCCGGGACTGGCCCGAGTGGCGCAGGAAACCGGCGGCGGCTACGTCGAACTGCGTCCTGCCGACGATCTCGGGGAAGCCTTCGCCCGCGTCGCCGATGAACTGCACCGGCAGTACCTGCTCGGCTACGACGTGCCCGACCGCGACGGCAAGGTCCACAAGATCGACGTGCGGGTGGCGACCCGCGGGCTCACGCCGCGCGCGCGCCGCGACTACGTCGCACCCAGGTAGGCTACGGGCGGCGCGGCGGTATTCGGAGCCCTGGGGCTTCAGCCCCAGGGGATCCCGCGACTCCCCCGAGGCTGAAGCCTCGGGGCTCCGATCGGCCCTTACACATCGATCCCGATCGATCGCATCAGCGCAATCGCGTTGCTCGTCTCGACGATGCCCGGCTTGAGCTGGTAGTCGAAGCGCAGCTGGCCGTCGGTGAACCGGTCGTCGAAGTGCGCGTTGATCGCGTGCGGTCCGATCCGATCGGCCACCGCCACCAGGGCCAGGTCGTGCGTGGTGACGATGCCGAGGGCGCCGGTGTCGACCAGTCCGATCACCACGGCTTCGGCGCCGATGCGGCGGTCGTGCGAGTTCGTGCCGCTCAGGATTTCGTCGAGCAGGAAGAGGACCGCGCCACGTTCGCGCCTGGCCAGATCGACGATGTGCTTCAGCCTGAGGATTTCGGCAAAGAAACGCGAGCGCCCGTCGGTGAGTGAATCCTGGACGCGGATCGCGGCGCCGATCGCCAGGGGGGAGAGCCGGCAGCGCGTGGCACGTACGGGCGCGCCCATGCGTGCCAGCACCACGGCCACGCCGATCGTCCGCATCCACGTGCTCTTGCCGGACATGTTCGATCCGCTCACGAGCACCAGGTGCGCCGCATCGCCGCCGAGCGCCACGTCGTTCGGCACCGCGTCGGCGCCGAGCGTCGCGTGCGCGAGTTGTTCGGCGATGAGCATGGGCGGGCCGTCGACCAGGTCGGGAAACGTGCAGGCCGGGTGCTCGGCCGCAAAGCCCGCAAGCGCGAGCACGGCCTCGAACTCGCCGACTGCGTCGAGCCAGTGCGGTACGTGGCTGCCGACGCGCCGTTTCCAGGCGTCGATTGCGAACGCCCACTGCGTGGCCCACATCAGGAACGCCGCGGGCGCCGCGAACAGCACGTTGCGTCGCGACGCGAGCAGTGCCACGAGCCGCGACAGGCGCGCGATGTCCGACGAGGCCGTGCGATCGCCGCCGAGCGTGCGCTGGAGCTGCCGCAGGTACGTACTCTCGAACGACGCCTGTTCGATGACCTGGAGCAGCCGCGCGAGAACGTCCAGGTCGTGCGCCGGTTCGTCGACCGCTTCCACCACCGCAATCACGCGCGGGCGGAAGGCCATGGCCACGAGCACCTGCGCGATCAGCAGGCCCAGGGCCAGCGTACCGAAGGCCCCCGTCTGCCACCACGTCGCAAAGACGGTGACCGTGACGACGACGAGCAGACCGATGGCCATGCGGATTGCGGGCCTCCCGAGGCCCACCGTCGACGCGGCCCACCGGCGCAGCAGCGGCGCATCGACGGCGACCTTGACGTGATCGCCGATCACGGCCACGGTCTCGCGCAGATCCAGCCGCGTCGCGAGTTCGCGGACCGCCTCCTGGCGCGCCCGGGCCGTCTCGTGCGGGGCGGGTGCGAGCAGCCAGCGCGCGAGCGTCTCTTCGCCGGCCCTGGTGCGGGTGGTCGCGAGCAGCTCGAAGAGACTGCCGCGCCCGAACAGATCGAGATCGTCGGCGAACAGGTGATCGGCCTGCCGATACGCGTCGCCCGATCGGCCGTGGCCGATCCACTCGTGCCGGATGCGCGCGAGCCCCTGCTCGTAGAAGTGGATCGCGGAGCGGATGCGATCGGCGCGGCCCAGCAGGCGCGCGTGGATCACGGCCACGCCAGCAAACAGTGCAGCCGGCAGGAGCCACCACCCGCTCGTCGGCCCCGTCCACCAGAGCGTGGCCAGTCCGGCGGCCACGATCGCCAGGCGCAGTTGGCTGATGCGCGCGTGCGTCCTGTCGGCCTGCGCGAGAGCGCGACGCCGCGCGTCGAGACGCTGCGTGTACTGGATGTCGATTGGATCGGCGGGTATGGCCACGCGGGCGGGACCTCCATCGGCCCGTCGGCCGGGAGCGTGCTGAAAAGTGCAGGCTCCCAGGCCAGAAGGTTGGCGTCTGGCTTCGAACTCGAGGGGGCTGGCCTTTTCAGCAACCTCCGAGCCCGGCCCGGAACCGCGTCCAAGTTTATCGAGGCCGGGCCGGGATCCCGACAGGTCGGGCGGCGGCGCGGTGAGGCGGCGGATCCGGCCGGCAGGCGGTCGTCATCCTGATAAGCTCGGCAGGCCGATGGCCCCGCAACCGCCTTCCGTCCATCCCGTCGTCCACGCGATGGCCGAGCGCGTCCAGGCGCACCTGGCGAGACAGCACGAACTCGCGCGGCTGCACGAAGTGACGCCCGTGGCGCCCGAGCCGGACGTCGAGACGATCGAGACGATTGCCGCGGCCGCGTTCTGGGCGAGTCTGCGGCGCGAGGAAGGCCGGTCGCCGACGATCTCGCTGGCGTTTCTGCCGCCCGGGGCCACGGTGCAGCCGCTGCGCTTCGAGCGGCAGTTGCCGCTGTCGCCGGCCGGGCTCGCAAAGCTGGCGCCGGCCGTCGAGCGCCCGGGCATCCATCTCGGCGTGTGGCGCGATCGTGGCGGCGAGTTCCGCGTCTGGGGCACGACGCGGCACCTGCCGGCCCTGTGCCTGGTGATTGAAACCGTCACCTCCGGCCTGCTCGTCGTCAAGCGTCGCGGCGAGTCGCTGGGCAAGTTCGTCAACGTCGTGGTCCTCGAGGGCGACCAGGTCAAGTTCGTGCCCGAGCTCGATGCGCAGGTAGCGGAGACGGACGACCTGGCGCCATCGAAGCTCGGCATCGATCTGCCGTCGCCGCTGGCGAGATCTGCCGATGTCCTCATGCAGCTGGCCGTGTCGATGCGGGCCCACGGCCGTGGCGGTGCGCTCATCATCGTGCCGTCGGGCAGCCAGGCGTGGGAAGAATCGGTGGTGCAGCCGGTGCTCTATGCCGTCACCCCGCCGTACGCCGAGTTGACGACGATCTTGCGCGAGAGCGAGGGCGGTGCCGTGGACCGTCAGCCGGACGTCCGTCGTGCCGTGGATGCGCTGGCGGGGGTGACGGCCGTCGACGGCGCGACGATCATCAGCGACGCGTTCGAACTGCTCGCCTTCGGGACGAAGATCGCCCGTCGCCGCGGCCGGCCGCAGGTCGAGCGCGTGCTGCTCACCGAGATCGTGGACGGCAGCGCGCGCGTGGCGGGGGCGTTGTACCAGATTGGCGGCACGCGCCACTTGTCGGCCGCGCAGTTCGTCCACGATCAGCCGGATTCGACGGTACTCGTCGCGTCGCAGGACGGCCGCTTCACGGTCTTCCGCTGGTCGCCTGCCGAGGGCATGGTCCGCGCGCACCGGATCGAAGCGTTGTTGATGTAGCGGACTGCGCGGCTGCGGGCGGCGGGCTGCGGGCGGCACGACGGCGGGCTACACGGCGGGGCGGCGGCGGACAGCTCTTCGGATCCCCGGGGCTTCAGCCCCGGGGGACACCCCCCTGAGGCTGAAGCCTCAGGGCTCCGGCAGCTTTGCGGTCCGCCCCCGGAGCTCCGACAGCTCGATGGCAGGTAGCCGGCAGCCGGTTGCCGATGGCCAGTTGCCGTCGTATAGCGGTTGCATGCCATTTCGGGCTACGCTCTCGATTCTGCCAATCGCGCGTCGGGGCCGGCGGCCGGACCGTGTCGCCGCGATCGGAATCTGCCAACGAGGTGTGTGATGGTACGACGCGTAACCGTGTGGGGACTTGCCGTGACGCTGGCCGCGTCACTGGCGGCGGCGCAACCGCCAGCCGGAGCGCCTGGTCAGGGCCCGGGGCGTGGGGGTGGCCGAGGCAACGTGCCGCAGGTCGTGTCGCCCGAGGTACATCCCGACGGCCGCATCACCCTGCGGTACCGCGCCCCGAACGCGACCGAGGTGACGGCGAGCGGCGAGCTCGACGGCAAGCCGCACCCGCTGACGAAGGGTGACGACGGCGTGTGGAGCGTGACGATCGGACCGCTCGCGCCTGACATCTACACATACGCGTTCAACGTCGACGGCGTGGTCGCGCTCGATCCACGCAACGCGAACACGAAGTACGGCTACGGCAACTTCGGCGCGGTCAGCATCGTGCAGGTGCCCGGCGACGGCCCCCAGTTCTACGACGTGAAGGATGTCCCGCACGGCGAGGTCCGCATCCGGCCGTACGTCTCGAAGACGCTCGGCGTGGGCCGCACGGCCTGGATCTACACGCCGCCCGGGTACGATCGCGGGAAGGACTTCCCGGTGCTGTACCTGCTGCACGGCGCCGGCGACATCGAGTCCGGCTGGACGATGATCGGCCGGGCGAACAACATCCTCGACAACCTGATCGCGGAGGGGAAGGCGAAGCCGATGGTGGTCGTGATGCCGCTCGGCTACGCCACGCAGAGCTTCTGGGCCGGTCCGGCGAAGACGTCGTCGGCAGCCGCACCGCAGGGGCCCGGCGCGCTCTCGCTGGTCGCGCAGGACATCCTGAACGACGTGCTGCCGATGGTCGAGCGCGACTACAAGGTCTCGAAGACCCCGGCCAACCGGGCGATTGCCGGCCTGTCGATGGGCGGTGGTCACACGCTCAACATCGCGTTCAACAGGCCGGAGCTCTTCCGGTACGTCGCGGCGATGAGCCCGGCGGCCAATGGCGTCTCGGCCACGAACTACCCGGAGATCTTCAAGACGCCGGCGCGCATCAACAACCAGTTCAAGGTGTTCTGGCTCGGCGTGGGCGAGGACGACACCTTGACCGGCCCCGGCGACCGTCAACTCCACGAGGCGTTCGAGGCGGCGGGCATCAATCACACGTGGCGCCTGACCTCCGGCCGCCACGAGTGGAGCGTGTGGCGTCACCATCTGAATGAAGTCGCCCCGCTGCTGTTCAGGTAGGCGGGGAGGCGACAGGCGGGGAAGAGGCCGGGAGGCTTCCTCCCTGACGCGGGAGCAGGCGTATGGCTGATGGCTTCGACAATCGGACGGTGCTGGCGCTCGAGAGCCGACGCGCGCGGCAGATCGCGAGTCTCATCGAGACGTTCGGCGGCCGCCCGATCGTCGCGCCCGCCATGCGCGAGGTCGCGCGCGAGTCTGACGACGACGCGCTGGCGCTGGCCGAGGGGATCATTGCCGGTCGGTTCGACGCCGTCATCTTCCTGACCGGCGTCGGGATTCATGCCCTGCTCGATGCCACCGCCCGCGCGGGCAGCCGGGCGCCGCTGGTCGACGCGCTGCGACGCACACGGATCATTGCCCGCGGGCCGAAGCCCGCGGGCGTGCTGCGTGAACTCTCGGTGCCTGTGTGGGCCAACGCGCCCGAGCCGAACACCTGGCGCGAACTGATGGCCACGCTCGAGGCCCGTGCCGCCGAGTGGCCCCTGGCCGGCAAGCGGATCGCGGTGCAGGAGTACGGCGTCCCGAACACGGACCTGCTCGACGCATTACAGGGCGCCGGGGCCATCGTCACCGCCGTGCCGACGTATCAGTGGGCGATGCCGGACGATCTCGAGCCGCTGCGTGAGGCGGTGCGCGCCGTCGTCGACGGGCGCGTGGACGTCATGCTCGTGACCTCGGGCATCCAGATCGTTCACTTCCTGAAGGTCGCGGCCGAGATGGGCCTCGAGGCCGATCTGAAAGCGGCGCTCGGTCGCGTCGTCATCGGGTCGATTGGTCCTTCCTCCTCTGCCGAACTCCGCCGCCACGACCTCGAGCCGTCGTTCGAACCCAGTCATCCGAAGATGGGCCTGCTGGTCACGGAAGCGGCTCAGCTGCGCGACGTACCTGGCGCCTGAGATCTGTCAGCCCACTCTCCAATCGATCGAAGCACTGCTGCGCCTCGCGCCGTTCGTCATCAGGCACGAGCGGCGATCGCTCCAGGACGTGAGCGAACTCCTGACGCGTCAGCTCGAACCGACGGGCCACCAGGGCCTGGAGCATGGCCTGGATTCCTTCGGGCGCGCGCCGACTGGCGCAGACCCGCGCGATGGCCGCTATCCGTCGATCCCCGTCGTCGCCTCGCCAGACAGGCACCGGCAGGCTCTCGGCCAGCGTCGTCGTCACGTGCCCGCCCATCAGCAGTCGGACCACCAGGTTCAGCACCCACGAGTTCAGGCACGCGCACAGGAAGTGCCGCGCGAACGGGCCGATCGGCGTCTTCGACGTGAAGACCGTGTGCGTGGTGACCATGCCGCCCGGAATGACGGCGGCGATGAGTGTCAGCCGGTTGCCGACGGCCGAGACGTCGCGATAGCCCACCCGCGCATGATCGAGGCGCCGGCGCGGCAGCCGCCGGTACACGGCCTCGACGGGCAACCGCGTCGCTGATGCGACATCCACGACGAACGGAGCCAGGTGCTTGCCCTCGACGACAGGGACGCCGTCGGTGGTGCCGGTGCGGCGTTCTGTGCGGATGTCCGTGGCGTTCAGTTCGCGTCCGAACGCCATCTGCCAGCCGTGTGTCGACGACAACGGCGCGAACCGGCGGCTGAGCGTCAACAGCAGATCGAGATCCCTCGGCTGGCGGATGTCGGGGATGCGCCGCGTCGGACCACCCGCGCGCTGAACGTCGGCATTACTCATGGTCACGGCCGGCGCGCCCTCCACACCGCGAGCGGGGAGCGCATCGAGGTCGTCACGCCGGCGCACGCCGAAGACCGCGCGCAGGTGCGACGTGACACCGCCCTGCGTCGCCGCCACGACGGCCATCCGCAGGCCGCGGTGGATCGGGAAGAGACCGTCGGCGTTGTCGAGTCCGACCACGAGATCGATCCGCGTCTCCTCGAACAATCGCTGACGCAGGGCCGCCGCACCGTCATCCGTCGCGATGCTCCACGGCAGGACGAGTCCCATCCGCCCGCCAGGCCGCACGAGCGCCAGTGTGCGATCGACGAACGCTTGATACAGGTTCAGGTGCCCGCCGCCACACGAGGGATATTGACCCGCGTGACGAACGTAGCGGAACAGCGCGGTGGCACGCGCGCCGGCGTCTCCCGCATCGCGCCGCAGCATTTCCCACGGCGGATTGCCGATGACGGCATCGAAGCCGGCTGTGGGCGAGGCGTGACCACCCGCATCGAAGAAGACGTCGGGAAACTCGAGCGGCCAGTGGAAAAAGCGGTGCGCGGCCGCCACGCTGGCGGCCTGGCGCAGGCGACGCGCCACGTGCGGCGTGCTCAGCGTGCGATCGGCGCGCGTGATGGCGTCGATCAGCGCCCGCGTCTCCGCCTCGCCCGGCACGTCGTCCTCGGCAAACCAGCGCGCGCACCAGACGTGCGCGGCCAGGCGCCATCGGTGCAGGGGTGATTGATCCGACGTGAAGCGCTGCCACAGGCGCGCCTTCGCATGGACGTCGGCCACCGTGTCATCGGGACGACGGAGCATGGCCGCAATGGGCGAGGCGGCAGCTGACACCGCGTCGTCGAGCCCTGCGGCGTCGAACAGCGGGAGCGCGCCTGTCGACCGCGCGGCGCGCAGGCGTGTACGCCCGAGATCCGCCGGCCACGCACCCACCAGGCTGTCGCCGGTCCGCAGGCGATGATCGAGAAACCCGAGCGGTCGATCGCGCGCGAGCGTGGTGAGCCACATCGAGAGGCGGGCCAGATGGACGGCCGTCGGATTGCTGTCGACGCCAGCCAGGCATCGTTCGGCAATCAGGCGACGCATGCCGGCGCGTGCGTGATCGTCGACGTCGTCCGGCGCGAGGCGGCCTTCGTCGACGAGTGCGTCCTCGTAGGCTGCGGCCAGGTAGCGGCACGCGGCCACGAGGAACGCCCCGCTGCCCATCGCGGGATCGAGTACGCGCAGATCGAGGATCCGATCGGCGGGCGCGCCGTCGACGAGCGGAGCAAGCGTGCGCCGCACGACGTACTCGGCGAGCGGGCGCGGCGTATAAAAGGTGCCGGTCTCGCGACGCAGGCGGCTGTGCCGGCTCGCTGTGCGTATTGGACGATCCCGTGTCGTCGGTGAGTGATCGGGATCGAGATCGAGGATCCGCTCGTAGACGGCGCCCAACTGCTCCACGCCGAGATCGCGGTAGTGGATCGTCTCGCGGCCGGCACGCGATGGCCGCGATCCCAGTGCCACGAGCGCCTGCCTGAGGGCGTCGTCGCGACCGTCATGGCGATCGCGTGTCCGTCGCCGACGCTGTTCGAGCACGGGGGCGGCGGCGCGCGCGAACAGCGCGCCGTTGAACGCCGTGACGCGCAGATCGGCGGTCCGGCACCCGAAGCGCGAGAGCCGACTCGTGGCGGCGAGCGTGTCCCACAGCCCCGTGGCCTCGCCGTCGATCGCCTCGCGGCACAGCGGACCCATGGCGTAGCTGCGGGCGTAGAGTGTGCCCTGGCCCGGAACGAGGTGTCGCGATTCGGCGAAGAGCAGGAAGAGGATGCGATAGATCAGCGTGAGGGCCTCGTCGGCCGCCGACGGACCTGCCGGTGCGCGGTGTGTATCGGACCGGGCGTGATCGATCGCGGGCGTCAGCGTGCGCCACGCCCGTTCGACGCCCTGCTGCAGATCGGCCCGCACGTCGTCCTGGAAGGCCGACGCCCTGGCGAGCAGGGCCGCGATCGTTCGCGAGCCGGGTTGGGGATGGGGATCGAAACGTTGCGCGTGTGCGATGCCGGCGAGATACGCGGTGGCGCCGCGATCGACGAGCGTGGGCAGCACGAAGTCCACGCTGCGGCGCGAGGCATGTCCGGTCGTGGGAACGAGGCTGAGGAACGGCGGCGCCAGGACGAAGCCCCAGGCCGCACCGATCTGCGTGGCGTGCCGCGCGAGGTCGGCCCACCGCGACGACGGGCGATGGGCCCAGGTCGTCACCAGCAGCGCGACAGGCGTGCCGCGAGGTGTGACGAGGCGGGTGCGACACCACGCGCCATCGAAGACCGCATCGTGCGCCGAGAAGCCGAGCAGCGCGAAGAGCGGCATCGCAATCTCGTCGAAGATCGCGCGGAGGGCGGACGCCGGGCCGCAGCGGACCGTCCGCCACCAGCGATCGATCCGCGCCGACGTGCCCACCGGTACGCCGCTGCCCTGGTCGTCGAACAGCTGTGATGCGATATAGCGTTCCGGAAGTAGAACGCCGCCGATCCCGGGGATTGGCGACGTCATGACCGTTCGCCGATCCACTCGATGACCGGGTCTCCGCATGTCAGCACGCCCCGGGCTTCCTCGACCCGGATCCGTGCGGCGGCCAGCGTGGCCTCGATGGCGGCTCGTCGCCTCGCCTCGTCGAAGGCCGTGCTGGCGCGCTGACTGAACAGGCCCAGTTGCGCAGCGCGCGGGTGTCCGACCAGATACAGGTGACGGGCGATGGCCCGTTCGGCGACCACGCGTCGGATCGACACGTCGCGGAGCCACGGGCGCAGGCGCCTGAGGCGAACCTCGACCCGGCGGGACACCGCGGCTCGGACGACGGCGGGCAGCAGGTGGCTGTCGCGCGCGTCCCGCCACGGATCGGCCGTGCCAAGGGCGATGAGGCCGCGTTCGATCACGTCGCCGGTCCCATCGATGAGCGGGACCGCGACAATGGCCAGGCCGCGGACCGGCAGCGGCGGCCGGCAGGGGAACCACGCGTCCGTCCACGTCGGCCGGCCACCGGGCGTCGTCAGGCCGTGCCAGTGCTGTCGCAGGCGTCGCCGGCGCGCGACGACCGTCACACAGGCGCGGCCAACACGACGATAGGCGTGGCAGAGGGGCACCTGCATGTCGGGCTGCCGCACAGGAGGTGCAGGCGTGGTGCCTGCGATGACGGTGGTCGCCAGGGCGAGGGGCGATGGCGGCGTGACGTCGGCCAGCGTCGACGAGCCGAGCCGCTGCTGCGCGGCGTGCGTCCGACGCGACAGCGAGGCGATCAGCGGCTGTTCGACGGCGTGGCCGGCGACGAGCAGCGTGGCATGCACGCGCGTCGGCTGCCCGAGGCGATCGAGCCGACCGATCCGTTGTTCGAGCCGCGCGGGATTCCAGGGCAGATCGAGGTTGATCAGCCAGTGTGCGCGTGACTGGAGATTCAGCCCCTGCCCGCCGACATCCGTCGTAACCAGTACGGACGTGGCCCCGGCCAGGAAGCGATCGAGTGCGTGCTGGCGATCGGTGGGCGGCTGCGCGCCGTGCATGGCCGACACCTGCCGCACCGTGCCGATGGCCTGGACGACGGCGTCGAGCGAGTGGCGGAAGCCGGTGAAGATGACCACCGGTTCGGTCGTGCGAGTGAGCAGGGCGTGCACCCGGCGCAGCTTCGGATCGCGCCCGCGCATGGCCGAGATCGCGCCGCGGAGCCGCACGATCCACGCGCGCTCGCGTGCCCGCGGGACCCCGGTGTCCGCCGTGGTCCACGCTGTGTCTTCGTCGCTGCCGACGCCGTCGTCGTCGAAGTCGAGCCGCTGTTGTCGCCACGCGTCGGCGTCCGTTCCGGCAGGGGTGTCGAGCCAGGCGAGCCGGCGGGCGAGTGATCGATCGAGCGCCGCGATCGTGGAGAGCGCGCGCGTGCGGAAGACCGCCAGGAGCAGCAGGGCGGCATCGCGCGTGCCCGCACGCGTCCCGGCCAGCAGGGCGCGCTCGAAGGCGCCGAGCGTGTCGAGCAGCCGGCCGAACGCCGGCCCGGGTTCGACGCGACACCAGCGCACCACGCGTCCGTGCGGCAGGCGGACGTCCGTGCGCGTGCGACGGAATACCGTCAGCGTGTCGCCCTCGCAGGGCAGCGCGCCCAGGCGGACGAGCCTGGCGAACCGCGCGGCGTCGCCATCGTGGGGCGTGGCTGACAGCAGGATGACGCGCCGGGCCCGCCGGCCGAGTTCGTCACAGGCCTCGTGGCGATCGGACGCGCCCGTCACCGTGTGCGCCTCGTCGATGACGAGGACGTCCCAGGGATCGAGCGGCAGGCCCCCGAGCACGTGGGGCTGTTTGAGGTGATCGACCGAGACGATCCGGAGGCCCGGGCGTCGCCACGGATTCGTCTCGCGGGAGCCGGTGGCGATCGCGAAGTCGACGTCTTCGTCGATGGTGCGCGCCTCCAGCGCGAAGTGCCGGCGGAGTTCATCGCGCCATTGGCGGCAGAGTCCGGCGGGCGTGATGACGAGCGCGGTTGTCATCGGCTGGCGGTGGATCAGTTCGGCCAGGATCAGGCCTGCCTGAATCGTCTTGCCGAGACCCACCTCGTCGGCGATCAGCAGGCGGCGGTGGCCGTCGAGCACGGCGGCGACCGGCTCGAACTGGTGGGGCCAGAGTTCGATCCGGCTCTCGACGGCGGTGTGCGGGAGCCGCGCGCCGGGCGCTGCGGCCACGAGGGCCGCCAGTCGGGCGCGGGCCTGCTGGCGGCGCACGCGTACCGGTCGCCGATCCGGGGTGACGAGGCGCGGGCGATCGAACGGCGTGACGACCGTCAGCCGGGTGGTGGGACCGGCGACGTCGAGCCTGGCGACGCGGCGATCGGCCTGGGTGTGGAGGACGCGCCAGCGACGCTGGCGCAGCCAGACGAGCGAGCCGGGAACCGGCGGACGTTGCATTTCCTGCCATCCTTCACAGCGCGACCCGTTGCAGAAATTGCAACGTCAGGCCGGAATCCGGCCGAAATTCGCGCAGCAGGACGGATCAGGGGCAAGGGCGGTGCCAGGTTGCCGTCGTACCTGTCGTACTTGAAACCCCGGGCCCAGGCAGTGCGGCCCCACCGCTCGCCTGTCGTACCCGTCGTACCTGAACAACCGGCCCCAGGCGATGCGGGCCTACCGGTCGCCCGTCGTCCCTGTCGTACCTGAATAACCGGCCCCAGGCAGCGTGGGCCCACCAGTGGCTCGTCGCCCCTGTCGCGCCTGAAATCAGGAGGGCCCGAGGAAGTCGCCGGCCCCACCAGTCGCCCGTCGTACCTGTTATTTCCTGGCGTACTCCGCCACGACCGTCGTCGTGATGCCGCCGCGGGCGGAGAAGGCGCCGGTCAGCCGCATCCGGCGGGGCTGGCAGCAGGCGACCAGGTCGTCGAGGATGCGGTTGGTGACCGCTTCGTAGAAGATCCCCTGGTTGCGGTACCCCTGGAGGTAGTACTTGAGCGACTTCAGCTCGATGCAGTGCTGGTCGGGTGTGTAGGTGATGGCAATCTCGCCGAAATCGGGCTGGCCCGTCTTGGGGCAGACCGAGGTGAACTCCGGGCAGCGGATCTGGATTTCGTAATCGCGTTCCGGCCGCGGGTTGGGGAACGTCTCGAGCACCGATGACATGCTTGACATTCTACGTGGCGCAGGGTGAAGTGTGGCGCTGACAGTGGCTCATTTCATTGACACATTCCGGGGCCGGGACTACGATTAGGCCCGATTTCGAGCGATGGCCGTTTGACCGTTTTGCGCGCGCGGTCATGACGACAGCTGATGACACGCGCGCCCAGGCAGGGAGAAGACGCATGGCAGACGCCCGGCGCATGGGCAAGATGGAATTGTTCGCGCACTTCGCGGACAAGTTCGACCTGAAGCGCACGCAGGTCCGCGATCTGTTCGACGAGCTGAACACGCTGGCCGAAAAGGAGCTCAAGCGGTCCGGGGAGTTCGTGCTCCCGGGAATGTGCAAGCTCGTCGTGCAGAAGCGGAAGGCGCGCGAAGGGCGCAACCCGGCCACGGGGGATACGATCAAGATCCCCGCCAAGACGGTCGTGAAGGCGCGTATCGCCAAGCAGTTGAAAGACGCCGTCCTGCCCCGCAAGTAGCCCCTGGCTCCGGCCGGGGCCGGTGGCAACGGTCGTGGCGCTCGTACGACGGCCTCTCCCGTCGACGAGCGCCGTCGCGTTTTCCGCATTCCCAACGTTTTTCCCCTTCGGACGATGGCTTCCCGCTACGACGTGATCGTGATCGGGTCCGGGACGGGCGGCTACGTCGCCGCGATCCGCGCGGCGCAACTCGGCCTGTCGACGGCGGTCGTCGAGCGGCAGCCGGTGCTCGGGGGCACGTGCCTGAACTGGGGCTGCATCCCGACCAAGGCGCTGCTCGAGCACGCGCACGCGCTGAAGGTCGTGCAGCAGGCCGACGAGTGGGGCATCCGCGGCGTGACCGCGTCGGCCGCATCGATCGACATGGACGCCGTCCACGCGCGCAAGGACCGGATCGTCACCGGCCTGAACAAGGGCATCGAGTTCCTGTTCCGCAAGCACAAGATCGACTGGATTGCCGGCACGGGTCGGCTGGCCGGCGGCGGGGACGTCGACGTGATCGGGCAGGCTCCGCGCACGATCACGGGCCGCGAGATCATCGTGGCGACCGGGTCGTCGGCGCAGAGCGTTCCCGGCATCACCATCGATCGCACGCACATCATCACGAGCGATCAGGCCATCGGACTGACGCGCGTGCCGGCGTCGATCGCCATCATCGGCGCAGGCGCGGTGGGCGTGGAGTTCGCCTCCATCTTTCACGCGTTCGGCAGCCGCGTGGTGCTCATCGAGGCGCGGCCCGCCATCGTCCCGGGTGAGGACGCGGCCGTATCGGCCGAACTGCTGAAGGTGTTCCGGAAGCGCGGCATCGACGTGCGCACGTCGACGACGGTCACGCGCGCCGAGGTGCGCGGCGGCCGCGTGACGATCGATCTGGCCGAGGGCGATCGCGCGGAGTCGATGGTCGTCGACACGCTGCTCGTGGCCACGGGGCGCGGCCCGGTGACCGACGGGCTCGGCGTCGATGCCGTCGGCCTGGCGTGCGAGCGCGGGTACATCCGCGTCGACGCCGCCTATCGCACGAACGTGCCCGGCATCTCGGCCATCGGCGACGTGATTGCGATCGGCGATCGACCGCACCCGCAACTGGCGCACGTGTCGTCGGCCGAAGGGCTCGTCGTGGCCGAACGCATCGCGGGACGTGAGGTGCGGCCCATCGACTACGACCGCGTGCCGGCCGCCACCTACTGCGATCCGGAGATCGGCAGCGTGGGACTGACGGAGGCGGAGGCGCGGGCCCGCGGGTACGACGTGCGGATCGGGACGTTTCCTTTCAGCGCCCTCGGCCGCGCGCGCCTGGCGGGCGAGACCGACGGCTTCGTGAAAATCGTCGGCGAAACCCGTTACGATCAGGCGCTCGGGGTACACATCATCGGCGGGCACGCCACGGAGCTGATTGCCGAGGCAGCCGCGGCCCTGCAGCTGGAAACGACCGTCGAGGAACTCGCCCGTACGATTCACGCGCACCCGACGATGGCCGAAGCCATGGGCGAAGCGGCGCACGCCGCGCTCGGTGGAGCGATTCATCTGTGACACGCGTCGGAGGCACCGGCCCGCATCGCGTCGTCTTGTGTGGTCGCCGGTCCTTCCCGGGGTCTGAAGACCCAGGGCTCCGGGTGGCTGGTCGCCGTGGCCTTGCTGCTCGTAGCCCGCAGCCGCCTTGCCTTCTATGTCCGACGTACTGATGCCGCAGATGGGGGAGTCGATCGCCGAGGGCACCATCGTCCGCTGGATGAAGGCCGTGGGCGACCCTGTCGATCACGACGAGCCGCTGTTCGAGATCTCGACGGACAAGGTCGACGCGGAGATTCCGTCGCCCCACGCCGGCGTCATCACCGAAATCCGTGTGCGCGAGGGCGAGACCGTGCCCGTGCACACGGTCGTGGCCGTGATCTCGGGCGCCCCGGGGACGACCGAGGTTACACACACGGCGGGTGTGGCTGCCGTGCCGCCATCGACGGACGCCGTCCAGGCCGCACCCGGGATCCCCGACGCGCCCGACGCGTCCCGCATCCTGCGCCCCTCCGCCCCGCGCGGCGTGTTCCTCTCCCCCGTGGTCAAGAAGATGGCGGCGGTCCACGGGATCGACGTCACGCGCGTGCGCGGCACGGGATCGGGCGGCCGCGTGACGAAGAAGGATGTCGACGCGTACCTCGCAGGCCCGTCGTCATCGCCGACGCCTGCGCAGGGGCGGCAGCCGTTGTACCAGCCGGGCGACAACGTGCGCGTGGAAAAGATGAGCGTGATGCGGCGGAAGATTGCCGATCGCATGCTGACGAGCCTGCAGACGTCGGCGCACATCTACTCGGCCTACGAGATCGATTTCAGCCGTGTGGCCGCGCTGCGTGCCGCACACAAGGCGCGCTACGACGCCGAGGGCGCGAACCTGACCTATACGGCCTTCATCGCGCACGCCGTGTCCGCAACGCTCCGCGAGTTCCCCTACGCCAACGCGTCGGTCGATGGCGATCAGATCGTCTACAGGGACGACATCAACCTCGGCATCGCCGTGGCGCTGGAGCAGGGGCTGATCGTGCCGGTCATCCGCCAGGCGGATCGGAAGTCGCTGAAGGAGCTGTGTGTCGCGATCGCGGATCTCGCCCAACGCGCGCGCAGCCGGCAACTGAAGGTGGAGGAGATCGAGGCCGGGACGTTCACCATCACCAACCCGGGGATTTTCGGCGGGCTGTGGGGCCTGCCCATCATCAACCAGCCGCAGGTGGCGATTCTCGCCATCGGCAGCATCGACAAGCGGGCCGTGGTCGTCGACGATCAGATCGTGATCCGACCCATGGCGTACACCACGCTCGGCTACGACCACCGCCTGATCGACGGGGCCGATGGCGGTCGCTTCCTTCAGGCGCTGAAGACGCGGCTCGAACAGTTCGACGAGTCGCTGCTGTGACCGTTCGACGCCGATCGTTCGAGGTCAGGCGGCTCGGCCGCGTGGCGTACGACGAGGCGCACGATCTGCAGAAGTCGCTTGTCGACGCCCGCCGCGCCGGCACCGTTGGCGACCTGCTACTGCTCGTCGAGCACCCGCCCGTCATCACGCTCGGAGCGCGCAATCAGGTGGCCGCGTCCCACATCATCGCGTCGGAGGCGCACCTGCAGCGCGAGGGCGTGGTGGTGCGCGAGACCGGGCGCGGGGGCGACGTCACCTATCACGGCCCGGGCCAGCTCGTTGGCTATCCCATCCTCGATCTGCGCCCGGATCGCTGCGACGTGCACAAGTACGTCCGCGATCTCGAGCAGGCGCTGATCCTCGCACTCGCGACGTTCGGCATCGACGGCACGCGCGTGCCGGGCCGCAGCGGCGTGTGGGTCGGCGAACAGGAACGGGAGGAAAAAGTCGCCGCGATCGGCGTGCGGATCAGCCGCTGGATCACGTCGCACGGCTTCGCGCTCAACGTCTCGACGAATCTCGATCACTTCCGCCTGATCGTGCCGTGCGGCATCGCCGATCGTGGCGTCACATCGATGGCCCGGCTGCTCGGCCGCGACGTGGCGATGACGACGGTCGAGGATGCCGTGATTGCAGGGATGGCGCAGGTGTTTGAGGCGTAGGCCAGACCGCGGCCGTCGTCAGAATTCCTCGACGAATCGCAGCAACGCCAGGATCTCGCGACGCACCCGGTCGCCCGCGTGGACCAGCTCGAAGCCGGTGACGTGAATCGCCAGGCCACCTGCCGCCTTCACGACTGTGGTGTGACACGCGCGAGCCTGTACGATGACCGACCGGCCGGAACCGTCCAGACCGATGCGGAACTTGTGGATGGCATCGGGATCGAACGGTCCCATCGATTCGAGCGAGAAACCTGTCTCGCTCAGCTCGCGCAGGTGCAGCGGCTGGAGCCGCCACACGGAGTGGGCCTCGATCTGGCCGAGCGGATCGACGCGCACGTGCGCGCGGCGGTCGGCCGTCGTCATGCGACGGGTCCGGGCGACAGGGCGAACGAGGTCTGGCATCGTCTCCGCGAATCGGCAACGCCCGTGCCAGCCTTGAGTCGCGCAGGGACGGCCCTGCGTCGCGGCGCAGGCCTCAAGCCGGGGGCCGGACGTGACGATTACGTCTCGGAGACCACGCCGGACGTCAGGATGTGTGCAGAATGGTGCAGGCGCCGGCAGCGGAGTTGACAGCGGCCGTGCCGACACACAGAATCGCGTTTTCGGCGACCGCTCACGACGGATGGCCATGAACCGACCGCGCATCCCCCTCGGGCTCGAATCGGCGCGTGCCGCGCTGAATCACGAGGCCTGTACGCGTCTCGGTCGGCTGTTCGCCGACGCACGCGCACAGCGCGGGATCGACGTGCGGAACGCGGCCGCGCGACTGCTGCTCTCGCCGCGGCAGGTCGTCGGTCTCGAGACCGCCGATGGCGACGCGTTCTACAGCGCCGAGCTGTACCAGGTGGCGGCCCGGAAGTACGACGCGCTGCTCGGGCTCGCGTCTCCGCTCGTCGACGAAATCCTCGTGCCTCCCGTCCTCGACACGCAGGCGCCGGTCACGCCGGTCGCCGTTACGCGTCGTTCTCCTGTGCGGCTGGCCGCCGCGGCGTCGCTGGCGGCTGCCGTGACGCTGGCCGTCGGTGGCTGGCTCGTCCTGCGGGGTATCCCGGTCACGGACGCCCCCGTGGCGAAAGACGCCGCGCCGGCGGTCGTCGCGCCCGCCGACATGCCGACGCTCCAGAATCTCGTCTCCACGCAATTGTCCCCGGCGCCGGTGGCCGTGCGGCTGTCAGCTCCCGAGGAACCTTCGCCCGTGCGCAGCGGCGATGGTGAGTTCGGTTACGTCCGCGTGCCCGAGACCACGTGGGTGTTCGTGCGGTACGCCGACAACTCGACCGTCGAGCGCGTCATCTCGCCTGCCGATCGCTTCGTCCTGCGGGCGCAGCCCGTCTATCTGGCCGTGGGCCGCGCTCCGGGGGCAGAAGTCGTGCTCGTGGGGGAACCGATCGACACGGGCCGGTTCGTCGTCGACGGGCAGCTGCGCATCGGGTCGGCCTTCCTGTCCGCTGCCGCCCGCCAGTGAGCCGCCGCACCAGCGTCGGCGGCCCTCGACGCGCGGCGGCCGCAGGGGCGAATGCCATGGTCCGGCCGCGTCTGGCATAGGCTGGAGGGCATGCCGAAGACGCGCCTCGTCCGCCTGGACCGCATCTCGACCGATCCGCCTGCCGGCACCAGCCGCGCCCGTATCGAGAAACTCACCCGGGCGCTGGCGCGCGAACTCACCGAGCTCGACGACCTGCTGTACGCCGCCAGGCAGCACGGCGTGCTCGTTGTCCTGCAGGGACGGGATGCGGCCGGCAAGGACGGCACCATCCGCAAGCTGCTCGATCAGTGCAACGCCCAGGGTGTGCGTGTCGAGTCGTTCAAGGTGCCGACCGAGCAAGAGCGGGCCCACGACTTCCTCTGGCGCGTTCACCCGAAGGTCCCCGCCGTTGGCGAGATCGTGCTGTTCAATCGATCGCACTACGAGGACGTGCTCGTGACCCGCGTGCACGACCTGTTCCCGCGCGACGTCATCGACGCGCGCTACGACGCCATCAACCATTTCGAGGCACTGCTTGCCGCGAACCGCACGGTGGTCTTCAAGTTCTTCCTGCACGTCAGCCGGAAGGAGCAGGAGAAGCGGCTGCTCGAGCGGGAAGAGGAACCGGAGAAGGCGTGGAAGCTGGCGGTGGGCGACTGGCAGGAGCGGGAGCACTGGGACGACTACACGACGGCGTACGAGATCGCGATGGCGCGGTGCGCATCCGCCGAACTGCCGTGGCACGTCGTGCCAGCGGATCGGAAATGGTACAGGAACTACGTCGTGCTGAAGACCGTTGTCGAGGGGCTGCGGCCGTACACGGCCGGATGGCTCGAGTCGTTGTCGGCGCTGGGGAAGGTGCGCCTCGCGGAACTGCGCGAGTATCGGGCGGCACAGCGCGCGAAGAAGTGATCGTCGGCTCTCGAGCCTGCCGCCCGCGTGGTCTCGTAGCCTCGTAGTCGTATGGCCTTGTCGCCCTATGTCCCTATGAGGATCCGGTGGTGATAGAGCGCCTGGAGGAAGCTGTCAGAGACGCGGTATCCCGTTTCGGCGATGACGCGGGCGCGCACGTCGGTCGTGCGTCGGCGGCCGTCGAAGAGATCGAGCAGCGGATAGATCTCGGAGCGAAGGCGTGTGGCTTCGCCCTCGTCCACGGCCGTGAGGACGTACGCGCCGTCGGCCGCGCGGTCGACGCGCAGTAGCGGATTACGCAGCAGCGGATCGGGCAGCACCGGGTCCGTGATGGCGTCGTGGCGTTTCGCGATCCGATCGACGGTCACCGCGTGCGCAACCCCCATGAGTGACGTGAAGCGATCGCGGTCGAGCGTGCGCACCATGTCGTACGCGGCCTCGTAGAACGCGATCTCGCGCCCCGTCCACTCGCCCCACATCCTGGCATGGTCCGCGGCCGCTGGCGGCCGATCGTCGAGATCGCGCGCGTCGAGCGCGTCGAGGTGCGGTCCGAAGCCCTCGGCGATGCGATCGGGATCGATCCCGAGTTCGCGCATCACCCACGTGCCGAGTG
Source organism: Acidobacteria bacterium SCN 69-37 (assembly GCA_001724025.1). GTDB lineage: Bacteria > Acidobacteriota > Vicinamibacteria > Vicinamibacterales > SCN-69-37 > SCN-69-37. The sequence goes on along the minus strand of MEDJ01000022.1, from coordinate 70,861 downwards.
CGACGTGTACCTCGACGAGGTAGTCGCGCACCTGCTTCCAGAACGCGCGGCCGTCGACGCCCTGATTGTGCTTGCAGAACCAGGTCGCGCACTCGGCTTCGCGCTGTGCCCACACGGTGCAGGCGCCGTGCTCGCGATCGAGATACGGACAGACGAGCCGCTCGGCACGCCCGAAGGCGGCTTTGCCGTGTCGTTGCAGCAGCAGGACCCGCGCGGGCGGCAGGAGGCCGGCAGGCGTCACGCCCACGCCCGCGGCGATCGTCGCCAGCACGCGGCGCCGGCCCTCTGCGCCCTCGGTGCTGGTGTCGGCCAGCAGCCCGCCGACCGAGTAGTTCGGCAGCGCCGGGTGGAAGGTGCAGCACTTGGTCGAGGGATTGAAATACGCGTCGGCCGGGAAGTCGGGCTCGGGTGGCGGACACATCGAGCAGGCCGCGCAGGTGGCGTGACGCTCCTCGCGCATGGGGCGATCGAACACGTCGGGCAGGAACGGGCGGTAGATCGCCGGCAGGAAGTCGATCACGCGTTCGCGGGTCATGATCAGGCCTTGCCCTTTCTACTGTGCCACCTGGAGCCCGAACTGCGAGAGCCCGCGCAGGTTCACGCGGTCGGCCCAGGCAACGCGCGAGTCGTCGATCGTGAAGTGGCGGTAGCGTGCGAGCAGCGCCGCGAGCGCGAGCCGCCCTTCGAGCCGCGCCAGCGGGGCGCCGATGCAGTAGTGGATGCCGCCGCCGAAACTTTCGTGCGGGTTGGGATCGCGCGTGATGTCGAGACGCTCGGGATCGGCAAACGCCTCCGGGTCGCGGTTGGCCGCACCCAGCATGCACATGACCAGTTCGCCCCTGCGGATGATCTTGCCGCGGACCTCGATGTCCTCGTGCGCACAGCGCGGCGTGGCGTTGGCCGGGCTCTCGTATCGCAGGCACTCCTCGATGGCCAGCGGCAGCAGGGCCGGATCGCGCCGCAGCCGCGCCAGCTGATCCGGGTGCCGGAGCAGGGCGTACAGGCCGTTGCCGATCAGGTTCGTCGTGGTCTCGTGTCCCGCGACGAAGAGCAGCATGATGTTGTGAATCAGCTCCGCTTCGCTGAGCGTGCCGTGATCGCGTTCGATCGCGATCAACCGATCGACGAGGCCGTCACCCGGTTCGCGGCGGCGGCGTTCGACGAACGCCTCGAGGTACGCCTTGAATTCCCGGGCGCTCTGTTCGGCGCGCGCGAGCTTGGCCTTGCTGATCGTCAGTTCCACGATCTCGGAAATCGCGAAGCTCCAGCGTTCGAGCACCGGATAGTCGGCCTCGGGCACGTCGAGGAGGTCGCCGATCACCGCGACAGGGAACGGCTTGGCCACGTCGTGAATCAGCTCGATCGCGCCCTCGTCCGGCAGGGCGGAGACCAGGGTGTGGGCCGTGCGTTCGACGCTTGCCACCATGCGCGCCACGGCGGCCGGTGTGAAAGCGTGGGAGAACAGGCGGCGGACGCGGGTGTGATCCGGCGGATCGAGGTGGAACATCCCCGTCGTGTACGACTCGAGCAGCGTCGGCAACTGCGCGTACACGACGTGGGCGCCGCCGAACGTGAGCTTGCGCAGGTCGCGGCCGAGTCGCGGGTCGCGATTGAAGAAGCGGACGTCGGCGTGGCGCGTGCTGATCCAGAACCCGTGCGGGTGTCGATAGAGCGGGTCGGTCTCGCGCAATCGCTTCAGCGTGGGATACGGATTGCGACGATAGTCCGGATCCGAGAAGTCCAGCATGGGCCCCGATCTTTCGCGCGCCTGCCGCCGCGCGTCAAGTCTCGTGTTCTGGGGTAGAGTGGCGCGCATGTCCGACGGGTCCCTCATCGAGTCGATGCAGCGGTTCTACAACGCCATTGCCCGGCGATCGCCAGACCTGGCGTTCATCAATTACGGTTTTGTTGATCATCCCGACGAGCCGTCCGATGACCTGGACCTGTTCCGCATGTGCCGTCGTCTGTACGAGACCGTGCTGGAGCCGTTTCCGGTGACGGCCGGGACGGTGGTGGAGGTCGGCTGCGGCCGCGGTGGTGGCGCCAGGCTGCTGCTCGAGAACAAGCCCGACCTGCGGTACGTCGGCCTCGATCTCTCGGCCGAGCACCTGGACCTGACGCGGCGTCGCCTGGAGCCGCGGCCGTCCACGCACGTGGCCATGGCCGACGCCGGGATCCTGCCGATTGCCACAGGTGCGGCCGACGTGCTCTACAGCATCGAGGCCGCGCAGCACTTCGAGGAGCCCGAGCGGTTCTATCGCGAGGCCGCGCGCGTGGTCCGGCCTGGAGGCTGGTGCCTGCTGGCCGCGCTCTGGCCGCCGACACGGCTGCCGGACGCCCCGCTCGCATCCGCCGGCTTCCACATCGTCGACCGCCGCGACATCACGGCCAACGTCGTCGCCTCGCTCGAGCGCACGAGCGATCTGCGGCAGGAACTGATTGACTCGCTGGATCTGCCCGAGCGATTCCGCCCGCTGCTGCTCAGCTGGGCCGGCGTCCGCGGCACGCCGTCGTACGACAATCTCGCGACGGGAGCGATGAAGTACGTGCACTATCGCCTGCAGCGGTAGAACAACTTCTGTCTTCCGGGTTCTGGCTTGATCGTCTAATGCGCGTCGATCCTGACGAACGCCAGCGCGCCCGTCTGATTCCCGCCATAGTCGTCGCGGATCCCGTCGGACACGCCCACGGCCGACCACGCGGCGCCGACGCGGACGACGACGTTGTGGCGATCGATGAGGCGCAGGGCGTAGCCGAACGTGGCGCGGGCCACGGGGAACTGCAACGAGTGCCGCGGGTCGTCGATACCGAACAGTTCGTCCTTGCGCACGGCCTCGGCGCGTGCCATCAGTTCGTGGCGTCGTCGCAGGCGAATCGTGTTCTCCACGATGAGCGCCGGTGACGTGGCCCCCGGCGTGTAGTACGACCCGCCGGGGACCGGCGACAGGCTCGCGGTCCGCGTGCTGTACGCAAGTGCCACGAGCGCATCCAGCCCGCCGTCGTTCCATCGCCGCGCGTACATCATCGACGCGGACAGCTTCGTGACGTCTGCGTCTGGGTGCACGAACTCGGGATTCTTCACGACACCCGCGCTGGCCTGGAACGCGAGCGCCGCGCTCGGATTGATCGACACGCGCAGCGAGAACGAGTCGAAACGCGGCGCGGCCAGGTTCCATCGCCGTTCGTCGGGTTCCCTGCCGTTGAAGGCCGACACCTCGAAGCGCAGGCGCTCGCCCGGCGAGAGGCCGACAGTGACGACACCCTGCGTGATGTGCGTCGAGTCGATCCAGTGGTGCGTGATGGGCGCGATCGGCAGCAGCGAAGCCGACGGGCGATGCATGAACGCGGGCGGGCCCAGTGCGGGCTCTCCGACCGCGGCCAGGTAGAACGATACGCGTGCGCCAGAGGTGAGGCGTCGCTCGTAGGTGCCCGCCAGTTCCATGAACACATCGTGCGGATGCTGGCGATCGATGAGCGGATGGACGCCGTCGGCCGTTTCGCCTGCCTGCAGCAGGATCGGATAGCCGTCGGCTCCCATCAGAGGCTCGAGCGACAGCATCGTGCGGATGCCGAAGGTGCCGCCGCCGGCCGCGCGCCGGAGGTTCAGCATGCCGTGGTTCGGGACAACGAAGGCCGAGCCCCCGCGCGGGCCGGTCTCGCGCGTCACCATGGGCGCAAGCTCGACGTGCGTCGCCACGAGCCAGGCGCCGAGGCGACGGGACGTGTGGGGCGAGCCGGCGGCATCCGGCTGCCATGACGTGCCCGAGGACTCGCGCGGCGCCGGACATGACACACAATCGGCCGTGGCGTCACTACCGTGGTGCGCATGAGCGTCGGCCTGCGCCAGGGCAACCGATGCCGGGCCGACGACCAGACCGAGGGCGATGAGCAGGCGCGGGACGCAACGGGCAATGAAGGGCATAGAAGTGTCCACTGTAGCCTTCCCGGCCCCTTCCCGGCTGCCGCCTCCCGGCCTCCGTCGTGTTAGCCTTCGACCGGCTGCGGTGATGGGTGATGATCGAGGGCGTTTTGCGAGGGTGTCGTGTCTGACGTCGTGATGGCGGAAGCGACAGCGCCGCTCGGCGACGCGTGGGCAGCCATGACGTTTCCGGCGTATCGTCCGCTGCTGGCGCTGATCGGGTCGATCCATCCGGCCACCGGCGGGCGTCCCGTGGCGCACTGCGCGACCATCGACGGCGAGCCGGCCGGACTGGCGCTGGCCGAACTGGCACCCGGAGACTCGGCGTCGGCCGAATTGTTCTCGTTATTCGTGATCGCCGGCCATCGGGGACAGGGGATCGGGACCCGGCTCATCGAGGGGATGGAGGCCGATCTCCGCCGGCGCGGCGCGGCGAGCCTCGAGGCGGTCTACATGACGGGCAGGTCCGCCATCGCGTCCATCGAGCGCATCTTCGAGAAGCGCGCATTCTCGACGCCCGAGCGCCGGAAGATCGTCGTGCGATTCACGCCCGAGGAAGCAGCCACCACCGAGTGGTACGGCAAGGCGCGTCTGCCGGCCGGGTGCGAGGTGTTCGCGTGGGCCGACCTCACCGCTGACGAACTCGAGACGCTGAAGCGCACGCACACCGAGCGACCGTGGATCGACCCGGATCTCGAGCCGTGGCGCATGAGCGATCGATTCGATCCGGTTTCGAGCGTGGGAATGCGCAGGGACGGCCAGGTGGTCGGCTGGGTCATCAACCACCCGATCGGCCCGAAGCTCCTGTGCTTCACCACGAGCTTCATGCGCCGCGATCTCGCGCATCGCGGCGCGATTTTCGCGCTCTACGTGGCCTCGATCGAACGATTGAAGGGGACTGGCGTCGTCTGCACCTTCGTGACCTCGTCGGTGTACGAGAACATGGTGCGGTTCGTCCTGCGGCGGTGCGCGCCGTACATCAGTTTCTGCGGCGAGACGCGCGGCGTGTCGAAGGCGCTCGCGCCGGCCGCACCAGTCGCATGACCGATTCGATCCGGATCGTCGACCATTACGACGACAGAGACCGCTGGGACGCGTTCGTCGAGGCACACCCGTCGGGACATTTCTTCCAGGGCTGGACGTGGGGCGAGATGCAGCGGGGCCTGGGCGCCAGGCCGCGGCGTATCGCGGCGCTTGCCGGCAACGACATCCGCGGCGTCGTGCAGGTGTTCATCTTCCAGGGCGCCACGCGTCCATTTGCCGTCGTCCCACGCGGGCCGGTGGCCGATCCGGATGACGTGCCGATCGTGCGGGCGCTCGTGGACGCGGCAATCGCGGCTGCGCGCGAAGAAGGCGCGTTCCTGCTCCGCATCGAGCCGCAGTGGGTGTGGCATGCGGCGCACGTGGAGATGATGCAGGGCTTCGGGTTTGCGGCGGCGAAGCAGTGGATCATGCCGCGTCGCACGCTGCTCGTCGACCTGCGGCCGACCACCGGGGAGATCTGGGCGCGGTTCAAGTCCAACACGCGTAACCGTGTGCGGCTGGCCGAGAAGCTTGGCGTCCAGGTCCGTGTGGGCGGCGAGGCCGACATCGCGGTATTCGAAGACCTGTTCGAGGACATGACGAAGCGTCACGGCCTGCGTCGTGCGGCGCGGGAGACGTTCGGCCTGGCGGCGCGCGCGTTCGCCGGCACCGACACGATGCGGCTCTATCTCGCGCGCGGCGGTGACGACGGCCCGGACGTGTCGGGCATCATCGTGTTCGTGTTCGGACGCACGGCCACGTATCTCTGGGGCGCATCATCGGACGCCGACGACGCGCGGAAGCTGAATCCCAATCAACTGCTGCACTGGACCGCGATGCAGTGGGCGAAGTCGCGCGGGTGCGAGACCTACGACACGTTCGGGATTCCCGATCACGACGTCGACGTGCTCGAGGCCGAGTACGGCAGGCAGACGGGCGGGATGTGGAGTCTCTACCGATTCAAGCGTGGATTCAGTGGAACCGTGGTGCGTCAGCTCGGCACGTTTGACTATGTGATGAGGTAGGGGGGATTCCCCAGGATCTGCTCCGAAGTCTCATCTTCCGAAAAACACCCCATGCCCCACTCTGTCGTGTTCGATCTCGCCTCCGCGTCACCTGTCGTCTTCGATGCGCTGAAGGCGGCGTCGCCGCGTGCGGCCGACGCCATGGTGCGGCTGCGGACCGAGGGCATTCCGCTGATGCCCTCGTCGGCCCCGGGTGAACAGGGCGCGCTCTATCGCCTGAAGGGGCACAATCGGTCCGTGTGCCTGGCCCTCGATGACGACAAGGCCACAGCCGAGGTCGTGGTGCTCAAGGGGACCGAGCCACTCATCGCCGACTTCGATCACTATCTGGCGTGGATGACCGGCACGCAGTTCGGCGCCTGGCCGCGGCCGCTGGCCGAGCATTTCCCGCTGTTCGAGGGCAAGGCGCCGGGGACGGTGTTTCTCGGCGAGGCCATGGGCGAGGCCGCGACGGCTCTCGACGTCCAGCAGCGCCACCTCGCGCACTATGACAGCCTGATGCGGTTGCCCGTGCCGTTGATCGTGTGGCGGCTGGGCGAGCCCGCGGCGTCGGACACCATCGCGCGGCTGCGCCACAGGATTTCCGCGATGGCGTTCGAGCGCCTCGAGCCGCACCTGCGTCACGGCATCGGTGTCGTGGCCTACTACTATCCGGCGCCGCCGGTGCGCGTCCACGCCGTGGGTCGTGCGGCGTTCCTGCGGCCTGCGCCCGTGGACCTGGCGTCGCACAGGAACCTGCTCGCGCGCGCGATTCCCGGCTGGATCACGATTGGCGCGCGATTGCTCTGGCTGGGCCTGCTGCCGACGACGCCTTTGTCGTGGCGACTGGGCGACATCTTCGATCCGAACAACGCGTGCCTCGACGGTGGCGTGTGCGACGTCAGCTCGATCCACCCCATCACGCCGGACACGAGCGACGGCTTCTTCGTGCGATCGGTCGTCATGGCCATGGGAGGGCTTCGCATGGCGATTGCGCGGGCGTTCAACGTCTCGCTCGGCGAACTGCCGTCGAACTACGAGCAGGAACTGGCCGGCTTCTACCTGAGCGACTTCGTGCGGGGCGCGATGGAGCGTGCGCTCGAGGCCGAAGCGCGTCCGTCGCTGACGCTCGATCCGCGGCTGGCGTCGATCTTCGGTCGCGACAAGTCGCTGCCCGACGTGATGCGCCTGTTGCAGGCCTTTTCCTCGTATTTCACGGCCACGGAGTACCAGCCGCCGGCGCCCTCGGAGCCGGGGAGCGGCGGCGCCTGATTTCGGCGTAAACTTACGGTTTCCGTGTCTTTACGACGTCCCACCCGGGGCGTAGAATCGGGGCCTTGTCATGCGTGCCTGTCCAGCCTGCGGCGCCACCTACGAGAGCAGTGTGAAGATCTGTCCGAAAGACGGCACGGTCCTCGAGGGCGCCACGGGCGCCGTCGACGGGCGGCTGGGGCAGGTGCTCGACGGCAAGTACCGGCTCGACGCGCAGATCGGCCAGGGCGGCATGGGGGCCATCTACAGGGCCACGCACCTGATGCTCGACAAGCCCGTGGCCGTCAAGCTCATCAAGGCGGAGCTGGTGACGTCGCCCGATCTCGTGCGGCGCTTCCAGCGCGAGGCGCGCGCGGCGGGCAACCTGAACCATCCGAACATCGCGGCCGCCTACGATCTGGGACAGACGCAGGACGGCACGCTCTACATCGCGATGGAGCTGGTCAACGGACCGAGCCTGAAGGATGTCATTCGCGACACCGGGCCCATTGCCGTCGATCGCGCCGTGCGGATCATGCGGCAGGTCGGCAGCGCCCTGGCGCTGGCCCACAGGCACAACATCATCCATCGCGATCTGAAGCCGCACAACATCATGCTGGCCACCGACGGCCGGCACGAGGTGGCGAAGCTGCTCGACTTCGGGATTGCGAAGACGTTCGACGAGGCGTCGACGCAGTTGACGGCCACCGGGTTCGTGCTGGGCACACCGCAGTACATGTCGCCCGAACAGGCCGCGGGGCGCCCAATCGATGGACGCAGCGACCTGTATTCGCTCGGGATCATCCTCTACGAAATGTTGATCGGCGAGGTGCCGTTCAACGATCCGTCGACGCCGGCCGTGCTGGTGAAGCACCTCACCGAGGTGCCGGCGCCGCCGTCGCGGCGCCGGCCCGACGTCGCGGTGTCGCCCGTGCTCGAGGCCATCGCGCTGCGCCTGCTCGCGAAGGACCCGGCCGATCGGTATCAGTCGGCTGACGAGTTCCTTGCCGCGCTGCCGGCCGAGACGGCCACGGCCGTCCCGGCCGTCACCTCTGCCGACGACCGCACGATCGCGCTGCCGCCACCGGGTGGCGGCAGCCCGTTCAGGAGCGAGCGCGCCGAGACGCCGCCGCAGCCTGCGGCGGCGTTCGAGGCGACCGTGGCGGCGCCGCATCAGGGCGGCGCGCCCACGGTCCCGGCCACGCCTGCCGCGGCCGTCCCCGCGGCGTCGGCCGCAGTGCCGCCGGTCGTCCCGGCGGCACCCGCGCGGACGCCGACGCCGATTTCCGTGCCCGTGACGGCGCCGGCCACACCGGCACCGGCGCCCGCGCGCGCCGCGGTGCCGTCGCCGGCGACAGAGCCGTGGGCCGATCGCGGCCCGGTGGCGGCCACCGAGCCGCGATCGACCCGCAACATCCTCGTGCTCGCGGCCGTGCTCCTGCTCGTCGTGAGCGGCGTCGGGTACGGCGCCATGCGCATGGGCCTGTTCGGGAGCACGGACACGCCTGCCGAAGCCGCCACGCCCGGCAGCGGAGCCAACCTGCTCGAGCCCGGCTCCGTCGATCCGGGCGCGTCCAATACGTCGATCGACACACCCGCGTCCGCATCGACGCCGTCGCCACAGTCCACGGCCGCCGCCGCGACACCGCCAGTCTCGCCGTCCTCCGCTCCGGCATCCGCATCGACGCGAGCCGCGGCACCCGCGGCCAGCGGCACGAATCAGGCGGCAGACCGGCCCGCAACGCGTCAGCCGGCAGCCGCCGCAGAGGCAACACCCGTGGCCACACCGGCGACCGAGCCCCGGACCCCGGCGGTCTTCTTCCGCTGCGCCGGAACTGCTCAGGTCTGCGGTGCGCTTCGCTCCGCGATGACGGACGCCTTCGGGCGACGTTCGCTGCGTCCTGTCGCCAACGAGGGCGCCGCCGATGTCGTCGTCAGCGCCACGGTGACGGTCGTCGATGAAAGTTCCGAGCAGTTGTTCGGCAGCACGTTCGTCACGCGCACCTATGCGATCGATCTCGAAGGGCAGGGACGCGGTGGCGATCTCGTGCCGATGCCGCCGTCCAGTTCGCTGACGTTCGATGCCCAGGTGGGCCAGCAGCGACTGAACGAGCAGAGCCGGACGTTGTCGGCAACGGCGGCGGACAACGTTCAGGCATTCTGGCGCACGGTCAGGGGACAGTAAGCCCGGGATCGTCACCGATCGGCACCTTCGCCCCCGTGCGGAGGCGCGAGGGGAACAGCATGAAGTCGTCGACGACAGATACGGACCTCAGCGTGACGGAGGCGCTGCACGCCATCGACACCTCGGTGCTCGATCAACTGCTCGGCGTCCGGCAGGAAGAAGTCCGGATCGAGGAATACCGTCAGCGTGCCGAGACGATGAAGGCCGACGTCGATCCGGTCGTCTGGCAGCGTGTCGTGAACGACTACAAGACGCGCCTCGCCACGCTCGAGTCGCAGGCCCGTCCGCTCAAGGCACAGGCCCGTCGCGAATACGCGAAGCTGCGCGTGCTGCTCGATCGCATTACCGCCGAGGAGAAGGCCGCGCAGGTCGCCAAGGCCGAGCTCGACTTCCGCCACGCCGTCGGCGAGCTGAGTGAGAGTGACCTGCAGGAACGACTCGAGGGACCGATCGGCATCATCGCGCGCTGCGACGACGAGATGGCGACAGTCGGCACGCTGAAGGCGCGATTCGTCGAGGCGTTCGGATCCGAGGCCGAGCTCGACAAGCCCTCGCCGGCCGCCGCTGCTCCGCCCGTGGCCGTACCGCTCCTGGCCACGCCGCAGGAATCGGTAGCATCACCGGACATCACGCCGGCCGGCGGGTTGCCGCTGACACCACCCGAGCCGGTGGCCCCGGCAGCCGGCGAACCTGTCGACGCCACGGTGGTCGTGGTCGTCGACGAACTGGCCGTCGACGCGACGATGCTGGTATCGAGCGTCAATACCACGCAGCCGCTGCCGTCGTCGGCGGGCACCGCTGCACCGGATCCGGGCGCCACCGTGCTGCACACAGCCGCCGACGCGACAGCCGACGCCGAGGAGCACACGTTCCTCCTGCCGCCAGCGGCCCTGCTCCTCAACCCGGACGAGCCGGCGCCCAAGACCTACAGGCTCGCGGCGGTGAACTACCTCGGCCGCTCGGACGACAGTCATCTCCAGATCGCACGACCCGGCGTCTCGCGTCGTCACGCGGTCATCGTGGCCGCCAACGGCGGCTTCGTCATCCAGGATCTCGGGTCGCAGAACGGCGTATTCGTCAACGAAGCGCGTATCTCCGAGCACCAGCTGCAGGACGGCGAGCGCGTCGTCATCGGCGACGCGGTGATGCTCTACCGGATCCCGTGGCCGCCCGCGGGCAAGCGTGCCGATTCCCGGACGCGTGCGACGAAGGCCTGATCGATGGCCGTCGCCTCGACCACGAAGGATGCGGTCACCGTTGTCTCGCCAACGGGCGTCATCGACACCAGGACCGCGCAGGCGTTCGAGGCGACGATGGTGCAGGCGTTCGGTAGCGGCGCGCGCGCGTTCGCCATCGATCTCGGCAAGGTCACGCTCATCACGAGTGCCGGGATCCGCGTGCTGGTGATGATGAGTCACCGCCTGCAGCGCGTGGCCGGCGGCCTCGTCCTGTTCGGCCTGAGCGCTCGCGTGAAAATGGTCTTCGAGATCGGCGGGCTGCTGCAGCAGTTCGCGATCGTCGACAACGAACCGCAGGCGATACAGGCTCTGTCGGTGGCCCGCGCCACGCCCGCGTCTGCCACCGCGCGTCCGTCACGCCTGGCGAGTCTCGTGTTCGACGTGGTGTGCGCCGAGGCCGCGCTCCACGAGGGGCTCACCAGTGCGCCGGCGCCATCGGCGTCATCGGCTGTCACGACGGCGATTGTCGACACGCTCGCGCAATGGACCCCCGAGGACGACACGGCGCTGTCGCCGGGCTGAGCGGCGGCCTCGTGCGATCGTGCTCTTCCGCTGATTCATGCCGAGGCTCACCATCCGGAGCGGCCTGCTCCAGGGACAGGTTTTCGTTGTCGATCGCGACACGGTGATTGGTCGCGGCGCTACAGCCGGCGTGGCGCTGATTGACCGCGGCGTCTCCCGCCGGCACGCGGGTGTGTCACGCCGGGGCGCCGGTTGGATCGTGACCGACCTGGGGAGCGCCAACGGAACGCAGGTCAACGGACGCCGCTTGTCCGGCGAGCACCGGCTGACGACCGGCGATCTGCTGAAGATCGGAGCCGTCACCATCGCGTTTCACGACGACGCCCTGCCGGTGGTTTCGAGTGAACCCTCGGTGCGGTACCAGGACGGCGATGCCGCGGTCCTGATCAGTCTTCCGGGCGACGCGGCGCAGGGAAATCCAGCGGCCGCGGGCATGGACGAGGCGGTCCGGCTCCGGTTTCTCGCCGACTTCGCGAAGATCGGCACGCTCGTCTTCGACGAGCCCGCCCTCGTGACCTTCATTGCCGACGAACTGCTGGCGCTCGTGCCGCGCGCGGATCGATCGATCGTGCTGACGCGCGAGGGAGACGAGCTCACGCCGCGGGCCGCACGGACGCGATCGGGATCCGGCGACGGCATCGTCGCGAGTCGCCGCGTGCTGCGCGACGTGATGGAGAAGCGCGAAGCCGTGCTCGCGATCGATGCGGCGGCCGACGATCGGTACGCCGGCAGCGAATCGATCGTGACAGCCGGAATCCGCGCGGTCATCTGCGCACCGATGCTGTTCAACGGCGAAATCCATGGCGTGGTCCAGGTCGACAGCGCGTCGGCCGGCGTGCCGTTCAAGGAGGCCGATGTCGCGCTGGTGCTCAGCCTGGCCTCGCAGCTCGGCATGGCGCTTGGTTATGCGCGGCTGCACGCATCGCTGGTGGAGCAGGAGATTGTCGAGCGTGACATTGCGCTCGCGCGCCGCATCCAGCAGCAGTTCCTGCCGGCCGGGCGCCTGGATCTGCCGGGGTATGGTCTGGCCGTCGACTATCGGCCGGCGCTCGGGGTCAGCGGCGATTTCTACGATTTGATCGAGATGGCAGACGGTCGCGTGGCGATTGCCGTGGGCGACGTCTCGGGCAAGGGCGTATCGGCGGCGCTCTACGCCTCGAAGCTGACGACCGACCTGCGCTACCAGGCGATGGATCAGACGGGGCCCGCGGCGATCCTCGCGCGACTGAATCGCGTGCTGACCGAGCGCGACCACGAGGGCATGTTCGCGACGCTGGCCATTGCCGTCGTCGATGCGCGGACCGGGGTGATCGAACTCGCCAACGCGGGCCACCCGGCGCCGTTCGTCCGCCGGCACGACGGGCAGGTGATGTCGATCGGCCGCGCCGGCGGTGCGCCGATCGGGCTCGATCGCGCCGCGACCTTCCCGCAGACGCGCTGTGAACTGCTGCCGGGCGAGGCCATCATGCTCTACACGGATGGCGTCATCGAAGCGCTCGACGCGCGGCAGGATCTGTTCGACGAGGCGCGGACGATGGAGGCCATCAGGACATCCGACGGCACCGTCGATGGCATCGTGAGCTCGCTGCGCCAGGCGCTCGACCGCTTCGTGGGCGGCGCGCCGCAGAGCGATGACGTGACGATGGTCTGCGTCGGCCGCGAAGCGTAGGGGCAGGCCCCCGTGCCGCCCGGCGCGGGGGCCGAAATCATTCCGGCGTCCGCTCCCCGCTGCCCGCGGCCCGCAGCCGTTTTCTCAACCGCACGTGATTGCGCCCGTGCTGCCGCCGGTACTGGACGTCATCCATCAGGCTGCGGACCAGGTGGATGCCGAGGCCGCCGATATCGCGCGTCTCGATCGGCTGCGTCAGGTCGGGCGCCGGCACGCTGAGCGGATCGAACGCGGGGCCGTTGTCGGCGACGGTCACACGCAGGGTGCCGGGCGTCAGCGCTGCGGACACGGTGACGCGCGGGCGGATGCCGGGCCTGCCGCCGTGCCGGATCACGTTGCTCACCAGTTCCTCGATGGCCACGTACATGTCGTGCCTGACGTCGTCGCCGATTTCGTGCCGATCGGCGAATCGGAGGCATTCATCGAACAGGTCCTTCAGACCCGCGTAGCTGGCAGGCACGGAAACGCGATGGCGGATCGATGGCGACGATGGGCGCGGCGATGTCGTCATCGCCACGCCTCGGCCGCGCGTGCCGGCAGATCGTCAGCCGAGAGTTCTTCGATCGTCGACGTGACCAACGCGAGCGTCAGGCGTCCGAGCCCCTCGAGATCGTCGGCCGCCGGCAGCCCGGCCGTCGCCAGGCGCTCGAGGTTGTGCGCGGCGTGCACCGTCAGCGCCTGGACGACCTCGAACGCGTCCGACGACAGCGTGCCGCGGTAGTGCTCGAGCCGGCCGCCGGCACGATAGCGCGGGAAGTCCTCGAGCCCGAGAAACCGCAGGGCCAGACCCGCGCGATACTCGCCGACTCCGCGGACCAGGCCGACGAAGTCCGCCACGAGCTCGTCGACCACGTGACTGCGCATCGAGCCGAAAATCCGGTACGTGAAGTAGTGCGTCAGCTCGTGCTCGCGTCGAATCGCCAGCGATCGATCGATCCACACCTCGTCCGTCAGCCCCGTGGCTGATGCGGGTGTCGCGCTGTACGGCCCCTGGCTGAGGATGACGAGGCGATCCTGATAACTGGCCTTCTGCGGAATCAGTCGCTGGAACTCCGCGGCCCAGGCTGCGTCGTCCGACGCGCCCGTGTGCGCGGTCCACCGGGCGCGATGGTCGGCCACGCGACTCCAGTTGTTGAGCCCCTTCACGAGGCAGGCGCCCATCGCCTCCGGGATGTCGATCGGCTCGTTGCGACAGGTGAGCGCCTGCACGATCTGCACGAAGTCGCGCCGATCGCCGATGACGAGGACCGGAACCCCGCCAGCCATGGCGGCGGGCACCGTCAGGTCGAACGCGTCCGGTCGATGGGGCACGAGGCCCGGCGTGAACGCGCGCGCGGCATCGACGTCCCCGCGTCGCGTGGCCTGGCGATAGACGTCGGTCTCGCTGATCCCCGCCTGCACGGGGAAACGCAGCTGCACCAGGTGTTCGCGCAGCGTTTCGAACACGCCGGCGGTTTTCGCGTCATGGACGTATCGGCGCCAGGCGTCGGCGAGCGGTTCGTCCGGCAGCGGCAGGGCCGGAATCGAGGCGGGCTCGTCGCCGCGGGCATAGGGGAGTTCGTCGTACGCGACAATCTCGTCGGCCACGCGACCGCTCGCGCCCGACGACGCGAGCAGCTTCAGGCGACGGGCGCGTCTCGGTTCATCCATCGTTGTCCATGCAGGGGTTAGCCCGTGCCGGCCACCCCGCGGTCCGCTACATCTGGCGCTTTGCCAGTGCGGCGAACAATCCGTCCTTGGCCATCAGTTCCTCGTACGTCCCGGACTCGGCGACCTGCCCGCCGTGCAGGTAATAAATCCGGTCGGCGTTGACGATCGTGCTGAGGCGGTGCGCGATCACGATGCGTGTCGAATCCATCTTGTCCATGCTCTCGGTCACGATGGCCTGCGCGCGGTTGTCGAGTGCGCTCGTGGCTTCGTCGAGGAACAGGATCTTCGGCTTGTTGACGATGGCGCGCGCGATCATCAGGCGCTGGCGCTGTCCGCCCGACAGCGTGCCACCGCCCTCGGACACGTACGTGTGCATGCCCATCGGCATGGCGCGGACGTCTTCGGCCAGGCCGGCTTTCTCGGCGGCCTCCCACGCTTCCTCGAGCGTGCGCGACGTCACGCCGACGATGTTCCGGAAGATCTCGGTCGGCATCACGCGGCTCGCCTGCAGCACGACACCGAGCTGCTGGCGAACCATGCGGATGTCGAGTGCGCTCAGGTCCTGGCCGTCGTAGAGCACCGCGCCGGAGGTCGGCGTCTCGAAGCCGAGCATCAGGCGCATCAGCGTCGACTTGCCGCCGCCCGAGGAGCCCACGAACGCGACGAATTCGCCCGGGTTGATCGTGAACGACACGTCGCGGATGATCCACGGCCCGTCGGTGCTGTAGCGGAACGAGACGCGCGACAGTTCGATCGTTCCCTCGAGCGTGCCCGGGAACGCCTTGGTCTGGTCGACTTCGGGCTTCATCTCGAGAATCGGCTTGAACCGCTCGTAGATGGGGACCACGCGCAGCAGGCTCAGCGAGGCATCGCCGAGCGCCTGCATGGCCGCGAGGAACAGGCCGTAGGCCGCGTTGAACGCGATGAACTCGCCTGTCGTCAGCCCGGGTTCGCTGCCGTCGCCGCCCTGCTGGATGCTGAGCAGCGTGTAGAAGATCGCGATCGACGAGAGCACCGGGAAGACGGCGCCGAAGACCAGCGCGGCGTTGCGGATGGTGCCCACGCGGAACGTGAGCTTGCGCTGTTGCGCGAACTGTTCCGCCCACACGCGGAACGCGTGCTGCTCGGCCCCGCAGACGCGCAGTTTGGTGACGCCCGTCAGCAGGTTCAGCACCAGCCCGGTAATCCGGCCGCGCAGCTGGAACTCCAGGCGTTGATAGCGCAGCTGGAGATAGTTGGCCCCGGTGTTCACGCTGACGTAGATCACGGTGAGGACCACCGCCAGCATCGCCAGGCTCGAGTGGTACGCGAACATCTGCACCACGTAGAACAGCCCGCTGATCGATCCGAGGATCGCGGCGATTCCCGCGCCCGACACCAGTTCCTGGATCGCCGACACGCCCTCGGCGCGATCGGCGAGATCGCCGGCCGAGAACCGCCGGAAGAAGTTCACGGGCAGGTTCAGGATGCGATCCCACACAGCGGCCTGGATCGGGGCGGCCATCTTCCGCTGCACGCGAATCGTGGCGATCCCCTGCGTCAGCTTGAACGCCGACGTGGCCAGCGCCGACGCCAGCAGTGCGACGCCGAGCAGCACGAGCGCCGATCGATCGGCCTGCGGAATCGCGGAGTCGAACACCTGGCCCGTGATGAACGGCGTCACCATCCCGAACATGCCGACGATGAGCGCCATCCACACGACCCACAGCAGGTCGCCGCGGATGCCCTGCGCGCCGAAGCGCACGAGCTTGCCGACCGTGAGATCGCCCTCGGGGAACGGCCGGTAGAACGTGTAGGCGAAGCCCGAGAACTGCTCGGCCGTCTGCGCCGTCACCGCCACGCGGCCGCCGGTCTTCGGATCGAGGCACTCGTAGGCGCGCGGTCCCTTGGGGATCAGCGCCACCGGGTCGTTCGTCTCGGCCCACTGCCCGAGCAGCGGGCCGTTGTCGCTATGCCACCACGCGTCGCGCAGCGCGACCACGCGCGTCCGGAAGCCGGAGGCCGACGCAATCGCGAGGACCTGCTGCTCGAACGACTGACCCTCCGGCTTGCCCGGATGCTCCCGGACGGGGAGGTCGAGGTACTCGCCGACGAGCTTGCACGCCTCGAGAATGGCGCCCTCGTCGCCCTGCACCTTGAACTCGCGCGGTGTCGATCCCTCGCTGCTGAGGACGGATCCGATCGCGTCGATCGCGGCCGCGCGCGCCGCGTCCGAGTGCGAAGCCTTGGCCTGCAGGCGCAGGTACTCGTCGACGGTCGAGAGCTTCTTCGCGATGAACTCGCACTCGCAGAGCACCGCGTGGAAGGCATCGAGCCCGCGCCACAGGGCCGGCCTGCCGGCCAGGTCGATCGTGCGGATCGGCTCGACCGACAGCGGGCCGAACTCATCGGAGATCGGCTGGATCCAGCTGTCGGGCGTAATCGGGAACGGCACCGACCTGTGCGTGAACACGGGCGTCGCCATGTCGTTGAAGAGCACACCGCCGCTCTCCAACTCGATCCACAGCACGTCACTGGCGGCCGTGGCCCGCGTCTCGCTGGTGAGATCGGTGCGCTGCGCCGCGGCGATCGCGCGCGGCGCCTCCCGGGGCGGCACCTGGTTGGCGACGAGCGCCTTCGTCAGGCCCTGCACCCACGTGTCGACGAGCGTCGCCACCGACGCCGCGCGTCCGCGTCCCGGCATCGCGGCGATCTGCTGCAGGCGCGCGAGCGGCATCTTCCGCACGACCGTGCCCTGCCGGCCGACGGCCAGAAAGCCGGATCCGACCCCGTACCGCTGCAGATCGAAGCCGAAAATCGCCTGGCCCGGCAGCACGCCGAGGAAGTGCGTGCGCGTGCCCACGGGCTGGCCGTTCTCGATTGCCACCGTGAAGATCAGCACGCCGCCCTCGACGACGTACCAGACGGCGTCGGGATCGTCGAGCAGGAACGGCTTGTGGCCGCTGGCCTCGACGGCCTCGCCCTCGTCCTCGAATCGCCCGCCCGCGGTGGTGCCGACCTGCTCGACAGCGGCCGCCGGTATGGGAATGACGACCGTGGCCCTGAAGTCGTCGTTGCCAACGTCGGCCGTGGGCGCGATGACGGGGATCTTCGATCGGCCTGTCTCCCCGGACCTGAAAGTCCGGGGCTCCATCTGCGGAGGAACCGGCGTGGGTACGGGCGGTGCAGCGGCCGGCCGCGCGGCGGCAGGCTTGGCCGTACGGAGCCCCGGGGCTTCAGCCTCGGGGGGGGAGGCGGACGCAGCGGGCGATTCCCCGGGGCTGAAGCCCCGGGGCTCCGAAGGCGCCTTCGCCAGCGCCGCGGCCACCTCGGCTGGCGACACGAAGCGCGTTGAGCCGTCGTCGTCGGCGCCGGCCAGCGCCGTCGCATCGCTGGCCGCATCGACAGGCGCGACGTACTCGAGCACCAGGCGCCCGCCCACACGGAACCGATCGCCCGGCCTGAGGACGACCGACGAGATCTCCTCGTCGTTGATCCACGTGCCACCGGTGCTGCCGAGATCCGTGAGCTGCAGGCCGTCGGGCGACGGCTCGATCCGCGCGTGTCGGCGCGAGACGTCCCGCTCGGCCAGCTTGATCTGGCAATCGTCGCCCCTGCCGATCGTCGCCGATCCATCGATGACGAAGGTGCGGCCTGCGCGTTCGACGTCGCCGTCTTCGAGGATGCGCAGCGTGATGGCGCCGGACGGCACAGCCGGGACCTCGGTCTCGGGTGGCGGCGCGAGGGCCGTGCACGCGAACGTCGTCGAGCCGATGCGGAAGTGATCGCCGGCCCGCAGGTTCACCGTGGCGATCCGCTCGGTGCCGACCCAGACGCCGTTGCCGCTGTTCAGATCGACGAGCGTCAGGCCCGACGCGGAGGGGGCGATGCGCGCGTGCCGGCGCGACACGCTGCTGTCGGCGAGCACGACGTCGACCTGTGGATCCCGGCCGATGACGAGCGGCCTGTCGATCGCGATCTGCTCGCCCGTGCGGGCCGGATCGCTCGAGCTCACCACCTCCAGGACGAAGGACGTACCGGCGGCGCCGTGCGCGGTGCGTGAGGACGTCTCGTGCATGTCAGTGCCCCATCAGCCGCTGGTAGGGGCCAGCGACGTCCTTCATCTCTTCGTGGGTGCCGCGCTGCACGATCTTGCCGCGCTCCATGACGATGATCTCGTCGGCGTCGCGCACGGTGCTCAGGCGGTGGGCAATGATGATGCAGGTGCAGCCGCGGCGCCGCAGGCTCTCGTCGATGTGCTGTTCGGTGGCCGGATCGAGCGCGCTCGTGGCCTCGTCGAGGATGAGGATCGTCGGCTCGCCGACGAGCGAGCGCGTGATCTCGAGGCGCTGGCACTGGCCGCCGCTGAAGTTGCCGCCGCCCTCCTGCACGCGCGACTGGTACCCGCCCTCGCGCGCCTCGATCACGTCGTCGATCGCCGCGTCCCTGGCCGCGCGGCTGACCCGCTGCGCCTGGACCGTGGTGTCCCACATCGAGACGTTCTCGTTCACCGTGCCGCCGAACAGGAACACCTCCTGATCGACGACGGACAGCGAGTTGGCGATGAGATCGCGCGGGATCTGCGTGCGCGGTACGCCGTCGAACAGCACCTCGCCGCTCCACGGCTGGAACAGGCCCGAGATGAGCTTGGCGGCCGTCGACTTGCCGCTGCCGCTGGCGCCGACGAACGCGACGCGCTTGCCCGGCTGGACGACGAGGTTGAAATTCTCGACGAGCGGCGGTTCGAGCGGGCTGTAGCCGAACGTGATGTCGCGCAGCTCGACGTGACCCGACAGCTTGATCACCTTCGGATCGAACGCCAGCGCCTCGCGCGTCTGCGTGTACTGCGGGTCCGCCGGGTACCGCAGCACGTCGTCGAGCCGGTTCATGTCGGCCTGCAGTTCCTGCATGTCAGAGCCGAACTGCACGAACGCGTTGAGCGGCCGCGTGAAGCTCGAGAGCAGCGTCTGGTAGGCCACGAGCATGCCGATCGTCAGTTGCCCGTCCATGACCTTGATGCCGCCCATCACCAGCACGGCGGCCGTCGACATCGTCTGGACGAGGGGCGGCACGGCCGTCGAGATCTGCGAGAGCACCTGGAGGAACTGCTCGTTGTTGATCGTCTTCGCGTAGTAGCCGGCCCACCGCGAGAAGAACTCCATCTCCGAGCCGGTCGCCTTGATCGTCTCGAT
Organism: Acidobacteria bacterium SCN 69-37; assembly: GCA_001724025.1. Taxonomy (GTDB): domain Bacteria; phylum Acidobacteriota; class Vicinamibacteria; order Vicinamibacterales; family SCN-69-37; genus SCN-69-37. The sequence goes on along the minus strand of MEDJ01000022.1, from coordinate 51,229 downwards.
CATCTGCAGGCCGTTCATCGAGACGCCGGTGAGCTTGCCGCGGTCCTGCATCAGCCGTCGGCTGCCGTCGATGCGCGCCCGTGCCGCCAGCTTGATCGCCCCCACGTTGAGCAGCGCGATCGCGATGACCGTGAGCGTCAGCGTGACGTCGTAGACGAACATCAGCGCCGCGTAGAAGATGGTCATCATCGCGTCGATGACCATGCCGGCCAGGCGCCCGGAGACCATCTGCGCCACGCGGTCGTTGATCATCACGCGGCTGCCGATCTCGCCCGAGAACCGCTGGCCGAAATACGCGGCGGGCAGCTGCAGGATGTGCGTGAAGAAGCGGCTCGACGTGGTCAGCGACAGCTTCGTCTCGAGCCGCAGCAGCGTGTGCTTCTGCAGCCACGTCAGCGCACCGTGGACGACCACCGTGGCGGCCATCGCCCAGAGCAGTGGCCGCACGAGCCAGGCCTGGCCGGCCAGCAGGTAGTCGTCGATGAAGACGCGCGTGAACGTCGGGATGATCAGACCCGGCACGACGAGCAGCAGCCCGCAGAGGATCGTGTAGAGCAGCGCGGTCTCGGACCCGACGAGCCGGCGTCGCAGCGCCGGCAGCATCTTCGGCGACGCGCCGCCCTTCTTGAAGTCCGGCCCCGCCTTGAACGTGAGCACGACGCCCGAGTACGAGCCGTCGAGCTCGGCCATCGTGATTTCACGCGGCCCCTGCGCCGGATCGTTCAGCAGGACCTTCTCGCCCTTGAACCCGTCGAGGACGACGAAGTGGTTGAAGTTCCAGAAGAGGATGGCGGGGAACTGCAGCTCGTAGAGCTTCTCGAGGTCGCTGTACTTGAACCCCTTGGCCTCGAGTCCGTACTTGCGCGCGGCGCGCAGCACGTTGTTGGCCTTGCTGCCGTCGCGCGACACGCCACACTCCTGGCGCAGTTCCTCGAGCGCCACCCAGCGCCCGAAGTACGCCAGGACCATGGCCAGCGCGGCCGCACCGCACTCGACGGCCTCCATCTGGAGAATCGTCGGCGTGTTGACGCGCCGGCGCGGCGGCTTCTTGTAGGTCTTTGCCGGCTCGCCGGCAGCGGGAGTTGCGGGCTCGGCCACGTGAGTGTCCTATCCGCCGATGGCGCCGCGGATGATCGGCAGCACCATGCTGATGGGCGCGCGCTGGTCGACCTCGACCGCGACGGTCGTTCCCGTGCCGCCCGAGATCGGCGCATTGGGCCCCTGGCCCGTCGACCAGGCATACCCGGTGGGCGTCGACGCGTCCGGTGTCGGGGCGATGACCACGCGGTAACTCGCTTCCGAGATGCGCCCGTCGCCCATCACCCGCGCAATCGTTGCCGGGCTCTCCGGATACTGCGACACGAACTTCACCTCGCCGCGGAGGAACCCGTATTCCTCGCGCGGCACGCCGTTGACGGTGATCTGCGCCGGGTGGCCGGGCCGCACGCGCTGGCCCGTCCGTGACGACACGAACGCCACGATCTCCAGCGTGCTGGCTTCCTCGCTGCCCGACTCGACCTCGGCAATCAGATCGCCGACGGTCACCAGGTCGCCGACCTGCTTGGCAATCGACACGACCTTGCCCGACACCGTGCTGCTGATCGTGGCCCGCGCGGCCACGGTCGCTTCCGTGCTCGCGACCTGCTGCTGCAGCCGCTGCAGGTTGATGAGCCGCAGCCGGCCCTGTTCGCGCACGGTCCGGATCTGCTGCTCGTAGCTGGCGACTTCCTTCATGTAACCGTCGACCTCGGCCTCGGCCGCCCGTACCTGGTTGGCCGTGCCGATCCCGGCCGCGAGGTTCTCGCGTCGCTGCGCGAGGTTGGCGTCCGCCTTGGTGACGTTGGCCTGCGCCCTGTCGCGCTGGATACCCAGGTTGCTGATCGTGATCTGTTCGGAGGCGAGCGCGGCCTGGTGGGCCTGCAACTGCGCGTTGTAATCGTTCGACGCGGACTGAACCGCCTGGCCCATGTCGACGGCCGAGATTTCCCCGACGACCTGGTCGGGACTCACCATCTGGTTGACCGTGAGCGTGAGCCGCGTCAGGCGACCGTCGCCAGACGCCCGGATCTGCCGCAGGCCGCCTTCGCCGGTGAGCATGCCCTGCCCGTCGATCCGTTCCGGCAGCGTGCCGACGACGCTCCAGACGACGACGCCGACGAGCAGCGCGGCGATGGTCAGCAGGGCAATCCAGCCTTTCGGCGACGTCACCTGCATCAGGACGTCGAGCCGCTCGGGCGACGCCAGCTTGTCGAGGGCGGCCTTGCGGAACAGGGAATCATCGGCCATGCGTGGTTCCTTGAATCGGGCTCAGAAGTGTTGATGGCGACTTGCGGCTCTGTGGTGATGGGGCGACGAAGCGACGGTGAACGATTTCCGGTGCGTGCCATGCGTCTCTGGCATTTCGTCGCCCCACGTCGCCTCGTCGCCTTCCACTCATCTTCCCGTCAACCCGGACGGATCGAACTGCAGCGTGCCCGTTGGTGCGCCGGCGCCGTCCACGGTGACCAGGTCGCCGACTTCGAGCCGCAGCCGGGCCAGGGCGCTCAGGTAGGCCTGGCGCTGCCGGATCTGCTGCAGGTAATCGCCGGTCAGCGAGTCCTCGGTCAGCAGCACGTCAATCAGCGTCGTGTCGCCGGTCTGGAACATGCGGAGCCGGCCGTCGAGCGTTTCGCCCCCGCGGGCCACGGCCGCGTCCCACTCGGTGAGCGACGTCGCCGCACGCCGCAGCGACTGCGTCAGTTCGACGACGTTCTCGCCGATGCTGCGGCGGAGATCCTCGGACTGGATGGCGCTCGACGTGTGGGTCGCCTCGGCCTGGGCCGCGCGACCGCGCGCCGTGTGGTTACCGAACGGCAGCTCGAACGTAATCGCCACGGTGGCGAACGGCGTGTGCCGATTCGCGATGGCGCGGCCGTAGCCCACCGGCGAGTAGTACCGGACCGGATCGAGCGGGGGCACCGGTGTCCCGGTGACCGGCGTCGTCGGGATCCCTGACGTGGCCGAGATGATCGGCAGCCGCTCGTCGGGCAGGAACTTGAAGAACGGGCTGTCCTCGAGATTGAAGATGCCGCCGGTCAGCGTCAGGTCGAGGCGCGGCCGGGCGTTGGCGCGCGCGCCGGCGGCCAGCGCGGCGGCGGCGTCGCGGCGCGACGAGGCCGCACGCAGATCGTGCCGGGCAGACAGGGCCCGCGCGATGAGCGCGTCGGCGTCGGTGTCGGCCGCCTGGACGGCGGCGAACGCGTCGGCCGCGAGCGGGGCATCGCCGAGCGACTCGACTCGCAGGCCGATCTGCTCGGCCAGGGCGATGCGCGCCGAGACGAGTGCCGCGCGGGCCTGCGCGAGCGACCCATCGGTGCCGGCCGCACTCGCGCGCACCCGTGCCAGATCGGCCTGCGCCAGATCGCCTGCCTTCACGCGGGCTTCGGACAGCTCGAGGATCCGCTGCTGCCGGCCGGCCGAGGCTTCGAGCTGCTCGACCGTCTGCTGCGCGGCGACGAGATTCAGGTAGGCGAGGACCGTGCGGAACACTTCCTCGGAGACGTCGTGGCGGAACTGCTCGCGCTCGCCCTCGACGATTCGGCGCGCCGCGCGCTCGGAGGCCGCCGTGGCCGCCGATCCGCGGCCGCGGCCGAGCGGCACGGTCAGCGTGCCGGCCGCACTCGAGTAGAACTGCGGCGGCGTGTCGAAGCCGCCGAACGTCGGATCGAGCGGCTTCCCGACGAAATTCTGTTCCTGGCTCTGGAGCTGGTAATCGCCGCTGACCTGGAAGCCGCCACGGAACAGCTTCGACAGGCTCACGTCGATCGTGATGTTGCGCGTCAGCTCGTCCTCGGCCACCGGACCGAGCCTGTCGAGCGCCAGCCGCGCACGCTGCGCCACCGTTCGCGTGATTTCCTCCTGGAGGATGCGCGTCTCGCGCGGGATCTGCGCCACGCTCTGGAGAATGCCCTCGAGCCCGAGCCCGCCCGACTGATCGATCCGCCGGAAGGTGCCGACCAGCAGTTCAGGCGAAATCAGCTCGCGCGGTTCGCTGCGGCAGATGTCGGCAAGGTTGATCGAGAGGCCGTCGGCCAGTTCCACGACGACCGACTGCAGTGCCGTGTCGACGCCGAGCAGCGCCCGCTCCGTAGCGTCGCGGCCCGAGAGATCGAGGTTGTCGCGCGTCAGGTCGATCTGGCCGTTCGACAGCTGCAGGCCCGACGGACACCGCGGCGGCGTCGTCGAGGTGACATCGATCATCTCGCGCAGGGCCTGGGTCAGGATCGTGAAGTTGTCGGCGATGATCCGGATCGTCTCGCGCTTGCTGATCTCGCGCGCCTTGAGGAACGGCGCCATTTCCTTGAGATCGAACGTGGCCGACGGCAGCACGCGCAGTGTCGGGTCGAACGGTCCACGCGCCTGCTGCAGCCGCCCCGTGGCGGCGCGCAGCGACTCGGCCTGTTCCTTGAGGGCCGGATTGTGTCGCAGGGCGAGCGCGACCGCGTCCGACAGGCCAATCGTGGCCTGCGTCGAGCGGGCCGGGGCCTCCTGTGCCGCGGCCAGGGTCTCGGCTTCGGGGACCCGGACTACCTGCGCCGCCGCAGGAATGGCGAAACCAAGGCAGGCCGCGGCACAGGCCGCGCGCCAGCCGATGAGTGCAGCGGGAGCGGCCACTAGTCCCTCGCTCCCGCCGCCGACGGCAGCGTCACGAGCGTGCCGGTCTGGAACTGCAGCTGCGCCAGCCGCTGCGCCAGTTCCTGCCGCGCCAGCACCAGCGCCAGTTGGGCGTCGATCTGCTGCTGCTGCGTGATGACCGTGTCGAGCAGCGTGACGTCCCCGGTGCGGAAGCGCTGCAGTTCGGCGTTCACTGTCGTCTCGTAGAAGCCGACAGCCGCTTCGGCCTGGGCCACGCGCGCGGCGGCCTGTTCGAGCGTGCCTGCCGATTCGACCACCGAGAGCCGGATGCGGCGATCGAGATCGCGCTGCGCGATCTGCCGCAGGGCCGTGTCAGCCTCGCGTTGCGCGAGTAAGCCTTCCGCCTGGTTGTTGCCGAGCGGTTTCTCGTACTGGAACCCGACGCCCGCGCTCGGCCCGACCCAGCGATCGAGCGCCTTCGGACCGGAGCCTTCGCCGAGGGCCGTGAACCACGTGCCCACCTGCAGGTCCAGGCGCGGCCGCAGGTCGTCGCGCGCCGCGTCGACGAGCGTCGTGCTCGCGTCGATCGAGCGCGTGGCCGCCTTCAGATCCGCTCGCTGCCCCACGGCCTGGTCGATCAAACCAGCCACCGCGCCGGGAGCACCGCCCTGTGGGAAGGCATCGGCGGCCGTCGGCAGCGTGGCCGGATCGCCGGTCACGGCCACCCCCATCGCATCGGCCAGAGCGACGCGCGCCTCGTGCAGGCGACGTTCGGCATCCTCCGCCTGCGCGCGGGCGCGGGCTTCGCTGGCCCGCGCGCGGGCCAGTTCCACCTGCGGCAGGTCGCCCACGCCGATGATCTGGTTCGTCAGCCCCGTCAGGGTCGTCTGGAACTCGACGGACTGCCGCGCGATAGTGACCGCGTCCTGCGCCGCGCGCAGGTTCCAGTACGCCTGCACGGTCCGCAGCACACTGGCCGCCTGCTGGTGATCGAGGATGAGCTGGCCGGCTTCGACGTCGATGGCCGCCGCCCGTTCGGCCGCCGCCACCGATCGCGCGCCGCGCCCGCGCAGCAGCGGCAGCGTCACGTTCACGCCCGCGCGGAACTGCAGGACGTCGGAGATGCCCTTGCCGCCGTATTCCGCCGCGCGCGGCTTGCCCTTGAAGTTGGTGCCGTTGAAGGTCGAGTCGAAGAACGGTGCGAACGTGATGCCCGATCGATAGAGCTTCGAGAGCGTCGCGCTGCCCGTCGCATCGATGAAGACTTCGTCGATGGGGGCGTCCCCGAGGTTCGCGCGATCCTGCCGCAGCCGGTCGTAGTCGGTGCGCGCCGCCTCGAGTTCGTCCTCGAAGCCGAGCAGCGCCGACGACAGGAAGTCCGATCGAATCGCCGAGAATTCCTGCCGCTGCGCCGGCGCCGCCTGCGCGATCAGGCCATCGAGCATGCGCAGCGTGGCGGCCGTGGCCGGGCTGAAGCGCGCCACTTCGTCGATCACGCTGCCATCCGACGGATTGTTGCGGATGGCGGTGAGCAGATCCGAGAGCCGGCTCACTTCGGCGAGGTTCTTCTCGCGGTTCGCGATGACCTCGTCGAGATCGTCGCGCTTGCGACGTTCGGTGTCTTTCGAGCTCTCGCTCATTTCCTGCGTGCGATGCGTGTACTGCGCGGTGATGAACAGCGTGGAATCGAACGCGCCGCGGAACTGCTGCACGAGGCCCTGCCGCCGCTGCACGTCGACGCGGCTCTGCTGCAGCGCGGGATCGTGCTGCAGCGTCGTCGCAATCGCCTCGTCGAGCGTCAGGCCCTGTGCAGGAAAGGTGACGACGGGCGCCGCCTGGCCCGGCGCGGGTGGCGCCGACTGCGCCGCGGCCGGCGTGGCGGTCACGGCCACGGCCACGATCGGAACGGCCAGTACGAAGAGGCGCGAACGCCCGGGCATGCGTGTCATCGGAAAAAACTCCTGTCGCCGTCGTCACTCTGCCAGCCGGCGCGTGGCGTCGATTCGAGAGTCACACGCGAAAGTCGCGTGGTCGCTGAGCCGTCTGGGGGCGCGATTCTACCAGAAAAAGATGACCAATCGGCTGTCACGTTCGCATGGTGTCGCACACTATTCGAGCGTTACGGAATTCGGATCAATCGAACAGTTTCGTGTGTTGCATCAGGTGCGGAAAAGATGTGCTACGCTTCGACCTCTTCCATATGCAGACCCGACTTCTGACCCTCGCAGCCGCGTCCTTCCTGGTCGTGCTGTCGCTGGCCGCGTGTCGCGGGCTCCCGGCGGGCCCGTCGTTGAGCAACGTCACGGTCGGGAGCCTGACGCTCGAGTCGACGCTCGGCAATCCGGGCCTGTGCTGCTGTCGCGTGGTCGGTACCGTTGCGAACGACAACGACGTGTCGATTCACGCGACGTTGAAGATCGACGCCCTTGACGATCGCGGGGAATCGATGGCGCGGATCCTCCACGTCGTGCCGGATCTGGAACCGCACAGCTCGCGGGCCATCGACGCGCACGGGTTCATCTTTCCCTGTGCGGCGATCTCGCAATTGAAGACCGAAGTCGACGTCAAGGGCATCACCTATCCCCCGCTGTAGTCGGCCGCGTCACGAGGCGTGCGACGGCGCGCGCGTGGCGGTCGGCACAGGGGATGCGCGCCGCGTGATCGCAGCGCTCGTCCGCAGCGGGCGGGGCCAGGAGAGATCGTGTCCTTTCTGAGTGAGCCAGCCGTCCGCCTCCGCGCGCTCTCGATCGAGCGGCATGGACCCGAACGCGCCCTCGAAATGGTGGGGCAGTCGACGCGCTTCCTGAAGGCGATCCGCCAGGTCGAGAAGATGGCGCGCTATCGCGAGCCGGTGCTGATTACGGGCGAGAGCGGCGTCGGGAAAGAGCATTTCGCGCACGCGCTCTACCTGCTCGGGTGTCCGCGCACCAAACCGTACGTCACCGTGAACTGCCCGCAGTACCAGGAAGGCAACCTCACGGTGAGTGAGTTGTTCGGGCACCTCAAGGGGAGTTTCACCGGCGCGACGGCCGATCGACGTGGTGCGTTCGAGGAAGCCGATGGCGGCGTCATCTTCCTCGACGAGATCGGTGACCTGCCGACAGCCGCGCAGGCGCTGCTCCTGCGCGCGCTCGCCACCGGTGAATTCCGTCCGGTGGGGGCGGCGTCCGGATCGCGGCGTGCCGACGTCCGCGTGGTGTCGGCCACCAATCGCGACCTGAACGAACTGGTCATGATCAACCAGTTCCGGTACGATCTGTTCTTCCGGCTCCGACACTTTCTCGTGGAACTGCCGGCGCTGCGCGATCGCGAGGACGACTGGCGCTTGATCGCCGATCACACGCTGTTCCGTCTGGCGCGCAAGTACGGCGTATCGAAGCGGTTTTCCGCGGCATCGCTGGCGCTGCTCGAAAAGAATCGCTGGCCCGGCAACGTGCGCCAGCTGATTGCCGTGGTCTCGACCGGCTACGGCATGGCCGACGGCGAATTGATCGAGCCCGACGACTTCAGCGCGCTGCTCGAGGACTCGCCGCAGGATCGGGCCGACACGATCGACGCGCGGTACGAGCGCATCGTGCACGGCGGCGAGGACTTCTGGTCGGTCGTCGGGCAGCCGTTCATGGAACGCGATCTCAATCGATCGCAGGTCAAGACCGTCGTGCGGCGGGGACTGAGCGAGACGACGGGCAACTACCGGCGCATCCTCTCGCTCTTCAATCTGCCGTCATCGGATTACCAGAAGTTCATGGACTTTCTGCGTCATCACGATCTGAAGCCCTGAGGTGCGCGCCGCGCCGGCGCGTCGCCGGCGGCTCGATCGACGAAACGTCACGCCCGTCGATCGCACCAGAGGGTGTGCGCGGCAGTTGGAGCTCCGTCTCTACCAAATGGAGCCATGGCTCCATCCGGGACGTGCGCGCCTGACTGTCGATCGCGGCAAGTCGCAGAAATACCGGGTGTTGCGGAAAACGGCATGGTTGGCCCGCCAGTTGCTATATGGAGGGCATGCCGAATCGGCACCGTGATTCGAGCGGCAATAACGTCGTTCGGGTTTCAGTCGTGTAATGACGAAGAGAGGTTGATCATGTCGCAGGCGATGACGCGTGGTGAAGTGCAGGATCTGGTGGGCAAGTTCGCGGCGGAGAACCCGAAGTATCGCGATGCGCTGCTGAAGGATCCGAAGGGCACGATCGAGAAGCAGCTCAACACGAAGCTCGGCGGGACGAAGGTCGTTGCCGTGGCCGACACGGCCGACACGGTGCACGTGGTGATTCCGTACGCCGCGCCCGAGGGCGAGCTGAGCGATGCGGACCTCGAGAAGGTCGCTGGCGGCAAGCAGGACATCCAGGCCGAGTGCACGGCGCTCGCGCTCGGTGGCGCCGCGGCCGGCAACACCGTCACGCAGATCAACCTCTGATCCACGCGGCAGATGGGGCGGGATCGTCGCGATCCCGCCTCGTCGTCTTTCGCGTCGTCTCCTGCTGCCATGCACCTCTCGCCGTCTGCCCGCCTGGTGATTGCCACGCGCGCCGCCACGATCGACGAGCGGCGTCAGACCCGTGGTGACGACGGGGGCGTGCCGGCAGATGCCGCCGATCGGATGGCGCGTTGGCAGCAGGCATTCGCCCCGAACGATCCGGCCGCGTTCGCGCGACGACTGAGCTGGGACGGACTCGATCCCGCTTCGGCCGCACGCGTCGTCTCACCGGATTTCGAACGTACCCTGAACGTCGCCACCGACTGGATCATCTGGATCGATCGTCTGTGCGCCGAGGCCGACGATGTCCTGGCCGATTTCCGTGCCGGGCGGAGGCTCGATCGCGAGAGGTCCGACACGGGACGTCCCTTCGACGCGGTGTGGGAACCTGCACGACGTGCCGCGCGGCGCGAGTTGATGGCCCGGCTGCCACACGGCAGCGCGGATGTCGTCGATCCGGCGGTGTTCCAGGCCTTCGACGAGCAGCTCGCACACGAGATCGGCCGCTACGGCGACCTCGCAATGTTCGAGTCGTTCCGGACACACATCGCTCCGACAACACCCGCCGGGCCGGATACCCCCGATCGGACGACGCCCTACGTGTCGTTCGTCGAGGCCATGCTCGACGGCGGCCTCATTGATTTCCTGATTCGCTACGCCGCACTTGCCAGGCAACTGGCCATGGTCATGGAGCTGTGGACGGCCGCCACGGCAGAGTTCGTCGTGCGGCTCGATACCGATCGCGGGATCCTGGCCGGGACCTTCGGCGGCGGCACCGATCCTGGTCCGCTCGTCGCGATCCGCCTCGCGCTGTCGGATCCGCACAACGGCCGCCGCCGCGTGCACGCACTCACCTTCGCTTCGGGTCTCCGCGTGGTCTACAAGCCGCGCAGCGTGCGGATCGAACAGGTGTTCGGCGACCTGGTGCACTGGCTGAATACCGGGCTCGATCACGCGCTGCCCGCGCCGGTCGCGTGCGACCGCGGCGCGTATGGCTGGGTGGCGTATGCGGCGCACGCACGACGGGCATCGCGCGCCGAGGCGGCCGTGTATTTTCAGCAGGCGGGCGCGCTGATGTGCGTGACCGCCGCACTCGGGGCGCGCGATCTGCACCGCGAGAACGTGGTCGCCACCAGCGACGGTCCGGTGCTCGTCGATCTCGAACTGCTGCTCCAGCCCGACACGCAGACCGCTGCCCGGGGCCATGGACACGACGGTGTCGCATCGTCGTCCGCCTGGTGCCTGGCAACAGGGTTGCTGTCGCTCGTCGATCTCACGCCCGACGGCGACCCGCACGATGCCGGCGGCCTGCGCGGTGCGACGACAGGCACGCTGCCGTTTGCGACGCGCGTGTGGAAGGCGTGCGGCACCGCCGATCTTCGCGTCGAAGAGGTCTCGACCTTCGCGACGACAGGCACGCACCAGGTGATCGTGGGCGACGACGTGCAGCGGCCCGGTGCGTACGTGGGCGCGCTGGTGGCCGGGTTCTCGCAGGCGTATCGGCTGCTGCTCCTGCGGCGCGACGACCTGCTCGCCCCCGGCGGACCGCTGGCCGCGCTGGCGGCGTGCCACGTCCGCGTGCTGCCGCGACCGACGAACCAGTACGCGATGCTCGCGCACCTGCTCGCGACACCGAAATATCAGGGCGACGGCGTCACGGCCAGCGCGGCCGTCGACGTGCTCCATCGCGGCTACGCGAGGTCGGTGGAGCGCCCGGCGCTCTGGCCCGTGGCCGTGGAAGAACGTCGTGCGCTGCTCGCGCTCGACGTGCCGTATTTCACTGTCGAGGCCGACGGGATCGACGGGATGGCCGGCGACCGGATCCTGGCGCGCGGGTTCTTCGCGCGGTCGGGTCTCGGGGCGGCCGCCAATCGGCTGCACGCGATGTCCTTCGCCGATCTCGCCGCGCAGATCGCGATCCTGCGTCGCGCGTTGTCCGAGTCCGTGGAGTCGAGATACGACGCATGCGGCGCGGTGCCATCGTCGCCCGCGGCCGGTTCGTCCGAGCCCGGCGAGGCGGCATTGTGGGTGGCGCGCGTGCTGCTCGCGCGGGCCGAGCGCATTACCGGCGGTGGCCTCGTCTGGCGCTATCGACCGATTGTCGGTGGTCCCGGCTGGCGCGATCACCACCTGTACGACGGCAGTCTCGGTCCGGCGTTGTTCCTGGCCGCACTGGCGCGCGCGACGGGCGACGTCGAGTGGGCCGACGCGGCGCGCGATGCGCGCGCCCCGCTTCGCGCGCACGCGGTCAGGCACGGCGCGACCTCGTGGCCCGGCGAGTCCTTCGGCGGCGGCAACGGCCTCGGCGCCATCGTCTACGGCACCACCCTGCTCGCGGCGCTGACCGGCGAGGATGACTGGCTCGAGATCGCAACGAGCCTGGCCGTCGCTCTGCCCGCGCGACTGGCGGTCGACAGGCCCGTCGACGTGATCGATGGCAGCGCCGGCGCCGTGCTCGCGCTGCTCGCGCTGTACGACGTCACGAGCGACGATCGCGTGCTCGACCGCGCCGTCGCGTGCGGCAGGCAGATTGTCGCGCGACAACGCGACGGAGCCTGGCCGTCGGACGACGGCGTCCGGCTCCTGGGGTTTGCCCACGGGGCCGCGGGCATGGCCGCGGCGCTGGCCCGGCTCGCGGCCGTCACCGGCGAGCCGGCATTCGCCCATCGGGCGAGGCAGGCCTTCGGCTTCGTGCGACGCCAGTACCTCGCGAGCGCGGCGAACTGGCCGATCGCGACGACAGGTGACGGCGCGGCCGTCGGTGGCGTGATGCACGGCTGGTGTCACGGCGCGCCGGGCATCGTGCTGGCGTCGCTCTCGGCAGCCGCGATTCGGCCTTCGGCGGCGCTGACGGCCGGCATCGAATCCGGTGCGCGGGCGATCGCGGGGTGGCAGCCGGCGCAGGCGGATCACGTCTGCTGCGGCACGCTCGGCCGCGCGGAGGTTCTGCTGAACGTGGCCGCGCAGACGGGCCGCGGTGAGGCCATCGATGCGGCCCGCGCCCTGGCGCAGCGCGTGGTACAGCGCGCGCGCCGACGGGGACACTTCCGTCTGAGCGGTGTGGGCACGGACTATCGCGTGTTCGATCCGGGGTTCTTCCAGGGCCTGTCGGGCATCGGTTACACGTTGTTGCGCGTGGCGGCGCCGGCCACGCTGCCCTCGATCGCGGCGTTCGACCCGCCGCGGGCGACTCTGCGTTATTGTTCCACCGGGGTGCATGGCACCGGACACCGTGCCCACCGTCCGGCGGCGCTGTCCCCGGCCACGGTCGGCACGGAGTGCACATCATGAACAACAGGAACAGGACATCAGCGAGGTTCGTGGCCGCCGGCACGATGGTGCTGGCCTTCGCGGCCACGGCGACGGCGCAATCGACGACGCCCCTGGCGGAATTGCTGCCGAGTCTCTCGGCCGAGGCGGCGGTCGTTGCGCCGGGCACCGTGGGCGATCACCGCGGGCACTTCGCGCCCGATCCCGCGACACTCGCCGGCGTGTACGAACTCAATCGCGTGATGGCGCTGCAGGCCGGTGGCTTCGCGTTCGGCCCGAGCGCGCTGGCCGCCGCGACCCCGATGGCCGAGGGCCGATCGCTGCCGGCCGCTGCCGGTGGCGGTGCCGAAACGGCGCTGACGATTGGCGCCGGGAACTGGGCGTTCGCGCTGGGCTACCAGGCCACCACGTTCGATACGCTCGATGACATCGATCTGCGCGCGAGCGACATGAACCTCTTCCTGCCGCACGCGGCCGTCACCGGCACCGCGGCCGACAGGGATCTGATGCAGCAGGTCGTTTCGCTGCGGCTCAACCGCAAGGTCGCCTCGCTGGCGCTCACGTACGGGCTGAGCGATCGCGTGGATCTCGGCGTCATCGTCCCGTTCGTCCAGATGCACGCCGACGCACGTGTGACGAGCCGGATCATCCGCACGGGATCGTCCATCTATCCGGGACAGACCGAGCACCAGTTCGATCCGATCGGCGGCGCCAATCGCACGCTGCCACGATACTGCTCGGAACTCGAGGCCGGCTTCGATCCCGACGCGCTCCAGTGCCACGGCAGCAGCGAGGGGCGCGGCGTCGGCGACATCCTGGTGCGCGCCAAGGTGCGGCTGGCCGGCGCCGTGGCCGCGGGCGCGGACGTGCGCGTGCCGACGGGCCGCGTCGACGACTTCATCGGGATCGGTGCCTGGCAGGTGCGGCCGTACGTGGCCGTGTCCGGCGCGATCGGCCGTGTCGTGCCGCGCGTGCGGGTCGACTACACCTGGTCCGATGGCGATCTGAGTGCGAAGCTCGGCGGTGACGTGGATCGTCGCGTGCCGGACGAGGTGGGCGTGTCGGCCGGTGTCGACGCGGGGATCTCGCGATACGTGGCGCTCGTCTTCGACGTGGCCGCGCGCCGCATCGACGGTCTGCGCACGCTCTCCACCACGACCCTCGAGTTCCCGGGCCGCGGCGTAGGCGGCGGGACGTTCCTCGCCGAGGGGGCGCTCGTGGCCGGCGACGCGCGCACGGTGACGCAGACGCTCGGGGCCGGCGGCGTCCGGCTGTCGCTGCCCGGCGATCTGCTCGGGCAGATGAGCGTGGTGTTCCCGATCGGCAGGGACGGCCTGCAGCCGGGGCCGACGGCGGTGTTTTCCCTGACCAGGAGCTACTGATCGATGGCAGGTACGGACGCGGCAGGGCCCGACCTCGACGATCTCGGCCGCTTCACCACCACGCTGGCGGCCGGGGAGTTCGTCTTCCGCGAGGGCGACACGGGCACCGACGTGTGCATCGTCAGGGATGGCCACGTCGATCTGCTGGCGGCTGGCGATCGGGTGTTGACGACGATCGGCAGTGGCGGCATCTTCGGCGAATCGGCGCTGTTCGAGGATGGCCCGCGAGACGTCTCGGCGCGGGCTGCGACCGAGGTGCGGCTGATTCGGCTCGATCGTGCCGCCTTCGATCGCGTCGTGGCCGAGGCGCCGCAGGTGGCCGTGGCGATGCTGCAGCAGACTGCGCGCCATCTCGCGACGCTGCGCGCACAGTCCCGCACGACGGCGGATCGCGAGGGCGATCCCGTCGCGGCCGGTGGTGACCCCAGGCTCGTGGCGGCCGAGACGGGCGAGGAGTTTCCGATCGCCGATCTCGACGCGGCCATCGTCGGACGACGCGATGCGAGTGCGGGGTTCGTGCCCGCGATCGATCTCACGGCGCTCGACGGGCAGCGCACGCTCAGCCGGCAGCACGCGACGCTCGCCAGGCGGGGCGATCGTGTGTTCGTTCGCGAGGCCAGGGGGCGCAACGGCACGTTCGTCAACGGATCCCGTCTGGCGGCTGATGACGAGATCGAACTGCGCGACGGCGACCAGGTGCAGTTCGGCGTCGTCAGGACCGTGTACCGCGGGGCCCCTCGCGGGGGCCTGGCGTGAGCAGCCAGCCGACCACCATCGGCCGCTACGAGATCCTCGGAGCGATCGGTCGTGGCGGCATGGGCGCGTTGTTCCTCGCGCTCGATCCGAAGCTCGATCGCCAACTCGCCATCAAGCTGCTCCGCGACGATGACGACGACCTGCGTGAACGGTTCGCGCGCGAGGCGCGCGCGGCCGCACGCCTGCGACACCCGAACATCGTCACGATCTTCGACGTGGGCGAGCACGACGGGCAGCCCTTCATCGCCATGGAGTACATCCAGGGGCAGACGCTTGCCGAGGTCGTGCGCGGCAACGTCGCGATGCCGCTGGTCCGCAAGCTGGAACTGATGGAGGCGCTCTGCGACGGCCTGGGCTTTGCGCACCGTCGCGGCATCATCCATCGCGATGTCAAGCCCGCCAACCTGATGATCGATGCCGACGGGTCGTTGAAGATCCTCGACTTCGGCATCGCCCGCGCGGCCGAGTCGTCGAGCATGACCCAGGCGGGCATGCTGATCGGCACGCTCAACTACATGTCGCCCGAGCAGGTGAGCGGCCAGTCCGTCGATCTGCGCAGCGATCTGTTCGCCGTCGGCGCCGTCTTCTACGAACTGCTGTCGTACCGGCAGGCGTTTCCCGGCGGGTTGATGGCCGGGATCCTCAACAAGATCCTGTCGGGCCAGCCCGAGCCACTGCCGGCAATCGTGCAGGACATCGACGCCGACATCGTGCGCATCGTCGAGTGTGCGCTCGAAAAGGAACCGGACCGGCGGTATCCGGACCTGGCGGCCATGCGCCAGGACATCGCGCAGGCGCGCCTGCGGCTCTCGACGTCCGAATCGTCGCGTGTGCTGGGCGTGGCGCCGGAAACCGGTGGAACCGGCGAGCCGCGGCCGACGCCCTCGCCATCGTCGGGATCGCGGCGGAAGGCCGATCTCGAGGGACTCGCCAGGCGGCGGGCCGAGCAGATCCAGGTGCACCTGGCGGCTGCCGAGGCCAGGCTCGCCGAGCACGACGGCGAGGGGGCGATCGCAGCGGCCGAGCAGGTGCTGCTGCTCGATCCCGACCAGGCGCCGGCGCACAGTCTCGTCGAGCGGGCCCGGGCGCTCATCGACGCCCAGCAGGTCGAAGCCGCGCTCGATGCGGCATCCGGCGGCATCGCCAGCGGCGATTTCGCCGCGGTGACGTCGCTGCTCGCGCGCGCTGCGGAGATCGATCCGTCCGAGCCGCGACTGGCCGACGTCCGCCGGGCGTTCGAGGATGCGGTCGCCCGGCAGGAAGAGGCGCGACAGCGCGAGGCACTCGAAGCGCGCGTGCGCGAGGTGATTGCCGGCGCCGAGCAGCAGTTCGCCAGCGGCCGGCGCGATGACGGCGTGGCCACGCTTGCCGCGTTCCAGCCCGGACACCCGCTGGTGGCGCAGACGCTCGAACGTCTGCGGGCGGAAGCCGTGCGGCTGGCGGAAGAAGAGCGTGCGGCGGCCGAGCGCGCCGAGCGTCAGGCCGCCGAAGCGGCGGATCGCGCGCGCCGGGATGCCGAAGTCCGCGCGGCCCGGGAGCGCGCGCGTGCGGCAGCCGACGCGATCAAGGCAGCCAGGCGGACGAAAGGCGGACCGGAGGCGGCCATGGCGGTGCTCCGGCCGGCCCTCGCACGCGACCCCGACAACGCGGATCTGTTAGTCGCCTTTACCGCGTACGAAGCCGACGCGCAGCGCGCGGCGGCGCACGCCGCAGCAGAAGCCAGCCGACAACAGATCGAGGAAGAGACCAGGCGACAGGCCGAGGCGCAAGCCCGGACACACGCCGATGAAGCCGCGCGGCACCAGGCCGCCGCTGCCGCGGCTGCGGCCGAAGCGCAGCAGCCCGCCGACTCGCCAGACGTTGCCACTGACGATCGCACCATCCTGTTGAGGCGCGAGGTGCCTCCACCCGTTGCATCCACGCCGGCACCCGTACAGGAGCAGCCGACCATGGCTGTGCCGCAGCCGGCGCTGCCGACGACGGCGCCGTCGAAGGCGTCGCGTGCGCGCGAGAGCGGACCGTCGTCCGGTCCCTCGCGACCGGCGTCCGCGATGGCAGGGGCCGCGCTGACCGACGCGTTCGCGGACACGCACGCGACGGGCTCGGGCGCCGGCGGGCTGAGCCATACGATCAAGTACGGCGGCGCTGCCGCACTCGTGGTCGTCGCCATCCTGGCGTTCGTGCTCCTCGGTGGTGGAGCGGGCGAGACGCCAACCGTGGACGACACTCCGGCACCACCCGATGTCACGGCCGGGAACCTGTCGGTGCAAGGCGTCGACTCGAATCCCGCCGGGACCGCGGAATCGCCGGCCGGGAGTCCGGCGGAGCCCGAGCCGGCGCCGTCAGCGAGCGTGCCGTCGCCGGTTGCGGACGTGCCGCCACAGGCGCCCCCGCAGCGGCCGTCCGAGATGTCTGCCCAGGATCGCCGGCTGGACGACCTGTTCGCCGACGCGGAACGGCTGCGCGACGGCGGCGACCTGCGCAGCGCCATCGAGCGCATCGAGGCGGGCGTGAAGATGCGTGCCGGCGATACCCGCTTCGGCAACCTGGCGGCCGCGATCCGTCAGGATGCCGAGCGGCGCGCGACAGCCGCGCGCGGCCAGGCGCAGGGCATCGGTCCCCCGGCCACGTCGCTGGCGAGTTTTCTCGATGCGGAGAACGTCCTCGCGCAGGCGAGACAGCAGGCGAGCGCCGTCGAGTCCGCGCAGCTCTTTCTGACAGCCGAGGCGCGGTTCGGTACCGCCACGACCGACGGCCGGCGCGCGGCCGAGGATCTGCGGCGTCAGCAGGAGCAGGACGCGGCGCGGCAGCGCGACGCCGATCGGCAGAACAGTCAGCAGGTCGTCGTCGACACCCGGCAGGCGGACGAGAGCGCCATTCGTCAAGTGGTGGATCGGTATCGGCAGGGCTACAACAGCCTCGACGTGGACGCCGTGGTACGGGTCTTCCCGTCGGTGAACGCCCCGGCGCTGCGTAAGGCCTTCGCCGGCTACGCCAGCCAGTCGATGACGCTCGGTGCCATCACGGTGGCGCTCGACGGGAGCGGGGCCACGGTTCGCGCGCAGATGGTCCACGCGGTTCAGCCCCGATCCGGCTCGCGCCAGGAGAGCCGGACGGCAATCACGCTCACGCTGAGGAAGAACGGGAATGCCTGGATCATCACCGATCGCCGGTAGCAGAGGACGCTGCTCATGTTGACCGCACACGGCGTAACACATCCCGGACGCGTCAGGAAGACCAACGAAGATCGGTACGACGCCGATTCCGCCCTGGGCGTATTCGTCGTGGCCGATGGTATGGGCGGGCACAACGCCGGCGAGGTCGCCGCCGCGCTCGCCGTCGAGACGATCATGGCGTTCATGCGCCGCACGCACGAAGGCGACGACGTGACGTGGCCGTACGGCATCGATCGCAACCTCACGTTCCACGCGAACCGGTTGATCACGGCCGTGCGCCTGGCCAACAGGCGCGTGTTCCGGACGGCCGAGAGCCGTGACGATCTCTCGGGCATGGGGACTACCGTGGTGGCCGGTCTCGTCGATGGGGCCGAGTGCGTCTATGTGAGCGTCGGCGACAGTCGGATCTATTCGATCATCGATGGCACGATCACGCAGTTGACGACCGACGATTCGTGGGTCGCGACGCTGCAGAGCGCGGGGGCGCTCGCACCGGGTGAGCGGCACCCGATGCGCCACGTGCTCACCAATGTCATCGGGGCCCGCGAGCAGGTCGAGGTCGAGGTGGGGGAGCGGACGCTCCGCGATGGTGAGCGCCTGCTGTTCTGCACCGATGGCCTGCATGGCGAGATCTCCGACGAGCAGGCGGCCGCGCTGCTGTCGAGCCACCCGGATGCCGAGGCGGCGGCCGAGGCGCTCGTCGCGGCCGTGCTGGAGCAGCGTGCCCGGGACAATGTGACGGCGCTCGTGGTGCGGTATCGGGCGTGAGGACGCGAGGCGCACGGGGGAAACGGCCGGTCGGTTTTCAGCACCATGCCGTGGCGGCTGTGTGTGGCACTGTCTCGCCAGGCGGATGGTGCCGATAAGAGCACTGGCGCATCCGCGACGACGGGCGCCTTGTGACGACAAGACGAAAAAGGAGGCAGCGTGATCAACCGACGCGTCGTGAGTGCGATCTTCTGTGGGGCGCTGCTCGCGCCGGGCATCGGCCTGGCCCAGCAGGCGCCGCTGTCGCAGATGCTGGTGCAGCTCATCCAGTCCGATATCCGGCTGGCGCCGCCACCGCCCGGATTCCCATCGCACGAGGCGCACTTCCTGCCCGGTGAGAATCAGGAACTGGCGCCGTACCTGTTCAACCAGCAGATCGTCACGCAGCTGGCGACCTTCCCGATCGGATCGCCGTCGGGCGGCTTCAGTTTCACCTACGACACCTCCCTCGGCGTGTTCCAGCGCGCCACCGACACGTTCGGGCCGTCGTTCGCCGAGCGGGCGTTGACCAACGGCAAGGGCAAACTGACGTTCGGGGCCAATTTCCAGCGGTCGAGCTACTCGTCGTTCAACGGCACGGCGCTCGACAGCGGTGACATCAGGTTCTACCTCCGTCACTCGGACGCCGGCGGATCGTTCTTCGAAGGCGATCTCGTCGAGGCGTCGCTCGACCTCGGGCTGACCAGTTCGACAACCTCGGTGTTCGTCAACTATGGCGTGGCCGACAACCTCGATGTCGCGGTGACGCTGCCGATCGTCCACGTGAACATGGAGGCGAACGTCAACGCTCGCATCCTGCGCCTGGCCAGCGGCGAGACGTCGCCGATTCACACGTTCGCCGATGGCCAGACGTCGCACGTCTTCCCCGCCTCGGGGAGCAAGACCGGCCTGGGCGACGTGCTGGTGCGCGCCAAGTATCGCTTTCACCAGATGCAGGGCGGCGGCATGGCGGTCGGCGTCGATCTGCGCCTGCCGTCCGGCGATGCCGAGAACCTGCTCGGTACCGGCGGCGCGGCGGTGACGGGGACGTTCATCGCGTCGGCGACCCGCGGCCGCATCGCGCCGCACGTCAATGTGGGCTTCACGGCGGCCGGCGATGGCGACGTGGTCTCGACGCCGAACGAGGTCGGATACAAGGTGGGCGTGGAGGTCGCGGCCGCGCCGACGGTGACGCTCGCTGCCGATCTCATCGGCCGGTCACTGCTCGACGCCGGGCGCCTGCGGCTGGTCGACAACGTCTGGACGTATCACAACCAGGCCGGGCAGAGCTTCGAGTGGCCGCTGCGCGAGTACGAGCGGCAGTCTGGATCGCTCAATCTCGTGAGCGCTGCCGTGGGCGCGAAGATCAACGTGGGCGGCAACGCGCTGCTCTCCGCGAACCTGCTGATCGCGCTCAACGACGCGGGCATCACCGCGCGCATCACACCCGTTATCGGCATGGACTTCTCGTTCTGATCGGGACGGCGCCGGCGGCGTCCCGTGTCATGCTGCACGCGTGCCCTCGATCGATGAGGAAATCGATGCGCTCTATGCCGGCGGGCCCGGCGCGTTCACGCCGGCCCGTAACGCTCTGGCGAAGCGCGGCGGTGATCGCGCGGTCGAGATCAAGGCGCTCGTCAAGCCGTCGCTGCCCGCATGGGCGATCAACCAGCTCTACTGGCATCATCGGCGCGTGTTCGACGCGCTCGTGACGGCCGCCGAGGCCAGGCGTGCTGCTCACGTGAGCCAGATGGCGGGCAGGCGCGCCGACGTGGGCCGGGCCGACGCGCGTCATCGTGCGGCACACGAGGCGGCTGTTGCCGCCGCGCTGGCGACGCTGCGCGAAGCACGTGAGCCGGTATCAGCCGCCACGATCCACGCGATTGAGCGCACGCTCGAGGCTGTCCCATCGCCGGAGATTGCCGGGCGGCTCGCGCGGCCCATCGAGCCCGTCGGTTTTGCGGCGCTCGCCGCGCTCATCGGCGCGGCAGGGACGGCCGCACCTCGACAGCCGGCCGACGTCGTCGTCATGAAGCGGCCGCGCAGCGCGACGGCGACGGCCGTTGCCGGGCGCACAGCGACGGCCGACGCGCGTGCCGCCCGCGAAGCCGGGGCCCGCCGGGCCGAACGTCTGCGCGAGCGCGAGACAGCGCGACTGACGGGTGCGATGGCCGCGGCCCGGACGAAGGAGCGCGAGGTGCTGGAGGCGTTCACGCGCGCACGTGAGGCGGCGGAACGATCGGCGGCGCAGCTGGCAGCACTCGAGCGGGAGCTCGACCGCGTGCGGAAGGACGCGTGGGAACGTCGCGACGAGGCCGAACGTGCCCGCCAGGCGGCCACCGATGCAGCAGCAGCGCGCGTGATGATCGAGCGGAAGTTGCAGGAGATGGGCGAGTGAGATCGGCGGCCGTCATCCTTGTTTCATGAAGTGCGCTACGCCGAGCACCTTGTCGACGGGGACGACGAAGGCGATGCCGCGGCCTGTCTGGTTCAGCTCGCCGGCGTCCACGATGGCGCGCAGGATGTCGTCCACGCGGTCCGCGTGGGTCAGGGTCAGCAGGATCTCCTTTTCCGGCTCGATTGACATGCCGAAAATCTTGTCCTGCTCGTTGATGCCCGCGCCGCGGCCGTAGATGACGGTGCCGCCACGCGCGCCGGCCTTCACCGACGCTTCGAGCACGGTGCTGCCCCAGCCCTTGCGCACGATGCTCACGATCAACGACGCGTTCTGCATGTCACGGCTCCTTGCCGGATGACGTCCGGCGGACGACGAGCCCGATGATCATCACCGAGATCACCGGCGCGAGGGCGATGAGCGACACGAGCCCGAGCCCGTGGACCAGCGGATCGCGATCGCCGGCCGCGGCCGAGACGCCGAAGGCCAGTGCGAGCAGGAACGTGTTGGCCATCGGGCCCGTGGCCACGCCACCGGCGTCGATCGCAATCGAGACGAACTCCCTGTCGCTCAGCCGCATGATGATCAGCACGAGCGCGTAGCCCGGCACCACGATGTACAGCAGCGGAATCGCGTGGGTGATGCGCAGCATGCCGATCGCGACCGAGAGGGCCACGCCAACGCAGATCGCCTGGAGCACCAGGCCGCGGCGGATCGATCCGGCCGATGCTTCCTCGACCTGATCGGCCAGGATCCGCACCGCCGGCTCGCCCCACGTCGTCACGAAGCCGAGCAGCAGGCCGATGGCCACGAGCAGCCACGTGCGATCGAGCGCACCGAGGGCTTCGCCGAGGATCCGGCCGAACGGCAGGAAGCCGATTGCGACTCCGAGCAGGAAGATGAAGAGGCCGGCCGAGGCCAGCAGCGTGCCCGTGGCGATGCGCGCGATCTCGCGACGCGGCAGGCCGAGCACGAACAGCTGGAAGAGGGCGAAGAAGAGGACGAGGGGCGCGACGGCCACGGCGACGCTTCGCGCGGTCGACAGCACGACGTCGAGGATCGGTTCGGCCATCACAGGAAGAACCGCGCCACCATCACGGCGATCATCGCGCCGATCGAGGCAAATCCCAGCAGGCCGAAGCCGTCAGAGACGGCCGAGCGGCCGGCGAGCACCGAACTCAGACCGATGGCCAGCGCGAGGATGACCGGAGCCGTGAGCACGCCGGTGGTCACGCTGCCGGCATCGTAGGCGAGCGGCACCAGATCGGGCGGCGTGAGGAACGAGAGCACGAGCATCAGGCCGTACGCTACCGTCAGCAGCGTGGTCATGGAGAAGCCGCGGACCACGCGCAGCAGGGCGATGGCGGCAAACGTGCCGACGCCGACGGCGATGATATAGATGAGGGACCTGGCGGAGACGTCACCGTGCGAGGCATCCTCCACCTGCGATGCCAGGACCAGCACGTCGGGTTCGGCGACGGTGGTGGCGAAACCGAGCGCGAACGCCACGGCCAGAATCAGCACGAGCGAGCCCTTGCGCGGCAGCTCGGCGCCGATGAATCGTCCCATTGGCAGGATGCCGATGTCGATGCCGATGAAGAGCAGCATCATGCCCAGCACGGCGAGGACCGAACCGGCGAGGAAGCGCAGCACATCGGCGGCCGGCGCATGGACCACGACGACCTGCAGGATGCACACGGTCGCGATCAGTGGCGTCACGGCCCTGGCCACTTCCACGAATCGTTCCTTCAACACGGATAGCATCGGAATCGCCGGACACGGGCATTATTCTCCGCCCCTCATGGCCGCGACAACCGACGCGAGGCATACGGAATGACGGACGCCACCAGCGGCACACAGGACGAGACGATCTGGCATACGGTCGACGCCGACGACGCGATGGTGCGTCTCGGCACGGCCGGGACGGGCTTGACGACGGCCGAGGCGGGACGTCGGCTCGAGACGCACGGCCCGAACGAACTGCAGGCGGTGGGGCGCACGCCGCCGTGGCACACGTTCGGGGCGCAGTTCCGGAACGTGCTCGTGATCATCCTGCTCGTGGCCGCCGTGATGTCCGGCGTGCTCGGCCACGCGATCGAGGCGGCCGCGATCGCGATCATCGTGCTGTTTGCCGTGGTCCTCGGCTTCATCCAGGAATATCGCGCCGAGCGGGCGCTGGAAGCGCTGCGCGAGATGGCGGCGCCGCTCGGGCACGTGCTGCGCGATGGCGTGGAGGCGGCCGTGCCGGCGCGGGAACTCGTGCCAGGCGACGTCGTGCTGCTGCGCGCGGGAGACCGCGTACCGGCCGATGTGCGGGTGATCGAGGCGATCAACCTGACCATCGACGAGGCCGCGCTGACGGGCGAATCGCTGGCGGTCGAGAAGACGACGACGGCGTTGACGGAGGCCGGCGTTGGGGTGGGCGACCGCGTCAACATGGCGTATGCCGGGACGCTCGTGGCCGTGGGGCGCGGCCGCGGGGTGGTCGTGGCCACGGGCATGGCGACCGAGTTCGGCCGGATCAGCCGGCTGGTGCAGAGCGTCGATTCCGGGCGCACGCCGCTGCAGGAGAACCTTGACAGGCTCGGCACCACGCTCGGGAAAGCCGCGATTGTCGTCGTGGCGGTGATCGTCGCGACGGGACTGTGGCGCGGGATGCCGCCGCTCGACATGTTCATCTTCGGTATCGCCCTGGCCGTTGCGGTGGTGCCCGAGGCGCTGCCGGCGGTCGTCACGATTTCACTCGCCATCGGCGTGCGGCGCATGGTGAAGCGGCAGGCGCTCGTGCGGCGCCTGCCTGTCGTCGAGACACTGGGCAGCACGTCGGTCATCTGCACCGACAAGACGGGCACGCTCACGCGGAACGAGATGACGGTCCGGCGGGTCGCGACGGCCGATGCCGTGTACGACGTGTCCGGCGTGGGCTACGAGCCGGTGGGCGATCTGCGCGTCGACGGCGCGCTGGTCACGCCGTCGGATGTTGCACTGGAACTGCTGCGTGCGGGCGTCTTCGCGTCGGACGCGAGGCTCGTGTCCGTCGAGGGACGCTGGCACATCGAGGGGGACCCGACCGAGGGGGCCCTCGTGGTGGCTGCGGTGAAGGCCGGGCTCGATCCGGAGGCGCTCGACGCCGGCGCGCCGCGCGTCCACGAAATCCCGTTCAGTTCGGAACGGCGACGCATGACAACCCTGCACGAGACCGGGGCCGGCACGGTGGCGTACTCGAAGGGCGCCGTCGATGCCCTCCTGTCCGATTGCGACAGGCAGGCCATGGGCGGAGACGAGCGGGCGCTGTCTGCGGCTGACCGTGAGCGGCTGATCGCGCTCGAGCGCGAGATGGCGGCCGAGGGATTGCGTGTGCTCGCGTTCGGCCGCAAGTCCGCGGCCACACCGGAGGATGCGGAGCGCGGCATGACGTTCCTCGGACTCGTGGCGATGATGGATCCGCCCCGCGTCGAAGCGGCCGTGTCGGTGGCGACCTGCCATCAGGCGGGAATCACCCCCGTGATGATCACCGGCGATCACCCGCTGACCGCGCGTGCGATTGCCGGTGAGATCGGGCTGCTCGGTGATCGTCGCGTGGTGGCCGGCGCGGAACTGGCGGCGATGGACGAGGCGGCGCTGGTGGCCGCGGTACCGGAGATCGGCGTGTATGCCCGCGTCTCGCCCGCCGACAAGCTGCGCGTCGTCGCGGCCTGGCAGGCGGCGGGCCACGTGGTGGCGATGACGGGCGATGGCGTGAACGACGCGCCCGCGCTGAAGAAGGCGGATGTCGGCATCGCGATGGGCGTGACCGGCACGGACGTCAGCAAGGAAGCCGCGAGCGTGACCCTGCTCGACGACAACTTCGCCTCGATCGTCGCGGCCGTCGAGGAAGGGCGCATCGTCTTCAGCAACATCCGGAAGTACCTCACGTTCCTGCTCTCGTCGAACGTCGGCGAAATCCTGCTGATGGCCGGCGCGTCGCTGGCCGGCATGCCCATGCCGCTCACTGCCGTGCAGATCCTCTATGTCAACCTCGCCACCGACGGATTGCCCGCGCTGGCGCTGGCCGTCGATCCGGCCGAGCCGGATCTGATGACCCGACGGCCCCGCGATCCGCGATCGGGCATCTTCACGCGGCCGATCGTCGTCCTGCTGCTGACGGGCGGGATCTGGTCGGCCATCGTCAACCTCGGCCTCTTCGCGTGGCTGCTCCGGACGGGGCGGTCGCTGACGGAGGCCATGGCCATGACGTTCGTCTCCCTCGTGCTGATTCAGTTCTTCAAGGCATACAACTACCGATCCGACAGGTACTCGGTGCTGCGCCGGCCGCTGGCGAACCGATGGCTGAACCTGGCCGTGCTCTGGGAGATCGGGCTGCTGGCCGTGGTGATTTACGTCCCGTTCCTGCACGGACCGTTCGACACGTTCGCGTTTGCCTGGACCGATTGGGCCGTCGTCACCGGTGCTGCGCTGACCGTCGTGCCCGTGATCGAGGCGGCCAAGTGGTTCGAACGCCACGGGTACTTCGGGCGTCTGGACTGAGGGGGGCGCGTGCGCGGAGGCCATACAATACCCGGCTGTGTCGACGCCGCGCGCCAGTGAGTCGTATGCCATCCAGCCCGTTCCACCTAGCGCGGACGCCGTGCGCCTGGCGGAGCTCGAGGCGCGGCTCGCGGCCCGCGGCGGTGAGCTGAATGCACTGAAGCTCGAGCTCCAGGCGCTGCAGTCGCGGTATCTGGTCGAGATCGGCGGGCTGTACCGGCAGCTGAACGAGCTCGAGACCGAGTTGATCGACCTCGAGGTGCGTGCCGGGCTCCGGCCGCCGATCGAGGATCTCGAAGACGACGATTCGGAGACGGCGGAAACGATGCCCGACGAGACGGCCTGCGGTGGACAGGCGGCGCCATCCGATCTGCTGAAACGCGTGTTCCGCGACGTGGCGAAGACGATTCACCCCGATCGGGCGCCCG
This sequence comes from Acidobacteria bacterium SCN 69-37, assembly GCA_001724025.1. GTDB lineage: Bacteria > Acidobacteriota > Vicinamibacteria > Vicinamibacterales > SCN-69-37 > SCN-69-37. The sequence continues at coordinate 25,457 of MEDJ01000022.1, read as the reverse complement.
ACGAAGCCGCGCGGATGCGCCGCCACTCCCTCATGGCGGAGGCCAACCGGGCGTATGCCGAGCGTGATGCCGATCGTCTGCTGCTGATCCTGCGGCGCTGGGAGCGCAGTCCCGACTCGGTCCCGTCCGACGACCCGGACGCCGAGCGCCTGCGGCGCCAGCGTCGCGCCGCCGAGATCGAGGAGGAACTGGCCCTCATCGAGGCCGAGTTCATCGAGCTCCGCAATTCCGCCATCGCGCGCCTCAGGCACAAGATCGACGAGACGCGGAAGAAGGGCTGGGACCTGTTCGCCGAGATGGTGGCGCAGGTCAGGGCCGACATCGCCAGGGCGCACGCCAGACTCGCCGCGGCGCGAAAGATGGTGGGGATCAGGGAAGTGAGAAGTTAGAAGGACGAAGTCGGAAGAGCGGACAACGTCGAAGTTCGAAGACGCATGCGTCTCTGGTCATTACATCCGAAGTATCTCGATGCGCGCGGCCTCGTCGCGCTCTGGCGCGAGGCGTTACTGGCGCAGGCGGTCCTGGCGGGGCAGACGACCGGCTACCGACATCACCCGCAACTGGTGCGCTTCCGGGCCGGGCGATCGCCGCGGGGCGTCATCGCTGACTACCTGCGTTCGGTTCACTCTGAAGCGACAGCGCGCGGCTATACGTTCGCGGCGGACAAGATCGGCAGATTGAGTGCCGGCGAGACGATGGCGGTGACGCGCGGGCAGATCGATCACGAGTGGCGCCATCTCATGGCGAAGCTGGCCATTCGCGACCCGAAGGCCCACGCGCGACTGGTGGACGTCGTGCGTCCGCAGCCGCACCCGTTGTTCCGCATCGTGGCGGGGCAGATCGAGCCATGGGAGAAAGGACCTCAGAGCGTCGCTTGGCATTCGTCTGACTTGAGATAAGACTGCGCGCGTGCTGTCCGGCCTGGGAGCCGTCGTGATCGATCTGATGCTGTTGCAGAGTCCGGCGTATGGGCTCGATCGCGTCGCGCGATCGCGCAACCGTCTGAAGCGTGGCAGCGTCTACGTCACGCTCGGCCGCATGGAGGCCAAGGGGCTCGTGCGGTCATGGGTCGAGGAGCGCCCCGGCGAAGGCCCTCCAAGGCGGCTCGACGAACCCTCGCTGCTCGGCGTACGCGCTCTGGTCGCCAGGCAACTACTCGAGGGTGATCTGCCGTTCGGGGCCAGGGGATGACGCGGCAGGAGGCTCGATGAACGAGCTCAAGCGCCGCGCGTTCGAGGAAGCGCGAGCCGACACGGCGCGCGAACGGCGCGTCGCCTCGGGGCCGGTGCCACTTCTCTCCCCGGGGCTCCGAAGAGTCATTACGTCAGTCCGCTCGTCATCTCCGTCAGTTCCTGCGCACTCAGCGATGGCATGACGTGGCCGAGCACGCGGCCGCGGCCGATTTCGAGCGGCAGCATCACGGCCGTCCCGCGCACGCCGAACTCGCCATCGACGATGGTCAGGGCAGGCAGCCGTCGCCGCGTGCCGCCCGCCAGCGCGTCGATCAGCTGCGCCGTGGCGGATCCGATCGCGTAGGAGGCCGGCGGCCACAGCTTCGGGAGCGCCTGCGAAATTGCGAGGAGGCGGTGCGCCGGCACGCGGTCGGTCAGGAGTGTCCCGTCCGTTGTCGCCGACGACCAGCCCACGACGAGCGAGGGCGGCCGGCCGGCGACGGTCAGCGAGACCGACGCCACGCCGAGTTCGAGTCCTGCCAGCGCCCGCACGGCACCGACGACGGCCGAGGGGGCGGAGCCGATGAGGCGATCGGCAGGCACGCCGAGTTCGCGACAGGTCGTTTCCATCAGCCAGACGTGTGACGGCGCCGCGAACACGAACGTCGCCTGCGCCCCCGCCCGCACCAGCCGTCGGATCAGCGCCAGGCCCTGTTCCCCGTCCCAGGCCCCGCCCGTGCTGTCGTCGGCGATCACGATGACTGGCGAGCTGACGGCCGCCAGTTCATCGCCGGCGCTGTCGATGGGCGTATCGACGCGATCGACAGGGCCCGCCTGCCGGATATCGAGCGCCTTGCCAGCCGCCACGCCCGCATCGGTGTCGATGAGCCGCACCGACGCGACGCGCTCCCGCTGGGCGAGTCGATGCGCGATCGACGCCCCGATCGGGCCGGCACCGAGGATCGAGACGGTTGGCACAGGCGGTATTCTATGCGGGCCGTGGACCTCCCGGCTGCCGGCCGCCAGCGGCCAGCAGTCCGCAACCGGGGAGCCAGCCGCCGCATCGATCATTGCTATGCCTCACGCATTCATCTCGGGCAGTACTCGTGGGATCGGCCGTGCCATTGCCGCGGCCCTGCTTGGATCCGGCCACCACGTCACCATCACGGGACGCGACGAGTCGATGGTCCGGACCGTTGTCGGCGACCTGGCGCGCGAGTGTGACGCCGAGGGCCGCGTGCGCGGCCAGGCGCTCGACATCCGCGACAGGGCGGCTGTCGACGCGGCCGTGGCTGCGGCAGCCGCCGCCTTCGGCGGTCTTCACATCATCGTCAACAACGCGGCCGTGGGCCGGTACGGCGACGTCGAGGCGATGGGCGACGAAGACTGGCACATGGTGATGGAGACGAACGTCTCCGGTCCGTTCTTCGTGATGCGCGCCGCCATCCCGTTCCTGCGTGCCGCAGGCGGCGGCTGGATCATCAACATCGCCAGCCTGGCCGGACCGCACCCGTTCGCCGGTGCCGGGGCGTACTGCGCGTCGAAGGCTGCGCTCATCGCGCTCAGCGAATCAGCCATGCAGGAACTGCGCGGCGCCGACATCCGCGTCAGCGTCGTGCTGCCGGGATCGACGGCGACGAGTTTCTCCGGACGTGTGGCCGATGTCGACGAGTCGTGGCGGTTGTCGCCCGACGACGTGGCGACCGTGGTCGCGGACCTGATTCGGCACCCGACACGCAGCCTGCCGAGCCGCGTGGAAATCCGGCCGGCCCGGCCGAAGAAGGGATGATCGTGCAGATCGAGACGGCAGCGGTCGCGCCGTTCTACAAGAACGGGTACGTCGTGGCGTGTGAGGAGACCGGCGAAGCGGTGCTCATCGATCCGGGCGACGAGGTCGACGATCTCCTGCGCGTGATCCGCGCCACGGCCTCGGACGTGAAGGCGATTCTGCTCACGCACGCGCACCTCGATCACATCACCGGCGTCGGTCGCGCCCGGCAGGAACTCGGCGTGCCGATCTGGCTGCACCGCGACGACCTCTTTCTTTACGACGGCGTCGTCGAGCAGGCTTTGATGTTCGGGATGGAGGTCGACAGGCAGCCGCCCGTCGACTGCTTCTACGAGCCCGGCATGCCGTTCCGGTTCGGGCGGTACGTCGCCGATCCCCTGCACACGCCCGGCCACTGTCCTGGCGGCGTCTGTCTCGCCATTGGCCGCGCCGATGACGAGGCGCGCGAGCTGTTCGTGGGCGATACGCTCTTTGCCGGATCGATCGGTCGCACCGATTTGCCCGGCGGCGATCACGCTGCGCTGCTGCGATCGATTCGCGACGTGCTCCTGGCGTTCCCGGACGACGCGATCGTGCACCCGGGGCACGGGCCCGACACGACGATCGGCAGGGAACGCCGCACGAATCCCTTCCTGAACTAGCCACTGCTGCCGCCGCCAGGCCCTACAATCGGCTGACACAAGGAGAGATCGATGGCGCGACATACCCTGTGCTGGCGTCCCGGGCCGTGGGCCGTGGGACTCGTCCTGATGCTGACCGCCGCGTGCGGACCGTCCACGCCGGCCCGACAGCCGCCCTCCCCGACCGTCCCCGTCGTGGACCGTGCCACGTTCGGCACGCTGCCTGACGGCACGACCGTCGAACGGTTCACGCTGCGCAATGCGAATGGCGTCGAGGTCGTGCTTTCGTCGCTCGGCGCGGCCATCCACTCGATCAGGACGCCGGATCGCGACGGGCGCACGGCTGATGTCGTGCTCGGCTTCGACACGTTCGACGAGTGGACGGCCAATCCGCCGTTCTTCGGCGTGATCGTCGGCCGGTACGCCAACCGCATCGCCGGCGGCCGGTTCTCGCTCGACGGCGCTACGTACACGCTGGCCACCAACGACGGTCCGAATCACCTGCACGGCGGCACGCGCGGCTTCGACAAACGCGTCTGGCAGGCCGAGCCGCTCGGCGCCGAGAGCAGCAACGCCGTGCGGTTCACGTACAAGAGTCCCGACGGCGAGGAAGGGTATCCGGGGACGCTCGCGGTCAGCGTGGTCTATACGCTGACGCCAGACAACGCGCTGCGGCTCGACTACACCGCCACCACGGACAAGGCCACCGTCGTCAACCTGAGCAACCATGCGTACTTCAACCTGGCGGGCACGGGAACGGTGCTCGATCAGCAACTGCAGATTCACGCCGACAGGTACACGCCCGTCGATGCCTCGTTGATCCCGACGGGCGAACTGGCCTCCGTGGACGGTACCCCCTTCGATTTCCGGGAACTGACGGCGATTGGTGCGCGCATCGCGGCGGATCACCCGCAGATCCGGATTGGCGGCGGGTACGACCACAACTTCGTGCTGAACGGCACGAGCGGCCAGCTGCGGTCTGTGGCCCGGGCTGTCGACCCGGCGTCGGGCCGCACGCTCGACGTGCAGACGACCGAGCCCGGCGTGCAGCTCTACAGCGGCAATTTCGGCAGCCCGATCGTGGGCCGGCACGGCGAGGCGTATCCACGTCATGGCGCGTTCTGTCTCGAGACCCAGCACTTCCCGGACTCGCCCAATCAGCCGGCGTTTCCCTCTACGGTCCTGCGTCCCGGCGAGACGTTCCACTCGACGACGGTGTTCACGTTTGGCGTGCAGTAGACGCGATCGCGATGGGTGCGACGTGGGGAGGCGATGACGCATGGCCCCGGTGATTCCCGATCCGAAGAAGATTCGACGCTTCCGCACGGGACAGGCGTTCGAGGCATGGCTGTCGGCCCATCACGATCGCGTCGACGAAGTGTGGGTGCGGTTCTACAAAAAAGGATCGGGCCTCTCGACGGTAACGCCGGCCGAGGCGCTCGACGTGGTGCTCTGCTGGGGCTGGATCGACGGGATCCGCAAGAGCTTCGACGGGCAGTCGTTCCTCCAGCGGTACACGCCGCGCCGGCCGCGCAGTCTCTGGAGCCAGGTCAATCAGGCGCACGTCGCGCGGCTGACGACCGCCGGGCGCATGACGCCGCACGGGCAGCGGCAGATCGATGCGGCAAAGGCCGACGGCCGGTGGGCCGCGGCGTACGCGCCAATCCGCGAGGCGTCGGCCGACACGATTCCCGCCGATCTGCGGGCCGCGATCGAGGCCGACGTCCGTGCGCTGGCCAGGTTCCGCACGCTCGGGCGCGTGAACCTGTTCGCGCTCGCCTTCCGCACCAACAACATGAAGACAGCCGCCGGCCGCGCCCGGAAGATCGTGGAGCTCGTGTCCGTGCTGGCGCGCGACGAGACCATCGTCCCCGAGCGTGCGCGCGAGGAGGCCGCACCGCGCAAGGCGCGCGCGAAGCCGCCGGCTGTGCCGGTGACGACAAGGCCGGCGCGGAAGACGACGAGGCGGGCCAGGCAGTCACCTGTCGGACAGGGCGCGACTTCGCCGGTCGACTTGATGTAGGCTGGCGCGTCCCCAGGCACTTTGGCAGAAGGAGTGACGTATGTCGCGCGGAGTCACGCAGTCGATCGTGGGTGTCGTTGGTCTGCTGGCGGTCGGCTGGACCGCGGCGCCCGCGGTGTTCTCGCAGGCGGCGACCGGCGGCCAGCCGGCGCACGTGCAGTTGACGCGTGACGAGGACTTCGCGCGCACGCGGTCACTGCTCGGCCTCACCGGACCGCCACCGGCAGGCGCCGCCAGCACGAGCCCCGAGACGTTCGACGCGGCGCGCGCCAACCCGTATCCAACCCTGCCCGATGCGCTGCGTCTCGAGAACGGCCAGCGCGTGACGTCGGCCGATGTCTGGAACACGCAGCGGCGCCCCGAACTGCTCGAGCTGTTCGAGCGCGAGGTCTACGGCCGGACGCCGAAGGTCACTCCCAGGGTCACGTGGGAGGTCCTCAGCACCACGCGCGAAATGAACGGCGATGTGCCGATCGTGACGAAGCAACTCGTCGGCCACGTCGACAATTCGACGTACCCGGCGCTCACCGTCAACATCCTGGCCTCCGTCAGCACGCCGGCCGCTGCCACCGGGCCGGTGCCCGTGATCCTCTCGTTCGGCTTCGGTACCGGCGCGGGACGCGGAGGGCCGGCACCGGCCAACGCACCGGCGCCCACGACCGTCTGCGTACCGACGAACGCGCCGCCACCGGCACCAGCGCCAGCGCCGGCCGGGCGCCAGGGCGGCGCGCCGGCGGCCGGACGCGGCGGCGCACCGCCGGCACCGCAGGGCCCGACGAACCAGCAGCAGGCCCTCGCACTTGGCTGGGGCTATGCGACGGTCGTCACGAATTCCGTTCAGGCCGACAACGGCCAGGGCATGACGTGCGGCATCATCGGTCTCGTCAACAAGGGACAGCCGCGCTCGGTCGAGGACTGGGGCGTGCTGGCCGCGTGGGGATGGGGCGCCAGCCGGGTGCTCGACTATCTCGAGACCGACAGCGCCGTCGACGCTTCGCGCGTCGGGCTCTACGGGCACTCGCGCTGGGGCAAGGCCACGCTGCTGGCCGCGGTGCTCGATCAGCGCTTCGCCACCGCGTACGTCAGCTCGCCGGGCAAGGGCGGCGCGACGCTGCATCGCCGCAAGTACGGCGAAACGGTCGACAACCTGGCCGACAACTTCTACTACTGGATGGGCGGCAACTACCTGAAGTACGCGGGTCGCTGGGACGCGCTGCCCGTCGATTCACACGAGCTCGTGGCGATGATGGCGCCGCGTCCCGTGTTTTTCAGCGGCGGCAACGACGTCCAGCGCCATCCCGACGGCTCCATCGTCACGCGCGTGAACGAGCAGGGACAGACGGTGGTGGCGGCAGCCAACGATGCGTGGGTCGATCCGGAAGGCACGTTCATGGCGGCGGTGGCCGCTGGCCCTGTCTACGAGCTGCTCGGAAAGAAGGGGCTGGGCGTCACGTCGCTGCCGCCGCTCGATACGAAGGTGATCGACGGCGACATCGGCTTCCACCAGCATCCCGGCGGTCACGTCTCCGGGCCGGCGTGGGAGACGTTCTACACGTTTGCCGCACGTCATTTCGCGAAGTAACTGTTCCCTTGGGGCCGAAGCCCCAGGGCTCCGAAGACCAAGCGGAGCAGATCGGAGCCCCGGGGCTTCAGCCCCGGGGAACAGTGCCGCGGATCGTTATGATTGCTGGACTACGTCGAAGTCCACGCGCCCGACCGTCACGCGATCGCCGGGCTTCAGCAGTTGCCGTTCGACGCGCTCGCCGTTGACCATCGTGCCGTTGGTGCTGCGCAGGTCTTCGACGACCAGCTGATCGGCCGCATCGGCCGTGAGCCGGCAGTGCAGCCGCGAGACGAGCGCGGCCTCGAGGATGAAGTCCGCGCGGGCCGTCCGGCCCAGGGTCCGGATGCTGCCTGGCGGCAGCCTGATGATGATCGGTGTCTCGTCCCGGCTCTGCAGAATCCACCCTGCCATCGAACGCGTCTCCCTCGAGGATCTGTCGGACGCGCGAGCGTCTCGCGCGGCAGCAGTCTACACGATGGGATGCGGGCATTCGCGACGACTATCGTGACGACGCCAGGACGGTCTTCAGCCAGTCGGTGAGGGGCGTCGTGACCGCGTCCGCAATCGTGCGCGATTCGATCGTCGCGTATTCGTCGACGCGGCCGGTCGTGGCGTGCAGCATCAGGTGATTGACGTCCGCGACGACGACGGCCTGCGTGTCTGACGCCGGCCGGTTGCGCCGCGCGTGGCCGAGCGATTCGATTTGCGACGCGTGTGCGGGCGGCACCTCGGTATCGAGCGCGCCGTGCACGGCGAGAATCGGCTGGTTCATCCGCCGGATCATTTCGTTCGGATCGAACTGCAGCCAGCTCCGGAACCAGGGCGTGTCGGCCTGCGCCCGCACGTCGTCGGCGATCGTCTCCCAGCCGCGGCCGCTCACCACCGCGTCGAGCACGCGGGCCTGGAGGTCGAGCCGGTTCTGGCGTTCGCTTTCGGGCAGGGAGGTGTCGGCCAGGGCAAGCGCCTGCCGTTCGAGCGTCACGTCGCGACCCGGTTTCCCCGGGCTGTTGAGCAGCGCCACGGCGCGAATCCGGTTCGACCGGCGCGCGGCCGACAGGGCAATCGCCCCCGTGTCGCCGTAGCCCACCACGGCAATGCGATCGCGATCGACATCGTCACGTCGACGGAGCCATTCGACGACGCTCAGGACGTCGCTGGTGTATTCGTCGATGCGCGAGCTTTCCGCGCGCCCGCCGCTGCGTCCGATGCCCCGGCCGTCGTAGCGGACGACGAGGAACCCGGCGCGTGAGAGTGCGCGTGCGAGCTGCGCGTAGAGCGGGACGCCGTAGGACACGTGATCGCGATCCTGCGGTCCCGGCCCGGAGACCAGGATGACGGCCGGCGCCCGTCCTGTGATCGATGGCGCCTTCGTCAGCGTGCCGCCCAGGCTGAATCCCGTCGCTCCGATGAATACGTCGTCGTCGCCGTCGACGGCGAGCCGTTCCTCGCGGGCGAGCACGTTCGCCAGATCCTCGCGGATGACGACGAGCGAGGCCGTGGGCATCACCAGGCGCGCCATGCGGCCGCGGTTGTCCACCCACATCTCGACGGGAATCGCGCCCGACGAATTCATCACGGTCAGCAGATACTCGCGCAGTTCCAGCGTTCGTTCGTCAGCGAGGGACACGCGTCGCGGCGCGACCTGCATCACGGTGACGCTGGTCTCGCCCGAAGGCGGCACGTACACGGGCAGGCGATCGCCGACCGACAGCGAGCCCAGCCGCACGGCCAGCGATTCGTACGCACCGAAGAAGTTGTTGGGGATCACGACGGTCCGTGGCGACACCTGCTGCGCGTTGTTGCCCCGCTGGCCGCCCTGCGTCATGACGTTCGTCGCGGTCGTGAGTCCGAAGGTCGTGTTGATGGCGAGCGGCTGACCGCGCAGCGCGGCCTCGAGCACCATGCGCTGCGGCTGCCAGTCGAGCCCGTAGCGCATCTCGAACTTCATCGTCGACAGATCCAGCGGCGCGAGGACGAGCCCCGTGCCCGACACGAGCCACTCGTTTCCGACGCGACTGATGCTGACCGATTCGGTCCCGACGCGCGCGCCATCGAGCAGCACGACGAATGTCGAGGCGCCTGTCGGATCGGGGGCAGCCGGCGTGACCTCCGGAGCCTGGGCGCGGGCCGGCATCGTCACCGCCAGCAGGCACGCGACCACGGCAAGCCGGCTAAGATGACGGACAGGGCGAATCGTGACACGCATTGCCGACCAGTATCGCATCATCACCAGCCGCGCCGGGTGGATCGACAGGGAGACGCGCGGCCGCCTGAAATTCGAGGGCGCCGACGCGCTGACCTTTCTCCAGGGGCTGCTCACGAACGACGTCAGTCACCTCCAGCGCGGGCACGGCGTGTATGCCGCGTGGCTCACGGCGCTGGGGCGGATGACGGCAGATATCGTCGTCCTCCACAGGGGCGGGCACCTGGTGGGACTGGTGGGAGACGGACTCGGGGCCGCGCTGGCCGCGCGGTTCGATTCGATGATCTTCGCCGAGCAGTTGACGGTGATGGACGCGAGCGCGGACCTGGCCGACCTCCTCGTGACGGGTACGGCAGCGGCCGAGGTGACGGCCGAGGCCACGGGGGCGGCCGTGGCGGCCCTTGCGTCGCTGGAGGAGCTGTCGCAGATCGATATGCCCGACGTGCCCGGTGGCTTCGTCGTGCGCGTGGGCGAGTCGTCGTTCCCGGCGTTCCGGATCGTGGTTCCGCAGGCTAACAAGGCGCGCATCGTGGCGGCGATCGAGGCGGCCGGTGCCGCGGCAATGACCGAACCCATGACCACGGCGCTGCGCATCGAGGCGGGACGCGGGGAGTGGGGCCACGATCTCTCGGAGGACGTGATCCCGCTCGAGGCCGGGCTGATCGATCGCGCGATCAGTACGAGCAAGGGCTGCTATGTCGGCCAGGAGATCGTCATCCGCATTCTGCACAGGGGCGGGGGACGTGTGGCCAAGCGGCTCGTCGTGCTCGCCTGTGACGCGTCGCTGCGCGAGGCGCCGGCCGCGCCGGTTGCCCTCGAACACGAGGGGAGCGTTGTCGGACATCTCACGAGCGCCGCGTTCTCACCGGCGCGCGAGTGCGTGATCGCGCTTGGCTATCTCCAGCGTGCGGTCACGGAGATCGGGCAGCGCGTGACGATCGCTGGCACGGGTGCCACGGCCGTCGTGACGGACTTCGCCCGGTAGAGCGACGTCGTTCGCCTTTCTTGAAACGGAGCCCCCCGGGCTTCGCCGGGTTTCTTGAAACGGGGCCCTGGGGCTTCAGCCCCAGGGGAAAGCGATGGTTCCCCGGGGCTGAAGCCCCGGGACTCCGAAGAGGGCGCGCTTCCGTCACTTCGTCAGCAGCGCGATCAGTTCCCGATCTGCCGGGGGAAATTCGAGCGTGAGCAGTTCGTGCCTGCGTATCCAGCGGATCTCCTGGCCCAGCAGCGGTTGCGGGTTGCCGGTGATCCGGCAGCGGCGGAAGTGCAGCCGGATGACGCGATCCGTGTAGTCGTGCTCGGTTGCCAGGATCTCGTCGCCGATGTCGGCCTCGACGCCGAGTTCCTCGGCCAGTTCCCGGGTCAGGCAGGCCTCGTGCGATTCCCCGGGCTCGCACTTGCCGCCGGGAAACTCCCACAGTCCCGCCAGGTGCGTGCCGTCGACGCGGCGGGTGACGAGCAGGCGGCCATCGTCCTGCTCGACGACAGCGGCCAGCACGACGATGATGCGGCGCGGCGTGGTCATGAACGGGTCTCGCGACGCGTGCGCCGCCTGGTGGCAGGCGTCGTCAGCGGATAGCTCCGGCACTTGCGCGACAGCGGGCAGGCCTCGCACAAGGGTTTGCGGGCCGAGCAGAGCGTGGCCCCGAAATCCATCAGGGCCTGGTTGAAGTCGAAGACGTGACGATGCGGCAGCACGGCCCACGACAGGGCCCACAGGTGCTGCTTCATCGCGTGGCTCGAGGGATCGCCCCGGCCGACGAAGACGCGGAACAGGACACGCGCCACGTTCGTGTCGAGGATGGCCGCGCGCTTGCCGAACGCGAAGCTGCGCACGGCGCCGACGGTGTACTGGCCGATCCCCTTGAACGACAGCAGGGTCTCCTCGTCGTCGGGGAGCGTGCCGTCGAAGCGGGCCACGGTCTCGCGGGCAATCGCGTGCAGCCGCCGCGGCCGGATGTTGTAGCCGAGCGGGTACCACGTCCGGATCACCTCGGCCTCGTCGGCCTGCGAAAGCGCTTCGAACGACGGATACCGATCGAGCCACTCGTGATATTTCGGCAGAACGCGATCGACCTGGGTCTGCTGGAGCATGACCTCCGAGACGAGGATGTGATACGGGTCCGAGGTTTCGCGCCAGGGAAGCGAGCGGCCGTTCTGCCGATACCAGGTGAGGAGCCGTTGCCGGAACCAGCGGCGCCGGGTCGAATCGGGGAGCGGCAGCGGCGCCGCGCGTCGTGACACGATGCCATAATAGGCGGTCGCGTCGTCGCGCTCATCACCGCACGGATCCAGTCGTGACTATTCCCTCGGGCCCCCGCATCTATACGAAGACCGGCGACGCCGGCGATACCGGCCTGTTCGACGGCACGCGTGTGTCGAAGGCGGATCCGCGCGTGGACGCGTACGGCGACGTGGATGAACTGGCCGCCTGTCTCGGCCTGGCCCGCTCGGCGCTCCCGGCCGGCGACCCCATGACCGCGCTGATTCATCGCCTGCAGCAGGAATTGTTCGCCGTTGGTGCGCGCCTGGCCGACCCACGGCACCGCATCAGCGCGCGCGTCGACAAGGCCGCGCTGACCGATCGGCACGTCGCGGCCATCGAGGCCGAAATCGATGCGCTCGAGACCGAGCCCCCGCCGCTCAGGCACTTCGTCCTGGCCGGCGGATCGACCGCTGCGGCATCGCTGCACCTGGCGCGGGCCGTCTGCCGCCGCGCCGAGCGACGTGTGGTGGGACTCGGGGAGGCCGTCGAGCCGGTGGTCGTGCGGTACCTGAACCGCCTGTCGGACCTGCTGTTCGTGATGGCGCGCGTGGCCAACGTGCGCGCCGGTGTGGCCGAGATCGAGTGGTGACCGAGGCCGCGTACGCCGCCTGCCTGCGCATGGCGCGGCAGCACTACGAGAACTTCCCCGTGGCCTCGCGCCTGCTGCCGCGGGCGGCACGACCGCACATTGCGGCGATCTATGCGTTCGCCCGCGTGGCCGACGATCTCGCCGACGAGGGCGACGCACCGGCCGCCGCGCGCATCTCGGCGCTCGAGGTGTGGCAGTGGCGGCTGCACGAGGCGGTCGAGGGCCGCATCGAGCAGGATGGATCGGAGGCCGCGCACGTCTTCACCGCGCTGGCCGACACCATCAGGCGATTCGATCTCGAGACGCAGTTGTTCGAGGATCTGCTGAGCGCGTTCTGCCAGGACGTGCTCGTCACGCGCTACGAGACGTGGATCGATCTGCTGGACTACTGCCGCCGGTCGGCGTCGCCTGTCGGCCGTCTGGTCCTGCGGGTGTGCGGCTATCGCGATGCCGCGCTCGACGTGCAGTCCGACGCCATCTGCGACGCGCTCCAACTGACCAATTTCTGGCAGGACATCGCCGTCGACTGGAAGAAGGGGCGCGTCTACGTTCCGCGCGAGATCAGCAGCGCCAGCGGTGCCATCGAGGACAGCCTGCGTGCCGGCGAGTGGACCCCCGAGTGGGAGATGGCCCTGCGCGACGCCGCCAGCCGCACGCGACAACTGTTCGATGCCGGCAGACCGCTGATCGACGTCGTGCGCGGGCGCCTGCGCTACGAACTGCGTGCCACCTGGCTCGGTGGCGTGCGCATGCTCGACAAGCTCGAGGTCCGGCGCTTCGACGCCCTCCGCTATCGCCCGACGCTCGGCTGGGTGGACGGCGTGCGCATCCTCGCTGGCGCCGCACGCTGGCGGCCGGTCCGCCCGATGCCGACGACGTCGCTGACGACATGACCCGAAGTACCAGTTTCTACTTCTCGTTCCTGGCTCTGCCCGGTCCCAAGCGACGCGCCATCACGGCGGTCTTCGACTTCTGCCGCGCCGTCGATGATGCGGTGGATCTGGAGACGGATCCGGCACGGATCGACGCGGCGCTGACGCTCTGGCGGGGCGAAGTGGCGCGGGTGTTCTCGGGCGGCACGCCGCAGACCGGGCAGGGCCGGCAGCTTCAGCCGTTCGTCGCGCCGAATCACCTGCCGCGGCAGCACTTCGACGCCCTCGTCGACGGCGTGGCCATGGACGCTGCGGGCACGCACTACGGGACGTTCGCGGATCTGGAACCGTACTGTCATCGGGTGGCGTCGGCCGTTGGCCTGATCTGCGCCGAGATCTTCGAGTATCGCGAGCAGGGCGTGCTCGATTACGCGCGCGATCTCGGTGTGGCACTGCAACTGACGAACATCCTGCGCGACGTGGCCGTGGACTTTCGCAACGGCAGACGCTATCTGCCTGATGAAGATCTCGAGCGGTTCGGCTGCACGTGGGACGACATCGCGCGCGAGGTGCGCGAGGCAGGGCAGGGAGTCAGGTCGATGGCAGTTCGCGATCTGCTGGCGTTCGAGGGCGCACGTGCCCGCGAATACTTTGCACGGGCGGTGGCCGCGCTCCCGAAGACCGATGCCCGCCGCTTCGTACCCGCCGAGATCATGCGGGCGGTGTACTGGGAACTGCTGCAGCGGATCGAGCGCGCCGACTACGACGTCTTCACCGCCGTCATCCGTGTCCCGCGTCCGGCGCAGGCCAAGCTCGCGATTGCGACCTGGTGGCGGACGTGAACACAGGGAGAGCACGGAGGGCATGGGGCAGCCGGCGCCATGGCCAGCACGACGAGCGCGGCTGGCGTGTCCGCACGGACGATCCGAAAGACCGCGCCGACACCCCTTGCGGCCTTTCGGATCGTCCGTGTGGACACGCGATCGGCGACCAGTGGTCGCCGCCTGAGCCGCCTCCGGCGGCCCAGGCGCGCTCGTCGTGCCGTCCCCCGATTCGGTGTACTTTGACTTCCTCCGTGTCCTCCCTGCCTCCATGGTCATGACTGACGCACGCGCCTGTGACGTCGTCGTCGTCGGTGCAGGATTTGCCGGGCTGAGTGCGGCCACGCGACTGGCCGGACGCGGGCTGACGGTTCTCGTGCTCGAGCAGAGCGCGCGGCTCGGCGGCCGCGCGTCGGCGTTCACGGACAAGGTCTCCGGCGAGCGCGTCGACAACGGCCAGCACGTGCTGTTCGGGTGCTATCACGAGACCTACGCGTTTCTCCGCACGATCGGCGCGTCGACGCTGGCGCCGCTGCAACAGCGTCTGCACCTGCCGATGGCGGACCGCACGGGCCGCATCGTCGACCTTCGCTGTCCGAATCTGCCGCCGCCATGGCACATGCTCGCGGGGTTGCTCGGCTGGCGCGCATTGTCGCTGCGCGATCGCCTGGCCGCGCTGCGGGTCGGTCAGGTGATCCGCCGGGCTCAGCGGGACGGAATCGACACTGTTGCCGCGACCGTGCCGGCGGGGCTGACGGTGACCGGCTGGCTCGACGCCCTCGATCAGCCGCGCGCGGTGCGCGACTGGCTGTGGCATCCGCTCGTCCTCGCGGCGCTCAATCAATCGGCTGATACGGCCGCGGCTGCGCCCTTCGTCCGCGTCGTTGCCCAGCTGTTCGGCCCGTCGCCTGACGACTCGTCTGTCGGCCTCGCGTGCGTGCCGCTCGACGAAATGTATGCCGAGCCCGCGCGTCGCTTCATCGAATCGCACGGCGGCGCGGTCCGCACGAAGTCGTCGGCGCGCGTGCTCGTGGGCGGCGACGGCGCTGTCGAGGGCGTCGCTGTCGGCAACGACGTGGTGCGCGCGCGACACGTGGTGAGTGCCGTGGCCTGGCACAGCTTTCCCGGCCTGTGGGGAAGCGATCCGCCTCCGGCCATCGCGCCCGTGTGCCGCGCGGCCGCGGCCATGGCGAGTTCGCCAATCGTGACGGTGAACCTGTGGCTCGACGGGCCGGTCATGACGCAGCCGTTCATCGGTCTCGTCGACGCGCCGGTCCACTGGATCTTCAACAAGGCTGCGATTGTCGGTGAGCACGCCACGCACCTGGCCATCGTCACGAGCGGCGCCGACGATCTGGCCGCCAGCGACAACGACGCCGTGACGACGACGGCGTTCGAGGAAGTGCGGCGTGTCCTGCCTGCCGCGCGCGGGCGGAGCGTGCAGCGATCCGTCGTCGTGCGCGAGCAGCGGGCCACGTTCTCGCTCGCCCCTGGCGGGCCGGCGCGACCCGGGCCGGTCACCGGGATTCCCGGGTTCGTGATGGCCGGCGACTGGACGGACACGGATCTGCCAGCCACGATCGAGGGCGCAGTGGTCAGCGGACACCGGGCGGCGGATCTGGTGCCGGACCGCGGGGCCCGCGCATAGAATCGAGACGTGATGTCCGCGGTTGTCCTGCACTACGGCGAACTGGCCCTGAAGGGGCGGAACCGTCTCTGGTTCCTCTCGGCGCTCACGCGGTCCGTCCGCGCCTCGCTGCGCGGGCTGAAGGTTCGGCAGGTCCGCTCGCTCATCGGCCGCATCGTCGTGACGATCGACGATGACAGTGAGTGGCCGGAGGTGCGGGAGCGCCTGGCCTGCCTGCCAGGCATCGACAACTTCGCGCTCGCGACGCGCATGTCGATGGATCTCGACGCGATTGCCGAAGCCATCGTCCGCGATCTGCCCGAGCGACCCGTGCCGTCGTTCCGCGTGCGGGCACGTCGGGCCGACAAGCGATTTCCCGTGCCGACGCCAGAGATCGAGCGCCGGATCGGCGCGCGCGTCCAGGCCGCGCGCGGCTGGCCGGTCGACTTGTCGAATCCGGCGTTCGTCATCACCGTCGAGTTCCTCACCGAGGATGCGTATTACTTCTTCGAGCGCACCGACGGCACCGGTGGCCTGCCGATCGGCACCGGCGGACGGACGCTCGCCCTGTTGTCGGGCGGCATCGACTCGCCCGTCGCGGCGTGGCGGTTGATCAGGCGCGGCTGCCGGACCGACTTCGTCCACTTCCACTCGTACCCCATCCTGTCGAACACGTCGCAGGAGAAGGCGCGCGAACTGGTGCGGCTGCTCACGCGGTCGCAGTTGCGATCGCGCCTGTTCCTGGTGCCGTTCGGCGGCATCCAGCAGCAGGTCGTCGTCAGCGTGCCGCCGGCGCTGCGGGTGGTGATCTACAGGCGCATGATGCTGCGCATCGCCGAGGCCCTTGCGAAGACGACGGGCGCGCAGGCGCTCGTGACGGGCGACGCGGTCGGGCAGGTGGCGTCGCAGACGATCGAGAACCTGGCCGTCGTGGGCAGCGTGGCGTCGCTGCCGCTGCTGCGGCCGCTCGTCGGCATGGACAAGGAAGAGATCACGCGCGACGCGCAGCGCATCGGGACGTACGCCGTGTCGATCATTCCCGACGAGGATTGCTGCACGCTGTTCACGCCGCGCTATCCCTCCACGCGGGCGTCGGCCGAGGCCGTCGAGGCCGCCGAACGTGCGCTCGACGTGTCAGGGCTCGTGGACGCCGCCGTGGCGACGGCCGTGGGCGAGGTCGCGGTCTTCCCGGGCCGGCCGGCTCGAATCGCCCCGACAGTTCCAGAGTCTCTATAATTCCCGGATGGCCATCCTGAAGGTCGCCCGGCTCGGGCACCCCGTGCTCCGCCACAAGGCGGCTCCGATTGCGAAGGACGAGATCCAGTCTCCACGGATCCAGCAGCTGATCGACGACATGTTCGAGACGATGCAGGAGTATGCCGGCATCGGCCTGGCGGCGCCGCAGGTGCACGAGGGGATTCGGCTGTTCGTGGCCGGCGTGCGTGACGCGGATGTCATCACGCCGATGACCGAGGACGTCGACATGCCGTTCCTCACGGTGATCAACCCGGAAATCGTGCCGGTCACGAAAGAGGTCGTCAGCGACTGGGAAGGCTGCCTCAGCATTCCCGACATCCGCGGCCAGGTGCCGCGTGCCGATGCCGTGCGCCTGCGTGCGCTCGATCGGACGGGGAAGAAGTACGAGCTGGTCGCCAGCGGGCTGCCGGCGCGTGTCATCCAGCACGAGACCGACCACCTCGATGGCGTGGTGTTCTTCGACCGCATGAAGTCGCTCGAGACGCTCGCGTTCATGGACGAGTTCCGCCGCTACTGGGCGAAGGACCACGAAGAGTGACGACGACTGCTCCGGGACTCCAGCCTGACGAGGCGGCTGTCGTCGCACCGTATTTCACCAACGTCGACAAGCCGGTCTTCGCGCTGGTCAACCTGCCCGAGACGGTGAAGGGCGCGCTGTTCGCGCGGTACTCGCGCGCGGCCAAGCCGCTGCGCAAGCTGTTCCACGACGAGTTCTACGCGGCCGCAGCCGGTGCCCCCGTCGATTCGACCGTCGGCCTCGAGCGCGCGGATCGCCTCTATCAGCGCGTCTTCAACGAGTACGGCGATGATTCGGTCGCGCAGCTCGGCGGCGTGCACCTGGCCGTGGAAGACGCGTCGAACGTGCTCACGAAGATCCTGGAGCGCGGTCGGCTGATGGCCTATCTCGAGCAGTCCACCCGCTACATCCCGTATACCGAGCGACGCGGGGATGCGTGGCGCTATCTCGTTCCGGCCGAACTCGAGGGGCATCCGCTGCGCGAGCGCTACATCGCCACGCTGAACGCGGCATTCGAGACGTACGCGAAGTGGATCGAGCCGATGCGCGTGTGGTTCGAGCACCGGTATCCAAAGGCCGTCGGTGATTCCGACGGCGTGTACCGATCGGCGATCCGCGCGAAGGCGCTCGATACGCTGCGCGGCCTGCTGCCCGCGGCCACGCAGTCGAACGTGGGCATGTACGGCACCGGCCAGGCGTACGAGGCGCTGCTGCTGCGCATGCGGGCGCACCCGCTGGCCGAGGCGCGTGCTACGGCCGATCTGATGCTCGCGGAGCTGCGCAAGGTGATCCCGGCGTTCCTCTCGCGCGTCGATCAGCCCGATCGCGGCGATCGCTGGAGCCGGTATTTCATCGAGACGCGCGAGCGTACCGCGGAAATCGCGCAGCGTCTCGACGTGGCGGGCGGCCACGTGCCGCAGCCGGCCGACGAGGTGACGCTCACCGACTTCGATCCCGACGGCGAGATCAAGGTGACGGCCGCGGCCTTGTACGCCTCGTCGTCGCTGTCCGATCGCGAGCTGATGGAGCGCGTGCGGCGCATGTCGGTGGAGGACAGGGCCGAGGTGCTGCGGGCGTATGTCGGCGACAGGTCGAATCGCCGGCACAAGCCGGGCCGCGCGTTCGAGCGGACCGGGTACAGGTTCGACGTGCTGACAGACTACGGCGCGTTCCGCGATCTGCAGCGGCATCGCCTGATGACGATCGACTGGCAGGCGCTTTCGCCGCACCACGGCTACACGCAGCCGGATGCGCTCGTCGAAGCCGGTGGAGATGCCGAGTGGCGGGCGGTGATGGACCAGGCGGCCGATCTGCACGAGGCGCTGGTGGCGGCTGGCCTGCCGGCGGTGGCGCCGTATGCCGTGCCGATGGCCTATCGCGTGCGGTTCGTGATGGACATGAACGCGCGCCAGGCCATGCACGTGATCGAGCTGCGCACCCAGCCGGCCGGGCACCCGGCCTACCGGCGTGTCTGCCAGCAGATGCACCGGCTCATCGATACGGTTGCGGAACATCACGCGATTGCGGCGTCGATGACGTTCGTCGATCACTCGGTGATCGAACTCGAACGTCTGCAGGAAGAGCGCCGGCTCGAGGCCAGGCGCGCGGCAGCCGGCCAGGCGGGGTGATCGGGTCTTGGCCGAACTCGCGGCGCTACCGAAGTCGCAGCGAACCGGCCAGCACCGAACGGGCCGGTGAGGGCGCGTTGTCAGCGGCGGGGCGTTGCGAAGATCTCCGCGAGCGGCACGGTGAATTCGGGCAGCAGCGGCGTGGTCAGCACGTCTCCCGCATCGGCACGCAGGTCGGCAGCCGCGGCGAATCGCCCGGCGCGCTGGCGGAGGATGCGGATCGAGGCGGTGACCGGATCCACCATCCAGTATTCGTCCACGGCCGAGCGTTCATAGAGCCGCTGCTTGATCGTTCGATCGCGCCTGCGCGTGCTCTTCGACAGGATCTCGATGATCAGGTTCGGCGCGCCCTGGACGCTGGTCTGGGTCACGACGCGGCTCGCGCGTTCGTTCGACAGGTAGAGCAGGTCCGGCTCGACCACGTCATGGCGGCTGAACACCACGTCGAACGGCGCGTAGACGATTTCGCCTGTCGGATGGGCCTGGAGATAGTTGCCAATCGCCAGGTAAAGGCGTCCGGAGATCCGCTGATGATCCAGGTTGGGGGACGGCGTCACGTAGTGCTCTCCGTCGATCAACTCGTGCCGCAGCCCGTCATCGGGAAACAGCAGGAAGTCGTCGTAGGTGAGCTTCACGCCTGGGCGGCGGGAGATGACGCGATCGGACGCGGGCATGAGACTCATTCTACCGTCGTCCAGTGCAAGCCGGATGCCCGGTCGGAATGCCCGCGTTTTCCCGGTGAAAATGGCCCAATCGCCGGACCCAGATCGCAGAATCTGCAACGATCGCCCGTTGCCTGATCGCGGAAACTGCCACGTGCAGCCATGCGACACATCGCAATGGCCGGCGGTCACGCCGTTCGGCGCTCCCAGCCCGTCGCCTCCCCGTCTTCAGAAGATCTTCCCGAACTCCACCCCGAACTTCGGGGCCTCGCGCGTGCCCTCGATCTTGATCGGGATGACGGCGCCGGCGCCGTCCTTGCGGAACAGCGGGTTGAACGGCTTGAGGAAGATCGACTTGAAGCCGCCGACCGCCTGCGACACGGTCGCCTGCATGCGCAGCGTGCCGCGGAAATCGAGGGCGCCGGTCGCGAGACCGTAGGTGCCGTCGAGGGCCACACGTGCGCCCGGCACCTGGAACGTGAGGCGCGACAGCCTGGCCGTGCCGTTGGCGAGCCGGACCTGCCCGCGGAGGTTCGTCAGCACCTTGCCGATCGGATCCTCCTCGTCCTTGCCCTGGCTGCGGCGGCTGAGCGACTCCATCTTCGACTGCACCTCCTTGTCGGTGAACGTCGTCTCGGCCAGGCCGAAGCGGCCGTCCACGCTCAGGCGGCGACTGACCGGTGCGGGGCCCGGCGGCAGCGCCATCCGCGCATCGACGACCACGTCACCGGTCATCACGGGTTGGGGACTGTCGATGATCAGCGCGAGGATGTCCTCGATCCGGCCATCCTCGATCTTCACGGCGAACTCGAGCGCATGGTTACCGGGGCCGTCGAGATTGATCACGGCACCCTCCACGGCCATGCGCGTGTGCACGAGCGTGGCGTCGACCCGTTCGAGAACGGTCGTGCCGTTCGTGCCGGTGACGACCGCGTCGAAGTCGGCGGTCAGGGCCTGCGGACGACCGCCGAGGTCCAGGCTGAAATCGGGTACCTGCGCCTGACCCTGCGCGACGATGCGCTGGATGGTACCCGAGTAGTGTCCTGTCGACTCCAGCGTGCCGCCGATGCCGTTGATGGTGGACAGATCGGCGTGCTCGAACGTGTAGTCCCCTTCGAGGGGCGACGCGAAGATCTCCCCCGGCACCCACGGGCCGAACGTGCCGGTGGTCGTCACGAGCCCGGTGGGAACCGGGTTGGTGATGGTGGCGTCGAACGGCATCGCCAGGCCGAAGCCGATTTCGTGCGCCCGCAGATCGTGGATGGCGAACGTCAGCGGCTTCCGGCCGTTGTTCCGCAGGAACTGGAGCGAGGCGTCCTCGGTGATGAAGTGGCTGATGATGATGTCGGTCCGGCCCGTCTGCCCGTCGCGCCCGGGCAGGTCGTCGCGCACGTCGCCCGGCGGCACGGTGATGTGCAGCCCGCGGGCGTAGACGGTATCGACCCGCTTGCGGATGAGCGAGAGCGGACCGATGTCCACCGAGAACTCGTCGATGGCGATGAGCGGCGGCAGATCCGGCTGGTTCGGCATCCGCAGGGCAAACCCCTGAGCGTGGATCGAGGGCCGGGGCAGCCACGAGACCTCGATGCGATCGAGCGTGGCATCGAGTTGCAGGTGCTCGGCCAGGCCGGATTGGACCAGGGCCGTGATGTGCGAGGGGCGCGCCAGCCACACGAACGTGGCGACGAGTCCCAGCAGCACGGCCGCCGCGCAGCCGAGCGTCCACTTCAACCAGCGTGTCGACACGGGACCTCCATCAGACACGGTATCGCGCAAGGGGGGCCTTCTGAGCCTACGCCAGTTCAGGCGCGTCGGTACCTCGATCGGCCCGGGCACCACGGGCACAAGAAGGGGCTTGACATTTTCCTGGCGGGTCGCGAGAATAGGGAAGTCGTTCCCGGTCCTACTACTAGTAACGACCCTCACGGCTCCCTTTCCCCGGGGGCCGTCAGACATCGCAAGTGCTGGCTCGCCCAATTTTTTCTTCCTAATAACGCTCTTCCTGAATATCAGGACCGGGAACGGCGTTTGCCTTTTTTCGGAGATTTTCGACAGAATCCGGGCGATTCGCCCCCTCGAGGCGCTGTGCCACCCCCCGTCCTCCTCTCCGCTGCCAACCCGGGGCCTTACACGGGCGACGGCAACAACACCTGGTTCCTGGACGGTGCCGAGCCGGCGCTGATCGATGCCGGCACCGGCGAACCGGCGCACCTCGAGGCGCTGGCCGAGGTGCTGGACGGCCGCCCGCTCGCACGCGTCCTCGTCACGCACGATCACCCCGACCACGCGTCGGGGATCCCGGCCATCCGCGACTGCTGGCCCGACGTCGAGGTGCTGGCCGTCGCGGCCAGTTGCCGGCCGTCGCGCACGCTGATCGATCGCGAGCGGATCCTGGCCGGCGACCGCGTGCTGCACGTCGTCTATACGCCGGGGCACGCGGTCGATCATGCCTGCTTCTGGGACGAGGGCACCCACGAGCTGTATGCCGGCGACATGGTGCGGCTGGACGGATCCGTGCTGATTCCGGCCGGTCGTGGCGGTCACCTCCGCACCTACCTCGCCTCGCTCGACGTGATGGCGGCGCTCGGCGCGCGCCGCCTCTATCCGGGGCACGGCCCCATCGTCGAGGATCCGGCGGCCGTCATCGGCCGGACCCGCGACCACAGGCTCGCGCGCGAGGTGCAGATCGCGGCGTGCCTCGCCAGCGGTCTCGTCACCGTCGAGGCGATCCTCGGCCACATCTATCCGGATCTCCCGCCCGCACTCGAGGCCGCTGCGCGCCTGACCGTCGAGGCCCATCTGGAGAAGCTCAGGGAAGACGCGGTCGGCTGAACGGCCGGTCAGTTCCCCCGCGACGCGCTCATGCACGACAATGTCGGGCATGGTCGGGCGGCACATCGGCAAGTACCGCGTGACCCGCCAGGTAGGGCGCGGCGGGATGGGCACCGTGTATGCCGCCGTCGACGAGACGCTGCACCGCGAGGTGGCCATCAAGATCCTCAATGCCGGCCTCGACGACCCGACGGTGGCCCGGCGGTTCCGCGCCGAGGCTGTCGCCGTCGCACGGCTGAACCATTCCGGCATCGCCACGATCTACGAACTGCTCGAGCACGACGCCCAATGGCTCATGGTGATGGAGTTCGTGCGGGGCGAAACGCTCGAGCAGGCCCTGGCCAACGACCGCACCCTGACGGTGCCGCACGCCGCGGAGGTGATCGACAAGCTGCTCGCTGCGCTCTTCCACGCGCACGGCATGGGTGTCGTCCACCGCGATCTCAAGCCCGCCAACATCATGCTCACGCCCGGCGGCGGCGTGAAGGTGATGGATTTCGGCATCGCACGCGTCTCGGGCGCCGAGCAGCTCACGAGCGCCGGCTTCATGATGGGCACGCCGGCCTACATGGCCCCCGAGCAGGTCACGGGCGGCGCGATCGATGCGCGGACCGACCTGTACGCTGTCGGCATCGTGTTCTTCCAGATGGTCTCGGGCCAGATGCCGTTCGGTGGGACGACAGCCGTGCAACTGGCGCAGGCGCGCATCAACGAGTCGCCCGCGTCGCTCCGCGACGTCAGGCCCGACCTGCCCGCATGGGTATCGCAGGTCATCGATGTCGCGCTGGCGCGCGATCCAGATCGTCGCTTTCCTTCGGCCCAGGCGTTTCGCGAGGCGATCGCGCAGGGCATGGCCGGTCAGCCGATTGTCGTCGACGTCCAGCCGCCTGCCTCGCTGACGCTCGGCCAGGGCACGGCCGGTTCGCTGCGCGTGATTCACGGCGGAGCCACCACGACGCCAGCCGCGCACGACCCGTCGTCTCCGCGGCCGCACCTGGTGCCGGCCCGGCCCGACGTGCCGCGCGACGACATCCGGATCGATGGGGACATCGACGTGCCGCCGGTGTCTCGTCGATCGCCCGTGATGATTGGTGGCGCTGCGGCCGTCGCTGCGTTGATGCTCGTCGTCGGGGCCTGGTGGTGGCGCCCCGGCACGCCCGCGTCGACAGACCCGGACGCGTTGCCGGTCACCGAGGTCTCGACCGAGGCAGCGCCACCTCCCACCTTCACCGATCCGGATCAGGATGAGCGGGTCCCTGCGGATTCCGAACCCGTGCTGCCGGCGCCCGCAACCGCCGCGGCCTCCGTGAGCGGTGCGGTGGCCGGGACCAGGGCAGCGGTCTCGGTCGAACCGGCATCGGCAGCGGTCACGCCGCCGCCCGCGTCTCCGGCCGAGGCCGCCGCACCGGCGTCGACGCTGTTCCGCGGTGTCCGCGCGCTCGTCATCGACGGCAGGCGCGCCGTGGAGCGACCGGCCGTGCTCGCCTTTGCCGATGGTGTCGTCACGCTGTTCGATGACAGCGCGACGACGGCGCTTGTCGAACTGCCATATCAGCAGGTGACAGCGGCCGCGTATACGAGGGCCAGGCATCCGCGGTGGTACCCGACGCTGGCCGGCCCGCCCATCGACGTCGACATGCCGGGTGGCCTGTTTCGCGGCGACAGGCACTGGCTCGCGCTGCAGTCCAGGGATCGCTGGCTGATCGTCAGGATGAACGACGGTGACTGGCAGCAGATCACTGCCACCGTCACGGCGCGGCTGGGGCTTGCCGTCGATCACCTGCGGCAGTGACGTGAATGCGGCGCGCGATCCAGGTGACGCGCGGTGTCGAAAAGCCGCCCGCGCGTCCGTGCGCACGCCGCGTCCGGCCCTGTCGCTCGATTGACAACCCCCAGGTGCCGGCCTAGACTGCGGCACTCCCCGGCGTACGTGGCGGGGATTATCGCAATGGTTGGGCAGAACGTCGGCAAGTACCGTGTGCTCGACCGCGTCGGACGCGGCGGCATGGGAACCGTGTACCGGGCTGTCGACGACACGCTCGATCGCGAAGTCGCGATCAAGATCCTCAATGCCGAGTTGAACGAACCGGAGGTGGCGCGGCGTTTCCGCGCCGAGGCCATCACGGTCGCGCGTCTCAGTCACGCGGGCATCGCCACGATCTACGAGCTCTTCCAGCACGACGACCAGTGGTTGATGGTGATGGAGTTCGTGCGGGGCGAGACGCTCGAGCAGATCGTGGCGCGCGAAGGCCCGCTCGCCCCGGAGCAGGCGGCGATCGTCTGCATGCAGGTGCTTTCCGCCCTCGCGCACGCCCATCACCACGGCGTCGTCCACCGCGATCTGAAACCCGCCAACATCATGCGGACCGAGACGGGCGACGTGAAGGTCATGGACTTCGGCATCGCGCGCGTCTCGGGCAGCGAGCACCTGACGACTGTCGGCTTCATGATGGGCACGCCGGCGTACATGGCACCCGAGCAGGTCCAGGGGCACGAGATTGACGCGCGCACGGATCTCTACGCGATTGGCGTCGTGTTCTATCGTCTGCTGACCGGGCAGCTGCCGTTCAAGGGCGACACGCCGTTCGCGATGGCGCAGGCGCAGGTCAGCGCCCCGCCGATTCCGATCGAAACGCGGCGCACCGATCTGCCGGCGTGGGTGACCGACGTGCTGACCACGGCCCTGCAGAAGGATCCGGCCGACAGGTTCCAGTCGGCGCAGGCATTCTTCGAAGCGCTGCGATCGGCTGTCGGCGGGGTGTCCGGCACCGCGGCCATGGGGCTGGGGACCGATACCGGCGCCCTGACGGCGCCGCGCGCGGTGCCGGCCAGCGACACGCTGGCCGACACCGCGGTGACGCCGGTGCCGGTTCCGCGCGTGCCGGCCGCGCCCGCGACCGGCACGCGGACGACCGGCGTCGCTGCCCCGACGGCCCCACGGCCGCCGTCGTTCGGCGACGCCGGTGTGCAGGATCCCGGCAACCGCGGCCGCGTCATCGCCGCGGCCGCGGTTGC
>MEDJ01000021.1 GCA_001724025.1 Acidobacteria bacterium SCN 69-37 | reverse complement strand
CATAGAGCTTGCCGGCCGTGCGGCGCTCGCGGCGCGGCCGGCGCGCATCGGCCTCCAACGCCTGGCGCAGCGCCGCGGCGAACGGGCCGATTTTCCGGGGCCCGGGGCGCCGCCGGTACTGCATCTCGCTCCGGACCGGCCCGCGGAGCCACGCTTTGATGGTGTTTCTCGACAGACTTGTCCGTCGCGCGATCTCGGTGATCGACAGCCCCTCCCGCAGGCGCATCCTGCGGACCTTCGCGTACATCGCCATGGTGTGCACCTCGGCATCCCAACAGGCCTCACCCCTGTCGGAACGCTCAGAACACCCTGGTCAATTTTCAGCGAGCAGAACCGCGACTTCCTGGTCAGTTTTCAACGAGCGGCAACACGTGGACGGGGTTTTTCGCCTGCGTCGCGGACTCTGAGGGATCATGGCGGCGCTGCGATTTATCCGAGGGCCAGCTGATCGACGCTATCCGTGGTTGATAAAAATGGATAATCGCGTCACAGGAGGAATCATGCCTTCCAGCTATGCCGTCGGGGAGCACTTCGAGCGGTTCATCAAGGATCAGGTTCAGGGGGGCCGCTACGCCAGCGCCAGTGAGGTGGTGCGCGACGCCCTTCGACTGCTGGAAGAACGGGAACGCATGCGGCTGGCGACCCTTGACGTGCTCCGCGAGGAAATCCGCAAGGGGCTCGACAGTGGCCGGGGCAAGCCCGCCGACGAGGTTCTGGCACGCCTCGAGAGCAAGTATGCGGCGATGGCGCGGGAGCGCCGTGCCGGGTGACGAACGTCCTCCTCTCCCCAGAGGCGGAACGCCATCTCGAGGAGATCGGCGACTACATCGCGGCCGACAATCCCGCACGGGCGGTGTCCTTCGTGCCGGAGATCGGCGACCGGTGTACGAAGATCGGCAACGCGCCGCTGGCCTGCGCCGCGCGTCCTGAAACTCGGGGAACGCCACTGCCTGATCTTCTTTCGGGTCGAACCATCTGACCGATCCGTCCTCATCGTTCGTGTCCTCCACGGCGCGCGAGATCCGCCGTCCCTATTCGACAACCAGTGACGTCTCGTCCTTCCCGCGCACGGCGGGCCGGTCAAGGGCTAGGGGCCACCCTCCTACCGGTTCCGCGACATGTCTACCGCGTCGCTGTTGCTCCAGGTGTGTCGTTGGAGAGCGTCTCCAAAGCACAAGCGGACGCGTGGGCCCATTCGGCAACCGACGGAATGGGCTGACCGCGGGACTGCTCGACTGCACTCGCCCCCGAACGTCTTGTCACGGCCAGCGGGCATCAGGACGTCGAGCGTTGGGGCAGGTCGGTTCTCGGCCGGCTCAGCGTCTGGAGAACCAGGCGTACTGGAATGATTGCGTGCTGCCCCACGGTGTTGTGTGGGCGTGGAGACGCGAGTCGCGCGGCACGAACGCCGGGCCGAGTTCGTCGGCCAACTGGTCCGCGGAGTAGCACCGCACAGGCAGTCCGCTGCAGGTTTCCGGTCCATCCGGCCCGAACGTGGCGATGATGGCACTGCCGCCCGGCTTCAGCGTCCTGAGCAGGTGCTGCGTGTAACGTGTCCGGTCCTCCGCAACCGTGAGGAAATGAAAGACGGCACGGTCGTGCCAGATGTCCATCGGCTTCAGCGTCCACGGACTGGTGACGTCGGCCTCGATCCAGATCGGCGTGGTGGCAGCGGCGCCGAGTCGGGCTTTCGCACGATCGAGCGCAGCGCCCGAGACGTCGAGCACCGCCAGACACTCGAGCCCCCGCGCCGTCAACGCATCGACGAGGAGTGAGTGGCCACCCCCGACGTCGACCACGCAACTGTCGGTCGTGATGCCGCCAGCCTCGAGGATCTCGATCGAGATCGCGGGCAGGGGCTCGAACCAGCTGACATCCTGCGCGGTCCCGGTCGTGTAGATGCGGTTTCAGTGGGTGGCTCGCTCCGATATCAGGTGTCCGGCGGCCGGACGCGGTCAGAGGCGGCAGCGCGTCGCGCCGCACACGCCATGCTGCCGGTCGCCGCGATATTCAACAGGCGTGCTGACCGCCAGGCTCCCGCCCGCTCCCATTCCCGCCTTCGCCTCCGCACGTCAGGCTCAGCCCTTCGTGCCAACCGCCATCGCAATCGGATACGTGAAGTAGACCTGTCCCTCGACCAGGCGCGTCTTCACGCCGAGTCGCTGCGTGGTGAGATCGTCCCGGAAGAGTCGTCGCAGGCGCTCGTCGTCGCCGGGCGCCGGGAACGACGCGGCCAGTTGCGCCTCGAGCGCCATGTCGATGTCGTAGCCGGATCGACGCACGCGCGTGAGACCGGACTGTCGGAACAGGGCATCGAACGCCTCCGTTGAGAGCGCCGCCGCGTGCGAGGGATCGCGCATCCGTTCCATCGCGTTGAACGCGTCCACGTGTGCGGCAGGCAGCACCGGGTCAGCCACGAGCACGCGACCTCCGGGACGACAGACGCGATACATCTCGCGCAGCACCGCGGCAGGATCGACAACGTGATGGAACATGTACCGCGACACGACGATCGAGAACGACGCGTCCTCGTACGGGAGGTCACGCGCGACTCCCTCGCACCAGGCCATGTTGTGCAGTCCGGCTTCACGCTGCCGCTGACGGGCCAGGGTGATCATCCGGCTCGTCATGTCGATGCCGGTGACGTGTGCGGTCACCTTCACCAGTGCGCACGCGAGCAGTCCGGGACCGCAGCCGACGTCGAGCACCGTGTCGTCCGCGCCGGCCTCGCAAAGATCGATGAGATGCGCGATGGCGTCCAGGTGCCCGGGCAGGCGCGCGAATGGCTCGGCCTGCCTGGTGAACTGTTCGCGAATGGTCTCGTCATGGGGCGTCGCGTCTGTCGTCATGCGCGGCAGTGTGGCAGCACACCGCGCGGCCGTCTTGTATCAGACTGACGCGCCGGTTCCGGCATTCTGACGACGGTATTGACCGGGCGTGAGGTGGAAAACACTCAGGAAATCCCGCGTGAACTGGCTTTGATCGTAGAAGCCGGCGAGCTGCGCCACCGTCGCGAGCGGTTGGTCCGTGTGTAACAGGATCCTGGCCCGCTCGGCCCTGGCCGTGAGCGCGTAGTTCCTGATCGTGACGCCGAAGGCCCGGCGGAACAGACGGTTGCAGTGTGCGCTGGACAGCGGCATCCGCGTGGCGATGGTCTCGAAACACGCCGTCGGCGTCCCGCCGTCGTCGATCATCGCCTTGATGCGCTGCGCGATGGGATGCACGCGCGGCCCAGCGCTCGGCTTCCTGTCTCCCTGTGGCTTCCTGGCGAGCGCGGCGACGACCAGGTCCCGCACGCGGCTCGCGTCCAGGGCACGCCCGTTCCCGCAGGCTTTCAGCAGACGCACGAACTGGCGATGGACCCTCGTCGTGTCGATCGTCGCTACCCGGTCGCACGCGATCGACAACGGCGTGGAAAACGACAGCGTGTGGATGCCCGCGCAATCGGCAGACGCGGCCACCGTGTGATGCGCGACGCCGGCCGGGATGATGACGACAGCACCGGGGCGCAGGTCAACGGTGTCGGCACCGGCCGCCATCCTCAGTTCGCCGCGTTCCACGGCCGCCGCGACGTGGTAGCCGTGGCTGTGGGGCCGTTCGCACCCGTGTATCGCCGCGGCAGATCTGATGGCGAGCATGGCTGTCGTCGTGCGCCTCATCATACCCGCCCGCAGGTCGTCGACGACGTGAGGACCACGCGGACCGCCGCCGCGTCGGTTCGCGACCGACAGGACTGTGCGACCGATGACACGACGGTTGCTGCAGCTCTCCCGATTCAGGCGTATCATCTCTCGCGCCTGGCCATATGCGACGGATCGCCATTTGCTCATCGCGGTCCTGACATGACACCGGACAGAAGGCGGCGCCGTCTTTGATGGCCGTGGATTCGATATTCGAGACGACAACTGATGATGACCAGACATCGATGCTGATGGCGGCTTTGGCGCATCCGCGCCAACCCCTGCACCTCATCGACGTCCCGGGCCGCGGCATCGTCGCGGCACCGGCCACCGAGGCGGCCACCATCGAGGCGCGCGGTGGCACCCGCCGCGGCATCCTGCCGCCGCTCTACCCGGAGTGGCTCGGCGACCGCCAGTTCGCCGAGGTCCACGGCTGCCGCTTTCCCTACGTCGTGGGCGAGATGGCCCGCGGCATTGCCACGCCGCGCATGGTGATCGAGGCTGCGCGTGCGGGACTGATGGGGTTCTACGGCAGCGCGGGCCTCGACCTTGCGACGACGGCGGCTGGTGTCGATGCGATCCGGACCACGCTGGGCGCCACGGCGAACTGGGGCGCGAACCTGATTCACACACCCGGCGACGCCGACAGGGAGATGGCCACCGTCTCGCTGTTCCTCGATCGTCGCGTGCCGGCCATGTCCGCGTCGGCGTTCATGGCGCTCGCGCCTGCGGTCGTTCGCTACGCGGCCTCGGGACTGACCCGGTCGTCGGACGGCACCATTCATCGTCGAGGGTCGGTCTTCGCGAAGGTCTCGCGCCTGGAGGTGGCGGCACCGTTCATGGCACCGGCACCGGAGGCGATGCTTCGGGATCTCGCGGCGGCCGGACATCTCACGGCAGCCGAGGTCGACCTGGCTCGGCAGGTGCCGGTCGCCGAGGATGTGACGGTCGAGGCGGACTCGGGCGGCCACACGGACAACCGGCCGCTCACGGCCCTGCTGCCCGCGATGTGTCAGCTCCGAGATACGACCGTCGAGGCGCAGGTGTACCCGCGGCCGATCCGGATTGGTGCGGCCGGCGGTATCGGGACGCCCGGCGCCGTCGCCGCGGCGTTCGCGCTGGGCGCGGACTACGTGCTGACAGGATCGATCAACCAGGCCGCTGTCGAGTCGGGCCTTTCGGCTGATGCCCGGGCGCTGCTCGCCGCCGCCGGGATTGCCGACGTGGCGATGGCCCCGGCGGCTGACATGTTCGAACTGGGCATCCAGGTCCAGGTCCTCAAGCGCGGCACGCTGTTCGCGCAGCGCGCACGGACGCTGTGGAGCGTCTATCGCGCGCACGACGGGATCGAGTCGATTCCCGCGGACGTGCGGCACAAGCTCGAGACCGACATCTTCCGCGAATCACTGGAGCAGGCCTGGGCGCGCACGCGCGCGTACTTCGCCACTGCCGATCCGGACGAGATTGCGCGGGCCGACCGCGAGCCGAAACACCGGATGGCGCTCGTCTTCCGGGCGTACCTGTTCATGGCGGCGCAATGGGCGCGCGAGGGACAGACGGATCGACGTGTCGACTATCAGATCTGGTGCGGTCCAGCACTCGGGGCATTCAACGACTGGGCGCGCGGATCGTTCCTCGAACCGATCGATCACCGCACCGTCGCCCAGATCGCCAGGAACCTGCTCGAGGGCGCGGCGGTCATCACGCGTGCACAGCAGGTGCGCACCTGCGGCGTCGACGTCCCCGCGACGGCCTTCGCCTTCACACCGAGGCCGCTGCGATGAGTACCTCTCCGCTGGCCATCGCCGTCGTCGGTCTTGGAGCCCTGTTTCCCGGGCGCCTCGGCACGGACGGGTTCTGGCGCGACATCCTCGATGGCCGCGACGCAGTTCGTGACGTACCGCCAACGCACTGGCTCATCGAGGACTACTACGACGCCGATCCGCACGCGCCTGACAAGACGTACTGCCGGCGTGGCGCGTTCCTCGATCCGGTGCCGTTCAGCCCGATCGAAATGGGTCTGCCACCCGTGGTGTTGCCGAGCACTGATACGGCGCAGATTCTGGCACTCGTCGTGGCGAAACAGGTGCTGGCCGAGGCCGAGCGCGTCACGGGGACGCGCGTCGATCGTCACCGGACCAGCGTCATCCTCGGTGTCGCGTCGGCCACGGAGCTCGTGGGCCACTACTCGGGCCGGCTCTCGCGGCCGGCGTGGGTCAAGGGCCTGCGCGAGGAAGGCCTGCCGGAAGACCGCGTGCAGGCGATCGCGGACCGTATCGCCGCGAACTTCGTGCCGTGGTCCGAAGCGAGTTTCCCGGGCCTGCTCGGCAACGTCGTGGCGGGCCGCATCGCGAATCGTTTCGATCTCGGTGGTGCGAACTTCGTCACCGACGCGGCGTGCGCCAGTTCGCTCTCGGCACTGCAGGCGTCGCTGCGTGAGCTGACGAGCGGCGATTCGGATCTGGTGATCACCGGGGGTGTCGACGCGCTCAACGACATCCTGATGTTCATGTGTTTCTCGAAGACCCCCGCGTTCTCGCCCACGGGGGACTGCCGGCCCTTCTCGGATCGTGCCGATGGCACGATCATCGGCGAGGGCGTCGGCATGCTGGCGCTCAGACGCCTGGAGGATGCCGAGCGCGACGGCAACCGCATCTACGCCGTCATCCGCGGGCTCGGGGCGTCATCCGACGGCCGCGCAACGAGCGTGTACGCGCCGCGACCGCAGGGACAGGCGCTGGCGCTCGAACGCGCCTACGCGCAGGCCGGGTACGCGCCGTCGACCGTGGAACTCGTCGAAGCGCACGGCACCGGCACGGTCGCGGGTGATGCGGCAGAGGTCGCGTCGCTGCGCCGCGTGTTCGATCCGGACGGCGCGGTGACAGCGAGCCAGCCCTGGTGCGCGCTGGGATCGGTGAAGTCACAGATCGGTCACACGAAGGCCGCTGCCGGATCAGCCGGCCTGATCAAGACCGTGCTCGCGCTGCACCACCGGATCCTGCCGCCGACGATCAAGATCGATCGGCCGAATCCGCGACTCGGTCTCTCCGACAGTCCCTTCTACCTCAACACGCAGGCGCGGCCGTGGATCAGGGCGGACGATCATCCGCGGCGGGCGTCGGTGAGCGCGTTCGGGTTCGGCGGCAGCAACTTCCACGTCACACTCGAGGAATATCGCGGTCCGCTCGCGGCAGATCGCATCCGTCATCTGCCCGCAGAACTCGTCCTCTTCTCGTCGTCGTCCCCGCAGGCCCTGGCCGAGCGGATCCGCACGGTCGCCGGGCGTCTGTCGCACAGCCCGCTGGCGCAGGTCGCCAGGGACGCCTGCACGTCGTTCGAGCCTGACGATCCGCATCGGCTCGCGATCGTTGCGTCGGACGAGACCGATCTGCGCGTCAGGCTGGAAGCCGCCCTCGATCGGATCGAGCGGAACGTCCCGGCGTCGACACCGATGCCTGGGGCGTTCTGGGGAGAGGGACTGGCAGCGGAGGGACGCGTGGCGTTCCTGTTTCCCGGGCAGGGCAGCCAGTACGTGAACATGGGCGCCGACCTGGCCATGGCCTTCGACGAGTGCCGGGCAACGTGGGATGCGGCCGCCACCGTCAAGGCGCAAGACGGTCAGCCGCTCCATCGCGTGGTGTGCCCGCCGCCGGCGTTTACCGACGACGATCGACGCGCGCAGGAAGCGACGCTGACGGCGCTCGAACACGCGCAGCCGGCCATCGCGATGGCCAGCCTGGCGCAACTGGCGCTGCTCGACGCCGTCGGCCTTCGCGCGGACTGTACGCTCGGTCACAGTTTTGGCGAAGTGATGGCGCTGCATGCGGCGGGCGTCTTCGACGCGGCGCAGGCGCTGGCGATTGCCGATCGGCGCGGCCGCCTGATGGCCGACGCGGCCGCGGGCCACGACGGCGCCATGATTGCCGTGCCGCTCGCGCGAGTCGAGATCGATCGACGACTGGCGTCGTGGCAGAGCGATCTCGTCGTGGCCAACGACAACGCACCGGCGCAGGTCATCCTGTCAGGGACCCGCGCGAGTATCGACGCGGCCGTCGCGGTGCTCGCCTCCGAGGGCGTGACGAGCGTGCGTCTCGCTGTCGGCTCGGCCTTTCATTCGCCGATCGTCGCGTCCAGTCGCGCACCGTTCGAAGCCGCGCTGGCGGCCGTGCCGTTCCAGCCGCCCGCGATTCCGGTGGTGGCCAACAGTACCGCGGCGCCCTATCCGGCCGATCCCGATCGCCAGCGCGCGCTGCTGGCCGGGCAGATTGCCGAGACCGTGCGCTTCCGCGACGCCGTCACGCGCTTGTATGACGACGGTGTGCGGATCTTCATCGAGGTTGGCCCCGGCGATGTGCTGACGCGACTCGTGGGCCAGATTCTCGACGGTCGTCCGTATCACGCGATCGCGATCGACAGGCGCAGGCGTCACGGCGTGATCGCCTGGCTCGAGGCGATCGGGCGCCTCGCCGCCCTGGGGCGACGGCTCGACTACGACTGGCTGTTCCGCGCCACGCCACCGCGCGACTCCGACGCGCCGGTGCGCACCGACACCTCGATCGACGTCCTCGGCGTCAACTACGGCAAGCCGTATCCGCCACCCGGTGGGGCGAGCGCGCTGCCCGCCCCTAACGTTTCGCACGCACTCATGCCCGACACGCCCGCATCGTTTCCTCCA
Organism: Acidobacteria bacterium SCN 69-37; assembly: GCA_001724025.1. Taxonomy (GTDB): domain Bacteria; phylum Acidobacteriota; class Vicinamibacteria; order Vicinamibacterales; family SCN-69-37; genus SCN-69-37. The sequence goes on along the minus strand of MEDJ01000021.1, from coordinate 239,056 downwards.
CCGACACCACGCATCGATCCATCGTCCGTGCGTCAGCCGTCACCAATGCCTTTGTCGTCAGTCGACGCGGTCGACGCGACATCGGGCGGATCGGACCTGGCCGCGCTCGTCGTGCAGGTGGCCGAAACGCACAGGCGTTTTCAGCAGGAGATGTCGGCGAGCCATCAGAGCTTCCTCGGCATGGTCGAGCGCGTGCTGACCGGCGTGCGTGATGCGGGGGCCGTGTCGACAGGCGCGATCGCCAATCCGCTGTCGCCACCAGCACCGCCTCCGCCGACCGACGCCTGGATGGCCCCGCCGCCCGTCGCGGCAGCGAACGCACCGGTCCCGATGCGAGCCGTGCAGCCGATCGACGAGCCGATCGCGCCACGCGCGAGCGCTGTCGTGACCCCGACGTCGCTCGGCGCGTCCGATGTCTCCGCCCCGTCCGTCGCATTCGTGTCGATGGCGCCAGCGACAGCGCCGGTGAATGCGAGTGCACGTGACGTGCTGCTCGCCGTCGTGTCGGAGAAGACGGGCTATCCGATCGAGATGCTCGACCTCGACATGGAGATCGAGGCGCAGCTCGGGATTGATTCGATCAAGCAGGTCGAGATTCTCTCGGCGTTCCGCGAGCGGCGGCCCGACCTGCCCGAGATCGAGCCGCATCGGTTGGCCTCGCTTCGCACGCTCGGCGCGATTGCCGCACTGGTTGACGATGCCGGCGTTGTCGATGTGCCATCGCCGGCGCAGCCCGTCGCCTCGTCGTCCGGTGGTCTTGTTGCCCACAGTGCCGGCCACGACGATGCCGGCGCGGTGCTGCTCGCGATCGTGTCGGACAAGACGGGCTACCCGATCGAGATGCTCGATCTGGACATGGAGATCGAAGCACAGCTCGGGATCGACTCGATCAAGCAGGTGGAGATTCTGTCGGCGTTCCGCGAACGGCGGCCCGACCTGCCGGAGATTGGTCCCGGCGACCTCGGATCGCTGCGCACGCTCGGCGCGATCGTGGCCTTTGCCTCACGCACGAGCGATCCGGTCCAGGCGGTCGCTGTTGCGCCCGTCGTCACGCCCGCGCGAGTGATCGACCCGTCCGTCATCACGCGTCGTCGATTGACTGTCGTGCCGGCGCCGCGGACGGGGATGGCCATGCCGCGCCTTTCAGCCGGCATGTCGGTGAGCGTGACGGGCGGCAGTCCATCGATCAGGACCGCCGTGGTGCGTGCGTTGCGCGCGCGTGGCGTGGACGCCCAGGCGTGCGACGAGCCGGCCGCAGCAAGCCGCGGCCTGATCGTTCTCGATGCGATCGAGGCTGCGCCGACACAGGCCGATGCCACGCGGTTACTCGCCGACGTACTGGCACGTGCGCGGACGTTCGTCAGGCATTTTGGTGCCGAAGACGAGGCCGTGTTCGTCACGGTGCAGGACACGGGCGGCACATTCGGCCTGGAAGCCGATCCCGGCGACGCGGCGTGGTGCGCCGGGCTGCCGGCACTGGGCCGCACACTGGCGGCCGAGCACGGGCACGTGGCCATCAAGGCGATCGACGTGGCGCGCGCGGGCCTGTCGGACGACGCGTTCGCGGATCTGATTGCCGAAGAACTGCTGCTCGGCGGCCCGGCGACCGAGGTAGGACTGCCGCAGCCGGGACGACGGGTGGTGGTCGTCACGCGTGAAGCGCCGGTGGCCGCGTCGGGACGACACGCGCTGGCCGACGGCCAGGTGGTCGTTGCCTCCGGTGGTGCGCGCGGGATCACGGCGCACGTGCTGATGGCGCTGGCGCGCGAGGCACGGCTGCGTCTCGTGCTGCTGGGCCGCACGCAGCCGATCGACAACGATCCGCTGCCCGACGTCACTGGCGAGGCCGCACTTCGATCGGCGCTCGCCGAACGCGCCCGGCAGCGGGGCGAGTCCCTGTCGCCGCGCGAGATTGCAGCGCAGGCCTCGGGGCTGCTGGCCTGGCGCGAGATCGCTGCCTCGATGGCCGCGTTGCGGACCGCGGGCGCCAAGGTCCGGTACGTGGCCGTCGACGTTCGGGAAGGCGATGCCGTCGCGCGGGTCCTGGCCGATGTGCGCGCCGAGTGGGGCCCGATCGGCGGCCTGCTGCACGCCGCGGGTGTCATCGCCGACAAGCGTCTCGCTGACAAGACCGACGAACAGATCGATCGCGTCCTCGGCACGAAGCTCGACGGCCTGGCGCACCTGCTCGACGCGACGCGCGAGGATTCGCTCGCCTGGCTCTGCCTCTTTTCGTCGGTCTCGGCGCGCGTCGGGAACATCGGGCAGAGCGACTACGCGGTGGCCAACGAGGTCCTGAACAAGGTGGCGCGTCGCGAAGCGCGTCGACGACCCGACTGTCTCGTGTCGTCGATCGCGTGGGGCCCCTGGGAGGGCGGCATGGTGACGCCGTTGCTGCGCGATCAGTTCGCGACGCGAGGCGTGCCGCTCATCGACCTCGATGCCGGTGCGGCGTTCCTGGTGCGGGAACTCACCGGTGGCGACGAGGCGGTCGAGGTCATCGCGGGGTCTGGTGACCTGAACCAGGCGCGCAACTGGACCGCCGAAGTCGTCGTCTCGTCGGCCACGCACCCGTATCTGAAAGATCATGTCGTCGGTGGCCGCCCTGTCGTGCCCGTGGTGCTCGGCGTGGAGTGGGCGCTTCGGCTGGCGCGTGTCGTCGATCCGCTGGCTGCCGCGTGCGAGGTGCGAGACTTCAGCGTTGTGCGGCCGCTCGCGCTGCCCGCGTTCGCGCAGGGTGATGTGTCGCGCTTCCTCGTCACGGCGCGGACGACGCCTGACGCGCCGCACAGCGTGGCGGTCTCCGTGACCGATCGCGAGGGGCGGCTGCACTGCGCGGCGACAGTCGATCTGCGGCCCGCCGCGCAGGAGCCGACCGCCATCGAGGCTCGGCCGGCCGCCGGGCAGCCGTGGCCGTGGGATTCGCGCGGTGTGTACGACGGCCCGCTGTTTCATGGTCCGGACTTCCAGGTGATGCGGTCGCTCGATGCGTTGTCGGAGACGGGGGCGGTCTGCACGGTGGCCGGGGTGGACGAGCAGGGATGGCCTGGCGGGCCGTGGATGACCGATCCGGCCGCGCTCGACGGCGCGTTTCAGCTGGCGGCGGCCTGGGGATTCCATCGCACGAGCCGCCCGTTCCTGCCGATGCGCGTCGCGCGCCTGCGCTGGTTCGGTCGCGCTGATGGCCGCGGGCCGGTTCGCTGTACGCTCACGTCCCGCACGACCGGCTCCGACAAGCTGGTGAGTGAACTGATGCTCACCACGCGCGACGGTCAGATCGTCGCGACCATCGGCGGCGTCGAGATGTTTGCCGTGCAGGCGGCCGTCGAGGTGTCGTAGTGCCGCACGCCCGAGCGGCGTCGCCGCGACCGGTATTCCCGCCCATCGCGATCATCGGGCAGGCCTGCGTGCTGCCTGGCGTGCTCTCACCCGACGCGTTATGGCGGGCCGTTGTCGAGGGACGCGATCTGATTACGTCGCCGCCGCCGGGGGCGTGGGGCGCGGAGGCGTCGGCGTTCCTGCGCCGGCCCGGCAGCGTGTCGGGCGACGGCACGGTGTCCGATCGCGGCGGATACGTCAGCGGCTTCGACGACATCTTCAACCCCGAGGGGTTTGCCGTGTCCGCGGCGTCGCTCAGCGGACTTGATCCCGTGTGCCTGTGGCTGCTGCACTGCGGTCGCGAGGCGCTCGCGTCCAGCGGGTACGCGATCGCTCCGCGCGCGCGGGCCGGCCTCGTCGTCGGCAACCTGTCATATCCGACAGCCGGACACACGGCGTTCGCGTTCGACACGTGGCTCTCGGTGGCGGGATCGTCGCGTCCCGAGAATCGCTTCAGCTCCGGCTACCCGGCGCAACTCGCCGCACGCGCGCTGGCGCTCGGCCAGGGCGGCTTCGCGCTCGATGCGGCGTGCGCGTCATCGCTCTACGCGTTGAAGCTGGCATGCGACAGGCTGCACGACGGCGAGGCCGATCTGATGCTGGCGGCAGCGGTCAACCACGCCGACAGCCTGTTTCTGCACATTGGATTCACGGCACTGCAGGCGCTCAGTCCGTCGGGTCAGAGCCGGCCGTTCCATCGTGATGCCGATGGCCTGCTGCCTGCCGAGGGCGCGGCATGTGTCGTGCTGAAGCGACTCGACGACGCCGAGCGGGACGGTGACCCGGTGCTGGGCGTCATTCGCGGGATCGGCGTGTCGAACGACGGGACCCGCCGAGGCCTGCTGACCCCCGACGTCGACGGGCAGATCGAGGCCATCACCTCGGCGTACGCGCAGGCGGGAGTCGATCCCGCGACCGTCTCGCTGCTGGAGTGTCATGCCACGGGCACGAGTGTCGGCGACGCGGTCGAGGTCGCGAGTGCGGCGGCCGTGTTCGGCGCGGCGCGCGATCTGCCGATCGGGTCACTCAAATCGAACCTCGGCCACCTGATCACGGCTGCGGGCCTGGCCGGACTCCTCAAGGTGATCGCGGCGATGCACGCGCGGGTGCGGCCGGCCACGCTGCACGTCGATCAGCCGATTGCGGCGTTTGCAGGCACGCCGCTCCGCCCGCTGCGCACGGCCGAATCATGGGAGACCGACGGTCCTCGTCGCGCCGGGCTCAGCGCCTTCGGGTTCGGCGGCTGCAACGCCCACGCGGTCATCGAGCAATGGCAGTCGCGTGCGCACCGATCGGTCGTGGCCGTGTCGCCGCCACCCGGATCGCGCACGGTCGCCGTCTGCGCCATGCACGTCGTCACCGGCGCGGGGCACGGCGAGGAGGCCTTCTGGCAGCGGCTGATCGCGCCCGTCGATCCGCAGGCGTCCTGTCGCATCGACCATGCGGAGATCGACGCGCGCGGACTGCGCTTCCCCCCGCGTAATTTGGCGGCGAGCCTGCCGCAGCAGACGCTCGTGCTCGAGGCCGCGTGCGCCGCCATGGCGACCATGCCTGTCGATCCGGGTCGGACAGGCGTGATCGTGGGCATGGGATGCGATCCCGAGGTGACGCGCTTCGGGCTGCGCTGGCGCGCACCGGATCGCGTCGGCGGCGATTTCTGTCCGCCGCTGACGACTGCGGGCGTCGTCGGCACGATGCCGAACGTGCCGGCGAACAGGCTGAACGTGCAGGTGGACGCGCGCGCGTTCGGCTACACGGTCTCGGCGGAGGAACTATCGGGCGTGACCGCGCTGCGGCTGGCAGCACGGGCGCTCGCCGCCGGTGACGTCGACACCGTCATCGTCGGTGCCGCAGAGGTGACGGGCGATCGCGTGCACGAGGCCGCTGCGACGGCGCTGCTGCCGCGCACACGCCATCGTCCCGGCGATGCGGCCGTGGCGATGGTCGTGACCACGGAGGTACGCGCACGCGCGCTCGGCCTGCCTGTTCGCGCGCTCGTCGATGTGGATGCGATCGATGGACACGATGAGATCGATCGACAGGCGCACGTGCTTGACGACGCGGCGGATCTGGTGACGTCACGGTTCGGTCACGCGCACGCGGCGTCGGGGCTGCTGCACCTGGCCGCGGGCGTGCTGGCCTGCGAGCGTGCGATGCGGCCATCCCGCGCCGCCGCGCATCCCTGGATTGCGCCGCGGTCCGAACGGCGTCTGATTGTTCGCGTGTCGGCCTTCGACGGCGAGACGGCGACGTGCACCGTGCGCGCCGGCGATCGACAGGCGTCACCGAGTCCGGGGCCGATCGTCGTGCTCATCGGGGCCACTGATGCGCGTGATCTCGGGCGGCTGTTGCGCGAGGACGGTTCGCGATCGCGCGTCCTGCCCGGGGCGCCGCTGCGCCTCGCGATCGTCGCCGACGACGAGGTGCGGCTCCGGGCGTCCGTCGAGCGCGTGTGCCGGCAGATCGAGGCGGGAGACGAGCCTGCGGGCGAGGGCGTCTGGTACTCGCGACGTCCGACGGGCGGACGCGTCGCCTTCGCGTTTCCCGGGGCCGCGGCCGCCTACGCCGGTGCCGGCCGCGAACTGCTCGCCTCTCTTCCCGAACTGGCCGAGTGTCTGGCTGTCCATGTGCCGGACCTCGCGGATCTGGCCGTCGACGTCCTGGACCGGCCCACGATCGAGGCGCCGTTCGATCAGCTGCGTGCGTGCACGCTGACGTCGCAGATTCACGCGCGGCTGTGCCTCGACCTGCTCGGTCTTCGACCGGATGCGGCCATCGGACTGTCGTCGGGCGAAACGAACGCGCTCGTGGCATTCGGCGTCTGGCGCGATCCCGGCGGCCTGATCGCCGATGTGGAGGCGTCCGGGATGTACGGCCATCACCTGACCGGGCCGTGCGAGAGCGCGCGGCAGGCCTGGGGCCTGCCGGCGGGGACGCCCGTGGACTGGATGGCGTGGCGTGTGCTGGCGTCGCCGGACACGGTGCGCGCGATCATCGTCCGGCTGGGCGTGCGCGCCACGGTGACGATCGTCAACGCGCCGGACGACTGCGTGATTGCCGGCGACCGCGCCGCGTGCGACCGCGTGATCGCGGAACTCGGACCGGGACGTGCCATCGATCTCAAGCATCCGATGGTCGTGCATTGCGCCGAACTTGCGCCCTTTGCCGACACCTGGCGTCGCGTGCACACCCGTCCAACGCATTCCGCACCCGGCATTGCGTTCTACGCGAACGCGTTCAACGGTCCCTACACGCCCACGGAGAGTCGGGTGGCCGAGGCGCTCACCGTCCAGGCCCGCACGCCGATCGATTTTCCTCGCACAGTCAGGCGCGCGTGGGATGACGGCATCCGCGTGTTCCTCGAACTCGGTCCGCGCGACACGGTCACACGGGCGATCGGCAGGATCCTCGGCGATCGCGCGCACGTCGCGATCGCTCTCGACGATCCGGCGACGGCCCCGCGGCTTCGCACAGCCTGCGCGGTCGCGCGCCTGCACGTGGCAGGTGTGGATGTGACCGAGGCCGCACTGGCGCGCGTCTTCGGCACACGCCCCGCGCCGTCAGACGCGCTGCCGCTGCGATTCGCGACGCGTCAACCGCCGTTCGCACCAGACGGCGAGCGTGCTGCGCGCGAGGATGCGGTGACCACGGAGACCGCGCAGGTGATGGCCCCGGCCCCCGCGTTACCGCGCGTCGCGCGATCGAATCGGATCGTGCGGCGTCCCGAGCCGCCCCGTCCGCCCGTTGTTGCGATCGTGCCGATGGCGGGTCGGCGACGAATCGTCGAGGACGTGACGCGGCTGCACCGCGAGTTCATCGAACAGCAGACGACCGCCTATCGGCGCTATGTCGGCGTCGAGGCGCGACTGATCGAGCGCCTGCAACCCGTCGCGCGCGTATCGAGTCCGGTGTTGACGATCGACGCCCCGGCTGTCACGTGTCCGGCGACGACGCACTCCGTTGCGGTGGCGGAGCCACCACTGCCGCTGCCGCCTCGCGAAGAGGAGCCGGCACACGACCAGGCGATCGCGCGCAGGCAGGCGCCCACGACACCGGCAGGTCCGACGTTCGACAGGGCAGCCCTCGAGATTCTCGCGGGCGGACGGATCTCGACGGTGCTCGGTCCGGCGTTCAGCGGACAGGACGGCTACCGTCGTCAGGTCCGGCTGCCCGAACCGCCGATGCTGCTCGTCGACCGCGTGGTCGGCATCGAGGGCGCGGCCGGCAGCATGGGCCGCGGCACGATCTGGACCGAGACCGACGTGCGGGCCGATTCGTGGTACCTGCACCAGGCGCACATGCCGCCGGGCATCCTGATCGAGTCGGGCCAGGCCGACCTCCTGCTGATTTCGTGGCTCGGCGTCGACGCGCTCAACAGGGACACGCGCGTGTATCGCCTGCTCGGGTGCGAACTGACGTTCCGCGGCGATCGACTGCCCGCGCCCGGCGACACCCTGCACTACGAGATTCACGTCGACGGACACGCGCAGGTGGGCGACGTCCGGCTCTTCTTCTTCCACTACGACGCGTGGATTGGCGACCGGCTCTGGATCTCGGTCCGTAACGGCCAGGCCGGCTTCTTCACCGATGCCGAACTGGCGGAGTCGGGCGGCGTGCTGTGGGACGCGTCGACAGACACGCCCGCGCCTGGGGCCCGGCTCGATCCGCCGCCGCGCCCGAGCGTGAAGCGCGCGTTTTCGCGCGCGGACCTGGACGCGTTCGTCGCCGGTGACGCCGCGACCTGCTTCGGCGAGGGCTTCGAGGAGACGGCGTCTCATCAGCGGACACCGACGATCGCGTCAGGTCGCCTGCGTCTGATCGACGAGGTGACGGCGTTCGATCCGCACGGCGGACCGTGGGGCCGCGGCTATCTCCGTGCCGAGACCGACGTGCCGGCCGATGCCTGGTTCTACCAGGGGCACTTCACGCACGACCCGTGCATGCCCGGCACGTTGATGGCGGAGGCGGCCGTGCAGGCGCAGTCGTTCCTGCTGGCCGCCCTGGGCTTTACGATTCCGCGCGACGGCTGGCGGTTCGAGCCCGTCGTCGACGAGGCGTATACGTTCGTCTGCCGCGGACAGGTGATTCCCGATGGCGCACACAGGCTGACGTACGAGGTCTTCGTCGAGGAGATCGTCGACGGCGACTGCCCGCGCGTGTATGCCGCGCTACTGTGTCGATCCGACGGCTTCAAGGTGTTTCATTGCCGGCGCCTCGGCATGACGATCGTGCCCGACTGGCCGCTGTCGACGCGCCAGGCGCTGGTCGCGGACACACCGGTCCACGTCGTCGACCCGACCGGGCCCGTGCGTGGCGACCACGCGGCGCTCCTGGCCTGTGCATGGGGACGGCCGTCCGACGCGTTCGGTCCGATGTACGCCGCGTTCGATGGCGCGCGCCGCGCGCCGCGGCTGCCGGGACCGCCGTATCACTTCATGACGCACGTCGAGCACGTCACCTGTCCGTCGGGTCGCGTGACCGAGGGTGGCCGCGTGACCGCGCGCTACGACGTACCGCCGGACGCGTGGTACTTCGACGCGAACGCGTCGCCGACCATGCCGATGGCCGTGCTCATGGAGGTGATGCTGCAGCCGTGCGGCTGGCTCGCGTCGTACATGGGGATTGCCGCGCACGCGCCGACGGACCTGCGGTTCCGCAACCTGGACGGCCGCCAGGCTGTGGTCGTGCGTCACGTCCCTCGCGGAACGTCTCATCTGAACACCACGGCGACGCTCACGCGGTTCGCGCGGGCGGGCGAGACAACGCTCGTGTTCTTCAGTGTCGAGGGCCGCGACGATCAGGGCGTGGTACTGGCGTTCGACACCTCGTTCGGCTTCTTCACCGATGCCGCGCTGGCTGGGCAGACAGGGTTGCCGGAACCGTCGGCGCCGTCGGCGGACGAGGGCCCGCCGGCAATCGCCGATGTGACGATGGCGGATTTGAAGACGCGGGCCGGCTGGCCGGCGCTCGCATCCGCGCCGCTGCTGATGATCGATCACGTTGCGGCGTTCTGGCCCGCCGGTGGCGCCGCCGGACTCGGACGCATCCGCGGCCGGCAGCAGGTGCACCCGGACAGCTGGTATTTCAAGGCGCACTTTTACCAGGACCCCGTACAGCCGGGTTCGCTGGGCATCGAGGCGCTGATTCAACTGCTCCAGGTGGCCATGTGTCTCGGCGGGCTGCACACGGGCATGCGGGATCCCGTGTTCGACCCGATCGCCAGCGGCGCGCCGCTCACGTGGCGCTATCGCGGCCAGGTCCTGCCGCGGCATGGCGTCGTCGACACCGAGATCGCGATCACGTGCATCGATCGCCAGGGCGACCGGGTCGTCTGCACGGCCCGCGGATCGCTGTGGTGCGACGGCCTGCGCATCTACGAATTGCCCGACCTGGCAATGGCTCTTGTCGACCGTGGGGCCGCGGCGGCCATCGAACTGACGCCGGAGCGCGTGCAGGCCGGGTGGCGGCGACTGCTGCAGGTGGAGGCATGGCCGGGCGAGGCGCTGATGACGGCGCTCTATCGTCGCTTCGTCCGGCGCGTCTCGTTCCGCGATCCCGCGGCGTTCGCGCGCGTGGCCGATCGTCCGGCCCTGTATCTCGCCAATCATCAGACCGGTGTGGAGTCGATCCTTTTCGGCTTCGCGCTCGGCGGCGGCCTCGAGCGGCGTGTCGTCGCGCTTGCGAAAGACGCGCACGCGCAGAGCTGGCTGGGCGGCCTGTACGCGTGGCTGTCGGCGTATCCCGGCGTGCGGCTGCCGCGCATGGCGCTCTACGTCAATCGCGAAGATCGTGCGGACATGCTCGGCGTGATGGAGGACGCGGGACGCCTGCTGCGGGAGGCGGAGACGTCGCTGCTCGTGCACGTCGAGGGCACGCGCAGCACGCGCGCCGGCACGCCTGTGACGCGCGTGAGTGCCGTCCTGTTCGATCTGATGGCGGCCGCGCAGGCCCCGATCGTGCCCGTCCGGTTCCTCGGCGGACTGCCCGCGTCCGGCGATGGCGGGCGGCTCGAGTTCCCGTCCGGCCTCGGGCAGCAGGAGATCGTCATCGGTTCGCCAATCGACGTCGACGATCTGCGTCCGTTGTCCTTGCGCGAGAAGCAGCGTGTCGTGCTCGATGCCATCAACGGTCTGGGTGATGCGCTCGATCGCGAGGTCCCGCAGTCGTCGTCACCTGATGTCGGGGCGCGCGTGGCACGCCTCGCGGCCGAGGCCGGCATCGATCCGGTGCGTGCCATCGTGCTCGACACCGTGATGCACGATACCGACGCGGCGCGCGTCTTTGCCGGCGTGCTGGATGACGCCGGCCGGCCGCGCGTGCCGTCGACGGCAATGGAAACATGGGAGCAGACATTCCTGGCGTGGGTCAGGGGACCGCGCGCATGAGGGGCCGTCGGATGGACCGTGCCGTGGACCGTCGGGCGTCAATCGTCAGCGTCGTCACGCTGAGCAATGCGTGCGTCGGGTTGATCGGGGGCCTGGCGCTGGTGTGGCCCGGCGTCAGCCTGGGCCGGGCCGTTGGCGTGGCCGCAGCCTGCGTCTTCGTCGCCTTCGTATTCGACAGGATCGACGGCACGCTGGCGAGGCGCCTGGGTGTCGACTCGCCATTCGGCGCGCAACTCGACAGCCTGTGCGACGTGCTGAGTTTCGGCCTGCTGCCGGCCCTGATCCTCGTCGTGCCGGCGCTGCACGGCGGATCGAACATCGACGTGGCTGCGCGTGTCGTCGTGGCGACGTTCTATCTGACAGCCACCGTCGTACGACTTGCGCGCTTCACTGTCGCGGCCGTCGACGCACCGGGCGCCACGCCCATGCCTCGTCTGGTGATTGACGGCGACCGTCACTATCACGGTCTGCCATCGCCTGCCGCGGCGATGGTGGTGGCGGCCGTCGTGCTGCTCGAAGTGTTCGGTGAGACAGGCGCGTTGTGGCTTGTCGACTGGCTGCCGCGCATCGACGGGCACGCGTGGGTGTCGATGATCATGACCGCGGCGGCCGCGATCGCCATGGGTAGGCCCTGGCCGTACCCCGATCCGCCTCGCACGTTTGCCGGCCGTCGCGGGGCACGGTGGCTGCTGGTGCCCCTGGCCGTCGTCTCTGCCGTCGCCGGGCCGTTCGCGGCCATGAGCGTCTTCGCGCTGGCGTATCTGCCTGTCGGCCTGCTCCGGGCCCGTCGCGTGAATGCCGACGATGGTGCGGAACGGGACGAGAACCCGACATCGCAATGATGTCGCCCCTGATCGGCGCCGTTGCGTGGCGTGTGGGACTCCTTCTGTTGATCGGGGCCGGCCTGATCCTTCTGATCGACGTGCGGGCGGGCCGCCGCACGTCCGTGGCCGCGCCGCTGGCCGAGCGGCAGGCGCGTGCCCGCGGATCGCTGTGGCAGCGGTTCCGTGTCTGGGTGGTAGGGATCGTTGTGCTGTTTGCCGGTGCGGCCAGCGGACCCGTGGGTTTCGCCCTGCTGCTCGCGCTCCTGTCGATGCAGGCTGTCAGGGAAGTGGCGGCCGCACTCCGCGCGCGCCGCATCGCCGTTCCCGTGTGGCTGGTGGCGATCGCGGCGCCGCTGATCGTGCTGTCCGGGCTCGTCGTCCACGGCCGTGTGATGGTTGTCGGTGCCGTGGCGCCGGTGCTGTGCGGGCCGATCGTCGTCAGCCTTGCCCGTCGCGGTGCGGCGAGTCGTCCGTCCGTCGTCGTCGCGACGATGGCCGCGCTCGGCTACGTGGCCGCGCCGTTGTCCGTGCTGGCCGCCACGCTCGAGCGTCCTGACGGTCTCGCGCTCGTCTGCTGGCTGCTGATCGTCATCGTGCTGTCCGATACGTGCGCGATGTTCGGTGGACTGGCATTCGGGCGACGGCCGATCGCCACGCGGATCAGTCCGGGCAAGACGCTGGAGGGGCTGATCGCGGGACTCGTGGGCGCCGTGGCCGGGGCCACGGTCATGCGGTTCGCGTTTCCCGCTTCGTCACTCGCGGTGTCTGCTGTCGCGGCCCTCGGGGTGGGCGTGGCGGGCATCGCCGGCGACCTGCTGGCGTCGGCCCTCAAGCGGGCGGCGGACGTGAAGGACTTCAGCCGCTTCCTGCCCGGGCATGGCGGCCTGATGGATCGCCTCGACAGTGTCCTGATCGGCGTTCCCGCGCTCGCGCTGCTGATCTGGCTGGGTCTGCTGCGCTGACGCGATCGTGCCGCCGACGAACGCGGCCAGCGCCAGGGCCGCGGCGATCGTCATGGCGATCCCGAGCGGCCGCGGCGACTCGTTCAGCGTCCAGCCCACGGCCTGTGAAGTCAGCGCGGCGATCAACAGAACGAGGCCACTGGTCAGGCTCGAGGCCGTCCCCGACGCCTCGGGACTCGCGCTGAGGGCCACGGCCTCCGCGTTGGGCATCGACAGCCCGCACGCGAACGCCGCGACGATGGCCGGGCCGAAGATCGTCCAGGGAGTGAGGGCCCCGCCCATCAGCGCGATCGTCAGCCCTCCGCACGCAGCCAGTGAGAGGGTGCTGCCGATCAGGATCATCGGCGTGGATCCGACGCGCGTCGTCCAGCGCGCGGCCACCAGGTTGCCGGCGAGGAAGCCGAGGCCCACGCCGATCAGGCGGATGCCGAACTCGCTGGCCGATCGGCCCATCAGGTGCACCATCACGTGCGGAGCCGCGGCCATGAACGCGTACATGATCGCCATCGAGCAGGCGACCATCAGCGCGTGGCCGAGATACACGGGGTGTCGCAGCAGCCGGTACCATGCCGACCACAGGGGCGCGGGCCGGAGCGACGTGCGATCGGCCGGTCGATGCGTTTCGGGCAGCACGCGCCAGGTCAGCACGAACAGCAGCGTCGCCAGCGTCAGCGTGACGAGGAATGTGCTGCGCCAGCCGACGGTGTCGGTCAGCAGGCCGCCGACGAACGGGGCCGTCATCGTGGCGACAATCATGCCGACGAGAATGCGCGCCAGGGCCGGGCCGGCGCGCCTGTCGCCGTGGATGTCGAACACGATGCTCGCGGCGAGCACCGGACCCGCGGCCGCGCCGCAGGCCTGCACCACGCGGCCGATCAGCAGCGCGCCAAATGACGAGGCCGTTGCCGCGGCGAGGCTGCCGGCCGCAATGAGGAGGCTGGCGATCATCAGTGTGCGTCGGCGGCCGACGGCGTCGCTCACCGGACCCCAGAGCAGCGTGGCTGGCGCCGTGGCGGCCAGCGCCAGGCTCAGCGCCCACTGCACGGTGGCCGTCTCGATCGCGAACGCGGTCTGGATGGCCGGCATGGCGGGAATGAACAGGTGCAGGGTCGCCGGGTTGATGCCGATGACCAGCACCAGCGTGGCCACGACAGGGCCGGACCATCGCGGGTCGGCGGCTGTCGTTGGTGATGTCATCAGGAGGCCGACACCGCCGACGAGGCCATGCGTCGCAGCGTGTCCTTCGTCTTCCAGACGTAGACGCGCCGGCGGATCGGCCGGGGCAGCCGTTCGAACGCGGAGTAGAACAGGCGCGTCCGCCTCGATTCCTCGGCCCGCCAGCGGATGAGGACGCGACGTAGCGCGTCCAGCGCCGGGCGGCAGATCGTGGCGGGGCCGCGCTCGATGGTGAGCGCGCGATCCGCCAGGTCCGTGGACAGCGCCTCGGTGACCGCCCCGTGCGTCCCGCTGCCGTCGAAGCCCATGTTGAGGAGCAGCGATTTGGCCGGGTAGAGCGTGACCGTGTCGTGCACGATGGCGGATGCCATCCAGCGCAGGGCCCAGGAATCGATGGCCGTGTCGCCGCTGGCGGACCGATAGAGCAGCGTGGTCAGCGATTCGGATCCCTCGACGTCGAACTCGTAGATCAGGTTGCGGGCCAGCACGGCGTCGAAGAGCGCGCGGGCATCGGGGTTGAACAGGGCCCACCCGCGGCGCCACGTGCCCCAGCCCCAGCAATGCGCGCCCGGCAGGAAGTACGTGTCCGGGACCGCGACGTCGAGTCGCGGCGTGTAGCCGCACACGCTGATCACGCGCGCGTCGTCCGCGTAGAGCGTGAGCGCCGTATTCATGTAGGTCAGGAACGACGGGGCGGTCTGCATGTCGTCTTCGACGACGATGAGACGATCGTACGTGTCGAGGACGTCACCCACGCCGGTGATCACCGACTGCGCCAGGCCCAGGTTCGCGGGCCGTTCGACGACGCGCACGGAGGCGAAGCCGCTGGCGGCACGGACCACGGCCCGGGTGGCCTCGGTCTTCGCACGATCGGCCTCCGATCGGGGGCCGTCGCAGAAGACGATGAGGTCGGTCTCCGACGCGAGGGCGTTGGCGCACAGGGCCTCGAGGGTCCGGTGGGTGTGATCCGGCCGATTGAAGGTGAACAGCGCGACCGGCGCACGGCTCGACATGCCCGGAACGATAGCAGAAGCCCTGCGCACGATCTCGTCGGTCGCCGTCGTCTTTTGTCTGCTCCACAGTAGACTGACACGGAGCGTCGACGCGCAGGCACCTGCGCCAGTCGCGACGATCATGGGCGCGTTCCTCCGCGGTCCCCGGGCCGATTCATGGAAGGCTTCTTGCTGGCCGATTCCCCGGAATCTCCGGCGTCGTGGCCGGGTGAACGGGCCGATAGCGCCAGACAGCCAATCACGCGGTCGTGCGGCGTCCGGTATGCAGGGACGGGGTAGAGTGTCGAGCCAGATGTCACGAGTGTCCGAATCATCGCGCGTTGCCGCAACCAGCCCCTGGATCCTGACGTTCCGGCCGCGTGCGGACGCGCGTGTGCGTTTGTTCTGCTTCCACCATGCCGGTGGCGGAGCGGCGACGTTTCGTCCGTGGGCCAGCGCCCTGCCGGACCACGTGGAACTCTGTGCCGTGCAGTTGCCAGGGCGGGCCAACCGCCTGCGCGAGCCGGTGGTCTCCAGCATCCCGGGCCTGGTCGAGGCGCTGGTGCCCGTGATTCGCGACTGGAGCGATCGGCCCTTCGTCTTCTTCGGCCACAGCATGGGCGCCGTCCTGGCGGCGGAGGTGACGCGCGCGCTCATGGCATCGGCCGCGCCGCTGCCCGCGCACGTCGTGATCTCCAGTCGGCGGCCCGTCCACGTGCCGTCCGACGAACCGACACTGCACGACCTCGACGATGACGCGTTCGTGCGCGAGACGAACCGTCGGTACGGCGGGATCCCGCAGGAGGTCATCGCCGATCGCGACGTGCTGGGCCTGCTGCTGCCGGGCCTGCGCGCCGACATGCGCGCGCTCGAGACGTATCGCCCGGCGCAGGGCCCGCAACTGCCGTGCCCGGTGACCGTCTACGGCGGGCAGGACGATCCGATCGTGCCGCCCGCGCACCTGGCCGCCTGGGAAGAGGAAACGGCCGGCGCGTTCCGCCTGCGGCTATTCCCCGGCACGCACTTCTATCTGACGGCAGCCATGGCCGACGTGCTGGCGGACCTGACGCGGATCGTCGAGCCGATCGCGGCGGTCCGTCCGGACCTGGTCGTGAGCCCGCAATGAGCGCGATGGCCCGTCCGTCGTCGACGAGCGCCGTCGCGATCGTCGGGATGGCCTGTCGGTTCCCGGGAGGGATCGACGGTCCCGACGCGCTGTGGCGGACGCTCGCGGGCGGGATCGAGACCGTATCGGAGATTCCGGCCAGCCGCATGGACGTCGCGCGGTTTTTCGACCCGCGCCCGGCCACGCCTGGCCGCATGCAGTCGCGTCGGGGCGGGTTCCTCGATGGTCTCGAGACGTTCGATCCCGAGTTCTTCGGGATCGCGCCGCGCGAAGCGGCCACGATCGATCCGCAGCAGCGCATCCTGCTCGAACTGGCGTGGGAGGCGCTCGAGGACGCGGGGCAGGACGTGCGCGCCCTCGCGGGCAGCCGCACGGCCGTCTACATCGGTCAGTGGCTGAGTGATTTCGAGGCGCGGCTGCTCGCCGATCCCGAGCGGGTCGAGTTCGGCATGACCACCGGCAGCGGTCGGTACGTCACCTCGGGCCGCATCTCCTACGTGTTCGGGCTGCAGGGGCCGAGTTTCACGCTCGACTCGGCCTGTTCGTCGTCGCTGGCAGCCATACATCTGGCTGTGAGAAGTTTGAGGGCCGGGGAGTGCACGCTGGCGCTGGCCGGCGGCGTGAACGTCATCCTCCAGCCGCAGATTCACATCGCGTACTCGCAGAACCGGATGATGGCGCCCGACGGCCGCTGCAAGTTCGGCGACGCGTCGGGCGATGGCTACGTGCGCAGCGAAGGCGCGGGCCTCGTGGCGCTCAAGACGCTGGCGCGCGCGCTCGACGATGGCGACCGCATCTACGCGGTCATTCGCGGCAGTGCGGTCAACAACGACGGCCAGCAGGGCGGAACGCTGGGCCGTCCCAGCCAGGCGGGCCAGGAAGCGGTGCTGCGCGCCGCGTATGCGGACGCCGGCGTGGATCCGGCCCGCGTGACGTATGTCGAGGCGCACGGGACCGGTACGCGCGTCGGCGACCCGATCGAACTGTCGGCGCTGGGCGCCGTGATGGGGGCCGATCGTCCACACGACGCCACGTGCTTCGTCGGCTCGATCAAGACGAACATCGGTCACACCGAGGGCGCGGCCGGCGTGGCGGGTGTCATGAAGGTGGCGCTGTCGCTCTTTCATCGCCGGATTGCCGCCAGCCTGCACTTCAAGGTCCCGAATCCAGGCGTGCCGTGGCACGACCTGCCGTTCGTCATCCCCACGTCGTCGGTCGACTGGCGAACGGAGGCGGGACAGTCGCGCACGGCCGGCGTCAGTTCGTTCGGCATCGCCGGCACCAACGCGCACGTGGTGCTCGAGGAGGCGCCGCCGGCGATCGATCCGTCGCCTGTGTTGTCGATGTCCGGTCCGGCGCTGCTCGTCCTGTCGGCAGCGACGTCGTCGGCGCTCGGCGATCTGGCCGGACGATACGCGACGCGGCTCGACGATGACGAGGGGCCATCACTGCACGACGTCTGCTGGACGGCGGCCACGCGCCGGACGCGCCTGGATCACCGCGCGGCGTTCGTGGCTGGCGATCGCCACGCGATGGCGGCGGCCTTGCGCGGCTTCGTCGCCGGCGGACCGGCCGCGGCTCAGGCCACGATGGCCGGCGCCACCGGACGTCGCGTCGTGTTCGTCGTGCCCGGTCAGGGCGGGCAGTGGTCGGGCATGGCCCGCACGCTGCTGCGCGAGGCACCGGTGTTCCGCGCGTCGATCGAGCGGGCCGATGTCGCCGCGCGTCCCTGGATCGACTGGTCGATCCGCGAACAGATCGAAACAGGTGCGGCCGACGACGCGGGCGCCGGGCGTATCGACGTGATTCAGCCGGTCCTGCTGGCGGTGTCGATGGCGTACGGCGAACTGCTGCTGTCGCTGGGTGTCGTGCCGTCGGCGGTCGTCGGGCACAGCATGGGTGAAGTGGGCGCCGCGTACCTGGCGGGGGCCCTCAGTCTCGACGACGCGATGCACGTGATCTGCCGGCGGAGCGCGTTGATGCGCGAGACGAGCGGACGCGGAGCCATGGCCCTGGTGGATCTGCCCGCTGCCGCCGTCGAGGCGCGCATCGCCGCAGACCGCGACAGGATCGGCGTGGCCGTCAGCAACAGTCCGCGATCGTCTGTCGTGTCCGGCGATCCGGATGCCGTCCGCGACCTGCTCGCGCAACTGGACGCCGACGGCATCTTCTGCCGGCTGGTGAAGGTCGACGTCGCGTCGCACAGTCCCCAGATGGATCCGGTAGCCGCCCGGCTGCAGACGGAACTCGATGCGATCCGGCCGCGTGCCGCCTCGCGCACGATGTATTCGACCGTCCGCGCCGCGCGCATCGATGGCGAGATGCTCGATGCCGGCTACTGGGCCGAGAACGTGCGTCGGCCTGTCCGCTTCGCCGACACGGTGGCGCTGATCGCGGGGGCCGAGGCCACGTTGTGCATCGAACTTGGTCCACACCCGGTCCTCGTGCCCGCCATCGAACAGACGGCGCGCGATCTCGATCGGAATATCGCGGCCGTGGGATGCGGTCGTCGCGACGAGGACGAACGTCCGGCGCTCATGCGTGTGCTGGCCACGGTGGCGTGTGCGGGCGGCCCGATCGACTGGGCGACGGTGACCGGCGGGCCGGGACGTGTGGTGTCGTTGCCACGTTATCCGTGGCAGCGCACGCGGTACTGGCCCGACTTCACCGATCGATCGCCCGTCGACGGCGGCCGTCCGGCATCCGCGCTCGACGAGGAGTCGCTGTCGTGGCTCCACCAACTCGTCTGGCGATCGGCGCCCGTGCCGGCAGCGACCGGGACCGCAGCAGGACGATGGACGGTGGTGACCACGGATCGCCCCGATCGCGGCGAGCATCTGGCCGAGGCGCTGCGGCAGGTCGGTGCGGAGGTCGAGATCGAGCCGCTGGCAACGTTCGGCCGCTCTCGCTCGCCAGCCTCGCACGTCGTCGTGCTGATTCCGGACGATGACGGTGCCGCGTTCGTGCCCGTGTCCGCGCTGCAGCAGGTCGCGTCGTCGACGTCGGCGCGCTTGTGGTTCGTGACCTTCGGGGCGCAGTCGGTCAGCGACGACGAGCGGGTGGCGCCGTGGCCGGCTGCGGCCTGGGGCAGCGGCCGCGTGATCGCCGAGGAGCACCCGGATCGGTGGGGGGGACTCGTCGATCTGCCGATCGAGGCCGACGCGCGCGCGTACGAGGTCTGCGCGCAGCATCTCGTGGCAGCCGGTGGTGAAGATCACGCCGCCGTGCGCGGCGCGCGGCGCTACGTGCAGCGCGTGGTGCCGATGCCGGCCGACGCGACGCCGCGTCGTCTGCAACTCGACGCCGACGGCGCCTGTCTCGTCACGGGCGGTCTTGGCGCCATCGGCCTGCTCCTGGCCCGGCGGCTCGTGGAGTGCGGGGCCAGGCGCGTGATTCTCGTCGGACGGCGCGGCCTGCCCGAGCGGTCGTCGTGGCGATCGACGCCGGCCGACTCGCCGGACGGGCAACGCATTGCTGCCGTGCTGGCGCTGGAGGCGCTCGGCGCGAGCGTGCACGTGGCCGCCGTCGATGTCAGCGACGAGGCACAACTCTCGGCGTTTCTCGAGCGCTATCGCGCCGAAGCGTGGCCGCGCATCAGGGGGGTGATCCACGCGGCCGGTGTGCTCGCCAACGCCCTCGTCGAGCGGATGGACCGGGCCACGTTCGACGCCGGCATCCGTGCGAAGGCCCGCGGGGCGATGCTGCTCGACGCGTGGTTGCCCGATCTCGATTTCTTTGTCGTGTGTTCGTCCATCGGGGCGTTCGTGGCGCAGGCCGGGCAGGCCAACTATGCGGCGGCCAACGCGGCGATCGACGCGGTCGTGGCCGATCGTCGTGCGCGCGGGCTGCCGGCCCTCAGCATTGGCTGGGGCGTGTGGGCGGGCACCGGGCTCGTCGATGACGACGCCGGCGCGCAGCACGTGGCGGAGATGGTGCGCCGAGGCGTTCGTCCGTTCGAGCCCCGACGTGGCGTGGCGCTGTTCGAGTGGCTGTGCGCGTCGCCCCACTCATCGGTGGCAGTCCTGCCGATCGACTGGCCGACGTTTGCCCGCAGTCGAGGCGGACGCGCCGCGGCGCTGTTTGCCGAGTGCCTCGATGGCTCGAGCGCGGGCGGTGTGCAGGCGGGGGCGGGGCTCGACGCGCTGCCGGCGAACGAGCGGCGGGCGCGGATCGAGGGGATCGTGCGCGCCGCGGTGTGCGCCGTGCTGCGTCTGGCGCCGTCGCACCTCGAGGCCAAGAAGACGCTGGGCGCCATGGGGCTGACCTCGCTGATGGCGATGGAACTGCGGAACCGGCTCGAGTCGGCCCTCGGGCGATCGCTCTCGGCCACGATCGCGTGGAACTATCCGACAGTCGACGCGCTCGTTGGTCATCTGGCTGGTGAGGTGGCGGCGCCGGCAGCCGCACCATCCGGCAGCGATGCCGGGCCGATCGTCCCGGCCGACGTCGCGGCGCTGAGCGACGAGCAGGCGGCCGCGGCGCTGCGGCGCACGCGGGTGAGGCGCTGATGCCGCCGTCGCGATCGCTCGACGGCCTGTCGGCTCTCAAGATCGCCCTGATGGCGCAGGAGGCGCGCGGGGACGCGCAGGTCGTGCTGCGCGCGGATCCGATCGCGGTCGTGGGCATGGCATGTCGTGTGCCCGGCGGCGGCGACTCGGTCGAGGCCTTCTGGGACCTGCTCGCGCGTGGCGGGGACGCCGTCGGCGACGTGCCGGCTGACAGGTGGGATGTCGACCAGTGGGCATCACCCGATCCATCGGTCCCCGGCCGGGCGATCACCCGCGCGGGCGCTTTTCTCGATCGCATCGACGCATTCGACGCGGACTACTTCGGCATCCTGCCGCGCGAGGCCGAGCGGATGGATCCGCAGCAGCGGCTCTTCCTCGAAGTGGCGTGCGAAGCGCTCGACGATGCGGGCCTTGTGCGTGAACGGCTGGCCGGCAGTCGGTCGGGCGTGTTCGTGGCCAGCTACCACAACGACTACACGCACCTGCAGTTCGAGGATCCGGCGTCGATCGATCCGCGGACGCTGACCGGCACGCTGCACAGCGTGCTGGCCAACCGGTTGTCGTACCTGCTCGATCTGCGGGGGCCCAGCCTGTCGATCGACACCGCGTGTTCGTCCTCGCTCGTCGCGATCCACCTGGCCTGCCAGAGCCTGCGATTCGGCGAGAGCGACATGGCGGTGGCCGGCGGTGTCTCGCTCATGATCGCGCCGCAACTCGTCGTCGCCATGTCGAAAGTCGGGTTCATGGCGCCCGACGGCCGCTGCAAGACGTTCGATGCGTCGGCCGACGGCTTCGGTCGCGGCGAAGGCTGCGGCGTGGTGGTGCTCAAGCGCCTGGCCGATGCCGTGGCCGATGGCGATCGCGTCCTGGGCGTGATCCGCGGATCGGCGGTCAACCAGGATGGTCACTCGACGGTGCTGGCCGCACCGCACGGGCCGGCGCAGGAAGCGCTGATTCGTGAGGCGCTCGCCGCGTCGCACCTTGCGCCCGGCCGCATCGGGCTGATGGAGACGCACGGGACGGGAACGGCGCTGGGCGATCCGATCGAGGTCGAGGCCGTGGCGGCGACCATCGGCCAGCCGTCCAGTGCGGACGCACCCTGCTATCTCGGCGCCGCGAAGGCGAACATCGGCCATCTCGAGGCGGCCGCGGGCGTGGTCGGGCTGATCAAGGCGATCCTGACGCTGCGGCACGACGCGATTCCGCGGCAGATTCACTTCACGCGGCTCAATCCGCACATCTCACTGGCGCACACGCGGCTGCGGATTCCCGAGACCACCGTGCCGTGGCCGCGCGGTCCCGTGCCGCGGTGCGCGGCCGTGAGTTCGTTCGGCGTCGGCGGCACGAACGCGCACGTGATCGTGGAAGAGGCGCCGACGCTGCCGGGGCCGGACGCCGGACCTGCGGGCGTGACGCGTCTGCTGCCGCTCTCGGCGCAGACGCCAGCGGCCCTCGATGCGCTGGTGGCGCGATGGATCGCGTTTCTCGGGGAAACCGATCACCAGGTGGCCGATCTCTGCTACACGGCGGCCGAACGGCGGCATCACTATCGTTGCCGCCTGGCGGTGGCGGGGCGGACCACGGACGAGTGGCGCGCGCGGCTCATCGAGCACGCACGCAGCAGTCCGGCCGTCAGGCCCGCCGAGACGCGGCAGCGACTCGCGTTCGTCTTCAGCGGCCAGGGACCGCAGTGGTACGCGATGGGCCGGGACCTGCTGGCCGGGGAACCGGTCTTCCGCGAAGCGATCGAGGCGTGCGACAGCCTGCTGCGGCCGCTGGCGGGCTGGTCCCTGATCGAGGAGTTGGAGCGGACCGAGGCCGACTCGCGGCTCGATCGCACGGACGTGGCGCAGCCCGCGATCTTCGCGCTGCAGGTCGCGCTCGTCCGGCTCTGGCACGCGTGGGGCGTGACACCCGACGGTGTCGCCGGCCACAGCGTGGGTGAGATCGCCGCGCTCCACGCGGCCGGGGCGCTGGCGTTGCCGGATGCGATCCGCATCGTGTGGCACAGGGGACGGATCATGCAGGCCGCGTCGGACGGCGGCCGGATGGCGCAGATCGCGATCGATCCGACGGGCCTGCTCGCGCTGATCGCGCCGCACGGCGATCGGCTCTCGCTGGCGGCGATCAATGCGCCGCAGAGTGTCGTGGTGTCGGGCGAGGCCGCGGCGGTGGACGTCGTGCTGGCCGAGTGCGATCGTCGCGGGATCGCGCATCGCGCCCTGCCCGTCCGCTATGCGTTCCACAGCCAGGCCATGGCGCCGCTGGCCGAGAGGCTCGCGGTCGAGCTCGACGGGCTTCGGACCGACGTTCCCGTCGTGCCGTACTACTCGACGGTGACGGGGGGGCAGGTGACGTCGTCGCTGGATGCCGGCTATTTCCGTCGCAACGTGCGCGAGACGGTGCGTTTGTCCGATGCGGTGACCGCGATGGCCGCCGATGGCTTCGGCACCTTCGTCGAGATCGGCCCGCACCCGGTGCTCGGTGCCGCGATGACCGAGACGCTTGAATGTGTGGAGTCAATACCTGTCGTAATGACGTCGCTTCGGCGCGGGCGCCCCGAGCGCGACACGATGCTGCAGGCGTGCGCCGGGCTCTACGCGGCGGGACTGACCCCCGACTGGGCGGCCTTCCAGCGCGCGGAGGGCGATGTCGTGTCGCTGCCGGCGTATCCCTGGCAGCGACAGCGTTACTGGCTCGATCGACGCGACCCGACCGCCACGCACGATCTCCCGGTGCTGGCGGCCGGGGCAGGGCTTCTCGGTCGCGCGGTCGACGTGGCGGCGCTCGACGGGCAGGTCTTCGAGGCTGCGGTGGACGTGCGCGCGCACTGGCTGGCCGATCATCGGCTCTTCGGCACGGTGCTCCTGCCGGCGGCGGCCATGTTCGAGGCCTGTGCCTCGGCCGTATCGACGTCGCGCACATCAGCAGTGATCCTCCGCGATGTCGCGATCGAACGGCCGCTGGTGATGCCCGCCGATCGACCGGCACGCTGGCAGACCGTCGTGCAGGTTCGCGACGGGGCGACGACGCTGGCGATGTACGCACCCGGCGGCCCGGGCAGTGGGTGGACGCGGATCGTGTCGGCCACGACGGACGATGACGATGAGGTGCGCGAGCGGGCGGTAAGCGAACGTGACGGACACGCGCACGACATCGCGGAGATCTACGACACGTTCGAACGGCTCGGTGTAACGTTTGGCCCGAGGTTCCGCTGTCTGTCGGCCGTCCGCCGTGGCGAAGGATGGGCCGAGGCGACGATTGATCTTCCCGCGGCGATTGCCACCGAGGAGGGGCGGGTGTTCGTGCACCCGGTGGTCGTCGATGCTGCCATCCAGGTGTGTTCGGTGATCGCGTGGGCCGATCGATCGGCGGGTGAGCCGGCCGTGCTGCTGCCGGTGGCCGCCGATCGCGTGCTGCTCGGCCCGTCGGCCGCGCGGCAGTGGCGCGCGCGCGTCGTGCTCGACGCCCGTCAGCAGGACGCGGTGACGTGCAGCTTGTGGGTTCACGACGAGGGGGGCGAGGTCGTCGCGGCCATCGACGGGCTGCGATTCCGCACCGCGACAGCGGCGCAGTTTGCCGGGACGCGCAGCGACGCGCCTGACGCGTACGAGATCGCCTGGCGCCCCGTCGATCTGTCCACGCAGGGCCCGGTCGCGCTGGCAGGCCGACGCTGGCTGCTGTTCGCTGATGAGACAGGCGTTGGCGATCGCCTGGCGACGCGCCTGCGGCGCGCCGGCGCGTCGTGCGTTCGCGTGATTGCGGGGCACGCCTTCGCGCGGACGGCACCGGACGCGTGGACGATGCGTCCGGACAGCCCGGACGATATGACGGCGCTGTTCGACGCTGTCGGCGATCGGTGGCAGGCCATCGTGCACCTGTGGAGCCTGGACGTGCCGCCGACGTCGGACGCGGACGAGGCGGCGCTGGCCGCTGGCGACGCGCGGCAACTGGCCTCCGCGCTCCACCTGGTGCAGGCGGCTGCAGCGGCGGGCGTGAGCGAGACGGTCCTGGCGCTGGTGACGCGCGGCGCCGTCGACACGCGCAGCGAAAACGAGACCGTCGATGTCTGTCCCCGGGCGGCGGGACTCTGGGGCTTCGGTGGCGTCATCGCTGTCGAGCACCCGGAGTGGCACGTGCGCCGGATCGATCTCGCGTCGGCGACCACATCGGACGACGAGGGGCTGGTGGCGGGGCTGACGGTATCGTCCGGTCCGCGCAGCCTGGCGCGACGCGGCCGTCAGTGGTGGGCGCCGCGATTCGTGCGTCGCCAGGACGTGGTGGATGCCGGGCCGCAGCGAGTCGCGATTACCGGCGGTGGCGGGACGATTGACCACGTCACGCTCGTGGCCGCGCCGCGTCCAGCCATCGGTCCCGACGATCTGCATTTGCGTGTGCTGGCGAGCGGCCTGAATTTCCGCGATGTCCTGATGGCCGTCGGCATGTACGAGGGACGGCCCGTGTCGCTCGGCGCCGAGTGTGCGGGCATTGTCGAGGCGGTGGGCGCGCGCGTGCGTGGCGTCCGGCGCGGCGATCGGGTCTTCGGCTACACGCCCGGCAGTCTCGCGACGGACGTGGTCGTGCCCGCGGCGTTCGTGTGGCCGATACCCGACGGGCTGTCGGCCGTGGACGCGGCGGCCCTGCCGGTGGCGTATTTGACGGCCTGGCACGGCCTCCATCGGCTGGCGGATCTGCGGGCCGGCGAGCGCGTGCTGATTCATGCGGCGACGGGCGGCGTCGGACTCGCTGCCGTCCATCTGGCCAGGCGTGCGGGCGCCGAGATTTTCGCCACCGCCGGATCGGATGAGAAGCGATCGCGGCTGCGTGCGATGGGTGTGGCGCACGTGATGGATTCGCGATCGCCGGCGTTTGCCGACGAGGTCGAACGCCTCACGGCCGGCGCGGGCGTCGACGTCGTGCTCAACTCGCTGACCGGACCGTTCATCGACGCGAGCGTACGCGTCACCGCGCAGGGCGGCCGGTTCCTGGAACTCGGCAAGCGCGCGATCCTCAGCGCGGACGAGATGGCGGTCCGTCGGCCGGATATTCGGTATTTCCCGTACGATCTCGGGACTGAGGCCGAAGCCGATCCCGGCCTGCTGCCACCCATGTTCTCGGAACTCGTCGCGGCCATCGCCGACGGCACGCTGCCGCGGCTGCCCACGCGGACGTTCCCGCTGGCGCACACGGCCGACGCGATGCGCGTCATGGCGCGGGCGCATCACATTGGCAAGCTCGTGGTCGTGCCCTCGCCGGTCGACGCCGAGGCGCCGCTCGTGTCGGAGGATGCGACCTATCTGATCACGGGGGGCCTCGGGGCCATCGGGCTGGCGACCGCGCGATGGCTCGCGACGTCCGGCGCGCGCGCGATCGTGCTCGTGGGGCGATCGGCGCCAGGGGCCGGTGCGCAGGACGTGATCGACGACCTGCGGCGCGAGGGCGTGACGATACGCGTCGAGCCGGCGGACGTAGCGGATGCCGGGGATCTGCAGCGCGTGCTGGCCGGTATCGCCCGCGACCTGCCGCCGCTGCGTGGCGTGGTGCACGCGGCGGGCGCGCTCCACGACGGCACGTTGGCCACGCAGCGCTGGCACGACGCGCAGGGCGTCCTGCGCGGCAAGGTTCACGGCGCGTGGGCGCTGCACCACGCGACGAAAGCGATGCCGCTGGATTTCTTCGTGCTGTACTCCGCGGCGGGCACGCACCTGGGACCCGCGGGCCAGGGGCTGTATCCCGCGGCCAATGCCGAGCTGGATGCGATCGCGCAGCGGCGGCGTCGCGAGGGACTGCCCGCGCTCAGCGTCGGGTGGGGTATCTGGGGCGAGGGCGGAATGGCCGCGCAGGCGAGCGTGGGATCGGCGGTCTGGCGCGAACGCGGCCTCGGGCCGATCGCGTCGACGGACGCCTTCCGTACCCTCGAGCGTCTGCTGCGCACGGGCGCGACGACGACGATGGTGCTGACGATCGATTGGCAGCGGTTCGGAAACCGTCTGCCCGTGGGACTCGATCCCGACGTGTTCGCTGACGTCCTCACGGTGACCGACGTCCCCTCGGCCGAGCCGGCGCTGGCGTCGAGCCTGCGTGCGCTGCCGCCTGGCGATCGCCCGCGCGCGCTCGTGGCGCGGCTCACGTCCCACGTGCTGGCCGTGATCGGCCTTGACGGCACGTCGACGATCGACAGCCGCGCGCCGTTGCGCGATCTGGGGCTCGACTCGCTGATGGCCGTCGAACTGCGCAATACGCTCGCGCGCCTGGTCGGGCAGCCGCTCCCGGCCACGCTGCTGTTCGACTATCCCACGCTGGGAGCGCTCGCCACCCGGCTGTTGGCGGTGATGGGACTCGACGAGCCGGACGCCGCACGCGCGCCCGTCGCGGACGACACCGGTGCGCGGGCGCTGGCGGCGCTCTCGGATGACGAAGCCGAGGCCCTGCTGCTCGCCGAACTCGAGGCGTCTGGCCCGGACGCGGGGGACGCATGACGATGGAGCGCCACGACGACCTGTCGCCCGTGAAGCGGGCGCTGCTGGAAATCCGCGATCTGCGGGCCCGCCTGGCGCGTACCGAGGCCGGGGCGCGTGCGCCGATCGCGATCGTCGGGGCCGGTCTGCGTCTGCCGGGCGGCGTCGACGATCTCGACGATCTCTGGTCGCTGCTCGCCGAGGGCCGCGACGCGATTGTGCCGGTGCCTGCCGATCGCTGGGATCTCGACACGTACTACGATGCCGACGCCGATGCCGCCGGCCGCATGACGACCAGGCACGGCGGCTTCCTCGATCGCATCGACAGGTTCGACACGGACTTCTTCGGCATCGCCCCGCGCGAAGCCGAGCACATGGATCCGCAGCAGCGGCTCCTCCTCGAGACGACGTGGCACGCGCTCGACGATGCGGGAATCGATCCGTCGAGCCTGTACGGATCGCGTACGGGCGTCTTCATCGGGATCGCGAACGTCGACTACGGTCGCATGCTGTTCGCGCACCCCGAGCGTATCGATCCGTATTTCAGCCAGGGCACCGCCGGCAGCATCGCGGCCGGGCGCCTGTCGTACGTGCTCGGCACGCACGGGCCCAGCGTGGCGATCGACACGGCGTGTTCCTCGTCGCTGGTGGCCGTGCACGCGGCCGTACAGAGCCTCCGGCTGGGTGAGTGCGACGTGGCGATTGCGGGCGGCGTCAACCTGATCCTGTCGCCCGAAGTGAACATCACGTTCTCGAAGGCGCGGATGATGGCCGCCGATGGCCGCTGCAAGACGTTCGATGCCGCAGCCGACGGCTACGTGCGCGGCGAAGGGTGCGGGGTGGTGGTGCTGCGACGTCTCGCCGACTGCCCGTCGTCCGGGCGTGTGCTGGCCGTCATCCGGGGCAGCGCGATCAACCAGGATGGTCGCAGCGCCGGCCTGACGGCGCCGAACGGTCCGTCCCAGGACGCCGTGATCCGCGCGGCTGTCGAGGCTGCCGGCGTGACGCCCGGGCAGATCGGCTACGTGGAGACGCACGGCACGGGCACGCCGCTCGGCGATCCGATCGAGGTGCAGGCGATTGCCTCGGCGATCGGCACGGGACGCGAGGCCGGGCGACCGCTGCCCATCGGATCGATCAAGACGAACATCGGGCACCTCGAGGCTGCCGCGGGGATCGCCGGGCTGCTCAAGGTCGTGGTCGCGTTGCAGCATCGCGAAATCCCGGCGCACCTGCACTGCCGGACACCCAATCCGCACATCGATTGGGCCTCGATGCCCGTGGTCGTCGCGACGGCGCGGCAGCCGTGGCCGTCGGTGGACGGACGGTGGATTGCGGGCGTGAGTGCCTTCGGCTTCAGCGGCACGAACGCACACGTGATCGTCGAGGCGCCGCCGGCGCGGCAGGAGACGGCTTCGTCCGATCTGCCGATCGAGGTGCTCACGCTGTCGGCGCGGACCCCGGAAGCGCTGGCCGATCTGGCGAAGAACGGCGCCGCGACGCTGCGTCGATCGGACGCGGCGCTGTCGGACCTCTGCTACACGTCGCACGTGGGGCGCGCGCACTTCGCGCAGAGGGTGTCGGTTCGCGGCACGACCGCCGGCGAGATGGCCGACGCGCTCGACGCCTTCAGTCGCGGTGAACGGCCGCGCGCAATCGTGACGGGCACCGTCAGTGAAACACCATCTGTAGCGTTCCTGTTTACAGGCGGCGGTGCGCAGTCGGTCGGCATGGCGCGCGGACTCTACGCGCACGCCCCCGTGTTCCGTGACGCGCTCGACGCAGCCGCGCGCATCCTCGATCCGCTGATCGGCCGACCTCTGGCCGACATCCTCGCCACCCCGGGCATCGACACCGACGCGACAGCGCCGATTCACGAGACGCGGTTCGGGCAGCCGGCGCTCGTGGCCGTCGAGATCGCGCTGGCCGCGCTCTGGCGGTCCTGGGGCATCGTGCCGTCGGCCGTGCTCGGCCACAGCCTCGGCGAATACGCCGCGGCACACGTGGCCGGTATCCTGTCACTCGAAGAAACACTGCGCCTCGTCGTCGAGCGCACCCGCTGCGTGGACAGCCTGACGACGCCGGGCGCGATGGCGACCATCGGGGCGCCAGCGGCCGACGTCGAAATGACGCTGGCCCGGCACGACGCGGGCGTGTCCATCGCGGCCTATAACGGGCCCGAGCAGGTTGTCGTCAGCGGTACGCCGGCGGGTGTCGACACGATCGCGGCGGACTTCGAGGCGCGCGGCGTGCGCGTGTCGCGGCTGCGCGTGACGTACGCCTCGCACTCGGCGGCGATGGATCCAATCCTCGATCGGTTCGAGCAGTCGCTGGCGGACGTCGCCTTCACCGCTCCGCACACGACGTTCGTCTCGAACGTCACCGGTGCCATTGCCGGGCTCGACGTCGTCGGACGCCCGGCGTACTGGCGCGAGCACCTGCGTCGTCCCGTGCGATTCGAGGACGGGGTCAGGGCGGTGCGCGCGATCGGGTGCATGCACTTCATCGAGATCGGCCCGCACCCGGTGCTGCTCGGCATGGCGGCGGCCTGCCTGCCGCCGGACGACGTCACGTGTCTGCCGTCGCTGCGGCGCGAGGAAGACGACTGGGACGTGATCCTCGAATCGCTGCAGAGCCTGTACGCGGCTGGCGCACCGATCGACTGGGCGTCGTTCGATCGCGCCGGGAGTCGTCGGCTGGTGGCCTGGACGCGCTATCCGTTCCGGCAACGTCGCTGCTGGCCTGCCTGGCTGACCCCGGCGACGGCACGGACGTCCGACGGGTGGCGCGCGTGGCTGGCCGTCAGGGCGGCGCTGGCGCGCCAGGCCGATCGCGGCCCGATCGGGATCGATTTGACCGACTATGCGCGCACGTGGACGGCGCTCGAGCAGTTGACCGTGGCCCTGACCTCCAGTGTGCTGCGCGCGTCGAGTGTCTTCACGTCCGCGGGCGATCGCGCGATTGTCGAGCAGGTCATCGATCGGATCGGTGCGGTGCCGTCGTTCGGGCGTCTGATCGGCCGCTGGCTCGAGCGGCTCGTCGCGCACGGCCTGCTGCGTCGCGAGCCTGACGGATTCGTCGCGGATCGGCCGCTACCCGAGCCGTTGCTGGCCGCGGCGTGGGACGACGTCGCCACGCGCCTGCGCGACAACGCGGGACTCCTCGACTACGTCAGGCACGCGGCGGACCTGCTGCCCGGTGTGATTCGCGGTACGCAGAGTCCGCTCGACACGCTGTTCCCGCGCGGAGCGTTCGATCTCGCCGACGGCCTGTACCGGCGATCGGCCACCATGCGCTACGTCAACGACCTGGCCGCGTGTGCGGTGGAGGCGTTCGCGGCGGCGCGTGGCGATCGACCGATCCGTGTGCTCGAGATCGGCGCCGGCACCGGCGGCACGACAGCCGCCCTGCTGCCGTGCCTGGCCGGTCACGAGGCCACATATCTCTACACGGATGTCTCGTCGTTCTTCTTCGATCGCGCGCGGGCGGAGTTCACCACGGCGCCGGGATTGCGGTTCGCGGAGCTGGATCTCGATCGCGACCTCGCCGGCCAGGGCTTCGACGGCCGGCGATTCGATCTCGTCGTCGCGTCGAACGCCGTGCACGCGTGCCGCGATCTCGCAGCAGCCATCGATCGGATTCGATCGCTCGTGGCGCCGGGTGGCCTGCTGCTGCTCGTCGAATCGACGCAGGATCTGGCGTGGTTCGACATCACCACCGGGCTGATTGAAGGCTGGCAGCATTTTGCCGATGATCTCCGGACCGACAGCCCGCTGCTCCCGGCCGACACGTGGATCGCGGCCCTGAAGGCGCGCGGGTTCGACGACGCGGCCGCCTGGCCGTCTGAAGGCAGTGCGGCCGCGGCTCTCGGGCAGCACGTCATCGTGGCGTCTGCGGGCGGCGCGGCGGGCGTGTCGGACAGCGGCGTACCGGCTGACGATGACGCGGCAGAGGACGCGCAACGTCCGGGCGTCGTCGAACTGTCGGGAGCGGCGCGGCGTCAGCAGATTCTTGCGGCGCTGCCCGATGAGCGCCTCGACCTGCTGCGGCAGTTCGTGCGCGACTGCGTGGTCCGGATCCTCAAGCTGGATCCGACGGAGGTTCCCGGTCGCCAGGCACGATTGATGGATCTGGGACTCGACTCGTTGATGGCCGTGCAACTCCGCAACCAGCTCGGGATTGGCCTCGGTTTCGAGGAGCCGCTGCCGGCCACGCTGATGTTCGATCGGCCGACGATCGAGGCGATTGCCGCCGATCTCCTCGTCCGTGTGACGGGCGGGGCGACATCGCCGACGCCCGCGACGGACGCGACAGTGGTTGCCGCGGCCGAGCCTGTCGACGTGGCGCGCGTGGCAGCAATGACCGACGCGGAGATCGAAGCCCTGCTGTTGTCGCGGATCGAGAAGTCATGACGCACGATCCGGCGACCCTGACCCCCCTGCAGCGCGCGTTCCTCGCCCTCGAACAGGCGCAGGCGCGTGTGGCCCGCCTCGAGCAGGCCGCGCGGGAACCGATCGCGGTGATCGGTCTCGGCTGCCGCGTGCCGGGCGGCGGTGACGATCCCGCACGCTTCTGGGCGCTGATGCGCGACGGCGTCGACGCCATCGGGCCGGTGCCTGCCGATCGGTGGGACGCCGAGGCGCTGTTCGATCCCGATCCGGCCAGGCCCGGCCGGATCGCCACGCGTGCGGGCGGCTTCCTCGATCGCGTCGATCGGTTCGACCCGACGTTCTTCGGCATCGCGCCGCGGGAAGCGCAGGGGATGGACCCGCAGCAGCGGCTGCTGCTCGAGGTGGCGTGGGAGGCGCTCGAACACGCCGGCCAGGCGGCCGATCGGCTCGAGGGCAGCCAGACGGGCGTCTACGTCGGGTTGTGCAGCAGCGACTACGCCTACATGCAGTTGATGACGCACGACAGCGGGCGGCTCGACGCGCACTTTACGTCGGGCATCGCACACAGCATCGCGTCGGGACGCCTGTCGTACCTGCTGGGCCTCCAGGGGCCGAGCCTCACGATCGACACGGCGTGTTCGTCGTCGCTCGTTGCCGTGCACCTGGCGTGTCAGGCGCTGAGGGCCGGTGAAGTCCGCATGGCGCTGGCCGGCGGCGTGAACCTGATCCTCTCGCCCGAGCTGTTCATCGCGCTGTCGCACGCGCGCATGCTCGCGCCCGATGGCCGCTGCAAGACGTTCGACGCGTCGGCTGACGGCTTCGCCCGCGGCGAGGGCTGCGGTGTCGTCGTCCTGAAGCGTCTGCGGGATGCGGTGCAGGATGGCGATCGCATCCTGGCGGTGATCCGCGGGAGCGCCGTCAACCAGGACGGTCCGAGCAGCGGACTGACCGCACCAAACGGATCGGCGCAGGAGGCCGTGCTGCGCGAGGCGCTGGCGCGCGCCGGCGTGACGCCGGCCGAGATCGGCGTGATCGAGGCGCACGGCACGGGTACGTCCCTGGGCGATCCGATCGAGGTCCAGGCGCTCCGGACGGTCCTGGGCGGCGATCGGGATCCGGCGCACCCGCTGTGGATCGGATCGGTGAAGACGAACGTCGGCCACCTCGAGGCCGCCGCCGGGGTGACGGGACTCATCAAGCTCGTCCTGGCGCTGCAGCAGCGGACGATTCCGGCTCACCTCCACTTCCGTACGCCGAGTCCGCACATCGCGTGGGACGCCTCGATCCGCGTGCCTGTGGAGACGACGTCGTGGGAGCCGATTGGCGGACGTCGTCTCGGCGGGGTGAGCGCGTTCGGCTTCAGCGGGACGAACGCGCACGTGATCGTCGAGGAAGCGCCCGAGCCGGCGGCGCGTGAATCGGCGCCCGGCCCCTGGATCCTGACGCTGTCGACGCGCCAGGACGCCGCGCTGGCGCCGCTGGCGGGCCGGTACGCCGACGCGCTCGCGGGTCACACGGACGACGACGTGGCGGACGTCTGTTACACGGCGAACGTCGGGCGCGCGCACCTGCCGTGCAGAGCCACGATCGCGGCGCCGGCGATCGAAGTACTGCGCGATCGCCTGCGGATGCTGTCGCGCGGCGAGACCGGCGAAGGCATGGCGACGGCGCGCGTCGACAGGGATCCGCCCACGATCGCGTTCCTGTTCACGGGGCAGGGCGCGCAGTACGCCGGCATGTCGCGCCGGCTGTACGAGACGACTCCCGTGTTCCGGGCGGCCCTCGATCGCTGCGCCGAGCTGCTGCGGCCCGCCCTCGATCGCCCGCTGCTCGACGTGCTGTTTGCCGCGCCCGGTGCCTCATCACCGCTCGACGAGACGGCGTGGACGCAGCCGGCGCTGTTCGCCGTGGAATATGCCCTGGCTGAGCTCTGGCGATCGTGGGGCATCGTGCCGACGGTCGTCATGGGCCACTCGGTCGGCGAGTACGTCGCCGCCTGCATCGCGGGCGTGTTCTCGCTCGAGGATGGCCTGGCGCTGATTGCCGAGCGTGGGCGCCTGATGCAGTCGCTGCCGGCGGGCGGTGCGATGGCGGCCGTGCGCGCGGCCGAGGCTGTCGTACGGCCGGGACTGTCGCGGTATCCGCGCGTCGCGATTGCGGCCGTCAACGGTCCCGATCAGACGGTCATCTCGGGTCCGGCCGCGGACGTCGACGCGATTGTCGCGGCGCTGGCGGGCGAGGGCATCACCGCGCGGCGCCTGCCCGTCTCGCACGCATTCCATTCGCCGCTCGTCGAGCCGGTGCTCGACGCCTTCGAGCGCGCCGCGTCCCGGGTGACGTTTGCCAGGCCGCGGCTGCGAATCGTCTCGAACGTGTCGGGCACTCTGGCCGATCCCGACATGTTGCCGCGACCGGAGTACTGGCGGCGGCATCTGCGCGAGCCCGTGCGGTTCGCGGACGGTCTGCGCGCGCTTGCGGCCATCGGGCCCGGCTGCGTGGTCGAGGTGGGCCCGCATCCGACGCTGCTGCCGTTCGCGCGCACGGTCATCGATCGCGCGGGCGCGGTATTCGTATCGTCCCTGCGGCAGGGGCGCGACGATCGGGCCGCGCTGCTCGAGGCCGCCGGGGCGCTGCACCTGGCCGGAGCGCCGGTGAACTGGCGCGCCACCGATCCGCGGACCCGGGCCCGGATCGTCGATCTGCCGACCTACCCGTTCCAGCGGGAGCGATGCTGGTTCCCATCGACGACCGGTGCCGGCCCTGCGCATACCGGCCGTGCCACCGGACACGCATGGCTCGGCACGCGCCTCCGCTCGTCCGGCAGCGACACGATCTTCGAAGCGGCCATCACCGCGGATGCGCCGGGTTACCTCCGCGATCATCGCGTGCAGGGGCGCGTCGTCGTGCCGGCCACGGCGTATCTCGAAGCTCTCGATGCCGTGGGACGACGGCTGCTGCCGGGGGCGATCGTCGCGGTCGATGACGTGGCCATCGAACAGGCGATGCTGCTCGACGATGAGGGCGGTCCGACACGCATCGTTCAGACGGTGGCCACGCGGCATGGTGCGTGCGACGCGTGGGCCGTGACCATCAGCAGTCTCGACGATGGCGATGGTTCGACTGATGGATCCGACACCTGGCGTCGTCACGCCACGGCCGTGGTGCGATCCGGCGAGGCGGTGTCGCCGGCCGTGTCGATCGAGCAGGCGCGCGAGGCGTGTGGCGAGGCCGTGGACGTCGACGCGTTCTATCGCGATTTCGAGGGGCGCGGCCTCGATTTCGGCGACGCGTTCCGGTCGGTCCGGCAGATCTGGCGCGGCAAGGGACAGGCGATCGGCGAGATCGAACTCGCGCCGGCGCCCGCGTCGGACTCGTCATCTCCCGCCATGCACCCCGTCCTGCTCGACGGATGCCTCCAGGTGGCGGCAGCCGCGATCGATGCCGAGGGCGGCCGCCTGTGGCTGCCGATTGGGGTGGGTCGGTGCACGCTGGTGGCCACCGCGCCGGTGACGCGCGCGTGGAGCCACGTCTCCGTGTCGCCGACGGCGGGTGAGGGGCGCCGCGCACACGTGTCGGTCTTCGACGAGACGGGACGGGCCATCGCGGAGATGCGCGACGTCCAGCTTCGGCCCGTGTCGCGCGAGGCGATCGGGCGCCAGGCCGACGCCTGGCTCGACACGGTCTGCTACGAGGTCGCGTGGCATCCGGCGCCCGCACGTCGGACGTCGGCGCCCGTGGCGGAACTCGTCGCGCGGGCGCACGCGATCAGCGGCTCGCTCCGCGACGCTGCGCATCTCGACGCGTACGACGTGTTCCAGCCGAAACTCGAGGCCCTGTGTGTCGCGTACGTCATCGAGGTCCTGACGCGCCTGGGATGGACGCCCGCGACAGGCGAGCGGATCGCGTGCGACGCGCTCGCACGCCGGCTGGGCGTGCTCGACAGGCACCAGCGCCTGTTCGCGCGCCTGCTCGCGATTCTTGCCGAGGACGGCTTCCTGGCGATCGATCGCGAGATCGTGACGGTGACACGTCCGCTCACGGCCGCACCGGCCAGCGCGCAACTGGCGATCCTGCGTCGCGATCATCCCATCGCCGGAGTCGAACTGGATCTGACGGCTCGCGTCGCCGGAGCCGGTGCCGAGGCGCTGCGTGGGGATGTGGACCCGATGCAGCTGCTGTTTCCCGGCGGGTCGCTCGACACGGCCGAGCAGTTGTATCGCGATACGCCGACGGCGCGGTTCTACAACGGTCTGCTGGCCGAGGTGCTGGCCGCGGCCGTGGCGCTTCGGCCAGGGACGACGACCCGGATCCTCGAGGTGGGCGCCGGGACCGGCGGGACGACGGCGCACGTGCTGCCGGTGCTGCCGGAGACGGGCGTCGAGTACACGTTCACCGACGTCGGCCCGCTGTTCGTATCGCGTGCGCAGGCCCGCTTCGGCGCGCACGCCGGGACGCGGTTCCGCACGTTCGATCTCGCGCGGGCCCCCGAAGCGCAGGGATTCGAGCCCGGCACGTTCGACATCGTCATTGCGTCGAATGTGGTGCACGCCACGGCGGATCTGCGGCAGTCGATCGCCGCGTTGCGCCGGCTGATCGCGCCCGGCGGCCTCTTCGTGATGCTCGAGGTGACGGCGCCACAGCGGTGGTTCGATCTCACGGTGGGGTTCACCGACGGCTGGTGGGCGTTCACGGATCACGACCTGCGTCCCGCGTATCCGACGATCTCCCGCGACGCGTGGGTGGCGCTGCTCGGCGATGGCGGCTTCGCGGAGGTCGAGGCGCTGCCCGTGAGCGCGTCGGCGCGTGGCACGCTGGCCCTGCAGTCACTGTTCGTCTGTCGCGCGTCGGAGCGACCTGCTCACGCGACGTCGCGCCAGTGGCTCGTCTTCACTGACGCGGGCACTGTCGGCACCGCCGTGTGCGGGACGCTGCGGGAACGCGGCGACGACTGCGCAACCGTGCGGCCAGGCCAGGCGTTTGCCGTCGACGAGGACGCGTACACGATCGATCCGGCAGACCCCGAGCACTACCGTCGCCTGCTTGCGCACCTGCGTGCGGCCGGCCGATCGCCGCAGGGCATCGTGCACGCGTGGAGCCTGGATCACGTGCATGCCGCGGCGCTGTCCGTTTCGGCGATCGACGAGGCCCAGACGACGGGCGGTCTCAGCGTGCTGCGACTGGTGCAGGCGCTCGTCGACGCAGGGGACGGCGGATGGCGCGCGGTGGGTGGCGAGCATGGCGACGCGCGCGTGTGGGCGATCACGCGTGGCGCGCAGCGGGCCCACGACGGCGATCGTCACGTGGATCCGGTGCAGGCAACCACGTGGGGACTCGGGCGGACGGTGAGCCTCGAGCACCCGGAACTCCGGCTCGTCTGCGTCGATCTCGATCCGGACGCGTCGACCGACGATGCGGGAGCGCTGCTGGCGGAACTCGACGAGCCGTTCGAGGAGACGCAGGTGGCCTGGCACGGCGGCGCGCGGCGCGCGGCACGGCTGCTGTCGATCCGTCCACATCGCGACACCGACGACCAAGGCGTGATGCTGCCTGTCGGGGGATATCGGCTCGTGCCGCACGGTGGCGCGATCGACGGCCTCGCCGTCGATCCCGATCAGCCGCGGCTGCCGGCACCCGGCGAGATCCAGATCGCCGTCGAGGCGACGGGGCTCAACTTCAAGGACGTGCTCAACGTGCTGGGCATGTACCCCGGCGATCCCGGACCGCTCGGCGGCGAGTGCGCCGGGCGCGTCGCAGCGCTCGGCGATGGGGTGACGGGCGTGCAGGTGGGCGATGCGGTGATGGCCGTGGGCCACGGCTGCTTCGCCTCGCACGTCACCACGCCTGCCGCGCTCGTGCAGCGGATCCCCGACGGTGTCGGGGCCGAAGAGGCCGCGGCGTTTCCGATCGCCTACATCACCGCCGAGTACTGCCTGCGTCACCTGGCCGGATTGAAGGCCGGCGACACCGTGCTCGTTCACGCGGCGGCCGGTGGTGTGGGACTGGCGGCCGTGCACCTGGCGCAGCAGGCCGGCGCGGTCGTCTTCGCGACGGCCGGATCGCCGGCCAAGCGCGCGCGGCTGCTGTCGCTCGGCGTGGCCGGTGTCTTCGACTCGCGCTCGGCGGCGTTCGCGGACGAGATCCTCGCGGCCACGGGCGGGCGCGGCGTGGACGTCGTGCTGAACTCGCTCTCGGGCGACGCGATCGAGGCGAGCTTTCGTGCCACGGCGCACGGCGGACGGTTCGTCGAGATCGGCAAACGCGGCATCAAGAGTCCGGCGTGGGTCGAGGCGCTCGGCCGCGCGATCGCGTACTGGGTGGTCGACTGGGGCACGGTGGCCGATCGCGATCCCGCGCTGATCGGCACGCTGTTCGCGCGTCTCGCCGAGGCGTGGCGCGCGGGCCGGCTGCCGTCGCTGCCGCGCCACGTGTTCGCGATCGGCGATGCGGCGCGCGCCTTCCGGTTCATGGCGCAGGCGCGGCACATCGGCAAGGTCGTGGTCAGGCACGGTCGCCGATCGACTCCGCGAGTGCGGCGCGACGGAACGTACCTCGTCACCGGCGGTGCATCAGGGCTCGGGCTCGTCGTCGCGCGCGACCTGGCGACGCGTGGCGCCGGTCGGATCGTGATCGTCGGGCGGCGCGGGGCCACCGATGGGGCCGTGCCGGCGATCGAGGACATGCGCGCGCTCGGGACGGACGTGGTCGTCGAGGCGCTGGACGTCTCGGACGAAACGGCCATGTCGGCGCTGATCGCGCGGTTGCGACGGACGGGACCGCCGCTGCGCGGCGTGATCCACAGCGCCGGCGTGCTCGCCGACGCAGCGGTCATCCATCAGGATGCCGCGTCGTTCCGTGCGGCACTGGCGCCGAAGCTGATCGGCGGCTGGCTGCTGCACACGCTGACGGCCGTCGATCCGATCGACATGTTCGTCCTGTTCTCCTCGGC
The DNA here is from genome assembly GCA_001724025.1 of Acidobacteria bacterium SCN 69-37. Classification (GTDB taxonomy): domain Bacteria; phylum Acidobacteriota; class Vicinamibacteria; order Vicinamibacterales; family SCN-69-37; genus SCN-69-37. Next base: position 200,910 of record MEDJ01000021.1, on the reverse strand, counting down.
CGCATCTGTGCTCGGGGCTCCAGGCCAGGCGAATCATGCGGCCGCCAGTGCGGCACTGGACGCGCTGGCGCACGAGCGCCGCGCCAACGGGCAGCCGGCGATCAGCATCGACTGGGGCGCATGGGCCGGTGTGGGCGCCGCCGTCGACCGTGGTGCGACGACGCGCCTCGAGGCGCAGGGCATCGGCGCGCTCTCGACGAGCCAGGGCCTGCGTGCGCTGGATGTACTGATCGAGACAGGCCCCGCGCAGGTGGTCGTCATCGCGATCGACTGGCCGCGGTACCTCGAGCGGAGCCGGGCCGGCCGCCTGCCGATCTTCCGCGAGATCGTGGCCGCGACCGCGCCTGTCGCCGCGCCCGTCGTACCTGCGGCATCCGGCGCGCCGCGCGAGCGCGTGATCGATCGCATCGCGGCGGCCGAAACCGGACGACGCCGATCGATCGTGGCCGCGTTCGTCCGCGAGAGCGCGCTGCGCGCGCTCGGGCTCGATCCGTCGCGCCCCGTCGATCCGCGCACGCCGCTCGGGGAACTGGGGCTCGACTCCCTGCTGGCCGTGGAACTCCGGAACACGCTCGGCAGCGCGCTGGAGCGGTCGCTGCCGGCCAGCCTGCTGTTCGACTATCCCAGCCTCGACAGCCTGACCGACTATCTGGTGACCGAGGTGCTGGCGATCGAGCCGAAGGTCGCGCCGGCTGCGGTGGTCGAGGCGCCCGCGCCGGATCTGCTGGCGTCGATCGCCGATCTGTCGGACGACGAGGTGGAGCGACAACTGGCGGCGCGCGCGCGCCCGAGGACGTAGACGTCGATGAGCACGGATTTCTTCGATCGCATCAGTCGGCTCTCGCCGAAGCGGCTCGCGCTCCTGGCGCTCGAACTGCACGATCAGCTCGAGCAGGCCGGCCCGCGTCCGCGCGAACCGATCGCGGTCGTCGGCCTCGGCTGCCGGTTGCCTGGCGGGGCCAGCAGTCCCGACGCGTTCTGGGATCTGCTGCGTGAGGGCCGCGATGCGATCGGTCCGGTGCCTGCCGATCGGTGGGACATCGATCGGTATTTCGATCCGGATCCGGACGTGCCGGCCCGGATGTCGGTACGACACGGGGGCTTCCTCGATCGGATCGATCGGTTCGATGCCGCGTTCTTCGGGATCTCGCCGCGCGAAGCGCAGACGATGGATCCGCAGCAGCGACTGATGCTCGAAGTGGCGTGGGAAGCGCTCGAGGACGCGGGGATCTCGCCCGAGAGTCTCGCCGGATCCGCCTCCGGCGTCTTCCTCGGCATCTGCAACAGCGATCACTTTTCGCGTGCGATCGGCAGGGGCGTCGAGCACATCGATGCCTATCTCGCGTCCGGCAACGCGCACAGCGTGGCGTCCGGCCGCCTCGCGTACTGCCTGGGCCTGCAGGGCCCCGCCGTCTCTGTCGACACGGCCTGTTCCTCGTCGCTCGTCGCGCTGCACCTGGCGTGTCAGAGCCTCCAGTTGCGCGAATCGCGGCTGGCGCTGGCCGGTGGCGTCAACGTGATGTGCGCGCCGGAGACGACCATCGCGCTGACGAAGGCGCACATGCTCGCGCCCGATGGCCGGTGCAAGACGTTCGACGCGGCGGCCGACGGGTTCTCGCGCGGCGAGGGCTGCGGCGTGCTGGTACTGAAGCGGCTGGCGGATGCAGAAGCCGACGGCGATCGCGTCCTGGCCGTGATTCGCGGTACAGCCGTCAACCAGGATGGCCGGAGCGGTGGCCTGACGGTACCGAGCGGCCCGGCGCAGGAGGCCGTGATTCGTGCGGCGCTCACGGATGCGGGCGTTGCGGCGCACGAGGTCGACTACGTCGAGGCGCACGGCACCGGGACGACGCTGGGCGATCCGATCGAGGTCCGGGCACTGGCCGGAGCCCTTGGTGCCGGGCGGGCGACGGACAGGCCGTTGCTGATTGGATCGGTCAAGACGAACATCGGTCACCTCGAGTCGGCAGCCGGCGTCGCCGGGGTCATCAAGGTGATCCTGTCGCTGCGGCACGAGCGCATTCCGCCGCACCTGCACTTCACAGAGCCGAGTCCGCACATCGCCTGGGAGGCGTACCCGATACGCGTCGAGGCCGGCGGTGTGGCGTGGCCGCGACGCGAGACTCCACGGCGCGCGGGCGTCAGCTCGTTCGGGTTCAGTGGCACGAACGCGCACGTGATCCTCGAAGACGCCCCGGTGCCGGTGGCGCAGCCGGCCCCGGTGTCGCGCCACGTCCACTGCCTGCCGCTGTCGGCGCGCACGGTCGAGGCGCTCGAGCGGCGTGCCCGCGATCTCGTCGCGCGGCTGACGACCGACAGCCCGCCGATCGCCGATGTGGCCCGAACGCTCGGGATGGGCCGCGCGCATCACAGCGAGCGTCTGGCCGTCGTGGCCGAGACCACAGAGACGGTCATCGCGGCGCTCGAGGCGTACCTGCGCGGCGAGACGCATCCGGCCCTGCACGTCGGAACTGCCGTCCCGGGCCAGCCGCCGGAGATCGCGTTCCTCTTCACGGGGCAGGGTGCGCAGACGCCGCGCATGGGACGGCAGCTGTACGACACGTATCCGGTCTTCCACGACGCTCTCGATCGCTGCCGGGACCTGATGGGCGCCGACGAGGCGGGGCGGACGCTGACGTCCGTGCTGTACGGCCCCGACGCGGACGCGTCGCTGATTCACGACACGGCCTGGGCGCAGCCCGCGCTGTTCGCGCTCGAATACGCCATGACGGAGTTGTGGCGATCGTGGGGCATCGCACCATCGGCCGTGATCGGCCACTCGCTCGGCGAATACGTCGCGGCGGCCGTGGCCGGCGTGTTCACGCTGGACGATGGGTTTGCGCTGGTCGTGGACCGCGGCCGGCTGATGCAGACCTTGCCCGACGGTGGCGCGATGGCGGCGATCTTCGCGTCGCGGGCCGAGGTGGAAGCGGCGATCGCGCCGTTCAGCGGGCGGCTGGCCATTGCGGCCGTCAACGCGGCTGACAGCGTGGTCGTGTCCGGCGAGCGCCGCGCTGTCGAGGCGCTGCTCTCGGACCTGGCAACCGTACCGATCGAGGGACGCACGCTCGCGGTGTCGCTGGCGGCGCATTCCCCGCTCGTCGAGCCGGTGCTCGCCGCCCTCGAGGATCGGGCGCGCCGCGTGCCCGCACAGGCGCCGCGTGTGCCGATCGCGTGGAACGTGACGGGCGGAGCACTGCCCGCGATCGTGCCTGACGCGACGTACTGGCGACGGCACCTGCGCGAGCCGGTCCGCTTCGCCGACGGCATCGCGTGGCTCCATGCGCGCGGGTTCCGCCATTTCCTCGAGGTCGGTCCGCATCCGACGCTGACGGCGCTGGCCCAGCGCACGCTGCCCGAGACTGATACCTGTCTCGTCGCGTCCATGCGGCGTGGCCAGGACGAGGGGACGCAGGTGATGGACGCCCTTGCGGCCCTGTATGTCGCAGGTGCGGCGATTGACTGGTCAGCCGTCTGCCGTGGCACGGGCGCGCGTATCGTGTCGTTGCCCACGTATCCCTTCGAAGAGCGGACGTTCTGGATTCCCGCGTCCACGCTCGCGTCACCATCGGCGTGGCAGCCGATCACGGCAGGCCGCGCTCTGGCGCCGACGCGCGTGTCGACAGCGGTCCCGACGTTCGAGACCGTCCTGCGCGTCGATCGTCCGGCCTGCCTGGACGGCCATCGTGTCCACGGGACGTCCATCGTGCCGGCACCGATGATGCTCGCCCTCGTCCAGGCGTCGGCCGCGGCGATCGGGGCCCCGCGCGCCGTGGTCGATTTCACCATCGGCGTGCCGCTGGTCGTGGCCGAAGTCGACGAGACCGGGGCTGCCGTCGACGGCCGTGTGGTGCAGATCCACATGCCCGTGGCACGCGACGGGACGCGGCGGTTCGAGATCTACAGTCGCACCGTTCGCGAGGATGACTGGGTACGCCATGCCGCCGGACGCCTGGTCGCGATCGCGGGCGATGCGTATGCAGGCGCCGACACGCGGCCACTCGCCGACATCGAAGCGGTCCTCGGTCCCGCACGGCCGTGCGGCGACTATTACGATCGACTGCGGCGGCTCGGCATCGACCTCGGGCCCGTGTTCCGCACGATTCGGGATGTCAGGCAACAGGGCGCCGAGGCACTGGCGCGTATCGGCCCGGACGAGTCTGTGGCAGCGGTGCCTGACGACGAGGCGCACGTCGGACGGCTCGACGGTGCGCTCCAGACGATCGGGCTCGCGCTGCCGGCCGAAGACGATGGGGACGAGCCGTTCCTGCTGGCGGCCATCGAACGCCTCGAACTCACGTGGCCGCTGCCGCGCACGTTCGTGTGTCACGTCCGTCTGCGGCAGACCGGGACGCCGGCAGACACGCGAGCGCGGGCGACGGAGTGGCACGCCGATCTCACGATCCGCCACGAGGATGGATCGGTCATCGGGGTGCTCGCGGGCGTGACCGTGCGGCGCGCGTCGCACAGCACCCTGTCGCCCCACGCATCGGCCAGTCTCTGCTACCGTCTCGACTGGCCCGTCATCGACGCGTCGGGCCCGGCCGCCCCGCATCTCGCGCGACCCACGGCGTTCGTGCCGGATGTGCGCACGCGCGTGACTGAACTGGCCGCCGATCACGGGGTGGCGGTGTACGACACGCTGCTGCCGCGGCTCGATCAGTTCAGTGTGGGGCACGTGCAGGCGGCACTGGCGAGTCTCGGATTCGATGACACGCCCGGCCGGCGATTCCGTGCCGCGTCCGAGGCCGACGCCCTCGGTGTGCTGCCGCGGTATCGACGGCTGTTCGATCGGATGCTCCACATGCTGGCCGACGCGGCCATCGTGCAGTCGCACGACGATGGGACGTGGGAGCTCCATCGCCGTCTCGTCAACCGCGATCCCGGGCCGGACTACGACGAGGCGATCGCCCGTTTTGCCGCCACCGCGGGCGAGCTCCGCCTGCTCCGGCGCTGCGGCGGCGCGCTCGCCCCGGTCCTGCGCGGCATCCAGGATCCGATCCAACTGCTGTTCCCCGGCGGGTCGTTCGCCGAAGCGCGCGAGTTGTACGTCGAGTCACCCTATGCGCGTACGTACAACACGGCCATCGTCGAGGCCTTGACGGCGGCGACGGCCGCGCTGCCCGACGGACGCCGGCTGCAGGTCATTGAGATTGGTGGTGGTACAGGTGGGACAACGACATTTGTCCTGCCGTGCCTGGCGACGCGGCCGATCGATTACACGTTCACCGATCTCTCGCCACTGTTCCTCGAGCGGGCGAGGGAGCAGTTCGGCGCGTACGACGGCTTCACGACCGCGTTGCTCGACATCGAGCGCGATCCGGTCGTGCAGGGATTCCGACCGGCCGGCTGCGATGTCGTCATCGCGGCGAACGTGCTCCATGCGGCTGCCGATCTGGCGCAGGCGGTGGCGCATGCGCGGAGCCTGCTGCGGCCTGGCGGGCAGCTGATCCTGCTCGAGGGCGTGACGCCGGCGGGCTGGGTGGATCTCACCTTCGGGCTGACGGAGGGGTGGTGGCGCTTCACGGATACGGACCGGCGCGGCAGCCACCCGCTGATCGGCCGCGACGCCTGGACGCGCCTGCTCGCGGACAGCGGCTTCGAGGATGTCCACGTCGTCCCGTCGTCGGGCGAGACGATGACCGGTGCGCTGGCGCAGCAGGCGCTGATCGTGGCGCGCGTGCCGGTGACGGGCCGTGTGTGGACGATTGTCGGCGGGTCGGATCGTGTGGTAGCGGACGTGCGTGCGCACCTGGAAGCGCGCGGCGATCGCGTGACCGCGCGCGCGGTGGCGTCGACCGATCCGTGGCCCGATGCGGACGAGGTGGTCTACCTCGGCGCGATGGACGCCGGCGACGCGGCCGGCGACGTGCGCGCGGCGTCGACGTTGGCGGTGGCCGCGCCCATCCGGTGCCTGGCCGCTGTCGCTCAGACTCCGGCGGCCGGGCGTGTCTGGATCGCGACGTGCGGTGCCATGGACGTGGCAGACCGCATCCGGCCCGACGCGCGATGGCAGCGGCCGGTGTGGGGTGTGGGGCGCGTCTTCGCGCTGGAGCACCCGTCGCGATGGGGCGGTGCCGTCGATCTCGATCCCGACGTGTCTGCTGCTGATCGCGCGATCGCGCTCCTCACCGCCATCGACGCCGATGACGGTGAGGATCAGTCGGCGTGGCGGGCCGGTCACAGGCACGTGTGTCGCCTGCGGCCTGCGCCCGAGCCGTCGGGGCCGGAGATCTCGCTGCGGCCGGACGCGACCTACCTCGTAACTGGTGGCTACGGCGGACTCGGTCTCGTCGTCGGCCGCTGGCTCGCGACGCGTGGCGCGCGGGTCATTGCGCTCGTCGGGCGGACGCCCGTGCCCGACGCGCCGGCCATCCGCGAGATCGAGGCGATGGGCGTGCGCGTGCTGGCCCTGCGCGGCGACGTGGCCGATGAGTCTTCCATGGACGACGTCGTGCGCGCGATTGCCGAGGCGGGGGCCCCGCCCGTGCGGGGGATCGTGCACGCGGCCGCGGCGATGAGCGCCGCGGCGTTCGTCGATCTGTCCCCGGCGCAGGTCGACGCCATGCTGCGGCCGAAGGTCGAGGGCACGATCGCGCTCGAGCGGCTGGCTGCGCGGGAGCCGGTGGAGTTCCTGGTGCTGTTCTCGTCGACGACCGCGCTGATCGGCGCGTCGGGACTGGCGCACTATGCGGCCGCGAATCTGTTCCTCGATGCCACGGCCGAAACAGCGACGTCGTCGACGTGTCGGACGATCGCCGTCGACTGGGGAACGTGGGATGTCATGCGACTGGCATCGGCCGACGATCGGCGCGGCTTCCGCGAAGTCGGACTCGAACCGATGCCGGCGCCAGACGCTCTGCGGATTCTCGGCCGTGCGATGGCGCGCGGCGAGCGCCGCGCGATCGTGGCGGCTGTCGATTGGAAGGTGCTCAAGCCCGTGCACGAGGCGCGACGCGCGCGACCGCTGCTGGCCGAGTTGGGCACCACACCGGCTGCCATGCGTCAGACGGCGACCGTCGAGGCCGCAGCCAACACGCCGGCGCTGATTGCGCAACTGGCCGGCGTGCCGGCCAGTCGTCGTCGCGACGTCATCACGACGTTCGTCGAAGCGGCAGTGGCATCGGTCCTCGGTCTCGATGCCGGGGCGCCGGTCGCCGACACGACGGGGCTCTTCGATCTCGGGATGGATTCGTTGATGTCGGTCGAGCTCAAGCGCCGGCTCGAGCGGGGCACCGGCCAGGCGTTGCCGTCGACGCTGACGTTCAACTATCCCACCGTCGTGGCCCTGAGCGGATTCCTCGAGACTCGACTCGCGCAGACGTCCGTCGAGGCGTCGTCGCCGGTCGCACGGGCGACGCAGGGCGAGGAGGCTGCGCCTGCGGCGGTCAGTGAGGATGTCGATCTCGACATGCTGACCGAGGAGGAACTCGAAGCCCGGCTGGCCGCACGACTGGAGCAGCTGAAGTGACGGGGCATCAGGTGAGCGTGGCCGTGGGCCGCGGAGTCGCCGCGTCGGCCGGCGTGCGTCGGGAACAACCGCGCAGGCGTGGCTGGTACCATGCTGGCCGCGCGGGTCTGCCGGATGTCATCGGGAGCGTGGAGCACCCTGCCGGGCGCGGCGAGTGGGATGGGCACGTGAACAAGGACGCCGGGCCGGCCGGAGAGACGAGGGATGTCGCGCATGAAGGATGAAAGCAGGACGGTCGACGATCGGCGCAACGTGCTGCAGACGGCGCTGACGACGATCGAGCGACTCCAGAAGCGGATCGTGGACGCCGAGCGCTCCCGCCACGAACCGATCGCGATTGTCGGCATGGCGTGCCGGCTGCCCGGCGGCGTGGTCGATCCCGACACGTACTGGCGCCTGCTCGCCGACGGTCGGGACGTCGTCGGTGAGGTGCCGCCGGATCGCTGGGACGTCGACGCGTACTACGATCCCGATCCGCGCACGCCCGGCAAGGCGCGCACCAAGGCGGGGGGATTCCTCGACCGGATCGACGAGTTCGATCCCGGATTCTTCGGCATGTCCCCGCGCGAAGCCAACGGCGTGGATCCGCAGCAGCGGCTGCTGCTCGAGACCACCTGGGAAGCGCTCGAGCACGCGGCCATTCCCGCCGACGGGCTCGACGGATCGCGGACGGGCGTCTTCGTCGGGATCACGTCGACGGACTACGCGCAGCGGATCGACGTCAATGATCCGGCGCGCAGCGACATTTATCTCGCGACCGGGACAGCGCTGAACGCGGCGGCAGGCCGCGTGTCGTTCAGCTTCGGGTTCCGCGGTCCCTGCATGGCAATCGACACCGCGTGCTCGTCGTCGCTGGTCGCGATCCACGCGGCCTGTCAGAGCCTGCGCGATGGCGAGAGTGACCTGGTCGTCGCCGGCGGCGTGAACGCGATCCTGTCGCCCGATCCGTTCGTGCTGATTTCGAAGTGGGGCATGTTGTCGCCCGAAGGGCGCTGCAAGACGTTCGACGCGTCGGCCGACGGGTTCGTGCGAGGCGAGGGGTGCGGACTGATCGTGCTGGAGCGCCTGTCGGACGCGACGCGTCACGGCCGGCGCATCCTGGCGGTCATCCGCGGGTCAGCGATCAACCAGGACGGTCGATCGAGCGGCCTGACGGTGCCGAACGGACTGGCGCAGCAGGAGGTCGTGCGTGCGGCGCTGGCTGCGTCGCGTCTGGCCCCCACCGACGTGGCCTACGTCGAGGCGCACGGCACCGGCACGTCGCTCGGCGATCCCATCGAAGTCGAGGCGCTGGCTGCCGTGTACGGCGAGGGCCGGACGCCGGAGCTGCCGCTGGAACTCGGGTCCGTCAAGTCGAACATCGGGCATCTCGAGGCGGCCTCGGGCGTGGCGAGCGTGATCAAGCTCGTCCTGGCGCTCGGGCATCATCAGCTTCCGGCAAGTCTGCACGTGCGCACGCTGACGCCCGCCGTCCCCTGGGATCGGCTGCCGCTGCGTGTGAGCACGGCCCTGCACGACTGGCACGTGCCGGCCGACCAGCCGCGGCGGGCCGGCGTGAGCGCGTTCGGGTTCAGCGGGATGAACGCGCACGTCATCCTCGAGGAGCGCCCGGCCATCGAGACGACGACCCCGGGCGGGGCGCGGCCGATGTACGCCCTGCCGCTCTCGGTGCGGACCGAGTCGGCGATGGCGCCGCTGGCGACGCGGTACGCCGATCACCTGGCGCAGCATCCGGAAGACGACCTCGGCGACGTGTGCGTCACGGCCGGTGCGGGTCGCGCGCACCTGCCGATCCGGCGTGTCGCGATCGCGGCCGATCGCGACGGGATGATCGCGGAGCTCCGGCGCGTGGCGGCGGGCGACGACGTGGCGATTGGCGGGACCGTGGCGGCGGGCACCCGTCACCGTGTGGTCTTCCTGTTCACCGGTCAGGGCGCGCAGTACGTCGGTATGGGCCGCGACCTCGACGGTATCGATCCCGTGTTCACGGCCACGCTGGACCGATGTGCTGCCGTGCTCGACCCTCTGCTCGGCCGGCCGCTGCGCGACGTACTGTTCGGGATCGGCGAGGTGTCGCTGGAGCAGACGGGATTCACCCAGCCCGCGCTCTACGCGATAGAGGTGGCGCTGGCGGCCACGTGGCGGAGCTGGGGCATCGAGCCCGCGGTGGTCATCGGGCACAGCGTTGGCGAATTCGCCGCGGCGGTCGTGGCCGGGGTCATCAGTCTCGAGAATGGCGCGCGCCTGATCGCCGCGCGCGGGCGCCTGATGCAGGCCCTGCCCGCCGGCGGGGCGATGGTGTCGATCCAGGGCGACGTAGAGGTCGTGCGGCGTGAGATCGCGGCGCACGCCGACACCGTGTCGCTGGCGGCCGTCAACGCGCCGGACACCGTCGTGATCTCGGGCGCCGGCGACGACGTGGCGGCCATCGCGGCACGCCTGGCCGCGGCCGGGATGCGCACGCAGGCCCTGACCGTGTCGCACGCGTTCCATTCGCCGCTGATGGCGCCGATGATCGAGGCCTTCGGCCGGGTCGCCGCCGATGTGGTCCATGCCGCGCCCACGCTGACGTGGATCTCCACGCTCACTGGCGATGTGCTCGATTGGAACCAGTGGCAGTCACGCATGAATGAATACTGGACGACTCACGCGCGCCAGCCCGTGCTGTACGGCCGCGCCGTGGAGACGGCCGCCGCGCTCGCGTGCGACGTGTTCGTGGAGGTGGGGCCGCACCCGACGCTGATCGCGCTGGCCCGGACGTGCCTGGGCGACGAGGGCGAGGCGAAGACGTGGGTGCCATCGCTGCGGCGCAACCGCCCGGGCTGGCGCCAGATGATCGAGGGCGCGGCGCAGCTGTACGCGCGCGGCTTCCGCCCGGACTGGGCGGCGATCGGCGGGCCGGACCGGCGCGCCAGCCTCGCGCTGCCGACCTACCCCTTCCAGCGCCAGCGGTATCTCGTGCCGTTCCTGTCGCGGTCGCGGAAGGCGGCAGGGCGATCGGTCCACGATCTGCTCGGGGAGCGGCTCGACGTGGCCGGTGTCATCGCGCAGTTCGAGCGACGTGTCGATGCGTCGACGCCCGCGTGGGTTGCCGATCACCGGATCGCGTCCGAGGTCGTGATGCCGCTCACGGCCTATCTCGAGGCGCTGCTGGCCGCGGCCCGACAGGTGACGCCCGGCGTGTCGACGCTCGATCAGGTCGAGGTCGGTGAGCCGATGCCGCTGCTCGCCGGCCAGTCCCGCACGATGCAGGTCGTCGTCGATCGTGCGGGCCGTACGTCGCGCCTGCGACTCTTCAGTCGCGACAGCGACGCCGGCCACGAGCCGTGGGCGCAGCATGCGTCCTGTCATGCCGGCGGCAGCACCGGACTCTCTGCCGACAGCGGAGACGAGGAGGCGCTCGCGTCGATCGCGACCCGGCTGCCCGACGACGTCGAGGTCGGACCGTTCTACGCGAAGCTTGCCGAGCTCGGGGTCGATTTCGGCCCGCAGTTCCGCGCGATGCGATTGGTGAAGGCGGGTGACGGCGAGGCGATTGGGGAGATCGACGCGGCGCCGCTCCTGGCGGCCACCCGCGATCCGTACTTCGTTCATCCGGCCGTCCTCGATGCGTGCCTGCACGTCTCGGCCGTGGTGATGGACCGGCTGCCCGGGGCCGACGATGGCCGGATGTTCCTGCCGATTGGGGTCGACCGATTCGTGTGGTTCTCGCACCCTGAGGGGATCCTGCGGAGTCACGCGCGGGTCCGGCCGCCGGCGGCCAGGGGCGACATGCTGGTGTTCGACGTGCGGATCGAGACGAGCGACGGTCGGCCCGTGGCGCGGCTCGAGGGGCTGCGGTGCCGGGCGGCCGACAGATACCTGTTCCGCCACCGCCACGCCGCGCGGATCGAGAGCTGGCTCTACGAGACCGTCTGGACGGACGCGCCCCTGGCGGCGACGGCGGCGCCCGCCGACGCGACGGGACAGTGGGTGATCTTCGACGATGGCACCGGCCGCGCGGCGGGCCTGATCGAGCAGTTGCGCGCGCACGCGGGCACGGTGACGCGCGTCATCCCGTCGGGCGAGGACGCTGGTGACGAGGCCGCGGTGACCATCGCTCCCGACGATCCCGAGGCGTATCGTCGCGCGCTGGCCACTGCCGGAAAGGCGGCGGTACGAGGCGTGATCTCGTTCTGGCCCCTGCGCGTTCCGCGGTTGTCGGCCGAGGATGTGCCGGGCGGCGTCCAGCGGTTCGGTACCGAGGCGGCGCTGGGTCTGGTGCAGGCATTGGCCGATCGCACGGAGGGCAGTGCGCCGCGGCTCTGGATCGTCACGGCCGGCAGCCAGATCGTCGATGGCACCGAGACCGTCAGGCTCGAGCAGGCACCCGTGGCAGGCCTGACGCGCGTGGCGGCGAACGAGCACCTGGATCTCCGGATCGGCCTGATCGATCTCGATTCACAGACGAGCGTCGGCGAAGCGCCGCTGTTGCTGCGTGAAGTGGTGGCGGACGCGGATGTCGAGCCCGTGGCGTACAGGAAGGGCGTGCGGTACACGCCGCGGCTCGAGCGCCGGTTGCGCCGGTCCGCTCCGCCTGTCGATCTCGCGCCCCATCGCCTGACCATCGCCGAGCGCGGCACGCTCGAGAACCTGACGATCGAACCGGCCGAACGACGGACACCCGGGCCCGGCGATGTCGAGATTCGCGTACGGGCGAGTGGATTGAACTTCCGCGACGTGTTGAGCGCGCTCGGCATGTATCCCGGCGAAATCCGCCACCTCGGCAGCGACTGCGCCGGCGAAGTCGTCGCTGTCGGCGAGGCCGTCCGCGGCTTCGCCGTGGGCGACCGCGTGGTGGCCATGGTCGAGGGCGCATTCGCCAGTCACGCGGTGACGCGCTGGGAGTTCGTCGCGCCGCTGCCGGCAGGGGTGACGTTCGAACAGGGCGCGGCCATTCCCACGGCGTATCTGACGGCCGATATCACGCTCAATCGCATTGCGAAGATGGCGCGCGGGCAGCGCGTGCTGATCCACTCGGGCGCCGGCGGCGTCGGCATGGCCGCGATTGCCCTGGCGCGCCGCGCGGGCGCGGAGATCTTCGCCACGGCCGGCAGCCCGGAGAAGCGCGCGCTCCTGAGACGCCTCGGTGTCGATCACGCCCTCGATTCGCGCAGCACGTCGTTTGCCGACGACCTGCTCCACATCACCGGCGGCCGTGGCGTCGACATCGTCCTCAACTCGCTGGCCGGTCCGCTGCTCGCGCGCAGCTTCGACTGCCTGACCGAGGGCGGCGTGTTCCTCGAGATCGGGAAGCGCGGCGTGTGGACGCAGGAACAGGTGGCCGCGCTCGGCCGCGGCATCAAGTACCACGTCGTCGATTGCAACGACAACGCGCGCGACACGCCAGAGCTCGTGGGACAGATTTTCGCGACGGTGCTGCAGGACATCGCGTCCGGCGCGCTGCCGTGGCTGCCCTGCACGACGTTCCCGTTCGAGCGGGCGCCCGACGCGTTCCGCTATATGGCGCAGGCGCGCCACGTGGGACGCGTCGTTTTCCGGCACCCGAGCGTGTGGCCGCCGATCGATCCGGTCGTGCGTCCGGACGCGACCTATGTCGTGACGGGCGGCCTGCGGGGGATTGGCGGGCTCGCCGCGCGCTGGCTCGCTGACGAGGGCGCGCGTCGCCTGGTGCTCGTCGGTCGTCGTGCGCCGGACGGTGAGACCGAGGCGGCGCTGGCGGCGATGCGCGATCGCGGCGTCGACGTCGTGCCTGTTGCGGCTGACGTCTCGACGCCGGAAGGGATCGCGCGCCTGATGGGCGCCGTCGGATCGCACGCGATCGGCGGTGTCATTCACGCGGCCGGCGTTCTCGACGACGGCCTGCTGACGGGCCAGACCGCGGCGCGGCTGGCGGCGGTGATGGGGCCGAAGGCCGATGCGGCCTGGCGCCTGCACACGGCCATCGACGCGCGCGGCGATCGCCCCGACTTCTTCGTCATGTACTCGTCGATGTCGGCGGTGCTCGGTGCACCGGGGCAGGCCAACTATGTGGCGGCCAACGCGTTCCTCGATGCGCTGGCGCACCACCGGCGGGAAGGCGATCGTCCGGGTCTGAGCATCGGCTGGGGCGCGTGGAGCGAGGTCGGCATGGCGGCACGAGGGGCCACGGTCGACAGGGCCGGCACGCTCGGCCTGCTGCCGTTGAGTCCTGCCGAAGGCGTGCAGGCCCTGGATCTCGTCGTTCGCGACAACGGCACGCAGGTGACTGTCGCGCCGATCGACTGGCCGACCCTCGCGGCGCAGATCGGATCGCGCGTGCCGCCGGTGATCCGGCCGCTGGTCGAGGCCGCACGGCAGTCGAGTGATGGTGATCATGGGCCGGCGACGTCGCAGGCGGCTGGCGTCGATCTGGCGGCTCTGACTCCCGGTGATCGCCGGGCGCAGTTGGTGGCTATCGTGCGGCGACAACTGGCCACGGTGCTGGGGCTGCCGGGGACGATCGACGCGCTCGATCCGGATGAACCGTTCACCAGCCTGGGCCTCGATTCGCTGACGGCCGTGGAACTGCGGAACCGGATGCAGGCGATCGTCGGGCGTCCGGTGCCGGCAACGGCCGCGTTCGAATGGCCCACGATCCACGCGATGGCCGACGGGATTGCCGCGCTGTTCGACGACGCCGCGTCCTCGTCGCCTGCGGTGGCGGACAGGGAGGAGATGAGTCTGTGACGGATCTGGAGCCGCTGTTCGCGCGTCTGCGGGCGGCCGACATCCGCCTGACGATCGACGGCGACCGTCTCGCGGTCAACGCCCCGCGCGGCGCGCTGACGGCCGAGCTTCGCGAGGAACTGGCCGGATCGCGAGACGCGATCAAGGCGCATCTGCGCGCCAGGGCCGAGGCGCAGCGCGAGGCCGAGGCGGGCATCCGCCCCGTCCCGCGCACGATGGCCATGCCGGTCTCGCACGCGCAGCAGCGGCTCTGGTTCCTGCGTCAGTTCGATCCGGACAGTGCGGCCTACAACGTGGTGGCGGCATTCCGGCTGCGCGGCCCCCTGGACGTGGCCGCGCTGGAGTACGCGATCGCGGAAGTGGTGCGGCGCCACGAGAGTCTCCGCACAGCCCTGCTGGCCGTCGACGGCGCCCCCGTGTGTCGCGTGGCCGCGGCCGTGACCCTGGCGCTCGAACGATTCGACGTCTCGACGTTCGAGCCGGCGGCGCAGGACGAGGCGATCCGGGCGTGGCTCGTGGCGTTCGCGCGGCGGCCGTTCGACATGGCCACGCCGCCGCTGCTGCGGGCCGCGCTGATTCATGTCGCGCCCGCCCATCACGTCTTCACGTTCGTCGTCGATCACCTCGTCGCGGATGGCGTCTCGGTGGGGATCCTGCTCCGGGAGATCGAGGTGATCTATCGCGCGGCGCGCCACGGGCAGCCGCACGGGCTGCCGGATCTGCCCGTGCAGTACGTCGACTACGTCACGTGGCAGCAGCAGTGGCTGACGAGCGGCGCGATCGACGAGGCGCGTGCGTTCTGGCGCGAACAGTTGCGGGCCCCGCTGGCCGTGATCCAACTGCCCTCGGATCGCCGGCGCAGTCAGGCCCCATCGGGCCGGGGCGCGACCGTCGCCGCGGTCCTGCCGCGCGATCTGAGCGACGCCGTGCGGACGCTGGCTCGTCGTGAAGGCGGAACACCGTACATGGTGATTCTTGCGGCCTTCCAGGCGTTGATTGCGCGGTACACAGGGGAGACGGATGTACCGGTGGGCACGGCGATCGCCAACCGCCATCGGGCCGAGGCCGCGGCGATGGTCGGGTTCTTCGCGAACAACCTCGTGATGCGGGGGGATCTGTCGGGCGATCCGACTCTGCGCGAGGTTCTGGCGCGCGTCAGGCCGATGGCGGCGGCCGCCTATGCGCACCAGGAGATGCCGTTCGACGTGCTGGTCGATCTCCTGGCGCCGCCGCGCACGCGCGAGACGTCGCCGCTGTTCCAGGTCATGCTCGTGCTGCACGGCAGCCGCGTGACGCACCTGGATCTCGACGCGCTCGAGGCCGAGGTCGTGGAGGTGCCGACAGGCACGGCCCGTTTCGATCTCGCCGTCGACGTGTTCGATCATTCCGAGGGGTTCGGTGTGCGGCTCGAATACGCCACCGACCTGTTCGACGAGGCGCAGATCGCGCGCCTGGCCGATCACTATCGCGTGATGCTCGAGGCGTTCGTGACGACGCCGGACGTGCGGATGGGAGATGTGCCACTCGTGGGCCCGGGCACGGGGCTGGAAGAAGTGCGCGCCGCGGCCCGGGGGCCGTCGCTGCCGGCCGGCGCAGCGTCCACCGTGCCGGCGCTGTTCGTTGCCCAGGTGGCGCGAACGCCAGCGAACGAGGCCCTGCGGTTCGGCGCAGAACGATTGACGTATGCAGCGCTCGATGCCCGCGCGAATCAGCTGGCATGGGTGCTGCGCGCGCGCGGCGTCGGCCCCGATGCGCTCGTCGGCATCTGGATGGATCGATCCGCAGAGATGGTCATCGCGGTGCTGGCGGTTCTGAAGGCCGGTGGCGCGTACGTGCCGCTCGACCCGGCGTTTCCTGCGGATCGACTGACCTACATGGCGATCGACGCCGGCCTGACGTTGATCCTGACGCAGTCGCACCTGCGGGGGCTGTCGCTGCCGGGCGTCGAGTTGTTCCCCGTCGATACGTCGACGGCGGAACTGGCGGCGCAGCCATCGACCGAGCCGCCGCTCGCGATCACGCCGGATCACCTGGCGTACGTGCTGTATACGTCGGGATCGACCGGGCAGCCGAAGGGCGTCCAGATCACCCACGCGGCGCTCGTCAACTTTCTGCGATCGATGCACGCCGATCCAGGCATCGGTCCGTCCGACCGCCTCGTCGCGGTGACGACGCTGTCGTTCGATATCGCGGGACTCGAACTGCACGGGCCGCTGACCGTGGGCGGGACCGTGGTGCTGGCCGACCGCGCCACGGCGATCGACGGCCACGCGCTCGCAGACCTGTTGCGCGAGAGCGGGGCGACGATCCTTCAGGCCACCCCCGCGACGTGGCGGCTGCTGCTCGAAGCCGGGTGGACCGGACAGCCCGGACTGAAGATGCTCTGCGGCGGGGAAGCGCTGCCGCGCGATCTGGCCGATCGCCTGCTGACCGCCGGCGCCGGGTTGTGGAACCTGTACGGGCCGACCGAGACGACGATCTGGTCGACGCTCACACGGGTGACGGCTGGGGCGCCGCTGACGATCGGCCGTCCGATTGCCGAGACGACCGCCTACGTCATGACCTCACCCGGCGTCCTCGCGCCTCCGGGCGTCGTCGGGGAACTGTGGATTGGCGGCGCGGGCCTGGCGCGTGGCTACCGTCACCGTCCGGCGCTCACCGCCGAGAAGTTCGTGACGCTCGCGGTGACGGGCGACGCGCCGGAGCGGCTGTATCGAACGGGCGACCTGGTGCGGATGCGGGGCGATGGCCAGATCGAATTCGTGGGCCGACGCGATCACCAGGTCAAGCTGCGCGGGTTCCGGATCGAGCTGGGCGAGATCGAAGCGGCGTTGCTGACGCAGCCGGGCGTGCGACAGGCCGTTGTGGCCATGCGGCCCGCCGAGTCCGGGCAGGACCAGTTGGTGGCGTACCTGGTGGCTGACGCGCCCATCGACGGTGACGGCCTCCGGGCGGCGCTGCGGCGCACGCTGCCCGACTACATGGTGCCGGCCGTGTGCGTGCCGATTGACGTCCTGCCGCTCACGCCGAACGGCAAGGTCGATCGCCAGGCCCTGCCCGCACCGGTCGTCGCCGCGCGCGTACCGCCGCGCGCACCGGCCAATGCCACTGAGCGTGACGTCGCCGGGATCTGGGCCGATGTCTTGAAGGTCGCGAGCGTGCCCGTCGATGCGAACTTCTTCGATCTCGGCGGCCACTCGCTGCTGCTGGCGCAGGTGCAGAACCGCGTGACGCAGGTCTTCGGCCGGCAGATCTCGATGGTGGAGTTGTTCGAGGCCCCGACGGTCGCCGGCCTGGCAGCCAGGCTGGCGGGGCCGGTTGCGGCGTCGCAGACGGCGACGCTGGCGCGGGACCGGATGGATCGGCAGCGTGCCGCGCTCGGGCGACGACGGCCGGCGGCCGTGGATTCAGAGCCGTGAGGTCACAGGGGCCGCACGCCGCCGGCTATACTGCCGGTCGGTAGCGGGCCCGGCCCTGACAGGAGGAACGCCGGGATTACCAGGCGTGGCGTGGGATGGAACAGATGGCGGATCAGCAACCCGTCGAATACCGGGTCGTCGTGAACGAGGCGGGGCAGTACAGCCTGCAGCCGTCGTTCCTGCCCGATGCCGACGGCTGGGTCGATGCGGGCTGCCGCGGATCGGAAGATCACTGCCTCGCCTTCATTCGCGAGGCATGGACGGACATGCGACCGATCGCGATCCGGCAGGCCGACGAGGGGACCCGTGGCACGGCGGGCCGCGATGCGTGACCGCACGGCCCGGGTGCCGGGACCGGCCGCGGTGACGGGTGTGCGATGACGGGCGCGCGGGGACAGGAGTCGGGGGCCGTGCTGGTGCGCGATCTCGAAGCACGCGGGATCTCGCTCACGGTCGTCGGCGATCGACTGCGGCTCTCGGCACCGACAGGTGTCGTGACGCCCGAATTGCGCGAAACGCTGCAGGCGCAGAAGCCGGCCATCCTGGCCTATCTCCTCGAGCGTGCGGCCACGGACGCGCCGTTGAGCCTGTCGCCCGTCAGTCGGCAGAATCCGATTCCGCTCGCCGTGGCGCAGGAACGGATCTGGTTCCTGCACCAGTTGTCCCCGGAATCGGCGGCCTACAACATCGGCGGTGCCCTGCGGCTGCGCGGCCGGCTCGTCCCGGAGGTCCAGGCGCGCGTCTGGACCGCGCTCGTCGCCAGGCACGAGGCGCTGCGGACCGTGTTCACCACGGTCGACGGGCAGCCGGTCATGCGCGTCCTGCCGTCGGCCGCGCTCGAGTTCGATCAGCAGGATCTGTCGGCGAGTCCCGTCGACGAGCACGAGGCGCTCATCAGGACGCGCGCACTCGAATACATGGCGCGTCCGTTCGACATCGAACGTGGGCCACTCTGGCGCGTCTGCCTGCTTCGTCTCGCCGAGGATCATCACGTCTCGGTGGTGTCGATGCATCACCTCGTGTCGGATCACTGGTCGATGACGATCCTCACGGGTGAGTTCTGCCGGCTCTACACCGCGTTCGTGCAGGGTCAGCCCATCGAACTGCCGTCACTGCCGGTGCAGTACGTCGACTACGCCGTGGCGCAGCGGGCGTGGATCGATGGACCGCGCCTGCAGGCGCCGGTCGATTACTGGCGTCGGCAACTCGCGGACCTGACGGTGGTCGAGCTTCCTGCCGATCGTGCGCGAACACCGATCGCGGACGGACGTCCGGGCTGGTCGTGGTCACCGCTGCCGGCGCCACTGCTGGCCCGTCTCCGGGATCTGGCGGCCGCGCGCCACGCGACGCTGTTCATGGTGCTCGTGGCGGCGTGGAAGATCGTCCAGTCGCGGTATACCGGCACGACCGACGTGACGGTCGGGACGCCCATCAGCAGCAGGCCCGTGCGCGACGTGGAGCAGGTCGTGGGCATGTTCGTCAATACGCTGGTGCTCCGGACCGACATGTCGGGATCGCAGACGTTCGATGAGCTGCTGGCGCGTGTCCGCCAGGTGGCGCTCGATGCGTACGCCAATCAGGACGTGTCGTTCGATCACCTCGTGTCGGTGCTGAAGCCGGCGCGCGATGGCCGGACGCCGTTCTTCCAGGTGCTGTTCAACGTGTTGAACGCACCGGTCGAACCGATCCGCCTGCCGGGACTCCACGCCGAGCCGGTTCGTCTCCACATGCCCGGCATCCAGTTCGATCTCAACATCGTTGTCGAGACCGAGCAGCCGGACCCGGCGCAGAACGGGATGGCCGTGTCCTTCGATCGGCACCTGTTCGACGAGGCCACGATTGCCAGGCTGATGGCGCACTACGTGCGCGTGCTCGATGCGGTGGTGGCCGCACCGTCGTGCCGTATCGATGACATCGATCTGCTCGACGATCGGGAGCGGCACACGATCGTGACTGCCTGGAACGCGACAGCGGACCCGCTGCCGGCGGGGGAGACGGTCGTCACATTGTTCGACGCCCGGGCACAGGCACAGCCTGACGCCGTGGCCGTGGTCGCTGACGGCGTCGAGACGACGTACGCGACCCTGCACCGGCGCGCGCGGGCGATTGCCCGCACGCTGTCGCGTCTCGATCTCGGTCCGGCGCGCATCGTCGGCCTGTGCCTGCACCGGTCGAGTGACATGGTGGCGGCCGTCTATGGTGTGATGATGGCGGGCGCCGCCTATCTGCCGCTCGATCCGGCGTTTCCTGCCGATCGGCTCGCCTACATGGTGCAGGACTCGACGACGACGGTGGTGCTGTCGGAGCGGACGTTGCTGGCGCACGTACCAGATGGCGTGACAGTCATCTGCCTCGACGATTCGGACGCAGTTGATGACGACATCGACGACGCGGGGGCCATCGGATCGCCGACGCTGGACGATCGGGCCTACGTGCTGTACACGTCGGGATCGACGGGGCGTCCCAAGGGCGTCGAGATCCCGCACCGGGCGTTCCTCAATTTCCTGCTGAGCATGGCGCGTGAGCCGGGCATGCGCGAGACCGACCGCCTGCTGGCTGTGACGACGCTGTCGTTCGACATTGCCGGACTCGAGATCTGTCTGCCGTTGTCCGTTGGCGCTCGTGTGGTCGTGGCCTCGCGCGATGACGCCGTCGACCCGGCGCGAATCGCGCGGCTGCTCGCCACGCAGGCGATTACCGTGATGCAGGCGACGCCGGCCACCTGGCGCCTCCTACTGGACGATGGGTGGGAGGGCGACTCCGGGCTGACGGTCCTCTGCGGCGGTGAGGCGATGCCGCCCGATCTCGCGCGTCGTCTGTGTGCGGCGACGGGTGCGGTGTGGAACATGTACGGCCCGACCGAAACGACTATCTGGTCGACGATCGCGCGGGTCGAGGCCGGCGGTGACGAGGTCGTGAGCATCGGCCGGCCGATTGCCAACACACAGGTGTACGTTCTCGACGACCGTCGGCGGCCCGTGCCGATCGGCGTACCGGGAGAGCTGTTCATCGGCGGCGACGGCGTGGCGATCGGGTACTTCCAGCGTCCGGAGCTGACGGCGAGCCGGTTCGTCCCGGATCCGTTCAGCGGCAAGCCGGGGGCGCGGCTCTATCGCACGGGCGACCTGGCCCGCTTCCGCGAGGACGGCCGGCTCGAGTGCCTGGGCCGGCTGGATGGCCAGGTGAAGGTGCGGGGCTTCCGCATCGAGCTGGGCGAGGTGGAAGCCGTGCTCGCGCGGTGCGCCGGCGTTCGCCAGGTGGCCACGGTGGTCCGATCGGTGCAGGGCGACGATGCCGTGCTGGCGGCGTACGTCGTGGCTGACGATCGATCGGCCGACACGGGGACGCTGATCGAGGCCGTGCGTGGCCACGCCAGGCGGCACCTGCCCCCGTATATGGTCCCGGCGTATATCGTCACGATCGAGGCGCTGCCGCTCACGCCGAACGGCAAGATCGATCGTCGTGCCCTGCCGGCGCCGTCCCCGGTCTCGACGGCAACCGCCGGAGCCCCGCCTTCCACGTCCATGGAGAGCCGCCTGGCGGCGATCTGGGCCGAGGTGCTACACCTGCCCGACGTCCCTGTCGATGGCAATTTCTTCGATCTGGGCGGGCACTCGCTCCTGCTGGCGCAGGTGCAGCGGCGCGTGCAGGAGACCCTGCAGCAGCCGGTGACGATGCTCGATCTGTTTCAGCACCCGACGGTCCGGAGCCTGGCAGCGCGGCTGTCGCGGACCGAGGGGCGCGACGAGGTGGCGCGCGACGCGGGGATCCGGGATCGCATGGCTCGTCAGCGGCGTGCGCTCGACAGGCAGCGCACCAGTCGTCCCCTGTCTGGAGAGTCCCGTTGAACGAACGCCCCGTGCTCCCCGCAAACGCCATTGCCATCGTCGGGATGGCAGGCCGGTTCCCGCAGTCGCCCGATCTCGAGACGTTCTGGCAGAACCTGCGCGCCGGCGTCGAGTGCCTCTCGCGCTTCAGCGAGGAAGAGCTGGCTGCGGCCGGCGTGCCGGCGGCGCTGCGCCGCGATGCCGCGTACGTCCCGGTGCGTGGCGCCATCGACGACCGGGAGGCATTTGCGGCGTCGTTCTTCGGCATCAATCCGCGCGAGGCGGCGTTGACCGATCCGCAGCACCGGCTGCTGCTCGAGACGGCGTGGGCTGCGCTCGAGAACGCCGGGTACGATCCGGCACGGACGCCCGGGCCCGTCGGGGTGTACGCGGGCGTCGGGATGAACACGTACCTGCTGACGCGCGTCGTCGGGGCGGGCCTGGCGTCGCACCCGGGCGCTGCGTACGAGGCGTTCATCGGGAACGACAAGGATTTCAGCGCGACGCGCATCTCGTACAAGCTCGGCCTCCGGGGGCCGAGCGCGAACGTGCAGACGGCGTGTTCTACCTCGTTCGTGGCCGTCCACCTCGCCTGCCAGGCGTTGCTCACGTTCCAGTGCGACATGGCGCTGGCCGGTGCCGCGGCCGTGGGTGACAGCGTTGCGGCCGGCTATCTGTACGCCGACGGCATGATCCTCTCGCCGGATGGCCACTGCCGGCCGTTCGACGCGCAGGCCCGGGGCACCGTGCCTGGAGAAGGCGTCGCGGTCGTGGCACTGAGGCGTCTCGAGGATGCCGTGGCGGATGGCGATACGATCCGCGCCGTCATCCTCGGGATCGGGATCAACAACGACGGATCGGGCAAGGCCGGGTTCACGGCGCCGAGTGTCGAAGGGCAGCGCGAAGCGATTGCGCTCGCCCACGCGATGGCCGATGTCGAGCCCGACGCGATCAGCTACGTCGAGGCCCACGGCACGGCGACGCCACTGGGCGATCCGATCGAAGTGGCCGCGCTGACGCAGGCGTTCCGCGAACGGACGTCGCGCGTCGGATACTGCGGGCTCGGGTCGGTCAAGTCGAACATCGGCCACACGGACACCGTGGCCGGCCTGGCAGGCCTCATCAAGGTGGTGCTGTCGCTCGAGCACGGCGAACTGCCGCCAACCCTGCACTACACCACGCCGAATCCCGCGCTGAATCTCGAGACCAGCCCGTTCGTCGTCCACGCCAGCCTCCAGCCGTGGTCATCGACGGGGGCGCCACGCCGCGCGGGCATCAGTTCCTTCGGCATCGGCGGGACGAACGTGCACATGGTCGTCGAGGAGGCGCCAGTCCCCATCGCGCCACGTCCGGTCCAGGACGCGTGGCACGTGCTGCCCCTCTCCACGCGGAGCGCCTCGGCGCTTGATGTCGCGACCAACCAGTTGCGTGAGCACCTATCGACTCGGGCGGCGCTCGAGATCACCGACGTGGCTGGAACGCTGCAGCAGGGACGCCAGGCGTTCGCGTGGCGTCGGACGGTCGTCTGTCGATCGCGCGCCGAGGCCGTGGCTGCGCTCGAGGCCGGAAGTCCGCCCGCCGTCCAGACGGACCAGGCGCCCGAGCACGCGCCGCGCGTCGCGTTCATGTTCACGGGGCAGGGCGCCCAGTACCCGGGCATGGGAGCCGGCCTGTACGCGGCCGAACCGGTGTTCCGTGACGCCGTCGATGCCTGTGCGGATCGCTTCCGGGCGAGGCTCGGGCGCGATCTGCGGGACGACGTCCTGCGGGCCACGCCGGCCGATGAGGCCGCTGTCGAGGCGCTGCGGCGCACGCTGTGGGCGCAGCCCGCGATCTTCACGATCGACTACGCGCTGGCGGCCCTGTGGCAGGCGCGCGGCGTGACGCCTGACGCGATGATCGGCCACAGCCTTGGCGAGTACGTCGCCGCGACAGTGGCCGGCGTGCTGACGCTCGACGATGCGATTCGGCTCGTGGCGACGAGGGCGCAGTTGATGGACGCCCTGCCGGCCGGCGCGATGACGGCCGTGGCGATGTCCGAGGCCGCCGTCACGCCCCTGCTGGGCGACGGCCTCTCGGTGGCGGCGATCAATGCGCCGACCCTGGTCGTCGTCTCCGGCCCGACACCCGCGATCGAGGCGTTCGAGCAGGCCGCCGGCCAACGCGGCGTGTCGGCCCGCCGCCTGCACACGTCCCACGCGTTCCACTCCGCCATGATGGCGCCGATGCTCCGGGCCTTCCGCGAGGTGCTGGCGGACGTGACCCTCGCGACGCCGACGCAGCGGTACGTGTCGAACGTCACGGGCCTGTGGATCACCGATCAGGAGGCCACGTCGCCGGAGTACTGGGTGCGCCACCTGCGATCGGCCGTGCGGTTCGCCGACGGGATCGAGACGCTGGTGCGCGACGGCGATCGGATTCTGCTGGAATCGGGACCGGGGCACGCGCTGGCGTCGCTGGCGCGACAGCAGTCGACGCGCGCCCTCGCGGTGGTGACGTCCATGCGTCACGTCGAGGATCGCGATCTGTCGGACGCCGAGGCGCTGGCACGGGCGACGGCTGCCTTGTGGCGCCACGGCGCGGCCGTCGACTGGCGCGCCACGCACGGCGCGCCGCATCGGCGCGTGCCGCTGCCGGGCTATCCCTTCGAGCGGGAGCGCTTCTGGCCCGAGGCCCGGCCGATCGCGATGGCGGGGGACACGGAGGCGTCGGAGAAGCGGCCGGTCGATGACTGGTTCGTCGCCCCCACCTGGCGGCGCCTGGAAGAGCGGCCGATTCCGCCCGCCACGCCTGACGGTCGCTGGCTGATCATCGGAGACGACGATGGCCGCGTGACGGCAGCGTTACGCGGCGCGGGCGTGTCCGATGTGGTCGCGGGCAGCGTTCCCGCTGACGGGGCGGTGACGACGCGCGACGGGTATCTCGCCCTGCTCGATGAGGCGACCCGCGAGGGTGGGCCGCCGTCGCGGATCGTGCTCGTGCTTCCGACCACGCTGGCGGCGGTCGAGACGTTCCCCGAGTTCCACCAGGTCCTCGCGTTGGCCCAGGCCGTCGTCGGCCGGCTGGCGATCGCGCGCGCCCGGATCGACGTCGTCGTCCGGGGCGCCGCCTCCGTGCTGGGTGACGAGACGATCCGGCCCGGCCGCGCGGCGATTTTCGGACTGGCTCGCGTCGTCCCACAGGAGTACCCTCACCTGCGGGTGTCGGTGATTGATGTGCCGGAGGTGATCGGGGACGGTGCCGCCGTCAAGGGACTCGTCCGGCATCTGGTCGTCGACGACGCGGATCTGCCTGCCGTCGCGGCGCTCAGGGGACGGCACCTGTGGGCACAGGCCTTCGAACCTGTTGCGTGCCCGCGGCCCGACGGCCGGCCCCGGCTCGTGCGCCCGGACGGCGTGTATCTGGTGACGGGCGCGTTCGGCAACATCGGATCGCAGGTGTGTCGCTGGCTGGCCGATGAAGGGGTACGCGGCCTGGTCGTGACGGGCCGCCGACCCGACGGAACGCTCGATGCGCTTCAGACGCATGGACTCGACATGGTCGTCGTGGCGGCCGACATGGCCGATCCTGACGACGTGCGGCGCGTCGTGGACGCGGGGCGCGCGCGGTTCGGTCGCATCGACGGCGTGTTCCACTGTGCAGGATCGGTGCACGCCGTGGCGTTGCCCGACCTGGCGGAGGACGAGGTCGCCCGGCAGTTCGGTGGCAAGTGCCGGGGACTCTGGTCACTGATCGACGCGTTGAATGACGACGCGCCCGACTTCATTGTCTCGACGTCGTCGATTTCGGTGGTGCTGGGCGGCCTGGGATTCGGCGCGTATGCGGCGGCCAACGCCGTGATCGACGCATCGACCGAGGCGTTTCCCGCGCACCGGCTGATCAGCGTGGGCTGGGACGCGTGGCAGCCGCGCGAGGACGTCCACGCGGCCGGCCCGCTCGCGATCGATCAGGTCGAGGGGCGGGACGCATGGCATCGGCTGCTCGACACGCCGCACCGGCACGTCATCGTGTCCACGACGAGCCTGGCCGGCCGGATGCACCGGTGGAGTCGGCCCGCACCGGCGGTCGTGGACGCGGCGGAGCGGCACGGGCGGCCTGACCTGCCCGTGTCGTACGCGGCACCGACGACGGACGGCGAGCGCGAGATGGCGGCGATCTGGGAGGAACTGCTGGGAGTGACAGCCGTCGGGATTCACGATAATTTCTTCGAACTCGGTGGCCACTCGCTCCTGGCGACGCAGTTGATTTCCCGTGTGCGCGATCGCTTCGGCGTGCAGATCCCGCTGCGCACGATTTTCGACGCGGGCACGGTCGCGTTGCTCAGCCGGCACGTGGACGGGGTGCGCTGGGCCTCGGGGACCGGGCCCGAGCCGGTCGCGGGTGACGACCGCGAGGAGATCGACCTGTGACGATCCTCACGCTGCTGGAGCGGTTGCGGGAGCTGGACGTCCGCGTCCGGCTCGACGGGGAGCGGTTGCGCGTCAGCGCGCCGCCGGGCGTGCTGACGCCTGAGCTGCAGCGTGAATTGGCGGCGTCCAAGCGCGACCTGATCGCGCTGCTGAAGGCCGGGCAGACCGACGAGGCCGACGCGCCGATCGCCCACATCGACGCGTCTGGCCCGCAGCCGCTGTCGTTCACGCAGGAGCGGATGTGGCTCTTGCACGAACTCGAGCCGGAGAGCACGGCGTATCACCTGGTCCAGATCGAGCGGTTCCGCGGCGACCTCGACGTCGACGCGCTGGCGCGTGCCTGGCACGGCCTGGCCGCACGTCACGATGTGCTGCGCTCACGAGTCCGGTCAGCCAACGGCGTGCCGTTCGCGCTCGTCGACGACGACCTGCAGCCGGCCGCGTACCGCTTCGAGGATTTTCGTGGCGAGCCGGAGGACGTGGTCGCCGAACGCGCGCGTGCCATCGTGCTCGACGAGAGCGAGCGGCCGTTCGATCTGGCCACGGGGCCGCTGGCGGCCATGGTCGTCATCCGCGTGGCCGAGGCCGATCACCTCGTCGTGCTCCGCCTGCACCACATCGTGACCGACTACTGGTCGCAGGGCCTGATCAGGCAGGAACTGTCGGCGCTGTATCAGAGCGCCCTGTCGGGCACGCCGTCCGGTCTGCCCGACCTGCCCGTGCGCTACGCGGATTTCGCGGCCTGGCATCGTGCGCGGCTCGAAGGGCCCGAGGGCGAGCGGCTGCTCGGCTACTGGCGCGATCGCCTGCACGGACTCGAACCGCTC
This sequence comes from Acidobacteria bacterium SCN 69-37, assembly GCA_001724025.1. Classification (GTDB taxonomy): domain Bacteria; phylum Acidobacteriota; class Vicinamibacteria; order Vicinamibacterales; family SCN-69-37; genus SCN-69-37. The sequence goes on along the minus strand of MEDJ01000021.1, from coordinate 174,249 downwards.
GACGTCTCGGGCGGCCTGCCACAGGCCGACGATGCGGTGGGCGGTGGCGAATTCCGCGTGGAACTCCCAGATGGGCTGCTCGATCGGCTCAATGCGCTGGCGACCCGGAGCGGGGCTACCCTGTTCATGACCACGCTGGCGGCGTTTGCCATCCTGCTGTTCCGCTACTCCGGCCGGACCGATTTTTCGATCGGCACGCCGGTGGCGGGGCGCACGCGGCGGGAGATCGAGCCGCTCGTCGGCGCCTTCATCAACACGCTGGTGCTGCGGCTGCGCCTGCGGCCGCAGACGAGCGTCCGCGAAGTGATCGACCTGGTGCGCAGCGTCGCCCTCGATGCCTTCGCGCACGGCGACGCGCCCTTCGAGCGGCTCGTCGCGGCACTCGTGCCGGCACGTGAGGCGTCGGCCACGCCGCTGGTCCAGGTGCTGTTCAACCTGCTCGGCGATCAGCCGCGGACGCCCGTGTTCCCCGGGTTGACGATCGAGCCGATCGGCGTCGGCCGGCGTCACGCCGTGATGGAACTCGCGCTGGTCGTCAACGCGGCCGATGGATCGGTAGCGCTCGAGACGCGGCGCGATCTCGTCTTCGGCGTCCGCCCGGAGGCGGTGCTCGCGCACTACGTCGGCCTGCTGGAACAGGTGGCGACGGATCCGGACGCGTGTATCGCCACGTTGTCGCTGCTCACACCTGCTGAACGGGCCGTCCTCGCCGATCTGAATCGGACGACGCAGCCGTTCGATCCGGACGTGGGCGTGGAGGCGCTCGTGGCGCGGCAGGCGTTGGAGCGGCCGGAGGCCGTCGCCGTCCGCGCGGGCGATCGGATCCTGACGTATGGCGATCTCGAGGACCGCGTGTGCGCGTTGGCCGATCGCCTGCGTACGTACGGCGTCGGCCCCGGCGCACTGGTTGGTGTCTCGCTGCAGCGGACCGAACTGGCTCCCATCGCGTTCCTCGCCGTCATGCGGGCCGGCGGCGCGTACCTGCCGCTCGATCCCGAGTTCCCTGCCGATCGCCTGCACTGGATGATCGAGGATTCGCAGGTCCGGCTGGTGCTCGCCGATCAGGCCAGTGCCGCGGTGCTGCCGGCCGCCCCGGGCGTCCGTGTCCTCGATCTCGGCACCGACGACGACCTCGTCATCGCACCGGCAGAGCACGCGGATGCGCGTGCGGCGTGTGGTGACGATCTCGCGTACGTGCTCTACACCTCCGGATCCACGGGGCGGCCGAAGGGCGTCCAGCTCCCGCGGCGGGCGCTCGTCAACTTGGTGCGTGCCACGGCACAGCGACCCGGCATGGGGCCGGGGGACGTGCTGGTGGCGGTGACGACGTTCTCGTTCGATATCGCGGTGCTCGAGTTGTTCCTGCCGCTGGCCGTCGGCGGTACCGTCGTGATGGCCGCGCGGCACGAGGTAGTCGACGGCGCGGCGCTGCGGACGTTGATCGCGGCGTGCGACGCCACGATCATGCAGGCCACGCCGGCCACCTGGCGACTGCTGATCGCTGCGGGCTGGCAGGGCAGCGCGGCGTTTCGCGTGTTCTGCGGCGGCGAGCCGCTGCCGCCGGATCTCGCGAGCCAGCTCGTCGTGCGTGCGGGCGCCGTGTGGAATCTCTACGGACCCACGGAGACCACCGTGTGGTCGACGGTTGCGCGCGTCGAAGCGGGCGGTCACGTCGGCATCGGGACGCCCCTCGCCAACACGGACGTTTACGTGGTCGATGCGTCGCGACAGGTCGTGCCGCCCGGCGTGCCGGGTGAGCTGTACCTCGGTGGGGCAGGACTCGCGCGCGGCTACGTGAACCGGCCGGACCTGACGGCGCGGGTGTTCGTCCCTGATGCGTTCTCCGGCCGGCCCGGCGCGCGATTGTACCGGACCGGCGATCGCGTGCGCGTAACGGAGGCCGGCGACCTGGAGTTCCTGGGGCGTGTCGATGCGCAGATCAAGCTGCGCGGGTTCCGCATCGAGCCGGCGGAAATCGAGGCCGTCCTCGGCGAGCACCCGGCCATTGCCGTCGCGGCCGTGGTGATTCGCGAGCGCGCCGGTGAGCCATTGCTCGTGGCGTATCTGCTGACGCACGGATCCGACGTCCCGACCGACGAGGACCTGCGGACGCATCTCCTGCGGCGCCTGCCGGCCTACATGGTACCGGCCCTGTTTCGCGTGCTCGAGACGTTCCCGCTGACGCCGAACGGGAAGATCGATCGTCGCGCCCTGCCGGCCATCCCGTCGATCGACGGCGCCCAGGTGCCGGCGGCGTCGGCCGACGACATCGATGCCATCATCCAGCAGATCCTCACGGAACTGCTCGGCCGGCCCGTGAGTGCCGACGACGACTTCTTCGCGGTGGGCGGGCACTCACTGCTCGCGGCCCGTGTCGCGGCCCGGATCGAAGACGCGCTCGGTGTGCACGTGCCGTTGTCGCACTTCTTCGACGCGCCGACGCACCGCCAGCTCGCGGCCTACGTCAGGGCGCGGCGGCAACCGGCCTCACCCGCTGCCGTGGCCGCCCCGGCGACGATGACGCCGTTCCGGAGCCTGGTGTCCGTCCGGACGAACGGGCGGGGGATCGCCGTGTTCGGGGTGCACGCCGGGGCCGGACAGGTCCTGTTCTACAGGCATTTCGCCAGGCTGATTGGCGAGGACCACCCGTTCTACGGCCTGCAGGCCCCGGAAGGCCTCGACGGCCTGGGCGATCCGTACGGGCCACACAGGAGCGTCAATTCGCTTGCAGAGCAATATATAGACGAGATGCGCCAGGTCCAGCCGCACGGGCCCTATGCGATCGTCGGTCCGTGCATGGGGGGGAATGTCGCGCTCGAGATGGCCCGCATGCTGCGCGAGGCCGGCGAGGTGGTCGACCCGTTGATCATCGTCGACAGCTGGCTGTGGAACACGAGCGACCCGGTCGCCGTGCGTGCGGAAACCCATCGTCAGGCGCTCAGTCGCCTGTCGTGGGTCGATCGGGTCCGCTATCTCGCGGCGAAGACGCGGACGACCATCGCCTTTCACTACCGCACGACTTGCGACAGGCTCCGGGCCTATCCCGCGTACCGGCGACGGGCCCGCGAGGTTGCGCGGGCGAAGCGCCGCGGCATTCCTGCCTCGCCACACACGCGCGACTGGAATTTCCTCCGGACGAGCATCGCCCTGGCCAATCAGCACCAGCCCCGCCCGTACGATGGCCGCATCGTGCTGATCCGATCCGCCACGTACGCGACGAGCCCGTGGATTTCGAGCGAACAGGCCGAGTACATGGGATGGCGCGGCATCGCTGTCGGCGATCTCGAGATCCTGGATCTGCCGGGCACGCACCTCGAGATGTTCGAGCCCCCGATCGTGGCCGACCTGGTGAAGATCGTTCGCGAGCGATTGCCGACGACGGTGCCGCCGCCAGATGCGTCGCGGCGGACGTCGCGTGCTGCCGACCTGGCCGCAGCGACGCCCGACTGGAGCGACGTGACACATGGCGCCTTTGTGCTGGCGACGCTCCTGATGGGCGCGTGAGGCCGGTGGCCGCAGGGAGCGGCCACCATGTCAGCAGGCCGCGCGGCGTCAGGCGCCGAGGATGATCGCGTGGTCGCGCACGTAGGCGTCGAGTGAGCGCGGTGCCGTCCCTGTCAGCGTCGCGACGTCGCTCGTGACGACGGCCGTGGCGCCGAGGCGGACAGGCTCGAAAATCGACGTCAGGAAGCGCGCGTATTCGTCGGGGACGCCCGCACCTGTCAGCGTGCCGATGAACGTATCGTCATCGACGGATGTATAAGTGACCGGCCTGCCGATCGCGTCGCTGATCAGTTCGGCAGCGTCGGCATACCCGAGCGCTTCCGGTCCCGTCAGGTTGAAGGCCTGCCCGTCGAACGCGTCGGTGGTCAGGACCGCCGCGGCGCAGGCGGCAATGTCGCGGACGTCGATGAAGCTGGTCCGGCCGTCACCGGCGGGCAGCGCGATCTGTCCGAGCGCGATGCCGGCGCGCCAGTAGGTGTGGAAGTTGTCGGCGAACCAGTTCGGCCGCAGGATGACGAACGGCGTCCCCGACCGTTCGAGCGCGAGCTCGACCTGGCGGTAGGGGATCGAATCGGCTGCGTCCACGCCCAGGACGCTCAGCAGCACGACCTTGATGCGACGCGCGGCGGCCGCCGCGATGATCGGCAGCAGCAGGTCCGTGATGCGGACGTGGCCGCCCGGCAGCATGACGAACGCGCGATCGACGCCCTCGAGCGCTGCCTCGACCGTCGAGGGCACGGTGATGTCGACAGCGACGCTCTCGGCGCCTTCGACAGGTAGCCCGGCGCGCGAGGCGGCCTTGACCGTGGCTCCTGTTGCCAACAGCGAAGCGACGAGCGGCTGGCCGATGTGGCCGGTGGCGCCCAATACGAGTACTTTGCCCTTCATCGTCGTGCGTCTCCTTTCCGGAGATGGTATCCAATGGACACCGTGCCACGCGACTCAGGGCGCTACGACTCGTGCCCCAGCGTGACCCCGAACGCCAGCCCTGCATAGAAGTAGGCTTCGGCCGACACGTGACTGACCCGGGCGTGCGCCACTTCGATGGCGTCGCGTTGATCGAACGACGCGACGGTGTTCAGGCAGCGGCGCAGTTCGCGCTGCGCCGGCCGCAGCCCCAGGTGGGCCGTGGCCGCCGCGTCGATGGCCGCACAGATGTCGTGGTTGTTCGGCACGAAGACGCCGTGTACTGGAATGGCCCACGCAGCGAGCGATCCCAGATCCTCGAGGGCGTCGGCGACCGCGCGCGTGTCGCGTCCTTCGGCGTCGTGCCGGGCCGCACGGGCTGCGGCAATGAGTCGAGTGAGGCGGACCGTGCGGGAAGGCTCGGTGGGACGGCGATGGCGCGACATGACTCCTCCTGCGGACGCTTCAACGCCCGGAAGCGGGGCAACCGTGAACGGGAACAGGTGAACGCACCGGATGCCAGTCGAGAGCCTCGGTCGGGCAGGACGAGGAGATGGGGGACCCGACCTCATGGACGCCGGTGACGGGCGTCATGCGCTTGTTACGGGCGGTGCAGGATGTCTTTCGCCGAATATACGCCCATTGATGGTGACGGGCAAGCCTTTTACCGTGTGCGCGCACTGGATCGAGACCTGCATGCGATCTTGACATTCTCACGTAATTCACGTCTGTTCCGGGCCCAGGACCATCGTGACCTGGTGTCGGACGCGCGTGATCGCCTCCTCCGCCGTCGCCGCACGACGCAGGAGCAATCGGCCCTCCCGATCGAACAACGGGGAACGCCGGCCGTCGGCGGCAACGAGGAGCGCCCAGGCGACGAAGGCCGCATCGGTGGCCGGAGCCACCCCGAGTTCACACGTGATCCCGCCGAATTGGCGGAGGCACCAAGGTTCCATCGGAGTATGGCGATGTTACTGATCGTCGATTGTTACCGATAGTCCATCGACACGCAAGCCATGGCGGGACAGGCTGAGCCGTGCCCGCACGTCGCGATCCCATCCTTCGTGCCTTGGGACTGCGCGTGCGTCAGTTGCGGGAAGCCAGGCGTTGGACGCAGGAGACGCTGGCCGAACGCGCCCGGCTCGATCGGTCGTACATCGCCGGCATCGAGGCCGGCCTGCGCAATCCGTCGGTCAAGGCCGTCGCAAAACTCGCGCGCGGGTTCGGTGTCGTCCTGGCCGAGATGTTCAGCAATCAGCGCTGACACCAGCCGCGACGATCGTCTGCCTCAGTCCCGCACGCCCCACGCCGCCAGGATGCTGGCTTCGTCAGTCGCGCTCGTCGCCTTCTTGAACTTCGCACCGGATCGCCCCTTCACGCGGGATTCGCAATCGGCCCACGTGCTGTGCCGCATCAGGCGGCCGTCGACGAGGCTCAGATACGAGTAGGCGGCGGCCTTCGCCGCACGCGGGGCCCGCGTCGTGCGTGCCGGCACCGACGTCTCGTCCGGGACGTCGAAGATCGCCACGCCGTAGGCGTCGAGCGGCCCCTCGTACAACGCCATCGTCCGGCCTCGAGCCAGGCCGTCGGCGATGGCGTCCACGCGTTCGTTGCCCGGCGTGCCGGCGTGCCCGCGGACGTAGTGCCAGGTCACGCCCCCGCGACCGCGGGCGGTCACGATCGCATCGAGCTGCTGCCACAGCTCGCGATTCGACACAGGCGTTCCGTCCATCGTCGTCCATCCCCGCCGTCGCCAGTTGTGGATCCACTCGCGGATGCCCTTGATGACGTACGTCGAATCCGTGTAGACGTCGACCACGCCCGGCGCGGTGCCGACGCGCGCCAGCGCTTCGATCGCGGCCGTCAGTTCCATGCGGTTGTTGGTCGTGTGCGCCGCCCGACCCCCGAGCTCGATCACCTCGCCCTCCGGCGTCGCGATGACCACACCCCATCCACCCGGGCCGGGATTGCCTTTGGCCGCACCGTCGCAGAACACCAGCACACCGTTTCGATTCACCAGGATCGCCTCCGCGCCTGCATGCTACACCGCGCGCGGCGTAGGCATGACGAGGACCCGGACCGTGTCGACTTTGCGCACGACCGGGCCGCTCGCGCCAGCACCTGACGGCTCGCGGGCCCTCCTGGCGCGTCCGGCCGACGTTATGGTCTGGCACGAGGCTTGAAACTTCATCCCCATCAAGGGGGGAAGTCATGTCCTATGTGCCCACGGCGTTCACAGCAGGCGTGGCGTTGATCCTGACCGCGGGCGGCGCGGTCGGCGGGCAGTGGGTGCGGCAGGCCATGCACGAGCCCGACACCGTGCGTGTGGACGTCCCGGCACGCGTCGTCAGGCCGGCGTCGGCTGCCGCGCGACAGGCCCGCACGGCACCGGCCTCACCCGCACGCGCCACGTTCGTACTCCGCGAGCTCCCGGCGATCGATCGCCAGCCGGTGGTGCAGCTGCGCGCACCGGCCGTACGCGACAGGACGGCACCGCCGCCGGCGCCTGTGATCGATCCCGTCTGCGAGCAGTGGTTCGAGTCGCACGTCTGGTCGGACGGCGCGACGCCGTGTCTCGGGCCGGGGCCCGTGAGTCTCGGCATTGTCCCCTGACGCCCGCGCCGTGACGCGTGTGAGTTCTTACCCGATGCGGACGGGCTGTCGCTGCTGTATCGACGCGTAGATGGCCTCGATCACCTTCATATCGTTGAGGCCGTCGACGCCGTCGGTCAGCGGCGCGGTGCCGGCCGCCGCGCGCTCGGCCAGGTGATCCATCATCGCCGCGAAGTGATCGCGCTGCGGCAGATAGCGCTGTTCGACCACGCTCCCGCGCAGGACGCGCAGGCGCAGCCCCGTGCGGTTCCAGGCCGGCTCCATCTCGAACGACCCGCGCTGCGCGTGGACGCGGAAGCGATTCAGGTTCACGGTGTAGCTCGACAGGCAGCTCGCGATGAGCCCGCTCGGGAACCGCAGGTGGAAGTGCACGGTATCTTCGACTTCCTTGAAGCGCGGATCGCTGCGGTTCGTCGACTCGGTGGCCGTCACCTCGAGCGGATCCTCGCCCGAGAGGTAGCGCGCGGCGTTGACGGCGTAGATGCCGATGTCCATCATCGAACCGCCGCCGGCAGCCGCCTTCTGCAGCCGCCATTGCGCCGGGTTGCCGATGTTGAACCCGGCTTCGCACACGATGGCGCCCAGGGCGCCGAACTCCTGCTCGCGCGCCATCCGGATCATCGCTTCGGTGAACGGTTCGTAGCGGAGGCGATAGCCGACGGCCAGCTGGCGGCCCGCGGCCTTCGCGGCGGCAATCATCGCCTCGCAGTCAGCCACGGTGTTGGCCATCGGCTTCTCGACCAGCACGTGCTTGCCGGCCTTGTGCGCGCGGATCGTGTACTCGGCGTGCAGGTTGTTCGGCAGCACGATGTACACCGCGTCGATGTCGGGGTTGTCGGCAATGCGATCGAACGTGTCGTACGTGTACAGACCACGTTCCGGCATGCCGTATCGCGCGGCGGTCTCGCGCGCCTTGGCCGCATCGCCGCTCACGAGGCCCATCAGGCGGGCCCGCTGCGTGTGCGCGAATGCGGGCAGGATGTCGGCTTCGGCGAGTGAGCCGATGCCGACGATCGCGTATCCGAACGTGCGGGCCGGTGGCGCGGTCGCGGCGCCCTGATCGGCCGACGCCACCGCGGAGCCGATCGAGGCGGCGGCCAGCGACGCGCCGGTGGCGCGCATGAAGTCTCGACGAGTGGTCTGCGGATTCGACATGACGTGAAGTCCTCTGGCAGGAGTGCCCGCCGGAATTATGCCCGGGTTCGAGGTCCGTGCAACGCCTTCTTCCCGGTCGAGCTGTCGGACAGGCCGGCCGGCCGACTGATTCATCCGGATGACGACGTGCTACGTCAGCGGCCGCACCTGCAGCGACACGGACTTGATCAGCGCATACAGCCGGCGGCCGGGCTGCACCGACAGGCGATCGACGGCATCACCCGTGATTTCCGCGAGCAGGCGTTCGCCACCCACGGCCAGCTGGACGCTCGCCTGGCGCCGCGCGGCGTCGGGCGTCACGGCCGTGACCGTGGCGGGCAGGACATTGTGCAGGCTCAGACCGGCAGGCACGTCGGTCGCGAGAATCACGTCGCGCGCCGGGACGCGGACGCGCACGCGGCACCCGGCGCTGAGCGTTGCGGCGGGTGCGACGAACAGGCCGCCCTCGAAGGCCAGGGTCGCGAGCCCGCGAGCGTGGTCGACGTCCGTCACCCGCGCATCGATGACCGCCCCGGCGCCGGCGCCCTCACCGGCCCACGCCAGATCGGCACGCGTCGTGACCTCCCGGACAGGACCGCAGGCGAGCGCCCGTCCGCGGTCCAGGACGAGCAGGTGCGAGGCGAACCGTACGATGTCGTCGACGTCGTGCGTGACGAGCACGACGGGCACGTCGAGCGACTGCTGGATCGTTGCAAGGAGATCCTGCACGCGGCGACGCACGACGCGATCGACGGCTGAAAACGGCTCGTCGAGCAGCAGCACCGCCGGATCGCGCGCCAGCGCTCTGGCGATGGCCACGCGCTGGCGTTCGCCGCCGGAGAGTTCGGCTGGACGTCGGCGGCCCTTGTCGGCCAGCTGCACGGCCGCGAGCAGGTGCGCGACGCGCCCGTCCCTGTCGCGTGCCGGCAGGGGGTCGAGTGCGATCCGGACGTGCTCGATGGCCGTGAGGTGCGGGAACAGCGCGTAGTCCTGGAACACGAACCCGACGCGGCGCCGGTGAGTCGCGCGTACCAGGCCCGTACCCGCATCGAGCCAGACGTCATCACCGACTGATACCCGGCCGTGCGCCGGCATGTGCAGGCCTGCAATCGTTCGCAGGATCGTCGTCTTGCCGCTGCCTGACGGCCCGTAGAGACCCAGCACCTCACCCGGCCGGCACGTGAACGTCACGTCGATCGGCACGGGCGTGGCCTGGTGGATTGCGACAGCCAGCGTCCGCTCATCCATGGCGTCGTCCGATCCGCCGCGACAGGGCGGTGGTGGTGGCCAGCGCTGCCACGGCCACTGTCAGCAGGACCGCGGCCATGAGCCCGGCGGCTCGATCGTCGAAGGCCTGCATGCGGTCGTAGATCGCGATGCTCATCGTCCGCGTCTCACCGGGGATGTTGCCGCCGACCATCAGCACGACCCCGAATTCACCAAGCGTGTGCGCGAAGGCGAGGATGGCGGCCGTGACGACGGCGGGCCAGGCGAGTGGCAGATCGATACGCAGGAATCGCCGCCACGGCGTCAGTCCGCAGCAGGCCGCCGCTTCACGTACGCCCGGCGGAATCGCCTCGAATCCGCGCTGGATCGGTTGCACCACGAACGGGATGTTCGCGATGACCGACGCGACGAGCAGGCCGGGAAACGAGAAGGCCAGCGTATGGCCGACGAGGTGTTCGAACGCGGCACCGAACGGCGAGCGCGCGCCGAACGAGGTCAGCAGGTAGTAGCCGAGCACCGTGGGCGGCAGCAGCAGGGGGACGGCCACGAGGGCCTCGGCGATGGCGCGTCCGCGAAACCGGCGCGTGGCCAGGACGTGTCCGGCCGCGAGGCCCACGGGCAGCAGCACGACGAGCGTGCCGACGCCGAGCCGGATCGAGACGGAGAGCGCCTGCCAGTCCATGGGTCGCGGTCGACTCTATCGCGGAAGGGGCGGCGCGGCTGCCCGCGCGTCCCTATGGTGCCGGGCTCCGCAGGATGATGCGGCGAAACGCCGTCAGCGATGGCGATCCGTTGTCGTCGACCATGAGGATGACGTGCGCGGTGCCCGGCGTGCGCATCGTGGCCGTGATGCGCGGCCCCGTCTCGCGGTCGAGGACGACGCGTGCCGGCGGCTGAGGCGGACCATCGGCGCCGGCCGACGGGATGCCGCCCTCGTCGTGGCTGCCGCCGCCGCCAATCTGTACCGGCGGTCCTGCCGCGACCGGTTGTGTGGGAATGCCCGTGCCGGCTTCCGGATAGAAGAACCACGAGAACCGGATCGTGTTACCGTCCGGATCGGTAGACGCCGAGGCATCGAGCGTGACGGCCGCGCCCACGGTCGTGTCGACTGTGATCGGTGCCTGGCCTTCGTTGCCGTTCACGGTGGTGACCGGGTGATGATTGGCCTCGGCGACCGGCGTGATCGTCCAGGCCATGCGCGCGGCGAAGTCGCGCTGGAACGCGTCGCGCCAGCGCCAGATCGTCGCCTGGTCGCTCGTGTGCGGCTGGCCGTCGACGCCGATGACGGTATCGCGCGAATTGTCGCGGCCGGGATACGCGTCGCCGCCCTGCGTCCACGACGGCCGCGTCTCGCCGTAGTACTGACGCCAGACGTAACGGCCGCCCCAGCCGCCGTACGTCGGGCTCATGAAGCTGGCGAGGCCGTTGTCGATCAGGCCGAGAAACGACGGCGTATCGCCCTCGTGGATGCAGCACGGCAGGATGTAAAGCCTGCCGAGCGGCCCCTTGCTGCGGATGTTCCGTTCGACCCAGTCGGTGGTGAACGTCGTGAAGTCCGCGCCGTCCCCGTTCTTGTAGAATCGATCGCCGCTGATGCCGGTCCACGTGGCCTGGTAGTACTGGTCGCCGTCGGGCGTCGACGGAATGCCGATGTAGTGCAGCGTCGGGAACTCGCGGCGCAGCCACGGGCCCGTGTCGTCCTGATCGGAGATCGAGTAGACGCGGATCCTGGACACGAACGCCTCGACTTCGGCGGCCTGCCGCGTGCGGCGCACGGAGGCCAGCGCCTCGGCCAGCGTGTTGTTGCCACCCCACGCCAACACCCACACCGGCCGGTCGTCGTCGCGATCGACAGCGTCGATGATGCGGCGGGCCCCGCCGGAGATGGCGTCGTCCTGCATCGATACGGCCGCCATGCCGAAGCCTTCGGGGCCTGTCGTCACGAGCGCACGCAGCGCGTCGGCGGTCGCGAAGCCGGTCGCGTGCTGCGAGAGCGTCGGGTAGACCTCGGCGTAGGCGTCCAGGACCTGGTTGATCACGTCGGGGCGCACGCGCGCACGCATCCAGGTGGATGTCGTCGCGACCAGGCCTTCGATGTCGAGCTGATCCGACGAGACGAGCAGGCGCACGAGCGACATCTGATCGTCGGGCTCGTTGGCGATGTCCGTCAGGATGACGACCCGCCGTCTGGGCACCCACGGATCGACGCGCTCGGAGAGGTGCGTGAAGGTCTCGGCCGAGGGCACTGTGGCGGTCGGCGCCGGTGGCTCTGTCTGCGTGCAGGCGGCCATCGTCACGGCCGCCGCGAGCAGCAGCGCGAGCACAAGCGAGCGGACAGCGACGGAACGTGCCGGGAGCAGCAGGGGGGTGGAGCGAAGCATGCGACAGATTACCTTTGCCGTGGGCGGGCCGTGAAGCGAGGCGTCGCCGACTACAGGGCCGATGCCAGCCGAGCGGCCCGGCGGAGCCTTGGGGCTTCAGCCGCAGGGGCGGCGCGTCGGCGTTCCCCGAGGCTCAGCTTCGGGGCTCCGAAGATAGTCGCCGCACCGCCCCGAGAGGCGGTGCGGCTGCAGGTGACGAGGAACGAAGAGGAGGATTACCGCACCGTGACGATCGCGCGGGCGTACCGCGTCAACGACAGCGTTCCGTTGTCGGTGGCCTCGGCCACGATGTGAATCGTGTCACCTGATCTGGCGTCCGCGGGAATGCGGAAACTGGTGCTCGGCCCAGCCGTCTTGTCGAGCGTCACGGCACCGGCGTAGGTGCCGTTGTTGTCGAACCGCCACCACGTCACGGACACCGCGTCCCCATCCGGGTCGGTCGTGGTGACATCGAGCGTGACCACCTCGCCCGGTCGTTCTGCCGCCGCCGCGCTCTTCAGCGTCACCGTCGGATAGTGATTGGCATCCGCGTACCGCGGCGTGATCGCCCACGTCATGCGTTCGGCCAGTTCGTGCATCAGCGGACGGAGGAACCGTGCGGGCTGGCGCGGACCCGCGTTCGCGCCCCGGCCGAGTGCGGCGCCTGGACCGCCGGCCCTCGCGCCACGGCCGCGTGCGGCTGCGGCGCTGGCTGCCGGCGGTGCGCCGCCGCCGAACGGCACGATGTTGGTCGCTCCCGCGGTCTGGTAGACGGTCGGGTTGCGCCGATTCTGCTGGCGCCAGCCTTCCAGGCCGTTGTCGAGCAGGCTCAGGAACGTGCCGGTATCGCCCTCGGCCAGGAACTCGCCTTTCGGATGCGGCGGGGTCCACACGATGTACCCGGCGGCCCGCAGTTCGTCGGCCGTCTTGCCGGATTCGCCGAAATAGTCCATCACGTCGCCTTTCGCCATCTGCTTGCCGTCACCCCAGACCCGCTGCAGCTTGCCGAATTCGCCCTTGCCGGAAATGTTCTTCTGCATCCACTCGGCCGAGTAGTAGACCTTGTCCGCGTCCGCGGCGTTGGCCTGCGCGTTATAGGCCAGCCCCGCGCCGCCCGCACCGCCGCCACTGCCATAGCGGATCTCGGGCCAGTTCGGCCGGATGTAGTTGCCGCCCGTATTGTCTTGGTCGCCAGACGGATGGATCACGGCCTTGCTGATGACCTTCGCACGGATGGTCGCCCACTGCGGCGTGTCCTTGTATTGATCCTCGATCGACTTCAGCGCGCGGGCGATTGTGCTGAGGCCGCCCCACGCGTGCAGGTAGATCGGCTCGTTCACGTTATCGAGGAGCAGCGACTTGATGAGATTCGACCCGTCGGTGTCCTTTTCCATTTCGCCGTCGAACTGCACGTTCCCCCACTTCACCTTGGAACGCAGTTCGGCCGGCGAGGGGTACCCGCTGCTGTGGACGCGCAGGTTCGGATACGACTGCTCGTACGCGTCGACCACATCGTCGATGAACCGTTCGTCCGGATCCCAGCGCCAGGACGTGCACGGACAGAGATTCAGGCCGTTGCGGTTGTATTCGCGGCCGGGGACGTTGAGTGTCTTGCCGGTTCCGTCGCCCGTCCAGTGGAACTGGCTGCTGGTGTAGATCAGTCCCTCGGTCTGGAAGCTGTCGGACATCAGGATGTACCGGATCAGGGAGTTGAGATCGTCCAGTTCCGGATCGGCCGTAATGACGACACGCGGCTTCTTGCCGGCGGGCGTTTCCAGATAGGTCGAGCCCGCGGCGGCGACAGTGGGCGCGGGCGCCGGTGCCTGCTGCGCGTAGGTGGTGCTGAATGACTGAGCCAGCCAGATGGCGATCAGGCCGGCGATCGATATCGATGTCTTCACAGGTGCCTCCCTCGATGACGTGTTGATCGGTGCAATTCAACGGACGGTGAGTACCGCCCGGGCATAGCGGGTCAATGGCGGCGTTCCACCGTCGGTGGCCTCCGCCACGATGTGGATGGTGTCGCCGGCTGTCGCATCCGCCGGCACATGCACGATGGCTGTCTCATCGTCGAATGTGTCGACGGTGACGGCGCCGGCGTACGTGCCGTAGCCGTCGAAGCGCCACCACTTCAGCGAGACGACATCGTGGTCTGGATCCGCGACCGTCGCCGCGATGGTGACGGCTTCGCCCGGGCGGGCCGTCAAACGGGCAGTCCTCAGGGTCAGCGTCGGATAGTGATTGGCGCGCGTGACGTCAGGCGTGACTGCCCAGGAGAGGCGTCCCGCGAGGTCGTTCATCAGCGGGCCGAGGAATCGGCCCGGCGGCCGATGCGCAGTCGCACCGTTGCCTGTGGTCGTCGACGCCGGGGGCAGGCCGCGAAGGGCCAAGATATGCGGTGGGGCGCCGATCGGCCTGGGGCCCGCACCCGGCGCGCGCGGCTGGATTCGCGCGGCTGTGGCGTACTCGTTCGGCTGACGACGGTTCTCCTGGCGCCATCCCTGCAGGCCATTGTCGAGCAGGCTCAGGAACGTGCCCGTATCACCCTCGGCCAGGAATTCGCCCCTGGGCATCGGCGCCGTCCAGACGTCGTAGCCCTGCGCCCACAACGCCTCGGCCGTGAAGCCGGACAGGTGGAAGTAGTCGAAGATGTCGCCATCCACCATGCGCCTGCCGTCGCCCCAGACCCGCTGTAGCGCGCCGAGGCGGCCCTTGCTCAGGACATGCGCCTCCATCCAGGCAGCGGAGTAGTAGACCCGGTCTTCCGGTGCGGCGTTGGCCTGCGCGCCGTAGCCGAGGGCGGCCGTCGCCCCTCCGCCGTTGCCGTATCGGATATCCGGCCAGTTCGGCTTGAGATACGTCGCGCCGGTCTCGTCCTGATCACCCGACGGGTGAATGACGGCCTTGCTCACGACCTTCGCACGGATCGACGGCCACTGCGGTGTGGCCGCGTACTGTTCCTCGATCGACTTCAACGCGCGATTGATGGTGCTCTGGCCGCCCCACGCGTGCAGGTAGATGGGCTCGTCGATGTCGTCGAGTAACAGCGACTCGATGAGATTGGAGCCTTCCGTATCGCGCGCCATCTCGCCTTCGAACTGGACGTTGCCCCATCGGATCCTGGCGCGGAGGTCGGCCGGTGCCGGGTACTCGGGGTTGTGGATTCTCAGGTTCGGATAGGCCTGCTCGTACGCATCGACGACATCGTCGATGAACCGTTCCGTCGGATTCCACCGCCATGACGTGCACGGGCACAACTGACGGCCGTTGCGGTTGTATTGACGGTTGGGCAGGTTCTGCGTTCTGCCGGTGCCGTCGCCGGTCCAGTGATACTGGCTGCTCGCATAGATCAGGCCCTCGGTCCGGTAATCCGACGCGTGCAGGATGTATCGAATCAGGGAATTAAGATCGTCGAGCTCCGGGTCGGCGGTGATGACGACGCGTGGCTTCTTCCCGACAGGCGTCTCGAGGTAGTGCGGTTGCCGTGTCGCTGCCGGCGAGGGCGGATGGAGCGGCGGCACGACCAGGGCCAGACTGAGGCCGATCAGGGCTGCGGGCAGGGGCAAGGGCTGCATGACGTTCCTCCGTCGTGCGGATCGACGATTCGTCTCAGCGGAAGATCAGTTGGGCAAACCTGTGCAGATCGTTCCGCCAGGTTCTCCAGTCGTGACCGCCCTGGTTTTCCGTCGTGGTCAGCTTTACACCCTGAGACTCGAGATAGTCGGTAATCTCGACAGCACCAGGCTTCGCGAAGTCGACAGCGCCCCAACTCCAGTCGAACACCGTGAGTTCGCGATTCAGCTTCGCGATGACGTCCTTCTTGTTGTCATAGAACCACTGCCGATCGGCCTGTGTGAACCAGCCGGAGCCGAAGACGCCAACGTAATCGAAGGCGTCGAGGTGGTTGAGCGCCGTGTTCAGTGTCTGGATCCCGCCCATCGACAGGCCCGCCATGGCGCGGTTGGCGCCGTTCGGGATGGTCCGGAACGTCCTGTCGATCCACGGAATGATGTCGTCCATCATGTCCCGCACGAACGGCTCCTTCGACGGATCCGACGTCATGACCTGCGCCAACTGGCCATTCACGGGCGTCTGGCCCATCGGCATCACGACGATCATGGGTCTGGCCTTGCCCTCGGCGATCAGGTTGTCGAGGATGTCGTTCATCCGCGCATTGGTGACCCACGACGTTTCATGATCGCCGCCGCCGTGCATCAGATAGAGCACGGGATACGAGCGACGGTCGTTCTCGTAGCCGGGAGGCGTGTAGATGGTGACGGGTCGTTCGACGCCTCCCAGCGTTTGCGAGATGAACGCCTGCGACAGCACCGAACCGTGCGGCACCGTGCGATGCTCGGAGAAGTCGCCTGGTACGACGAGCAGACTGTTCTGATTCGATCGCTGGGGCGACGTCCGGACGTTGCGCGGATCCAGGACGACCGTCGCACCGTCGATCACGAAGAAATACCGATAGGCCCCTGGCCGGATAGGCCGCGTCGTCGTGCCTTCCCAGGTGCCGTCGGCGCCTTTGGTGAACGTCACCTCCGGCCTGGGGCCGGCGGTCTTGTCACCAGGCGGGACCGCGATGGCGTTGGCCTGCGTGACGAACTCGCCGCCCAGCACGACCGACTGCGCACTCGGTGCGCCGAGGCGGAAGGTGACCCGGCCGTCCGGCAGAATCTCCGGCGACGTCACCGCCGGCGCCTGCACGCCTCGATCGACGACGATCGGTGGCGACGGCTTCGATTGCGCCGCGCTGGTGGTCGCGGCGAGAAGCCCCGCGAGTGTCGCCATCCCGAGTCCGACATGTTTCATGGTCATCCCGGCGTCCTTTCGTCGGCTACTTGAACAGCAGCGGCACGAACTCGTGCAGGTAGTCGCGCCAGACACGCCAGTCGTGGCCGCCCGCCGTTTCTCTGGTCGTCGTGAATTTCACGCCCTTCGACTTCAGGTAGTCCACGGTCTTCACGGCATCCGGCTGCAGGAAGTCGACGTGACCCCAGGCCCACCAGTGCACGTTCCACCCGTTGATCGTCGAAAGATTCGGCAACTTGTCGGCGTAGAAGGTCTCGCGCGTGTTGTCGGCCTGGCCGATGCTGAAGACGCCGACGTACTTGAACATGTCGGGGCGGCTCATGCTGACCGTGATGGTCTGCTGCCCGCCCATCGACAGCCCGGCAATGGCGCGGCTCCCGCCGGCGTCGACGGCCCGGAAGGTCCGCTGCACCCACGGCACGATGTCGGTTTCGAACTCGTGGACGAAGCCGCCTGGTACCGTGGCAGATACGCCCACAGGGCCTGCCAGGTGCTGCGGCATCACCAGCAGCATCGGCCGGGCCTGGCCCTCGGCGATGAGGTTGTCGAGGATGTCGTTCGCGCGACCCGTGGTCAGCCAGGAGTTCTCGTGGTCATTGGCGCCGTGCAGCAGGTAGAGAACCGGATAGGTTCCCTGGCCTCTGTCGTAGCCCGGCGGCGTATAGACCCAGATGGGCCGCTGCACGCCGCCGTAGGTGCTTGACGTGTACCACTGCTGCATGACTGAGCCATGCGGCACGTTCCGCGTCTCCGAATAGTCTCCCGGCACGACGAGCATGCTGTTCTGGCTGAGGCGCTGGGGCGACATG
This sequence comes from Acidobacteria bacterium SCN 69-37, assembly GCA_001724025.1. Taxonomy (GTDB): domain Bacteria; phylum Acidobacteriota; class Vicinamibacteria; order Vicinamibacterales; family SCN-69-37; genus SCN-69-37. The sequence continues at coordinate 156,881 of MEDJ01000021.1, read as the reverse complement.
ATCGTGTTGCGCGAATCCAGCGTCGTGACGCCATCGACGACGAAGAAGTAGCGGTAGGCGCCAGAGCGGATCGGATCGGTCGTGGTGCCTGTCCAGACGCCGTCAGCGCCTTTCACCATGGGAATCGTCGGCGTCGGTCCCACGCCCAGGTCACCGGCCGGCGGCTGGATGGCATTCGCCTGCGTGATGAATTCACCGCCGATGGTCACCTCCCTCGCTTCCGGCGCGCGGAGGCGGAACGTGACCCGATGATCGGCGTGGACGTCGGGCGAGACCAGGGGCGGGGGCGCCGAGCCGCGGCCTCGGCCCGCGGCCGGGCCGGGAGCCGCGGGTGGCGCCTGTGCGTAGCTCAGTGATGCGATCAGGAGCGCCGAGACGGCGCCCCCGATCAGGGCGGTACAGCGGTGAGGTGTCATGGGCATCGATCTCCTTCTGCGCGGCGATGGCCGTCCTCGCCGGTCGCAGCCGCGTCCGGCGAGGACGCGGCTGCCCTGTCTGAACGCACGGCGCGATTCGCGTCAGAACGCGAATCGCGCCGTGATCTGCAGGTTGCGTGGCGCCTGATAGCTCGTGGCGACGCCAGCGCCGGCGCCACGAGGCGTCAGCCTGCCGGTGACGGGAGAGCCCGTCGCGGGATCGAATGCGAGATTCGTGATGGTCGTGGGATCCGAGGGATTATTCAGGTTGATGGTCGCGTTGCGGCCCGTGATGATCGCCGAGTTCGGCGCGTTGAACATGTCCACGCGCAACTGGAGCGACCGGCTCCCGCCGAGGCGGATGGTCCGGGCAATCGACAGATCGAGCACGCTCTGGAAGCAGCCGTAGAGGTAGTTGTCGTCCGAGTCGAGACCGTCGCTGCCGACGAGTGGACCGGCAAAAGCCTGCGGGTTGAACTGTCGCAGCGAATCGCTGCTGCAGCCCGCCCCGAGATCGGAGCCCACGATCCGCACGCGCGCCGGGAAGTTGTTCGAGCCGGTCAGCTGCTGACTCGTCCCGCCGTTCTGGTAGTTGAACCCGACCGTGTACGGGGTCGCCGACGTGCCGGTCCAGACACCGGAGAGACTCCAGTCGTTCACGATCAGGCCGACCGCCTTCATGACGAGCCCCCGGTCGAGTGACAGGTCCGGCAGATCCCAGACGAAGTTCGCCCGCATCGTGTGCAGGGCCGTGTTCTGGTCGCCGAACAGCCGCTGTGCCACCGCCTGATCGTCACGGACGAAGTAGGTGCCGTCTGGGTTGTGCGCGAGCCGCAGGGCGGCCTGCGCGCGGTCGACGAGCGAGATCGTGTCGTTGAAGCCGAACGCGAAGCCATGGCGCATGCGGCGGTTGAACGACAGCTGCACCGAGTGGTAGGTGCGCCACGATCCCTGACGATTGAAGAAGACGTCCCCGAGTCCGCGCATGGGCCGCAGCAGGTTCGCCGTGAGCACGGACGGCGTCTGGCTCGTCGTGTCCTGCGCGGACGGCAGGAACGCCGTGCCGAGATCGATCGTGTTGATGTTCATCTGGACGAACGTGTTGTAACTGTGCTGGCCGACGTAGGACACGTCGAAGGCAGTCGCCCAGGGCAGGGCCGTCTGGGCCCCGACGTTCCACTGCACCGATGTCGGCAGCTTCGAGTCGTAGATGGTGGCCCTGATGTTCGGGGCGCCCTGGCTCGTCAGGCCCGCGGTCCCCAGGGACTGCAACTGCGAGTAGCGGGCCGTGATGGCCGTGGACGTCGGCGGATTGTTGAGCAGCTGGGACACCTGCCCGGTCGCCGGACGATCGAAGAAGACGCCGGTGCTGCCGCGCACCACCACGCGCTGCGTGCCGGTGAGGTCGTACGCCCCGCCTACGCGCGGCGCGATGCCGAGCCAGGGCGCCGTGAACGTGGCGCGGGGGAGGCCGTTCTGGCCGGGCAGGAAGATGCCGTTCAGGAGATCGCCGGTGTTCGGCACGATCGTCCCGACGTTGATGCTCGATCCCCGCGGCAGGAGCTGGCCTGTCGTCGGATCCTTGGCCACGCGATTCAGCCCGGTGCAGGTCGGCGCGTTATCGACGCAGCCCGGCACGTAGAGCAGCGGGGCCGCACTGATCTGCCACTGGTCCAGCAGCAGGTTCGAGGACTGCTGGAACTTGTCGTATTGCGGCTGCTGGTGGACGAACCGCACGCCGTAGTCGAGCGTGAAGCGTGGGGTGACCTTCCAGTTGTCCTGCACGTACCACTCGGTGTTGTTGTAGATCGTCCCCGTCTCCACGTATTTCGAACTCTGGTCGAAGCTGCTGAACGACCCGATGGCGGCATTGGCGAAACCGAACGACGTGTCGAACGCGTTCGTACCCGGGGCGTCCTGGCCGAAGTTGATCGTGCCGAGCGCCGTGTTACTCAGAACCTGTTCGCCCTTGTAGCTGTGGTTGTTGTAGATGCCGGCTTTGAAGGTGTGCCGTCCGACGACCTTCGTCAGGCTCGCCGAGATGTCCTGCGTCCTGTTGATGTTGAACCAGGCCGGGAACCCGATGTTCGGGGGAGTATTCGTGATGCGCGTGCCCCACTGGAACGTCGGCAGCTTGCTCATCCGGGACCCGTCCCAGAACGGCGGGGCAATCTTGTCGAGCGACTTCGTCGCGTAGTACTCCGGGTTGAGCACCGTGGCATCCGGGAAGAGGAACGGGAGGTTCTCGAGACCCATGTTGGCCAGGCTCGAACTCGGGTTGACCGGCACGGATCCCGTGCAGAAGGACGCGCCGCTGCCGCCGCTGCAGCCCGCGAGTTCGTTCTTGGCCATCCCGTACGTCACCTCGAGGAACGTCGACGAGTTCAGGGCGTAGTTGACGGACGTGGAGTAGTTGATGATGGGCGCGCCCTGCGTGCGGGCGTCGTTGAAGCCGGGCATGGACCCGTTGAAGACCTGATCGCGCTGCTGCCAGTACGACACGCGGCCGGTGGCCCGGAGTCCCGGCGTGACCTGATAGTCCACGCGGAACGCCGGCTGCCAGGCCAGGATCTTCTCGACGGGCCTGGTGAACTCGAGGTTGTAGGCCACGCCCGGCGTCGGCGCCAGGTTCGGCATCGGCCAGATGTTCAGGATGTTGAGGCCCGTCTGGTAGAGCATGTCCTGCGGGATGCGCCCGAGCACGCCGCCATCGGCGAAGCAGGCCTCGGTGCTGCCAGGCTGGCAGTTGCCCGTCAGGCGGGGATCCTTGATGTAGTTGTAGAGGTTGCCGTTGTTGTCGAGCGTCTGTGAGAAGTCGCCCGTCCGCTCCAGCGCCGTCGGCACCCGGAAGCGCTGCACGTTGTTGCCGCCGGTCCGCGGCGTGAACTCGTGGCTGTAAAAGAAGAACAGCTTGTTGTCGCCGCCGGGCCGCCCCGCGGGGCCGCCGATCGAGTAGCCCCAGAACCGTGAACTACTCACCGTCTTCGGGTCGCCGTTGAGGATGTTCACCTTGCTGTTGCTGTCCCAGTCCGAATTGCGCTCGATGTCGTACAGCGAGCCGTGAAACTGGTTCGTGCCGCTCTTCGTGACGGCCGTGATCTGCACGCCGCTCGATCGGCCGAACTCGGCCTGGTAGCCGGCCGTCAGGACCTTCACCTCCGCGATGGATTCGGTGTTCATCGCGAGCATCGACGAGTTGCTGCCGGTGTCCATGCTCGAGACGCCGTCCATCATGACGTTCGTGCCGCCGCCCCCACCGATGCGCGCCGGGGTGTTCCCGGTGCTGACGACGCCCGGGGCCAGGCCGGCCAACTGGGTGAAACTGCGATCCGCGAAGGGCAGTGACTGCACCGCCTGGGTCTCGACCGTGTACGAGCGTTCACCGCTCTGCGCCTGGATCAGCGCACCGGTCGCGGTGACGTTTACCGTTTCGGCCGCGCCGCCGACCTCGAGCGTGAGGGCCGGCAGCGCGACCCGATCGCCGGGACTCACGGTGATGCCGTTGCGCACCACCGTCTTGAAGCCGTCCATGCTGATGGTCACCCGGTAGGAGTCCGGGGGCAGGTTGACCGCCACGAAGTCGCCCGTGGCGCTGGTGATCACCGGGGGCGTCGTGGTGCCGCGTGTCTCACTCGTCAGGACGACCGTGGCACCAGGGATGACGCCTCCCTGCGTGTCCTGGACGGAGCCGGCCACCATGCCGGTCGTCTGCGCAAACGCCAGCGTGCAGCTCAGCAGGACCGCACACACGCCGGCGACAAGAACGTGCTTGACTCGCATTCCCGTCATCCTCCTGCACGAGCGGTGGCCGGATCGGGCGGACCGTTCCCCTGAACGGTGCGCGATTGGCCGATGGCGCCTGGCTCTCGACCCGGCGGGAATTATTTAGCGGCATCGCATAAATATTCACCGACGGGTGTCACCGGGTCCCCGCTGCGGTGCGCAGCGACGATCCCGGTCCACTGTCCCAATGCTCGTGACTGGGACCGAGGGTAGGGCGGTGGCGCATTCGTTGTCAATGATGAATAAATATGCTATCGCGTCTGACGCGCGGTTGTGCATGTCTATGCAGCAATTGCTGTCAATGCACTTTGTGCGTACTCTCGACCCCGGGAGGCCCGGCGCCACGGGATGTCGGGGCGACGCGGCCTGTCACGAAAGGGGACACGGATGGGCATCGAAGCCACACGCACGATGGCCGCAGGTCGTCACGGGATCCGGCGGGTGAGGCCGGCGGCAGGCGTCATCGCCGCGCTGGCCGCGGCGTCGACGATGCTGAGCGGCGATCCGGCTGCTGCCCCTCAGGCCGGACCTCGAACGGCCATCGTCAGAACGGCAGCCCCGGAGGCCGCACCACTCGCCACCGGCAAACCCCGCGTCGTCGTGACCGCCGATCCCGAACTGGACGACTCCAACTCGCTCGTCCGCTACCTGCTGCACAGCACGGACTTCGTCACCGAAGGGATCATCTACGCCAGCAGCGGCGTGCACTGGAAGGGCGACGGCAAGGGGACCCGCTGGTACGTGCCGAATCGCGAGTACACGCGCCAGGGCCTGAACCTGTGTCCCTGCGAGTCGTGGCGCTGGGCACCGGACGAACGGTTCATCGACGACGCGGTCGAGGCCTACGCCGCCGTGTACCCGAATCTGAAGATCCACGACCCGGCGTTCCCCGACCCGCAGCAGCTGGCGTCGAAGATTCGCGAGGGCAACGTCGCGTTCGACGGCGACATCTCGGCCGACAGCGCCGGCTCCAATCTGATCAAACAACTTCTGCTCGACGCCGACGATGGACCGATCTACCTCCTGGCGTGGGGCGGGCAGAGCACGATCGCCCGGGCGCTCAAGTCGATTCAGGAGCAGTACTCGCAGGCCGCCGACTGGCTGGCGATTCGCGGGCGCGTCGTCCGCAAGGCCGTCATCCAGTCGTTCGGTGACCAGGACTCCACGAACCGCGCCTACATCTCCATCCACTGGCCGGACATCGAATGGCGACAGATGTCGACACAGACGTACGGCTACGGGGCGCGCAGTGCCGTGCGTCCGGAGGATCAGGTGTATCTGAGCGCGGCGTGGACGCGGGAGCACATTTCGCGTCGCGGGCCGCTCGGGGCGTTCTATCGCGTGTGGGGCGATGGCAAACAGATGGTCGAGGACGACATCTTCGACTACTTCGGGTTCAGCGGGCTGACGGCCGAGGAACTCCGCGCACGCGGGTATGTCGTCTGGGCGCCCGTGCAGGAGCCGGGTTCGTGGATTTCGGAGGGCGACACGTCCACGTTCATGAACCTGCTCGCGAACGGACTTCGGGGATTCGAGCACGCGCTCTACGGCGGATGGGGCGGACGCGGCGCGCCGGACATGGGGCCCGACGGCCCCGACCCGCAGTACGCGTCGGCGCGGTTCTTCGGCGCCGCGCAGCGGGATCTTGCGGCGCGGTTCGCGTGGTCGGTCACGCCCACCTACGCGGACGCCAATCATCCGCCGGCGGTCGATGTCAGCGGACCGCTGAACCGGACGGCACGTGCCGGCGAGACCGTGTCTCTCGACGGCGCCGCGTCGGATCCCGACGGGGACGCGCTCGTCGTCAGGTGGTGGCCGTATCGCGAGGCCGGAACGTATCCCGGGTCTGTCGCGGTCGCCGATCCCACGACGCTCCGGACGACGCTGACGGTGCCTGCCGACGCCACGGTGGGACAGACGTTGCACCTGATCCTCGAGGTGACGGATACGGGCGAGCCGCGCCTGACGCGCTATCGACGCGTCATCGTTACCGTCGCGCCGTGAGCCCGGGCGACATGTCGTGGGAGCGCGCAGCATGTGGGGCCCGCCTGCGCGGATTCCGCTGACGTCGTGGCGTCGGTTCCTGGTTTGACAAGCGGCGACCGCCGGCGTAAATTGCGGCTCGTGGGGCATGAAATTGTGAATGTGCATGAATATGCATCATCGGGCTCCGTCACCGGGCGACTCGTGGCACGCGCACGCGCCATCCGCCGGACGGCGCTGACGATGGTGCATCGTGCCCGGATGGGGCACCCCGGCGGTGATCTGTCGGCGGCCGACATCCTGGCAGTGTTGTATTTCCACGTCCTGCGGATCGATCCCGCCAGGCCGGATGACGCCGGGCGCGACAGGTTCGTGCTGAGCAAGGGACACGCGTCGGCTTCGCTCTATGCCACGCTGGCGCTGCGGGGCTTCTTTTCCGAAGACCTGCTGACGACATACATGCGGCCGCTCTCGTCGCTGAATGGTCACCCGGATCGCAACAAAGTCCCCGGCGTCGAAGCCAACACCGGTCCGCTCGGCCACGGGTTGCCGATTGCTGTCGGCCTGGCCCTGGGAGCCCGCCTGACCCAGGGCACGTGGCGGACGTTCGTGCTGACAGGCGACGGCGAACTGCAGGAAGGCAGCAACTGGGAGGCCGCGATGGCGGCCGGACAGTTCGGCCTCGACGGCCTCACCCTCATCGTCGATCGCAACCGGCTGCAGCAGGGAGACACCACGGAGAACACGGTGACGCTCGATCCACTGGCCGACCGGCTGCGCAGCTTCGGGTGGGCCGTCGTCGAAGTCGACGGGCACGACGTCGGCACGCTCGTCGCGACGTTCGAGGCCCTGCCGGCCGCTGCGGGCCGGCCCACGGCCATCGTGGCGCAGACGATCAAGGGGCGCGGCGTGTCGTTCATCGAGAATCGGGTCGAGTGGCACCATCGCGTGCCGACCGATGGCGAGATGGCCCTTGCCCTCGGGGAATTGCGAGATCCCTCGTGACGACAGGCGCTGATTGCCGCGTGGCGTTTGCCGACACGCTCATCGAACTCGCCGCGAACGACCCACGCATCGTCGCGGTCGTCAACGACTCGGTCGGCTCATCGAATCTCCGAGGCTTCCGCACGCGCTTTCCCGACAGGCTGGTGAACGTCGGGATCGCCGAACAGAACCTCGTCGGCGTGAGCGCCGGACTGGCCGGCGCGGGCCTGATGCCGTTCACCTGCGGGGCGTCGTGCTTCCTCACGGGCCGCGCTCTCGAACAGGTGAAAGCCGATCTCGCCTACAGCCGGCACAACGTGAAGCTGTGCGGCATGTCGAGCGGGATGGCGTACGGCGAACTGGGGCCGACACACCACTCGATCGAGGATCTGGCCTGGACGCGCGCCATCGCCGGCATGACGGTCATCGTGCCGGCCGATCCGATCGAGACGGTCCAGGCCGTCCGTGCCGCGGCCGCGATGGCCGGGCCGGTGTTCCTGCGCATCAGCCGCATGGGCGTTCCGGCGGTCCACGATGACGCGTACCGGTTCGCGATCGGCCGCGCGGCGCAGTTGCGGCGCGGTGATGACGTGACCCTCATCGCGACAGGCGTGCTGGTGCACCGCGTGCTCGAGGCCGCCGACGCGTTGTCGCGCGACGGGATCGAGGCCACGGTGCTCAACATGGCGACGATCCGCCCGCTCGATCGCGAGGCCGTGGTGGCCGCGGCGAGGCGAGGGCCCATCGTGACCGCGGAAGAGCACACGGTCGTGGGCGGGCTCGGCAGCGCGGTGGCAGAGGTCGTCGTCGAAACGCACCCCGTGCGGATGCGGATGCTGGGCGTGCCCGGGGTCTTCGCCCCGACGGGCTCGTCCCACTTCCTGCTCGAGCACTTCGGCCTGACCGCCAGCGGGATCGCGACGGCCGCGCGGGATCTGCTGCGAGACGGACGGTGACGGCATCACGGATCCTCGCCATCGACCAGGGCACGACCAACACGAAGGTCCTGCTCATGGGATCGGACGGCGCCGTCGTGGCGCACGCATCGCGTCCCGTCGAGACGACGTTCCCGCAGCCTGGATGGGTCGAGCAGGATGCGCGGGGCATCTGGCGGACGGTCGTGGACGCCATCGACGAGTGTCTCGCGCGCGCGGGTGGCACGCAGCCGGACGCGATCGCGGTGACCAATCAGCGCGAGTCGGTGCTGGTCTGGGATCGGCGGACGGGCGTCCCTGCCGGCCCTGTCGTCGTCTGGCAGTGCCGCCGGACGGCGGAGGCGTGTGATCGGCTGCGGGCGGAGGGCCGTGCGTCACTCGTCACCGCGCGCACCGGCTTGACGATCGATCCGCTGTTCTCGGCCACGAAGGCACGCTGGCTGCTCGATCGGATTCCCGATGGCCACGCCCGCGCCGCGGCCGGCGATCTGCGCGTCGGCACGATCGACAGCTGGATCGTGTGGAACCTGACCGGGCGCGCGGTGCACGCGTGTGACGCCACCAACGCGTCCCGGACGCAACTCTACAGTCTGGCGTCGGGGCAGTGGGATCCGGATCTGCTCGATCTGTTCGGGATCCCGGCCGCGGCCCTGCCCGACATCCGGCCATCGTCAGGCGTGATCGCGCAGACGACCGCGTGCGGGACCCTGGCGGCTGGCGTACCGGTGGCCGCCATGATCGGCGACTCGCACGCCGCACTGTTCGGCCACGCGGCGTTCGAGCCAGGGGCGGTGAAAGCGACGTACGGCACGGGGTCGTCGCTGATGACGCCCGTCCCGGTGCGCACGGATGTGGCGGGGCTGTCGAGCACGGTGGCGTGGGCGCTGCCTGGTCCCGTGACGCTGGCCCTCGAAGGCAACATCACGGATACCGGCGGCGCTGTCGAGTGGGTCGGGCGTCTGCTCGGCGCCGACGAGCCCGGCCGGCACGTCGCCACGCTGGCGGTCACCGTGCCGCACGGTTCGGGGACGTATCTCGTGCCGGCGTTTGCGGGACTGGGGGCGCCGCATTGGGACGCGCGCGCCCGCGCCATCGTCTGCGGTCTGACCCGTGGCAGCGGGCCGGCGCAACTGGCGCGTGCGGCCATCGACTCGATCGCGTATCAGATCGGTGATGTCTTTGCGGTGATGATCGACGCGATCGGCAGTGCCACGCCGGTGCTGCTCGCCGACGGGGGGGCGAGCCGGAACGACGATCTGATGCAGTTCCAGGCCGACATCATCGGTGCGCCGATCGTGCGGGATGCCTCGACGGATCTGTCGGCGCGCGGCGCCGCGTGGATGGCGGGGCTGGCCACCGGGGTGTGGAGGACGCTCGACGATCTCCGCGCCCTGCCGCGATCGGTCGATCGGTTCGAGCCGCGGATGTCGGCCGCCGCGCGCACGCCGCTCATCACCGGCTGGCGCGAGGCCGTGGCCCGCGCGCGCATGGTCGTGGAGGTCTAGGTGGCACGGATCGACGAACTCCGGCTGATGGCGAAGGTGGCGCGGCTGTACTACGTGCAGGGGCTGCGGCAGGTCGAAATCACCGAGCGACTGCACATTCATCAGTCGACGGTCTCGCGTCTGCTCAAGCGCGCCGAGAAGGAAGGCATCATCCGCATCACCTTCACCGCGCCCACGGGACTCCACGCCGACCTGGAAGATGCGCTGCAGACCGCGTTTGCGCTCCGCGAAGCGATCGTCGTCGATTCCATCGAAGACGAGGATCAGATCGTGCGCGATCTCGGGGCGGCCGCTGCGTTCCACCTCGAGACCACGCTGCGGCCCACGGACGTCGTCGGCATCTCGTCCTGGAGCGCGGCGCTGCTCGCGATGGTCGAGGCGATGCACCCGAATCCGCGGGCGGCCGGTGCGGGCGTCGTGCAGATTCTTGGCGGTATCGGTAATCCCGGAGCCGAGAAGCACGCGACTCAGCTGACGCGGCGACTGGCCGCGCTGCTCGGGGGATCGGCGACGCTGCTGCCTGCGCCGGGCGCTGTCGGATCGGCCGAGGCGAAGCGCGTGATGCTCAACGACCGGTACGTGCAGCAGGCGGTCGCGCTCTTCAAGACGGTGACCGTGGCGCTCGTGGGCATCGGCGCGATCGAGCCCTCGAAGCTGCTGGCCTCGAGCGGCAACATCTTTTCCCCGCAGGAACTCCAGCAACTGGCGCGCCGCGGCGCCGTGGGCGACATCTGCCTGCGGTTTTTCGACGACGCCGGACAGCCCGTCGTGACTCCGTTGAACGACAGGGTCATCAGCATGGATCTCGAGACCTTGCGGCGCGTCCCCCGCATCGTGGGGATTGCCGGTGGACGACGAAAGACGGCGGCGATTCGCGGGGCGCTGGCCGGACGCTGGATCAACACGCTCATCACCGACCGTGGCACGGCCGAGCGCCTGTTGAAGGCGAACGAGTCTGCCACGACGGCGGCCGGCACCGCGCGATCGCGAGGACGCCGGTGAACGTGTCGGGCCGGCTGCGCGGCTGGCTGATCGTGGGCGCGCTTGCCGCTGTCTGGCTGCTCGTCGATCGACCGTGGACCGTCCGCCCGATCCGATCCGCCGAGTCGGCCGGGCCCGTCGAGGCCCGTCAGCTCGTCGACGAGATGTGGACGTCACGTGTCGTGGCCACGATCGAGGCCGACGCCGTGGGGCCTGCTGCCTTCGTCGAGGCGGCGCGGGCTGGAGGCGCCCGCACCGGCGCTGTCTCGGCCTCGGGCATCGTGCGATCCGTCGACACCACTTCACGTGTGGGACTCGCGCTTGTCGATGTCGATCCCGTCGACGGCCGGCCGGATATCGCCGTGCAGATTGGTCCGGTGATCCGTGGAACCGCGGTGCGCGACGTCCTCCCGTTCGTGCGGTTCACCGACTTTGCGAACCAGATTGAGTTTGCCGCCGTGGCCAGCGCGCTGAACGATCGCGTCCTGTCGGACGTGCTGGCCGATATGGCGATCGAAGCGCTGCCGGGCCGCCGGGTCCGCGTCACGGGCGCCGCATCCGTGGATCCTGCCGATGCCGACGCGTTGCCGGTGGTCACGCCGGTCCGACTCGTCCTGGAGGCACAACCGTGACGGACGACGCCTGCCTGTACGAAGCCACACACATCACGAAGGCGTATCCCGGCACGACGGCGCTGCGAGACGTGACGTTCCGGCTGCGGGCCGGAGAAGTGCACGCGCTGATCGGGGAAAACGGCGCGGGCAAGTCCACGCTCGTCAAGATCCTCGCGGGCGTCGACGTGCCCACGAGCGGCACGCTGCGGCTCGACGGCCGGGACGTGGCCTTCCGCTCCGTTGGCGAGGCGGCCGCGCGCGGCATCGGCCTGATTCACCAGGAACTGCAGCTCTTCCCGGATCTGTCCATTGCCGAGAACCTGTTTGTCGGACGGGAACGCGTCAACAGGTGGGGCACGATCGACACGGCCGGACAGATGGACGAGGCGCGGCGCGTGCTGCGGCGCCTGGGCCAGGACCTCGATCCGCGCGCGATGCTGGGCGCGCTGCCGCTCGGGCTCCAGCAGATCGTGGAGATCGGGCGGGCGCTCGTGGCCGAGACGCGCGTCCTGATGATGGACGAGCCGACCTCGGCGCTGACGACCGCGGAAATTCGTGTGCTGTTTGCCATCATCCGGGACCTGGCGGCCAGGGGCGTGGCGATCGTCTATATTTCGCACCATCTGCACGAACTCATCGAGATTGCCGATCGCGTCACGGTCCTGCGTGATGGCGTCCACGTCGGCGAGGCGGCCACCAGCACGATCGACGTGCCGTGGATTGTCGAGCGCATGACGGGTCGTCGGGCCGATCGGCGCAATCGCCAGCAGGTCGCCCCCGGTGGCGACGTCGTCCTCGACGTCCGCGACCTGTCCGTGCCCGCGGCACCGGGGCGGACGGGACTCGATCGCGTCTCCCTGCAGGTCCGCGCCGGCGAAGTCGTCGGCATCTACGGGCTGCTCGGGGCCGGACGGACCGAACTGTTCGAGGGGCTGATGGGTGTCTGCCCGGTCACCGGCGGCGAGGTGCGGCTGTCCGGCCGGCGCCTGGACGGTCTCGACGTGTCCGATCGCGTCGCCTGCGGACTCGCGATGGTGCCGGAAGATCGGCAGGCCGCCGGGCTCGTCCAGCCGCTCGATATCCTGCAGAACATGGCGCTTTCGTCGCTGCCGCGCCTGGCGTCGTGGGGACTCGTCCGAAGCTCGATGGAGGCCGCCGAAGGCACCGCCCTGGCGCAACGCCTGCGGGTCAAGGCCGCGGGACTCGAGACGCCCGTGACGGCGCTGAGTGGCGGCAACCAGCAGAAGGTCGTGATCGCCAGGAGCGTGATGGCGCGGCCCCGCGTGCTGCTGTTCGACGATCCGACGCGCGGCGTGGACGTGGCCGCCAAGGCCGAGATTCTGGAGACGATGCGATCGCTCGCCGCTGATGGCCTCGGTGTGGCGTTCGCGTCGTCGGACCTGGCCGAGATTCTGGATGGTGCTGACCGTGTACTCGTGATGGCGCGCGGACACATCAGTGGCGAGGTGCCGATCGCCGACGCGACGGAGGCGTCGCTCACCGCGTTGGCGTCGGCATCGGCGCTGGTCGCCGAATCCGACGGAGCCGTCCATGTCCACTGACGTGTCGACCCGATCGCCTGGCGGATCGGCGGCACGTCTGCTCCTGCGCCTGCGGGCGGTCGTCGCCCTGGTGGTGCTGTCGTGCGTGTTCGCGATGCTGTCGCCCGAGTTCCTGACCGCGGGCAACATGACGATTCTCGTCAAACACGTCGCGATCAACGCCATCCTGGCCATCGGGATGACCTTCGTCATCCTCAGCGGCGGGATCGATCTGTCCGTGGGATCGATTGCCGGACTGGCCGGCATGATTGCCGGGGCGCTGTTGACGCAGGGCGTGACAGTGGCCTCGTGGGACGTGGTCGTCTATCCGCACGCGTCGCTGGCGATTGTGGTGGCACTGGTCGCCGGCATGCTGCTCGGGGCGATGAACGGCCTGCTGGTGGCCCGTCTGCGCGTGGCGCCGTTCATCGCGACGCTCGGCGTCCTGTACATCGCACGCGGCGCCGCGCTGCTGCTGTCGGGCGGCGCCACCTATCCGAACCTGGGCGGTCGTGACGACCTCGGCAACACGGGGTTCACCTGGATGGGATCGGGCGTGATCGCCGGCCTGCCGGTGCCCATCTGGATCATGGCCGGGTTGACCGTCGTGGCGATCGGCGTGGCGGGGCGGACGCCGTTCGGGCGGCACGTCTATGCCGTCGGTGGAAACGAGCGCGCCGCGCTGCTGGCCGGTGTGCCGGTCCGGCGGGTCACGGTGCGCGTCTACGTGATCTCCGGATTCTGCGCGGCGCTCGTCGGGCTGCTCATCGCCGCGCAGCTCGGCGCGGCACATCCGGCGACGGGTGAGACATTCGAACTCAACGCCATTGCCGCCGTCGTGCTCGGCGGCACGTCCCTGATGGGCGGGCGCGGCAGCATCGTCGGCACCCTGATCGGCGCCTTCGTCATTGGCGTCCTCGCCGACGGGCTCGTGCTCCTCGGCGTCTCCGAGTTCTGGCAGCTGATCGTCAAGGGGCTCGTGATCGTGCTGGCGGTAATCCTGGATCAGTTTCAGAGGAGGTCCTGACGTGATGCGTACCCTTCGACTGCACCGCACCTTCGCCGCGATCGCGCTGGCCCTGGTTTCGGCGTCCTGTGCTCCCGGGCCCGGGACACCGGCCGGCTCCCGCACCATCGCCATCATCACGCCCTCGCACGACAATCCCTTCTTCAAGGCGGAAGCCGACGCCGCGGCCGCGCGCGCGAAGGAGCTCGGCTACGAGGTGCTCGTCAACGCGCACGACGACGACGCGCTCAAGCAGGATCAGCTGGTCGACGTGGCCATTGCGCGCCGCGTGGCGGCTATCGTGCTCGACAATGCGGGGGCGGATGCCTCCGTCGCTGCAATCCGGAAGGCCCGGGACGCCGGCATTCCGAGCTTCCTGATCGATCGGGAGATCAACGTCACGGGCGTGGCTGCCGCGCAGATCGTCGCCAACAACTTCCAGGGGGCCACGCTCGGGGCCGAGGAATTCGTGCGGCTGATGGGCGAGCGTGGCGACTACATCGAACTCGTGGGCCGGGAATCGGATACGAATGCCGGCATCCGCAGCCAGGGATTCCACGACGTGATCGATCGCTACCCCGACATGCGGATGGTCGGGCGGCAGAGTGCGAACTGGAGTCAGACCGAGGCGTTCCAGAAGATGGAAACGCTCATCCAGGCCAACAGGGGCATCAAGGGCGTCATCGCCGGCAACGACACGATGGCGCTCGGGGCCATGGCCGCGCTGAAGGCCGCAGGCCTCGGCCGCGTGATCGTCGTCGGGTTCGACGGCAGCCCCGATGCGCTGGACTCGATCCGCGCCGGCGAGATGAAGGCGACGGTGCTCCAGCCGGCCGCGGCGCTGGCGCACGCGGCCGTCGACCAGGCCCACCAGTTCATCACGACCGGATCGGCGGGCCAGCCCGAGAAGCAGTCGATCGACTGCGAGCTGGTCGTGCCGGCCAATGTCGATCACTTCGGGATCTTTGCCAGGAAGTAGACCACCATGGCACGCGCAACACTCGGCATCATCATCGGCAACCGCGACTTCTTTCCCGACGTGCTCGTCTCGGAGGCGCGGCGGGATCTACTGGCCGTCTGCGCCGAACTCGACATCGAGCCCATCCTGCTCGACGAGCAGACGACCAAGCTCGGCGCGGTCGAGACGTGGGCCCACGCCAGGGCCTGCGGCGACCTGTTTGCGCGGCACGGCCGGCGCATCGACGGCATCCTCGTGTCGCTCCCGAACTTCGGCGACGAGAAGGGCGTGGCCGACGCCATCCGGCTGTCGGGCTTGAACGTGCCCGTGCTCGTGCAGGCCTATCCCGACGATCTGGACAAGCTGCACGTCCAGCGACGCCGCGACGCGTTCTGCGGCAAGATCTCGGTCTGCAACAACCTGCGCCAGTACGGGATCAAGTTCTCGCTCACCGAGCGTCACACCATCAGTCCGCTGACCGACGCGTTCCGCGACGAACTGCGTCGCTTCCTGGGCGTCTGCCGCGTGGTGCGCGGTCTGCGTCGCGCGCGGGTGGGCGCCATCGGCGCGCGGCCGAATGCGTTCAACACCACGCGCTACAGCGAGAAGCTGCTCGAGGCGACGGGGATCAGCGTCAGCACGCTCGATCTGTCCGAAGTCCTCGAGAGCGCCCGTGCCCTCGACGACGGGGAGCCGCGTGTGGCGACGAAGCTGGCCGAGATCAGGGCCTACGCCGCCGCCCCGGGCGCGCCGCCGCCGTCCCTCGTCCTCATGGCCAAGCTCGGCGTTGTCGTCAGTGAGTGGATGGAGCGGCTCGATCTGGAGGCCACGGCGATCCAGTGCTGGAGTTCGCTGCAGCAGCACTACGGCGTGAACTGCTGCACCATCATGAGCATGATGAGCGAGAAGCTCATGCCGAGCGCCTGCGAAGTCGACATCGCCGGAACAGTGGCGATGCACGCGCTGCAACTGGCGTCGGGCCGGCCCAGTGCCCTCGTCGACTGGAACAACAACTACGGCGACGATCCGGACAAGTGCGTCTTTTTCCACTGCGGCAACTGGGCCAAGGCGTTCCTGCCGGACATTCAGATCGGCACGGCCCCGATCCTCGGGACGACGCTGGGTGAAGAGAACACGTGGGGAGCTCTCGCCGGGCGCACGCCAAGCGGGCCCGTCACGTTCGCGCGCGTCTCGACCGATGACCTGAGCGGGCGCATCATCACGTACGTGGGCGAGGGGCGCTTCACCGACGATCCGCTGGAAACGTTCGGGAACCGCGCGGTGGTGCACGTGCCGCGGCTCCAGGACCTGATGCGGACGATCTGTCGTCGCGGCTTCGAACACCACGCCGCCATGAACGGATCCTGTTCGGCCGCGATCCTGGCCGAGGCGTGGGAGAACTACCTGGGCTGGGACGTGTACGTGCACGCGGGCGGCTGACGCCGGTCCCGGCCGCGCGGCCGCGCGGCCGCGCGCGGATCCTCTTGCGATCGCCGTGGGGTTGTGAAATAGTCAATATCACTACTTCTTGTTCCAAGGAGAACGGATATGGGCGCGGCGGTCACGGCGGCGGATGCCAACAGGAATTTTTCGGCGCTGCTCGGGCAGGTGAAGGGCGGCCGGACGGTCACGATTACGTCGCACGGCCGGGCCGTCGCGCGTATGGTGCCCGTGGGTGCCGGCAGCGGCGTGACGAGTGCGGCACGAACGGCCCTGTTCGACAGACTCCGTGCGGCGCCCGTGCAGGATCTGGGTGGCTGGACGCGCGACGATCTCTACGAGGACTCGTGATGCACGTCGCGGTCGACACGAACGTGCTCGTGTACGCCGAGGGCGTCAACGACGCGGCCCGGCGCGACGTGGCGGTGGCCCTGCTCCAGATGTTGCCGCCCGAGTCCACGCTGCTGCCCGTCCAGGTGCTCGCCGAGCTGTTCGTGGTACTCGTCCGCAAGGCGGGACGCTCGCGCGCGGAGGCCAGTACCGCCGTGCTCGGCTGGGGCGATGCGTTCCCGTTGATCGAGTCGTCGGGCGACGTCCTGCTCGCGGCCACGGATCTCGTACGCTCGCATCAGATGAGCATGTGGGATGCGGTCGTGCTGTCGGCTGCGGCCGACGCGCGGTGTCGGCTGCTGCTCTCCGAGGATCTCCAGGACGGGTTCACGTGGCGCGGTGTGACCGTGACGAATCCCTTTGCGGCCGATCGACATCCGCTGCTCGACGCGCTCGTGGGGCCGCTGGATCCACCGGCTGCCGCCCGCCCCGTGCGTGCCGTCGCCCGTCCGGGTCGCCCGGGGCCGCGCGCGAGACGGTGACGAGACCGACCGCGTGGGGCCGTTGGCCCGGACCGCCGGGCCAGGCGATACCATGAGGGCGCATGCGCAATCAGTTTCTGGTCGGGTCTGGCGTCTCGCTCGTGGCTGTGGCCGTGGCTACGCTCTTCTGGCCGCTGGCGGCCTGGGCGCTCGTCGTCATCGTTCCGGTCGTCGTGCTCGGGGTGATCGACCTGATCCAGCCGCGTCAGGCGGTCCGGCGCAACTTTCCGGTCATTGGCCATTTCCGGTACCTGCTCGAGCTGATTCGTCCCGAGATCAACCAGTATTTCGTCGAGAGTAACTCCGACGGCCGGCCGTTCAGCCGTAACGATCGATCCGTCGTCTATCAGCGCGCCAAGGGCGAACTCGACACGCTGCCCTTCGGCACGCAGCGTGACGTCTACGCGTCCGGCTACGAGTGGATTAATCACTCGCTCGCGCCTGTCGAACCGCGACGCAAGCACGCCCGCATCATGGTCGGCAACGCCGCCTGTCGGCAGCCCTATTCGGCGTCGATCCTGAACGTGTCCGCGATGAGCTACGGGTCGCTCAGCCGCAACGCGATCCTCGCGCTCAACGGCGGTGCGAAGCTCGGCGGCTTCGCGCACAACACGGGGGAAGGCGGCATCAGCCCTTACCACCTCGAGCCGGGTGGCGATCTGATCTGGCAGATTGGCACGGGCTATTTCGGCTGCCGCACGGCCGACGGCCGCTTCAATCCCGACGAGTTCGCGAAGCGGGCGGCCCTGCCCGCGGTGAAGATGATTGAAATCAAGCTCTCGCAGGGCGCCAAGCCGGGACATGGCGGGATCCTGCCCGCCGCCAAGCTGACGCCGGAGATCGCCGCCATCCGCGGCGTCCCCCTGGGGCACGATGTCCTTTCGCCGCCGGCGCACAGCGCCTTCGCCACTCCGCTCGGCCTGCTGCGGTTCGTCGAGCAGCTCCGGGACGGATCGGGCGGCAAGCCGGTGGGCTTCAAGCTCTGCGTCGGGAAGCGGCACGAGTTCCTCGGCATCGTGAAGGCGATGCTGGAATCGGGCATCGTGCCCGACTTCATCACGGTCGACGGGGCGGAGGGCGGGACGGGCGCGGCGCCGCTCGAGTTCTCCGATTCGATCGGGACCCCGCTCAGCGAAGGGCTGTCGTTCGTCCACCAGGCGCTCATCGGCGCCGGGTTGCGCGAGCACATCCGGATCATCGCGTCGGGCAAGGTGAACACCGGCTTCCAGATGGCGACCCGCGTCGCACTCGGCGCCGACATCTGCAACGCGGCGCGCGCGATGATGTTTGCGCTCGGCTGCATCCAGGCCCTGCGGTGCAACTCGAACGCGTGTCCGACGGGCGTGGCCACACAGGATCCGGCGCTGGTCCGTGGCCTGCACGTGGGCGACAAGACGACGCGCGTGGCGCGTTACCACGCCGAGACGGTGAAGAGCTTCTTCGAGGTGCTCGGCGCCGCGGGCTTCCACGAACCGTCCGAGCTCAAGCCGTGGTTCGTGATGCGGCGCGTCACGACGAGCGAGGTGCAGAGTTACCACGAAATCTATCCGTCGATTGACCCGGGCGCTCTCGTGGCCGGGACGGTAGGTGGCAGCCTCGGACAGGCGTGGGAGACGGCACGCGCCGAGGCGTTCTGAGCGCCCCATCGCGTGAGCTGGTTTCGAGTTCGACGACAGGTGCCGTACGCATCGACGTCAGACGCGTGGACCAGGGGCGGATCAGGCTGGTACACTGCATCCCCATGACGACACGGGTGATGCGGGTCATCGCCCGGCTGAACGTCGGCGGCCCCGCAATCCACGCGACCCTCCTGAGCCGCCGGCTGGAAGCCCACGGATTCGAGACGCTTCTGGTCGCCGGGGCCGAGGGCCCGCACGAAGGCCGATATCTCGACCTGCACGGCGCTGACGTGCGCCGCCTGGAGGTCATTCCCGATCTCGGGCGCGAGATTCACCCCTGGCGGGACTGGCAGGCCTACAGGTCCCTGGTCCGGCTGATCAGGAAGTATCGACCACACATAATCCATACACATACGGCAAAGGCCGGGATGCTCGGCCGCCTGGCGGCCTGGCGGTGCGGCGTACCCGTCGTCGTGCACACGTTCCACGGCCACGTGTTCCACGGCTATTTCGGCCGGGTCCGGACCGCGGCGTTCGTCGGAGTCGAGCAGCTGCTGGCGCGGCGGACGACGCGGCTCCTGGCTGTCAGTGCCCAGGTCCGCGACGAAGTCCTGGCCCGGGGCATCGGCCGCCCGGATCAGTTCGAGGTCTTGCGGCTCGGGTTCGACCTCGACCGGTTCAGCCGGGCAGAGTCGCAGCGCGGCCGCCTCAGGCAGGAACTCGGAATTGCGCCCGAGGTGCCGCTCGTCGGCATCGTGGCCCGTCTCGTCCCCATCAAGGCGCACGAGGTGTTCATTGCCATGGCCGCCGAGGTGGCCAGGGCGCGGCCCGAGACCGTGTTCCTGATCATCGGTGATGGCGAGCTCAAGCCGGCGCTGACCGCTCAGGTCGCCCGCGCGGGCCTTGCCGATCGCGTCAGGTTCCTCGGCTGGCGCTCGGACCTCGACTGCGTCTACGCGGACCTCGATGTGGTGGTCCTGACGTCGCGCAACGAGGGGTCGCCCGTGGCCCTGACCGAGGCCATGGCCTCGGCCCGGCCCGTGGTGTCCACGATGGTGGGCGGCGTGCAGGAACTGGTGGGCGACGCCGGCCTGCTGTGTCCCGTCGATGACGCGGCCTGTCTGGCCGCGTCGGTGCGCCGGCTGCTGGACTCGCCGGACCTGGCCGCGGATCTCGGCGTTCGCGCAAGGGCCCGCGTGATTCCGGCGTATAGTGAAGACCGTCTGGTCGCCGACATGGCGGCCTTGTACGCGCGCCTCCTCCCCAGGGCCGCCTCTTGATGATAGAGGACGCACCAATGTCCACCTGGGTGCTGGCTGGCATCACCTCATTCAGTATTTCCGCCGGGGCAACCTGGCTGTGCCGGTGGCTCTCGGTCCGGGTGGGTGTCGTGTCGGCCCCACGGAACGACAGGTGGGGATCGCGCCGCATCCCGATGCTCGGCGGCCTCGGCATCCTGATCGGCATGGCCGTGGCCGTGGCAACGCTGCCGGCCCTGTCGCCCGGCCTGCTGGTGCTCCTCGGCGGCTCGGCGTTCATTGCGCTCGTCGGCCTCATCGACGATCTCCGATCGATGCCGGCGGCCGTCAAGCTGACGTTCCAGATTCTCGCTGCGTCGATGGTCACGGCGCTCGGTCTGCGGTTCGATCTCACCGGCACCCCGGCGCTCGATATCGTCGTCACGATTCTGTGGCTCGTCACGCTGACCAACGCGTTCAACCTGCTCGACAACATGGACGGCCTGGCGGCGGGTATCGCGGCGGTGGCCGGCACGTGCAAGCTGGTCCTGTTCCTGCTCGACGGCGACGGTGTGCAGGCCGGCCCCACGGCGGCGTTCGTGGGGGCGTGTCTCGGCTTCCTCGTGCACAACTTCTACCCGGCGCGCGTCTTCATGGGCGATGCGGGCAGTCTGTTCCTGGGCTTCTTTCTCGCGGGGCTGAGCACGATCGGCGAGACACCCGACTCGCGGACCACCATGTCGGTGCTCGTCGTACCGCTGACGATCATGCTCGTGCCGCTGTTCGACACCACCTTCGTGACGGTGGTGCGGCTGCTGGCCGGGCGGTCGATCGCCCAGGGAGGCCGCGATCACACGTCGCACCGGCTCGTGACGGCCGGCATGTCGGAGCGGCGCGCCGTCGTCGCGTTCTACATCCTGTCGGCCGTTGCCGGCGCGATTGCCATCGCCACGAGGGGCGTGGGGCTGCTCGGCGGCCTGGCGCTGCTGACGGCCTTCGCGCTCGCGATGCTCATCCTGGGGGTCGGCCTGGCGCGCGTGCGCGTGCAGACCGAAGCGCCGCTGGCCGGCTCCGTCATCCTGCGTCGCCTCGGTCCGGCTGCCGTGCACCTGCGTCAGGCGGCCGCGGCCGGTGTCCAACTGGTGCTGGTGCTGCTCGCGTTCGGGGCGGCGTACGCATTCCTGCTCGGCTCGCGCGCCGGCCTCGCCGACGTGCACTTCCTCCAGGCCCTGCCGATCATCATCGCGTGCAAGATGCTGGCGCTGGCGGCGTTCCGGACGTACCGCACGGTCTGGCGCTACACGGACTCGCATGATCTGCTCTCGATCGTGAAGGCCAGCAGTCTGGGATCCGTCGGCTCGATCGCCGCGGTGGCCCTGTTACTCGGGCTGCCCGCGCACGCCGGCCCGGTCTTCGCGCTCGACTGGATCTTCCTGACCAGCATGCTGGCCGCCGCGCGGCTGTCGCTGCGCGCGATTGCCGAGATCCTGCAGCACCCCGTGCACGAGGACGCCGGTACCGCGCGCGTGCTGATCTACGGCGCCGGTGACATGGGGGTGACGCTGGCGCACCAGATTCGCCAACACCAGGATCTCCGGCGCGTCGTCGTCGGCTTCATCGACGATGACCTGTTCAAGCGCGACGCCCGGGTGCAGGGGCTACCGGTGTTCGGCGACCGGGCGCGCCTGGGCCAGGTCATCGACACGCTCCACGTCCGGGAGGTCATCATCGCGGCGTCGAACATCGAACACGATCGCGAAGAGGATCTGCGGCAGCGTTGCGCCACCTTCGACGTGTCCGTCACGCGGTTCCGCGTGAGCCCCGAGGGGTTCGCGATCGAACGGGAGGTGGCGTGATGACACGGATGGCCCGCACGTTCCTCGTCACGCTCGGGACCGTGATCAGCCTGGCCGCCGCGGGGGCCTGTGACCGGCTGCCGGCAGAGTCGCCGATGACGACGGTGCCGCAGGACGAGGCGACGTCGTGGCACTTCCGGTACGAGACGCACGATCACCCGCGCCTGCGTGAACTCGCGGCGCGGGAGCACCTCGAGGATTTGATCGATCCCGAGGCAACACCCTTCGAACAGATCGTGCGTGTGCGCGAGTGGGTGTCGGGCCAGTGGCCATCGGGCACGCCGAACCCGTATCCGCCGTGGGACGCCCTCGTGATCCTCGACTGGATCCGCGCGGGCACGACGGGAGGATTCTGCGGACAGTACGCCCAGGTGTTCCTCCAGTCGCTCGCCGCGCTCGGCTTCACGGCCCGCTACGTGGAGATCGGCAGCGTCGACAATCCCTACGCCCACTTCGTCACGGAAGTCTGGACACCCGATTTCGACAAGTGGGTGCTGATGGACGCCGATTACGACCTGCACTTCGAGCACGACGGCATCCCGCTCAGTGCACTCGAGATCCACGATGCGCTGATGGCCGGCGAGGCCGACGCGCTCTCCGTCGTTCACAGGCCGACGCGCGAGGGGCACTCGGATCCCGCGCGATGGCCCCTCGGGACGGCCGAGCTGTATCACTATGTCCGCTTCTTCCTGAAGGCCGATCATCTCTCGCGGCCCGACGAGCCGCCGTTCGATCGCCACGCGGACATGGTCGAGTGGCTCGACGCGCGCGTGGTGCCGTGGGCGCAGAGTGAGGCCGAGTCGCCGTACCCGAAAGAGCAGTTGACGCAGCAGGAGACGGACGATCGTACGGTGATCGAGGCGCCGCCCGACGCCGCCGGACTGGACGGGCCGTCGTCCGGTCAGGCAGCGGGTCAGAGCTGACGCGAGGCCGGCGACGGGCCGTCGCGCCGCCGTACCTTGCGTGCGGCGATGGCGAGCAGGCCGACCGGAATCAGCCACTTCAGCCAGCCGGCCATCCGCTCGAAGAGCAGCAGGACCTGCGATTTCCACTCGAACTGCGCAAGATTGGGGTAGGCGACGAAGCTGTTGTCCTCGCGTGAGGTGTAGATGGCGACGAGGGCGTCGATCTCGCCGGGACTCGCCGTGGAATCCGCATACACCGCACGAACCGCGTCGGCATCGCACGACAGGGCCCGCACACCGGCGGGCGACGCAACCTCGAAGTCGGGATCGTACATCCGCCAGTCTTCGTCCAGCCACGCTTCCATGACCACGTGTCCATAGAGGCCGACGTGGCGCGTGGCAATGCCGCGTGCACTGGCGAGGGACATCAGGACGTACGACTGTTCGCTGCAGAGCGCCTGCGGGCTTCGATCGAGGAGCGCCTCGGGATCCCGGATGTGCCCGAACGCCTCGTGGACGCGACCGAGCAGCGCGAGCAGCCAGTTCTCGCGAACCCCGTACGTCCGATCGCCGTGGGTGAATCGCCTGGTCACGACATCGAACAGCGCGTCCATCGTGGCCGTCGGGTCTGCGGAGGCAGGGACGTCTGCTGCCGCCAACAAGGCCTCGACGCTGCGGGTCGAGGCGGCCAGCGCCGGATCGAAGCGTTCGCCGGACGTGACGACAACGTCGAACGAGGGGGAGGTCAGCAGACCCGACAGGTTGAGCGCCAGCAGGGTCACGCCCACAACGACTGCGAGCCGGCGCAGCGCGCGGACGTCAGCCATCTTCCTTTCTGTAGCGATATTCGTCGCAGCCGGATCCCAGCAGACCGTGCGTGCGCCCGCGCGTCGGCGCGCACAGGAAGCTGGCCTCGTGTCGCAGTCCCCACGACGTCATCAACTTCTCGACATCGTCGGGCAGGATCGATTCGTACGGATAGCCGCCGAGCCAGTCGTGGACGTCGTGATCGAAGTCCATGCCACGCTCGCGCGCGCTGTCCGCACGGCGTGCGCGGCCGCGCACCAGTGCCGATGCGGCCGTCAGGCCGCGATAGACGGTCCGATACGCCACCTGTCCCCGCCGCTGCGCAGCCGGCGACGCCTTCGTATACCACCGTTTTTCGATCGTCCAGAACGGGCAGAGCCAGGTCTTCCGGTACAGGGCGAACAGGAACACTCCGCCAGGGGCCACCATCCCGACCGCGCGCCGAAGCGCCGTGGTCATGTCGCCTGTGTGGTGCAGGACGCCCCACGAGTACACGACATCGAATCGGCCGGACGCCGCGGGATCGAGATCGAACACGCTGCGTTGCTCCACGACGAACGATCGGCCGGGCATGAAGCGGTCGAGAACCGCGCGCGTGGTCGCGACGGAATCGGGATCGAGATCGACAGACAGCAGGCGCGCGGCCCCGAGCCTCAGCGCCGCCAGGCTGTGCAGCCCCGATCCGCAGCCGATGTCCAGGAATGTCGCCCCCTCGAGCGAGGAGCGCCCCAGCAGCCGCACGAGCGCCTGCGTGCTGCTTTCGATGGCCGCCTCGTCGATCAGCGACGAGTAGCTCTCCCAGTTCTTGCCGAAGGCGAAGTGCGTGTCGACGGATGTCAGGTCTTCAGTCATGTTCATCGAGATGCGGTGGCGATGACTGGGGAGGCAGTCCATTGATGGCCGGTGCGCGACGCAGCACCTGGGCCGTGGCCGCGGCGACGCCGATGCTGATCCAGAATACGTGCAAGTCGGTCACGGTGGAGGTCAGGCCCGCGACAGCCCAGAACGCGAGGATACCGAGACCCGTCGACGTCAGCCAGTCGGTGCTGCGCCGGAGCGCCCGCGCGGTGCTCCAGAGCATCCAGACGAACAACCCCAGGCCCACCAGGCCGAAGTCCGCCAGAAGCTGAAGCCACGCCTGGTGGCCATCCTGGAACACCGGCGCCGTCGCGTGGGCAATCGCATCGCAGGTGCCCATGCCGCCACCGACGAGCAGCGGTGCGACACCCGAGACCGAGAACGTGAAGCAGGCGAGCCACAACTCGCGCCGCAGGTTGAACGTGCCGACACCCTCTTCCTGGAATCGTGAGAGTGCCGTGCTCGTGGCGGCGTCGGCGACCAGCGGTGGGGGATCGGGCAGCGGATCGCGACGCGTGTCGGCAGCGGTGGTGCTATCGGTGGCTCGCGGCGTCGTGAGGGCGGCTGGGGGCGCCGTGGCCGACGGTGTCGCGGGATCCGGCACGGCCGCGGCCTGCGCGGCCCCTGTCCCGTCGGCGTCAGCGGGGACCGGTGAGGGGACTGGCGCGACCGCCGCCTGGACGTCACGAGCCAGCGCAATCGACTGCACGACGACGGCGTGAGGCACGGCCGGCGTCTGCGCCAGTCCGATGATGCCGGCAACGCCGGCAACGAGGGCAATCCCGCGTACGGGTGTCGGGCGCTCGCGCCACACGACTATCGCCAGGGCTGGAATCAGTGCGACCAGCACGCCGCGCGAACCGAGGAGCAGGCACGCGTACAGACACACGAACCCGGCGCCCATCGTCAGGGCCGCGCGCGCGGCCGCGCCGCGCTGGAGAGACATCGCGATTCCGGCGATCACCGCGGGGGCGATGAGCGTGGCCGGCAGGTTCGGGTTGACGGGGACGCCCCCGCGATAGCGGAAACCGCTCGAGACCGCGTGGCCAATCGTCCACAGCGAGAGGCCCACGCCCACCACGATGAGGCTCGCAGCGAACACCTCGGCCGCCCTGCGCGATCCGACGAGCACCTGCGCGGCCGCCAGGCCCAGCAGGGCGTAGACGAGCAGGATCTTGGCGACGGCCACGCCGGGATCCGGCGGGGCCCAGACCAGGCTCGCGCCGACGAACGCCAGGAACGCGGCGTACGGCAGGCGACCGGGCCAGGTCAGGCGCCGGACCAGTACGAACACCGCCGCCGGCAGCATCGCCAGATACAGGACGTTGATGGCCGTCACAGGACCGAGCCGCGGCGGTTCCGGCCACACGATGTTCCAGGTGGCATACGCGAGCCAGAAGGCTGCCGGCAGGCAGGCGGCAACGGCGGTCATCGGACGCGCCCACTCACGCGCCATGGTGAGAGAACTCCTTGATGCCGTGTCTGCTCACGACGAACGCCAGCGGTGTGTATACCACGCCGAAGACACCGATGGCCGGAATCGGGGCGGTCAGCGGCCACGAGACCAGGGTGGCAACGGCTGTCGCGGCCACCACGCCGCTCACCGCCAGCCACGGGATTGGCAGCGGCTCGATCCGCACCGCCACCACGGCCGCCACGATCACCATCACGATGCCCGCCCCGGCGGTGCCGGCGGCCGCTCCCACGATTCCGTGACGCGGGACCAGCCAGAGATTCAGGATCACGTTCACGGCGGCGGCTCCGATCGTGATCCCCGACAGCGTACCGTAGGACTTGCGCAATTCGAGCGCACGATTGAGGAACCCGGCCAGGCCGATGAGCCACGTGCCCGCGGCGATGAGCGGCAGGATCGCGCTGGCGTCGCGGTAGTCGGGGCCCACGAGCAGGTCGATCACGGCCTCACGGTGGACGGCGAGGCCGACAGCAGGGCCGAACGTCATCGCCGTGTAGATCAGCACGAACGTGCCGATCAGGCGCGGGGTCTCGCGCGGCCTGTCGATCCAGACCCGCAGGATCGCCGGCCAGGCCATCATCGACAGGCCCAGCGCGAGCCCGGTGATCGCCCGCTCGCCCACCCCCTGCGCCACCGAGTAGATGCCGACGGCGCTCAGGTCGTCGTACCACGCGAGGAACGTCCGGTTCGAGAGCGTCATGAACCAGCTCCCCACCCAGAGCGGCACGGACGGCAGGCCGACGCGCGCGAGTTCACGCGCGGCCTCGCGATCGAGGACCCGCGGCCCGGCCAGGCTCCCGCGCAGTTGCGGGACGATCGCGGCCCCGGCCACGAGCAGCGCGACAGTCGCAAAGACGAACAGCATTGCCGGGGTGCGATAGCCCACAAGGAGTCCCACCCAGGTTCCGCCGAGGCGGAGCAGGCTGCTCGTGATCTCCGCCACGCCGAAGGCCGAGGCCCGTTGCTCGGCCCGCAGCGTGTTCGTGGTCAGCGCGTACGCGTCGCTGACGAGCACGGCCACGGCGCCGGCGACGTAGGTCGACAGCGAGACCGGATCGCTCACCCAGCGCGTCCAGACATAGCCCGCGACCATCAGGATCGACAGGATCCCCGCCTGCATCAGCGCGGCCGTGGCGAAGAGCGCGGCCGATCGCCCCTCGCGCGCGAAATCGAAGTGCAGCCGCATGGCGACGTTGCGGATCCACGACGATCCGAGCGTGCCCACCAGCGCCGTCGTGGCCAGCACGAGCGTGTATTCGCCGTAGGCCGTTGGCGCCAGATAGCGCGTGATGATCGGGAGGAGCAGGAGCGAGGTCACCTGGGCAAGCCCGACGGTGACCATGTACACGACCGTGGATCCGATCACAGTCCGGGCCCCTGGCCGTCGATGAACGTGCGGTGCCAGAGTTCGAAGATCAGCAGGTTCCAGAGCTGGTAGTGCCAGGTCCGGACGCCCGCCTCGTGCTCGCTGATGATCCGTGCGATGTATCGCCGATCGAAATACCCGCGCGCCTCCAGTCGGCTGCCGAGCAGCACGTCGTGCGTCAGGTCGCGGAGTTCGCCGCGGAACCAGCGCTCCAGCGGCACGCCGAATCCCATCTTCGGCCTGTCGATGATCGACGCCGGCAGCAGCCGCCTGGCCACCTGCTTCAGCACGTATTTCTTCTGGCGCCCGTGCAGCTTGAGCGACGAGGGCAGCCGGGCGGCGCAGGCCATGACGCGCGGATCGAGGAAGGGCGACCGCGCCTCGAGCCCGTAGGCCATCGTCGCGATGTCGACTTTCACCAGCAGGTCGTCGGGCAGGTACGTCGCCATGTCGACGGCCAGCAGCGTATCGACGTCATCGCTCGTGCGGACGCGGGCGAAGGTCGCCTCGAGCAGGCCTGCGGCATCGGCGTGCCCGGCGCTGGCGATGAACTCGGGGCGGCACAGCTGCCGCTTGCGCGGTTCGTCGAAGTGGAACATCCAGCGCGCGTACCGGCGTTCGCGGCTGTCGGCCGCGGCCTCGAGGAATCGGACCAGGCGTGACTGCGTGGTCCGCGATCCGCCCGCGGGAATCCGTCTGGCCACGGCGGCGACGCCCCGGCGAAGCGTGAGGGGCAGGACATCCACGCGGCCGGCGACCCGGCTGGCCAGGTAACGATCGTAGCCGGCGAAGTTCTCGTCGCCCGCATCGCCGTTGAGCGCCACCGTGACGGACCGCCGCGTCATCTCCGCCAGGTACATCGTCGGGATGGCGGACGAGTCGGCATACGGCTCGTTGTAGTGCCACACGAGCTTCGGCAGGATTGCCATCGCGTCGGGCCGCACCACCAGTTCGTGATGATCGGTGCCGAAGCGTTCGGCCACCTGGCGGGCGTACGGCAGTTCGTTCCACGCCGCCTCGTCGAAGCCGATCGAGAACGTCCGGACCGGGCCCGACGCCAGGTCCGCCATCAGCGCGACGATCACGCTCGAGTCGATGCCGCCGCTCAGGAAGGCCCCGAGCGGCACGTCGCTGACCAGGCGCACGCGCGTCGCCTCGCGCAGCGCGGCCAGCACCGCCTCCACCGCATCGGCTTCGCTCAATGTCGGCTTGGGTTCGTACTCGAGTTGCCAGTATCGGTCGAGGCGCACGCCCGTCGCGTCGATCGTCAGGGAGTGCGCCGGCGGCAGGCGGGACACGCCGCGAAACGCCGACAGCGGCGTGGGCACGTACTGGAAGCTGAGGTACTGGAACAGCGCCGCCGGGTCGGCCTCGGCCGTGAACGCGGGATCGGCGAGGAACGCCTTGGGCTCCGACGCGAACGAGACGCCGTCTTCGTCGATCCGGTAGTAGAACGGCTTCTTGCCCGCGCGATCGCGAGCCGCGAAGAGCCGGCGGGCCTCGTGATCCCAGATCGCGAACGCGAACATGCCGTTCAGGTGGCGCAGGCAGTCGACGCCCCAGGTCCGGTAGGCCTCGAGAATCACCTCGGTGTCCGATCGCGATCGGAACCGGCAGCCGTGACCCTCGAGCGTGTGCCGGACGTCGTCGAAATCGTAGATCTCGCCGTTGAACGTGATGGTGAAGCGTCCGTCGGCGCTGTGCATCGGCTGCGCGCCGAGCGGAGAGAGATCGATGATCGCGAGGCGTCGATGCCCGAGGCCCACGGGACCGGCCGTCCACACGCCGTCACCGTCGGGCCCACGGTGCCGGAGGCGATCGCACATCGCCTGCACGACGGGCGCGGAGACCGGCGCTCCCGACTGGAAGTTGTATCGGCCGGCAATGCCACACATATCAGATCGTCCGTTCCCGATCGGCCAGGAGGCGATCGTACAGGGCCTCGTACTGCGCGATCATGTGGCGTCGATCGAACGAGGCCACGGCCCGGCGGCGGCCCGCCGCTCCCATGGCGCGACCGCGATCGGGCTGCACCAGGACCGCGATCGTCGCCTCGGCCATCGCGTCGGCATCGCGTGCCGGGACGATCCATCCGGTTTCGCCATGGACGACGGCCTCGGCGTTGCCGCCGACATCGGTCGCCACGACGGGACGGCCCGCGGCCATGGCCTCGATGAGCGCGTTGCAGAAGCCTTCTTCCAGCGACGGGTGCACCAGCACGTCGGCGATCGCCAGCAGGTCCGGCACGTCCTGCCGACTGCCGAGGAATCGCACCGATGCGGCGACGTCCAGCGCGGCCGCCTCGGCCTCGAGGGCCTGCCGCGCCGGACCATCCCCGCAGAGCAGGGCCACGGCGTCCGGAAATCGCTCGCGGATGCGCACCCAGGCGCGGAGGAAATACGGGTGCCCCTTGTACGAGATCAGGTTCGCGACCACGATGACCACGGGACCGTCGCCAATCCCGAGCGCCACGCGGAGCGCCGGCGACGGGGCCACGACGTAGCGATCGGGCTCGAGTCCGTTGTAGATGACGCTCACACGGTCCGCGGTCAGCCCCTCGGACGCGATCGTGTCCTGCCGCACGGCTTCCGAGTTGGCCACGATGGCGTCGGTGAGCCTGTTGGCCACGGCTTCGATCCGGCGCAGCACCGGCCTGTCACGCTTGAAGTGTGCGAGACTGCGCCGGCCCGCCACGATGACCGGCACGCCGGCGAGCCGGCCGATGAACGCGCCGACGACGTAGGAGTGAAACAGGATCGCGTGGAGCACGGCCGGCCGATAGCGCCGGATCAGGCGCCACGTGCGGAAGGCGTCGAGCGGCAGACGCCACAGGGCGTTCAGGCGCGCCAGACGCTGCGGGCCCCGGACGGACTGAATCCGCGCGCTGAGGACGCGGACGCCTGCCTGCTCGAGGACCGTCGTCAGCGGGCCCCCTGCGAACAGGCAGCACACCGCCGGGTCGAAGCGCCCGTCGATGTGCGAGGCCAGCTCGACGAGCTGGCGTTCGGCGCCGCCCACGTCGAGCGTGCCAATGAGATACAGCACCCGTTTACCCACCAGCGAGATCTTACCGCGGGACCCCGTCGTATCAGACCGGCGAGGCGTGATGTGTGGCCTTCGACGATAGTCAGTATTGCACCGTTGGTATATAGTGCTGCCCGGTTCGCCTCAACGGAATCATAGACTCAGCTGGCGGGCTCCGGTCGAGACTAAGAATGGCATCCAGATCTGTGTTTTCGGTCGCGACGGCGATCGCGCTTTTCGCAGTCTTGGTCGCCATGCGCGCGGAGTTCCGTCCACTGAGGTCCGCGATGCAGACGACTCTGGTCTTCGAGGACATCAATGATGGCGGCAAGAGCCTTGGTGCTCTGGCTGATGTCTCGTCCTCTGCGTCGTTCGACGATAACGGCCTCGACGTGTTGCCAGGTACGACCGTCGTCGTCGACGTTCCGATGCCGCATCTGGGGCCGGGCGAGGAGTTCGTGCTCAGCTTGTGGTCGTATCGCGTTGCCGGTCTCGACAGTCGTCTCGACTGCTCGATGGACGGTACTACATTCGTGCCGGTGGCGAGCGATCTCCACAGTTCAGGCGATCCATTCTATTTGGACGCATGTGATGGGCACCCCTTTGCCGTAAGGCTGACCTACACTCGTTCGGCCGGAGTGAGCCCTGTGCGAGCGCTGGTGCTCGATCGGCTGGTCATTCAGACCGCGCGAAGCCGACCGTCGGCACCTGGGCTCATTCCGCTCTCGGTGGCGTGTGGATTCGTGATCCTCGGTGCGTTGTTTGCTGCGACGGTGCGCGCCAATACGACCGTCCTGACAGTGATGCTGGCGACTGTCAGCGCACTCGTTGTGATGGTGTATCGTGTCTGGCCCTCGGCACTCGTCCAGGCACCGACGGTGGCCGTTCAGATCCCTGCGGCGTTCCTGGTGATGTTGGTAAGCGTCGCTCTCCTCGTTGGCGTCCGCGCCATCGGCCGGAGAGGTATCGATCACACAGGCGAGGTGGCGTTCGTGTCCTGTCTGTTTCTGGTCGGCATAGGTCTTCGTTGGTTGGCCGTTGAGGGCGCGTTGGGACATCCGTTATCGCCGGACGCCGAGACCGTCTTGATTTTTGCCGAGCGGATGGCACACCCTTTCGATGCCCAGACGCGAGAGCCACTTTGGCTCTGGAGTCTTCGAGGCCTGACGAGGCTGACTCGAGATGGTGTCGCGGCGAGCCTGCTTTTCTCTTTCGTAACGTCTCTGGTGTGGCTGGCTCTGACGTTCGCCTTCGCCCGGCTGTACTGGCGACGGCCGTGGATGTCGGCTGGGGTGTTGGCGTTGCTCGTCGGCCATCCAGCTCTGGTTGTGTCCAGCGCGCAGGCACATCGTACCGAGCTGTACGGAATCTGCCTGATCCTCGCGGCAATCGGTGCGTTCGCCGAACCTGTGCGACGTGTTTGGAGGGGAGTGTTCCTGAGTGTCGCCTCGGCGGCTGTGGTACTGACTCAGATGGCAGGTGTGCTACCCGTGTTCGCGGCCGCCGTATGGGCGGTGATGCGGAGACGAATAGGATACGGCGCCGTGGCGATCGCTGCGGGCGTCATCGTCCTCGGTGCGCTGCCTCAGGGGATTTATACGCATCAGCGTTACGGCGAGGCCTTCTATTTCCAGCGCACGCTGGTCCCAGTGTTCTATAGAAATATGGAATTCGCCCGCAGGAACGGTCCAGGCTGCGATGGTTGTCCAAGTCCGGACGAGATGGCGAAGTCATCGTACAGCGGTCATCCAACCACGATGGCGCACTACCTCTTTGGACTGCACACGAAGCGGGACGTCGTTGTCCGTATCCTGCGCGGCTACGCCATGGCGTTCCTGATGTACGGGCCGTTACTGGGGCTCTTATTGGGCAGTGCCTCGGTCGGCATGTATCTCGTCTACCTTCTCGGCATAGGCGTGGCCGCCTCGAGTCGCGCGCGGGAACTGTTGTTGATACCATTTGCCTCGCTGAATTTACTGGCATTTATCATACCGACTGGTATCGATCCTAGACTGCTTCTGCACTGTGCGCCTTTCATGGCGATGCTCGTCGTACTGGGCGCGGCGGCCGCGGGAGGCTTGGTGCGGCGAGTGATCGCCCTCACACGTGCCGGAACGGCTGCTCGGCGGGCGGCTCGGGGGGCTTCGTGATTTCGCGCTCGAGCGATCGCGCGACCATGTCCTTCGATCCGAGCCCGACGGCCAGCGCCAGCGCCAGCACGATGCCGCCGAACAGGATCCCGAATGCCAGGCTGACGATACTGCCGCCGATCCCCACGTGATCGAGCGCCATCGCCGTCGTCAGGACGAGCACGAGCCAGCGGACGCCGACGCCCAGCAGGCTCGCGTACGGCAGGTTCATGTTCACGGCGCCAATCAGCACCCCGCGCGAAAGGAACCGCGCCAGCATGGTGCCGATCACGAACAGGCCGAGGGCCGTCAGCAGGTTCGGCAGCGACCCGAACACGTGCATGACCAGGCTCGAGGTCAGCGTCGTGTCGAACGCCGCGATGCCGATCAGGATGCCGACGACGAGGATGGTCCAGGCGACGAGCCGGGCGGCCAGTCGCGTGGGGCTGCGCGACGGCGACCAGGCGGGCAGGTCGAGCCAGCCCCAGCCCGCGAGCCGCGCGTCGAAGTCGATGCCGCGCAGCGCGCGGCGGACGAGCGAGCTGGCCAGCCCGGCCAGCAGCAGCGACAGCACCACCGCGACGATGAGCGCGATGACGCCTGGCAGCAGGCGTGCCAGTCCCGTCATCACCTGCGTCGTCGATTCATCGAGCGCCTGTCGAACTTCGATCCACATATGTCTTCCTCTCGAAGGGCGCCGCGGCCGCCGGGGCTGCTGCGGCGGGGCGACTACGGGTTGAACCGATCGGGCCAGCGCCAGCGCCGCACGAGATACGGCTTCTCGTGCTCGAACGCCTGGCAGAGCTGTTCCAGCCGCGCGTCGGCCATGGCGCGCGTGCCACGCTGCGCGTCGGTGGCGTACGAGGCCACCCAGGCGAGGTAGAGCGGCACGAACGCCCGCAGCAGGTGTTCGCGATTGATCGTCCGCAACCGGTGCGCCAGGGCGAAGTCGTACACGATGCGCGCCCAGAGACCGTCGTCGAGGCGGAACCGGGCCGGATCGGCGAGCGTCAGCCGCTTGAGCTCGACGAGCGTGGCCGGCGGCAGCACCAGCGGCCACACGCTCTGGAGATTGCGATACGCGAGGCCGAACGAGTCGATCATCGGGCGCACGTCGACGGGGGTAGTGGTCGCGTGCGCGTCGGCGTCGACGCGGCCGATCGCGGGCACGGCCCGCGAACGGACGACCCGCTGCCAGAACGGTGCGCGCGGTTCGAGATCCGTGAACAGCGAGCCGAGGACGTGACTGAGCAACGCGCTGAGATCGATCGATTCGGGCGTCGGCGGCAGCCGCACTGGCACCGGCACCTCGCAGATGTGCATGTCGTCGGCGACAGCCTGCGGCAGCAGCCAGACGGGCCGTGTCACCGGCACCTCTTCGTCACCGATCCCCCAGCGCTGTGCCACGCGTGCCGAAAACCCGAAGTCGAGGCCGAGCTGCCCGTTCACGCGCCGGCCGTACAGGGCGCGCGTCAGCGGCGAGACCACGGCCGCATTCAGCAGCCCGTCGAAGATCTGCCGCTGATAGCCCGGCGTCACCACGTCGACGGCGTCGGCGATGAGCGGTCGCACGAGCGAGGCCACCATGCCGGGCGTGAGCTGGTCGTCGCCGGTCCCGAGCATGAGCAGCGCGCGTGCGTCGTGCCGCCGGCCAAGTGTGAAGAGCGTGCGGTAGGGATCGCGCGGCAGCGCCGTGATCATCGGGATGCGATCGAGCGGCGCGGTGTCGATGGGCACGATCGTGGCCGGGCCGCCCGGCGACTCCGTCGCCTCGCCGTCGCCGGCGCCCGCGCACGCAATCACCACCGTGAGATCGTCGCCGAGCAGGCCGATGCCGGCGACCACCCGCTGGATGCCGTCGCGGATGGTTCCGGTGGCGCGCGACCCGGCCCACTGCACCACGACGTCCGCCCGATCGGTCATCGGTCCTCCTCGAGCGCGAGAATGCCACCGAGCGGCACCCGAATCCAGCCCGGCCGATTGTCGATCTCGTACAGCAGCTCGTAGAGCGCCTTGTCGAGCAGGTACGCGTCGAGGAGCACGCGCCAGGCGTCGGGGTCGGAGGGCGCGAACGCCTCGCCGGCCGTGACGTCGCGCCATCCGCGCAGGAAGGCCGCACTGGTCGCCTGTTCCCAGAACCGCGCCCACGGCTCGATTCGCGCGAGATCGTCGGGCCGGCGTGTCGTGTACGCCAGCAGGCCGGTCCACGCGGCGTAGCTGAACGATCGCACCATGCCGGCCAGGTCCTTCACCGGCGAGACGCGCGCCCGCCGCTCCGCGATCGCGCGCGCCGGCTCGCCCTCGAAGTCGAGAATCACGACGTCGTGTCGCGCGCGCAGTACCTGGCCCAGGTGGTAGTCCCCGTGGATCCGGATGCGCTGGCCCGCGTGCCCGTCGATGGCGGCCACGCGATCGAAGCGCGCCAGGAGCGAACGGCGCCGGGCCAGGACGAGGCCGGCCTGTTCGACCAGATCGTCGGGCAGCGTCGACACGCCGGCGCGCAGCCGACCGAACACACGTGCGCCATCGGCACGCAGCGATGCGGCCAGCGCGGCCAGCGCCTCGCGATCGAGCGGCAGCGGCGCGAAGTCCGGAAGCGTCGAGGTGGCCAGGGCGGCGTGCAGTTCGCCGGTCCGCCGGCCGAGCGTGGCTGCGGCCTCGATGGCCATGCCGAGGTGCTCGTGGGCGACGGCCGCGTCGGGCCCGGCAGCCAGGTCGACGAGGGACCGCGTGGCGATGGCCGCGGCCTCGGGCGGGAACGGCAGGGCCGCCGACGCCTCGTAGTAGCGATCGAGTTCCTCGAGCGTCCACGTCCAGCCGTCACCCTGGTGCACGACGAGGCCCTGCAGCAGCG
Source organism: Acidobacteria bacterium SCN 69-37 (assembly GCA_001724025.1). Taxonomy (GTDB): domain Bacteria; phylum Acidobacteriota; class Vicinamibacteria; order Vicinamibacterales; family SCN-69-37; genus SCN-69-37. The sequence goes on along the minus strand of MEDJ01000021.1, from coordinate 121,733 downwards.
CGATCGTGGCCGGATCGGCGTCGTCGCGCGCGTGCTCGATGGCTCCGGCAAACGGCGGGATGCGATCGAACCGCGCGTCCTCGGTGAGATAGCGGCCGATTTCGCCGTCGGGATTGGGGCCCGGCGTCTGGCGCCGGAACCACTTCAGGATCAGGCGATCGCCGAACCGCACCGACGTGTTGCTCTGCTCGACGGCGCCGCGGACGGCCGGCAGGATGGCGTCGCGTGTGCCGCGCGCCGCATCGAACCCGGCGCCACGCACGCCGCGGATCACGCCGTGCCTGGACGCGATCGTCTTTTCCTGCTCGATCAGCGTCAGCAGCGCCGTGCACGCCGCGTCGTCCTGGAGGGCGTCGACGAGCAGGCCGATCCCGTCGGTCGACAGCACCTGCGCGAGCGTGGCGGTGGCGGGCGGCAGCGCGACGGGATCGAAGGTGATCGCGACCGGTACGCCGTAGGTCTCGCGCCCGGCGTCCGCGTACAGGATCTCGACGAACAGGACGGCGGCCCGCGTGCCCTCGAGCGGCGCCCAGTCGACCAGGCGCGTCCGGGCGATCGCGCGGCCCTTCCCGCCGAACCAGCGCTGGGCCGGGAGGAAGCGCGGCAGGATCTGCGTTTCGAGCCGGTCGCGCTCGCGGCCCTCGAACAGGTCGGCCCAGCCGTCGATCTGCAGGCGGACCTGATCGGGTTCGTCGGGCGTGTCGGCCGGCTCGGCGGCCGCCTGGAGCTCGAACCAGAGGAACCCGTACGGCCCGAGCGTGAGCGGATAGGGGCGCCTGGTGATCGGCGGGAACTCGACGTAGCCGATCATCTCGACGGGCCGGAGTCCGTCGAACGCGGCCAGGTCGAGCTCGACGGGCTGGGCAAAGCGCGACAGGTTGGCCACGCAGAGCACGGTCTCGCCGTCGAACCGGCGCACGTAGGCGAGCACCTTGCGGTTGGCCGGGTGCAGCGCCTCGAACGATCCGCGGCCGAACACGCGGAACAGCTTGCGCAGCGCGATCATGTTGCGCATCCAGTGCAGCAGCGACGAGGCGTCGCTCTGCTGCGCCTCGACGTTGGTGGCCGCGTAGCCGTAGACCGGATCCATGACGACCGGCTGGTACAGCCGGCCTGGCGTGGCCCGCGAGAAGCCGCCGTTGCGGTCCGCATTCCACTGCATGGGCGTGCGCACGCCGTTGCGATCGCCGAGATAGATGTTGTCGCCCATCCCGATCTCGTCGCCGTAATAGAGGATCGGCGTGCCGGGGAACGAGAAGAGGAGCGAGTTGAGCAGCTCGATGCGCCGGCGGTTGTTGTCCATCAGCGGCGCGAGGCGCCGCCGGATGCCGACGTTGATGCGCATCTTCGGGTCGGCGCTGTACGCCATGTACATGTAGTCGCGCTCGGCATCGCTCACCATCTCGAGCGTCAGCTCGTCGTGGTTGCGCAGGAACAGCCCCCACTGGCACGTCCCGGGGATGTCCGGCGTCTGGCCCATGATGTCGGTGATGGGCAGCCGGTCCTCGAGCCGCAGCGCCATGAAGATGCGCGGCATCAGCGGGAAGTGGAACGCCATGTGGCATTCGTCGCCGTCGCCGAAGTACGGCCGCACGTCGGTCGGCCACTGGTTCGCCTCGGCCAGGATCATGCGGCCGGCGTAGCCCCTGTCCATCTCCTCGCGGATCCGCCTGATGATCACGTGCGTCTCGGGCAGGTTCTCGCAGTTGGTCCCGTCGCGTTCGATCAGGTAGGGAATCGCGTCGAGCCGCAGACCGTCGACGCCCATGTCGAGCCAGTAGCGCATCACCGCGAGCACTTCTTCGACCACCTGCGGGTTGTCGTAGTTCAGGTCGGGCTGGTGCGAGAAGAAGCGGTGCCAGAAGTACGCCTTCGCGATCGGATCCCACGTCCAGTTGGAGTGTTCCGTGTCGGTGAAGATGATGCGCGCTTCCGCGTATCGCTGGTCCGTATCGCTCCACACGTAGAAGTCGCGCTCGGGCGATCCCGGCGGCGCCTGACGCGCCCGCTGGAACCAGGGATGCTGATCCGACGTGTGATTGATGACCAGCTCGATCATCACCTGCAGTCCCCGTTCGTGCGCGGCCGCGAGGAACGTCTGGAAGTCCTCCATCGTGCCGTAGTCGGGGTGCACGTTCAGATAGTCCGCGATGTCGTACCCGTCGTCGCGCATGGGCGACGGGAAGAAAGGCAGCAGCCAGATGCAGGTGACGCCGAGATCCTGGATGTAGTCGAGCTTCTGCAGGAGTCCGGGGAAGTCGCCGACGCCGTCGTCGTTGCCGTCGAAGAAGGCCTTGACGTGCGTCTCGTAGATGATCGCGTCCTTGAACCAGAGCGGATCGGACATGCTGCCGGGTCGCTTCATGACGAGGGCGCCTCCTGCGCGTCGGCGATGAGCAGGGCCACGGGTGCGTGCCGCAGGAGATCGGCCACGCGCATCCGCGCCGCCGCCCCCGCCGGATCGGGGGCGATCCGCTCGCCGGTGAACACGTGCGTGAACGTAGACCCGGCCAGCGGTGCCGGGACGGCAATCGTCGTGTCGGCCCAGGCCTCGGCCGGCGGCGGCGCCGGCGCGTGACTGCCGAACACCGTGTGGACCAGGCGCGGGACCACGGCCACGGCGGCCGCCGCGCCGTGACGACGCGCCAGGGCCACGACGTGCGCCGCGCGCTCGCCGTGCGCGTCGAGCGGGAGATAGCCGCCGTCGATGAAGAGATCGCGGTGCGCGCGCCGCAGGCGCAGGCCGGCCGCCGTGAGGAACAGCTTGAGGCGGCCATCGGGCCACGCGTCGATCAGTTCGCCAATCGTCGCGATCCGCCTCGTCGGATCCGGATCGGCCATCCAGACAAGCGCGTCATCGAGCCAGCGCTCGCGGCGGGCGAAGTTCACGGGCCGACGGTTGTCGGGATCGACGAGCGAGAGATCCCACAGCTCGGTGCCCTGGTAGAAGTCGGGCACGCCGGGTGAGGCGATCTTGAGGACGAGCTGCGCGAGGGCATTCACGACGCCGAGTCGGGCGACGCGCGTGGCAAAGGGCTCGAACAGCCGCAGGAAGGCACGCGAGGTGCGGCCGGTCAGCGCGCCGTCGACGAAGCGCGCGACGGCGGCATCGTAGTCGGCCGACGGGTGGACCCAGCTCGTGTGCCGCTTGGCTTCCTTGACCGCCTTCTGCATGTAGGCGCGCATCCGCGCCACGAACGCCTCGTCCGGCGGGCCCTCCAGGCCGGCGGGCCAGGCGCCGACAAGCGCCTGGTAGAACAGGTACTCGTCACCGCGATCGGGCGCCGGGTGGCCGCCGACGATCGTCCGGGCCGACGCCGTGGCGCGGCTGATGCGCGAGACGAGCGTGCGCCAGTCGGCCGGCAGCTCCGACAACACGTTGATCCGGGCGCGCGCGTCCTCGCCACGCTTGGTGTCGTGGGTGGCCGTGGCGATCATCGCCTGCGGCCAGTGCTGCAGCCGGTCGCGGTTGGCCTCGTGGAACTGCTGGACCGTGCGCCCGATCCGGTCCGGGTCGCCGCCGACTTCGTTCAGCGACAGGAGCGGCGTGTACCGGTAGAACGCCGTGTCCTCCACGCCCTTGGCTTCGACGGGGCCCGTGTACTGCTGGAACTTCATCGCGAACCGGCGACGCGCCACGTACTCGTCTTCGGCGAGATCGGGCAGCCGGATCGGCCGGAGCCGCTGCCTGATGAACTCGAAGATCGACGGTTCGGCCGCCGGGTTGCGTTCGAGCGCACGGCCCACGGCCGTGTCGATCGCCTGTTCATCGCGCGATTCTGAGCCGGCATAGCCGACGTACGTCCGGTAGACGGGGAAGCACGCGACCACCTCCCGCAGCGCTTCCTGCAGGCTGTCGAGCGTGAAGTCGCGCGTGTGCCGGCTCTGTTCCGAAATTCGATTGAGCCAGTGCGCCAGCACGTTCAGCTCGCTCGACATCGACGACGCGATCACGACCTTCTTGCTCTCGTACGCGATCTCGGCGAACGCGTCGGTCCGGCCGGTGAAGCGTCTGTGGATCGTCCGCAGCAGGTGCGCGTGCCCGGCGTCGACGAACAGGCCGTTCACGTCGTTCATGAAGTCGTAGCCGGTCGTGCCGTGGGTGTGCCACCGCGCGGGCAGCGGTTCGTCGCGCGACAGGATTTTCTCGACCACGACGTACGGCGCCGCGGGCGCCACCAGCGCCGCGAGCCGATCGAGGTAGCCGGCCGGATCGAAGAGGCCGTCGATGTGATCGAGCCGCAGCCCGTCGACCTGCCCCGCGGTGACGAGCGCCGCGATGCGCGCGTGCGCGTCGGCAAACACGCGCGGTTCCTCGACGCGGATGCCGGCGAGATCGTTGATGTCGAAGAACCGGCGGTAGTTGATCTCGTGCATGGCCGTCCGCCAGTACGACAGGCGGTAGGCCTGGCCCTCGAGCAGGTCGTGGAGCAGGTTGAACGATCGCGGATCGCCGGGCGTGCCGTTGAACAGCCGGACGTTCTCCTCCAGGTGCTGGCGGATCTCGGGGTGATCCGTCCAGAGCCGCACGATGCGCTGACGTGCGACCTCTTTTTCCCGGCTCAACATCGCCACCCGATCCGGATCGGATTCGGTATACGACGGCATGTGATCGAGGTGGAACAGGATGCTCATCAGCTCGTTCAGGCCCACATCGAGCGCCGGCCGGGAAGCCTGCAGGACGTCGAGGCGGTGACCGAGCAGATGCCGCAGGTGCCGCGGGTTGAGCGGCAGATCGAGCGCGAAGTAGCGCAGGCTGAAGTGCCCGTCGACGCACACGATCTGCAGGTGTCCCTCGTCGAGCACGACGCCGTACTGATCGCCGAGCACCGGCAGCAGCACCTTGGACTGCAGCTCGGACTTCACCGGCGACCAGTCGATGTCGAAGTTGCGCGCGAACTCCGAGGACGGTCCGTTCTCCAGCACGTCGCGCCACCACCGGTTCGCCACCGGATCGATGCTCATGTGGTTGGGCACGAAGTCGACGATGAGCCCGATCCCCGCCGCCTGGAGGGCCGTCGTCAGCGCGGCAAAGCCCTCGTCGCCGCCGAGCTCGGGATTCAGGCGTCCGTGATCGCACGTGTCGTAGCCGTGCGTGCTGCCGGGGCGCGCCGCCAGCACGGGCGAGGCGTAGCACGTGGTCACGCCCAGCCGCTCGAGATACGGAGCGAGCCGCGCCGCGGCGGCGAACGGCAGCGCCTCGCCGAGCTGCAGGCGATAGGTGCTGACGGGCACGTGTGTCGATCGCGGGGCGGCCATCGTTACACGCTCCGCCCGGATGCGGCCGACGTCCAGACGAGGGCGCCCGGCCGCCGGAACACGACGTCGCCCCGGCCGTCGTCCCACGTGAGCGCCTGCGGATCGACGGCCACGTCGTCGTCTTCCGTCGTGAGGACCACGCGCCACGGCTGATGGTCGGCGTCGACGGCCGGAAGGGGCACGGTCACCCGGCCCGATGCCCGCAGGCGCACGATCGCCAGCAGATCGTCGCCCGTCGTCGATCGACGATGCACGACGAGCGTGTCGGCGTCGGCAGCCGTGACGTCGAAGGCCTCAGATCGAATCCGGCGGCGCAGCGCGAGCAGACGGCGATAGAGCTGCAGCATCGAGGCGTGCGGTTCGCGTGACAGCTCGGTCCAGTCGAGCGTACTGCGTGTGAACGTCGACACCGCCTGCGGATCGGGAATGCGGGCCCGCGTGGCCGGATCGGCAAAGGCCGCGAACTTCGCGAACTCGTGCCGGCGACCCTCGGTGACGCACGCCCCCAGCGTGGGCTCGTGATCGGTGAAGTAGAGGAAGGGCGTCGAGGCGGCCCACTCCTGTCCCATGAAGAGCAGCGGCGTCTGGGGCAGCACCAGCAGCAGCGTGGAGGCGGCCCGCCACGCTGCGGCGTCGACGTGGTGGTGCAGGCGCTCGCCGAACGCGCGGTTACCCACCTGGTCGTGGTTCTGGAGACAGAAGATGAACTGCGCGGGCGCCAGGCCCGACGGATCGGTGCCGCGCGCGTGGCCCGTGGAGGGGAGCGCCTGCCCGGTGAAGAACCAGCCCTGCCGCGCCGTGGCCGCGATGGATGCGGTCGTGCCGTCGAAGTCCGCGAAGTAGCCGTCGCGATCCCCGGCCAGCGCGCGCCGGACGTGATGGTGGAAATCGTCGGCCCACACGCCGTCCAGTCCCAGGCCACCGGCCGCCTGCGGCCGGATCACCGTATCGAGATTGCGCGCGTCCTCGGCAATCACGAGCGCGGATCGATCGAGACGACGCGCCTCCTCGCGCACCGCGTCCGCCAGATCGGCCAGCACGTGACGCGGGCTCGTATCGACGATCGCGTGCGTGGCGTCGAGCCGCAGGCCGTCGACGTGGAATTCCCGCACCCAGCGTCGCGCGTTCTCGATGAGGTACGCACGGACGGCTGCCGATCCGGGGCCGTCGACGTTGAGGGCTGCGCCCCACGGTGTCGCGTGCGTCGTCGAGTAGAACAGCGGACTGAACGTCGACTGATAGGCGCCGTCGGGACCGAGGTGGTTGTAGACCACGTCGAGGTGCACGGCGATGCCGGCGGCGTGCGCCGTGTCGACGAAGTGCCGGAACGCGTCCGGCGATCCGTAGCCGCGTGCCGGCGCGAAGGGCGCCACGCCGTCGTAGCCCCAGTTGCGCGCGCCGGGGAAGTCGGCCACAGGCATGACGAGCACGGCCGTGATGCCGAGATCGGCCAGCCATGGCAGCCGTTCGGCGGCCGCGGCAAACGTGCCGCCGGGGGTGAACGTGCCGATGTGCAGTTCGTAGAGCACCAGGCGATCGAGCGGGACGCCGGTCCACGCGGCATCGGTCCAGGCGAACGTGGTCGGATCGACGACGACCGACGGCCCGTGGACGCCGAACGGCTGCCAGCGCGAGGCCGGATCGGGAAAGGGCCCGCGACCGTCGAGGCGATAGCGATACGACGTGCCCGCCGACGCGTGGCCCACGACGGCCGTGTGGAAGCCGTCGTGATCGCGGGCGAGGGCGTGCGTGACGAGATCCGCAGGCCGATCCGGCCGACCGTCGTGCGTGGCCGACGGACTGGAGAGTTCGACCTCGACACGGCTCACCTGCGGCGCCCACACGCGGAACATCGTGCCTTCGGGATGAATCGTGGCGCCGAGCGGCGCCGGTCGCACCGGGAACGTCTCGTTCATCGGTATTCGTCGACGTCGCGTTCGGAGCGCAGGTGCCGGACCGCGAACACGTGCGCCGCCGCCGTCTGGGGCGACAGCTCCACGTAGTTGCGCGGTCCGTGCCAGACGAACCGGCGGTCGTCGAGCAGGTCGTGCACCTCGAACGCATCGTCGTCCGAGAGCCCGAACACGCCGGGATCGAGCGTGACCCACCCGCTGTGCCCGTGCACCGGACTCAGGTTGACGATGACGAGGATGGCGTCGCGGCGATCGGCGGTGACCTTGCTGTAGCAGAGCAGCGACGGGTTGTCGGTGTCGTGGAACCGCAGCGTGTCGTCGCGCTGCAGCGCCGGGTGATCGCGACGGATGCGGTTCAGGCGCGTCAGCAGCCCGGCGAGCGAGTGCGGGGCGCGACGATCCCACTGGCGGATCTCGTACTTCTCCGAGTCCAGGTATTCCTCGCTCCCCGGTTCGCGCGGGGTGTGCTCGCACAACTCGAACGCCGGGCCGTAGACGCCGTAGCTGGCGGCGAGCGTCGCGGCCAGTGTGCCCCGGATGGCGAACGCGGGCCGGCCGCCGGCCTGGAGGAACTCGTGCAGGATGTCCGGGGTGTTGGGCCACACGTTGGGTCGCATGAACTCGCGCAGGCGAGGCCCCGAGAGCTCGGTGAAGTACTCGCGGAGCTCGGCGGCGCTGTTGCGCCACGTGAAGTACGTGTACGACTGCGTGAACCCGAGCTTGGCCAGGCGTTCCATCACGCGCGGCCGTGTGAACGCCTCGGCGAGGAAGATCACGTCGGGGTGTCGTGCGGTGATCTGATCGATGACCCACTCCCAGAACGGCAGGGCCTTGGTGTGCGGGTTGTCGACGCGGAAGACGCGCACGCCCTGCTCGACCCAGAACTGGATCACGCGGTGCAGTTCCTGCCAGAGCGACTCCCACGCGTCGGTTTCGAAGTCGAACGGGTAAATGTCCTGGTACTTCTTCGGTGGGTTCTCGGCGTACTGGATCGATCCGTCGGGCCGCTTCCGGAACCACTCCGGGTGCTCGGTGACGTAGGGATGATCCGGCGAGCACTGGAACGCGATGTCCAGCGCCACGTCGAGACCGTGCGCGCGTGCGGTCTGCACCAGTGCGCGGACGTCGCCGAGCGTGCCGAGATCCGGGTGGACGGCCGTGTGTCCGCCCTCGCGGGCGCCGATGGCCCACGGGCTGCCGACGTCGCCGGGTTCGGCGGCCACGGCGTTGTTGCGTCCCTTGCGGAAGGTGTCGCCGATCGGGTGGATCGGCGGCAGGTACAGCACGTCGAAGCCCATCCCGGCGATCTCGGGCAGCAGCGCCTGGACGTCGCGCAGCGTGCCGTGGCGGCCCGGCTCCGGGCTGCACGATCGCGGAAACAGCTCGTACCACGACGAGAAGCGGGCGCGCTCGCGATCGACGGTCACGCGCAGGTCGCGCGCGTAGCGCGTGGCGAAGCGCCTGTCGGCGTGGCGCAGCACGAGCGCGGCCTGCGCCTCGTCGAAGGCCGCGGCCAGCGCGCCGTGCGGATCGGCCGCATTTCTGACGATCGCCGCGAGCACCTGCAGGTGCCGCGCGTCCGTCCCCGTGGCGCGTCGTGCGGCCGCCTCGATCAGCGTTGCCCCGATCTGCAGATCCACCGTCACGTCCTGCCCGGCGTCGACGCGCCGGCGCAGGTCGTGGCGCCACGTGCGGTAGGGGTCGACGAAGGCTTCGAGCGTGTAGCGATAGCGTCCCGGGACCGTGACGTCGAACGCGCCGCGCCACCGGTCGTTGCCGAGCGCCGCCATCGGCGCCTCTTCCCACGTGGGATCTTCCTCGCGGCGGTAGAGCAGCAGGCAGGTCAGCTGATCGTGGCCATCGGCAAACACGTCGGCCTCGACGACGACGCGATCGCCGGAGGTGCGCTTGATCGGGAAGCGGCCGGCATCGACCTCGGGGGAGACGCCTTCGATCGCGACGCGTTGACGTCCGTCGGCTTCGGGACTCGAGACCACGCAGGTTCCTTTCGTCGGTGACGGCGATGTGGCGGGAGGGATCGCGCAGGCGGCGACGAAGGACCCGGACGCACACCACGCGGGTTCCTGCGCATCATGCCACAGTCCCCCGGGCGCGCGGCTGGTCGGCCACCTCGCGCAGCGTGCGCACGAGGTCCGCGGCGACGTACGGCTTGGTGACGTGCCGGGCGAACCCGGCGTCGACGCTGTGCGCCACCTGGTCCCGACCCGCGTGCGCGCTCAGCGCCACGGCCGACGTGAAGCGTCCGGTACGCGCGTCGCTCTCGCGGATGCGCCGCAGCACCTCGTGCCCGTCGATGTCGGGCATCGCGATGTCGCAGAGCAGCACCTGCGCCGGGGCCTGCCTCCACCTGGCGAGCGCCTCGCGGCCCGACGAGGCCATCCGCACGTCGGCGCCGGCCGTGGTCAGCGTGGCCGACAGCACGTCGAGCGCGTCCGTGTTGTCGTCGACGATGAGGACGCTCACGCCGGTCAGCAGCGGGGGAATGGCGCTGTCGCCCATGTCGTGCCGCAGCCGCGGACCGGCCGGGGTCCCGGCGGCCGGCAGTCGGACCTCGAACGTGCTGCCCCGACCCGGTCCGTCGCTGGCGGCCGTCACCGTCCCGCCGTGCAGGTCGGTCAGGCGCTTGACCACCGTCAGGCCGAGGCCCAGGCCGCCGTGCGCGCGCGTCGGCGATCGGTCGACCTGCTTGTAGCGATCGAACACGAAGGGCAGCAGTTCGGGGGTGATGCCGACGCCGTGGTCACGCACGACGATGGTGTGCTGCGTGCCGCCGGTCGCGAGCTGGACGTCGACCACGCCGTGCGGATCGCTGGACGTGATGGCGTTCGACAGCAGGTTGCCGACGATGCGCTGGAGCCGTTCGCGATCGCCGCGCACGACGCAGGGCGTGGACGGCGTGTCGACGGTCAGGATGACGCCGCGCGCGGCCGCGGCCGGGCGCGCCACGCCGATGGCGGCGTCGACGACCTCGTGCAGGTCCACGGACGAGACGCGCAGGCGCAGCCGGCCGGTGACGAGACGCGACACGTCGACGAGGTCCTCGATGACGCGCGTCTGCGCCTGCGCATTGCGGGCGATGGTCGCGATCGCCCGCGCCCGCGTGTCATCGTCGACTGGCGTGTGCTGGAGGATCTGGCTCCACCCGACGATGGCGTTGAGCGGCGTGCGGAGTTCGTGCGAGACCGTGGCGAGGAACTCGTCGGTGAGTGCACTGGCCTCGCGTCGGCCGGCGCGGCGGGCGGCCCGCTCGGTATCGACGAGCGAGCGGGCGAGGCGGCGGGTGGCGGGCCGCGCCACGACGGCCGTGACGCCCGTGGCCAGCGCGATGACGACCAGGCCGGCGGCGGCCGCGCGCGTGGCCTGCCTGCCGGTCGACGGGACGTCTCGTTCGAGGTGGAGTCGACCGATCGACTCGTCGCTCCAGACGACATCGGCGGTGGCGGCCATGCCGGTGATGGGCTGCAGCCGGTCGCTGCTGGCGGGGCAGGTCGTGCCCGGGTCCCGGGCGTAGGCGGCGAACAGGGCTCCATCGGGGAGATACAGGCAGGCCCGCGCCAGATCGACGTTCTCGCCCATGGAGGCCAGCAGCGTGGCGGTGGTGTCGGCATCGTCGGCCATCACGGCCGCGGCCGTGCCGTCGGCGAGGACGGTCGCCATCAGGGCCGTATCACGCGTCCCCGCCTGCCGGGATGCCAGGATATCGGCCCCGAGCAGACTCGTCGTCGCGACGAGCACCGCCAGGGCGACGGCCACGGTCGTGAGCACCAGGAACCGCTGATGGACCGGGAGACGGTCGAACCAGGGCCTGGTCGAGTCGAGCCAGCCGCGTGGCCCGTGCGCTGCGTGCGTGAGTGCGTTCGCCAACGGTCTTCGTGAGTAACGTGGTGCCGAGAGTGTGCCCCGGGAGGACCACTCGACCGCGCCGTACACGATCATTGCAGGTCGTACGCCAAGAAAGATGATTCAGGTACGACGGGTACGACGGGCGACAGGTGCGGCCCCTCTCGGGGCCGGTTCAATCAGGTACGGGCGGCGGGCGGCGCGGGCCGCCGGAGCCCCGAGGCTTCAGCCTCGGGGATCACCCCCTGGGGCTGAAGCCCCAGGGCTCCATCTGATCCATTCAATCCCGTCAATCCCAACGGCGTTTCGCAGCTCGCTGCCCGCCCGCGTCTGAGATCTCTGAGATTGGATGGGCCCCCGGGAGGAATGCGCGGGGGCCCCACCTGTCGCCTGTCGTACCGGTCGTACCTGTCGTACCTGATCACTCCACTTCGAGTTCGACGCCGCCGACCGCGTTGGCGGCCGCGTTGAAGATCAGCGTGGCGACGAACGCGCTGACGAAGCCGAGCACGCCGTAGCACAGGGGCAGCAGGACGATGGCGGCGATTCCGAACAGGACGCCGAACGGGCCCCGTTGCGCTTCGGGCATGAACATCGCGCCACCGACGGCGAACAGCGAAACGAGTGCGCCGAACAACAGTCCGAACACGGCATAAATCACGCCGGCGATCTTTGCGGCCGACATCGGCCCGATGCGTTTGATGACCATGGGTGAGGCCTCCCGCCGCGAGGATAGCAGCAGGGGACCGGGGCGTACCAGTTCTCCATAGCCGGTCGACAGGCGACTGTAGTAACCTGAGCCGGTTATGAGCGACTACATCTTCTCGTCCGAGTCGGTCGGCGAAGGCCATCCCGACAAAGTTGCCGACACGATCTCCGACGCCATCCTCGACGCGTGCCTGGCGCAGGACAAGCGGAGTCGCGTGGCTTGCGAAACCCTCGTCAAGAGCAACATGGTGGTGGTGGCCGGCGAAATCACGACGAAGGCCCGGTTCGACTACAACGAGGTCATCCGCAAGGCCATCCGCGGGATTGGCTACGTCCACGACAGCGACGTCTTCCACGCCGATCACGTGTTCATCACCAACCTGCTGACGACGCAGAGCCCGGATATCAGCCAGGGCGTCGACGCGGTGGCGGCTGAGGGGAAGAAGAAGGCGGAACAGGGCGCGGGTGACCAGGGCCTGATGTTCGGCTACGCGAGCAACGAAACGCCCGAGCTGATGCCGGCGCCGATTATGTTCGCGCACCGCCTGGGTCGCAAGCTCTCGAAGATTCGCAAGACGGGCAAGACCGCATGGCTGCGTCCCGACGCCAAGAGCCAGGTGTCGGTGCGGTACCGCGACGGTCAGCCTGTCGAGATCACCAACGTGGTCATCTCCACGCAGCACACGCCCGACGTGAAGCACCGCGTCATCGAGCAGTTCTGCATCGACGAGGTCATCCGGAAGGTCCTGCCGGCGAAGATGCTGACGAAGAAGACCGAGTTCCTCGTCAACCCGACCGGACGCTTCGTGGTGGGTGGGCCCCACGGCGACTCGGGCCTGACGGGCCGCAAGATCATCGTCGACACGTACGGCGGCATGGGCCGGCACGGCGGCGGCGCGTTCTCGGGCAAGGATCCGTCGAAGGTCGATCGCTCGGCCGCGTACATGGGCCGGTACGTCGCGAAAAACGTCGTGGCCGCCGGGCTGGCCGATCGCTGCGAGGTGCAGTTCGCCTACGCCATCGGGTACCCGGATCCGGTCAGTGTGCACATCGATACCTTCGGCACCGGCAAGGTGTCGGACGAGCAGATCCTGCGGGCCATCGCGAAGACGTTCAACTTCAAGCCGGCCGGCATCATCGAGACGCTGAAGCTGCTGCGGCCGATCTACTCGGCCACCACGAACTACGGCCACTTCGGCAAGACCGATGATCTCAATGCCATCACCTGGGAGAAGACCGACAAGGTGAAGGCTCTGCAGCAGGCCACCAAGTAAGGCTTCGAGGCGACAAGGCCACCGAGGCTTCAGGGCTTCGAGGCGACGGGAAGACGACAAAGGGCGCGGGAGAATTTCTCCCGCGCCCTTTGTGCATTCCGGCCGGCGCGTGATGACGCCCGACGGAGCCGCGGATGTTCAGACCCGCTCTCCTCCGTAGTGGCCTCGTGGCCTTCCTGGAGCGGTCTTCGTTTCTTCGTAGATGGAGGCCAGGGGCTTCAGCCCCTGGCGCGGCCGCGGATCTTCAGACCGTGCAGCCCCGTCGTCGCCTCGTCTCGCCCCCAGAGTGGCCTCGTGGCCCCGTCGCCTCGTCGCCTTCCTAGAAGCTCACGTGCAGCGACCCGCCGTGCGTCGTCTGACCTGTGGCGTTGCGATAGTGATACTCGAACTTCCAGATGCGTGACTTCGTGTACCAGGTCGCGCCCAGCTGGAGCCGCACGACGTTCTGCGGCGCGGGCAAACCCTCCACCGAGAAGCGGCTGTCGCCTGCGTCGGGGAACTCGAGCTGCGTGGTCGTTCGGCCGTCGGTGAACTCGCGGCGATAGAGGAACTCGCCGAACGGCTGGAAGTCGCCCTCGCGCCGCCACACGTTCACCAGGGCATTGGCCTGCCGCAGCTTCAGGGTCTGCTCCGGCATCTCGAGCGACAGCGAATCCGCCCCGCTCTCGATGAAGCCGCGCCGCGTGAACGTCGCGCGGCGATAGCCGAGCACGTACGAGAGCGAGTACGTCCCGAACTCGTGCTCGTCGTCCCAGTCGGTCCACTGATCCTTGACCAGCGTGACCTCCTCGGCCTGGGCCTCGCGATCGACGCCCTCGCCGATCGGGTCGCCACCGAGCTCGTCGGGCAGCCGCCCCTGGAAGACGATCCGTCGCGTCGTGTCCATGTCCTGTCGCGCGAACGTGGCCCCGCCCGTGAAGCCACCGAAGTCCCCGGGCCGCCAGCCCGCATAGCCGAAGGCCCGCGGTGACAGGATGTCGCCCGACGAAATCAGGTCGGTGATGTTGATGCCGCCGCCCGAGAGCCCGGCGCCAAGCCCGAACGTCCACCGGTCCGACGGGTGATAGTCCATGCCGCCCGTGCCCGATCCGAGATCGATGGCGCCGACCTGATCGCCGGCTGCGTTCTTGAGCCGCGTGTGCTCGCCGCCCATCTGGCCCCACCAGCTCGCACCCAGGTCGGCACCCGGGCGCACATCCCGTCGTCGCGACGAGATGTGCTGCCGGATCAGGTCGTTGTTGGCCTCGGCATCGCGGACGCCGATCTGCACGAACGAGGCGTGCGCTTCGCCCGAGATCTGCCGCAGCGCGCGGTCGAGATCGCCGTCGGACAGCCCGGTCAACTCGCGGATCACCGTCTGCTGGTCGTCTGTCGGATCGTCCTTGAAGCGATCGAGCACGTCGCCGACCGACCTGGCGCTGGGACTCGTGACGTCTCCGCCGAGCGGAATCCCGAGGTTCAGGATGGTCACGACGAGCGCGTTGCGCCCCGGGTTGAGCACGGGCACGTACAGCGGGTTCGACGACGCCCCTGTCGCGCCGGTGATCTGGAGACCATTGGCGGCGCTGAGCGCAAGGAACGAGGTCGTCCGTTCGGTGAGGGGCGCGACGGGGGTGACGTCGACGATGGCGCCGCTGATGTTCGCCGATCCCGCAACGAACACGGTCGGCACGTCGCCGAAGGTAACGGGCAGCGACAGGTGCGAGCCCGGCGTCAGGAACAGGTCGCCGCCAAACGTCAGCAGCGGCAGCCGACCCGCGTCGTCACCGGCGGCCGCGATGGAGCGGGCGACGGTGGCTGCGGCCGTGGGCGAGGGCACGACGAGCGCGCCGCCGACGGTCGTCGTGCCGAGAATCGTGCCGACGGCGCGCAGCGTGGCGCCCGGTGCCACGGCGATCCGGCTCGCCAGCAGGCCGTCGAGTTCGAGCACGCCGGCGCCCACGTTGAACAGCCCGTCGTGGGCGTGCGTGCCCGTGAGGCGCAGCGTTCCGGCGCCGATCTTGTTGAACGTCCCGCTGCCCGCCAGCTGCCCCTCGAACGTGCCGCTGGCGCTGCCGCCGAACGTGACGGTCGCGTCGTTGACGATCGTGCCGCGCAGCGTGGTGGCCGTGCCCGCCAACTGCCCGCCACTGACAACGGTGCCGCCCGTGTGCGCGAGGGCCCCCGCGAGGCTCAGCGTGCCGAGGCCGGTCTTCTGCACGACGCCGGAACCGGTCATCGTGCCGCCGAACGTGCCGTCGAATGCCTGATCGAAGACCACCAGCGCGTCATTGGCGATGGCGCCCTGGAGGCTGGCCGTGGTGCCGGCAAGCGTGCCGCCCGTCACCGTCGTGCCGCCCGCGTAGGTATGGGCGCCGGTCAGCGTGAGCCGGCCATTGCCTTCCTTCACGAGCGCGCCCGTGCCGCTCATCGTGCCCGCATACGTGCCATCGGTGTGCTGTTCGAACACCACGGTCGCGTTGTTGGTGATGGCGCCCTGAAGACTGGCCGTGGTGCCGGCCAGAACCCCGGCGGTCACCGTCGTGCCGCCCGTGTAGCTGTTGGCGCCGGCGAGCGTGAGCCGGCCGTTCCCTTCCTTCACGAGCGTCCCCGTGCCGGACATCGCGCCGGCGTACGTGCCGCTCGCCGCCTGATCGAAGACCACCGTGGCGTCGTTGACGATGGCACCCTGGAGACCGGACGTCGTGCCCCGCAGGATGCCGCCGGCGACGAGCGTGCCGCCCGTGTAGGTATTGGTTCCCGTCAACGTGAGCGTGCCGTCGCCAATCTTGACGACCTGGCCGTTGCCGCTGATGCGGCCGCCGAAGGCGCTCGTCGTGCCGCCGGATCCGATGGTGAGCGTGGCCGTGCCGAGCGTGATGGCGCCGTTGCCCGTCAGGCTGCCGACCGCCTGCGAGAAGCCGTCCAGATCGACGATGCCCGCGTCGCCGACGCGCAGCGCGGCGGTGGGCGTGAAGAGGTTGGCCGCACCCGTGCGCAGCGTGCCCTGAGCGACGTCTGTCGGTCCGGCGTAGCGCGTGGCGGCGTTTGCGAGCACGAGCGTGCCGGCCCCGCGCTTCGTCAGGCCGCCGGGGCCCATCACCACACCGTTCAAGACCGCCGTGGCGCCGGTCTCCGTGTCGAACGCGCCGCCGGCCGCACCGAGCACGATCGTGCGGGTGGACGAGAAGCCGCTCCCGGCCGCGATCGCGAGCGTGCCCGTACCCGTGCCGTCGCCGAGCGTCAGTTGACCGATCTGGCGGCCGAGTGCGCCGTCCTGGCTCACGCGCACCGTGCTGCCGCCGACGACGACCGTGCCGCCCTGGTAGTCGTTGGCCGTGTTGGTGAGATCGAGCACGCCGCCGCCCTCGAGGCGCAGCGTGCCGATGAGCGAGTCGCCCTCTTCGGCGTAGTCGTCGATCGTCCCGTGCCACGCGACCGTGCGGCCCGCGGCCACGCGCACCGTGCTGTTCGTGCCGACGATCAGGTCGTTGGCGACGCTGGCGTTCCCGGTGATCGACAGCGTGCCGTTCGCGAGCGCCACCTCGCCGGAGCCGAGGCTGCGCTCGCTGGCCACCTGGAGGGTGCCGCCGCAGACGGTGGTGCCGCCGGCGTAGCGGTTGTCGCCCGTCAGGATCAGCGTGCCGCCGCCGCACTTCTGCAGGCGCCACGACCCGCCGTCCGGGACGCCCGCGCCGGTCATGTCGACGATGTCGTCCGCGATCGTGCTGGTGATGCCCTCCGCCATCGTCATGTCGAGCTGGCCGGAGCCGGTGAGGAAGATCCCGGAGCCGAGCGCCTGGCCGTCAGGGCCGCCGGCGTTGCCCGCGCCGCCCTCGACGCGGTTGCCATCGAGATCGAAGCGGGTCTCCACGCGGAGCATGCCCGAGCCATCGATGAACACGCCGCCGCCGAGACCCGCGCCGCCGCCGGCCCCCGGCAATGTGCCCGAACTGCCGATGGCGTGGCTCGAGCGGATGGCCACGTTGTCCACCGTGACGAAGGTGTCGCTCCCGATGTAGAGCGCGCCGCCCAGGCCCGCTTCGCCGTAGCCGGAGTCGTTCGTGCCGCCGCGCGCCAGCGTGTCGGCAATCGTCAGGTTCCGGAGCGTGACGGCCACCGTGTCGAAATAGTCGAGCGTCTGCGTGACGAGCCCGCGGTACTCGCCGGCCCCGGACAGCGTGAAGCCACCACCGTCGAGCGTCAGCGTGCGCCTGATCTCGGGGAGATCGGACGTCAGCGTGATGTCCGACTGGAGCACGATCGTGTCGCCGGGCTGGCCTTCGGCGAGCGCGGCGCGCAGGTCGGATTCGGTCGACACGGGGCGCGTTGCCTGAGCCATGGCCGCCGTCGGGAAGCCGAGGCCCAGAAACAGGACAGGAAGCACGAGTCTGAGCACAATCGTCATGGGATGGACACTTATCGCAACTGGCGGCAGCAGTATACCGACCGGGCGCCGGGCCCCGGCATCTGGTGTCGCGATGGTCGAAAGCGTGACGGCGTCCCGCGGCCGAGGTGTCGTCCGTGGCGCACAGCCTGTAAGCTGATGGGGTGACATCCAATCCTGTCGTCGACCTGCGGACCCTCGAAGATCTGGACCGGTTGCTCGTGGACGGATCGGGACCGGTGCTGCTGTTCAAGCACAGCCCGACGTGCGGCACGAGTGCCATGGCGCACGAAGAGGTCAGCGACCTGCTGGCCGGCGCGCCGATCGACGCGCGCGTGGGCCTCATCCTGGTCCGGACCGCGCGGCCGGTCTCGAACGCCGTGGCCGAGCGGTTCGGGGTGCGTCACGAGTCGCCGCAGGTCCTGCTGATTCAGGGCGATCGCGTCGTGTGGCAGGCGTCGCACTTCGGCGTGACGGCCGACGCCATCCGCGAGGCGATCGGCCGGCTCGGGGTGGCGTCCGCGCACTGAGCCCTCCATGTTTTCGCAGGAGATGCCGGGCGGCTTCTGGTGGGCCGTCCTCTGGGCGGTGGCCGGCGTCGGCGTGGCGTACGTCGCGGCCACGCTGACGGCGCGACTGGTGGCCGTCGCCCTGCTGGCCCTGGCGAGGCGGCGCGAGCGCGCGATGTCGGTGCACGACCCGGACATCCGCCGCCCCACGCGTGTCATCCGGTGGACGGCGTTCGTCGTGCTGCTGCCCGTGGTCTGCCTGCCGGCGATCCGGCTCGCGGGCATCGATCTGCGCGTGGGCCTGTCGCCCGAGGCCGTGAGCGGCTGGCTGTTCGGATCGGGCCTCCGCATTGTCGTGATTCTCATGGCGAGCTACGTGCTCGTCCGCATTGTCGGCGAGGCGTCGCGGCAGCTCGAGGCGCACGTCTCCCGGGCCGTCGGGCCGGATCTCGCCGATCGCACGAAACGGGCGCGGACGCTTGGCGGGCTGGTGCGCAATGCGGCCACGTCGCTCGTCGTCTCGCTGGCCACGCTGATGAGCCTGCGCGAGGTGCACGTCGACATCACGCCCATCCTCACCGGCGCGGGCATCCTCGGCCTGGCGGTCGGGTTCGGCGGCCAGACGTTCGTCCGCGACCTGATTTCGGGCTTCTTCCTGATCGTCGAGAACCAGATTCGCGTGGGCGATGTCGCCATCATCAACGGCACGGGCGGGACGATCGAGCAGATCAACCTGCGGACCGTGGTCCTGCGCGACGGCGATGGCACGATTCACGTGTTCCCGAGCGGGGCGATCGCGCAGCTCGCCAATCGATCGAAGGACTTCTCGTACTACACAACGGACGTGGCCGTCTCGTACCGCAACGATCTCGATCGCGTGATGGCCACGCTGCGGCAGGTGGGTGACGAGCTGGCCGCGGATGCGCAGCTGCAGCCGCTGATCCTCGCGCCGCTCGAGATTCTCGGCGTGGAAGCGCTGCGCGAATCGCAGGTCGCCATTCGCGTGCGGATCAAGACGCGGCCACTGAAGCAGGCCGACGTGGGCCGCGAACTGCTGCGCCGCATCAAGCCCGCGTTCGAGGCCGCCGACATCGAAATCCCGTCACCCCATCAGCCGATCAATCTCGGACGGCGGTAGTGCTGAAGTTTCCCTGGGGCTGAAGCCCCAGGGCTCCGAAGAGCCTTCCCGCCTTCCGCCCTTCCCGCCTCCCAGTCTCCTTCCCGCCTGCAGCCTCCCCGCCTCCCTAGAACGTCTGCCCGATCCCGAAGTACCACCGCGCGCGTTCGTTCTGGCGGTTCGAGAGCGGGATGCCGTAGTCGACGCGGATGATCGCGAACGGCGACTGGATGCGCAGGCCGAGGCCGGCGCCGCGTTCGAGCGTGGTCAACGAGAGATCGCGGATCGTGGGGAAGATGTTGCCGGTGTCGAAGAATCCCACGCCGCGGACCCAGCGGAAGATCGGGAAGCGCACTTCCTGGTTGAACTGGAACAGGCTGGCGCCGCCGATGAGGAAGCCGAAGAAATCGCGGCCGCCGATGGCCTCTTCGGCGAACCCGCGCACGCTCGTGCCGCCGCCCGTGTAGAACCGCTCGGTCGACGGGAGGTCCTGTCCGAAGCCGCGTCCGAGTCCGACGCGCAGCGCAGACGCCAGGGTGACGTGTTCCCCCAGCGTGTGGAAGTAGTACTGCTGCGCAAGGTACCGCACGAACTTCAGGTTCGATCCGAGCCGGCCCGGCGCGTACTCGAGACCGGACGAGTGGAACCAGCCGCGCGTCGCGTTCGACGGGTCGTCGCGCGTGTCCCACGCGTACGTGCCCGTCAGCCGCGCGACGTAGGTAATCTCGTCGAAGTCGGTGAAGGGATCGGGCGTGAGCAGGTATTCGTGCGTGCGGCCGTAGGTGTAACCCCACGACACCGACATGGTCCGCGCCGGTCGCATGCGCTGCTCGAACGTCAGCTCGCGTGCCTGCTTGACGTACGGCGTGATGTCGTCCGCGTCTTCCCCGATCGTCTGACGCGACCAGGTCAGGAACACGTTCGTCGTCAGCGGCAGGCGGAAGGGCGTGGGCAGCGACAGGATGCCGCGCGCGAGATAGCGGTCGGACTCGAGCTGGCCCGCCACGCCCGCGGCAATCGCACGGCCGAACAGGTTGCGGTTCAGGAAATCGGAGACCAGTCCGGGACGGATCTGATGGCTCTCCTCGGCCGGGCCCGGAGAGTCGCTGATGCGGAAGCCGTAGCGGAACCGGAAGCGCGGCATCTCCTGGAGGCCGACCACTGCCCGCACCGGCTGCGTGCCCGGCGCCGCCTCGGCGCCTTCGATCGGCTCCACCTCGACGTCCACGCGCTGGAACACGCTCGTGTCGTAAAGCCGCTTCTGCGCCGCATAGACATCGCTCATGTCGAGCGGTTTGCCCATGTCGAGCCGGAGCGCGCGGTCGATCGTCCCGTCGGACGTCACGCGCGTGCCGCTGACCGTCACGTCCTGCAGTATCTGCTGCGGACCCTCGGCCACGGCAAAGACGACGTCGGCCACGGCGCGATCCTCGTCGATGCCGACAATGGTCGACACGCTGACGGTGTTGTACCCGGCGCCGAGGTAGTCGACCTCCACGCGCCGGCGCGCGGGCTCGACCTCGCCGGGCAGATACGGGGTGCCCGACTGCAGGCCGGTCACCTGGCGCACGGCATCGGCCGTGCGGAATGCCGCGCCGCTGACGCCGATCGTGCCGAGGCGATACGCCGGCCCTTCGTCGATCCGGACCGGCAGCACGGCCGTGCCGTTCTCGAAGCGCGGTGCGCTCACCGTCACGTCGGCGCTGAGATATCCGCGCGATCGATAGAGCGCCGCGAGCGTCGTCTCGATCGCGTCCCGTTCGAGCCAGACGGCCACGGTGCCGTTCTGCGCGTCGACAGCCGATCGCAGCTCGCTGGTCGACAGGGCCTTGTTGCCCGTGAAGTCGATCCGGCGCGTGGTGGATTCCGGGCCGGGGGCGATCGCGATCGTCAGCGTCTTGTTCGCGCCGTCCGCGTCGGTCGACATCGACGCGTCGACGGTGCCCTGCAGATGGCGCGCCCGCACCAGCGCGCGCTGCACGATCCGCTCGGCGTCGTCTTCGAGGAAGCCGTCGAACACCGACTGCGACCAGGCGTCTTCGATCTCTGCCGTCGTGGCTCGTGACAGCGTGAATCCCTCGACGCGGAGCGTCGTGCGCGGGCCCTGGCGGATGTTGTACGTCAGCGCCATCTGCTGCCCATCGGCCGACGGCTCGCGCCGCGGGGCGATGCGCGCTTCCAGGAAGCCGCGCGACTGGTAGAACGCGGCCAGGCGATCGCGGTCCCGCTGCCAGTCGAAGTAGTCGAAGCGATCGCCGACGCCGAGCCGCATCTGATTCATCAACTCGCTGTTGGGGATGCCCGGCGCGCCCTCGATGAAGATGCCCGAGATGCGCGGATCGACCCGGCGCGTCGGTCCGTTCGCCGCCGCGCCCGGCGCGCCCCCGAACTGGATCTCGTGTCGGAACTCGTACGTCTCGCGGCTCGCGTCGTCGGTGGCCGCGCGCAGTTCGATGCGCCGCACCGGCCGATAGACGGCAATCCACGTGATGTCGCCCGTGTTGCGCAGGCTCTGCGACATGATCAGCTCGAGCTCGCGGCTGAGGTTCTTGGCCAGCGTCAGTCGCGCCTCGGGATCCGAGTCGGTGGCCAGCAGGTCGAACGTCGACGCGGCCCCACCCAGGCCGCGGCTGACCTGCACCGAGTCGAGCCCCACGGCGCGTCCGGCCGTGCTCAGCAGCTCGCCCGAGAGCAACATGAGCAGCTGGCCCCGCGCCACCTCGGAGTAGGCCGTCGTGCTGTCCTCGGCCAGCTGGCCGGTGAGCAGCAGCGAGATCGCGTCCTGCTGCGTGATGCTCGGTCCCCGCAGTCCCACCTCGAGCGCGTCGGGCGTGCCGGAGAGTTCGAGCGTGATGTCGTAGTTGCGCACGCGCGTTTCGAGCGCGATGTCGAAGTTCGGCTCGATGCGCGTCGCGTTCGTGA
This sequence comes from Acidobacteria bacterium SCN 69-37, assembly GCA_001724025.1. Classification (GTDB taxonomy): domain Bacteria; phylum Acidobacteriota; class Vicinamibacteria; order Vicinamibacterales; family SCN-69-37; genus SCN-69-37. The sequence goes on along the minus strand of MEDJ01000021.1, from coordinate 99,804 downwards.
AGTCGATGGTCCCGCGCTGCAGCGTGTAGGTCTGTCCGCCCAGGAAGATTTCGCCGCCCTCGCGCAGGGCGAGCCGCCCGCCGAGGATCGGAGACGCCGGCGTGCCGGTGACGCGCAGGTTGGTCCCCACCTCGAGCTGGCCGTAGTTGTTGTCGACGACGATGTCCTCGGCCGAGACGATGGTGAGGTCGAGCTGCAGCCGGCTCATCATCCCATCGTCTGTGGCGCCGGGGCCCGATGTCTGCATCTCGAGCGTCGAGAAGAGCTGCTCGGTCAGGCGCAGCGGCTGGCGGTAATCGCCGCGCACCACGGTCACGCGGCCGCCGATCGTCGGTTCGCCCTTGGCCATGGCCACCGTCAGGTCCGCGTTCAGTTCCGTGCGCAGCCCGTCGACCGCCTCGATCGCCAGGCCGCGCCCGGTCACCGTGATAGCGCCCTGCTCGAGCGCGAAGTCGCTGTAGTCCAGGTCGCCGATGATCGACACCGTGCCGCCGTTGGCGTTGGCCGTCAGCCCCTCGAGCGTCACGCGGTTGTGCGACAGGCGCGCGGTGCCGGTCATGTCGGTGATGGCCACGCGCGGGTCGCGCACGATGATGTCCGTCTCCTCGAGCGAGACGGTGCCCGCCAGCTCCGGATCGGTCGCGTCGCCGGTGGCGGTGACGTCGAGGTTCGCGCGTCCGCGCGTGGCCATGCCGGGCGCGAACGCGCTGATCATGCGCAGGTCGAGCGATCCCATGACCCCGAGATCGAGCGTGGTCGCGGCGTCGTCGAGCTGCACGTGGCCGCGGACGGAGAACTCGTTGCCGGTGCCGGCCCAGTGCCACTCGACCACGTCGAGCCGCCTGTTGGCCAGGCGCAGGCGCGTCGGCTGGGTCTGCGCGAGCGGCACGCGCGCCAGCTCCACGTCGGCGCGATCGAGCCGCACCTCGGCGCGCACGCTGTCGAGATCGAAGGCCGTGGCCTCGACATCGGCGGTGAGATCGACCTGGCCGGTGATCTGCGCCACCGAGTCGGCATCGAGGAACGGACGAAGGGCCTCCGGACTCAGGCCGTACAGCCGGACGTCGAAGCGCGCCGGGCCGAGCGCGGGCGGCAGCGTCGCGCGGTAGGCCGCCGGGATCGCGTCGCCGAGCAGCGACAGCGGCAGGTAGCCGAGGGCGAGCAGATCCGCGTCCTGCCAGTGCGCGCCAATCGCGCTGACGTTCACCATCCCGGCCGTGTAGGTGGCGGCCAGCGTGACATTGCTGGCGGGCGGCAGGTCGGCCATGCCCACCTCGCCGTCGGTGACGGTGAGGTACGCCGTCACGTCCGGCGCGTCCAGGGGACCCGACGCGAGCAGGTTCAGCTCGAGGTTGCCGGCCATCGTCGCGTCCTCGAACCCGGGGGCCAGGCGTGCGAGCGGCGCGAAGTCGGCCAGCGTGCCCACGAGTTCCACAGCCAGCCCGTCGCCAGCGGGCGCGTCGGTGCCGAGCCGGCCGCGTGCGGTCAGGCGCGCATCGCCGATGAACAGTTCGACGTCCTCGGCCTCGACCGTGCCGGCCGTGTGCCGCACGCGCACCGGCCGCGTCGCGCGCACGGGCAGGCCATTGACGGTGGCATCGCGCAGGGTGACCCCGGCCGTGACGTCCAGGCTGGCGAGGTCGTCGAGACCGCCCTCGACCGCGGCCGTGAGGCCGATGGTGCCCGTCAGCGGGATCGTGCGCGGCGACGCGCTGTCGCCGGTGGCGGGCTCCGCGTCCGCGTCATCAGGATCAGTGACGGGGCCTGCCGGACCCGTGACGCGCGCGAGCGCGGCGAGTTCGGCGTTGTCGATGGTGGCGGTGGCCGTGAGCCGGCGCGAGTCGAGCGCGACCGTGGCGTCGACCAGGCCGCTGATGGATGGCACCGTGGCCGTGACGTGGGCCTGTCCGTCGGCGACCGCCACGTCGGCCGTGGCCGCGCCGATCTGATACGCGCCCCAGGCCACGTCGGCCAGCCGCACCTGTCCGCTGGCCTGCGGCGCATCGACAGTGCCGCTGCCCGTCAGCTCGAGGTCGATCCGCGTGTGGACGGGGATGGTGGCAGGCGGCGCGGCGGTGGGCTGCGCGGCGGCGGGTGTTCGGAGCCCCGGGGCTTCAGCCCCGGGGGACGCCACGGCATCAGCCGTGATGATGGGATTGACGACGAGCCCTGTGGCGTTCGCGTCGAAGGTGTAGCGGCCGCCGTCGAACGCGTACTGACCCGACGCGGTCAGCTGTCCCTCCTGCTGCGTGAGCGTCAGCGCATCGATGATGGCCACGCGATTGACGACGCGGACGTCGGAAGTGATCGCATCGATGGTCTGGCCGGCCACTTCGAGCGGCCGGCTCGTGGCGATCCGCAGGTCGGCGGTCGGGTTGTCGAGCGCGCCGCCGATCGTCGCCGAGACCGTGGCCGCCCCGTCCGGCCGCCAGGCCTCGGGGAGGGCCGCGGCCGCCGCCGCGATGTCGGGCAGGGTCGCCTCGAGGACGCCGGCGATCGTGTTGGCCTCGATCCCGATCGTCGCCTGGCCGGTCACCTGATTGGTCGCCAGTTCGAGACGCAGGTCATCGATCTGCACGACGCGCGTCGACGCGTCGACGCGCGCGGCCAGCGTGGCCGGTCCCGTGCCCTGGACGCGAAGCGCCTGCCCGTCGATCGTCCCCGCGGCGCGCGGCACCGCGAGCGTGCCGCCAAGCGTGAGCGCCACAGTGACGGCACCGCCCGTCGACGTGTCGTCCCCGAGGTCTGGCACGAGACCCGTGGCCTCGAGCTGGGTGAGGGCCGCGGCCAGGTCCGCCACCGTGATGTCGACGGTGCCCGCGAGCGGCGCCTGCGCCAGATCGTCGGCCAGCCGTCCCGTCGCCCGCACCGTCGCGTCGATGGCATCGGCCACGCGCGGCGTTCCGGTGAGCGTCCACTGCCGCGCGCGACTGGCAAGATCGATCCGGCCGGCCAGCGGCACGAGATTCTGGCGCGCGCCGAGCGCCCGCTGCCGGGTCGTCGCCGTGATGCGGCCGCCGAGCACGTCCGTGCCCGTCCAGTCCATGGTCAGCGATCCGTCCGAGATCGCCCCGGGCCGCACCGTGGCGGCGGGCACCTCGGCCAGCAGGCGCGCCAGGTCGAGGTTGGTCCAGCGCGCGTCCACCGCGGACGATCCGTCGTCGTCGACGTCGACGCGTCCGGTGGCCGTCAGCGTGCCGCCCGCCACGTCGACCCGGAGCGTGTCGAGCGCCACGACCGTGCCGGCAAACGTGCCGCGCCCGCCCACGTCGATCGGGCCCAGCGTCGACCACGCCAGCGCGTCGGTGGTGATGTCGAACGCCACGTCCGGGGCCGTGCGGTCGCCCGACATCGTGCCGTCCACGACGACGGTGCCTGTTGGCGCCGGCGTCACGGGCAGCCAGGCCGCGGCGCCCGTGGCGTCGGCGCGGACCGTGTAGTCGAGCCGCAGATCCGGATCGGCCCCGAACGCGTCGACGGTGCCGCTGATGCGCACGCGTCCTTCGGTGGCCTCGGCCTCGAGCGGATCGAGCCCGATGGTGACCCCGTTGAACGTCAGGCTGGACGCCAGCCGGCTGATGGTCGTGGTGCGATCCCCGATCTGCAGCGTGGCCGGTTCGCGCACGGTCAGCGTCCCGGCCAGCGGCGTCGTCGCGCCCGCCGTCATGTCGAGCGTGGCGCCGCGCAGGTCGAACTGCTGGGCGTTCGTCGCATCCTCGTAGCGCACGGCCAGGTCGCTCACCAGCAGACGGTCGATGAGCACCGGTCCCTCGAACGGACGGCTGTCGTCGTCGCCGCCGAAATCGGGCAGGTTCAGCGCGCCGGTGGCGTCGCGCACGATCGTGACGCGGGGCCGCGTCACCTCGGCCGACTCGATGTGGATGGTGCCGGACACGATCGACCACGGCAGGTTCACGCGCACGGCATCCAGCGTCAGGAATGGCGGATCGATGCCCTCGGCCGCGACGGTGACGCCCTCGAGCGTCACGTCGAGCGTGGCGAGGTTGTAGGCGAGTCTGTCGGCCTGCAGCCGGATGCCCTGCGCCTGCAGCGAGGTGATGACACGCGCGAGGATCGCGCCGCGCACGACGGGCAGGTGCACGATCGCGACGAGTGCGATCACGCACACGAAGCCCCCGACGGCCAGGCGCCGCAGCCATCGCCATCGGGGGCGCGAGACGAGGGGCTCCGCAGTATCGTTCATGAATCAGGGAGCGCGACGACGGCCGGGTGCTGGGGGGGACCCGGGCGAGGACGTCAGGGCATCGGTGTCACGCACCGCGCAGCGTGCGCATCATCGAGGTCACGGCCCCGCGTTCCGGGGCACTGGGGGCGAGCTTCAGGAAGACCTCGAAGTGGCGCGCCACCTGATCCGGCCGCTTCATCCGCGACGCGGCCAGGCCCGCGTAGTAGTGAGCATAGGCGAACATCGGATTGAGGGCGACGGCCCGATCGAAGGCGGCCGCGGCGCCGGCCCAGTCCTCGCGGCGCATGTTCACCAGGCCGAGCTGGTAGAACGCCGCGAACTCGCGCCAGCGTGCCGGCGGGTCGGAGGGCGGCTGTTCGCCACGTGACGTGGCCTCGGCGTTGCGGGCGTCGATCTGCGCCGTGGCCTCGGTCGCGACGGCCTGCGCGCGATCGAGGTCGCCGTCGATCTGCGCGATCGACGATTCGCCCACGCGCCGCCACGTCTCGTCGTCCGAGTCGGCGAGGGCGCGAAAGTCGTTCTTCGCGGCGTCGTTCTGCGAGCGGCGCAGTTGCGCGTGACCGCCGAGGAACGCCTCCACCAGACCGGCTTCGCCGCGTTCGCGGGCCTCGGCAATCCGCGCCAGCGTGTCGTCGTACTTGCCGCTTTCGAGCGCGCGCTGGGCCTCCGACACCGGCAACCCTTCCAGGGCCGGTTCCTGGCCGCTGACGACAGTCATGGCCAGCACGATCGCCACTGCGGCGGCAGAGAATGTCTTCATGTGAGCCTCCTGGGGAGGGAGCCTGTCCTATCTTGGCACAGGGCACGGCCGTGGCGGGTACGAGGGCCGGCGTTCGTCTCGGCTACCCAAGGTCGGAGCCCTGGGGATGTCCCCTCCCAGGTCGGAGCCCTGGGGCTTCAGCCCCAGGGGGATGCGGCATGTCTCCCCGAGGCTGAAGTCTCGGGGCTCCGGTTGCAACGGCCAGGGGCGATCGGAGCCCCGGGGGTGTCCCTCCAAGGTCGGAGCCCTGGGGCTTCAGCCCCAGGGGATGCGGGGCGTCTCCCCGAGGCTGAAGCCTCGGGGCTCCGAATGCAACGGCCGGGGTCGATTAAGATCGCCCACTCGGGGAGGCATGCAATGGGACAACGGCTGAGACAGGCGGGGATGGGGGTAATCGTGGTGGCTGCGGCGGCTGCCGGGCTGTGGGCGCAGACGCCCGCGGTGCCCGAGGTAACGCTGGGACCGGGCCTGCGCCCGGTGCCCGACTACCGGAAACTCGTGGCCGAACCGCCCGCGCCGGAACTGCCGGACGGCTTCACGTCGCTGTTCAACGGTCGCGATCTGACCGGGTGGCGCATCAGTTCGACGGCGCGCCACGGCGTGACGCCGGACTTCCACGTCATGCACGGCATGATCCTCGGCACGCAGCGTCCGCTCGGCGGCGGAGGCCTGCTCCTCACGGAACGGTCGTACCGGAACTTCGAGCTCACGATGGAAGTGAAGCCCGACTGGGGGAACGACAGCGGCATCCTGTTCCGCACCACGCCGGAGGGCGTGGCGTATCAGATCACGCTCGACTGCCTGCCCGGCGGCAGCATGGGCCGGTTCATCGGCGAAGGCGGCATCCAGGGGACGGTGAGCGCGACGACCATTCCGGGCGCGGCCGTGGCCCCGGCACCACCGGCTGGCGGACCGACGACCGATCCCGGCATGGCGGCGTGGAAGCGGGAGGACTGGAACCTCGTTCGCCTGCGCGTGACCGGCGATGTGCCGCGCGCCACCGTGTGGATCAACGGACAGCTGATCACCGACGCCATCGACTCGACCAACCACGCCGTCGGCGGCATGGTCGAGGGTCCCATCGCCCTCCAGGTGCACGGTGGCGCCGCCCGCTGGCAGCCCGGCGGATTCTGGCGCTGGCGGAATCTCGGGATCAGGGAATTGCCGTAGGAGGCGGGGAGGCGGCGGGCGGGGAGGAGGCCGGAAGGCTGGAAGACCATCGCGCCGCCCCCTCGTAGCCTTGCAGCTCGTAGTCCTGTAGCCTTCCCTGCCATGCCGCATCCCGCCCCTGTCGTTCCGCCCGAGCAGTCGCCGCCGGAGCTCACGGGCGTGGCCCTCGCCCTCGGCAGCGTGCTGAGCATCGTGATGGGCGCGGCGAACGTGTATCTGGGCCTGTACGCGGGCATGACCGTGGCCGCGTCGATCCCGGCCTCGGTGATCAGCATGACGCTCCTGCGCGGCCTGCTGGGGCGCTCCTCGATCCTCGAGAACAACATCGTGCAGACGATGGCGTCGACGGGCGAGGCGCTGGCGGCCGGGGTGATCTTCACGGTGCCCGCGCTGCTGCTCGTGGGCGCGTGGCAGGACTTCCAGTTCTGGCCCACCACGCTCATCGTCTCGCTCGGTGGCCTGCTCGGCATCGTGTTCATGGTGCCCATGCGCCAGGCGCTCGTCGTCGACAGGACGGACCTGAGCTTTCCGGAGGGCACGGCCTGCGCGGAGGTGCTGAAAGTCGGCGAGGCCGGCGGGACCGGTGCGCGGCTGATCGGCACGGGCATCCTGGCCGGCGGCCTCTTCAAGGTGGCGGTCAACGCCGTGCGCGTCGTCCTGCCCACCGTCGAGGGCGCGGTGGGCGCCGGACGCACCGTCTGGTACGGCGGGGCCGACATGAGCGCCGCGCTCGTGGCCGTGGGCTACATCGTCCGGCTCGAGATTGCGGCGCTGGTGTTCGCCGGCGGCGCCATCGGCTGGATTCTGGCCCTGCCGTGGCTCGGCGGGGCGCAGGCCGGGGAGCCGGCGCTCGACGCGGCGTGGCGGATCTGGAGTGCGGACGTCCGGTACATCGGCGTCGGGGCGATGGTGGTGGGCGGGCTCGCGTCGTTCTGGAGCGTGCGCCGAGGCATCGTCAGCGGCATCCGGACGCTGGGGGCGGTGGGACGCGGGATCGGGGGGGACGCGTCCACGTCGGTCATCCCCCGTACGGAGCGGAACCTCAGTCTCGTCACGCTCGGCGTGATCTTCGTCGTCACCACCGCCGCGACCATGGCGTTCTATCAGGTGCTCGTCGGGACGTTCGGGGTGGCCGCGCTGGCCACCGTGCTGATGGTGGTGGCCGCGTTCCTGCTCGTGGCGGTGGCCACCTACATTGCCGGCCTCGTCGGGTCGTCCAACTCGCCGGTCTCGGGGATGACGATTGTCGCGCTGCTGTTCGCGGCGGCCGTGATGCTCGGCCTGGGCGTGTCGGGCGATTCGGCCATCCTGGCCACGCTCGGCATTGCCGGCGTGGTCTGCTGTGCGACATGCGCGTCGGGCGACATGGCGCAGGATCTCAAGACCGGCCTGCTCGTGGGCGCCACGCCCGCACGCCAGCAACTGGCGTCGATCGTCGCGACCATCCTCCCCGCACTCTGCTTCGCACCCATCCTCACGCTGCTGCACCATGCCTACGGGATCGGGACGGGCGAGCCCGGCAGTCTGCGCGCCCCGCAGGCCGCGCTGTTCGCCAGCCTGACGACGGGGATCTTCGGTGGCGGGGGGCTGCCGTGGCACATGATGGCGCTCGGCGCGGCGATCGGCCTCGTCCTGCTGGCCATCGACGCGCGGCTGGCACGGACCGGCGGCCGCATCAGGGCGCACGTGATGCCGATCGCGGTCGGCATGTATCTGCCGTTCTCGCTTGCCGTCCCCATCCTCATCGGGGGCCTGGTGAGCACCTGGACCCGGCGCGGCCGGCCGGCGACGGGCGAAGACGAGGGCACCGGTGACCGCGGGCTTCTGTTTGCCTCGGGCCTGATCGCCGGGGAAGCGCTGGTGGGCATCGTCATCGCCGGGATCATCGCCGCGCAGGTTCCGCTGCCCATCGTCCTGGTCGATTCCCCGCTGCTGTCGCTCGCCGTATTCGCGGCTCTCGTCTGGGGCCTGGCGCGGGCGGCCCGTCGCGTACGCTAGTGTCCTGACTCAGAGATTCGCCGATGAATTCCGGAGCGCGGCGCCCGGCCGCCCAGGCGCGCCGAGTTGAGCATACGGGCGGTATGCGAGCGAGGTGCAACGCCGGCGGCCGGGATGCCCCGCCCGGAATTCGACAGCGAATCTCTGAGTCAGGACACTAGCTACGCGCTCAAGTAGCCGGCCCGGGACCATTGACGGAGGTCGGAACGTGTCGTGCCAGCGGCACGCCAGCATTCGATCCACTGCCACCACCTCTTCGAACCGCGTCAGCGCCGCGCGGTACCGGTGCGACCGGGATCGCGATCCACGGCGACCGGTCTCTCGATCCGCAGCGACCGGGAATTCGCGGCGCGCCACGTCGGTGACAAACCACGGCGACCGGGAATGCGATCCACAGCGACCGGGATCGCGACGGGGTGTTACCGGTTTGTCGATCCACAGCGACCGGTCTGTCGATCCACGGCGACCGGGATTCTCGGTCCGGAATTTTAGGCTGTAAGTGCCTCGAATTCAACACGATACGGCGTTCCGGTTTTCGGCACCGGATCGAAGAGGTCGTGGCACCGGATCAAAAGGGTGGTGGCACCACGTCGAACAGGTGCTGACACCACCTCGACGAGGTCGTGGCCGTGGTGCGAAGACCTGGTGGCCGTGGTGGCAACCACCGCTGGCACCACGCCGGACGACTCGTGACCGGCATCGAGAAAGGTGCCGGCACCACTCGAAGAAGGTCGTGGTCGCGGATCAGGCAGGCCGAGACACCGCGCAAAGTGATCGCTGTCACCACCTCGACAAGGGCGTGACACCGGCCGCACGACGGATCCGCGACGGGTGCATAGCGCCGCAGCTGCGACGTCAGACAGCGCGAAGGCGGTCGCCGCCGGGAGTGCGGAACCGGCAAGGCTGGCCTGCTGCAGCAATAAACGGCGGAAGACAGGAGCCCTGTGACGCATGCGATTCCTCGCAACAACACACGATTGTGCCGTCGACCGTGACACCATCTCCGTCGTGGGCCGTCGCCGAAGCCGTTCCATCGTTGCCCTGACGCAGGCGCTGATGATTCTCGCGGTTGCCACGACAGGCCTGCTGTCGATCGCGACCGCGCAAGGCGCGCAGGATCCGGCTGACCTGCAGCGCGGTCGTTCTCCGCGCGACAGCGAGATCGTCAGGCGCTTCCGCCTGCTCGATCGGAATGCCATCTGGACGCCGGTTGGCCGCATCCGGATGCCCTGGAAGACCTTTCACACGCAGGGACTCGTCAGGATTGGTGACACGTTCTACGTCTCCGCTGTCGACGTGCTGGAGCGATCGGTGCGCAACGGTGTGGAGACGGACGCGCTGTACGACAGATCGCTGGATCGCTCGACAGGCGCGGGACGAGGCTGGCTGTTCAAGTTCACATCCGACGGCACACTCGTCGGACGAGTGGAACTGACCGATGGCGCGGTATATCACCCCGGCGGGATCGACTACGACGGCACGTCGATCTGGGTGCCGGTCGCCGAGTACCGGCCCAACAGCCGCAGCCACGTCTACCGGGTCGACCCGGATACGCTGACGGCAACGCGTGTGTTCACCGCACCGGATCACATCGGCGGCATCGTGCACGACGTCCGCGAGGGGACACTGCACGGCGTGAGCTGGGATTCGCGGCGCCTCTACACGTGGCGCTTGTCCGGCCCCGGCGAGCAGGCACGCGTCGTCTCGTCCGACTGGGTGCCGAACGCCCAGTCGTACGTCGCATATCAGGACTGCCACTACCAGGACGTCGGCTACATGCTCTGCGGCGGGGGCGGCGGCCTCGATCTCGTGGACCTCCGCGACGCACGTCCCACCCATCAGGTCTCTGTCACGCTCGTCATCGACGACACCGGACCGAATGCCGGCCTGTCGATCACGAACAACGCGTTCTGGATCGAGCCAACCGGCCCGCACGCACTGCGCGCGTACTTCATGACGGAGCGCGACAACCAGGCAGACCTGTTGATCTACGACATCACGCCGTGGATCCATCGATCCGAAGCAGATCACCCAACGCCGATGCCTGACGGCCAGTAACCTCAACTTCCGGCTTCTGGCTTCGCGCTTCTGGCCTGGGAGCCTGCGTTGTTCAGCCGGCGCCCGGCCGGCATCTGCACCGTGACACGCAGGCCGCCGTTGGCGCGTGGGGTCAGCGTCAGCGTGCCCTCGTGTGCACGGACGATGCTGTCGACGATGGCCAGCCCGAGGCCGACGCCCGCGTGGTCGGTGCGTACCCGCTCGGTGCCGCGCTGGAACGGTTCGATCAGCGTCGAGACGCGTGCCGGCACAATCACGTCGCCCGTGTTCTCGACCGTCAGCACCGCGGCATCGGGCCGGGCGCTCGTCGCGATCCACACCGATCCGCCGGCCGGCAGATTGTGCACGATGGCGTTGTGCACGAGGTTCACGACCATCGGCAGCAGGAGGGCCGGCGATCCCGTTGTCGACGCCGCGTCCCCGGTGACCTCGATCCCGACGGCGCGCCGCTCGGCCAGCGGCAGCAGCGTTTCCGCGGCCTCTTCCGCCAGAAGTGACAGATCGACGGGCTCCGGGACGAACGATCGCTGGCCGGCGCGACTGAGCAGGAGCAGCGCCTCGGTGAGATCGATCGCCCGGGCGTTGATCGCGTGGAGTCGCTCGACGAGTTCGCCCGCATCGCGTTCCGGATCGCTCCGGGCCACGTCGAGCAGCGTCTGCGTGATGGCCAACGGCGTCCGCAATTCATGCGAAGCGTTGGCGACGAATCGCTGCTGCCCGTCGACGTGTGCCTCGAGCCGCTCGAGCATCGTGTCGAACGCGTCGGCCAGTTCGCGGAACTCGTCCCGGCGGCCTGGCAGCCGGATGCGATGTGACAGTGACCCGTGCGCGGCCAGGCGCGTGGCATCCGTGATGCGGTCGAGCGGCGCCAGCATGCGACCGGCGAGCATCCATCCGCCGACGAGTCCGAACACCAGCAGGCACGCCAGCGCCACGGCCGCCGACGGCGCGAAGGCGCGCAGCAGGAACGCCCGATTCCCGGGAATCAGCGCGCCGATCAGACGAATCACGTCATCGGGCACGTAGCGCAGCAGCGCGTCGACCGACGATCCCGGCTGGCCCGCGATCCACGCGGCCACGAGCATCAGGGAACCGGCCAGCATGAGGAATCCGGCGTAGCTCAGCGTGAGCTTGAGACGCACGCTCGGTCCGGGACGTCTATCCACGCGTCGGCCCTTCACGTCCGTCATCACGCGTGACGTCGATGCGGTACCCGACGCCGGGCACCGTCGCGATGAGGCCAGGCTCCCCGAGCCGCTTGCGCAGCGCGGACACGGTGATGCGCACGGCGTTGGTGAACGGATTCGCCTGCTCGTCCCACGCACGGGCCAGCAGATCCTCGGCGCTCACGACACCGCCGTCGGCCGCAACCAGCACCTCGAGCACGGCAAACTGCTTCCGCGTGAGCGCGATGTAACGACCGTCGCGGTAAACCTCACGGCGGAAGGGATCGAGCCGCAGTCCGGCGATTTCGCGCACCGGCGGCCCGTGCGGTCTGCGCCGGCGGTTGAGCGCGCGCAGCCGGAGCACGAGCTCCCGCAGATCGAACGGCTTGGTGAGATAGTCGTCGGCACCGAGGCCGAACCCCGACGCCTTGTCGTCGAGCCGATCGGCAGCCGTCAGCATGAGAATCGGCAGCCCCGATCCCGATGCCACGATCCGCGCGGCAATCTCGTCGCCGGACGGCCCCGGAATATCGCGGTCGAGCACGACGACGTCGTAGGCGTTGAGGTGCAGCAGGTCCAGCGCCGCGTGCCCGTCACCCGCGAGATCGGCGGCAATGGCCTCCAGGCGCAGGCCGTCGCGAATGGCCTCGGCCAGGTAGGGCTCGTCCTCGACGATCAGCACGCGCATACGTCCTCGATACTACGGGCGGGGACATATCGTCCGCATATCGAAAATCGCATACGCACCGGCAACGTCACGATGCCCAGACTGGGAGCCGGAAGCCGGACATGTGCGATCTGCCGTGCGTGCCGGCATCCGGGAACAGGCCATGGGTGTGATGATCCGATTCGAATCCACGATACAGGACGTCCGGCAGGCGCTGCGGCGACTCTGGCGCGATCCGGCGTTCACCGCCACGGCGCTGGCCACGCTCGCCCTCGGCATCGGCCTCAACACGGCGATCGTCTCCGTGGCGTACGGCGTGCTCTGGCGCCCGCTGCCGTATCCGGACGCCGACAGGCTCGTCCTGATCTCGTCCGCGCAGCAGACGGACACGGGGCTCCGGACGTTCGCCACCTGGGCGCCGATCTCGTACGAAGGACTGCGCGCGCACGTCACGACGATCGAGACACTCGCGGCCTATGCGCCGATCGACGCCGAAATGACGGGCCGCGGCGAGCCGCGGCAGATTCCCGCGCTCCAGGTGAGCCCGGGCTTCTTCGCCACGCTCGGCGTCACACCCGCGCGCGGCCGCACGTTCCTCACCGGCGCCGATGCGGCCGACGACGACCGCAGCGTGATCGTCAGCGACAGGTTGTGGCGCACGACGTTCGACGCCAACCCCACCGTCGTCGGGCAGACGCTCACCATCGACGGCCTGCCGCGCACCATCGTCGGCGTGCTGCCGCCCGATGTCGGCTTCAGGCCGGTGATCCGCGCCGCCACCTCGCCGGCCGTCGACGTCTACCTGCCCGACCGCTGGTCCACCGACGCGGGCACGGGCGCGTTCCTGTTCCTGATCGGCCGCCTGGCGCCGGACACGACGCGGGAGCGCGCGGAGGCGGAGCTGACCGCACTCGTCAACGATCCCGCGATCGCTCCGGCCGGCGCCGTCGGGATGGAAGGCGCGCGCGCGGCCGACACGCGCACGATCGCGCGCGTGACCGGGCTGCAGGCGTCGGCCACGACGTCGGTGCGCGCGCTGCTGCTGGTGCTCCTCGGGGCCGTGTCGTTCGTGCTGCTGATCGCCTGCGTCAACGTCGCCAACCTGCAGATGGCACGTCTATCGGCCCGCCGCGGCGAACTGTCGGTCCGCATGGCGCTCGGCGCAGGCCGCGGCCGGATCGTGCGCCAACTGCTGACGGAGGCCGCCGTGCTGTCGATCGCGGGTGCGCTGATCGGTATCGCGCTCGCGCAGATTGCGCTCACGCTGACCATGCCGCTCGTGCCCGCGGCCCTGCTCCCGCGCCTGGACGGCATCACGATCGACACACGCGTGATGGCCTTCTGCCTCGGCCTGTCCGTCGTCTCGACGCTGCTCGTCGGGCTCGTGCCGGTGCTGCGCGTGGGCGGGATCGACTTCGGTGAACGCCATGCCCTGCACGCCGGCGAGGTCCGCACGACAGGCGATCGGCAGGGCGAGCGATTGCGCACGCTGCTGGTGGCCGCACAGATCGCGATGACGCTGGTCCTGCTGATCGGTGCGGGGCTGCTGATTCGCAGCTTCGTGCACCTGACGGCTGTCTCGCCCGGCTTCAAAGCGCACGACGACGCCGGTGTCGTTCAGACGGTCAGGGTCACGCTGCCCGAGCGTATGGCGCAGGAACCCGAGCGCGCGCAGGCGTTCGCGCGCGACGTGCTCGATCGTCTTCGCTACCTGCCGGGCGTGACGGCCGCCAGCGTGATCAATTCCGCACCGTTCGGGATGATGTTCATCCAGGGCGCGTACGAGATCGAGGGACAGCCGACGCCCACGCTCGAAGCCGGCACGCCGAAGATCGAAGCCGGGTACTTCGCGACCATGGGCATTCCGCTGCTGGCCGGGCGCGAGTTCACCGACCGCGACGTGGCACACGCGCCGAACGTTGCCATCCTCAGCGAACGCCTCGTTCGCGAGTTCTTCCCCGGCGGTCCGCTGGACGCGATCGGGCACCGCGTCCGCGCGGGGCTGATGCAGGCCGACGGCGAGTGGCACACGATCGTGGGCGTGGTCGCCGACATCCGGCAGCACGGGCTCGACCAGGACGTGAAGCCGATGATTTACATGCCGTTCCAGCAGGAACGTGCCACGCCGTTCCTGCTGCGGTTCGTCTCGTTCGTCGCACGGACGAGCACGCCCGCCAGCGTGGCCGACGGCATCCGCGCGGAGATCCGTCGCCTGGAGCCCGATCTGCCGATCGCCGGCATGGCGACGATGGACGAGGCCGTTGCGGCGTCAGTCGCCGCGCCGCGCTTCCGGACAGTGCTGCTGGCCCTGTTCGCCGCGGCCGCGACGCTCATCGCCACGTGCGGACTCTACGGCCTGATGGCCTACGCCGTGACGCAGCGGCGACGCGAGATCGGCGTGCGCATGGCGCTCGGCGCCACGCGCAGCGACGTGCTCCGTCTTGTGCTCGCCCGCGCGCTCCGCATCGTCAGCATCGGCCTGGTCGTTGGCGTGGCCGGGGCCGCCGGCGTGACGCGCGTCCTGCAGACGTTCCTGTTCGGCGTGACGACGACCGACCCGATCGTCTTCGCGATCGTCACGCTGCTCCTGCTGATCGTGGGGCTGATGGCCGCGTGGCTGCCCGCGCGACGCGCCACCCGCATCGATCCGTGGGCTGCGCTGCGTGCGGAGTAGGCGGTCCGCGCTGCGGGCGCCCGCGATCAGACGAACGCCGAGATCCCCGTCAGGGCGCGGCCGACGATCAGCGCGTTGATGTCGTGCGTGCCTTCGTAGGAGTAGACCGCCTCGGCGTCGGCGAAGAAGCGCGCGATGTCGTGTTCCAGCAGGAGACCGTTACCGCCGGCCACCTCGCGCGCCAGCGCCACGGTTTCGCGGGCCAGGCGCGCCGTCTGCATCTTGGCCAGTGCCGAGTGCGCGTCGACGTACTCGCCGCGGTCCTGCTGCGCCGACAACTGCACGACGAGGCCGAGCGACGCCGTGAGGTTGCCGAGCATGCGCGCCAGCCGCTCCTGCACGAGCTGAAAGCCAGCCACCGGCCGTCCGAACTGGTGTCGATCGCCGACGTAGCGACGCGCGGCCTCGAGCGCGCCGGCCTGCAACCCTGTCGCAATCCAGGCCACGTCCGACCGCATGACGCCCAGCAGGCTCGCGACGTCTCGCCAGCCGTTGACGCGCGGCAGTCGCGCCTGTTCCGCCACTCGAACGCCGGCCAGGTGGATGACCGCATTCGGTACAGGACGCAGCGCGATCTTGCCGTCGATGTTCTGCAGGGTCACGCCCGGCGCCTCGCGCGGGACCAGGAACGCCTTCACCTGACCGTCGGCGACGTCGCGTGCGAAGACGACGAGCACGTGCGCGGTGGCCGCGCCGCCAATCCAGCGCTTGGCGCCATCGATCACCCACGTGTCGCCGTCACGACGCGCCGTGGTGGCGAGTCCGCGGGCAATGTCGGAGCCGTGCCCGGGCTCGGTGAGCGCGAACGTGCCGCGCAGCGCGAACGATCGGACCTGGGCGTCCAGTTCGGCGACCTGCTGTGGTGTTCCGCCCAGGCGAACCGCCGTGCGGAACAGCCCGGCCTGCGCGTTGTACAGCGTGGCCACCGACACGTCGGTGCGCGCGAGCACGTAGGTGCGGAAGCCGGCGAACAGGCTCGAGTCGGCTTCCTCGACCGATAGCCCGTCCGGTCTCATGAGATCGAGCGCGACGAGGATCTCGAGCACGTTCGCGGGCATCGTCGCCGTTTCCCACGCCTCGGCCATGAGCGGTTGAACGTCGCGTTCGAGCGTCACCCGAAGCCGGTCCAGCACCGCGAGCGCCGCAGCACTCAAATGGGTCCGAGCGAAGTCGTACGGGTCGAAGCCGATCGCGCTGGCGGCGAGTGCATGTGTCATGCGTCTTTACTCTATGCGCGTCCTCGCGCACATTGCAGTGCGGTGCGGCGTCCGGACGAAGCCGATACGTCACGACCATCGTGCGGCCAGAAGACTGATAAGATAGGCGGCAACCTTCCGACCGACAGGGACAATCACGATGAGGCACAACAACCGACAGTCAGGAGACACCATGGCCCAGGAACCGTCGACTCCAGCAAGCGGCACCATGAACCGCCGCCGGATGCTCGCCGCCAGCAGCACCTTGGTTGGGGGCGCTGTCGCCAGCGCCTCGGCCGGCGCCCTCGGCACCAAGCTCGACGCTGCAGCGGGCGCGCCGCAGGCCGCGCCCGCGGTCAACGCCAACCTCACCCCGCCCACCGTCCAGGTACGCGGCGGCCGCCTGCGCGGGCTGCGCGAGGGCCGCACGACCTCGTTTCTCGGCATCCGCTACGCCGAAGCCGAGCGTTTCGGTGCGCCCCGACCGGTGAAGCCGTGGGAGGGCGTCGTCAGCGCCCAGGCGTGGGGCCCGGTCTGTCCGGCGCCCGCGCAGACGAGCGTGAGCGGCGATGAACTGGTCTTCCCGCACCGCTACTGGATCCCGAACGAACACTGTCAGTACTTGAACGTCTGGACGCAGGACCTCGCGCCCGCCACACGCAAGCCCGTCATGGTCTGGATGCACGGCGGCGGCTTCACCAACGGCGCGTCGATGGAATCGTACGCCTACGACGGCCGCAGCCTCAGCGAGTTCGGCGACGTCGTCGTTGTGAGCCTCAACCACCGACTCAACATCCTTGGTACGCTCGATCTGTCGGCCTACGGCGCGGAGTATGCGAACTCGCGCTACACCGGCACGCAGGATCTGGTGGCCGCGCTCGAGTGGGTGCGCGACAACATCGAGGCCTTCGGCGGCGACCCGAACAACGTGACGATTTTCGGGCAGTCGGGCGGTGGCGGCAAGGTCGTCAGCATGATGCACGCGCCGGCCGCGCGCGGCCTGTATCACCGCGTGATCGCGCAGAGCGGCGGCAACAACGCGTACCGCACGAGCGACCCGGCGGTGAGCATCCGCCAGCAGCAGGCCATTGCCGCGCACACGCTTCGGAACCTCAACCTCACCGGCAGTCAGATCGATCGCTTGAAGCAGATACCGTACACAGAACTGATCGAGCAGGGCACTGCGGCGCTGGTGTCGGCCGCCAAGGAAGTCGGCGTGCCGCGGCTTGGCTGGAGCGTCATCGCCGACGACCAGTACATCATGCGCGAGTTCACCGACTACGCGCACGGCGTTCCACTGATGGCCGGGGCGGTGTTCGCGGAGTTCGGCGGCACGCTCACGACGGGCGATCAGAAGAACGGCTGGTCGGCGCAAGACGTCGACACGCGCCTGGCCACGAGGTTCGGCAATCGCAAGGACGAGATCGTCGCCGAGTTCAAGCAGGCCTTCCCGCACATGAAGGTGCAGGACGCGCTGTACTTCTCGGCCACGTCGCGGCCGGGTGTCAAGAACCTGCTCGGACGCAAGCTCGAACGCGGCACCACGCCGGTCTACAACTACCTGTTCACGTGGGAATACCCGATCAACGGGGGCATCACGGCGTTCCACTGCGCGGAGCTCGCGTTCTGTTTCCACGCGCTCGGCGTGCCGCAGAATCAGCTGGCCACCGGCGGAGGCCCCGAGGCGATGGCACTGCAGGACCACGTGGCCGGGGCCTGGGTGAATTTCGCGAAGACCGGCAATCCCAGCCAGCGCGGTCTGGAATGGAAGCCATACACGGCGGTCGATCCTCAGGCGATGATCTTCGACACGACGAGCCGTTCATACGCGCTCAGAGACGACACGCTCGTCTCGCTGATCACCGCACCGGCGCAGTCGTAGCCGCGCGGTCTCACGCGCCGCCGGGGGCAGGTGCTCGACATGTCTCCGGCGCACATCTGCAGTGATTTCGCGGTGAGTAATGTTCGGCTCCGGCCGTGGAGAAGGATCCCATGCGGTTCGGCAAGATCCTGATGGCAGCGTGCGCGAGCCTGTGGCTCGGCACGACAATGCTGGCCGGCGCGCAGGCTCCCGTGCCGCCGGGACAGACGTCGGCGCAGCCTGGCCCGGCTGGCGCTGGACCACAGGCCGGCCCGGGTCGTGGAAGTCCCGCGGTGGTGTCGCCGGAGATCCAGGCCGATGGCCGAGTCACCTTCCGCATCCTCGCGCCACGAGCGACCGCCGTCACACTGACGGGAGATGTGAACGGCGGACTCGTGCCCGCGCCCGCGGCGCAGTCGTCCGCTGCAGCACCCCAAAGTGGACGCGGCGGCGCCCCGCCCGTTGTCACGATGGTGAAAGGCGCCAATGGTGTCTGGGAAGGCACGACCATCCGCGCGATGCGTCCGGGCGCCTGGCGCTACACCTTCACCGTCGACGGCGTCGTCACGGTCGATTCGCGAAACACGCGCACGTCGCCGAACGCGTCGCAGGTGCAGAGCCTGCTCCTCGTGCCAGGCGATTTTTCCGAAACACGCAACGTGCCGCACGGCGCTGTCGCGTCGGTACGCTACGTCGCGAGGGCGCTCGGCGGCGCGCATCGCGAGATGTTCGTCTATACGCCGCCAGGTTACGAGAAGGGTGCGGCCCGCTATCCCGTGCTCTATCTCATCCACGGGGGCGGCGACACGGCCGTGTCGTGGTCCACGGTCGGCCGCGCCGGCGACATCATGGACAACCTGATCGCCGGCACACGCGCCGTGCCGATGATCGTGGTCATGCCGTCGGGCTGGACGCCGTCGGGCGGCCAAGTCATGACGTCTGACGCGACACGCGATCCGTTCAACAACGAGATGATGCAGGACATCATCCCCTACATCGACGCGAACTACCGCACGCTGAACACGCCGGCACAGCGCGCGCTGTCGGGGCTGTCGATGGGCGGCATCCAGACGCTCAACATCGGCCTGCACAACCTCGGCACATTCCGGTATCTCGCCGTGATGAGCTCCGGCTGGACGAGTGAGGCCGATCGCGACGCGTTCTACGCGCGCGAAGCCGCGCGCATTCCGACCTACGACCAGCAGTTGCGGCTCTTCTGGTGGGGCTGGGGCGAAACCGACATCGCGCGCGCCAATGGCCTGTCGGTGATCGAGAAGTTCCGCGAACTCGGCGTGAAGAACCAGCAGACGCTCGAGACGCCGGGCGGACATACTTGGGACAACTGGCGGTTGTACCTGCACGAAGTCGCACCGAAGCTGTTCCGATGAAAAGACACGACAGAGGCTGATTTCACATACGCGCCACAGTCCTGCACGATCCTCGCAACGTGCGATTCGAAGACGTTCCGGATCCCGTCATTCTCGAACCGACCGACGTCATCCTGCCTGTCACCACCGCCTGTGTCTGCCGTTCCGATCAGATCCGCGACTGCTGGCCTTTCACATCGGCCTCGTCGCCTCCGTACGGGTCTCCGATACCGTCACGCGCGGGACGATCGCGCCACCGAGGGCGACGATATCGCCGGTGGCTCATTTTCGGCGACATTACCGTTGGTCGCATCTGGAATGCCGACGACGGTCGCGCGGACACGCTTGCCACGATCCACGAGGTGACGACGGAACCGCGGCCGGCCGTCGAGGCGGCGTATCGCGCACGAGGTCGACCGAGTGACTGCCTGTCTGGTCTCGGTCTCGTCCGCGCCGGCCTCCAGCCGTATGCTCGCGCGGCCTCCGCCGGATAGACCGTCGCCCACGCTACGGCAAAGTCGGCCGGCCGCCGACGACACACGGCCGGCAATCGGTGCCGTGGTCATCGAGACGACGACGTGCCCAGCACGCGCGCGGTGGCTGCCAGCGCTTTTGTCGCCTTCGGCCAGCCGGCGTAGAACGCCAGGTGCGTGAACGCCTCGGCGATCTGATCACGCGTGAGCCCGCTCTCGATCGCCCGGCGAAGATAGGTGTCGAGCTGATCGTCGTCGCCCATGCCGGCCAGCGCGGCAATCGTGACGAGGCTGCGATCGCGAACACTGAGATCGGCGCGTCGCCACAGGTCGCCAAAGACCACGTCGTTGGTGAGCTGCGTGAACTTCGGCGCGATGGCGCCAAACTCGCCATTCGTCGCTTGCACGCGCGCCGCGTCCCAGCTGGGCACCGGCAGCGGTGTCAGTGCCGTGCGCAGCGAAACGAGATCGACCTTGTGTGACGTGTAGACCTGTTCGTACACATCGAGCGCCGAGACCGCCGTCGGCCATCCGCAGTAGAGCGCCAGATGGGTCAACACTCCCGAGGCTTCGACGGGTGTCACGCCGTTGTTGAGCGCACGGCCGAGGTGTCCCTGAAGCTGCGCAGGCTTGTTCGTGGCGATCAACACGGAGATGACCACGAGACTGCGATCGCGCGGCGAGAGTTGGGGTCGTACCCAGATGTCGCCGAAGAGCACCTCGTTCGTGTAGACCGCCATGCCAGGCACGAGACGATCCTGCTGGCTACCAGCAGGTACGACCGGTTGTTGTGCCTGCGCGTGCAGGGAGACGCCGGCGGCGACGACGAGGGCAGCGACGACGGGAACAACGAATCTCATGTGGGGCAGCATAGCGGTGACATCGGCCTGACTGCATGAAGCCGCGATCATCTGGCGCACCAGGTGGCGAATCACACAACAGACGCGGAGAATCGAGCAAGGCATGCGAAATGGACGCGGCCTACACTGCCACGATGATGAAGCTCACCCCACCGCTCGCAGCCGTCGTGATGACCACGGCACGTTCCGGCAGGGCGCCGCGCAGGACCTCCTGATCTCGAGAAGTGGCTCGCGCCCGTCGACACCAGCGTCCGGGCAGAACTTCTCCGGCGAGGCGCACGTCGAGACGCTGTTCGAAACCGACGGGCCGTCGCGCGTGTCCGGCTCCTCGGTGACGTCCGCGCCTGGCGCACGCACCGCGTGGCACACGCACCCGCTGGGCCCCGAGCATGCCGTGCACGCGCCGCAACGCGTGGATACGGACATTGCGAATCGCGCAAGAATTTCGGAGTTTTGGGCTAGCGCTCGCGTGTCGACACCGTCCGTGTCTGATGTACGCTCGATTCACGTGCCTGTCGAGCCGCCGTGCCGCAGGAACGATCGAGGAGACAGACGTGACAACCCAATGGTTCCCGACCTCACACCGAGCAGTTTGCCTGCTCGGTGTCCCGCTCTTGTGCCTGTTCGCGACACGCACGCCGGCCCTCGCGCAGACGTTGACGGATCTGCAGACGGCTGACGCGCCACTCGTGTTGAAAGCCCAGGGCAGCTTCTTCATCGGCGGCGAGAAGGTCGAACAGACCGAGAACGAGTTGGGCAACCTCGCACCAGGCGGGCATATCACCATCAATCAGATGTACGTGCGCTACATGGTGCCCGGGAATGGCAACAACGTACCGGTCGTGATGGTTCACGGCGCCACGCTCACGGGCAAGTCGTGGGAGACCACGCCGGACGGGCGCATGGGCTGGGACGAGTATTTCGTCCGCCGCGGACATCCCGTCTACGTGCCGGACCAGATTGGACGAGGACGATCGGGATTCAACCAGGCGGTGTTCAACAACGTCCGCGCCGGTACCGCGCCGGCTTCCAGCCAGGCCCCGTGGCTGCGTTTCAGCGACGAGAACGTGTGGCCCAACTTCCGCTTCGGACTGAAACCCGGCGCGCCCTATCCCGACACGCAGTTCCCGGTCTCGGCCGTGGACGAGTTGTCGAAGCAAGCCGTGCCCGACGTGAACCGCGGCCTGCCGGCGCCCACGCCCACGATCGCGGCGCTGTCGGAGCTGGCTGACCAGCTGAACGGCGCGGTTTTGATGGGACACTCGCAGTCCGGATCGTTTCCCCTGGCCGCGGCACTGCTCAATCCCGCCGTGACAAAAGGCCTCGTCCTCCTCGAGCCGGGCACCTGTCCGGCGACGTACACGGCCGACGACATCGCGGTGCTGGCGAAGGTGCCGCTCCTGGTCGTGTTCGGGGACTACCGCGACACGCCGACCGGGATTTCGGCACTGCCATCGTGGCAGGATCGCTTCGTGGCGTGTCAGGCGTTGATCGGCCGGATCACGGCAGCGGGCGGGCAGGCCGAGATGCTCGCGCCTCCGGACGCGGCCCTTCGCGGCAACAGTCATATGATCATGCAGGATCGCAATAGCCTGCAGGTGGCCGACATGATCCTGCGATGGATCGATCAGCGGGTGCAGCCCGTCGCTGCGCGGAACTGATCGCACGACGAGGAAGGGAACGACGATGGCCGGGAAGAAGGACTCGACCGTGGTACCGCTCCGCCGGGTGACATCGCTCGCGGCCAACCAGCATCGGACACCCGCCCATCGAGAGCTCGCGGCCCTGCTGGCGGCACACGCGCCGCACGATGGCGGGTTCGCCCTTCGTGTTCCCGGCGTTCACGCGATCCGCTTCTCCCGGCCCACCACCAGTCCGACGCGCGCCACGCTTCGACCGATGCTCTGCATCGTCGCGCAGGGCGCCAAGGTCGTCATGCTCGGACGTGACGTGTTCGAGTATGACGCCAATCGCATGCTGGTCTTCTCGATAGACCTTCCGGTCGCTGGCCAAGTCCTGCGCGCCAGCCCGGCCGAACCGTACCTGTGCCTGCGACTCGACCTCGACCCGTACCGGATTGCCGCGCTGGCACTACGCGTCTTTCCGGAGGGCGTGCCAGCGCCGACGGACATGCGGGGCCTGTACGTGGCCTCTGCCAGTGACGAGATCGTCGATGCGGCGTCGCGTCTGCTCGCGCTGGTGTCACAGCCGTCCGACGCCGAGTTGCTTGCCCCGCTGATCATCGACGAGATCCTGATTCGCCTGCTGCGCAGCCCGGTCGGCAGTCGCGTCGCGCAGATCGGCTACGTCGACTCGGGCGTGCAGCGGATCGCGAGGGCCGTCTCGGAGATTCGCGCGAACTTCTCGCAGCCGCTCAGGGTCAAATCACTCGCGCGGCTCGTGAACATGAGCGCGTCGTCGTTCTACCAGCACTTCAAGGCCGTCACGTCGATGAGTCCACTGCAGTACCAGAAAGTCCTCCGGCTCGAAGAGGCCAGGCGACGGATGCTCGTGGAGCCACTGGATGCGCAGGGAGCGGCCCGGGAAGTGGGCTACGCGAGCGCGTCGCAGTTCAGCCGCGAATACGCCCGGTACTTCGGCAGCACGCCCGCGCGCGATGTCGCACGGCTGCGCGACGAAGGCGCCGTCGTGGTATCGGCGGCGCGCTGACGTGCCGCGCACGAGACTACCCGACGAGATCGAGCGGAAACATATGCAGCAACGACATCTGGGTCGCAGCCTTCGAGTGTCGGCCCTTGGCTACGGCTGTATGGGCCTCGAAGGGGTATACGGACCTGCCACGAACCGGCAGGACGGCGTCGCCCTGCTGCGCGCCGCCGTCGATCTCGGCATCACGATGTTCGACACGGCCGAAGTCTACGGTCCATTCACGAACGAGGAACTGATCGGCGAGGCACTCGCGCCCGTGCGCGATCGCGTCGTGATCGCCACGAAATTCGGCTTCGGCGTCAATCCAGACGGCACGCGTTACGGGCTCGACAGCCGTCCCGCGCACATTCGCGCCGTCGTCGAGGCCATGCTGAGGCGTCTGCAGGTCGACGCCATCGACCTGCTGTACCAGCACCGAGTCGATCCGAACGTTCCGATCGAGGACGTGGCAGGCACGGTGCGGGAGCTGATTCAGATGGGCAAGGTTCGGCACTTCGGCCTGTCGGAAGCCAGTGCCGCCACCATTCGACGCGCGCACGCCGTACAGCCAGTGGCGGCCGTGCAGAGCGAGTATTCCCTCTGGACCCGCGACGTCGAGACCAACGGCGTGCTGACGACGTGTGAGGAGCTTGGCATCGGGTTCGTACCATTCAGCCCGCTGGGCGTGGGCTTTCTGACCGGCGCGATCGACGCGGCCACGCCGATCGAGAGTACGGATTTCCGCGCGATCTCTCCTCGATTCACGGCCGACGCTCGCACGGCCAACGCGCGGCTGGTCGATATGGTGCGGCAGATCGCCGCACGGAAGCAGGCCACACCCGCGCAGATCGCGCTCGCGTGGCTGCTCGCCCAGAGGCCGTGGATCGTCCCGATTCCCGGCACGCGAAAACTGACACGGCTGGACGAAAACATCGGAGCCGCGTCGGTCGAACTGACCGCTGCGGATCTCGCCGAGATCGACACGGCCATCTCGGCGATCCCGATTCAGGGCGCGCGGCTGCCGGAGGCCGTGCTCAAGCTGACGAACCGCTGATTGCCGACCCCTGTGCCTTGTGCAGTCGTATGTCGCCCGCGCCGGTCTCCAGCCGAACGCTCGCGCGGCCTCCGCTGGCTGGACCATCGACCGCGCTGCGGCAAAGCCGACCGGCGCAGGCGACACACGACTGCACGAGGCGCTACTGCTGGCGATAAGGCACGACCACCGCCCTGGCGCGCTCGACGAGCACGAGCGCGGTGTTGCCGGCGACCGTCACACCGGTCGCGCCCGTCAGGCCTTCGCCAAGCACGCGCACCTCCGCGCGATTTCCATCGATCGTCAGTTCCGTCACCCGGCCCTGCCCTTCGGCCTGAACCATCGTCCGCGGTCCCACGCGGCGCAGGCCATCAGGCCGCGTCAACGGCAGTGACGTTTCGATTGGCGTCATCGTGCCGGCGCTGCCATCGGCGTTCACGGGAATGCGGAAGAGCCGGCCCGCGAAGAAGGTGTTCACGTACACGGCGCCATCGGCGAGCACGGCGATGCCATCGACGCCGGCGAGTTGCTCATCGGCCGGCACCCACACGTCCACGGCGCTGGCGCCAGGTCTGAGCCGCAGGATGCGGTTGGCGAACGACTCGGTGACGTAGACCGTGCCATCGGCGCCCACGGCCATGTCGTTGCACACGCCGCCGTTGGTCGGAAACGGAAACGTGCCCCTCGCAGCGCCGGTCCGCAGGTCGAACGAGCGAAGCGCCGTCTGCCCGGCAACGGGAGCACCGCCGCGACCGCCCGTCGAGTTCTGGCACACCCACAACGTGTTGGTCGCATCGTCGGCGAGCAGACCAAAGGTGTTCATCAGACCGGTCGCCGACGCGAGAATCCACGGCTCGGCGCGTGACGCACCGGGCGCGGCCTTGTAGATCGTGCCGTTCGCCGTGCTGCCGAAATACACGCTGCCGTCCTGACTCGAGGTCAGATTCTCGGCCTGCACGCCGTTGTCACTGATCGTCACCTCTGTGCGCTCCTGCGCGCCGGCGACGATCGAGAGCGACGAGAACGCGAGAGCCGTGACGATGGCGAGACGATGATGTTGTGGCATGGTGAGCTTCCAGTCTGAAGTCGGCCGACGCGTCTCCCAGTCGTGTGTCGTCCGCGCCGGCCTCCAGCCGCACGCTCGCGCGACCTCCGCCTGCGGGACCATCGGCCGCGCTGCGGCAAAGTCGGCTCGGCCCGGACGACACACGATGGGAAGACGCGCTAGCGGGTGTAGCTGACGCGAATCAGTCGATTGCCTGTGTCGTCACTGATCAGCACCGAGCCGTCGGGCATCTGCAGCATGTCGGCCGGCCGGCCGATGGCGGCGGCGCCGGCGCCACGGCCCCCGGGCGCGCCCGCGCTGATGCCGGGAAGGAATCCATCGACGAACGGTTCGTAGCTGGTAACCCGGCGGCCATCCGTGCGCGCCACCATGACGCGATACCCGATTGGCGTCGACCGGTTCCACGAGCCATGCTGCGCGATGATGGCGGCGTTCCGATAGCTGGCCGGGAACATGGCGCCCGTGTAGAACATCACGCCGAGCGCCGCGACGTGCGGCCCCATGAACTGGACCGGCGCCTCGGTCGTCGAGCACGCGCGCTGGCTGCCGAACTGCAGATCCGGCACGTCGCCCTGATGGCAGAACGGGAACCCGAAGTGCTGCCCCGGACGGAAGGCCACGTTCAGCTCGTCGTTCGGCACGTCGTCGCCGAGCAGATCGCGGCCGTTGTCGGTGAACCAGAGGTCATGGCTCACTGGGTGCCAGTCGAACCCCATGCTGTTGCGCACGCCCTCGGCGAACACCTCGAGGTCCGATCCGTCGGGCTTCATGCGCAGGATCGCGGAGACCATCGCCGGTGACTCGCACACGTTGCAGGGCGCGCCCACGGACATGTAGAGCAAGTCGTCCGGCCCGAACGCGATGTACTTCCACGAGTGGCCCCGGTCCGGATTGGGGAGGCCGTCGCGTACGACCACGGGCGCAGGAGGCGCGTCGAGGTGCTGCTCGATGTCGTCGTACCGCAGGATCCGGCTCGCTGTCGCGACATACAGCGCGCCGTTGCGCATCGCGATGCCGTTGGGCTGATCGAGTCCGCTCGCGATGAGCACCACCCGATCGGCGCGGGAATCACCGTTGCTGTCGACAACCGCATGCACCTTGCCGACGGTACGTGATCCCACGAACACGGTGCCCTGCGGGCCGCGCGCCATCGATCGGGCGTTCTCGACGTTGTCGGCGTAGACGGCCGCCTGGAAGCCGGGCGGCAGCGTCAGTGACGCGATCGGAGACGCCCCCTGCAGCCCGGAAGCCGCCACGCCACCAGCGAAAACGCACAAGAACAGGACGACGTGAACAGGACGAACCGACATATTTCCGAGTATAGGGTCGCCGCCACGACGGGACTGACCCGTTCGTCGGAGATTCTTGCCTCATCGTGGCAAGATCGACCGGCCGTGGAGCGCAGGTGCCACAGACGAGGCTTCGGTCCGCCGACGCTGAAACTCTCGTGGGTGTCCCCGCATCGCGATCTCTTCTCCTGTTGGCCTGCCTCCTGACGCCGACGATTCCTCTCCGCGCCCAGACGACCGCACCACCCGCTGCGCCTGCCGTGGGCCAGGGCGATCGAGGCGACCAGGGCACGCCAGGTGGCGGACGAGGTGGACGCGGAGGCATGGCGTTGTCATCGGACACGCCGATCGCGGAAACGGAGAACCTCGACAAGTACCCCGCCGCCCCCGAAGGCTTCCATGACCCCGCGACGCCGGGAAAGAATCGCCAGGTTCCGTGAAGCAGGTCTGCTGGACGACGAGGAACTGGGACGGCTACTCTCTGAAGAGCCATGAGATCCAACGCACGTCATCTCTTTCACGAGAAAGCCGCGTGGCACGAGCAGCAGCGGCGTCTGTCTCCCAAAGAGAAAGTCGCCATCGTCCTCAGGCTGCAACGTCAGGAGATCGAGATCAATCGCGCGAGGGCAGCTGCCGGACGGCCCACCAGACCCATGGTGGCGTGGAACGTGGAGCCCTGAGAAAGCGTCCGAGGCGCTCGAGATCTCACCCGATCTGTTCCGCAAGCGCCTGCAGCACGCGCGCGCCGCGGTCCTGTCGTTCACGAAGGCACACTGCGGCCTCGTGTCCGCAACCGCGCCGTGCTCGTGCAATCGGCAGGTGGCCAACGGCGTCCGCACCGGCCGTGTCGACACGTACCAGCTCGCTTTCGCAGGTTCGGCGGCATGCTTCCGAGAGAGCCGGGCCATGATCCGCCAGGTCGATGAAGCGCGCCGGGCGCACGAGCGGTGTCGCACAAGTCAGCCGAAGGCGTCGGATGTCGACTTCGCCCGGCGATTACTTGCGACGTTCTGCCGCACGCTCCCGGCGCACTTCCCGATATCGTCGAAGACGGGAAGCGTCGTGCGCGGCCGTTTCGCGGGTCGATACGCATCACCGGCTCCATCGCCGCGCACGGGGCGCCCGCGTGCGATATTGGCCGGCGGGTTTCACCGCGCGGATTTCCGGCTGTCTCGTCTGTCGAAACGCGAGCGACGCGGCCGGATGGCCTTGCAGCCGGACCCGGCACGCCCCTATTGTCGCCAGCATCGAACGACCGCCCGCTCACGCTGCCGCGCGGGTTCTCTCGCGTGAGGCGTGTCGCATCATCGGAGGACCGACTGTGACGAAGGCTCCTGCTCGTGTGCACGTTCTCGCCATCACCGCGGCACTCGCCCTCGCCGCATCGTCATGGATCGGATCGCTGGCCGTCGCGCCGGTCGAGGCGCAGGCGCCGGCGGGTGGCAGCCGGGGCCAGGCGCCGGCGGCGCGCGGCGGCGGGCCCGGCGGCTTTGCCGCACCGACGACGCTGACACCGTACGATGACTACACGGGCTTCACGCGGATCTTCGACGGCCAGACGTTCACCAACTGGGATGGCGAGCGCGACGTGTGGTCGATCGTCGACGGCATGCTGCACGCCGACACGACGAAGACCCCGGGACAGCACCACATCCATTACCGCGGTCCCGGCGCCGTGATGCGCGACTTCACGTTGAAGGTGGAGGTCAAACTGTCGGAGACCGGCGCCAACGGCGGCGTGCAGTACCGCAGCCGCCTGCTGCACCCGGCCCACGGCGGCTCGATGGCCGATCCGCTTGGCACACCGCTGCCGCCAACGGTAACGACAATGGACGAAGCCGTGGCGGCGGGCCTCACGGCCGCGCCGGGGAATCGGGCGGGCGGCGCCGGCCGTCCGGGTGGGGCGGCGGCGCCTGGCGCCCGCGGCGCGATGGCCGCACGCGGCGGCGGCGCGTCTGCGGCTCCCGCGGCCCCTGCGGCCAATCCCTGCGTGGGACAGGTCGGCGCCCCGCCCGCTCCCGCGGGCAGGGGCGGGACCGGTACGGCAGCAGCGGCCACCGGCAACCCGTGGCAGGTGAGCGGGTACCAGTTCGATCTCGATTCCAACAACCAGTACACCGGGCAGCTCTACGAGGGGCAGGGCCGGAACATCATCACGGCTCCTGGCACCATCGGCATGCTGCTGCCCGGTGGCTGCAAGATCCTGCTCGGCCGGCTGCCGGGCGATGCGAAGACCGCGATCAAGCCGCACCGCGGCCTCGACGGCGACTGGCAGCAGCTCGAAATCGTCGTGCGGGGCAACATGATGGTGCACGTGCTCAACGGCGAGGTCATGTCCGTCACGATCGACGACGACCCGGCCGCGCGGGCGCCGCAGGGCATCCTGTCCCTCCAGCTCGAGGGCAGCGGCCAAATCTGGTACCGCAACGTCTTTCTCAGAGTGCAGGATCATCCGCTCGAATTCCCACGGTAGTCCACGCACGTCATCCCGCCTGTCAACGTCTCCTTCCTGATACGAGGTCCGGCCGTTCTCATCGACGGCCGGACCGCCCTGCACACCCTCGACGCCCCTGATCCCGCACGTACGACGTCACGCACAGTGAACCGTCGAGTGCGCGGCCAGCACACCCGACGGTCGATTTAGGCCGGTTTTCGTACGATTCGATCGAAACGCGGGCCACAGTCACCCCGTGCTTGCAGTGCCGCGGCGCCTCCTCCCATACTCGGACTCCCGAACAGTCCAACCCGGAGGTCTCGATGCGACGACGTTCCCTCGTACTGGCCGCGGTGCTGACCGCGTCAGCCGTGGCCTGTCTGACGGTCTGGCCCCAGGCGCGCCAGCAGACACCGGCCCCCTCGCCCGAACGCGCGCAGGATCAGCGCGCGCCCGAGGGGTCGCCGTTCAGCACCCTGCCCGGCTTCAGCGTCGTGCGCGTCACCCCCGCCGACAAGACCGAGTCCTACATCGTCATCACGTTCGACAGCCAGGGCCGGCCGGTCGTCAGCCAGAGCGTGTCGGGCAGCGGCAGCCATCCGCGGACACTCATCGACGCGGACGGCGACGGCATCTTCGAATCCGAGAAGGTCATTTCCGATCAGATCAACACCTGTCACGGTCTCTTCTTCGATGGCCGGACGCTGTATGCGAACTGCTTCGGCCCGCGCGATCCGGCCGTCGACGGCCCCGTTCCTGCCCCGCCGCCCGGCGGACGAGGTGGCGGGGCCGCCGCGCAAACCGGCATTCCCGGCTTCTACAAGCTGACCGACGCGGACGGCGACGACGTGTACGAGCGGATCGAGCGGCTGAACCGCTACGTGGCCAACGGCATGGGCGACCACGGACCGCACGCCATCCGTCGCGCGCCTGACGGATCGCTCACGTTGATGATCGGCAACAACACGTTCGTCCCCGACGATCGGATCGACGAGGCGACCACCCCGAACGTCCGGAACCTGAAGGAGCGCCAGTTCCTGCCGGCGTGGCGCGATCCGCGGTTCGGCAACAGCACCAGGGAAGGCATCCACGGACCGTTCTTCCGCTATCAGCCCGACAACGGCCGGGTATCGCTGCAGTACACGGGCCTGCGCAACGCCTACGACTTCGCCTTCAATACGGCCGGCGAGGCGTTCACCTTCGACAGCGACATGGAGTGGGACGTCAACTCGCCGTGGTATCGCGAGGTCAAGACGGTCCACATGATTCCCGGCGGCGACGGCGGGTATCGCAACGGCACGGGCAAGTTCCAGGACAGCGATTTCGACGTCCTGTCGGCACTGCGCTATCTGCGCCGCGGATCGCCCGTGGGGGTCGAGACCTACCAGGCGTACGCGTACCCGGCGCGCTATTTCGATGCGCTCTTCGAGGCCGACTGGTCGCGCGGCCGCCTGCTCTATACGGCGCTCACGCCGGATGGCAGCACGTACACGGGGCGCGACGACCTCGCGGAGTTCGTGCACGGCGAGCCGATGCCGATCACGGACCTGGAAGTGGGCCCCGACGGCAACATCTACTTCACGACGGGCGGCACGAACGGGACGGGCGGCCTCTTCAAGATCGTCTGGAACGGCGATCGGCCGGCCCAGCCAGACATGACCGGCATCCTCGCCGTCGTCCGTCAGCCGCAGCCGCTCGCGAGCTGGAGCTGGGCGGCCATCGAGGCCGTGAAGACGCGCATGGGCGCCGCGGCGTTCGGATCGGCACTCGACGCGCTCGCGCGCGACACGTCAGCAGCGCCCGCCGATCGCATGCGCGCCATCCTCGAACTGCAGCGTCACGGGCCCGCGCCGTCAACCGCCCTGCTCCGTGCGCTGGCGGCGGACAGCCGCGCCGAGGTGCGGGCCGCCGTCGTCTATGTCGCCGGCGTGCAGACGTCGCCGGAGGTCCGGGCGATTGCGGCCGCGGCGCTCCGCGACAGTTCGCCCCTGGTCCAGCGGCGCGCGGCCGAAAGCCTCGTGCGCCAGGGACTGACGCCGTCACAGCCGAGCTTCGCGCCCGTGGCGGATCTCTACGCGCTGCTGGGCAACACCGATCGCTTCGTCCGCTACGCCGGCCGTCTCGCGCTGGAGCACACGCCGCGCAGCGAGTGGGCGCCGCGCGTGCTTGCCGAGACGAACGTCATCGCGCAGACCGAAGGCTTCGTCGCCCTGGCCAACACGCGTACCTCTGACGCGGACCTCGCGCCCGTGTTCGATCGCCTCGTGGCCCTGATGCGACGGACGACGCTGAGCCCGACGGAGAAGATTCGCGTGCTGCGCGCCTTCGAGGTGGCGGCAACGGAAACGTCCGCCGGCGTGGACGCTGAAACCCGGAAGCAGGTGTACGACGCGCTCATCGGTCAATTCCCGACGCGTGCGGCCGTCAGCGGCGAGACGCTGCTCGGGTGCAACAGCCATCACCCGGACACGAATCCCGCGACGTGCGAGGTGCTGATCCTGTCGCACCACATGGCGCGCGTGCTCGCCTACACGGGACAGCCTGGCGCCATCGCGCCGATCCTCGCCATCATGCCGCAGGGCGATGACGACCAGCCCGGCCAGATCGGGTACATGTACGCGCTGCGGGCGATCGACAGCGGCTGGAGCGACGCACAGAAGACGCAGATGATCGACTGGTTCGCGCGAGCGTCGAAGTGGCGCGGCGGCTCGACGTTTGCCGGTCATCTGAACAACATCTTCGACGCGACCATCGACGCGCTGACCGAGCCCGAGCAGCAGCGGGCGTACGCGGCGGCGCCGCTGTTCGCACCGCTGACGATCGAGGAAACCACGGCAGCAGTCACTGGCCGTGGCGGTGGCCGGGGCGTCCAGCCCGGCGCGCCGGCCGCCAACGCGCGCCCGGTGCCACTCGACTCGCAGGAGCGCTACGACAACCTCGTGTTCCCGCGCGGCAGCGGTCCCGGTTCCCTGGCCGGGCGCGGCGGTGCCCCCAACGCCACGGCCGGTGCGCAGACGTTCCAGCAGACGTGCGCGCAGTGCCACCGCTTCGGCACGACGGGCAACGCCGTCGGCCCCGACCTGAGTGCGGTTGGCAAGACGATGCTGCGCCGCGACATCCTGCGGCACATCTTCTTCCCGGACGAGCAGGTGGCCGATCAGTACCAGACGACCGTGCTGCGGCTGAAGGACGGCAGCGAGGTGCGCGGCCTGGTGACGGCCGAGACGCCCGCCACGCTGGCCGTGGCCACGTCCGCACGCCCGGCGACGCCGTCGACGATTCAGAAGACGAACATCGATTCGCGCACCACGGTGCGCGAATCGATCATGCCGCAGGATCTGCCCGACCGCATCGGCGACCAGAACATCGCCAACGTGGTCGCGTTCATCATGGATGGACCGCGGTGAGG
Source organism: Acidobacteria bacterium SCN 69-37 (assembly GCA_001724025.1). GTDB lineage: Bacteria > Acidobacteriota > Vicinamibacteria > Vicinamibacterales > SCN-69-37 > SCN-69-37. The sequence goes on along the minus strand of MEDJ01000021.1, from coordinate 67,467 downwards.
TAGAGAAGGCGGGGAGGCGGCAGGCTGGGAGGAGGCTGGAAGGCTCGACGCACGGGACAAGGGGGAAGTGGTGCCGCCTCGCGGCACGACTTCCCCCTTGTGCGTGTCGCGCTGGTAGACAGGCCGTGAGCCTGTCTACCAGCGCGAATTCTTCGGCGGGCCGTAGCCGAGCTTGCCGGGATTCATGATGCCGTCCGGATCCCACGCGTCCTTGAGCGCCTGCACGAGCGCCCAGCCGTCGGGTCCGTACTGCTCGTGCACGAACCGTCCGAGCTTCAGGCCCACGCCGTGGTGCTCGTTGACGACGCCGCCGTTGGCCAGACCGACCCGCGTGCAGACATCCCAGATCCGATCGTGCAGTTCGAGCGCCTCGGCCGGATCGTCGGGCGCCTGCTCGATGTAGAAGCGGTCGTACAACATCGTGCCCCAGTCGTAGAAGTGCGACAGGTGACACGTGTAGCGCGCACCGTACGCCTTGAACGTCTCCTCGACCGCCTGCTTGCGCGCGCGATAGATGGCCGGAATGTCGCGGAAGCGCGCCACGGTGTCCGTGGTGCCGTAGACGAGCGGCGGCTGCGGCAGCTTGCCCTTCTTGTACGGCTCGTACTTGCCCTCCCACCAGATCTGCCCGGCCGACGGACCGAGCGACGTGCCGCCCGCCTTCTCGCAGAGCGTGGTGATGGCGCGGGCTTCGTAGTCGGTCAGTTCCTGCGTGCCATCGACCATCACGATCATCAGCGTGCCGATGAACGGCGTGCCGACCCACTCGGCCAGCTTCTTCGAATCGCCCTCGTCGTAGAGACGGATGACGGCCGGCCGGAGGCGGTTGATCATGATCTGCCGCCCGGCCTCGATGCCCGCGAAGATGTCGGCGAAGCTGAACGAGAGGAACTGCCGCGTCTCCGGCAGCGGATCGAGCCGCATCGCGGCCTGCGTGATGATGCCGAGCGTGCCCTCGGATCCGACGAACGTCTGGAGCAGATCGCTGCCCGTCGCGTGGCTCGGCACGGGCAGGGTCTTCACGACGCGCCCGGGCGGCACCACCGCCTCGATCTGCAGCACCTGGTTCTCGGCCTTTCCGTATTTCGTGCTGACCACGCCGGACCCGCGCGCGGCGATGAACCCGCCGACCGTGGCGCCCATCGTGTACGACCCCGGGTAGTGGGCCTGCGTCAGGTTCCGCCTGTTCAATTCCTCCTCGAGTACCGGTCCGGCAATGCCGGCTTCGGTCGTGACGACCAGCGACGTCTCGTCGATGTCGAGAATCTTCGCCATGCGGCCGAGATCGACCGAGATGCCGCCATAGAGCGCCAGCGTGCCGCCCTGTGTGCCCGTGCCGCCGCCGCGCGGCACGAGCGGCACCTTCCACGTGGAGGCGATGCGCACGATCTCCTTCACCTCGTCCGTCGAGCCCGGGCGCACGGCCATATCGGCGGCCGGCACGTCGAGCTGCTTGTAGATGAGGTACCGCGACATCCACGACCAGTCGTGGGCCTGGGCCTGGAGTTCGGCCGGGTCGGCGGTAATGTGCTCGGCGCCGACCACGGCGGCAAGTTCGCGGTAGATGTGCCCGCGGAGATATGACGCGCCGCTGACGCGGTCGACAGGCAGGGACGGCTTCACGACTGGGTTCTCCTCTTCATTGACTGTTGCTGTCGGAGCGCCGGCTATCAGTCCCCGCAGGCACGCCAGGGGCTGAAGCCCCGCGTTCGAGCAGCGCCACCATCCGCTCCGCCACGATCGTGGCGAACTCCGGCGCATTGATGTGCCACGCGTGCGTCGTCACCGGGATGTCCGGCCGCAGGCCCGCACGCAGTTCGCGCAGGAAGCCGGCATCGGCCTCCGGGTCCCAGAACAGGCCGCCGGGGACGGCCGGGATCGACAGCCCTTCTGTGGGCACCATGACGGCCACCGGCCCCTTCGCCTCGTTGAGGCGATCGCTGAATCGCCGCCCGAGTTCCGCCATCTCGTCGGCCGACGACCGCACGAGCGTGAACTCGGGATTGTGGAAGTACTCCGCCCGGCCCTGCACCGCCGGCGGGATGGCCTCGGGCCTGCCGTGCGTGGCAAAGTCGAGACCGCCGGGCACGACCACCTGTGGCAGGCCGAGACGTCCGATGCGACGCAGCCGCTCCGGTCCCGCGTCGTGGAATCCGTGCTGGATCTCGCCCGACAGTTCGTTGGTCGTGTAATCGACGACGCCCTCGAACATGCCCTCGGCAGCCAGTTCTTCCATCGCCGGTCCCCCGACGCCGTTGGCGTGGAAGATGACCGACTCGATGCCGTGCGCGAGCAGTGCATCACGCACGGCCATCACCCCCTTCGTCGTCTGACCGAGCATGGTGATGGCCACGCGCCGCACGCCATCGCGCGCGAGCGGGGTCCCCGGCGTGTGTGCGGCCGCGTATCCGCCGGTCGCCATGCCGGCCATGGCCGCGGCAATGTTGTCGAACACGGCACAACTGATCGGGTTCAGCCCCAGGATGTCGATCACCGAGTGGACGATCATCACGTCTTTGGTCCCGACGAGCGGGCCGAACTTCCGGTGACCCGACGCAATGGGCGTGACGATGAGCTTGGGGATGCCGATGGGCAGTCCCATCATGGCGCTGGCGCCGAGCACCGCGCCCTCGGCGCCGCCCATGGTCACGACGCCCTGCAGGCGTCCGTCGCTGTAGAGCCGCTGTGCGAGCACGCGCAATCCGGCCAGCATGCCGTGCACGGCCTTGCCGCGGCTGCCGGCGTTGCGCAGGACCTCGATCGTCGTGCCGGCCATGACCGCGACGTCCTCGCGCGTCACGTCCGGCACGATATCGAGCGGCCCGCCCAGGATGCCGGAATCCGCAACCACGACGTCGACGCCGTGCGACCTGATGCGATCGCGGAGATACGCGATCTCCGGGCCCTTGGTGTCGAGAGTACCGATGACGAGAACAGACATGGATCTCAGGTACGACGGGTACGACAGGCGATAGGTGACGACAGGCGACAGGTGCGACCGACGACGGTGCGACAGGCGACAGGCGTTGCAGGGGCGACGCACGCGTCGCCCCCGCGATCATCGTCTACATATGCTTCCGCAGCGTTTTGACCGTCTCGTCGACGAGCCAGGTATAGAACTCGTTTGAGAGATCGCCCGTGCCGTGGTCGATCATGAACTTGCGCTCGTCCGGCGTCAGTTCCACGTCGCCGGTCTCGAGCATGTTGGGATACGGATTGGCCGGTGTGCGATCGAGCGGGGCCACGAACTCGACGGTCAGGGCGCCGTCGTACCCCACCTCTTTCAGCGTGCCGATGATCTTCGCCCAGTCGAGCGCGCCCATGCCGCACGCCATGCGGTTGTTGTCGGCCACGTGGAAGTCGTTCAGCCGATGCGCGGAATCGCGAATCGCCTGGAACATGTCCTTCTCTTCGATGTTCATGTGGAACGCATCGAGACAGATCCCGCACGTCGGCCCCACCGCCTCGGCCAGGGCCAGGGCCTGATCGTGACGGCTGATGAAGTAGGTCTCGAACCTGTTGAGCGGCTCGATCGCCAGGCGCACGCCTTCCTTCATCCCATGCTCGTAGCACTGCTTCAGGCTCTCGACCGCCCAGTTCCACTCCTCCTCGGCTCCCGCCTCGGCCACGAGCTTGCCGACGGTGCACGGGACGATGGTGATCTCCTGGCCGCCCAGCTCCTTCACCATCGTGATCGTGTCCTTGACGTACTTCACGGACATCGCGCGGTTCTTCTCGCTCTTCGCGAGCAGGTTGCGATCGCCCATCATCAGGGTGACGCTGCCCCAGCAGACGAGCCCGTGATCCTTCAGCAGCTTGCCGATGTGCTTCGTATCGTACTTCTCGGGTTCGCCGCTGATTTCGATCGCGTCGTATCCACACTTCGCCAGACGGGCAATCGTCACCTCGATCGGCTCGGCCCGCATCCAGTTGTGCATCGCTACCTGCATCGACTCGTCCCCTCTTCTTCTCAATGGCGCGGGGCCCCACCCCCACGCCTGGCCGCACTCTCGCCTGCCCCCTCGACGCTCCCGCCTTCGCCAAGGCTACGGCGCGGCAGGCTACGCTACGCGCTCGTCCCCGGGGCCTCCTGGTTCCAGCGCTGCCGGACCGCCGTTCAGTGCTGCCGGATGTAAATGTTCCGGAACTCGACCTTCATGGGCGGCCCCACGTGAATCTGCAGCCCCAGCAATCCATCGAGTGCACGGCCCGTCACGTCATCGTCGACGAGCACCGCCGTGACCTGGCCGTTGAGCATGTGGATGAGCACGTTGCCCCGCGCGACCACCTGGAACTGATTCCAGTCATTCTGCTTGATCAGCGCGCGCAATGCATCGTTCGCGTTGAGCGCGCCGAGCTGCCCGCGCACGCCGAACGGCGGATCGCCAGGCCGCGGCTGCGGCGGCGGCTGGCCGCGACCGACAGCCGGGGCCTGGTTCGCGCCGATGTAGTTGAACTGGCCGCGCGGCGCGAGGAAGCCGCGCCCGCGCTCCTCGTAGAGCATGCCGGTGTACTGGTTGTTGAAGTCGATGTCCGCCTGGTACCCGGCGAGCACCCACTGCCCCTTCACGCCCTCGGGCCCGCCAGGCACGAGCTGACGACTGCGATACTGCACGCCGCTGTTGCCGGCATTGAGCCGGAACTCGAGCTTCAGATCGAAGTCCGCCGTGCGGCCGCCGCGCCAGATGAGGAAGTTGTTCTCGGTGACCGGCGTCTCCGCCGTGCTCTCGCCGACAATCGCTCCGCCCTCGACACGCCAGAAGGCCGGATCGCCGTCCCAGCCATCGAGACTCCGGCCGTCGAACATCGATCGAAAGCCTGTCGTGTCCTCCCATGCGATGGGCGCCCCGCCCTGCGGTGTTCCGCCGCCGCGGCCTCCCTGCCCGCCGGCACGTCCGGGCCCGGCCTGACGACCGCCCGGCGCCGACGCCGCCTGCTCGTCCGCCTGCACGCTCGTCGTGACGGCCATCGTGCCGGCCGTGGCCACGGCCAGGGCGATCACCGGCATCCACATCGACGTCGCTCTCATCCCTGAACCCCGCGCGTGCCTCATGCTCTCGTTCTCCTGTCGCCCCGGGCGCCTGGCGCCAGAGTGCGGCCAGACCACGCGAGCCCCTCGCCCGCCGGCCTGTCTGAAACCCGTTGTGAGGACGCCAGCGTGCGACAGGTCGGGATGACGACGCAAGCCCTCTCGGGAAGACGGGCCAATGTTCTGCTGACCGGAACACATCCATGGATGCGGGCAGCAGGACGAAGTCCGCGATCGCCACGACAGGTGCGGTTTTTCTGGTGCAATGGCTCCTCCGGCCCGACAGGTGCCGACGCGTCCATGTGTTTCGTCACGCGGAACGGAATCGTCATGGCGCGCCTTGCCCGCGACCGGGTACCGGTGGGGCGCCGCCGAACGGGTTGTTGCCACGTCCGCGGCCTGCCGCTGGTGGCGTATAGGCGTCGAGTACGGCAGCCAGTGACGCGTCGCCCTTCTCCGCATCCGTCAGCGTCTCGATCGCCTGCGCCCGCAGCGTGTTCAATGGCCCCGCGTTCCCGGCCAGGCGCGGCTGCTGGTTCACGCGCGTGAACCACTCGCGGTAGAAGTACGCCTTCGGGGTGTTGGTGTGGTCCTCGTTGAACCACTGGAAGAACTCGCGCCGCAGGTCGGGCGTCCACCCCGTCGTCACCCCGCGGATGTTGTAGCGATAGGCGAACTGCTCCTGGTAGATCGGCGACTGTCGCACCAGGCGCATCGTCTTGGGGACGACCGACGAGGCGTCGAAGGCCGCGAGGATCTGCGACATCTCGGTGTTGAGCTCGAACGACGATCCCGGAAACACGCCGTCGACGTCCGCCACCACACGCGCCACGGCATCGGTCGAGGGTCGGCCGTTCCGGCTGACGGCCACCTCGATAATGCGCAGCTTCCGCATCCGCAACGGATCCGATAGTGCCGACAGTGGGAAGCGCGCGAGCGCCGTGAACACGGCCTCGCTGGCGTCAGGCCCGCCCACACGCGCCAGCGCCAGCAATGCGCCCATCGCGGTGGCGGCATCCCGCTCGCCCGTGGCCCGTGCCTGCCACGACGATGACGGGACGGTTTCGAGCGCGACGCGGGCGGCATAGCGGAGGAATCGATCCTCGCTGCCCAGGTGCGGCCAGGCCGCGTCGACGGCCCGGGAATCGCCTGTCGTCCAGTGGAACGCCTCGAGCGACCGCCGCACGGCCCGTGCCTGCGCGCCGTCCTGGTGGCGATACTCGACTCTGGCCGTCGACTGCGTGCCCGTGTACCTGACGCGCATCAGGTACGACTGCGTCCGCCTGTTGCCGATGACGTAGTAGAACGTGCCGTCGCGCGCCACCAGCATGTCGGTCACGTTGTGCGGCATTGACTGTGCGTTGTCGTAAAGCGACTTCGGCCAGACGAAATTCTCCCAGCTCGTCGCGGCCCAGCCGCTGCCCTGCGGGGTCAGGTGGACGGCGATGATCCGGCCGTAGTTGTTGTCCGCGACGAAGAACGCGCGCTGGTACGCCGCCGGGAAGCGCGTCTCGTAGCCAAAGGTGACGCCCACGGGGCTGCCGAGCCCGATGTCGACGAGCGGGGGGATGGTGTCCTCGTAGTACGTCGGGTACTTGCCGCTGTTGCCGCGGTAGCCGAGGTCCGCGCCGCTCGGCATCCAGAAGACGCGCACCGGCCGGTACCACGGCACGCCGAATTCGGGTTCCATGTCGCTGTCGAACGAGAAAATGTCGCCGTCGGCGTTCCAGGCGAAGTGCAGCGCATTCCGCATGCCGCCGGCGACCAGGTGCAGGTCCTTCGCCTGGAAATCCGTACGGGCGAGGTATCCCGCCGGCGGACGCTCGCCGTTGATCCGATCCGTGAAGTCGCCGAGTTTCGGGATGATCCGATCGTCGCCGTAGTGGCGGAGCGGCGAGTTCGGCGACACGTCGGACGGCGGCACCACGCCGTTGCCGTTGATGATGTAGAAGTGCTGCCCGTCGGGCGCCACCTGCAGGTCGTGGATGCCGTGGTCGCTGTGTCCGCCCTCATGACCATCCCACGTCCGCAGCGTCTCGACGTCGGTGAACGAGCCGTCACTCTTCGGATCGCGGAGTACGTGCAGACCCGCCTGACCGCTCTGCCTGCCGAAGCCGGGGTTGTCGATCGTCTCGGTGAACGTCTGCGGCAGGCGTCCGCCCTGCACGTAGAGCGCGCCGTCGTGCCAGAGCGTGCCCATCGATTCGGAGACGGGCGTGAAGATGGTCTCGTTCTTCGTCACGCGCCCCTGTGCGTCGAGCGTGAGCCGCGTGAACGGCTGCTGCTCGTTCGCGCCGAGAATCAAACGCCCCTGATCGTCCTCGGTGAGGCTGATCCACGAGCCCTGCTTCACGCGGTCGGCTTTCGCCACGATCTCGACGGTGAAGCCGTCGAGCGCCTGGATCACCTCGTTGGGGTCGTCGGGATATTCCTGGATCAGCGAGAAGTTGCGGCCGCCTCCCGGGCCCTGCCCCGGCGACGGCGAGGCGCCCTGCTCGCCGGCCAGCCGGGGCGAGGCGCTCGTCAGCAGCGCGGTGGCAGCCAGTACAGCCGCGATGAAGCCTCTGAGTCGAAATCGGTCGACACGCATTGACATGTACTCCTGGCGGACGTCTTACCGCCGCTGATAGACCGCCGCGTCGGGATTGCCGCCGGCGTCGAGAAAAGCCAAGAGATCGAGAATCTGTCCTCGCGAAAACGGATTGAGCAGACCGGCCGGCATCGGCGAGACCGGCGACGGCGCTTCGGACGCGATGTCGGCCTTCGCGATGCGGATCGTGACGTCGGGCACCATCATCACGGGCGCGACGATCAGGGCGTTGCCCTCGGCGTCGACGACCGTTCCACGGACGACGGTCCCGTCTTTCAGCGTGAACTCGGTGTGGTAATACTGCCCGTTCAACGCGGCCGAAGGTTCGAGGATCGACTGCAGGATCGCGTCGCGCGTCATCTTGGAGGCCACAGCTGTCAGGTCGGGCGCCAGACCGTTGCCGCCCCAGTACGTACTCATCGCGTGGCAGATACCGCAGCCCGCCTGCTCGAAAACGCGACCACCCTGCATCCAGTTCCGTCCCGATTCGAGATCAGCCATCGCCGGCAACAGTTCCTCCATCGTCCACGGCCGATCCGGCACCTGAGCGCCGGGCGCCGGCTCGATCAGATGGAGCCCCGGGGCTTCAGCCCCGGGGAACACAAGCACCCGCGTGCCCGCCGACCGCGCCCCGATCGTGGCGACGAACAGCAGGAGGACGAACGGTGAAGCGAAACGTCGAACCATCGAGCAGCTTCCTGTCTGGTCTGGCCCTCGAGCGGCCGGCTTATCCGGATGGACCGCATGGGCTTCAGCGTGCGGGTGCGCCAGGGGCTGAAACCCGTGGCCTCCATCGACCGACAACCGAAGCCGCTCCGAAGGGCCGCGTGCCCCGCTGCACCGGGACACGCGGCTGTGGACTGGAGGATAGCGGAATCTCATGCCGGACCCACGGGGTCCGGCATGTGTGTGGGAGAAGTCGTCCGTGCAGCCCGCGGCCCGTAGCCCGCAGCCCGCGCAGTCAACTTCCTCAGTAGCTCACCCTGAACTGGAGCTGGACGGATCGCGGATCGTTCGCCTGGTTCTCGGCGATCGTGCCGAAATTCACGTTCGCGACCGTCGTGTTGGGGGTGCCCCACTGCACGACGTTGGTGGCATTGAACATCTCGACACGAATCTGGAAGTCGACCCGGCTCGCGGTCCGGATCGTCTTGAAGAACGAGAAATCCATGTAGAACGGATCGTGACGCATCACGCCCTCGAGCCGGTCGCCCGTGGTGTCGAGCGCGTTGTCGGGCCGGATCTGGAAGGCTGGCTGCTCGCTGTCGCTCACGCACCCCTGACGCGTGCCCGCCACCGTCAGTGTGCACGTGTTGAACCAGCGCGCCGGTGTCGGGTGAGCGACCTTCGGGTCGCCAATCAGATCCACGTTGCCCGGCATGTTGATCGGCGTGCCCGATCGGAGGAAAGTCACCGCGTTCAGGGACCAGCCGCCGACGATGTGCCGCATGAACCAGCCGCGATCGTCGAAGTCCGGTACGGTCCAGCCGCCGGAGATACGCAGCACGTGCGGCCGATGCGTCGACGTCAGCTGGTTGTAGAGCGGCTCGCCCTGGTTGAGCGGCGAGAGTGCCTCGGTGCTTCGCGATCCCGTGTACCCGAGCAGCACGTGGATCCCCTGCGACAGGCGCTTCTCCCACGTCACCTGAATGCCGGCGTAGTCGGCCGTGCCGAGCGGCAGCAACTGCTCGTTCATATCGCCGAACTGCGGGTACGGTCGCAGCAGCTGACGACGCTGCACGGTGGCCGCGGTGTTGAGGGCGCCACCGTCCGGCATCAGGCCGACGAAGGGATTCGACACCAGCGCGTTCAGGTACGCGTCCCCGAGCGCGATCTGATCGGGCGACAGATCGTTGACCGGCAGCGACACCGGCCGCTTGCGCGTCGCGCTGCCCACGAAGCTGACGTCGAGCACGCTCCGCCACGGCAACTGGCGCTGGATGCCGATCGAGTACTGGTGGAACTCGGGAATCTCCCGGCCGCGCGTGTGATAGTTGATGGCGGTCCCGAGGGCCGTGGCCGCGCCTCCCTCGGCGCCGATCGGCTGCAGGATGCCGTTCGGGTACGGGTTGCTGAGCCTGTTGGCGGGCGTGCGCCCGCTGTCGAGCGACGCGACGTACGGCGTCTGCCGGCTGAAGCCTGTCACCGTGCCCCTGTCGGTATCGGCCGGCAGGTACGTCAGGCCGTAGCCGCCGCGCACGACCGTCTGCTGGTTCAGTTGGAACGTGAAGCCGGCACGCGGCCCGAAGTCGTTCAGGTCGCGATCGTAGATGGCCCCGTTGGCGAACGTCAGGCCGCCGCGCAGTTCGGCCGCCAGACCCGATGCCGGACAGGCAGGACAGACCAGTGCCACTGCCGCGGGATCGAACCCGTTGTTCACACGGTTGTCGCGCTCGGTCGTCGGCACCTCGTAGTCCCAGCGCAGGCCAAGATTCACGGTCAGGCGGTTCGACACGCGCCAGTCGTCCTGGATGAACGTGGCCACGTACGAGTTGCGCCAGTTGAACGGATCGGATCGCGTCACCGATCCCGACGCCGTGTAGCCGAGCAGGAACGACGCGAAGGCGTTGCCGCCGTCCGCCGCCGCCAGGTTGGCCACTGTCGGCCGCAGCGACGTGAACTGTCGGCTGTGCGTGAAGGTGCCGAGCGTGGCGCCACGATACGGATTTTCGACCAGGCTGCGCGCCGTGCGGTATTCGGCACCGACCTTCAACTGGTGCCGGCCGCGAATCTGCGTGAACGTCTGCGACACGTAGTAGTCATCGGCCACGCCGTCCTGTCCGCCGCCCTGCCCGAGGCTCGCACCGCCGTAATCGGTCGCCGACACCGGTACGAAGCGGCTCGGCAGTCCCGAGAGGAACGACGACGGATAGCCGAGCACGGACGCGTCGAAGCCGCCGATGTCCTCGGCCGTCGAGCTGTCGAGGCGGCGATGCCGCGTCCAGCCGGCGCGTGTCGTCGACACGGTCGTAGGCGTGAGGGTCGAGGTCAGGTCGATGCTGAACACGTTGTTCCAGCGGTGGTGATAGCCACCGGTCCGCGCCACAGGCTCGCGCCCGTTGTATGCGCGCGTCTCGCGGCGCCCGTTGTGCGCATATCGGCCGAAGATCCGCGTGTTGTTCGAAAAGTTGTGATCGACCCGCAGGATGCCCGACGTGTAGGTGTCGAAGCGCGAGTTGCCCGAGGGATACACGTAGTTGTTCCCGGCCGCATCCGGCTCGGCGTTCGGCAGGGGCATGTACTGCAGGAGGTTCATCGCCACCGGGTCGAGCCGATCCTGCGGGATGACGTTGCCGGGGAACGGCTGCGGCACACCGTCGATCGTGTTCAGGACGTCATAGATGGTGACGCCCGACTGCGAGAAGTCACCGCGGCGCTCGAGTTCGGTCGGCGTCCGCTGCGATCCCCCGGAGGGAAGCCCGGACTTCAGCCCCTCGAATGAATAGAAGAAGAAGGTGCGATCGCGCTTGATCGGCCCGCCAATCGTGCCACCCGGCTGGTAGTGGAAGATCTCGCTCTTCGGGATGCCGTTGCGGATGTTCTGGTACAGGTTCGCGTTCAGGTTGGCATCGCGATGGATGTAATACGCCGACCCTCGGAACTCGTTCGTCCCGCTCCTGATGGACACGGCCACCGTGCCGCCGCCGGTGCGGCCGAACTGCGCGTCGTAGGTGCTCGTCTGCACGCGCACTTCCTGCACGGCGTCCGGCGACGGCACGAACGCCAGGCTCCCGCTCGTGCCCCCCTCCCGGCTGGTGTTCGGGGCGCCGTCGAGCGTGAACGCGTTCGACCGCACCACGCCGCCATTGATGCTCATCCCGTCCATGCCGCCGTTGTCGAACGGCCGGAGCGAGATGCTCTGCCGGTTCCCCGCCTCGCCGACGACGCCCGGGACGTTCTGCGAGAGCGTGAACGGGTTGCGTCCCGACGAGGGCAGGTTCTGCACGAGCGCCTGGTCGATGACCTGGCTGCGCGTGGCCGTCGTGGTTTCGAGCAGCGGCGTTTCGGCCACGACCGACACCTGTTCGGCGACCCCACCCACGCGCAGCGGCACGTCCAGGCGGAGGCGGTCACCGGCACGAGCCTCGATCTCGCGCGTGGCCGTCGTGAATCCCGTCAACGAGAACGTGACGCGATAGCGCCCCGCGGTAATCGGAGAGAGCAGGTACACGCCCGACGCGTTGGTCACGCCTGTCGTCGACACGTTGGTGGCGAGGTTCACGGCCGACACCGTCACGCCGGGCAGCGCGCCGCCCTGATCGTCGGTGAGGTTGCCGGTGATGGATCCCTGCTCACCCGCCTGGGCCCAGGCGCTGGTCGTCGCGACCAGCATCGCCAGGGCCACGAGTGAGCCGATGCACAACAGCCTTCGCACGTCGTCCTCCCGGCGCCCGCTCCGGAGGAGCCGCGCCATCGACGGCCCACGCCTTCCGGGCCGATTTGCACTCGCAGGATTGCGATGTGCGGCGAGTCTAGGGAGTGACGGGTCGCGAGTCTTTGTTTCGGGCCTTGAAGAGTTCTGAATCGTTCTGAGGCGGGCGTTACTCCACCTCGAGCACCCAGATCTCCCCTGCCGCCTCGGTCATCGGCAGGAAGATCCGGTCGGTCGCGACGGCGATCTCGACGCGCCCGAGATCCGTGCTGATCAGGCGGCTCGGATCGTCGAACGACGTCACGCGGACCGGTGGGCCGTCGGGCGCACCGGCGCGCGGATCGAACGGCTGCGCCCACACGTCGAGGGGCCCGCCACGATCGGAGATGTAATACAGGAAGCGCCCGTCGGCCGACCAGCGCGGCTTGTCATCGTAGGATCGGCCGTCGGTGACCGGGATCCACGGCCCGCCCTGCGACGGCATCACGTACAGCGTCGACACGCCCGGCCGGCGCCTATCGACGGCCATGAAGCTGATCCAGCGCTCGTCGGGCGAAAAGCGCTGGCAGATCAACGACCGCGCCGGATCCGCGGCAATCGTTCGTACCTGCACCGGGCCGTGGCCCTGACCGAGCGTGACGAGGCACGTGCCAAATCCGGTGCGCACCGACGCGCCGCGCTCGCGGCACGCAGCCAGCAACATCGATCCATCGGACGACCAGTCGTCAGGGACCAGCCACCAGTGCGGCGATACACCCACGACGCGTTCCCGCCCCGTTGCCGCATCGAACAGTCCGATCGCATCCCCCTCGGCCGGGTCCCGGCGCCGCGCATACGCAATCGTCCGGCCATCGGGCGACCAGCGCGGCGAACTCGACGGGGCCGCCGGCCCGGCAAGCAGGATCCGCTCGGCGCCATCGGAGACCGAGCGCTCCCACAACTGCTGCTGCCCGCCCCGACTCGTGCGGAAGGTCAACCGGTCACCGTCACGCGGGGCAGCCGCGTCGTACTCGCCGGCGACGCCCGACGTGACGGCCTCGGCGTGTCCGTTGAATCGGCCGGCCGCGTCGATCCCGATCGACCAGAGCCGCGTCCGCTCCGAGACAGAGGAAAACGCCACACGTCGACCATCCGGTGAAATCGCGAAGTCGCGATCGGTGCCGGGTCCGATCGTCACGCGTTCGGGCCCCTCGAGCCACCCGAGCGTGTGCGGATCGATAGACACGCGCCACAGGTTCGCGACGTCACCCGCCCGGCCCTCGAAGTACAGGTGCGTGCCCGCGGGCGCCCAACTGAACGCGCCCAGCCTGAGCCCCGTCCCCTGCATCGCAGCGCGGACATCGTCGGGCATGGCAGAGACGACCGGCGGCTCGTTGTCGTACGGGGAGAACGTCGAAAAGGTCCACTGTCCCTCGCGCCGGCCCCACACCGATAACCGATCCTCACCGGGTCGCCACGCCACGTGCGGAGAGGCGTACGCGCCCAGGACGTCCGGACGCAGGACCCGTGGCGACCCGCCCGCGGCCGGGACAATCCACATCGTCGACTTCGATACATCGAGGATCGAGCTCGCAAGCAGCAGGGACGCCCCTGATGGCGACCACCGCGGGCGGAATCCGAACGTCGTCACGCGGCGAGGCTCACCACCGCTGGCGGCCACGACATACACGCCGCCGCCGTCGCGCTCCGAACGGAACGCGAGCCAGCGCCCGTCGGGCGACCACGCGGGCTGCCAGTCCGTGCTGGACGAGGTGGTCACGGCCACCGGCAGCGGTTGCCCCACCTCCTGAATCCAGATGTCGGCGTTCCCCGCGGCATCGGACGTGAACGCCACGCGCCGGCCATCGGGTGACCAGGCCGGCTGATGCTGAAGACCCGCGCCGTACGTCAGCCGCACCAGGCGACCGCCAACGGCACGGGCATCGGGCGCGACGGGTTGATGCGCGCGGCTGGTGCCGAGGATCGGCAGCGCCACGAGCGCCAGCGCCACCGTCGCCGCCAGCCCGCTGCGCCACACGCGCCAGATCGGGGACGCAGGCAGCGACGCAGCCGCAGCCCGATCGTCGAACGGCTCGACGCTTGCCTCATCGGGCAGGGCCGGTACGTCGACGTCGAGTGGCACATCATCGACACGCCCGGCAGCGACCAGCACGACGACGGGGGCGACGAACCGATAACCGGCACCAGGCACCGTGGCAATGAACGCGTGGTGCTCGCGCGTGTCGCCCAGAATCCGACGCAACGTCGAGATCTGGCGCGGCAGGTTGTTCTCCTCGACCGTGGTCTGCGGCCAGACTTCGGCCAGCAGCTGGTCCTTCGTCACCAGTTCCCCGTGCCGGGCCACGAGCACGGCGAGGACGTCGAATGCCTTCTGCGGCACCGACACCACCTCGTCGTCGCACCACAGGCGAAGCCGATGGACGTCGAGGACAAAGCGTCCAAAGCGATAGCAACTGGCGTCGCCAGCACGGTCGTCGGTCACGGCCCCCCCCCCACAGACACCGCGGTCGTCCCGACGGCTGACACGGGCCAGATCGAAACGACGAATGAGTCGAGGGCGATATTGTCGCCCGGCGGCCGGGAGAATGCGACGCGGCCTGGGATCCCGGCCGATCGTTCCGCCAAGCAAAACAATGAACAGTCGATGGGACCGGTATCACAACCGCGTTTCCAGCCCACGCGCCCGATGTCCGCGCTTCTTCGCCTGCGATTTGTTTTGCTCTGTAGACCGGCGGGGCGTCAGGGGCGAGGCTGCAAGTGGCACGGTGTCCGTCGCGGATGAGAGGCTGCCGGCGAGAGCCGAGTCATCGGAGTTCCGCCAGCGGCAGATGATGCGATCGGTCCGGAGTCGTGTCCGCGTCCCCGGGGCCGAAGCCCCGGGGGGCGCCGAAGACTGTGTCCTGTCGTGGCGACGTGATCCGCACGCCGCCACGACGGGATGTGTGTCAGAACGTGAACCGCAGGCCGAGTTGGATGACCCGCGCCGACGCCGCGCGCGTGCCGGTCACGGTGCCAAAGTTGCCGTCGGTCTGCGCGCCAGTGGCGAAATTGAACTGCGCACTGGTGTCGATGCTCGTGAACTGGTTCGAATTCAAGAGGTTGTAGAACTCGACGCGGACCTGCAGGTTACGACTACCGCTCATCCGGAAATTCTTGAACAACGTCAGGTCGTGATTGACGTAGCCCGCGTTCAACCACTGGGCATTGTTGTCGGTGCCCAGATAGTAGATGTCGTTCGGATCGGTCGTTGGCCCGGGCATCTGGACGCACTCGGTCCGGAACTGACGTTCCAGAGTCCGCTCGCCGCGCGGCAACGTCGGATCGCAGACGAGCGCCACGCGGGAGGTATTGGCCACACCCCCGCCCGTCATGTCGCTGAACGGCGCTCCCGTGAAGCCGTAGGAGAACGTCGTCCAGGTGCCCGAGAAGATCTGCGTCTGTCCTGATACCTGCCAGCCGTCGAGGACGCCGCGCACCAGCAGGTTGTCCCACAGTTGGCTGGCGTCGGGCACGATGTAGTTGTAGTTGATGTTCCAGACGTGCGGCCGGCTCCCGTTCTTGCTGTAGTTGCGAGCTTCGTCCTGCGCCTCGCTGAAGAACGGATTCACGGCGCCCCGGCTGAAGCGACGCGATCCGGTGTAGGACAGCCCCCACGCGAAGCCGTTCGAGAGCCGGCGATTCACCGACACCTGAATCGAGTGATAGTTCGCGTACCCGTTCCACTGGCGCAGGTTGATGCCGCCGAAGCCGCGATACGGCCGCAGATAGTCTGCAGGCATCGATTGAGTGCCATTCGTCGCATCGATGTTCTGTGGATTGAGGTCGGTCCGAGTCGTGCCGTAGGCGAAGCTGTTGATCGGCATCTGTGTCGGGTTGTTGCGGTTGGCGTTCCCGACATAGGCCACATCGGCCACGATCTGCCACGGCAACTGGCGCTGCACGCCGAAACTCCAGTTGTAGACGGTCGGCACCTTGAACTCGTCGAACGCCTCGACACCGCGCGGGCTCTGGATGAGCTGCGACTGGAGCAGCGTCGGGATGGTCGTGAAGTCGGTCTGCCGTGTGTCCATCAGCGGCGGCTGTTCCACGAGCGACAGGATGATGTCGTCGCTGTACCGGTCGTAGAAGATACCGGCGCCGCCGCGGATGGCCGTACGGCCGTCTCCCGTCACGTCCCACGCGAACCCGACACGCGGCGCGAACAGGATGCCGGTGGGCTCGTAGACCGTCTGACGCGCGACGTTCATGCCATTGGTGAACTCGCCACTGCCCGGCACGAGCTTGCCGATGAAGGTGTTGTTCACTACTTCACCCGTCAGCGGGTTGCGCGCCACACGCAAGGCGCCCGAACAGTTTGCGGCTCCGTTCGAACAGACCGGCTGGAAGAGCAGCGGCGCCGAAGTGCTGCTCCAATCGCCGGGATTGAAGAACGCCACCTCCTGATCGGCCACGAACGTCGGGCCCATGTAGTAGAAGCGTACGCCGTAGTCGAGCGTGAAGTTGCGACGGACGCGCCAGTTGTCCTGAACGAATGCCTCTGTCTGGTTGTAGCGGCCTTCGGCGAACGGCTTGGCCGTCGACTCGGTGTAGTTGTTGATGTACCCGAGCAGGCCGTTGGCCCAGCCGAGGTTCGTGTCGAACGGATTGCTGACATTGCCGTTGAAGTTGTAGCTCCCCTGGAACGTCGACGCGCGCGGCGCCGGACGCGCCGTTCGCTCGATGAACACGCCGGCCTTCAGGTTGTGACTGCCCGCGATCTTCGTCAGGCTGGCGTTGTAGTTCCAGATGATGTTCTTGGCATTGAACGGGAACCTGTTGGAAATCGCGATGCCGCGCGTGTCGGTCAACGCGTTGGTCCCGGCCCAGGACATGTTCGGGATCAGGTACTGCGGGTTGGCCTCGGGGAAGAACTGCGGCAGGCTGTCGAGCACCGCGCGCCTGTCGTTCCGGCGGTACGACTCGTCGCTGACCATCTCGACGTACTGCTTCGCCCAGTTCATCCCAATGGTCACCTCGGCCACCGTGGTCGGGTTGATCGTGCGCAGGAACGTGTTCACCCAGCTGAACGTCTTGATGCCGTACGACGTTTCGAACTGCGGCCAGCCGACGTTGCCGCCGTTGCCGGTGCCCGCGCCGAGAAACGCATTGGCACCGCGCGAGTTGACCTCGTTCGAGAACCCGAACCGGGTGTAGTAGGTCGAACCGGGTGCGGCGTTCCAGTCGATGCGCGCCACGTTGTCGTGCTTCGGCTTCTCGAGATAGTTCTGGTAGGTGTAGTTGTACGCGCGGTTGCCTGTCGGATCATCCGCGTTGGGCAGTGGCAGCAGGTTCAGCATCATCTGCCCGATCGGGTTGATGCGGTCAGCCGGGATGATGTTGCCCGGGAAGCACCCCGCGCCGCCGGAGTTCACGTTGCACGGCAGGTTCGAGAGCGGGTCGCGGATGTACCGCAACTGGCCCGACGAGTTGACCGTCTGCGAGAAGTCTCCCGCGCGCTCGGCCGCGGTCGGCATGTGTCCGAACTGGAGATTCCCCGGATCGGTGCGCGGCAGCAGGTCCTGAGAAAAGAAGAAGAACAGCTTGTCGCGGTTCGAGTTGAACGAAGTGCCGGGCAGGAGCACCGGTCCGCCAATCGTCCACGCGATGTTGTCGTATCGGTACCTCGGTGTCGCGCAGCTTGCCTGCTGGCCCGCCTTGCACTGGCGCTCGCGTTCCCAGGTGTTCGCGTTGAGCCCTTCGTGGCGCTTGTAGTACGCGCCGCTGCCGTGGAACTGGCTGCTGCCGCTCTTGGTGACCACGGTGATACTGGCGCCAGAGCTGCGGCCGTACTCGGCCTGGAAGTTCGACGTCTGCACCTTCACTTCCGCGATCGAATCGAGCGCCGGGGCCGCGTAATTGCCGGAGTTCGATCCGGTGTCCTTCGACACGATGCCGTCGTACGAGAAGTTGAACGAGCTCTGGCCGTTGATGGTCATGTTGCCGACCGATCCCCAGCCTGGGGCCTCGCGGTTGCGCGTATCGATGACGCCGGGCAGCAGCTGGAGCGTGCCCATGAAGTCGCGGCCCTTGAGCCCGATGTCCTGGATCTGGTCGGCGTTGATGGTCGCCGACCGTTCGCCCGACTGGGTCTGGATCCGGGCGGCGTCGGCGGTCACCGACACCGTCTCCGCCAGGCCGCCGACCGTCAACCGGATGGTCGGCAGCGCCGCACGTTCGGTGGCCGACACGGGAATGCCGGTCTGCTCGTAGGGTGCGAAGCCGGTCAGGCTCACGCGGAGGTCATAGGTTCCCGCCAGGATGCCCGTAATGACGAATGCACCCTGCGCATCTGTCGTCGCGTCGCGGCTCGCGCGCGTCGACGTATTCACGGCGGTCACGGTGGCGCCCGGAACGGCCGCCCCCTGATCGTCAACGACGGTCCCGCCGATCTGACCGGTCAGTGTTTGCGCCGCTGCGACCGATGGAAATCCCCCTCCACCGGCCAACACCAGCACCAGCAAACACGCCAGACCTTGCCACGTCCTGAATCGAGTTCTCACAGAATCCTCCTGGAGCCCACTTCACGAGACGACACCGCCGGAAACGTGCAGGTGTGCCGGCGGTCTTCGGTTGTGCGATGGGCGCAGTGTGGGGCCGGTGCACGTCTGTCGCAACAGCCGGCCATGGCCGGAGACGACGTTTACAGCAGCAAAACCTGTGGCGTCGGGGCGGACAACGGGAAAACTGGCGGGAATACCGGTTACACGGGCGCGTGCGGCGCCGCGGCCACGCCGCGCGGACCTGCGGCGTGGTTCGCGCAGCGAAACGCCTGCGCGTTCAGAGGGCAGCGGCCGACGTCATCAGCGCGTCGTTCGGATAGAAGTGGTGCAGGTTGCCGGCCGTGATGACCTGGTGCCGCACGAACTTGGCCGGGGGTGTGGGCCGCTGCCCCAGCACGTCGAGCGCCAGGGCGATCAATTCTTCGCCGTACCGCTCGGGGAAATACGCGACCGATCCGATGAGCGGCGTCCGCGACTGGCGCAGTTCGGCGCGCGCGTCGGGTTCGGCGTTCTGCCCGACGATGGCGCAGGTGGCCGCGCGCCCCGATTCCTGGAACGCGCGCGTGGCGCCGAGCGCGCTCGAGTCGTTCATCGCGCCCACGAGTACGCGCTTCCGATCGGACCGGCGCAGGTGCTGGCGCACGCGCTCGAGCGTCCTGTTGAACTCGCCGTCGCCGTCCAGGCTCACCACCGGGCAGGTCGTCATCACCTCGCGCAGGCTCTCGCGCAGCCCGGCCAGCACACCGTCGAGCCGGCCGTGCACGAGCGATCCGGCCCGCGCGGCCTCGATGAGCAGCACCTCGTCGACCTGGCCGTTCCACCGGCTCTTCGCCCATCGCCCCAGGTAGTGGCCCGCCAGCAATCCGGCCTGGTAGTTGTTCGCGCCGTAGTAGGTCGCGCCCGGATGCGGCACGTGGACGGCGATGAACGGGATGCCGGCCTGCACGTACCGCGCGGAGATCGCGGCGGCCGCCGCCTCGTCGATCTGGTATTCGATGGCCAGATCGACCTTTTCCCGGATCAGGTGATCGGCATTGCGCAGCGCGGTCTTCGCACTGCGCCGGTTGTCGAGCACCAGCAGTTCGATGTCCTCGTTCTTCGCCGTCCACACGAGGCTCTCCTGGACGGCCCGCTGGAACGAACTGTCGTGGCCGAGCGCCGCGTACCCGATGCGGTAGCGCTTGCGGCGGTGCATCTCGGACGTGAGGCGGTACCGGGTCTCGTCCACCTTCTCCACGAGCCCGCAGTGCCGCAGGGTGTGCAGCAGGCGAAAGCACAGCCCCTTGTTGAACCCGGTGCGCTCCACGATGTCGCGGAGCCGCAGCGCCTCGCCGCGCGATCGGAACGCCCGCAGCACGTCCGACGCGTGCACCACCGACTGAATCACATAGGACGGACGGCTGGTCTTGGACATACGTCTATACGGCTTTCCGACCCGGCGGCGCCCATCGCGACCGGATCCCTCTGCCTGCTGGGGTGCGCGGAATGTAGCACGGTGCGACACGCCGCTTCACGCCGAGGGATCTCGAAGACGAATTCAGGCCTGTTTCCATGGGTTTTCCGATTCTCGGCGTTTCGGCAGGCGAAACACTGCCCCATCCAGCCTCCCATCCCCCCTTCACGGGCGCGGGCTGCTAGGATCCGAGTCATCCCATGCCCCGCATCGCCCGCGTTCAACTGCTCGTCACGTGCCTGGTCGATCGTCTCTTCCCGGAGACCGGGATGGCCGTGGTCCGCATCCTCGAAAAGCTGGGGGTTGCTGTCGACTGTCCCGCCGCCCAGACCTGCTGCGGACAGCCGGCCTTCAACGCCGGCTTCCGCGACGATGCCCGGGCCCTGGCGCGGCACACGGTCGACGTGTTCAGCGCCAGCCCGGCGCCTGTCGTCATTCCGTCGGGTTCGTGCGGGGACATGGTGATTCACCAGTACGCCGCGCTGCTGGCCGACGACCCGGTCTATGCGACGCGCGCGCGTGACCTGGCGGCGCGGACGTTCGAGTTCACGCAGTTCCTCGTCGAGCAGCTCGGCGTCACGGATCTGGGCCGCACCGGCGAGGGGACCGTCGCGTATCACGCGTGCTGCCACGGCCTGCGCGGCCTCGGCATCCGCGATCAGCCGACGACGCTGATCGATCACGTGGACGGCCTGACGCGCGTGCCGCTGCCCGAACACGACGTCTGCTGCGGGTTCGGCGGCCTGTTCGCCGTGAAGATGTCCGACATCTCGTCGGCGATGCTCGCGCGCAAGCTCGACTGCATCGAGCGCTGCGGGGCGTCGACAATCGCGGTGACCGACGTCAGCTGCGCCATGCACATGGCCGGCGGCCTGCACCGGCGCGGCAGTCCGGTGACGGTCCGGCACGTGGCCGACCTGCTCGATCCGGGAGACCCGTCGTGACCACGCCTGCCCCGCAGCCGTTTCATCAGCGCACCGAAGCGGCGCTGGCCGACGCGCACCTGAACCAGACGCTGCGCCGGGTGACCGCGCGGGTCCTCGACAGCCGGACGGCCGGTCTCGAGCGGCTGCCGGCGTCCGACGACTGGCGCGATCACGCGCGCCGCATCCGTGCCCACACGCTGGCCCACCTCGATCGCTATCTCGACGAGTTCGTCACCAACGTCGAGGCGCGCGGAGGGCACGTGCACTACGCGCGCACGGCCGAGGACGCGGTCACCTACGTCACGGACCTGGCCAGGGCCCGGGGCCTGACGAAGGCCGTCAAGTCGAAGTCGATGATCAGCGAGGAGATCCACCTCAACGATCACCTCGAACGCGCGGGTCTGCAGGTCGTGGAGACGGACCTCGGCGAGTGGGTCGTACAGCTCGCGCAGGATCACCCGTCGCACGTGATCATGCCGATCATCCACAAGTCGGCCAGTGACGTGGCCGACCTGTTCCGCCGCACGCTCGGGGCCACCGACGAGGAGGTGGCCGACGTGCCGGCGATGACGAAGCTCGCACGCGCACGGCTGCGGCCGGAGTTCCTCTCGGCCGATCTCGGCATCAGCGGCGTGAACTTCGGCGTGGCGGGTACGGGCACGCTCTGCATCTGCACCAACGAGGGCAACGGCCGCCTGGTGACGACGCTGCCGCGCGTGCACGTGGCGATGATGGGCATCGAACGGCTGGTGCCGGACATTCCGTCGCTCGGCACCGTACTCCAGGTGCTCGCGCGCAGCGCCACGGGCCAGAACCTGACCGTCTACACGAACCTGCTCACCGGGCCCCGGCGGCCGGACGAGTTCGACGGGCCGGAAGAACTGCACGTCGTGCTCGTCGACAACGGCCGGTCGACGGTGCTCGGCAGCACCGAGGCCGAGATCCTCTACTGCATCCGCTGCGGCGCGTGTCTCAACGTCTGCCCCGTCTATCAGCAGATTGGCGGGCACGCGTACGGCAGCGTCTACCCGGGTCCGGTCGGCGCCGTGCTCACGCCGGCGCTGTGGGGGCAGGACGAGTGGACGGATCTGCCGCACGCCAGCAGCCTCTGCGGCGCGTGCCGCGAGGTGTGTCCCGTGCGCATCGACATCCCGCGCATGTTGCTGACGCTGCGCGCGAAGGGCGTCGACGAGGGACGGGCCCCGTCGTGGATCGGGCAGGGGCTGGCGATGTTCCGGCGCGTGGCCGCGCGGCCGTGGCTGTTTGGCGCGGCGGGCCGGGCCGCGGCGTTCGGCACACGCCTGCTCGCCTCGCGTGGCTGGATCCGCCGCCTGCCGGGCCCGCTGGCCGGCTGGACGGCGTCGCGCGACTTCCCCGTGATGGCCGGGGATTCCTTCCAGGACCGCTGGAAGAAACGTCAGACCGGCAAGCCGGGGGGGCCGCAGTCGTGATGTCCCCCGAGGCCCGCCAGCAGATGCGCGACATCCTGCGGACCGCGCTGAAGACCGCGGTCCTGCCCGGTGCCACGCCCGATGCCCCTGGCGGCTATCACCGGACCGACGCCGAGCCGGCCGATCTGCTCGCGCGTTTCACGACGGAACTGGAGACGGTCGGCGGGGCGGTCCACGTCCCGCCGGCGATCGATGCCGACCACGTGGCCGCGCTCATCGCCGACATCGCGGGCGACACCGCGTCCCGGCACGCCCTGCTCTGGGACGATGCCCACCTGCCGGTGCCCGGCGTGGCCAACGCGCTCGTCGCGCGCGGGTTCGTCATCAGCCGGCAGGAGGCCGACGCCGGTCCCGGACCGGCTCGCGACGCCCTCGCGACGGCTACCGTCGGCGTGACGGGTGCCGACGCGATGCTGGCCGAAACCGGCTCGCTCGTCCTGGTGTCGGGACCGGGCCGCGGGCGGCTGGCGTCGCTGCTGCCGCCGATTCACGTCGCGCTCGTGGAGCGCACGCGCCTGGTGCGCTCGTTGCCCGATCTGCTGCTGACCCGGCCGGACCTGGCCGAGGCCGGCTCCAACCTGATCTGCATCACCGGCCCGAGCCGCACCGCCGACATCGAGCACACCCTCAGCCGCGGGGTCCACGGGCCGGGCGAGGTGCACGTGATCCTCGTGTAAGGCCGGGAGGCCATCCGGAGCCCCGAGGCTTCAGCCTCGGGGATGGGACGGGCACACCGACGCGCCCCCTGGGGCTGAAGCCCCAGGGCTCCGACGGGCTCACGTCGCCTCATCCGACATCCGGAGCCCCGAGGCTTCAGCCTCGGGGGATGCAGCGGCCGCGGGCCGCTCTTTCATGTTTCGCGCACCGAAACACGTGCGGATCCCCGAATACCTTGCGCCTGGGCCGTCGACGCGGGCGGCGCAACGGGTGCGGCACTCCCGGGCGCTCCACGCATTGTCAGGGTTTCGTATAGTGGAACCCATCGCAACACGGTTCCCGGGCTTGCGTCTCGACGACGGCCGGCCCAGGCTGAGCGTTCCAACCCACGCGGCCATCACACACCCCGACACATCATTGTCGGGCTGTGTCCCGGCCAGACGGAGCTCGAGATGGTGAGACGACGCATGCTTGTGGTGACGGCGGCAGCCGGTCTGCTGCTGGCCAACCAGATTCCCGGCCACTCCCAGGGACTCTCGCAGAACCAGTTCGAGGGCCTCGTCGAACGGACGGTGGCCAGCGTCCGGTTCGGGACGCTGCCCGACTTCACGATCGAGCGGGTGAACCCCGTCGATCGCAGCGACAGCTACGTGGTGCTGACCTTCGACAGCCAGGGGCGGCTCGTCGTGTCGAAGGAGAACGACTTCCCGCGCCTGCTGCTCGACAACGACGGGGACGGCATCTACGAGAGCGAAAAGGTCATCAGCGAGCAGGTCCGCAACTGCCAGGGCCTGTGGTTCGACGGCCCCGTGCTGTATGGCTCGTGCGCGATGGCCAATCCGCCGGCGCCCACCACGCCGCCCGCCGCCGGCGGCCGTGGCGGACGCGGTCCGGCCGCACCCGCCGGCATCTTCCGCATGGCGGACACCAACGGCGACGACGTGGCCGATACGTTCGAGACGCTGGCGATGGCCGGCTCGATCCAGGAGCACGGCCCGCACGCGATTCGCCGCACGCCGTCCGGCAGCTGGATGGTGGTGGTCGGCAACAACGAGACGATTGCCGATCCCTACCTGGATCTCTCGTCGTCCGTACTGAAAGACGTCGACGGCCAGTTCCTTCCCTACTTCGCGAACTTCGGTCGCAGTGCCCGCCAGGGAGCGCACAGCGCGCTGTTCGAGTGGGATCAGGCACAGCGCAAGTTCCGCGTGTTCTCGGGCGGGAACCGCAATGCGTACGACTTCGCCTACAACCTCGACGGCGAGGCGTTCCTCTTCGACAGCGACATGGAGTGGGACATCGGCCTGCCCTGGTACCGCGAGGTCCGCACCGTGCACCAGATTCTCAACGGGGACTACGGCTATCGCGACGGATCGGGTAAGTACCCGGCCTACTACGTCGACTCGCTGCCCCCGGTCCGCGATCTGGGCCGCGGCTCTCCCGTCGGGGTCGAGACGTACCAGAGCGACGCGTACCCGCGCCAGTTCTTCGACATGCTGTTCGAAGCCGACTGGTCACGCGGCCGCATCCTCTACACGCCGCTGACGCGGGCCGGCGCCACCTACACGACGCGCACCGATCGCGCCGAGCTGATCCACGGGGAACCGCTCAACGTGACCGACATGGAAGTCGGGCCCGACGGCATGCTGTACTTCTCGACCGGCGGCCGGAACACGCGCGGCGGTCTGTGGCGCCTGCGCTACACGGGCACGGCCCCGGCCGCTCCCGACAAGACCGGCATCCTGGCCGTCACGCGACAGGCGCAGCCGCTCTCGAGCTGGGGCTGGGCGGCCATCGAGCGCGTGAAGACGTCGATGGGAGCCCAGGCCTTCGGCAGTGCGCTCGAGCAGGTCGCCCGCAACGCGTCGGCGGACGTGACAGATCGGACGCGCGCGCTGTACGAGATGCAGCGCCACGGCGCCGCCCCGACGGCGGCCCTGCTCGCCGCGCTGGCGACCGATGCGCAGCCGATGGTGCGCGCCGCCGCCATGTTCGTCGTCGGCGTGCAGGGGGGCGCGGACGTGCGCACGACGGCCGCCGCGGGCCTGCGCGACGCCGATCCCATGGTGACGCGGCGCGCGGCCGAAGCGCTCGTGCGTCTCGGCCAGTCGCCCGATCGCGAGAGCCTCGCGCCCGTCGACGACATCTACGCGCTGCTCGGCAACAGCGATCGTTTCGTCCGCTTTGCCGGCCGCCTCCTGCTCGAGCACACGCGCCGCGCCGACTGGCAGGCCCGCGTGCTGACGGATACGAACGCGACCAGCGCGCCCGAGGCCATGGTGGCCTGGGCGCGGACGGCGGGCACGGCCAGCGTGCGGCCGCTCATCGACCGCCAGCTCGCCCTGATCGAACAGGCCGCCGGGTCGGTCGACGACCAGCTCCGGCTCTACAGGGCCTTCATGCTCACGACGACGTTCCTGCCGGGCGGGGAGGGCCTGCCGGCAGCGGATCGACAGCGGCTGCACGCGGCGCTCATCAACCGCTTCCCGTCGACCGACGAACGGCTCAACCGCCAGCTGGCGCTCATGCTCGCGTACGGCGGCCAGCCCGAGGCGGTCACGAAGATCCTGGCCGCGATGCCCGAGGGCAACTCGAACCAGGAACTGACGCTCCACTACCTCTACGCGCTCCGCGCGGTCCAGAGCGGCTGGACGGCCGCGCAGAAGGAGCGGCTGGCGGAAGTGCTCGGGCAGACGAGCCGGTGGCGGGGCGGCGCGCAGTTCGCCAACTTCCTGGGCCAGTATTTCCAGGCATTCGATCCGCTCTACGTGACCGACGCGGAGAAGAAGATGCTCTACGCAAAGGCGCCGGACTTCGCGCCGCTGACCGACGAGGAACTGAACGCGATGGCGCCGGCCGGACGCGGCGGCGCGGCAGGCAGGGCCGGTGGGGCGCCGGCGGCAGCGGGCCGCGGAGCGGCCGCGGCGGCCGGTCGTGGTGCCGCCGTTGGCGCGGCGGGGCCCGGCGGCGGACGCGGCGCCAGCACGGGCATCCAGGCGCGCACGCAGGGACGCGTGCTGGACAAGGGCGAAGTCTTCGACGAGGTGATCTACACGCCGCGCACGCAGCAGCCCGACGCAGCTGCCGGCCGCACGATCTTCGAGGCCAGCTGCGCCTCGTGCCATCGTGCGGGCGGCCTCGGCGACGACCATGGCGTGGCCGCCCTCGATCTGACGTCGTCGGCCCGTGCGGCAAATCGCCGCGATCTGCTCGAGTCCATCATGTTCCCGTCGCGGCAGGTCGCCCCCGAGCTGCGCACGAGCGTGCTCACGGCCAACGACGGCACCACGGTCCGCGGCCTCGTGGTGGCCGAGACGGCGCAGGCCTTCACCGTGCTGCGCACCGACGGCACGACGACGACCGTGACGAAGCCCGTGCGGGCGCACACGCGCGAACAGGCCACCGTCATGCTGGATTCCCTGACCGACGCCATGAGTCAGGCCCAGTTGACGAACCTGCTCGCGTTCCTGCAGCCATGACAGGAGGCGGGCAGCCTGTCGCCTCCCAGCCTTCAGAAAGGTCTCTATTCATGCATCGCCACCGCACTCCGTTTCTCGTGGCCGCGTCGATCGGCGCGCTGCTCTTCACGGCCGGCATGTCGACGGTCCGATCGGCGGGCCAGGATCCGCCCGAGGAGCCGATGCCCGGGTCGAAGATGACCCGGCAGCAGGTTCTCGACACGCTCGGTTCCGACAAGCCGGGAACCACCGTGTCGGTCGAGCGCGGCCGCCAGCTCTACGAGGACCTGTGCTCGAGCTGCCACATTTTCGGCGATGTCGGCACGTCCGTCGGTCCCGACCTGACGACGCTCTCGAGCCGGTTCGGCAAGCGCGACGTGCTCGACTCGATCCTCTGGCCGTCGCGGACCATCTCCGATCAGTACGCGGTGACGATCTTCGAACTCACCGACGGGACCTACGCGAGCGGCGTCGTCATCCGCGAAGACGCCCGGGCCGTGTACCTCAAGAACGCCGAACACCTCGACCGGCCGCTCCCCATCGCGGTCGGCCGCATCCAGGACCGGACCGAATCGACGGTCTCCCTGATGCCCGAAGGACTCGTGGCCGAACACAGCCTCGACGACATCGACAGCCTGGTGGCGTACGTGCTGGGGGGCAAGTAAGGCTGGGAGCCTGCAGCCTGGAAGGAGGCTGGAAGGCCTTCCGGTCTCCTCCCAGCCTTGCAGCCTCCCCGCCTTTCAGGTATGTACTAGAGGATGTCTGCCTCCGGAAGCGTCCATTCCTGTTGTTGCCTGCCTGCGGGCAACGGGGTGGCGTGCGCATCTGCGGGCCGATTCTGATCTCAGCATCGGCGGCGCTTCCCGGGGCCCGGAACGAGTGACTCGTTCCGGGCCCGTTTCGTTTGTTTCCGAGGACACCCAGCATGGCAACCACTGTGTTCATTCCCACCCCGCTTCGTCCGTTCACGGACCAGCAGGCGACCGTCCAGGTGGCCGGCTCGAATGTGGGCGAAGTGCTCCAGAACCTCGTCGCGGTTCACCCCGAGCTGAAGAACCACCTCTACAACGCGGAAAACAAGCTCCGCAGCTTCGTCAACGTGTACGTCAATGACGAGGACATCCGGTACCTGAAGAAGGAACAGACAGCCGTCGGCGCGGGCGATACGGTCAGCATCGTCCCGTCGGTCGCCGGGGGATCGCCTTCGGGCGATCCCGCCGCGCCCGAGCTCAATAATGACGAGGTCCGGCGCTACAGCCGGCACCTGATCATGCCGGAGGTCGGGGTCGCGGGGCAGCGCAAGCTCAAACAGGCCAGAGTCCTGTGCATTGGAGCCGGCGGGTTGGGATCGCCGGCTTCGCTGTATCTGGCCGCCGCCGGGGTGGGCACGCTGGGGCTGATCGACTTCGACGCCGTCGACTTCAGCAACCTGCAGCGCCAGGTGCTGTTCAGCACCGCCGACGTGGGCCGGTCGAAGATCAAGGCCGCGGCCGAACGGCTGCGCGGGCTCAATCCGAACCTGCGGATCATCGAGCACGAGACGGCCCTGACCTCGGCCAATGCCCTCGACATCTTCCGCGACTACGACGTCATCCTCGACGGCACCGACAACTTCCCGACGCGCTATCTGACGAACGACGCCTGCGTGCTGCTCGGCAAGCCGAACGTCTACGGCAGCATCTTCCGCTTCGACGGCCAGGTTTCCATCTTCGCCACCAAGGGTGGCCCCTGCTACCGGTGCCTCTATCCCGAGCCACCCCCGCCTGGACTGGTCCCGAGCTGCGCCGAGGGTGGCGTGCTCGGCGTGCTGCCCGGGGTCGTTGGCACGATTCAGGCCACGGAAGCGATCAAATTGATCCTCGGCGCCGGCGATCCGCTCATCGGCCGGCTGCTCCTGTTCGATGCCCTGGACATGACGTTCCGCACGTTGAAGCTCCAGCGCGATCCGGATTGCCCTGTCTGCGGCGATCACCCGACGGTGACGAAGCTGATCGATTACGAGCAGTTCTGCGGCATCACCCCGCAGGTCAAGGCCGCCGACGCCGGTGCCGTCTCGCCCGACCTCGAAATCTCGGTGACGGACCTCAAGCAGCGGCTCGACGCGGGCGATATCTGGCTGCTCGACGTGCGCGAGCCGCGCGAAGCCGAAATCACGAAGATCGAAGGCTCGACGCTCATCCCGCTGGGTGAACTGCCGAAGCGGCTCGATGAGATCCCGACGGACCGCGACGTGGCGGTGCACTGCAAGTCCGGCGTCCGCAGCGCGAAGGCCGTGAACCTGCTTCGCGAGAAGGGCTTCACCCGCGTCCGGAACGTCCGCGGCGGCATCCTCGAGTGGAACGCGCGGCTCGATCCGGATCAGCCGACGTACTGAACCCCCGCAACCGACGACCGTCACCCCGGGGCGCGCGTGACGCCCCGGGGATGACAACCCTGTAAGAACCACACCGTTTTCGTTCGACAGCCAGCGCCGGCAACCGACGTGCGCTGGTCCGCGCAACACCCGCTCAGCGGTACAAGATTCGCTTTGTGTTCGCGGGCCGCTTCCTCCCGAGTGGCCGATACACTTCGGGGAGACTGACGCACCTCATGACGACACGCTCTTCGGCCCTGCTCCTGTGTCTGGCCAGCACGCTCACGATGTCCCTGGCCTGCGAGGCCCGTCGCGGCTCGAACTCACCGGCCGCCCCATCACCGGCGACACCATCGACGCCCTCCACGTCGTCGACAGCGGAGCTGACCGGTCACTGGACCTCGGCCAGCGCCACGCCGTCGAGCCGGCCGTCCGCCACGACATCGGCCGTCGCGAAGCTGTCGTCGTGCGACAACTTCGATCTGCGCGTCACGTCGCAGACGGGCAACGTCGCCACGGGCACGTTCTCGGTCGTCTGTCTCGGGGCGTACTCGATCACGGGAACCGCCACCGGCACGATCACGAGCCGCACGTCGGCACACATCGAACTGGCGGGATCGACGACCGTCAGCGGCGTCGGCGCCTGCCCGGTCAACGTCGTGTCCGACGCGACGCTCGAGGGCGACATCATCC
The DNA here is from genome assembly GCA_001724025.1 of Acidobacteria bacterium SCN 69-37. Taxonomy (GTDB): domain Bacteria; phylum Acidobacteriota; class Vicinamibacteria; order Vicinamibacterales; family SCN-69-37; genus SCN-69-37. Next base: position 37,946 of record MEDJ01000021.1, on the reverse strand, counting down.
GGCTGCCCTTCACGGCCGACACCTGCCTGGGCCGGTTCACCGGCCTCGAAACGCTGCGCAAGAGCGACATCTTCCCGTCGCCCGAACCGCCCCCGGCCCCGGCACCGCCGCCTGCGCCCGAGCCGCCGCCCTCGACGACACCGCCGGCGACCTCGGCCGACGCGATCGACCTGCGCGCGGCGCGTATCGTCCTGGGCCCGTCGAGCGTGGCCGCGTGGCCGCAGACGTCGACGGTCATCGGCGTCCGCTCGGGCGGAGGCCAGCTCTGCGTCAACCACACGAAGCTGGGCGCCTGGCCGCTGGTCCGCTTCTTCGACACGACCGCGTACGTCGAGGCCAGCCAGTGGGTGTTCGCGAACATCGGCGGCCAGTGGGTCGGCGGCGCGGGCGAGTGGGTGCGGCCCGGCCAGGAGTGCAAGGCCGTCGACGCGCAGTCGATCGGCCGCGACGCGTTCTACGGCGATAACATGGAGCCGCTGCGCTCCTGGGTGCCGCGTCCCGGCGAACAGTTCGCCGTCATGGTCACCACGCCCGCGCGCGCCTGGCCGAACATGACCAGCACCAACGAACGCAGCAACGTCGTCTTCGTCCGCTGGGCCGACTAGGAGCCTGCCGACAAACGCAGGCTCCAAAGCCAGAAGCCCGAAGACAGAAGCCAGCAGTCCGGAACGCCAGGTGGCCGGGAAGGTGAGACGCGCATGCTTTCACTCGACACGGCAGGCCACTTGGCGCTCGCATATCGCCGCCTGCGACGGGCGCCGATGTTCACGCTCGCAGCCATCCTGCTGCTGGGCATCGGCGTCGGGCTCGGCCTCCCGCTCTTCAACATCATCAACGTCCAGCTGCTGAAGCCCGCGGCGGCTGGACGCGATTACGTACGAATTGTCGTCAACGGTCACGGCGGCGTCATCATCGCGTCGAACGAGATCGACGCGGTGCTGTCGAATCCTCCGGAGTCGTTCTCTGTACTGCTGGGCTCCGGCTCGAGACACACGACGGCCGTGATCGACGGCGTCTCCCTGCGCGTCACTGTCGAAGGCGTAGCCGGGCCGTACTTCGCCGAATTCCCAACCATTCCCCTGGCCGGCCGGCTGCTCACCCCCGACGATGAGCGGGACGAACGGGGCGTCGCGCTGATCAGTGAACGACTGTGGCGGGTGGCGTTTGCGCAGGGCGCTGATGCGATTGGCACATCCATCATCCTTGGCGGACGACGGGTCACCATCGTCGGCGTCATCTCCGATGAGTACGATGCCGCACCAACCTGGCGCCGCGTCCAACGTCGAGATGCGTGGGTACCGGCCACCATCACGCCGCCGACGGAGCTGTTCGGCCGGCTGCGTCCAGGCGTGTCGATCGAGCAGGCCGATGCCGACGTCGCCTTGCGATCGGTCAGGACGACGCATGCGTCGCCCCTGCAACAGGGGGACACCGCCGGCCCACGCGTGCTGGGCGCACGTCAAGGCGCGGGCCCCGAGCTCGGTGATTTGAACGAGCGGGTGTACGCGCAGCTCGTGGTGATGCTTATCGTCGGCATCGCGATCTCGCTCGTCGCGGCCGGCAGCTTCTCGCTGCTGTTGTTCGCCCGCCTGCTGTCGGGTCAGGGCGACCTGTCGATCCGGCTCGCGCTTGGGGCGACAGCACGCGATTTGACGCAGATGCTGGCGGTCGAATCCGGTCTTCTGGCTGCCGGCGCAACCGTCGTTGCGGTCTGGGTCGGCACGTTGCTGTCGAGCCTGTTCGTGACGCAGCTCATCAGCGCCAGCGGCATGGCGCTCGCGCCCGATCTGTCGCCGGACTGGCGTCTCGTCGCCTACACAGCCGCGACGACCTTCGGCGCGACCTTCATGGTGGTTGCGAAGCTCGCGTGGAACCTGCGCAGTCTCGAAGCACTCGGATCGATGGTGGCCACGAGCGGCGTGGGCAGTTCGACGCAGCGGACGACACGCGAGACGAGCCGGCTCGTCATCGCCCAGACGGCCGTGTCCGCGGGCCTGCTGCTCGTGGCGGTCATGCTGGGCCGGACGATCCTGACTGGTACCGATCCACTGCCGGGACTCGACGCCGATCGCAGTGCTGTCGCGTGGCTCGACGAGACAGCGCTGCCGTCAACGCCCGCCGGATCGAACGCCATCGTGCGCCGGGCGCTGCAGGCCACGCGCGAAACACCAGGTGTCATGGACGCGGCCGTCACCACGATGCTGCCGGGCGACAACAGGTTCTCGGCCCGCGTATCCCCGGGCCCCCCGGGCGTCGCCGATACGAATCGACGATACGTCCATCCCTGCTACACGACCGCCAACGGACTGGCAGTTCTCGGACGGCCGCTGCTCGCGGGCCGGATGTTCACCGACGATGAGGATCTCGCAGGAGCGCACGTCGCCGTCGTGAGTGCGACGGCCGCCGCGCGACTCTGGCCTGACGACGAGGCCATCGGGCAACACCTGCGGTTCACGGGGCCCGACAGTGACAATCAGCTGTTCATCGTCATCGGTGTGGTCGAGGACGTGACATCGATGCTGAGCAACCGGCGCGACAAACTGGGCGATATCTACGTGCCGCTTGCGCATCGTCCTGTGTCCCGCGCCGTCGGCATCATCGCCCGCGCCAACGACGACGGCGCGCGGCTGGCCGCGCGCGTGCGCGAGGCCTACCGCACCGAACTGCCCGACACCGGCTTCCTCCACGTGCGATCGATGCGCGAGGAACTCGACGAACAACTCGGCACCGCGACGTTCTGGGCACGGATCTACGGCGTGATCGGTGTGCTCGTCTTCATGGTCGCGATGGGCGGACTCTACGGGCTGAGCGCGCACCTGGCGGCGTTGCGGCAGCGCGAAATCGGCATCCGCCGCGCGCTCGGTGCGACGACAGCGACGCTGTGCCGCATGCTGCACCGCGAACACAGCCGCATGCTCGGCTTGGGCGTCGGCATCGGCTGCCTGGGCGGCCTGTTCCTCGCTTCGCTGATCCTGCGCTACTTCCCCACGCTGCACCTGTGGGATCCGATCAGCCTCGTCGCGGTGGCCGCGACCCTCTACGCGGCCGGCCAGTCAGGCGCACTCGCCCCATTCGTGAAGGCGATGTGGAGCGCGGTGGTACAGCTGAGAGAGTGACGGGAGGCAAGGGGCCTGGGCGTACTGGCCATCAATGCCCTGTGGAGTTTCTACGACCCGATCGCCGGGCTGACAGTAACCAGCGTTCGGGCAGCAATCGTGTCGGTGGCCCTGTTGGCGATAGCGATCTACGCGCGCAGCTTCGCATCATCCGCCTCGAAATGCGGCTCCGGCTGCGCGACGTGCTGCCGGACGACCTGCAACGCGCGACCACGTCGGCCTGACCACGTCCGTCGGCGCTGATCGGCGACCGGGAAACTCGAACGTGAAGGCCCCGACGCCGACCGCCGCTACCGTGCGTCCTCTACCTGCAGCGTGCCGTGCATCGTCGGGTGATACGTGCAGATGTAGTCGATCGTCCCGCGCGTCTCGATCGTGAGCGTCCACGACGCGTCCGGCGACAGGAGGCCCGAGTCGAAGGTGCCGTCAGGGCCCGTGGCCGTGTGCGGGAAGAAGTCCTTGTTGATCCACACCACGCGGTCGCCGACGTGTGCGGTGACGACCGCCGGGGAGAATGCGGACCCCTCGATCGTCACCGTGTGCACGACGGGCTCTGGCGCGGTGCGGCACGCCCCCACCAGCAGGAGCAGCGCCGCCGCGACGATGGCCCGCACGGCTATCGTCCCAGCGCCGTCTGGATCTGCTGCGCGCGCTCGAGGTGCGCCACGAACGCCGGCCGTACCTTGACGAGCAGCGCCTTGAGATCCGCGTTCTTCGCGTTCGGTACCAGCGTCTTGTCCAGCGCATCGAGCACGGCCTGGTGATAGGCCACTTCCTGCGCGATGTACGCACGATCGAATGCCGCGCCGGACAGCGTGCGCAGGTGCGCGAGGTTCTTGTCGCCGCCCTCCTTCAGGCTGCGGCTCGTCGCGTTGTCTTCCGGTGTGACCTTCAGGCGCGTCACGAGTTCGACGGCAGCCTTGTTGACGCCCGCGTGATCGGTCGCCATCATCTGGCCGAACGCCTTCACGTCCGCCTGCGTGCCGCGATCGGCGGCAAGGACGCCGGCGTCGATATCCACCTGGTTGGCCGTGACAACGATGGACGCGATCTGGGCGTCGGTAGGCGCTTGTGCGCAGGCCACGGCCGCGACGAGCGCGAACGCGCCCGCCAGTACAACTGTCGAGGACTTCATCAGCGATCTCCTGAACGAGGGCGGGAGAGCACGACAGCGCGGAAGTGCGTCGTGCGTGTTCTCTGCTTCTACTCGATTGGATGCACGCCGGGGCGCGAACGTTCCCGGCGGCCGCCGCGGCCGTTCAGCGGACTGTCTCGGACGAGACGCGCGCGATCACGGACGCGACGATGCGATCGCATCGCGCCCCATCGAACCCGAAAACACCGACAGAGGCCACGTCCATGTCGCGGGCGAGTGCCGCGCGCAGCAGCGAACGGGCCCGGAACAGCCGCGTGCGCACGGTCGCCACGGGCAGCGACAGGGCGTCGGCCACCTCCTGGCTCGTCATGTCCTCCACGTCACGCATGACGAACACCGCCCGGAACGTCGTGGGCAGTTCGTCGATGCGTCGTTCGAGCAGGCGTCGGACCTCCGCCCGCAGGACCCGGCCGTCGGCCGTCTCGGCGTGATCGGTCATCGCGGTCGTGCCTCCGGCGGATTCTTCCGCGGTCGTGGACGTGAACGGGACGAGCACCGGGTGCGTCCGCTGCCGGCGCAGACGCATCAGGGCGGCATTGACGACAATCCGCGTGAGCCAGGTCACCACCTGGGCCTCGCCGCGGAATCCGGCAGCGTGCCGGTATGCGTCGATGTACGCCTCCTGCAGGACGTCTTCCGCGTCGGCGTCATCCCTCAGGATGGCGCGAGCCGTGCGGAACAGGCGCTGGTTGTGGCGGCGCATCAACGTCTCGAACGCGCCATGGTCGCCGTCGGCCAGGCGCGCCAGCAGAACCGAGTCTGACGCGCCCGCATGACCTGGTGCACCGTGATCCTGATGGGTGGCCGGATTCATTGCAGGGCTCCTCCAGAAGGATAGATGCAGCCGGCCGCTCCGGCGTTCCCGGGGACTCCAACCATAGAGGACACGAAGGTCATGGAGGACAGCCGCCGACGAGCGCGCCCGGGCGAAGCCCGGGCGGCGACCGTCCGGGACCGAGGAGAGACGCCTCCATCTCTCCATCCCTCCACGGTTCACCGTGACAAGCGTCACTCCGGGGTCATCGGCGCGCCCTGTGACGCGTAGATGCGCCCGAGATCGTCCCAGAAGCCGGGGTACGTCTTGGCGACGCACGCGGGATCGTCGATCGTGACACCCGCGCGGACAGCGCCGAGCACGGCAAAGCTCATGGCCATCCGATGGTCGTTGTAACACTGCACGACCGCCGGCACGATGGGCCGCGGCTCGATCCGCAACCAGTCGCTGCCGTGCGTGACGTGCTGGCCCAGGCGCTGCAACTCGGCAACCGTGGCCGCGAGCCGATCGGTCTCCTTGATGCGGATATTGGCCACGTTGCGGATCGTGGTCGGTCCGTCGGCCAGCGGCGCGATGGCGGCCAGCGTCATCACCGTATCCGAGATGTGGTGCATGTCCTCGTCGACGCCGCGCAGGCCGTGCCCCTCGACCCGAAGACCGCGCGCGTCGCCCGTAACCAGGGCCCCGGCACGCGCCAGCACGTCCACAAACGCCACGTCCCCCTGCATCGCGTCCGGTCCGAGTCCTGGCACGATCAGATCCCCGCCAGACGCCGCGGCCAGCGCCAGCGGATAGCTCGCCGCCGAGGCATCGGGTTCGACAACGTAGGTTCGCGGACGAAGCGCGGGCACCGGCGTCACCACGAACCGTCCCTGATCGAAAACCACGCGACCGCCGAAGTCGGTCACCATCCGTTCGGTGATGCCGACGTACGGACGGCTGACGAGCGTCCCTTCAATCGCAATCTCGATCGGCGCATCGGCGACGACGCCAGCCATGAGCAGGGCCGAGAGGTACTGACTCGATCGATCGCCGCGCATCGACACGCGGCCGCCGGGCAGCGACCCGCCGTGGACCGTCAGCGGCGGGCAACCTGTCGGGCAATCGACGCGCACGCCGAGCTGACGCAGCGCATCGACGAGATCCTGAATCGGTCGCTTCGCCATGTGCTCGTCGCCGACGAGCGTCACGGCGCCCGGCACGAGCGCGGCCAGCGCCGCCAGGAACCGCACGGTGGTGCCGCTGTTGCCGACGAACAGGGCCCCCGAGGCCGGCCGCAGCCGCGCCCGGCCGCCGCGCACGATCCACGTCGTCTCGTCTGCCTCGACGATCTCGACGCCGAGCGCCACGAGCGCCTCGCGCATGTGGCGCGTGTCGTCGCTCTGCAGCACGCCCTCGAGCCGGCTCTCGCCGTCGGCCATGGCCGCAAGCAGCAGGGCGCGATTCGTGATGCTCTTCGAGCCCGGCACGCGCCACTCGCCGCGGGGCGGCTCGGGCAGCGGGTGCAGACGCAACGGACCAGGCGGCATCGTCACGGGCAGACGTCAGCTCCGCAGCCGGGGCGTCGGTGGATTCCGCTCGATGCCGAACTTGTGCTGATGCCAGTGCGGATACGGTTCGGGCAGCGCGCTGACCTCGTCGAGCCGCGCCATCTCCTCGGCCGTCAGCTGCCAGCTGGCCGCGGCAAGATTGTCGCGCAGCTGCGCTTCGTGCCGCGCGCCCACGATCACCGTGTCGACGCCCGGCTTGTTCATGACCCAGTTGAGCGCGACCTGCGCCGACGTCGCCCCGCGCTCCTGCGCAATCGCCTCCAGCACGTCGACGATGCGGTAGAGACGGTCGTAGTCGATGGTGCCCGGCGCATCCAGCGTGTTGAGGCGGCTGACGGCCGGGCGCGCGTCGCGGCGGAATTTGCCCGTGAGCAGACCGGCCTGGAGCGGACTCCACGCCATGATGCCGACACCCTGATCGAGTCCCATCGGCACGATCTCGTGCTCGACGTCCCTCGCGACGAGCGAGTAGTTGACCTGCTGACACACGTACCTGACGAACCCGCGACGCTCGGACACGCCGAGGGCCTTCATCACGTGCCACGCCGAGTGATTCGAGCAGCCGACGTAGCGGACCTTGCCCTGCGCCACCAAATCGTCGTACGCCCGCATCGTCTCGTCGACAGGGACGAGTTGGTCGGGCTGATGGCAGATATAGAGATCGATGCAGTCGGTCTGCAGCCGGCGCAGGCTCGCCTCGCAGGCTTCCATCAGGTGCCGGCGCGACAGGCCGACGTCGTGCGGGCCCGGCCCCATGCGGATGAACGCCTTCGTGGCCAGGACGAACTGCTGCCGACGGCCTCTCAACGCCTCGCCCAGGATCTCCTCGGCCGCGCCCGCCGAATACATGTCCGCCGTATCGATCGTCGTCACGCCGGCGTCCCGGCAGAGATCGAGCAGGTGCGACGTCTCGGCCACGCCGAGGGTGCCCATCGTGCCGAAGCGATCGCGACCGCCAACGGTCATCGTGCCGAAACTGAGCACGGAGACGCTGAGACCCGAGTCGCCGAGCAGGCGTTGTTCCATCATTCCGCCCGGACCGTCCTGGCCGGATAGGACCCGAAGATCTTCAGCGACCTCGTCAGGCCGGCAATCTCGTCGAGCGCCTGCTGCACGTTCGGCTCGGCGACGTTGCCCTCGAAGTCGACGTAGAAGAGGTACTCGAACGGCCGCCCCGGGCGCGGGCGCGATTCGAGCTTCGTCAGGTTCAGCCCGTGCCCCGCGACGACGTCGAGCACGGCCAGGAGCGCACCACGCTCGTGCGACGTCACGAACATCACGGACGTCTTGCACGGCACGCGCCGATCCCACGGCTCCGGCTCGCGGGCGATGACGAGGAACCGGGTGTAGTTCTCGCGGTGATTCGCGATGTCGCGCCGCAGCACGTGCAGGCCGTGCAGGGCCGCGGCCTCGGCACTGGCAATGGCGGCGTGCGTGGGGTCGTCTTCCGCCTTGATGCGCTCGACGCTCATCGCCGTGTCGACGAACGTCTCGACCACGACGTGCGGCAGCGAGGCGAGGAACGCCGTGCTCTGCGACAGCGCCTGCGGGTGCGAGTACACGCGACGGAGCTGGTCGAGCGGTACGTCCGTGATGCCAATCAGGCACAGTTCGATGCGCAGCACTTCTTCGCCGATGATCGCCAGGTCCGTGTGCGAGAGCGCGTCGTACGCGTCGTGCACCGATCCCGACGTCGTGTTCTCGATCGGCAGCATCGCGTAGTCGGCCGTTCCGGCGCGCACTTCCTCGAGCATCGCGCGGAACGTCTGCACGCCGCGAAACGTGGCCGGCGCCTGGCGCGGTCCGAAAAACCGGCGCCCCGCGATGTGGCTGAAGGCGCCGTCGGTGCCCTGGAAGAGCACCTGCACGGGCCGCGCCCGCGCGGGCCGCTCGGCAGCCCCAATCCGCGTTTCCTGCGTGCGGACCGAGTGATCGAGCACCTCGCGTACCACGCGCGCGACGTACAACTCGTCGAGTCCGGCCGCACGGGCACGCTGGGCCAGACGCGCGATCTGCCGCGCCTCGCGCAGCACGTCGCGCAGCGGCGCATTCGTCCGGGCTTTGAAGTCGGCCACATGGCCGACCACGGCCTGGCGGTGCGCCAGCAGATCGACCAGCTGATCGTCGATGTCGTCGATCTGCTTCCGCAGATCGTCGAGAGACTCTTCGGGCATAACGGGCAATTCTATGCCTGATTGACAGGAGGCGGGGAGGCGGCGGGCTGGGAGGAGGCCGGAAGCGTTTTCGGAGCCCCAGGGCTTCAGCTTCTCCGGAGCGCCGACGCTTCAGCTTCTCTTCGGAGCCCCGAGGCTTCAGCCTCGGGGAGGACTGGGCTAGCATGGCCATCATGGCTCCAGCAGACGACGTCCCGTTCGGCGTCAGCCTGTCCGTTGGCGACGATGGGCGCCCGCTTCGGGCGTTGCTCGACGAGGCGCGCGCGCTGCGGGTCGCGTCCGTGGCCGTCGACATCCGGCTCGTCGAACGTGAGCTGGGCGCCCCGGAGCCCGCGGTCCCGCTCGATCCGCCCACGATCGACGGCCTGGCCTTCGGCCTGCTCGAGCTGGAAGAAGAAGTCCTGCAGGACGCGTACACGCTGGCGCGCGAGACGTTCGACGCGCGCAGGCGCCACTGGCGCACAGGGGCCTCACTCGCCGCGCTGACCTCGCTCCGCACGACCCGCGGCGTGGCCATCGACGCGATCACGGCGCCCGATCTCGTGGCCTGGTCCGACGCGGAGCTCGACTATGCCGCGCGCGTCGCCGCCGCGTGCGGGGCGCGGCGTCTCGCCACGACCGCGTCACCGGCGGCGCCGCGGCGAATCGCCCCCGGCGCGCAGCGCCACGGGCTCCGCCTCGGTCTGGCGATCGACGCCTCGACGAGCGCGCGCGACCATCACGACCTGCTGCAGGCCGATCCGCTCGTCGATCTGATCCTCGCGGTCGACGCCCAGGCCCCGGACGGTCCCGACTGGTGGTCCGCGGCGCTCGAAGCCCACGACGGACGCCTCGCGTACGTCCTGCTGCGCAACGCCCACGCAGCCGGCGACGTGGTCACCGACGCGACGCGGCGCCTGCTGCACGCGATGCGCGCGCGCGCGGACGCGCTCCCGCTGTCCCTCGAGATCGCCGCATCGACCGACGCGTGGCCGGACGATGCCGAACGCGTGCTGGCGGCGTGTCGGTCCGTGCTCGAAGACCGCGCTACTCGGCCTTGACCTCGGCGCGGATCCGCTTCGCGTCGGCTTCGAGCACCACGCCGTAGCCGTTCTCCCAGGCGTTGCGGATGTAGGTCGCAACCGCGGCCACCTGCCTGTCGCTCAACTGGCTGGCGAATGCCGGCATCCCCTTCTCGAGGTTCCCCCGCAGCACCTGGCGGACGATGTGATCCTTCGCCCCCATCGACGGATGCCCCGACAGGGCCGGCGCCTGGCCATCGCCGCCCGCCGAGTCGTGGCACGCCACACAGTGCGTCCCGAACACGACCGATCCCTCGTCGAACAGTTCGTCCATCACGCCGGCACCGCCCGCGGCGTCGTCCTGCCTGTCTCCAGCACGCGCGATGGGCGCCGCGACCATCAGGATCCCGATCGCCACACCCACCCAGACCGGCGCGAGCCGGCGCGTTCCCATCCGCATCATCCGAGCCTATCGCAGCGGACTGCGGTTGATGACATAGTCCATCGCCTCCTTCGGGACGACGAACTCGCTGCGGGCCATGTTGCCGGGATAGATGTCGCGCTGGCCGATCGGGCTCGTGTAGAAGCCGTCCACGGTCATGCGCCGCAGCAGGATGAAGAAGTCGATCCCCGGATCGAGCGCGGCCGATCGGTTCTTCTGGAACGCGATCTGATCGAGCAATCCCGTCTGCTGCCCGCGCGCCCCGCCGAGAAAGTCCGTGCCGTGCCGTGACGTCATCGTCTGATCGATCCAGCCGAGCCCGTCGACGTAGCGCTTCTTCAGGTCGGCATTCACGGCCAGCAGCGAGTCGATCCACCCGGGCACCCCCGCCTGCGCGGCCCCGGGCTTGTTGTTCTCGACAGGCACGATGAAGTCGGTCAGCGTCAGCAGCGTCTGGTACTGGTGCGGCGTCAGCGCCTTCGGCGTGTACGGACCGACGGCCGTGATCTGCGAAACCATGGCGTGGGCGTCGGCCGCGGCCAGGTGATCGATGACGCCAGCCGTCGCAAAGGCGACGGCCAGCCCCTTCAGTGCGTCGCGTCTGGTGATGTCAGACATTGCCCTTCCTCATTTCTTCGGCCAGGTACTCGGCCGTGCGCCACGCGAGCGCGATGATGGTGTGCGTCGGGTTCTTGTCGCCGTGACTGACGAACGGCCCACCATCGGCCGAAAACACGTTGCTGACCTCGTGCGTCTGGCAGAAACGGTTCAGCACGCTCGTCTTCGGATCGTCTCCCATGCGCACGCAGCCCACCTCGTGGATGATGCCGCCGCCGGGCCCGAGCTGCGGCCGATCGTCGTTCGGATCGACACCAGGCGGGTTGATCGCGCCGCGCCCCGCCGCGGCCTGCGGCGCACCGGCGGCCCCGGCCCCACCGGCCCGTCCCGCGGCGCCCTGCCCGCGCGCCCCGGCCCCGCCGCCACGTCCCGCGGGTGGCGCGTTCACGGTGCCGCCCAGCGTCTCGAGGATCGCGCGGAAGCTCTCGCGCATGTGCCGCGCCTGGTTGCGCTCGTAGTCGCTCCACTTCCAGTGGAAGCGCAGGGCCGGAATCCCCCACTTGTCCTTCACTTCGGGATCGATCTCGCAGTACGAATCCTCGTTCGGCACCATCGACCCGCGGCCGGTCAGGCTGATGTTGATGCCGCCGTACGACTCGCGGATCGCCTGCTTCATCGGCAGGCCGTACCCTTCCGCCTGGTTGAGGGCCTGCGCCCCGAAGCCGAGCGTCGGCTGACCGAACCCGCCGCCGCCCACCTCGACGTGGTAGCCCAGCGGGAAGTCGAGTTCACGGTGCCTGTCGGCCATCCACCACGGAATGTAGAGGTGCGCCCCATAGCCGTCGGTGTTGTGGATCGGCGTGCCGCGCAGGTACGGCACCGTGGCCGACAGGCCGAAGCCGACCGTGTCGGTGAGGTACTTGCCGACCTGACCCGCCGAATTGGCGAGGCCGTCCGGGTGACGCGACGACTTCGAGTTCAGGAGCAGGCGCGCCGATTCGCACGACGCGGCCGACAGCACCACCGTCCGGCACCGCACCTGGCGCTCGGTGCCCGTGGTCTTGTCGACGTACGACACGGCCGTCACCTTGCCCGACGCGTCGGTGATGAGCTCGCGGGCCATCGCGTTGGCCAGCACCGTCACGTTGCCCGTGCGCATCGCGGGGAAGATCTGGACGTACGTCGAGGCGTAGTTCGATCCGAAGCGGCAGCCGCGCCCGCACTGCCCGCAGTAGATGCAGCCGGGCCGGCCGTTGAGCGCATGGGTGATGACGGCCTGCCGCGCGCTCGTCGCCTTGATGCCGAGCTTCGCGCACGATCGATACAGCAGTTCCTCGTGGACCTTGAACGGCGCGGGCGTCTGGAAAATGCCGTCGGGTGCGCTGCGCAGCCCCTCGGGCCTGCCGGTCACGCCAATCAGCCGCTCGGCCTTGTCGTAGTACGGCGCCACGTCGGCGTACGAGATCGGCCAGTCCCATCCGACGTCGTTCATCGACCGCGGCTTGAAGTCGTAGTCGGAATAGCGCAGCTGCACGCGCGCGTAGTGATTCGTGCGGCCGCCGATCACGCGCGACCGGAAGAGCCGGAACTGGCTGCCGGGCGCCACCGTGTACGGCTCGTCGGCCATGTTGGCGGAGAAACTCGCGGAGTAGTTGAGTGCGGCAGCCCGCCCCTCCGTGTACAACTCCGCCGCGTCGCCAGCCCCGCGATGCCAGACATCGGACGGCCCCATCATCGTCTTGAAGTCCGACATGTCGATCATGGGGCCGGCCTCCATCAACAGCACCTTGATCCCCATGTCGGCGAGGACCTTGGTGACGGTACCGCCGCCGGCTCCCGAGCCGATGATGACGACGTCGTGAACAGTGGAATTTGCCCCTTGGGCCATATGGCGACCTCTTCCTCGAAGTCCCGGACGACAGGACGCCCTGCGGCGCCCGCGTCCGATGTCATGAATATGAGACCGACAGTCTACAGGACGCCGGCCTTCTCCATCACGGCCCTCGTCGATGCGAGGCCCAGCCGTGCCTGTTCTTCCGGCGCCACGTCGTCGAGACGCGCGCCGATCGTTTCGCACGCCACGCCGCCGGTCCACCGGATCTGCTGCAGCGCCCGGAAGAACCCGACGAGATCGATCACGCCCTCACCCGGCAGCAGCCGCATGTTGTCCTGCACTTCGGCAGGCGGCATCTCGCGCGCGTCCGACACGTGCACGTGCACGATGCGCTCGCGCGGCGTGGCCAGGATGTCGGCCACCGTCCCGCCCGAGTGATACCAGTGCCAGGCGTCGAGCGTGACGCCGATGTTCGGCCCCACCTCTTCGCAGAGCTTCGCCGTCTCGGTCAGCGTCCAGACGAACGGGACCGGTGGTGCCGGCGGCGCATTCGGATCCGGCGGCCCGCCCCCGCGCCGGCCACCGCCGCCACGTCCGGCTCTGAACACGAGCGGCCCGAGAAACTCGAGGCTGAGATGGACGTCGTGCTTCACGAACACCTCGGAGACGGCGGCCAGCCGATCGCGGACGAGCTTCCAGTGCTCCGCCTTCGGCCGTCCACCCGGCGTCGTCGCGCCGAGCACGAGCTGAAAGCGCCGGCTGCCAATCGCCGCGCTGAACGCCGCGTCGTCAGCCATCGTGGCCATGCGCGCCTTGAACGCCGCGTCGTCCCCGTTGAGTGGGTTGGGCGTCGGCAGGTTGCAGATCGTGGGCACCAGATTGAGTTCGTTCATCAGGGCGCGCGTGGCCTCGACGCCCGCCTCCTTCACCGGGCCCCACGCGTAGTCGATGCCGCGATACCCCACCCTCGAGGCCAGTCGCGCCTGTTCCGGCCACCCGACGCCGCGCGCCGTGGCCCACGGCGCGAGCGAGATGAACATGCCGCCCGGTGCCTGCGGCGTGCGGGCCAGCGCCGGTGCCGTCCCGGCCGCGACGAGCCCGGCCGCCCCGAGCGCGGTCCGCTCGATGAACTGTCGACGATCGATCGTGCGACACATAATCACTCCTTCGTCAGACAACGGATGCGGCAGGCCGGGAGAACGTCGAGAAGCCTTCCGGCCTCCTCCCAGCCCGCCGCCTCCCCGCCTTTCTAGAACCTGAAGCGTACCTGCAGTTGCGTCGATCGCATGGCCTGCGCCGAGCTGACCGCACCGAAGCCCGCGTTCTGCGGCCGCGTCCGGCTGTCGTTGATCGATCCATCCGCGTTGTACTGGAAGTTCTGCACGGTCTGCGCGGTCGGGTTGTTCATCTGCATCGTCGTGCTCCGCCCGCTGTAGTTCACGATGTTGAACACGTTGAAGAACTGCGCCTGCAGTTCGATCGCGCGCCCGCCGCCGAGGCGGATCGTCCGCGACAGCGCCAGATCGATGTTCCGATCCCCGCACGCGCTCAGGTAGTTGCGTCCCGACTCGGTCCCGACGCTGCCTGTCGTCGGACCGGCGAACGCGTCCGTGTTGAACTGCCGGTACTGGTTGCCGCGATCGCAGCCGCTGCCCGGGTCCCCCACGATGTTCACGCGCGCCGCGTAGTTCGGCGTGCCGGTCAGATTCAGGCTGCCGCCGGCCGTCGTGTAGCTGTAGCCCACGGTGTACGGGGCGCCCGATCCGAGCGTGAGCACCGCGCCGAGCGACCAGTCGTTGACGATCGCGCCCACCACGCGCCCGGCGGCCGAGTCGGATCGCAGATCCGGCATGTCCCACACGACGTTGCCGCGCATGGTGTGCCGGCGCAGGCCATTGTTCTCGCCGAGCAGCCGCTCGGCCTCGGCCCAGCTCGGGTGTTCGCTGAGCGTGAGCGTGTCCGGGTCGAGCACGAGCCGCATCCCCTCGTTGCTGTTGAGCGTGTTCGTGCCCGCCTGCCGCATCGTCAGCGTGTAGTTCACGTTGAACTGGAGCCCGTTGCGGAAGCGGCGGTTGAGCGAGGCCTGGATCGAGTGGAAATCGGTCCAGAACCCCGGGATCTGCCGCTGGATCTGCCCGTAGCCGGACAGGGGCCGCAGCAGGTCGGTCGACAGCGCCGTGTTGCCGGGAATGGCCGACGCGGCCAGCGTCGGGTCCTGGTTCTCCGACCTGAACGCCGCACCGAACGGGACCGCGTTGATGTCGATCGTCTGGTTGAACGGATTCATCAGGTTGTAGCCGTGCGTCCCGACGTACGAGACGTCGAGAGCCGAGGCCCACGGCAGCGCCATCTGCACGCCCGCGCTCCACTGCAGCGACGTCGGGATCTTCGCGTCGTACGTGAAGACGTTGAGCGTGGCTGGCGCCTGTGTCGCCAGTCCACCCTGGCCGAGTTCCTGGAGACGCGAGTAGCGCACCGTCGTGTTCGTCGAGTTCGGCACGTTGCCGATCTGGTTCGACGTGGTGTTGCCTTCGGGCCGATCGAAGAACATGCCGACGCTGCCGCGTACGACCATCGACTGGTCGCCGGTCAGGTCATAGGCCACTCCGAATCGCGGAGCCGCGACGACGGCCGGCCAGACATAGTTTTCGGGGGCAATGCCCTGCCCGGCCGGCACGACACCATTGGCGATGTCGCCGCTGCCGGGTACGAGTGTCGCGATGGCCAGCGCGGATCCCGCACCGAGCGACTGTCCCGTGGCCGGATCGACGGCCACGCGGTTCGCGCCGCTGCACGGCGACGCGCCCAGGCAGCCCGGCACGTAGAGCCGCGGCGCATTGGCCGCCGACCATGCCGTGGGACCGCCCTCGCCCGGCAGGAAGAAGTTCGAGGCCTGGTGCAGCGAATCGTGCTGCGGCTGCTGGTGCGTGAAGCGCACGCCGTAGTCGAGCGTGAGTCGGCCGTTCACGCGCCAGTTGTCCTGCAGGTACCACTCGGTGTTGTTGTAGGCGTACGCGCCCTCGACGAACTTCGACTGCTGCGCGTAGCTCGAGAACACGCCCAGTGCCGCGTTCGCGAAGCCGAAGCCCGCATCGAGTGGATTGTTCGTGTCGTTGCCGAAATTGATGTTGCCGTAGAACGGCGTCGTTCCGGCGATGCCGAGGTTCTCGTTCTTGAGTGCGCTGAACCAGTACACGCCCGCCTTCAGCGAGTGACGGCCCATCAGCTTCGTGGCGCTCGCCGACAGGTTGTGCGTGCGGTTCCGGTTCAGGAACGCCGGGTAGATCAGGTTCGGCGGCGCATTCGACACGAGGTTGCCCCAGCTGAAGCTCGGCGGCAGCATGATGCGGCCGTCGACGTACATCGGCGAATCGATGGCCTCGAGCACCTTCGGGTTGTAGTAGGCCGGGTTGACCACGCCGGCATCGGGGAACAGCAGCGGGATGTCGCACAGCCCGACGTTGCACCTGTTGCTCGCCTCGCTGACGATCGGCGTGCCGAGCTGGTTCTGGATGAATCCGTAGGTCACCTCGAGGAACAGCGTCGACGAGGCCGTGTAGTTGACGGTGGCCGACGGCTGGTAGATGAACGGGTACCGGTTCATCGTGTCGTTGAAGCCGGGGATCGATCCGACGGTCTTGCGCACCGTCCCGGCCTGTCCCGTGTACTTGCCCGTGACGCGGAAGGCCGACGACGCCTGCCAGTCGACACGCACGGTCGGCTGCTGCGTCAGGCGCTTGTCGAGAGGCGATCGCGACTCGAAGTTGTAGTTGAGCCCTTCCGTGTTGGGCTCGGGCCAGAGCCGCAGGATGTTCAGGCCCAGCGGATACAGCCGGTCCTGCGGGATGCGGCCGAGCACGCCGTCGGCCTGGAAGCAGCCGCTGGTGTTGGCCGCCGTGCACGGCAGACCCGTGGTCGTGTCGCGGATCAGGTTGACGATCGCGCCGTTGTTGTTCGTGCTCTGCGAGAAGTCGCCCTGCCGCTCGAGCGCGGTCGGCACGCGGAACCGCGACACGTTCCCGCCGCTGGTGCGTGGCCGGTACTCGTGGCCATAGAAGAAGAACAGCTTGTTCTCGCCGCCGGGCCGGCCGATGGGTCCGCCGATCGTGTAGCCCCAGTCACGCTGCTTGGAGATCGACTTCGCGATGCCGTTCTCGATGTTCTGCCAGCTGTTGGCGTTCCAGTCCGAGTTGCGCTCCACGTCGTAGACCGATCCGTTGAACCGGTTCGTGCCGCTCTTGGTGACGGCCGTGATCTGCATGCCGCTCGCGCGGCCGTACTCGGCCTGGTACCCCTGCGTGAGGATCTTGACCTCGGCAATCGCCTCGACGTTCGTCGACAGCATCTGTCCGTTGTTGCCGGTGTCCATGATGGCGACGCCGTCCATCATCACGTTGTTGTTGTTCGCGCCCGGACTGCCGAGCCGCACCGATCCGACGACGCCAGGCGTGAGCCCCAGCATCGCGTTCCAGCCGCGGTTCGACATCGGCAGGCCCTGGATGGCCTCGGTGCCGATCGTGAAGGATCGCTCACCGGTCTGCGCCTGGATGAGCGGCGCTTCCGATGAGACGGTGATGGTTTCGGAGAGCTCGCCGACCTCGATCGTCAGCGTGCCGATGACGACGCGGTCGCCGGGGCTGACGGCGATGTCGCGGCGTTCGAGTGCCTTGAATCCGGTCATCGAGACCCGGGCGTGATAGGTATCAGCAGCGACGTTCGGAAACGTGAACTCGCCGCTCGTATTCGTGACCACGTCGAGGCTCGTCCCGCGCGTGGCGCTGGTGAGCGTGACGGTGGCCCCGGGCATCGCGCCCCCCTGGGCGTCGTGCACGGTGCCCGTGACGGTCCCCGTGGCCACCTGGGCCAGGGCCGGAGTGCCGATGCCGGCGATCAGGAGCGCAACGGCGCCTGCGATCGCCCACATCACGTGACGGACCTTCTGATACATGCTTCCTCCTCGTTCCTTCACACCCGTCCCACGACGGTCACGCAGTGGGATCACACCACCTGCAGTTCGGCAGACAACTGGTCGATCACGCTCGCCGGATCGGCAGCGCGCAGCAGGTCTTCACGGAAATCCGCGTCGATCAACATGCGCGCGAGCCGGGAGAACACCCGCATGTGCGCACGGCTCGGGCTCGTCTCCCTGATGGCCAGCAGGAACACCATCTGCACGGGTGTCCCGTCGCCTCCCCAGGGCACCGGCTCCCGCAACTTGAGGATGCCGACCGAGTCGCTCGTCACGGCATCCGTCCGGCAGTGCGGCACGGCGATACCGTCGCCGACAGTCGTCGCGTACGCCTCCTCCCGCCGCCACACCGCCTCTTCGAGCGCACACGGATCCTCCGTGCGGCCGGCGACGTACAGCGCATCGACAAGCGTCCGGATCGCCTCCTCCCTGGACGCGCACGTCCCATCGAGCCGGACGATCTCGGGCTCGACGAGCGGCCGGGGCGGATCGATCGTCCGCGTGCCGTCGAGCAACGCGTCGACCTCGTCGCTGCTCTGGCACTGCGTCGCCCGCGCGAACAGATCGACACACTCGACCGCCGACAGCCGGGCGATACGCGCCTTCAACACGGGAATCCGGAGGCCCGCCGCGCTGATTTCGTCGAGTCCCAGCCCGATCAGCAACGGCAGGAGCCGGACATCGCCGGCCATCTCGCCGCAGAGCCCGACCCAGCGGCCGTGCGTCCGGATCTCGTCGACAATCTGCTTCAGGAATCGCAGAAAGCCGGGGTGCGTCACGTTGGCCAGCGGCGCCACGCGGGTGTTGCCGCGGTCGGCCGCAAAGAAGTACTGGCAGAGATCGTTCGTGCCGATGCTGAAGAAGTCCACTTCCCGGCACAGCCGATCGAGCACGAACGACACCGCCGGGACCTCGAGCATGATCCCGATCGGCATGTCGCGATCGAACGGCACGCCGCGCGTGGCGAGGTCGTCCTGGACGTGGGCGATCTGCGCCTTGACCCAGAGCACCTCCTCGATCGACGACACCATGGGCAGGAGCAGTTCGATGGGCCCGAGGGCAGAGGCCCGGACGATGGCGCGCAACTGCGTGCGGATCAACTGCTGGTGCTCGACGTAGGCCCGGACGCCGCGATATCCGAGGAACGGATTCGCCTCCTGCGGCATCGGCACGGCCGCCACGGGCTTGTCGCCGCCGAGGTCGAGCGTGCGGACGATGACGGGCCGTCCCTGCATCGCGCGGACGGCCTCGCCGTAGATGGCGAACTGCGCCTCTTCGGACGGCAGTTCCGACGCGCGCAGGAAGAGCAGTTCCGTCCGGAAGAGACCGATCCCGTCGGCGCCCCCCTGCCGGACCGCGTCGAGTTCCTCGATCGACGACACGTTGGCGCCGACTTCGAACGGCCGACCGTCGGCCGTCGTCACGGGATCGACGGCGGCCCGCGCCAGGACCGCCGCGCGCGCGCGCAGCCGTGTCAATTCGCGCGCGTAGAACTCGCGCGCGGCGACCGTCAGGTCCGAGACGATCACGCCGCGGTGTCCATCGACGACGACGTCGAGACCGGCCGGCAGGACGTCGCGCGCCCGGGCCGCGCCGACGATCGTCGGAATCCCGAGCGACCGCGCGAGGATGACCGTGTGAGATGTCGTCCCCGCGCTCTCGAGCACGATTCCAACAATCCGCGTGCGATCGAGACCGAGCAGTTGCTGAGGCGTCATCGTCTCGGCCACGATCACGGATGGACCGACGAGGTTCGGAATCCGCTCGTCGCCAGACAGGCCACAGACGTCATCGAGCAGTTGCCGGCAGATCCCCTGTACATCGGCGACCCGTTCGCGGAGAGCCCGCGTCCGCGCAAGCGCCATGGACGCAGAGAATCGATCGGCGGCACCAACGATGGCCGCAGCCGCCGACTGACCACCATCGATGGCCTCACCGATCGCGGCACTCAGCCACGGATCGGTCACCATCGCCTCGTGTGCCATCAGGATGGCGGCCTCGGCCGATGGCGGCCGCTCGGCCAGCCGCGCCTCGAGGCGCCCGCGGACCGCATGGATGGCCCGCGCGAGTTTCTGGTGTTCGGCAGCCAGATCGGGCGGTGACGATGCAGCCAGATCGGCCTGATCGCGAATCCAGGGCGCTGCGGCGACGAGCACCACGCGCCCGAGTCCGACCCCGGGGCTGACGGCGAGCCCGCGCGACCACCGCGCCCCGGATCGCTCCAGTCCGCACGGCAGCGTTGACGTCTCGGCCGGAATCGAGGGCGACGCCTCTTCGTAGCCGGGCAACTCCGCACGCAGAAACGTCTCGAGCGCCGCCCGCGCCGCGGCCTCGTCGCTCCCGCAGACCTCGAGGTCGCACGCATCCCCCGCACCGACGTCCGCCGCGAGGATGGCGAGCACGCTCTTGGCATCCGCGCGCGCGCCGGATCGCGTGTTGATCAGCGAACAGATCGCGGTGAAGCCGCTCGCGATCTCCACGAGGCGACTGGCCGGCCGCGCGTGCAGGCCCGCGCTCAACGGACACGTGAAGTACAGATGCCGGGACACAGGCTCAGGCTCTCAGACTCAGACTCTCGGGCTCGGCGACCACACGCGTAATGAGGCCGTTCGCGTCGCGAATCGCCTCCTGGACCGATACCTCGACCACCTTGATGGCTTTGAAGCGGTCGCGCTTCTCGATCTCGATATCGATGGCGAAGATGGCGACCTGTGCCTCCCGGATATCGCGCTCCGACAACTCGTTCTCGATGCCCATCGCGCCCTGCGTCTCGACCTTGATCTGGTGTCCGAGCGCGCGGGCGGACTTTCCGAGGTGTTCAGCGGCCATGTAGGTGTGAGCGATGCCCGTGGGGCACGCCGTGACTGCGACGATCTTCATTGCGCCTCCCTTGCCAATGCGTCCCGATTTCCTCTGCGCGCGATAGCGCACAGCGCACATGGCCACAGCGGTCACTGCCGTACCCACGACGATTGCCAGGACGTACGCCACTTTCTGTTCGATCACCGGCAGCACGATCAGGCCCCCGTGCGGGGCGTGATCGCCGACGCCGGCGAGAATCGCGATGGCCGATGCCACCATCGAGCCGGCCATGATGCAGGGAATCACCCGCAGCGGATCGGCGGCAGCGAACGGAATGGCGCCCTCGGTGATTCCCACGACGCCCATGGTCAGACTCGCGACGCCGGCTTCGCGCTCCTCGGACGTCCACCACGTCCGCCGCACCAGGGTGGCCAGGCCCAGACCGAGCGGCGGCGTGCAGATGGCCGCAGCGCACGCGCCCATGATGCGCGGGTCCCCCTCCTGAATCATGGCGGCACCGAAGAAGAAGGCGGTCTTGTTGATGGGACCGCCCATGTCGATGGCAATCATCCCGCCGAGGATCAGTCCGAGCACGGCACGATTGCCGGCATTGAGGTCGGCGAGCACGGCCGTCGCGCCGGCCATCACCGCGGCAATGGGCGGGCCGAGGATCCAGAGCATCGACACACCGACTACCGTCGTGGCGAGAATCGGGAGGATCAGGATCGGCATCACGGGACGGACCCACGAGGGCACGCGCCGCCGCTTGATCCACTCGGTCACGTGTCCGGCGAACAGACCTGCGAGCAGGGCGCCGAGGAATCCCGCACCGATCTCTGACGCAATCCAGCCGCCGACGAACCCCGGTACGAGTCCCGGCCTGTTCGCGATGGCGTACGCGATGTAGCCGGCAAGCACCGGCAGCATCAACGTCAAAGCCGCGGTACCGAGATCGTGAAGCGTCCGCACGACGAGGGTGGCCTCGAAGTCCGGTCCGGTGGGCGTCATCGGCGCCAGCGAAATGGCGGCCGCCAGCATGACACCGCCGCATGCGATGAACGGGATCGCGTACGACACCCCGGTCAGCAGATGCTGACGCAATCTGACAAGCGCATTCAAAGCTGTGGGCTCCGAGCAGGATCATTTCCGAACGACGTCGGACGGACAAGACGGAAAGATGTGATATTGATTGCACAAAGCAAACATTTTCAAAACACGGCCCCATGTCAGTCAAACATACGACCGGCTTTCCGCCCGCCCGCGGCCGCGCACACGCCGGTCACCGGGTAGCCGGCGCGCTCGAGCACCTGCTCAGGACGCTGCGCATCCGGCACGTGCACGTGGCCGACGGCAGTGCGCCCCCACCGGCCCTAGCGTACGTCACGGCCTTCCCGCGGTTGTCGATTCCGATCGACGGCGCGCTCGCGGTCGAGTTCGCGCATCGGGGCCGCAGCGAGAAGGTCACCGCCGAACGCGGCCACGCCGTGCTCGTTCCCGCGCACGCCTGGGATCGGCCGCAGTGGTCGCCGGAGACGACCACGCTGACGTGCATGTTCGGCCATCGCCAGACGGGTTTCAGTCTCGTGAAGCAGGCTGTGACCGGCGCGCCTCCGGAGGTAGTCAAGACGAGCGTGCATGGCGCACACGACGGCGTGAGCCGCAGCATTCTTCAGGCGCTGATGGCAAGCGCCATGGATGGTTCCGGCGGCCGTCTCCCCCCGCTTCTGGTGGAGAGTCTGCTGCACGCCTGTGTGCGGCTGCTCAAACACGTCGAGCCGCCGCCGCTCCGCAAGGCCACGCTGACCTACGAGG
Organism: Acidobacteria bacterium SCN 69-37; assembly: GCA_001724025.1. GTDB lineage: Bacteria > Acidobacteriota > Vicinamibacteria > Vicinamibacterales > SCN-69-37 > SCN-69-37. Next base: position 15,757 of record MEDJ01000021.1, on the reverse strand, counting down.
CACTCTGCCTCTACGTGGCCGAACATTTCATGGACCGCGAGCTGAATCGCGAGTCGGTGGCGTCCGTCTTCGGGCTCGCGCCGAACTACATCTCCCGCCTCTTCACCCGGGAAGGCTCCCGCCACTTCAACGACTACCTCAACATCGTCCGGGTCAACCAGGCGAAGTTCATGCTGCGCAACTACCGAAGCAGCCTGAAAGAGGTCGCCGCCAATTCGGGCTACAGCGACGCCACGTACTTCTGCCGGGTGTTCCGCAAGGTGACCGGCATGACGCCGATGCAGTACCGCACGGGGCTTGCCGTCGAGGATTCGCGGATCGGCGTCGTGCCGTAGAAGGGCCGCCTCCAGCCCCGTCGACCTATTCAATAGGTTTCGCTTGCAGCGGACGCGTCATCTCTGTAACATCCCGCCCCATAGGACAAAACAATCCAACGAGCGGCCGTGTCACCGCTCGACTGTCCGCCTTGGGGAGAGTGGATGATGACGATGGCAATTCGCGTGCTGACAGCTGCGGCGATGGTCGTGCTGTTGTCCGTGCCAGCGGTGGCGCAGACAACGGGCACCGTAGCCGGATCGATCCGCGATGCGCAGGGAGGCGTGATTCCCGGCGCAACCGTGACCCTCACAAGCGAGTCGCGTGGCACGAGCGTGCCCTCGGTGGTGACCAACACCGCCGGCGACTACGTGTTCGTCAATCTGGCGCCCGACACCTACCGGCTGTTGGTGTCGATGACGGGGTTCAGGAATCTCGTCCGTGGCGGCATCGCGGTGAGTCCCGGGGACCGCGTCGCCGTACCGCCCCTGACCATCGAAGTCGGAGGGGCGACCGAAACCGTCGAAGTCACGGCCGAGGCGCCGCAGATTCAGGCCTACAGCGGTGAGCGCTCCTACACGGTGGCCACCGAGTCGGTCGAGGCGCTGCCGATCTTCAGCCGCAGCTTCACGCAACTCGCCACGCTCGCGCCCGGGGTCACCGTCGACGGCAACAACACCCCGACGCGCATTGGCGGCGGCGGCTCCACCAACATCCTGATGGACGGGGTGTCGAGCAACGACACGGGCAGCAACCGGCCGCTCCTTCAGATGAACACGGAGTCGATTGCCGAAGTGAAGGTGCTCACCTCCGGGTATCAGGCCGAGTACGGCCGGTCGAGCGGTGTACAGGTGAACGCCGTCACCAAGAGTGGTACGAATCGCTTCTCCGGGTCGCTGTACGACGTGGAGCGCAATTCGGACTGGAACTCGAACACCAAGGTGAACATTGTCAACGGCGACCCCAAAGCGATCGTGAAGGAACGTGACTGGGGCTTCTCGCTCGGCGGCCCTGCCGGTCGCCCCGGCGGCAACAACAAGCTGTTCTTCTTCTACAGCCAGGAGTTCTCGCCGCGCACCGGTGGCAACAACGTCGTGCGGTACCGCGTGCCCACCGCGCTCGAGCGTGTGGGCGACTTCTCGCAGACGCTCGACAACAACGGCAGCCCGTATCCTTACATGAAGGATCCGCGGTCGTCCGATCCCTGCACCGCAGCCAACACCGCCGGCTGTTTTGCCGACGGCGGCGTCGTCGGTCGCATCCCGGCCGACCAGCTGTATCAGCCGGGCCTGGCCATCCTGAACCTGTGGCCGCTGCCGACCGGCACGGTCGCGGGACAGGCGTACAACTTCGAGCTGACACGCCCGGCCGAGAAGATCCTGTCGTGGCAGCCGGCCGTTCGACTCGACTACCAGGCCACGTCCGCTCTTCGGGCCTCGTTCCGCTATTCGTTCTGGAAGCAGCGAAGTCAGCAGTTCAACGGGTCGATTCCGGGCTTCAACGACACGCGTATGCAGGACGCACCGGTCAGCAACTTCTCGACCTCTGTGAACTACACGCTCAATTCGACAACGTTCCTCGAGGCGACGTACGGTCGCGCGCAGAACGAGTTGGCCGGCTGCGCGCAGGCCCAGTCGTCGACCGGACCGATCTTCTGCACGTCAGCCGTGCCGATGGGACCGAAGTCCAGCCTCGAAGGTGCCGGCCTCGAGGACCTGCCATTCCTGTTCCCAAACGCCACGGTCCTCAACCCCGGCTACTACGCCGTGCAAGCGCTCAACCAGATTCAGCCGCCGTTCTGGGATGGCTCGAGGATGTCCAAGGTACCGACGATCGGCGGGTGGGGGAGTCGCGTGACCAACACGCCGCCCGGCATCGGGTTCCCGGGATGGTTCAACGTCAACAGGACGCACGACTTCGCGATCAGTCTGACGAAGGTCTACAACCGGCACACGTTCAAGTTCGGTTTCTATAACACGAACAGTTTCAAGGCCGAGCAGACGAGCAACAACGCGTTCGGGAACATCAACTTCAGTCACGACGCCGTGGGCGTGAATCCCTTCGATACATCGTTCGGGTTCGCAAACGCGGCGACCGGAGCGTTCCAATCGTTCCTTCAGGCCACGGCATACGCCGAAACGGCGTCGGTCTACAACAACACGGAGTGGTACGCGCAGGACAACTGGAAGCTCAGCAATCGGCTGACGCTCGACTACGGTCTCCGATTCACCCACCAGCAGGCGCAGTACGACAAGTTCGGCCAGGCGTCGAACTTCCTGCCCGATCGCTGGCAGCAGAGTCAGGCGCCGGCCTTGTATGTCCCCGGTTGCGCCAACGGCGCGGCGACGTGCACGGGTATCAACCGACAGGCCATGAACCCGCTGACCGGCCAGTTCCTCGGCCCGAACTCGACACTGGCGATCGGCACCGTCGTCGCCGGAACGGGCGATCCGCTCAACGGCGTGTTCCTGCCCGGCCAGGACGGCGTGCCGCGCGCGACGTTCACGTCGCCGTGGCTCGGCATCGCGCCTCGCCTCGGTGCCGCCTACGATTTGACCGGCGATCAACGCCTCATCGTCCGAGGCGGCATCGGGTTGTTCTTCGACCGCCCGAGCAGCACGACCTTCTCGGGCGGCGTCAACAACCCGCCGACATCGTCGGCGGTCACCGTCCGGTACTCGCGTCTGCAGGATCTGGGATCCGGCGGCGGTCTGACCACGCAGGGTGCGCCGAACCTGTCAGCGTTCCAGTACGATTCGAAGCTGCCGTCGTCCACGCAGTGGAACACCGGCGTGCAGATGGCGTTGCCCTGGGCCACGGCCCTTGACGTGTCCTACGTCGGACAGCACAGCTTCAACACCTTCGTCGGCACCAACATCAATACCATCGACTTCGGCACGGCGTTTCTCGACTCGAACCTCGACAACACGCAGGCGGCGCGCCCGGCGCTGTCGAACGAACTGCTGCGACCGATTCGCGGCTACAACAACATCAACCTGCAGCTCAACCGCGGCTGGCAGACGTACCACTCGATCCAGATGTCGCTGAACAGACGATTCCGCAACGGCGTATCGTTCGGCTTCAACGACACGATCACGCTCCACAATCGTTCGCACATCGGCGCCAGGCTCGCCCATGCGCCGGATGGCTCCTACACGTTCCGGGACGACTATGCGGAGGCGGAGCGGCTGCTGGGCGGGGTGAACACCGCCACGCACACCATGCGAGGCACGTTCGTCTGGGATCTGCCCGATCTCCGGAGCGACGGGGTGGCATTGCGCGTGGTTGGAGCCATCGTGAACGACTGGCAGTTGTCGGGCGTGTGGTCGGGATCGACGGGCGTACCGTACTCGCTCGGCTTCGGCTACCAGAGCGGCGGCGGCAATATCCAGTTGACCGGATCGCCGGACTACGGCGCGCGCATCCGTGTGGTTGGCGATCCGGGAGCAGGGTGCTCGGGAGACGCGATCCGGCAGTTCAACCAGTCGTCGTTCCAGGGGCCGCTCGTGGGCAGTGTTGGTCTCGAATCGAGCAATAACTATCTGAAGGGCTGCTTCCAGAGCGTGCTCGACCTGTCGATCGCGCGCAACATCCGCCTCGGCGGCGGCCGCGCGGTGCAACTGCGCGTCGACATGTTCAACGCGCCGAACTCGGCCATCGTCACGAACCGGAACGGTACGGCGAACTTCAGCAACCCGAACGATCCGGTCACGATCACGAATCTGCCGTTCGACGCCGCCGGCAATCCGATCGACGCACGTATTCGTCCGCGTGGGGCTGGCTTCGGTGTCGTCAACGGTTACCAGGCGCCACGTTCGGTTCAGTTGACCGCGCGGTTCTCGTTCTAGGGGCGCGCGGGAAAATCGCCGCCCTGAAGGGACAGCACACACATGGCAGCGCCGCATCATCTGATGCGGCGCTGCGTCCGTCAGACCGCACTACGAAAAGGAACAGTCCTATGCGTTATTCGAGACGTGAAGTCGGCAAGCTGGCCCTGGCGGGCCTCGTATTGCCGCGCCTGGCGGGCGCGGCACTCTTTCAGGGCGCCGCGCCGCGCGGCCCCGTACCCGGTGTCCGCGTCGGTGCGGTGACCTACAGTTTCCGCAGCATGACCGATGCGCGCGACATCGTGGCCGGCATGCGTAAGCTCGGCTTCACCGAAGCCGAGCTGATGAACAATCATGCCGAGGCCCTGGCCGGCGCGCCCGCGCCGCCGCCGCTCGGCGGCGGCCGCGGGCGCGGCCGCGGCAGCCTCACGCCGGAGCAGATTGCCGAGTTCCAGGCGGCGCAGCGCGCCGCGCAGGAGGCGGCCACCGCATGGCGGAAGACCGCCATGGCGGCAGTCGCTTCCACGTTCGCTCCCGTCCGCCAGGCGTTCGCCGATGCCGGCATCGGCATCACCTACCTCGTTTACAACTTCAACGTGAAAACAACGAGCGACGAGGAACTGGAGTACGCGTTCCAGATGGCGAAAGCGCTCGGCGCCGTCGGCATCACGACGTCAACGACCGTCGCGATGGCGAACCGTCTCGCGCCGTTTGCCGATCGACACGAGTTGATGGTCGGTTTCCACGGCCACTCGAATCTGACCGATCCCGAACAGATCGCGACACCGGCGAGTTTCGCCGCCTGTATCGCGCCGTCGAAGTTCCACATGATCAATCTCGACATCGGCCATTTCGCGGCGGCCAACTTCGATCCCGTGGCGTTCCTGAAGGAGCAGCGGCCGCGCGTGATGAGCCTCCACATCAAGGATCGCCGGCGGGACAACGGCGCAAATACACCATTCGGCGAAGGGGATACCCCCGTCCGAGAAGTCCTGCAACTGTTGAAGCAGAACCCGTCGTGGAACATCCCCGGCAACATCGAGTTCGAGTACCCGGGTGATCCGATGGTCGAAATCCCGAAGTGTCTCGACTACTGTCGGGCCGCGGTCGCGTAGACGAAGGCCGGGAAGACGCCGCCAGGAGCCACGGCCTCTGGCGGCGCGCGACCGGAGATGGACGCTCAGAAAAGGAGTCGCCGGCTGACGGACCTGACCTTTTCTGAAGAGACGCCAGGAATATTCTGCAGCTGTTCGAGCGATCGGATCGGCCCGTTGGCTGCCCTCCAGGCGACGATGGCTGCGGCCTCTTCCGGCGTGAACATCAACCGTGTCTGCAGCAGACGCTCACTCAGCAGGTTGATATCGACCTTCTCAGGCAACTGATCGACGAGGTAGGTGACGATTTCCTCCTGCTCGTCACTCGTGAACTGGGCACCGTGGAGCGTCATGTCCTGAACGATGCGATCCCAGTAGTCACGGTTGCCGGCGTGCGCCGCTACACGGTCAGCCGCGTGGCACTCGCTGGCGCAGACACGCAGTACCGTCTCTCGGCCTGGAGCCAGGGGCAGCAGGCGCAGCAGTTCATCCTCCGACAGGACGACGAGGCCCTCATCTCCGGTGTTGCTGGTGGGTGATGGCGTCTGTGCAGCCACGAGCGCCGCGGCCCAGACAACGAGGGCCGCGGCCGCCAACCGCCGTGTCATAGGTCGCGCTTGTCGACGAGATCTGCGAGGTGCTCCGAGGCTCGAAGCGACAACGCGAGGATGGTCATCGTCGGATTCTGATAGCCGGCACTGACGAAGCTGCTGCCGTCGACCACGAGCAGGTTCGGGATATCGTGACTCTGGTTCCAGCGATTCAGAACGCTCGTCTTCGGGTCGTCGCCCATACGGCACGTGCCGACCTCGTGAATGCTGTACCCGGGCGGATACATCTCCGGCCGGCGCGTCAATACCTCGAACCCCATCTCGTGCGACAACTCCTCGAGTACACGGACGGCATCGGCCGCCATGTTGAACTCGTTGTCCGTGTACCTGCAGGCGATGTGCAACGTCGGAATACCGAAGTCGTCGACAACGTCCCGGTTAATCGTGACGCGATTGTCCGCACGCGGCAGTACGTCGCCCATGGCTGTGGCCGTGAAGCCGGCGCCCTGATGCCGTTCCATGGCAGCGCGCTGCGACTCGCCGTATCCCGGGAAGTAGTCGAGGCCCGGCGATCCGCCGAGGCTCCACTGCAGCGCGTACCCACGGATGAAGTCGTGCTTCTCATTCTTCTGCAGGTTACGGAACCGCGGCATGTAGCCGTTGCCGCCGGCGGTGTTCCTGGCAATCTTCCCGTCACGCACGTCAGGATTGATGGCCCAGATCGTGTTGGTGATGTAGAACTGGTCGTGCAGGTATCGGCCGAGCGCGTCGCTCGAGTTGGCGATGTTCGAATTGAGCAGCAGACGCGTACTCTCGAGACAGCCCGCACCCACGACGACGAACCGGCCGCGGGCATGTCGCTCTCGTCCCGACAACCGATCGACGAAATGCACGCCGTTCACGCGCCCCGTCTGCCGATCGACCGAGATCTCGCGCGCGACAGCGTTCGGCACGAGCGTCAGCCGGCCCGTTTTCAGAGCGTCGGGCAGCAGCAGGTTCGCCGAACTCGCCTGACCGCCGCGTCCGAGGGCCGAGCGCGTGAGCGTGTTCGGAATACCACGTGCCTTGGCGATGTCGACGAGGCGTTGCGCGACGGGGCCGTAGTTGGTGTCTCGTTCGACGAACTTGCCGTCGGGCAATTGCGAAAGCCCCTCGCTCTTGCCAGCGACCTGAAAGATCGTTTCAGCGCGTTCGTAGAACGGCGCCAGTTCCGCGTGATCGAGCGGCCAATTCTCGCCGAACCCGTCGAAGTCCTTCCCCTTGAACTCGAGGTCGCTCAAGCGGAACGACATACGCGCCCAGTAGTTCGTACGACCGCCAGTCATCCGGACACGCACCCAGTTGTAGGGCACGCCGGCCGGATAGCTGTACGGCACCTGCCGCTCGCTCACCCACTGGTTCTCGTTGGCCTCCGACGCCTGGAAGACGTGCGGGACCTTCGTCGGGTCGCCGAACCCCTGAAACGGCAGGTCGTATGTCGCTTTCTGCTCGAACGTCCGATCGGTATTGGGAGCGCCCGCTTCGAGGACGAGCACGCGGGCTCCCCTGGCCGTGAGCGCGTGGGCGGCCATGCCCCCCGCGGCACCCGATCCGACTACGATGACGTCATAGATTTCTGCCATGTCTCACCCAGACCTCGAAAACGCGCCGCACCGTCAGAGCGGACGCAGCCAACGGACGGTCTGAACGTTGCCTGTTGCCACGGCGCGAGCACGGGAACTGGCCGTGGCCTGCCGCAGATCGCGATACGCGGTCCGGAGGAACGCCTCGAATGGATCGGTGGGCGCGTAACTCCAGGCGTTCCGCAACGGCTCGACGATCGCGTCCGCTTCGGCGGCCGACGTCTCGCCAAAGGCCTTGCCAAACTGGCGCGCCGCCTGCGCGTTGAGTGCGTCGGTCCCTGTCCGGTACAGCGTCTGGCGCTCGACGGGCGATCGGCTCAGCAGGAAGTCGAGGAACTCGGGTGCGCGAGCGACGACGGCACCCGGCTCGTCGTCGGCAGCTGGCACCAGCAGATCGCCAAGGCGCGTCAGAGCCGCCAGTTGCGCCGCCTGGAAGAAGTGGGGGACGGGCTCGCCCACATCATCGGGCACCGCGTAGTCGAGCGGCTCGCCAGGCGCCTGAGGTGCGCCGCCAGGCCTCGGGCCGCCGCCCTGCCGACCACCGCCTGTCGGTACTGGTTGCTGAGGCAGTGCCGTCGCCACGGGCACCGTCGCCAAGGCCTGCATGAATTGTCTGCGCTGCATGTGGGCATGCTAGCGTGACGTCCCGTCGATCGCAAGCGCAAACCTTTCTGACAGGTGGCGGAGCCATCCGGCCGGAACGGCCGGGCCTTCCCGCCTCCTCCCAGCCTGCAGCCTCCCCGCCTCCCCTTGGCATCCGCCGCAATCGGGCGCACACTGACGGGCACCATGCCCATTCGGATCCTCGCCCTCATCGCGGCGGTCCTCTGTCTCGGCACCGGCGCGGCCACCCAGCGTCCTCCGAACATCGTCTGGGTGATGGCCGACGACCTGGGGTACGGCGAAATCGGGGTGTACGGGCAGCGGGTCATCCAGACGCCGCGCATCGATCAGATGGCGGCCGAAGGCCTGCGCTTCACGCAGTTCTACGCGGGCGCCACCGTGTGTGCCCCGTCGCGATCCGTGCTGATGACCGGCCAGCACCACGGCCACACGCGCGTGCGCGGCAACGCCGGCGCGGCCAATCCGATCGCGCAGGCGCTGCGGCCGGAGGACGTGACGGTGGCCGAGGTGCTGCGCAACAGCGGCTACACCACGGCGCTCATCGGCAAGTGGGGACTCGGCGACACGGGAGCTGCCGAGTCCGGCCTGCCGGGCCGACAGGGCTTCGACTACTTCTTCGGCTACCTGAACCAGCGCCACGCACACAATCACTTCCCCGATTTCCTCTGGCGCAACGAGACGCGCCTCGCGCTGCCGAACCCGCTGACGCCGGTCGGCGGCGACGGCGCCGGCTACAGCACGGATCCGGTCTTCTTCGCTGACGATCTGTTTGCCGACGACGTCCTGCGGTACGTGGCGACGCACCAGCGCCAGCCGTTCTTCCTGTACTGGAGCCCGGTGATTCCGCACGCCAACAACGAACGCACCCGCGACCTGAAGAACGGCGCCGAGGTGCCCGACGTCGGTCAGTACGCGCGCGAATCGTGGCCCGATCCGGACAAGGGACACGCGGCGATGATCACGCGGCTCGACGACTCCGTCGGACGGCTGCTCGATCAGCTGCGCCGGCTCGATCTCGATCGCGACACGCTCGTCGTGTTCACGAGCGACAACGGCCCGCACCGCGAGTCGGGACACGACCTCGATCGCTTCAACCCGTCCGGACCGTTCAGCGGCATCAAGCGCAGCCTCACCGACGGCGGCATCCGTGTGCCGGCCATTGCCTGGTGGCCCGGCACGATCGGCGCCGGGCGCGTTTCCGATCACGTCGCCTACTTCGGCGATCTGATGGCCACGGCCGCCGAGCTCGCGGGCGCCGCGGTCCCGGCGGACGTCGATTCGATCAGTTTCGTGCCGACGCTGCGCGGACAGCCGACGCAGGCCGCACACGACTTCCTGTACTGGGAGTTCCACGAGGGCGGCTTCCAGCAGGCCGCGCTCTATCAGGGGCGCTGGAAGGGCATCCGGCAGGGCGGTCCCGACGCGCCGCTGCGCGTCTTCGATCTGCGCAGCGATCCCGCTGAACGGACGGACGTGGCCGGGACGCAGCCCGACGTCACGAGCCGGCTCGACGCGTACCTGCGGACCGCACGACGCGACTCGGCCGACTGGATCCCGAAGTGGTAGCCGGGCCAGCGCCCCGATCCTCACGGAGACACATGCATGAAATTCGGCGTCAACACGTACATCTGGTCGGCTGACTTCACGCCGGCACACCTCGACCTGCTGCCGCGGATCAAGGCCGGCGGCTTCGACGGCGTCGAGATCCCCATCTTCCGTCCCGCGCAGTTCGCCGCCGCCACCATCCGCCGCAGCGCCGAAGCCGTGGGCCTCGAGCGGACGGCCGTTGCCTCGCTGCTGCCGGACCTCAGCCTGATCAGCGATGACGCTGACGTCCGGCAACGGACAGTGCAGCACCTCCGCGACGTGGTGCAGGCAACGGCGGAGCTGGGCGCCCGCCTGTTCACCGGACCGTCCTACGCGCCCGTTGGCTACCTGCCGGGTCGGCGTCGCACGGACGATGAGTGGAAGCGCGCGATCGAGGGATATCAGCAGCTCGGCGAGACACTCGAGACGTACGACGTGTCGCTCGGCATCGAAGCGCTCAACAGGTTCGAGACGTTCTTCCTGAACACGGCGGCCGACGGCGCGGCCCTCTGCGACGCGGTGAGCCATCCCCGTGTCGGGCTGCTGTTCGATACGTTCCACGCGAACATCGAAGAGAAGCACGTCGGGGACGCCATCCGCACGGCCGGCCGGCACATCAAGCACGTGCACACGTGCGAGAACGATCGCGGCACACCCGGCACCGGACACGTGGCCTGGGACGAGGTGTTCGCCGCGCTCCGCGACATCGGCTACGACGACTGGCTGACGATCGAAAGCTTCGGCTTTGCGCTGGGCGACCTCAGCGCGGCCGCGGCCATCTGGCGCGATATCGAACCGGCCGGTCCGGAGTCGATTGCCTTCGAGGGCGTGAAATTCCTGCGTCGCCGCGCGGTCCACGAACGACACGAGGGCGGGGCCTGATCGGCGGGTCAGGCCGACGCAGGAGTCGGCCCCTGCACCTGGCCGAGGGGTGGCCGGGCCCGCCCACATAAAATGATGGGATGATGCTGGACGAGATCCAGGCGCTGGATGCCCGCGCCTCGGTGTTCATGAAACGCGGCATGGCCCTGGTGGCCGAACGGACCCCGACATCGCTGCGCGAGGCGCTGACCTGCTTCGATCAGGCCATCGCCCTGCGTGGACAGATGCCGCTCGACACGATGCCGGCGTACAACTACGGCCTGGCGGCCGGCTGGCTGAACCGGGCGGAAGCGCTGACGGCCCTCGACGATCCCGAGTCGCGACACCTGGCCGTCGACGCCTACGATACGGCGCTGACGCTGATCGCCCTGCTCCCCCTGTCTGACGCGCGCGTGCGGCGACGCTCGATCATCGCGCACCAGAACCGCGGCCTCGCGCTGCTCGTGGTCGGCAGGCCCGACGACGCGATCGCGTCGCTGCAGATGGCGACGCGCCTGGCCGACGACACGTCTATCGACTGGCCGGTGGAGGTGACGGGCCTGCGCGCGGCCGTGTGGAGCAACCTCGGCAAGGCGTTGCTCGAGAGTCAGCGACCGGATGCGGCCGAAGCGGCGCGGCTGGCCGCACGACGCGCGGTCGACGCCGTCGACGCCTCGCGCGCCGCGACCGACGTGGACGCGGCGATGCCGGCGCTCATCGGCCGTCACGTCTGGTGTCAGGCCATCGCGCGCCTGATGACCGAGCGTCCGGCCGCCGGCGACGCGTGGCGGCGGCCGCTCGTCCACGAGGCCACCGACGCCGTCGACGAGGGTTTGGCGCTCGCACGCGCGTGGGAACAGCAGGGGGTCGATCGCTTCCGCCCGGTAGCCACGGACCTGGTGCGGTTCGGCATCCGCATCTACCGGCAGTACCAGCCGCAGTTCTTCGACGAATTCGTGGCGGAGAATTTCGATCCCACCGAGTCGTCGCCCGCCTGGCTCGGCAGCGTCGACATGCGCGCCGCGGCGCTCGAGTCACTCTGGCTGTCGTTCCAGATCCCGCGCGAACGATGAATTGACGGCGGCGGGCGGCGGGCGGCGGACGCTACGCCTCGGCCAGCCGTCCCACCAGTACCGGCCGCGGATCCGGCTGCCGCTGCATTGTCTGCACGCTGCCGGCGAACGTGATCGTCACGCGATTGCCGTCGAACGTGCAGGTGATGTCGTCGTGGTGGATGTTCTCGACGTACTGCCACGTCATGGCAAGCGTGTCTGGCTCCGGCCACGCCGCGCTGGCGGCAATCTTCGTGGCGATGTCGGTACGCCCCTGCACCGGGAACAGGTCGTCGGGTCCGGTGCGCCGGTTGTCGGCCGTCACCCAGCGTCCCCAGCCACACACCACGGACCTGAGACCACTGGTGCCGTCGACGGTGAACGTGCAGCCGTCACCGGTCACGTCGAACCGGACGGTCCGCGCGCCGAGCGGGTTCTCGTCGAGCGTGAACGTGCGGCCGGAGATCCCGGCCGCACGCGGCGACGAGGCCTCGCCCGCCGCGGGAGCAAGCGCGAGCGCGGCGAGCGCCTGCGTGAGTGCGCGTTCCGCCGGTGCATCAGCCGGCAGCGTCGCGTCGTCGTGAATCGCCGGCAGCAGGTGATCCCACATCAGGTTCATGGACCGCTGCATGTCGGACGACTCGCTCGTCACCGCGATCACCACGTCCTTCTGCGGAATGACGATGCAGAACTGGCCGAACGCGCCATCGCCGCGATAGAAGCCGGGTGCGGGCTTGCAGCGCCAGAACTGGTAGCCGTAGCCCTGCGACCAGTCGTTGTCGCCACTCTGTGACGTCGTCTGCGTGCGGGTGGCGTCGTCGACCCACGACGCGGGCACGAGCGTCTGGCCGCGCCACTGCCCACGGTCCAGATACACCTGTCCGAACTTCGCGATGTCTTCCGTGGTGACGCGCAGACCGTAGCCGCCGACGTTGACGCCGGCGGGATCCGCTTCCCAGTCCGACCCTTCGATGCCGAGCGGCACGAACAGTCGTTCGCCGAGCAGATCGTGCACGGTGCGGCCCGTGAGCGTCTGCACGATGGCGGACAGCATGTACGTGGCGCCCGTGTTGTAGAGAAAGTGCGTGCCGGGTTCGAAGTCCACGTCCAGGGCCAGGAACGCCTTCGGCCAGCGGCCGTTCGACGCGCGGAGCGCTCCCATCGTGTCCGCCGCGTGCCCGGTCGTCATGGTCAGCAGGTGCCGGACCTTCATCGCCGCGAGGTTCGGACCGATGGGCGACGGCAGGTCGTCGGGGAAGAACCTCGTGACGGGATCGTCGACACTCAGCAGGCCGTCGGCCACGGCCATGCCGACGGCCGTCGAGGTGAAGCTCTTGCTGAGCGAATAGAGCGTGTGGCGATAGGGCGCCGCGAACGGCGCCCACCAGCCCTCGGCCACGACGTGCCCGTGGCGCAGCACCATGATGCTGTGGAATTCGATGCCGCTCCGGGCCACCTCGTCGAGAAACGTCGTAATACCCGCGGAACTGATGCCCTGCGCTTCCGGCGCGCTGCGCGGCAGCGCACGCCCCGGCCCCGGCGCAGCCTCGTCTCCGCGGCCGCATGCGGCCAACCAGGGCACCAGTCCGAGACTGACGGTGCCGACGCCGATCTGCCTGATGAACTCCCTGCGATTGGCCATGGCTGCTCTCGATCTCCAGGAATGCTGTCCGGGTGTGGGGAGATGGTATACGACGCGCCGCCGGCCGCGCCTTCTCAGCTCGCGCGCGTCCGCACGGTCGCGAGTACGGGCGACCACGCGTCGCGTGCCTGACGGACGCCGAGCATCGGCTCGATCGGCAGCTTCCATCCGGCGTTGCCGGGAGCCTCCGACGCCAGTGCCGCGGACACCACCTGCACGGCGGCCTGCACATCGCCGTTGAACGACAGCCATGCCGCACGTGCGATGGCTTCGTCGACATGCCGGCCGTTCACGGCGACGGCGTCGTGCGGCAGGGCCACGAGCGCCGGGTGATCCATCACGCCCAGAATCATCAGGCCGACGCGCGCCGTCGGATGACAGGGCATGCGCGCGAGCGATTGACCGAACGCGTCGATCGCCGGATTGCGCCGGCTGCGCCTCAGGTGACCCGCGCCAATCGACGCCCACGTGTGCGCGCAGCATTCGCGCGCGTACAGATGCCCGCGCGACTCACCGGCCAGTTCGCGCGCGAACGCCGCCTGCGCGTCGTCGTCTTCGCCGGCATCGAGGCGAAGCAGGCCATCGAGCAGGTGGAAGGCGACGACCGAGAATCGCGAGGGACCATCCGACGCCGCGGGGAGGGCCGCCAGACCGTTGGCCAGTTCGCGCCGGGCGAACGCGTCGCGTCCGCGCGCGACGTGCACTCTCGCCATCAGCCAGTACGGGATCGGGCACCCGGGGAGCATCTCGAGTGTGCGTTCGGCCGCACGCAGGAGTTCCTCGCCCCAGCTCACGTACGCGAGTCGCAGCCAGTGCCGCCAGTTGTTCGGCTCGAGTGCCGTCGCGCGGCGAAGCGCCGCAATGGCGTCGGCCGTGGCCCGTGCGCACCCGGAGGCAAACCCCAGCGTCGCCCACGCTTCGGCGTATTCCGGTGCGAGGCGACAGGCCTCCTGTGCACTCGCGAGGGCCAGGTGCAGCGATGCGGTGTCGGGCGCGAGGTCGCCGCGCGTCGATTCGGACATCAGCGCGCAGGCGTTCGCGAGTCCCACGTGCAGCGCCGCGTCGTCCGGGGCTGCCGCGAGCGCCTCGCCGAAGAGCGATCGCGCATGCGTCAACTGTGCGAGTTCGAGCGTCTCGACGGCGGCACGCCCGTCGACGAGCGCGCGATACGGCGCGAGCATCTGCTGGATGTCTGCGGCGTCGACGCGGATGTCCATGCGGTTCACGGGCGCCACGAACCGGTAGCCGTGGCCCGACACGGTATGAATGAAGTGCTTCGGATCGTCTGCGTCGAGCGCCGCGCGAAGCTGCGACATTGCCTGCGCCAGCGTGTTCTCCTCGACGACGACGCCAGGCCAGGCGACGGTCATGAGCCGGTCCTTCGTGACGACGTCACCCGCGTGGGCGATCAGTTCGTGAAGGAGTTCGAAGTGGCGGGGGCGCAGCGGGACCAGGGTGCCGTTGCCGCACAGGCGCCGAGAGCGGACGTCGAGCTGAAACGCGCCGAACGCGAATCCGCCGCCCTGGGGCATGCCGGGCATTGTAGGACACGAACACCCCGGACCTGCAGGCATCGTGATCCTGCAGGTCCGGTTCGCGCAAAGGAGTGGAACCCTCAGGACGCCTTGTCGAGGTCCAGCGGCGTGTCGCTGGTCGGCACAGGCGCCAGGGCGAGGGCTTGCGGCGACGGCTGAACCGGCTCGTGGCCGATTCCGCCCGCGTCGGCCGGAGGCGTGTTGGTCTCCGTGCCGACGGCCGGTTGGACCGGTGGAATGGCCACCGGCGCCGCGCCTCGGGTCCGGCCATCCACCAGGCGGCGATCGCGCTGCCATCTGGCGAACAGGACCGGGTCGAGGCCCACCGTGTTGGTGACGACGACGTCGAGCGTGCGGGCGGCGTTCATGCCCGCGGCAAGCGCGGTATCGATCCCTTTCCGCGCCGCGGCAACCGCACCGCGACCCGCGCGTCGTGCCCCCATCTGTTCCTCGAACGTGTCCACCGCCTCGCGGAAATCAGCGAGGAACGTGGATGGCAGGCCGAGATCGACAAGGTCGTTGTCGATCCGGGCTGCCGCTTCGAGGAACGACCGCGCTGCGCCCAACAGGACGACTTCCGAGGAGCGCCGCGGCATACGCAACGTCTTTTCCAGTTCGGGCGTTGCGCGGGTGAGGTCCCTGGCCGTCATGGCGATGGCGAGCATCCATCGTCTGACGTCCCGGCGCGCGGCGGTCTTCGCGCGGCGGCCCTCGTGAGCGGCGAGCAGTCTCGCCGTGTCGTGGGCGTCGATATCGGCCACCGCCTGTGCCACCCTGGCGAAGGTCTGCCCACCTTTCGAAGACCCCGGAAACGCCGCACCCTGCGACGCCCCGAAGTCACGTACTCTCAACAGCATTTCGTAACGGACACGATCGGTCTTGGTCATCGGACCCTCCATGGCGCGTATGGTCACGCCTGGGCCCTGACGAAGTCGTTGGCGGTTTTGTGATCGTTTGTGATCGGGGGATCAGGAATTGGCGGCGCGGCGGCGGCGGGCGGCGCGGCCGCGGGCGGCACGGGGCGCGGCGCGGGCGCGCGGCGGCGGG